>CAWJMC010000005.1:0-1273711 GCA_963843875.1 uncultured Actinomycetota bacterium | reverse complement strand
ACCTCACCTGATCCGGAAGACGCCGAGCCGGCACCACCACGGCCGGAACGGTCAGTGCGCGTCCTGGAGCGGGGTACCTCCGCCGAGGCTGCTCGTGAGCGCGTCCCCGGTCAGCCAGCGGTACGTGCGAGGACTCGACGCCGGGGGTCGCAATCCCGCGACCAGCAGCAGGTTGCCGGGTCGTCGGGCCCGCCAGGTCGCCGACTCGACGCCCACGACAACGGCACCGAGGACCTCGCGCATCGAGGCGACGACGTCCCTGGTCTGGGCGAAGGGCGCCCGGTCCGTCAGGTTGAGCACCACCGGTGCACCGGCGGCACGGACCCGGGCGAGCTCCTGCCAGGCCGGCACCGTCACCAGGTCGGACGGCACCTCGGCACCGGCGAACGCGTCGACCACCACGGCCTCGGCCCAGCCGTCACGCAACCCGACCAACCCGGTACGCCCGTCCTCCGGCCGCACGCTGATGCCGCTGCGCCGGGGCAGGGGCAGCCGGTCGCGGACCAGCTCGGTCAGGGCGGTGTCCGGCTCCAGCACGACCTGACGTGAGCCGGGACGGGTCGCGGCGACGTAGCGCGGCAGGGTCAGTCCCGCTCCCCCCAGGTGCAGCACCCTCAGCGTCACTCCCGGCGGGGCCGCGGCGTCGAGCAGGTCACCGATCCGGCGTACGTAGTCGAACACCAACCGGGTCGGGTCGTCGAGGTCCACGTGGGACTGGTCCATGTCGTCGAGCCGGACCAGCCAGCTGCCGGGACGATCGGCGGCCCCGACGCTCGCGCTCACGCCGCCAGGTTGTCACCTGCTGCTCTCCCCGCCCAGCTCGCGGGTCTGCAAGAGCCAGAACACCGCGAACGAGACGATCAGCACCGTCTCCACCCCCAGCAGCAGGTGGTCCCACCTGTGCTGACGGGAGTAGAGGTACATCGCGGCCGGGACCAGCACCATCACGGCGGCCACCACGGCGTACGACGTACGCACCCCGAGCGTCGGCCCGCGCCGTCCACCCGGGCGACGCCGGCTCTCCCGACCGCGGGCACTGAGCCACACCACCACCACGAACAGGATGAACAACCCGGTCGCGGCCGTGTAGTGCGCAGCGCCGCGGAAACCACCCCGGTCGAGGGCGAACCAGCCGATCCCGCCGAGCAGGATCAGCACGCTCGCGGCGGTCCCCCACACGTGGGCCCGGCGACGGGCCGGGTTGCGGAGCACGGCCAGCACGGTGAGCAGCACGCCGAGTGCTCCGGCGACCAGGAGCGCCTCGACGTTGTTGTCCACCGACGCCACCGTGTCAGTCGACGGCACGGCGACCGAGCTGCAGGTACCGATGTCCGGAGTGGGCACGAAAGCGACGACGGGGGCGAGCATGCCCGCGACGTTGAGCAGGACGTCCTCCCGCTCGTCGGCCCCCTTCAACGCCACCAGGCACACCCCGACGCCGACCAGGACACCGACGAGGACCGGGCGGGCCGGCGTGTAGTAGTAGGCGCTGATCGAGGCCTGGAAGCAGGTGCGCCCGGTGTGCCACCACTCGATCAGCACCGCCGCCGCCAGGAGCACCACCAGCACCACCAGCGCCAGTCGGAGGTAGCGGTAGGTGGTGCTCGCCTCGCGGACCGGTGCGCTCGTCCCGGATCCATCAGAGCTCATGGATTCATCGTCGCCTACCGCACCGGACTATGTTGCGCAGGTGGAGTTCCCGGTCCGTCCCGAGCGTCGCGCGGTCGATCAGGTCGAGACCGACCGGGCCAACCGCGGCGAGTGGGACCGCTACGCCGACGAGTACCAGCACACGCACGGTCTGTTCCTCGGCGACACCGGTTTCGTGTGGGGTCCCGAGGGCGTGCGGGAGGACGACGTGCGGCTGCTGGGCGACGTCACGGGTCGACGGGTGCTGGAGATCGGCAGCGGCGCTGGCCAGTGCTCACGCTGGGTGCTGGCCCACGGTGGCCGTCCGATCGGGCTGGACCTGTCCCACCGCCAGCTCCAGCACAGCCGCCGGATCGACGAGGAGACCCAACAGCCGGTGCCGACCGTGCTCGCCACCGGCACCCGGCTGCCGTTCGGCGCGGACTCCTTCGAGGTGGTCTTCTCCGCCTTCGGCGCCCTGCAGTTCGTCGCCGACGAGTCGGTGATCGTGGCCGAGGCGGCCCGGGTGCTGGTGCCCGGTGGCCGGTTCGTCTTCTCGATCACGCACCCGACCCGATGGATGTTCCCCGACGACCCGTCCGAGGCCGGCCTCACGGCCGACTCGTCGTACTGGGACCGCAGGCCCTACGTCGAGGTGAACGACGCCACGAACGAGGTCGCCTACGTCGAGCACCACCGCACCATCGGCGACTGGGTGCGTGCCCTGGCCGCGTGCGGCTTCGTGCTCGACGACATCGCCGAGCCGCAGTGGCCCGGGGACCACGACCGGGACTGGGGCGGCTGGAGCCGGGTGCGTGGCCTGCTCACCCCGGGCACCGCGATCTACGTCGCGCACCTGGGCTAGGCAGGCCCGCTCTCCATCAGGCCTTGGTGTGCTTGCCCGACCGGGACAGCAGAAGCACTCCGATCAGGATGGCGACGATCCCTCCGACGATCCCGACGATCGGGACGAGCTTCGTGATCAGGTTGAGCTTGCTGATGTTGGCCTTCGCGTCGTCGACGTTGGACTTGACCTGCTTGCCGGTGAAGGCCACCTGGAGATCCAGGGCCTTGGTGCCGTCGGCCAAGGAACGCTGCTGCTTCTCGCTCTGGTTGATGATCGAGCCGGTCTTGGGATCGACGTAGATCTCCTTGGCGTCGTCGTAGGTCCCGGGGACGCCCTCGGCGACCTGGATCGGCGCCGCATCGATGGTCACCTTGTAGACGTAGGTGGAGAGCCCGTCCAGCTTCTGGGTCCGCTCGTACGTCGCCGGCACCGCCTTGCTGATGGTGCCGTCCCAGAAGGGATAGGTCTTCTTCTGGGCACCGAAGGGCCACTTGTTGATCAGGCCCTCGTGCTTCACGGCGTCCGCCGGCAGCTTCGAGGAGGTCGTCGCCAAGGCGGTCTTGCGGTCGCTCGCGAAGACGTCGGTGCTCGCAGTCAGCAGTCGTGGGTCCTTCCCGTCGACGCAGGAGGGGACGTTGCCCGTGTTGAACACGACGCAGCTGGAGCTGGTGAAGATCGCCGTCGCGGAGTCGGAGGCCTTGGAGTCGACCTTCGTGATGCTCTCAGCCTTGATCGGCTTGGACACGAATGCCCCAGAGGCTGTGTCGAGCCTGGCCGCCTCACCCGACAGCCTGGTCGTCGAGTTCACGTCCAGCGGGGTCTTCTTCACCGCTCCCGGCGCATAGACCAAGGCCACCAGCCCGGCGATCAGCAGGAACCCGCCGAGCCCGAACAGAACAGGTATGAACTTGCGCATCGAGTCCCTCCCAGAACTTGGTCGCCGAACCGTAGCGCAACCGGGGACCGCTCGGAGGTAACACGACCGTCTTTGTTACCAAACGGTACGGAAATCGGGTCGGGACGCCCGGAACGCGTGAAATAGTCCGGCTGTGGACGCTCCGACCCTTCGCCGACAACTCGTGATCGGGGCGGCCACACTGCTCGTTCTGACGCAGGTCGCATTCCGCGCATGGGCTCTCTACCCGTCCTGGTTCTTCACCGATGACTTCCTCCTGCTGCACGACGCCGCCGGCTCGGACCTCGATCCGTCGTACCTCTTCCATCCTTTCGACAGCCAGTTCATGCCGGTGGGTCGACTGTTCGCCTGGCTGGTCGCCGCACGGCGGAAGCCTGGACTGGCCCCTGGCCGCATCGTTGACCCTGCTCATGCAGCTGTTCGCCAGCATCGCGTGCGCCTGGATGCTCTTCAGTCTCTTCGGGGTGCGCCGCCGGGCTCTGTTCCCCCTTGCGCTCTACCTGTCCAGCGCGATCACCCTGCCCGCGACGATGTGGTGGGCCGCGGCGCTGAACGCGCTCCCGCTGCAGATCACCTGCTTCGTCGCGATCACCGCCTGGGTCCGCTACCTGGCCACCGGTCGTCGGCGTTGGCTCGTGCTTCTTTTCGCGGCGCTGGCATTCGGCCTGCTGAGCTACGTCAAGACGGTGCTGCTCTTCGGCGTTCTCGTCTACGTGCTGATGGCCTGGTTCAGCTCAGGAACCCTGAAACATCGGCTGGTCTCGACGGTGCGTGAGCGATGGCGGGTGCTCAGCGCGCTCGTCGTGATCGGGCTGGTGTTCCTCGTCTACTACACGACTCAGGTGCCCCAGATCACCGGCACCGTGGGCCTGGACCAGCCCGCGCCGCTTGCCGGCACGATGCTCGGACGGGTGCTGCCCGTCGGGCTGGTGGGCGGTCCATGGCGGTGGGACACCAGGAGCCCGCCGACGGCCCTGGCCAACCCGCCACAGTTCGCCTTGAGCCTGTCGTGGGTCCTGCTCGCCTTGGCCCTTCTCGTCATCCTCGTCGGGCGCCGGCGCACCGGCCGGGCCTGGGTGCTCCTCGGGCTCTACGCGTTCGCCACGTACCTGCTGCTGCTCACCACCCGAGCCGCCTTGCTCAGTGACCTGGCCGGCCTGGAGTACCGATACCTCACCGACGTGATGCCGATCCTGGTCTTCTGCCTCGGGGTGGGCACGATGACGCTCCGTGGCTCACCCGAGCCCAGCGTTACGCGCCCCGAGGCTTCGTCGATCTCGCCTGCCGTCGGTGGTCGCCTGCGTGGTGCACTGGCGGTGCTCGTCGCAGTCGCGGTGCGTGGGCGGCACGTTCAGCAGCATCACCTATGCGCGGATCTGGCACGACGACAACCCCAGCGAGCACTACGTGCGCGCCGCACGCGACTCGTTGGCCGGGAATGGTCGCATCGACCTTGCCGACCAGTCAGTGCCCCCGGACGTGATAACCCGATTCTCCGTGGGGAAGAACAGGACGAGCATCCTGGTGCCGCTGTTCAACAAGGCGGTGCGCTTTCCGCGGGTCACGGAGGACTTGGTGGTGCTTGACGGGGACGGGTTCGCCCAACGAGCCCTGATCGACACGACGACCACCAGTCGACGAGGTCCCGACGGATCCTGCGGTTGGAACATCAGGGGGAACCAGCAGATCCCGATGCGACACAGCACTGCTGGTTACGACTGGTGGATCCGCATCGGCTACCTGTCCGGTGGCTCACCAGCGGCTCGCATCACGGCGAGCGGCCAGGTGTTCCACGCGAGGCTGCACAAGGGCCTGCACAGCCTGTACCTTCACGTCACCGGCTCCATCGGGTCAGTGACGATCTCGGCCGGGTCCGATCCCGGGTTGTGCGTGGACACTGTCGAAGTAGGTCAACCCGTTCCCGGAGGTTTGTTGTGAGCGTTCGGCCACAGGCGCGGCTCCCGCCCGTCGACGTCGTCGCGTCCCCCGAGCGGACGCTGCTGCGTCATGACTTCCCGGTGCTCGACACCATGCGAGCGCTGGGCGCGCTGGCCGTACTGACCACGCACGCGGCGTTCTGGGCCGGTGCGTATACCGGCCGTGGTGTCCTCGGCACCGTGCTGGCGCGGATGGACATCGGAGTGGCGATCTTCTTCGTCCTCTCAGGGTTCCTGTTGGCCCGCCCGCACTTCTCACGTGCCGCCGGTGGGCTCGGCGCGCCCGGTGTCGGGCGGTACCTGTGGAAGAGGTTCCTGCGGATCATGCCGCTCTACCTGGTCACCGTGGCGCTCGCGCTCGCGTTCGTTGTCCAGAAGCGCGATCTCAACTTCCTCGGATGGGTCCGGACGCTGAGCATGACCAACACGTTCTTCGACGCCTCGCTGCCCGATGGCCTCACCCAGATGTGGAGCCTGGCTGTGGAGGTCACGTTCTACCTGGTGCTGCCGCTACTGATGTTGGTCGCTGTGGGGCGGCGTCGACGGCTAGCCCCACCCGGGTCGTCGGGGTGCTGCTGGCGCTGACCGCCGTCACCGTGTGGTGGCACCTGTCGGGCGCACACCTGGTTGAGCGCACCTCTACGGGCGAGCCCGATCAGTGGCTGCCGGGCTATCTCTCATGGTTCGCCGTCGGCATCTTCTTGGCGCTGGTCCACGAGCTGCACGAGCGGGGGCTCTGGGAACGCCTGACCACCCCGATCGTCTCCGTCGCGCGTCAACCGGGCTGCGTCTGGGCGGTGGTCGCCGGCCTGGTCCTCGTCGTGGCCACGCCCCTGGCCGGACCCTCGATGCTGTCCGCGCCGACACCGGGCGAGTCCTTGACCAAGAACATCTGCTATGCACTGGTGGGCGGTCTGCTGGTGCTCACCGGCATCTTCGCCGACCCAACCCACACGTACACGCGGTTGCTCTCGTTGCCGTCGGCGCGACACCTGGGATTCATCTCCTACGGCGTCTTCTGCCTGCACCTGCCGATCCTGCACTTCGTGATGTGGTTCACCGGGTGGTCCCTGTTCCAGGGTCGCCTGTTCCTTATCTGGGCGCTCTGCCTGGTGCTCAGCCTGCTCGCTGCCGAAGCGTCCTACCGCCTCGTCGAGGGCCCGGCGATGCGACTCAAGAATCTCGGCCGTCCCCGAGCAGCGGACCCGAGCACGCAGACCAAGGGCACCAGCATCAGGTAGGCGGTCCAAGCGTGGCTACCGGCCCATCCCCCGGTGTTCGCCCAGGGTTGGGCGAAGAAGGCGAGGCCGACCACGAGGCAGGGCGCGGCCAGCACCCACGGGGCCACGTCGGGCCGCCGGTCCTGCAGGTACGCCGACCCGAACAGGGCGACGCCCGCGATCAGCAGGCCCTGCCATCCGGCCACGAAGCCAACCGCGACCAGGGTGACCAGGCCCAGCGTCAGGGCCGAGCCTCCACGAGCGACGAGGGACGGCGCGTCCTGCTTCCCGGGTCGACGAAGCAGGAGCGCCACGCACACCACCAGAGCGAGTAACGCGAGCAGTCCCCCACCGAGCCCGAGCTGGTAGAGCGTGTTCGGGGTGAAGCGCGCCGTGATCGGGCCCGCAGAGCCACCTTCGCCGGCCGGCGGCACCAGCCACGCCTGCTGCCACCCGTCGACGACCAGAGGAGTCGAGCCGATGCCTGCCCTGGCTGGCCGTCCATCCGGGGTTCTCGTTCTGCGGCACGGAGACGACGACGTCACCCGCATGCGGCTGCAAGCGCAGATGGGTCGAATCGGTGTGCTGGGCATCTGCCTCGGCCACGGCGGAGGCGGGCGTGCTCGCACCGGGTCGGCTCAGCACCAGGCTCACGGGGTCGAACGCCGGCGAGCTGACCAGCGACAGATCGTTCGCTCCGGCGCGAAACCTCAGTCCCTTGCCCGCGGTCCGACAGACAGTGGCGGGCACCTCGCGATTCGCCAGGATCTCGGCGTCCGAGGCACGGACCGTGGTCGGGTACGGGTGGCCCCGAACGCGCAGGGTCGGCCCGCTCCCACACGGGCGCTGGACCTCTTGCGTGGAGGGGATGACCGGGAGATAGGGAACACCCGACAGCCGGAGCTCACCGATGCCGACACCGATCTCACTGCCCTGAGCCTCGAAGTCGAGGCCGCGGACCGTCTCTGCCTGGTCGATCCTGATCTGCAGGCGGTCGGTGGTGATGGCCGGGAAGCTCGCGCGCCCCTGGGCGTCCAGCTTCACCTTGCGCTTCACCCCCGGCGAGATCAGGCTGACCTCGGTAGGCAGCCGCGCCGCTACGTCATCGGAGCCCGAGACGGCGATCCCGCTGATCCGCCGCGTGGTCAGCCAGCTCAGCTTCAGCGACGGCCTGGGGTCGGCGGTGTCGGCGATCCAGGTGGTCCGGGGGTTGTTGTCCACCGCGGCCAGGGCAGAGGCACGCGGGTCGGGCACTGCCGTCGACGAGGCGGTGATCCCGACAGGTTGGTTGCTGAGCAGCAGATCGGCGAGCGACCGACCGGGCCGGGGCCGTACCCGGATGGCGGGGACGTAGGCACCCGCCGAGCTCAGCGTGAGGGATCGGGACGCGCGGTCGGCTCCTCGCTCGCTCGCTGCTGACCGGGACGCACCGTACGTCCCCACCGACCCTCGCGCAGCCCTCGCGGGCATCGAGGTCCGCCCTGACCACGATGCGGTCCGGGTCACCCCAGGAGCGAGGCGTCGTGGGCAGCACCAGCCGACGCACCACACGCGACCCCGGGATGCTTACCTCGGCCAGCGCCAGGCGACTGTCCCGAGTGTCCTGCGGCGCCTCGACCCGAAGTCGGCGGATCGCCTCGCCGCCGAGCCTGAGCCGAGCCGACTCACCAGGTCCGAGGTCGACGCGTCCGAGTCGCGCCCCGGTCAGTCACCACCGGACCTCCTGACTCGCGACGGCACTCGCTCCCCCGGTCAGCTGCACGCTGGCGACACGGGTCGGACGGTCGAGCCGGATCTGCCACCAGGGCCGCTCGATCTGCGCCGGATCAGTCACCCACTGCGACTCGGGCGAGCCGTCCACGGCGGCGTACGGCAGCTGACCCCGGCGAGAGCCACCGACGCGTTGGAGTCCGAGCCGGACGAGGACGCCGAGATCGACCGCGCCCCCTGCAGACGGACCCGTGAGCGACCAGCGGTCCTGTCCCGGCTCCAGGTAGTCACGGTTCGGGTTGCCGGATCGGCGGACGTCACCGGGCGTGAACATCGCGGAGTACAGTCGTGGATCCTGGCGAAGCCCGCCTCACGGGTCCGCAGCCCGTCGGTGAGCACCAGCTGCCCCTCGCCAGGGGGCCGGTGCGCCGCCGCTGGGGAACGTCGTTGGCCAGCACGGTCGCGCCACCGACCGATCGCCCCGAGATCTGCCAGGTCGATCAGGTCCTCGGGCCCCCCGACCACCGTCGTCGGTGAGGTGGTCACGCGATCCCGGCGTGTGGCTCCACGTCACCTCATAGATCTCGACGGCCGGGCGCAAGGCCTGCCATCCGCCGTTGATCACCGTGCGCACGCCGCCCTTCGGTCAGGTGGGCGCCGCCGCCGACCTGAGGCCCGAAGGTCTGCACCCGCACGATGCCCGGTGAATCGGTCGAGCGCCTGGTGGACGAGCACCGGGTCGGGGACGTCGTCGGCCGCGGCGCAGGTCGTTGCGCACGACGAGGTAGCGCAGCCCGGCCCGGCGCAGATAGTCGGTCGAGCCCGTCGATCCCGCTCCCTGGGCGAACCGCTTCTCGATCTCGGTCGAGCATCCGGATGTTGCCGGGCGGCGTCAACGGGATCTGGTTGCGCACCGTCCACGACGCGGTGCTGCGAGGTACTGCAGCGGCTCGTCCTCGGGCGAGCCCCAGACGTAGTCGGCGAAGGCCGATCCAGGCACCAGCGAGCGAGGCGCCGTCGCCCTCATGGGCGTCGAGCCATCGCGCCGTCTGCTGCCAGTACCCCGGCACGGCCAGGACCGGGTCCGCCGGGGCGATCCGAGTCGGCGAAGGCCGGGTAGCCGCGGCCGCCGCCACCGCGATCATCGCCATCGCCGACCAGGATCCCGCCGGTTCGAAGCGCCCGCAGGCTCGGCCTCCAGGCGGCCGACTCGGCTGCGGGTCCGACGAGGCCCGCCGCACGCGGTCGAGCACCAGGGCCAGCCCGAGCACCAGCGGCAGCCGGAGAATCGGGTCGAACTTGTGCACGTTGCGCAGCGGGGCCAGCGAGCCGTCGAGCAGGCGTGCGCAATCACCGGAGAACCAGCCCGTGACCGGACCCATGTGTCCCGCGGTCACCATCAGCACGCCGACCAGCAAGGACAGGGCCAGGAACAGCCGGTGCGGGTTGCGCCGGTCCAGCAGCCCGGCGAACCCGACCAGCAGCACGACGCCGCTGGCGAACGGCAGGAAGCCCTGGACCAGCAGGTCGTTGCCGGCGCGCGATGCGGCCGACGACGTAGGGCACCCAGTCCGAGGTACCGCGCAGCGTGTCGAAGAGGTCGGTCGGGAAGGTGGTGACCGGACGTGGTCTCGATGTACTCGCAGGAACGGCGGGCTGTAGGCACCCATCAGGAACAGCGGGACCAGCCACCACAGGGTGCCGAGCAGGGTGAACAGCGGCCACCACATCATCAAGCTGCGCCGGCGCGGCCCCGGCGTACGGGTCAGCAACCAGACGACGCCCATCGGCAGCACGGCGAAGGTCGCGGCCGCGTTGACCCCACCCACCATGGCCACCGCCAGCGCGGACAGCGCGGCGGCCCGACGCGGCGAACCCCGCGTGGCGCCCAGCACCAGCGGGAGCAGGACCCAGGGGGCCAGAGCGCTCGGCCAGGCCTCGATCGAGATCGGCCCGAGCGTGGTGAGCATCCGGGGTGAGAGTGCGAAGGCCAGACCGGCGACGGTGCAGGCGAGATCTGAGCGGACGCCGAGCGCGCGTGACAGCTTCGCGGTGCCCACGAAGGCCACGCACAGCACAAGGGCGAGCCAGGACCGCTGGACGGCCCATCCGGGCAGGCCGATGCAGGTGGCCGAGGAGGTGGAACGGTCCCATCGGCCAGAGGTATCCGTAGGCCTGGTTCTGCAGCTGACCGAGACGCGCCCTTCGGATCCCAGAGGTTCAGTGCCCGCGCGAGGAACCGACCCGGTCGACTCGACCAGGTCGAACTTGGTGTCCGCGGTCAGCAGGCCAGGGTCCTGGATGAAGGCGAGACCGACCAGCAGTGCGCAGACGGCCAGCAGCCGGAACCGGGTGACGCCTGCCGCGCGCGTGCTCAGCGCTTCTTCAGCACGATCACCAAGTTCCACGTGATCACCTCCCGGACCACGGGCACCCGCAGCAGCCATCGTGACCACCAGGGGTTGTAGCGCGGCGTCAGGTCGACCACGTGGGCCGCACGCTGCTGCGACGCCCAGCGCAAGCCATCGCGCACGGTCACCGCGAACAGCGACTCTCCGTACTTGTTCTTGGGCTCGTGCCCCACCTTGCGCGTGTACCGGCGTCGCGCCAGCATTCCCCCGAGCAGGTGCCACGGAGCAGTCTCGTGACCGCCGTGCGGACCGAACCAGACCGTGTAGCTGATGAAGACCGTGCCGCCCGGACGAACGACACGAACCATCTCCTCCGCCATCCGCCACGGATCGACCACGTGTTCGAGCACGTTGGAGGAGTAGCAGACATCGAGGCAGCCGGTACGGAACGGGAGCTGCATGCCACTGCCGATCACGACGCCCCGAGCGTCGTCGGAGAGCCCGGAGAGCTCGCCCGCGTCTGCGTCGAGCGCGAAGTAGGTCGCCCCGGCAGCTTCGAAGGCCAACCGGAAGTAACCGGGCCCACCGCCACGTCCAGCATGGCCAGGGCGTCGCAGGTCGACGTAGTGCGCCAGCTGGTCGGCCGAGTCCGCTGCCAGCGCGGAGTAGAACCGGGCCGGGTCGGACTGCTCATGGCCGAACTCGCGGAACAAGCGGATGGAGCGCTCGAGAGTGGCCCGCCAAGGAGCGCTCACCTGCGACTTCTGGCTGGGCACGCGGGCGAGGATATCGCGACCCGGTACCGTCCCACCGGTGAACGATCTGGCAAGCCTTTCTGGTGCGAGAGTCGTCTTCCTGAGCTGGCGCGACTCCCGCAACCCTGAGGGGGGTGGCGCCGAGAGATATCTGGAGAAGATGGCGCTCGGACTGGTCGAGCGAGGATGCCAGGTCACGGTCTTCTGCGCCGCGCACGCGGCGGCACCGCCGGACGAGGTCGTGGACGGGATCCGTTACGTCCGTCGGGGATCGAAGCTGTCCGTGTACCCGTCGGGCATGCGGTCGCTCAGACGTGGTGAGCTGGGCCATCCCGACATCGTGATCGACGTGCAGAACGGACTGCCGTTCTTCTCCCGCCTCGTCACTCGTCGACCCGTGATCGTGCTCGTCCACCACGTCCATCGCGAACAGTGGCCGGTCGTCTATCCGGGACTTCCCGGCCGGGTCGGCTGGTGGATCGAACGTCGCCTCGCGCCGTTGCTGTACCGGCGCAGCCAGTACGTCACCGTCTCGCGCGCCACGCGCACCGAGCTGCACCAGCTCGGGGTGAGGGGCCCTCGGATCGCCGTGGTGCACAACGGCACAGACCCTTACGTCACGGTGAGCTCCGGCAAAGCGATCGCACCGACGCTTGCCGTCGTTGGTCGTCTTGTGCCGCACAAGCAGGTCGAGCACGCCATCGACGCCGTCCTCTCGCTGCGGGACAGGTGGCCCGGACTGCGCCTGCACGTGGTCGGCAGCGGATGGTGGGAAGGAGAGCTCCATGCGTACGCGATCGCGCGCGGCGCGAGCGACAGTGTGGTCTTCGAGGGCCACGTGGACGAGGTGCGCAAGCACGAGGTCTACGAACAAGCCTGGGCCCTGGCGCTTCCGTCGCTCAAGGAGGGCTGGGGTCTGGTGATCGGGGAGGCCGGGATGCACGCCACCCCGACCATCGCCTACCGGTCAGCCGGCGGAACCCGGGAGTCGATCGACGACCAGCGCTCCGGCGTCCTCGTCGACACTCGTCGGCAGTTCAACGAGGCGATCGGTCGCGTGCTCGAGGACGAGGCCTATCGACGCACGCTGGGCGAGGGGGCACGGGACATGAGCCACTCGTTCACCTGGGAGCACGCGCAGGAGTCATTCGCTGTCGTCGTGCAAGCCGCTCTGGCCGGCCACCACGTGGAGAGCCAGGACCCGAGAGCCGGACTAGACCCTGGATCTGGCGAACGGGGGAAGCTCAGGAGCCGTAGGTGACGGAAACCGGCTGCTTGACGTTGGCCGGGGAGTTGCTCGGCGCCGCCGTCTGCGCGTGCACGAGGCTGACGACAGTCACGGCCGCGACGGCGCCGCCGACGAAGAGGCTGCCGATGGTGGCGAGAATCGAAGTACTAAGCATCTGGTGTTTGCCCTCCCTGGACTCGAATGAATGTTAACAGGGTTCGTTCGCGCGAGTGACAGTTCGCCGTACGCGTCCGCAGGCTTGTCTACCGACGAGTAGGCCACCGATCAGGAACATCAGGACGAATGCCCCCCACGCGAGTGAGATCGCCACCACCGAGGTGGGGCTTCTCGTCTCACGGGCCACCGGGACCTCCAGGCTCCACACACGAAGATCGCGACCGTCGAGCAGCACCCGCCCTGCGACCGCGGGCGAGGTGGGGGATGGCGAGTCGACGACCACGTACCCGATCCCCAACCTCCCCAGGGCCCTCGCACGCGCCCGCGACCCCGGTTGCCGGAGTGCTCGGGCCACCTGGTCCACGCGCCGGTCCTCCCCGGCGAGGCTGGTCCCGGCGACGACGAGGACGTCGCTCGCGACGTAGTCCGGGGTCAGGAACCGTCCGGTCGGATCGAGCACCTTCCGCTCGCCGTTCCACCCCGGCTGCCGATAGCTGGCCAGCGGCAGGACGAGCAGATCACCGTGCCGACCACGGGCCTGCTGGTCCGCCACCGCCTGACGGGCCCGCTCGTAGTCCTGCGGGTAGGTCGCGGTGCCCAACTGCCCCGACAGCCCCAGGGCCGCATCGGGCAGCAAGGCCAGGGGCACCAGCAGCAGAGCCAGCGCGATGGGCGCGCGGTTGATCGAGGAGACCCGTTGCACCACCCGAGACGAGCCTTCGGCGACAAGGACGACCACCAGCGGTACGCAGAGCGCGAGGCCACGGGCACCGTCGCGGATCAGACCCGCGCCGGGGACGTGGGAGTAGAGCCATGCCGTCACGTCGGGCGCCAGCCAGGTGAGCACGGCGAGCCCCCAACCGACACACCAGCACCCGAGGAAAGCCCCGGCGTCTCGTCGTGGGACGCGCCTGATCCACGACCGTGCTCCCAGCGCGACGAGCACCAGGACGAAGACGAGGGACACCCATGCCAGCACCCCGGTCCGCGACGGCGGAACCACATCCGCATTCCAGATCCCCCCGAGTCCGAGAGCCGCCAGTGGGGCCGGCAGCGACCCCTCGCTGTGCAGCGCGAACACCGCTGCTCCGTTCGGATCCGTCCGGGCGTCCGCCACGTGGAGCAGCCCGGCCACCAGCCAGGGGGCGTTCCCGGCCAGCAGCAGCCCGACGAGCGCCGTCATCCGCCGCAGGTCGAGGCGAACGGCAAACGCAACCAGGGCCACAGCCGTGACCAGCCCGGCTCCCGCGCTCAGGCACCCCAGCGGCACCAGCAGCCATAGCCGGGCCGGTAGCCGTCCTGAGCTGCGCCAGCGACGAGCTGCGTCGACGAGCCACGGCAGCACGGCGTACCCCACGAGCACCGGCCAGTGCCCGATCAGCAGTCGCTCCGCCACGAACGGATTCCACTGGTAGAGGGTCACCGTCACCAGCTGAGCCGTGAGCGAGCGAGTCGGCGCCAACCTCAGCGAGCCGAGCCCGGCGCCGACGAGACCACCGAACAGCACGATCTTCTGCAGGACCATCCCGCCCACGACGTGATCCAGCACGGCCACGATCGCGTCGGAGGGGACCGCACGCGGAAGAGCAGACCCGAGACCGAAGAGGTCCGGACGCAGGGCCAGGTCAGGCACCCAGACCATGTCGTAGCTGAGCACGTACCCGGTCCCCAGAGCCGGACCGAGAAGCAGACCTGCCAGGACGAGCGACCACAGCACGGGGAGGGCGCGCCTCACCACACTCATGCATCCCTCCTCACCGGGTTGCCTTGCACCCGCGGCGATCCAAGCACCCCGCCCGTACTCTCTCCCAGTGACCACCCCCACCAGCCGTGCACGCAGCGTGCTGGGCGGGAGCTCGGGCATCGCGGTGGCGATGGGCGTGATGAACGTCGCGACCTACGGCTACACCATTGTCGCCGCCCGCCTGCTCGGCCCGAGCGCTTACGGCGGATTCGCGGCGGCGATGGGGCTGCTGCTGATCCTCTCGGTGCTCCAGCTGGGGCTGCAGGCGACAGGTGCCCGTCGGGTCGCTTCCTCACCCAGCGCCGTCGGTGCCATCGAGAAGACCCTGCTCGGCGTCACCTACCGGGCCGCCCTGGCGTTGGCGCTGGCAACCCTGGTGCTCGCTCCGGTGCTGAACTCGGTCCTGCACCTCGACAGCGTGCTCACCGCCGTCTTCATCGCGCTCACGGTCGCGCCGCTCACGGTGATGGGCGGGCAGGCCGGGATCCTGCAGGGCGAGCGGCGGTGGTTCGCCCTCGCCCTGCTCTACATGGCCGCTGGAGTGCCTCGCTTCGTGGTCGGCACGGTGCTGCTGGTCGTGCAGCCCAGCGAACCGCTCGCCGTGCTCGGGGTCGCGATCGGCGCCATCCCGCCGGTGATCGTCGGGTGGCTGGCGTTGCGCCGCTCGGCTTCCACCCGCACCCAGACCGGCATCGCCGGCCACGGTCGACGCACCGTGCTGTGGGAGACCGTGCGCAACTCCCACGCCCTGCTGGCCTTCTTCGTCCTCTCCAACGCCGACGTCCTGCTCTCCCGCAACGTGCTGGACCGTCACGACTCCGGGCTCTACGCCGGCGGGGTGATCCTGGTCAAGACCGTGCTGTTCCTGCCCCAGTTCGTCGTCGTGATCGCCTTCCCCTCGATGTCCTCGCAGGCCCAGCGCCGCACCACCCTGGTCAAGAGCATCACCGTGGTGCTGGGGCTCGGCGTGGTCGGCACCATCGCGTCCTACGTGCTCAGCCCGGTCGCGCTGATCTTCATCGGCGGCGACAAGTTCGCCGAGATCGCCGACCGGCTCTGGCTGTTCGCGATCATCGGCACCGTGCTCTCGCTGCTCCAGCTGCTCGTCTACAGCGTCGTGGCCCGACAGTCCCAGTGGTCGGTGTACCTGATCTGGACCGCACTGGTCGTGCTCGCGGTCACCGCGACCCAGGTGCACACCGTCGTCGGGCTCGCGGTCACGGTCTGCCTGGTCGACGGAGCGCTGTTCGTGGTGCTGCTCGCGATCAGCCTGTGGCGGCTGCGCACCCGACCCGAGGTGGAGCGGGAGGTAGCGGTCGCCCGGGGGTGAGCTGGGGGTGTGCCGGGACTGGGGTTCAGGCCAACCCCCGGGCACTGCTCCCGTGCCTCCCGATCGCGTGCGCGGGGGTATCGGTCGCTTCGCTCCCTCAGTGGGCGGCCTCGTGCCAGGAGTGGCCGGTGCCGACGGAGACGTCGAGCGGGACGGTGAGCTCGGCGGCGGAGCCCATCTGCGACCGCACCAGCTCCTCGAGGACCTGCTCCTCCCCCGAGGCCATCTCGAAGACCAGCTCGTCGTGCACCTGGAGCAGCATCCGCGAGCGCAACCCCGCGTCGGCGAGGGCCCGCTCGACGTTGAGCATGGCCACCTTGATGATGTCGGCCGCGGAGCCCTGGATCGGGGCGTTCAACGCCATCCGCTCGGCGATCTCGCGGCGCTGCCGGTTGTCGCTGGTCAGGTCGGGCAGGTAGCGGCGGCGACCCATGATGGTGGCGGTGTAGCCATCGGTGGTGGCCCTCTTCACCACCCCGGCGAGGTAGTCGCGGACGCCGCCGAACGTCTCGAAGTACTCATCCATCAGGCCCTTGGCCTCACCGGTGGAGATCCGCAGCTGTCCCGAGAGGCCGTAGGCCGAGAGTCCGTAGGCCAGGCCGTAGTTCATCGCCTTGATCTTGGCCCGCATCTCCGGGGTCACCTCGCCAGCGTCGACGTCGAAGACCCGCGCGGCGGTCACCGAGTGGAAGTCTCGGCCCGAGCGGAACGCCTCCACCAGCCCGGCGTCCTCGGAGAGATCGGCCATGATCCGCATCTCGATCTGGCTGTAGTCGGCGGTGAACAGCGTGTCGTAGCCCTCGCCCACCACGAACGCCTCCCGGATCCGGCGTCCCGCGGCGGTGCGGACCGGGATGTTCTGCAGGTTGGGGTCGGTGCTGGAGAGCCGTCCGGTCGCGGCGATCAGCTGGTTGAAGGTCGTGTGGATCCGGCCGTCGGGCTGCACCGTCTTGAGGAGTCCCTGCACGGTCTGCTGCAGCCGGATCACGTCACGATGACGCAGCAGGTGGGCCAGGAACGGGTGCTCGGTCTTCTCGAACAGCCCCTGCAGCGCGTCGGCGTCGGTGGTGTAGCCGGTCTTGGTGCGCTTCGTCTTCGGCATCTCGAGCTCGTCGAACAGCACCACCTGGAGCTGCTTGGGCGAGCCGAGGTTGATCTCCTTGCCGATCACGTCGTACGCCTCCTGGGCGGCGGACCTCACCCCGTCGGCGAACTCCGACTCCAGAGACTCCAGGTGGTCGACGTCGACCGCGATCCCCGTCTGCTCGACCCCGACCAGCACCCGCACCAGGGGCAGCTCCACCTCGTCGAGCAGCGCCGTGCCACCGCCGGCCTCGAGCTCGGTGTCAAGGGCCTCGGCCAGGTCGAGCACGGCGCGGGCGTTGAGCATCGCCACCTCGGTGGAGCGGTCGTCGTCGAGCCCGTCGAGCGACATCTGCTCACCGTCGTCGGCCGGTCCGCTGGTCAGCTCCCGCTTGAGGTAGCGCACCGTCAGGTCGGCGAGGTCGTAGGAGCGCTGGTCCGGCCGGGCGAGGTACGCCGAGAGCGCAGTGTCGCGCTCCAGACCGGCCACCAGCCAACCCCTCGCGGCCAGCGCGAGCATCGGGCCCTTCGCGTCGTGCAGCACCTTGCGGGTCCCGGGGTCAGCGAGCCAACCGGCGAGTGCGGTGTCGTCGTCGGGGTCGAGCGTCTCGGGGTCGAGCCACGCCGCCGCACCCGCGCCGGAGGCCAGCGCGAGTCCGGTGACCTCACCGGTGCCGGCGCGCCACGAGCCGGCGACGAACACCCCGATCCGGCCGTCGTGGCCGTGTTCCGCGAGCCACGGCGCCACCTCTCCCGCCCCCAGCCGGGCCCCCTGGAGGTCGAAACCGGAGCCGTCGATCTCCTCCTCCGACTCCAGGCTCTCGAACAGCCGGTCGCGCAGCACCCGGAACTCGAGCGAGTCGAACAGCGTGTGCACCTGCTGGCGGTCCCACGGCTGCCGGGCCAGGTCGGCCGGCGAGAAGGGTAGGTCGAGGTCGTTGACCAACGCGTTGAGGTGGCGGTTGCGGATCACGTCGGAGAGGTGCGCGCGCAGGGACTCCCCCGCCTTGCCCTTGATCTCGTCGGCCCGGTTGACGACGTTCTCCAGGCCGTCGTAGGCCAGGATCCACTTCGTCGCGGTCTTGGGCCCGACCCCCGGCACGCCGGGGAGGTTGTCCGAGGTCTCCCCGACCAGCGCCGCCAGCTCGGGGTAGCGCGCCGGCGGCAGGCCGTAGCGCTCCTCGACGGCGGCCGGCGTCATCCGCTTCATCTCCGAGACCCCGCGCATCGGGTAGATCACGGTGGTGGTGTCGCTGACCAGCTGGAAGGAGTCCCGGTCGCCGGAGCAGATCAGCACCTCGAAGCCCTCGTCCTGGGCCTGGGTGGCCAACGTGCCGATGATGTCGTCGGCCTCGAAGCCGTCCTTGTCGAGGTGGCTCACGTGCAGCGCGTCGAGCACCTCCTTGATCAGCGAGACCTGGCCGCGAAAGTCGTCGGGGGTCTCCGCGCGGCCGGCCTTGTACTCGGCGTACTGCTCACTGCGGAAGGTCTGCCGGGACTTGTCGAAGGCGACCGCGACGTGGGTCGGCTTCTCGTCACGCATCACGTTGATCAGCATCGAGGTGAAGCCGTAGACCGCGTTGGTGGGCTGGCCCGTGGTGGTCGACATCTCGACCTCGCGCAAGGCATAGAAGGCGCGGTAGGCCAGCGAGTGACCGTCGAGCAGGAGCAGGCGAGGGCGGACGTCGTCAGGCACGGATCGACCCTAGCCGCCGCCACGGACGGTGGGTGGGCCGCCCGAGCGGGCCACCGCGAGCAGCTGACCCCCGGTCATCAGTAACCTGACCCGGTGTTCGTCGGCATCGGGACCCTGGTCAACGTCCTCGCCGTGCTGGCGGGTGGCACGCTCGGCGTGCTCGTGGGGCACCGCCTGCCGGATCGGACCCGGACCGTCGTCACCGACGGGCTCGGCCTGGTCACCCTGCTGATCGCCGGCACCTCCCTGGTCGCGATCGGCGACCAGGCCTGGACCGACGTGGTCGGCACGACGGCACCCCTGCTGATCGTGCTGGGCGCCGTGCTCGTCGGCGGGATCACCGGGTCGCTGCTGCGCCTGGAGGACCGGTTGGAAGGAGTCGGTGGCTGGCTCCAGCGCCGACTGGCCCCCGGCGAGGGGAACGAGACCCGGGCCCGGTTCATCGAGGGGTTCGTGACCGCCTCGATCATCTTCTGCACCGGTCCGCTGACGATCCTCGGCTCGCTCACCGAGGGACTGGGTGACGGCCCGCAGCAGCTGCTGCTCAAGGCGGTGCTCGACGGGTTCGCGGCGATCGCCTTCGCAGCGTCCTTCGGCTGGGGCGTCGTGGCGGCGTCGCTGACCGTGCTCGTGCTCCAGGGCGGGCTGACGATCGTGGGAGCGGTCCTCGGCTCGTTCCTACCGGACGCCGAGCTCGCCGCCCTGACCGTCACCGGGGGCGTGCTGCTGGTCGGCATGGCCCTCCGGCTGCTCGACGTCAAGCAGATCAAGGTCGCCGACCTGCTGCCCGCCCTGGTCGTCGCGCCGGCCCTGACCACTCTCGTCGCCGCGCTGCGCTGACCCCGGACCGATCCGGCGCCTGGTCCAGACCGGTCCAGCAAAAGGTGCCCATGTTGTTACCGAGGAACGCCACGTTCGCCACACACTCCCCTTAGAGTCTGTTGGCAGCACGGAGCGGGTCGATCTCGGGGACGCCCGCGGACGCCTGTCGTCCGTGCGTGAGCCCACCCCCTGCGAGAGGCATGCACTCACGATGGCGAACCCACGTCTCCTCGACCGGCGAGCAGTACGCCGGTCCTCCCGACGGCCCGCCCGGCGTACGGCCGCCACCCTGCTGGTCGGTGTCCTCTCGGCCCTGGTCCTGCTCGGCTGGTTCGGCTCCAACGATGCGGCGAGCGCGGCCGGCAGCGCGACCTGTGAGCGCCCGGCCGCCCGCAACGACGACTCCATCCACATCCAGGGCTGCCTCGCCGATGCCCGGGAGAAGCCGCCGGCACCGGTCCCGGACGTCAAGATCTCGATCGCGGACAGCTCGGGAGCCAAGGTCGCGCAGGGCACCAGCGACAGCACCGGGGTCTTCGACCTGGCGCTGCCCGGCAAGTCCATCGACGTGCTGGGCAACACCTACACGGTCAAGATCGACAGCGACACGCTCCCGAAGGGAGCGGACCTGCGCGACCCCAAGCAGAAGTCGCTGAAGGTGCAGATCCGGTTGGACAGCGACGTGTTCGTGACCTTCCCGATCGGCAAGGACTCGACCGTGGACACCAGCAAGTGGAAGCAGGGGCTGCAGCTGGCCGTGGGCGGCCTGGTCTTCTCGGTCCTGCTGGCGATGGCCTCGATCGGGCTGTCGATGATCTTCGGCACCACCGGGCTGACCAACTTCGCGCACGGTGAGCTGATCACGTTCGGCGCCATGGTCGCCTTCGCCGTGGACAAGCTCCCGGGCAACGTCATGGCCTTCGGGCTGAACATCACGATGGCGACGGGCATCGTGGCCGCGACCGTGATCTCGGCCGCCTTCGGCTGGGGCCAGGACAAGATCATCTGGAAGCCGCTGCGCCGCCGCGGCACCGGTCTGATCGCCGCGATGATCGTCAGCATCGGTCTCTCGGTCTTCCTGCGCAACGTCTACCAGTACTTCGCGGGTGCGGGCAGCCACAACTACTCCCAGTGGTCCAGCCCCCAGCCCTGGCACATCGGTCCGATCCTGATCACCCCCAAGGACGTGGGCGTGATCGTGCTCTCGGCCGTGGTCCTGACCGCGGTGATCCTCGCCGTGCAGAAGACCCGGCTGGGCAAGGCGACGCGAGCCGTTGCCGACAATCCGGCGCTCGCCTCATCCTCGGGCATCAACGTCGACCGGGTGATCTCCGTGGTCTGGGCCGTCGGTGCCGGACTGGCCGGGCTGTCCGGCGTACTGCTCGGCATGACCCAGGGCTTCGACTACCAGGTCGGCTTCAAGATCCTGCTCCTGGTGTTCGCCGCCGTGGTGCTGGGCGGCCTCGGCAGCATCACGGGCGCCCTCGTGGGCTCCTTCGTGATCGGCATCTTCATCGAGGTCTCGACACTGTTCATCCCCGCCGAGCTGAAGTTCGTCGGAGCGCTGGTCGTCCTCATCGTCGTCCTCCTGGTCAGACCGCAGGGTCTGTTCGGGCGGGCCGAGCGAGTGGGTTGAGGGAGAGAGGGAACTCATGGACTGGGGAAACATCTTCAGTGGTGCGCTGCAGCAGGGGCTCGGCCCCACAGCGGTGGTCTACTGCCTGGCCGCCATCGGCCTGAACGTCACCTTCGGCTACACCGGGCTGCTCAACTTCGGTGAGGCCGGCTTCATGGCGGTGGGGGGCTACGTGATGGCCGCCTTCGTCGCGACCTTCGGCCTGCCGTTCTGGCTGGCGATCGTGGCCGGGCTCTTCTTCACCACGGTGCTGGCGCTGCTGCTGGGCATCCCGACCCTGCGACTACGGGCCGACTACCTGGCCATCGTGACGATCGCGGCGGCGGAGATCCTGAGGTTCACCTTCGGCTCGGTCACCCTGCTGAAGACCTTCGGCGGCCAGGATGGCCTGATCCACTTCGAGGACGCCTTCGACAACGCCAACCCGTTCAGCGGCACCGTCGACCTCGGGATCGTGTCCTGGCGCCGCTACGACTTCTGGCTGTTGTTCTGCGGCTGGATCATCGTCGCGGTGTCCTGCCTGGCGGTGTACCTGATGATGCGCAGCCCGTGGGGGCGGGTGCTCAAGGGCATCCGTGAGGACGAGGACGCCATGCGCAGCCTGGGCAAGAACGTCTACTTCTACAAGATCCAGTCGCTGATGCTGGCCGGCGTCTTCGGTGCCCTCGCCGGCTTCTTCGTGGCGCTGCAGCACACCAACATGAATCCGACGTGGGTGGCGACCGACACCACCTTCTTCGCCTACACGGTGCTGCTGCTCGGCGGCGCGGCGCGGGTCCTGGGCCCCGTCGCCGGGTCGATCATCTTCTGGTTCCTGATCACCTTCCTGGACCTGATGTTCGGCCAGCTCACGGCCGGTTCCGACCCGATCCTGCCGACCTGGCTGATGAACGACCAGCAGGCCAGCCTGATGCGACTGATCTTCATGGGGTTGGCGCTGATGCTGCTGATGATCTATCGACCACAAGGAATCTTCGGTGACCGAAGGGAGCTGGCCATCGATGCCCGCTGACCAGAGCTCGTACCTCAACCCGGAACCAGAACCGGACCCAGGATCGGACCCAGGATCGGACCGGGTCTCGGACCACCGGCAGGACGAAGTCCTGAACGTCGGCAAGGACCAGAGCAGGAACGCCGCCCGAGCCCTGGCCGACGTACCCCAGGAGCCGGGCGCACCGAAGCCGGACCCGATCGTCGTCGTCGACGACGTGCTGCGCCAGTTCGGCGGGCTGACCGCCGTGGACGTCGCGCACGTCGAGATCCAGCGTGGCGTGATCACCGCCCTGATCGGACCCAACGGTGCCGGCAAGACGACCTTCTTCAACCTGCTGACCGGGTTCGACAAGCCGCAGTCGGGCACGTGGTCGTTCAACGGCAAGAGCCTCGCCGGGATCTCGGCCTACAAGGTCGCGCGGCTGGGGATGATCCGCACGTTCCAGCTGACCAAGGTGCTCTCGAAGCTGAGCGTGCTGGAGAACATGCGGCTCGGTGCGACCGGACAGCGCGGTGAACGGTTCCTGGCCGGCATCTTCACGGTGTGGCGTGGCCAGGAGCAGGAGATCACCGAGAAGGCCGACGCCCTGCTCGAGCGGTTCAAGCTGCACACCAAGCGCGAGGACTTCGCGGGCACCCTCTCCGGCGGGCAGCGCAAGCTCCTCGAGATGGCGCGCGCGCTGATGGCCGACCCGGAGCTGGTGATGCTCGACGAGCCGATGGCCGGGGTCAACCCGGCGCTCAAGCAGTCCCTGCTGGGCCACGTGAAGTCGCTGCGCGACGAGGGACGAACCGTGCTCTTCGTCGAGCACGACATGGACATGGTGCGCGACATCTCCGACTGGGTGATCGTGATGGCCCAGGGGTCGGTGATCGCCGAGGGGCCTCCGGACTCCGTGATGCGCGACGAGCGGGTGATCGACGCCTACCTCGGCGGCCACCACGACCAGGACATCACCGAGATCGACGAGGCCGAGATCGACGCCGAAGCCAGGGAAGAGCTGACCGGAGAGGCACAACGATGAGCGAGAGCACCGTCGACCCCCAGGTCCGCGAGGCGCACCTGGCCGCCGCCGAGGGCGCGGTGCTGCGCGCCGACGACCTGCTGGCGGGCTACCTGCCCGGGGTGAACATCCTCAACAACACCGACCTTTACTGCCAGCCCGGTGAGCTGGTCGGCATCATCGGGCCCAACGGCGCGGGCAAGTCCACCCTGCTCAAGGCCCTGTTCGGGCTCGTCAAGGTGCACACCGGTTCGGTGACGCTCGAGGGTCAGGACATCACCAACAAGCGGGCCGACGCGCTGGTCACGAAGGGCATCGGCTTCGTCCCCCAGACCAACAACGTGTTCCCGTCGCTGACCATCGAGGAGAACCTCGAGATGGGCGTGTACCAACGCCCGAAGTCCTTCCGCAACCGCTTCGACTTCGTCGGTGAGCTGTTCCCGGCCCTGATCGAGCGTCGCTCGCAGCGGGCGGGCTCGCTCTCCGGTGGCGAGCGGCAGATGGTCGCAATGGGTCGCGCCCTGATGATGGAGCCCTCCGTGCTGCTCCTCGACGAGCCGTCGGCCGGGCTCTCGCCGGCGCTGCAGGACGAGGTCTTCGTGCAGACCCGCAAGATCAACCGGGCCGGGGTCTCGGTGGTGATGGTCGAGCAGAACGCCCGCCGCTGCCTGCAGATCTGCGACCGCGGCTACGTGCTCGACCAGGGCCGCAACGCCTACACCGCCAGCGGCAAGGACCTGATCAACGACCCCAAGGTGATCCAGCTCTACCTCGGGACGCTCGCCAAGGCCTGATCGTCGGGGCGTCCCCGCGCTGGTCGAGGAGGATGAACTCCTGTCTCGACACCCCGCAGCAGCTCACCTCACCAGGTTTCGAGACGGCGCTGACGCGCCTCCTCAACCACCGTGGAACCCGCCACGGCGCTGACGCCCCTCCGCGGGCGGGGAACCCAGCGCGGCGCTGAGCGACCCACAAACCAACGGGTTCTCGCGAGCACGCAACAGGGGCCCCGACCGAAGCGGTCGAGGCCCCTGTTGTGCGAGCGATGGATCAGATGACGCCGGTGACGTACTTCAGGTTGGTGAAGTTGTTGTCGGCGCCGTACTGGAAGATGCCGATCGTCGCCTTGGTCGGGCTACCGGTCTTGCCCATGTCGACCGGGCCGGAGACACCGTCGTAGTCGATGTCCTTGCCGTCCTTGAGCAGAGCGACACAGTCCTTGTACGACGTGCACTTGGTCCCGCCCGTGGAGACCTTGATGATGTCCGGGGCGAAGCTCGTCGGGTCGTCCGTCTTGGCCATCGTGGCCGCCAGGGCGGACAGCACGGTCGCGTCGTAGGACTCCGGTCCGTAGGTGAACGAGGTCAGCTTCGAGTTCGTCTTGAGCAGACGAGCCTTGAAGTCCGAGGTCAGCTCCGCACCGGGGTAGGTCGCCTTGACGCCCTTGAGGGTGCCCTTGGCGAAGTCCTTGGAGTAGTCCGCGGTGTTGCCGTCGACGAAGTAGATCTGCTGGGCCTTCGGACCGATCCCCTTGGCGATCATCGTCGGGATGATCTTCGTGGTCTCGTTGAAGGCGATCAGCGCGATCGCGTCCGGCTTCGTGGCCGCTACGGCGTTGACCTCGGCGGTGAAGTTGGTCGCGTCGGCGGAGTAGAGCTTCTTGGCCACGATCTGGCCACCACCGGCCTTGACGCCCTTCTCGACCTGCGTGGCCAGCAGCTCGCCGTAGGAGTCCTGACGGGCCAGGATCGCCACGCGGGTGTGGTTGTCACCCAGGATGGTGTTCGACAGCACCGCACCCTGGAGCACGTCCGAGGGCGCCGTACGGAAGTACAGGTTGTGCGGGTCGGTCTTGGCGTCGTCGAAGGCCGGTGAGGTGTTGGCCGGCGAGAACTCGATCAGTCCGGCGTCGGTGATCTTGTTGATCACCGAGAGCGAGACACCAGAGGCCGCAGCACCCATGATCACGTCGGACTTCGCTGCGAGCAGCTTGTCGACCTGGGCGCCGGCGATGTCGGGCGTGCCGTCACCGGAGTCGGCCTTGACCTGCTTGATCGGCTTGCCGAGGACCCCACCGGCGCTGTTGATGTCGTCGACCGCGGTCTGGACACCGGCGAACTCAGGGGGGCCGAGGAAGGCCAGGTCCCCGGTCTGCGGGAGGAGGGAACCGATGGTCAGGGTCCCGTCACCCTTCTTGACGCTCGAGCTCGACGAGCTCGAGGAGCCCGAGTCGGCCGAGCTGGATGAGGAGGAGCTCCCGCATCCTGCGAGAGCGACGGCTGCTGCTGCGAAGACGGCTGCGGTGCCGAATGCACGTGTACGACGAATCATTGAGCCTCCATCTGGAGATGAACGCACCGCTCGATCCGAGCACGGCGACGCGTATGCCTTGGCGATCAAAGGAAGGTACCGTGTCCCGGCGTTCTGGACAGGCCGTGCGGGCGCTCATCCGAGGTCGTTAGTGATTCGTGACCTACGGGGTCGCCGGACTCAGTCCTGGGTCGTCCCGGGGCCGTGCTGGATCACGCCCTCGGCGACCTGACGCATCGACATCCTCAGGTCCATCGAGGTCTTCTGGATCCAGCGGAACGCCTCCGGCTCGGTGATCGCGAGGTCGCGCTGCAGCACGCTCTTGGCCCGGTCGACGGCCTTGCGGGTCTCGAGGCGGTCGGTCAGACCACTGACCTCTGCCTCGAGGCTGCGCAGCTCGGCGAAGCGGCTCCTCGCCATCTCGATCGCCGGCGCCAGGTCACTGCGCGAGAACGGCTTGACCAGGTAGGCCATCGCGCCCGCGTCGCGGGCCCGCTCGACCAGCTCACGCTGGCTGTAGGCGGTGACGATGACGACCGGAGCGATCCGTGCCTGCGCGATCCGTTCCGCGGCCGCGATCCCGTCGAGCTCGGGCATGTGGACGTCGAGCAGGATCACGTCGGGCCGCAGCTCCTCGGCGAGCTGCACCGCCCGTTGGCCGTCACCCGCCTGGCCGACCACCTCGTAGCCCTCCTCGGCGAGCATCTCGGCGAGATCCATCCGGATCAGCGACTCGTCCTCGGCGATCACCACGCGCAACCCGGCGGGGTCGGGACCGGTCACGACCGGCTCCCGGGTTCGGCCCGAGGGGCCTGCGTCGGATACTGTGCTGTCGCTCTGGCCCCGGTATTCCAATCGGCAGAGAATGCGGTCTCAAACACCGTCCAGTGTGGGTTCGAGTCCCACCCGGGGCACCACTCGGCCACCAGCCTCACCGGTGGTAGGCCGGCGCGACCTCGTTGATCGCATCGCCCATCCGGTGCACGCGAAGGGCGTTCGTCGAGCCCGGGATGCCGGGCGGCGACCCGGCGATGATCACCACGAGGTCGCCCTCCTTGACCCGCCCGATGCGCAGCAGCTGCTCGTCGACCTGACGAACCATCTCGTCGGTGTGCTCCACCGGCCCGGTCCGGAACGTCTCCGCACCCCAGGTCATCGAGAGCTGCGAACGGACCCGGTCCTCGGGGGTGAACGCCAGCACCGGCACCGAGCCCCGGTAACGGGCGAGTCGTCGCGCCGAGTCACCGGACTGGGTGAACGCCACGAGGTACTTCGCGCCGAGCCGCGAGGCGACCTCCGCCGCCGCCTTGGCGATCACCCCGCCCTTGGTGCGCGGCTGCCAGTCGATCGCGGCCATCCCGGCCAGCGCGTGGTCCTCGGTGGACTCGATGATCCGCGCCATCGTCTGCACGGTCTGGATCGGGTAGGCGCCGACCGAGGTCTCACCGGAGAGCATCACGGCATCCGCTCCGTCCAGCACGGCGTTGGCGACGTCGGAGGCCTCGGCCCGGGTCGGAGCGGGATTCGTGATCATCGACTCCAGCATCTGGGTCGCCACGATCACCGGCTTGGCGTTGCGACGGGCCTTCTCGACGACGCGCTTCTGCAGGAACGGGACGTCCTCGAGCGGACACTCGACGCCCAGGTCGCCCCGGGCGACCATGAAGCCGTCGAACGCCTTCACCACCTCGTCCAGGTTGTCGATGGCCTGTGGCTTCTCGATCTTCGCGATCACCGGGAGGAAGACGTCCTCCTCGGCCATGATCTTGCGCACGTCGTCCGCGTCGGCGGCCGACCGAACGAACGAGAGGGCGATGAAGTCCACCGTCTGGTGCAGCGCCCAACGCAGGTCGGCGATGTCCTTCTCGCTCATCGCGGGGACGCTCACCGGCACGCCCGGCAGGTTGATCCCCTTGTGGTCACTGACCGTGCCGGGGACCACCACGGAGGTCAGCACGTCGTCGCCCTCGACCGACTCCACGCGCAGGCGCACCTTGCCGTCGTCGATCAGGATGTCGTGACCGGGGGTGACGTCACCCGGCAGCCCCTTGTAGGTCGTACCGCAGATCGTCTCGGTTCCCTCGACGTCACGGGTGGTGATCACGAACTTCGCCCCCACCACGAGCTGCTGCGGCCCGTCGGCGAACGTCTCCAGTCGGATCTTCGGCCCCTGGAGGTCGGCGAAGATCCCCAGGCTGTGCCCGGTCTCGTCGGCGGTGGCGCGGAGCAGCCGATAGATCTCGGCGTGCTCCTCACGGGTGCCATGGCTCATGTTCAGCCGCGCCACGTCCATGCCGGCCTCGACCAGCTGACGGATCCGCTCCGGTGAGGACGTCGCCGGCCCCATGGTGCACACGATCTTCGCTCTTCGCACGGACCAGACCCTAGTCGCTGCGACTTGAACGTTCCAACGCGCCTCTCCGCCCGACGGCCGGGACTCAGGCCATCAGCGGGCGCTCCGTCGGCGGGATCGGGGCAGGCAGGGTCGTGGAGCCGGTCAACCAGGCGTCGACGGCGGCCGCACAGGCGCGGCCCTCGGCGATGGCCCACACGATCAGCGACTGACCCCGGCCCGCGTCGCCGGCGACGAAGACGCCGTCGACCGTGGTCATGTACGCCGAGTCCCGGGCGATGTTGCCACGCTCGTCGAGGTCGGGCCCGAGCTGCTCGACCAGGCCGTCGGTCTCCGGGCCGGTGAAGCCCATGGCGAAGAGGACCAGCTGCGCCGGGATCTCCCGCTCGGTGCCCTCGATCTCGGTGACCTTGCCGTCCTCGAAGACCACCTCGACCAGGCGAAGCGCACGGACGTTGCCGTCCTCGTCGCCGAGGAACTCCTGGGTGGACACGGCGTAGACCCGGTCCCCGCCCTCCTCGTGCGCCGAGGAGACCCGGTAGGTCATCGGGTACGTCGGCCACGGCTGGTGGGTCGGGCGGTCCTCCCCGGGCTGGCTCATGATCTCCAGCTGCGTGATCGAGGCCGCCCCCTGGCGCGTCGCCGTGCCGAGGCAGTCGGCACCGGTGTCACCGCCACCGATGATCACGACGTGCTTGCCGTCGGCGCGGATCTGGTCCTCCACGTCGACCCCGAGCGAGGCCCGGTTGGACTGGGGAAGGTACTCCATCGCCTGGTGGATCCCACCCAGCTCCCGACCGGTCGCGGGGAGGTCGCGCGCGCTCGTCGACCCGGTGGCCAGCACGACGGCGTCGTAGCGGTCCTGGAGCTGCTCACCGGTCAGCTTGTCGCCGACCCGGACCCCGGCCCGGAAGACCGTGCCCTCGCGCCGCATCTGGTCCAGGCGCCGGTCGAGGACCTTCTTCTCCATCTTGAACTCGGGGATGCCGTAGCGCAGCAGGCCGCCGATCTTGTCGGCACGCTCGTACACGGCCACGGTGTGGCCCTGCCGGGTCAGCTGCTGGGCGACGGCCAGGCCCGGCCGGGCCCGGACCCGATCACGGCGACGGTCCTGCCCGAGAGCCACTCCGGCGGCTGCGGGCGGACGGCGCCGGACTCCCAGGCCCGGTCGATGATCGCGACCTCGACGTTCTTGATCGTCACCGGGTCCTGGTTGATGCCGAGCACGCAGGCGGTCTCGCACGGCGCCGGGCACAGCCGACCGGTGAACTCCGGGAAGTTGTTCGTCGCGTGCAGCCGCTCGATCGCACCGTCCCAGTCGTCGCGCCAGACCAGGTCGTTCCACTCGGGGATGATGTTGCCCAGCGGGCAGCCCTGGTGGCAGAACGGGATGCCGCAGTCCATGCAGCGCCCGGCCTGGGTCTTGATGATCGGCAGCAGCGCCCGCCCGGGTCCACCGGGGTAGACCTCGTTCCAGTCCTGAGACCCGCTCCTCGACCGGGCGCCGCTCGGCGACCTCGCGGCCGTCCTTGAGGAATCCCTTCGGGTCAGCCATGGAGGGCCTCCATCATCGCGTTCGCCGTCTCCTTCTCGTCGAGCCCGTCGGCCTCGGCCTTCGCCTTCGCCTCCAGCGACCGGCGGTAGTCGGTCGGCATCACCTCGGTGAAGCGGGTCAGCGACGTCTCCCAGTCAGCCAGCAGCTCCTCGGCGACCGTCGAGCCGGTCTCCTCGAGGTGGGTGCGCACCAGCTGCTCGAGCTCGACCGGCGGCCTCGCTCGACGACCGGTCCGAGCTCGACCAGCTCCTGGTTGACCCGGAAGTCCTTCAGGTCGAGCACCCAGGCGACGCCACCGGACATGCCGGCCGCGAAGTTGCGCCCGGTCTTGCCCAGCACCACCACCCGGCCACCGGTCATGTACTCGCAGCCGTGGTCGCCCACGCCCTCGGTGACCAGGAGCGCCCGGAGTTGCGGACGGCGAACCGCTCCCCCACGCCACCGCGGATGAAGATCTCACCCGAGGTGGCGCCGTAGGCGATGGTGTTGCCGGCGATGATCTGCTCGTTGGCGTTGAACGCCGGCCGCGCGGTCCGGGCGCACGCACGAGCCGACCGCCGGAGAGGCCCTTGCCGACGTAGTCGTTGGCGTCGCCCTCCAGCCGCAGGGTGACCCCGCGCGGGCAGGAACGCCCCGAAGGACTGCCCGGCCGAGCCGGTGAAGGTGATGTCGATGGTGCCGTCGGGCAGGCCCTCGCCCTGGTAGCGCTTGGTCACCTCGTGGCCGAGCATCGTGCCGACGGTGCGGTTGACGTTGCGGATCGCGACCTGGGCACGGACCGGCTCGCCGTCGTCGAGCGCGGCCCGGGCGAGCTCGATCAGCTCGTTGTCGAGCGCCTTGTCCAGACCGTGGTCCTGGCCTTGGTGCAGTAGCGGTCCTGGTCGGCGAACTGCTCGCCCACGTCGGGCACGTGGAAGATCGGCTCGACGTCGAGCCCCTTGGCCTTCCAGTGGTTGACCGCCTCGGTCTTGTCCAGCACCTCGGCGTGACCGATCGCCTCGTCCAGGGTGCGGAAGCCCAGCTCGGCGAGGTACTCGCGGACCTCCTGGGCGATGTACTCGAAGAAGTTCACGACGTACTCGGCCTTGCCGGTGTAGCGCTCGCGCAGCACCGGGTTCTGCGTGGCGACGCCCGACCGGGCAGGTGTCGAGGTGGCAGACCCGCATCAGGATGCAGCCCGGAGACCACGAGCGGCGCGGTCGCGAAGCCGTACTCCTCGGCACCGAGCAGCGCGGCGACGACCACGTCGCGGCCGGTCTTGAGCTGGCCGTCGGTCTGCACGACGATCCGGTCGCGCAGTCCGTTGAGCAGCAGGGTCTGCTGGGTCTCGGCCAGGCCGAGCTCCCACGGCCCGCCCGCGTGCTTGAGCGAGGTCAGCGGCGAGGCGCCGGTGCCGCCGTCGTGCCCGGAGACCAGCACGACGTCGGCGTGCGCCTTCGAGACCCCCGCGGCGACCGTGCCCACCCCGACCTCGGCGACCAGCTTCACGTGCACCCGGGCCAGCGGGTTGGCGTTCTTCAGGTCGTGGATCAGCTGGGCGAGGTCCTCGATGGAGTAGATGTCGTGGTGCGGCGGCGGCGAGATCAGCCCGACGCCGGGCGTGGAGAACCGGGTCTTCGCGATCCACGGGTAGACCTTGTGCCCGGGCAGCTGGCCGCCCTCGCCGGGCTTGGCGCCCTGCGCCATCTTGATCTGGATGTCGTCGGCGTTGGTGAGGTACTCCGAGGTCACCCCGAAGCGGCCCGACGCGACCTGCTTGATCGAGGAGCGCCGCTCGGGGTCGTGCAGCCGCTCGGCGTCCTCGCCGCCCTCGCCGGTGTTGGACTTGGCGCCCAGCCGGTTCATCGCGATCGCGAGCGTCTCGTGGGCCTCCATCGAGATCGAGCCGTAGGACATCGCACCGGTGGAGAAGCGCTTGACGATGTCGGAGACCGGTTCGACCTCCTCGATCGGGATCGCCGGGCGACCGCTCGCCTCGGCGTCCTTGAACCGGAACAGCCCCCGCAGCGTCATCAGTCGCTCGGCCTGGCCGTCGACGCGCGAGGTGTAGTTCTTGAACACGTCGTACTTGCCCTCGCGGGTGGCGTGCTGGAGCCGGAAGACCGTCTCGGGGTCGAACAGGTGCTCCTCACCCTCGCGGCGCCACTGGTACTCGCCGCCGATGGCCAGGTCGCGGTGGCTCGGGGCGATGCCGTCGCGGGGGTACGCCGTGCGGTGCCGCTTGGCGACCTCCTCGGCGATCTCGTCGAGCCCGATCCCGCCCAGCTTGGAGGTGGTGCCGGTGAAGTAGCGGTCGACCACCTCCTGCGAGAGCCCGAGCGCCTCGAAGATCTGCGCACCGGTGTAGGAGGCGACGGTGGAGACGCCCATCTTGGACATCACCTTGAGCACGCCCTTGCCGAGCGCCCGGACCAGGTTGGACACGGCGTCCTCGGGCTCGGCCGTGACGTAGTAGCGATCGCGGGCGAGGTCCTCGGCGGTCTCCATCGCGAGGTAGGGGTTGACCGCGGCGGCGCCGTAGCCGACCAGCAGCGCGACGTGGTGCACCTCGCGGACGTCTCCGGCCTCGACGATCAGCCCGACCTGGGTGCGGGTCTTCTCCCGGACCAGGTGGTGGTGGACCGCGGCCGTCATCAGCAACGACGGGATCGGCGCCATGTCGGCGCGGGCGTGGCGGTCGGAGAGCACGATCGTGCGCGCCCCGGCCTCGATCGCGCCGGAGACCTCCTCGCAGATCTCCTCGAGGCGGCGAGCCAGCGCAGGTCCGCCGCCGTGCACGTCGTACAGGCCCCGGGAGACGTGCGAGACGAAGCCCGGGTTGTCGCCGTCGCGGTTGATGTGACGGATCTTGACCAGCTCGTCGTTGGTGATCACCGGGAACGGCACCACGATCTGGCGGCACGAGGCCGGTGCCGGCTGGAGCAGGTTCGACTCGGGGCCGATGCCACCGGCCAGCGAGGTCACCAGCTCCTCGCGGATGGCGTCGAGCGGCGGGTTCGTGACCTGCGCGAACAGCTGGGCGAAGTAGTCGAACAGCATCCGCGGGCGGTCCGAGAGAACCGCGATCGGGGTGTCGGTGCCCATCGAGCCGAGGGGCTCGCCACCGGTGTTGGCCATGGGCGTGATCAGGACCCGCAGCTCCTCCTCGGTGTAGCCGAAGATCTGCTGGCGGCGGATGACCGAGGCGTGCGAGTGGATCACGTGCTCGCGGTCGGGGATGTCGGGCAGCTTGATCAGCCCGGCGTGCAGCCACTCGTCGTAGGGGTGCTCCTCGGCGAGCTCGCCCTTGATCTCGTCGTCCTCGACGATGCGGTGCTCGTCGGTGTCCACCAGGAACATCCGCCCGGGCTGGAGCCGACCCTTGCGCACGATGCTGGCGGGGTCGAGGTCGAGCACGCCGACCTCGGAGGCGAGCACCACCAGACCGTCGTCGGTGACCCAGTAGCGCGAGGGTCGCAGGCCGTTGCGGTCGAGCACGGCACCGACCTGGGAGCCGTCGGTGAACACCACGCAGGCCGGGCCGTCCCAGGGCTCCATCATCGCGGAGTGGAACTCGTAGAAGGCCTTGAGCGCGGGCGTCCATCTCGCGCGTGGTTCTCCCACGCCTCCGGGATCATCATCAGCACCGAGTGCGGCAGCGACCGGCCACCGAGGTGCAGCAGCTCGAGAACCTCGTCGAACGACGCGGAGTCGGAGGCACCCTGGGTGACGATCGGGAAGATCCGCTCGAGCTCGCCGGGGATCAGCTCCGAGGACAGCAGCGCCTCACGGGCCCGCATCCAGTTCCGGTTGCCCTGCACCGTGTTGATCTCGCCGTTGTGGGCGATGAAGCGGAACGGGTGCGAGAGCGGCCAGCTCGGGAAGGTGTTCGTCGAGAACCGGGAGTGCACCACCCCGATCGCCGACTCCATCCGCTCGTCGAGCAGGTCGGGGTAGAAGGCGTCCAGCTGCTCGGTGGTGAGCATCCCCTTGTAGGCCACGGTGCGACCCGACAGCGACGGGAAGTAGACCTCGGTCTCCCGCTCCGCCCGCTTGCGCAGGCAGTAGGCCATCCGCTCCAGCGCCATCCCGGTCACCCGGCTGTGCGCGCCGGCCACGAAGAGCTGCACGAAGGTCGGCATCACCGAACGAGCGGTCTCGCCCAGGCTGCTCGGGTCGGTGGGCACGTCGCGCCACCCGAGCACCGCGAGGTCCTCCTCGTCGGCGAGCTCCTCGATCCGGCGACGGGTCTTGGCCACCGCCTCGGCGTCACCGGGGATGAACGCCGTGCCGACGGCGTACGCGTGCGCGCCGGGCAGCTCGAAGCCGGACTCGCGCGAGACCTCGTCGAAGAACCGGTGCGGGATCGACATCAAGATGCCCGCGCCGTCGCCGGAGTTGGGCTCCGCCCCCGCAGCACCGCGGTGCTCGAGGTTGCGCAGAGCGGTGAGGGCCTTGACCACGATGTCGTGGCTGGCCTCACCGGAGAGGGTGGCGACGAACGCGACGCCACAGGCGTCGTGCTCGTGCTGTGCGTCGTAGAGCCCCTGGGGCGCCGGGAATGCCTGCATGTGCACTCTCCCGTCGTCTCGAGCGCGCCCGGAATGACTCGGACGTGCGGCGGATTCGAGCACGCTGGGACGACATTGGCCCATGCGGAACGCCAGCGTACAACCCGGACCGGGTGGGTGCCGCACCAGTTCTGTCCGTGGATACCGGCGGGTAGCGGGCCCCGCCCGTCGTTCACCCGGCGAGGGCGAGTGCCTCCCGGTCGAGCCGGGCCCGCACCTCGCGGGCGGCGACCAGACCGGCCCGGTTCGCGCCGATCGTGCTCGCCGACGGGCCGTAGCCGACCAGCTGCACCCGGGGGTCGGCCAGCACCGTGGTGGGCACGCCGAGGGCCGCACCGGCACTTCCGATCCGGATCCCTCCGCCCGGCTCGCGCAGCCGCAGCGGAGCGAGGTGGTCGAGCGCGGCGCGGAAGCCGGTCGCCCAGAGGATGGCCTCGACCGGCTCGAAGCGGCCGTCGGACCAGCGCAGGCCATCCGGGCTCGATGCTCGTCGAACATCGCGCGCCGGTCGGCGTAGGCCCCCAGGCGCTCGGCCTCTCGCTCCTGCTCACGCAGGCGCAGCCCGGTCAACCGCACCACGCTCTCGGGGGGCAGACCGGCCCGGACCCGCTCCTCGACCCGGGCCACCACCTCCCGGCCGACCTCCCGCGTGAAGTCGCAGGTGCTCCACGCCGGCTCGCGCCGGGTCACCCAGAGGGTGTCGGCCACCGGGGCCAGCTCGCCGAGCAGCTGCACCGCCGAGCACCCCGGCGCCGACCACCGCCACGCGCCGGCCGCGGAAGTGCTCCGGCCCGGGGTACGTCGCGGTGTGCACCTGCTCGCCGAGGAACGTCTCCCGACCCGGGTAGGACGGCCAGAACGGTCGGGTCCACGTGCCGGTCGCGTTGACCAGGGTGCGCGTCGTCCAGGTGCGCCCGTCCTCGGCCTCCACGACCAGCGGCCCGTGGGCCCGGTGGCCCGGTGAGGTCGTCGTCGCCCGGAGCCACCCGGCGTACCCGCACCGGGCGGCGCACCGGCAGGGCGTGCTCACGCTCGTAGGCCGCGAAGTAGGCCGGGACGAAGGTGTTGGCCCGCTCGTCACCCGCGCTGGTCGGCACCGGGCTGCCCGGCAGGTCCGCGACGCCGTTGACGTCGCGCATGGTCAGGGTGTCCCAGCGGTGCTGCCACGCTCCCCCGGGCCCCGGGTCGCCGTCGAGCACGACGTGCTCGATGCTCCGCCGCCGCAGGTGGTACGACGCACTCAGCCCGGCCTGCCCCGCGCCGATCACCACCGCGTCCCACGTCTTCACCTGGGGGAACGGCCGGGTCGCGGCGCCGATTCCCTCAGCTCGTGGCGGCGACGAACTCCACCACTGCGGCCGCGAGCTCGGCGCCGGCGTCCTCCTGCAGGAAGTGCCCGGCGTTCTCGATCACCGGGTGCTCGCGGCCCCGAGCGCCGGGCATCGTCTTCTTCAGGACCGGTGCCATCCCCCCGGTGATCGGGTCGGAGTCGGAGAAGGCGACCAGGAACGGGGTGTCCGAGGCGCTCAACGTCGCCCAGGCCGACCGGTTGGCCTCGCTGGCCGGGTCGTCCGGCACGTAGGGCACCAGGCCGGGCATCGCCCGCGGACCCGCCTTGTAGCTCTCGTCCGGGAACGGCGCGTCGTAGGCCGCCCGGGCCGAGTCGTCGAGACCGCGCACGCAGCCGGAGGCGACGAACCGCGCCACGTCGAGCTCGGCGGCACCCTGGACGGCCTTGCGGAAGCCGTGCCAGACCTCCGGCATGTCCTGGTCGCCGCTCGGCAGGCCCGTGTTCGCCGCGACGATGCGAGCGAACCGGTCCGAGTTCTCCCCCGCCAGGCGCAGGCCGATCAGGCCGCCCCAGTCCTGGCCGACCAGGGTGACGTCGTGCAGGTCGAGCACGTCGAAGACCAGCCGGCGCACCCACTCGACGTGTCGGGCGTAGCTGTGGTCGGTCGTCGCGGTCGGCTTGTCCGAGCGTCCGAAGCCGATCAGGTCCGGCGCGACGACCCGCATCCCGGCCTCGACAAGGACCGGGATCATCGAGCGGTAGAGGTAGGACCAGGACGGTTCACCGTGCAGCAGCAGTGCCACGGGCCCGTCGGCCGGGCCGTCCTCCACCCAGGCCATCCGCAGGCTCGGGGTCTCCACGCCGCCCACCTCGGCGTAGTGAGGGGCGTAGGCGAAGTCGGGCAGCTCGGCGAAACGGTCGTCAGGCGTGCGGAGGGCGTCCATCCCCCGACCGTAGCCGCCACCGTCGCTCAGGTCTGCTCCTGCGGGCACCACCACGTGGTGCGGCCGCCGACGCTCGCGCGGGTCATCTCCGACCCGCAGCGCGGGCAGTGCTGACCCGGACCGCGGTGCTTGATGATCTCTCCGGTGTGCACCCCGCCGTGCCGGGTCGCATCCCGGATCGCCCGTCGCAGGACGCGCCGCAGCTCGTCGAGCTCCTCGGCCTCGAGGTCACCCGTGCGGCGCTGCGGGCTGATCCGCGCCTGCCACAGCACCTCGTCGGCCAGCAGGTTGCCGATCCCGGCGATCCTGGACTGGTCCAGCAGCCGGGCCTTGAGCGGCGCCCGGCCCGCGCCGATCACGTCGCGGAACTCCGCACGCCCGATCTCGGCCGCGTCCTCGCCCGAGCGCGGACAGGTCGGGGTCGAGGCGCACCCGACCCGAGCCGCCGCGGGTCGAGCAGCCGCAGCCGGCCGCCGTCGGCGAAGGTCAGGCTGAACCGGTACCACTGCTCCTTGATCTCGCGGCGCGCCCCGGCCCGGCTCCCGACGTAGTCGCCACCGGCCTCCTGCCGGTCTCCCGAGCTGAGCAGGATCCGCCCGCTCATGCCGAGGTGGATCGCGAGCAGCGGGCCGGGCTCCGTGCCGCCGGCGACCCCCGAGGTCTCGCACCAGATCAGCTTGCCGCGACGGTGCGCCACGGTGAGCGTGCGCCCGCGCACGGCGTCGGCGATCTCTCCGGGGCGGTGCGGGCGGCACTCGTAGGTGTCGGCGTCGTCGACGTCGGTGATCCGCCGGTCGAGGCCCGAGCGCTCGATCACCTGGCGGGCGGACTCGACCTCGGGCAGCTCCGGCACGGCTCAGCCCTCGTCGGCGCCGGGGCGGACTCTTCGGTGCCCGAGCGCCGGCGTCCAGGGCCACCTCGGCCTCGTCCGGATCGGCCACAGCCCCGGCGTCGTCGTGCTCCGGACCCTGACCCGGGTAGTACGCCGACTCCTCCCGGCCGGGGTGACGACGCCCGACCAGCACGAAGTAGCCCAGGGCGAGCAGGAACAGCACGATGGCCATCCACACGCCCCAGCGCAGGCCGGCGACGTCGTTGAGCTCGATGTTGTCGATGCGCAGGTACTCGATCCAGGCCCGGCCCGAGCAGTAGATCATCACGTAGAGCGCGAAGACCCGGCCGCGACCGAGCTTGAAGCGGCGCTCGAGCCACAGCAGCAGCCATGATGCCGATGGCGTTCCACAGCGCCTCGTAGAGGAACGTCGGGTGGTACGTGGCCTCCTGGGTGTGGCCGGCCAACCGGTGCTGCGGGTCGATCTCCAGGCCCCACGGCAGCGTCGTGGCCTTGCCGTAGAGCTCCTGGTTGAAGTAGTTGCCGAACCGCCCGATCGCCTGGGCGATCATCAGCGCCGGGGCCAAGGTGTCGGCCAGCACGGCCATCCGGATGCCGCGCCGGCGTACGGCGATGTAGGCGCCGAGCGCACCGAGCGCGATGGCGCCCCAGATCCCCAGGCCGCCGTTCCAGATGTAGAGCGCCTCGACCGGGTGCTTGCCCTTGCCGAAGTACAGGTCGTTGTCGGTGATCACGTGGTAGAGCCGGCCACCGACCAGACCGAAGGGGACCGCCCAGATGGCGATGTCGCCGATCTCCCCGACGCGACCGCCCCGCGAGGTTCCAACGCCGCTGGGAGATCACGATGGAGGCGACGACACCGGCGATGATGCACAGCGCGTAGGCCCGGATCGGGAACGGACCGAGGTGCCAGACCCCCTCGGAGGGACTGGGGATGAACTGCGGTGCCGCCAGCAGCGGGTTGATCGTCATCGTGGCGCTCGTCTCTGCCGTGCCCTTGGCCAACAGCTTGTCGATGTCGGTGGCCAGCTGCGCCGGTGACGTGGTGCCGTCCCACACGATCGGCGCGGTGCCGCGCCCGTCGATGCCGAACACCGTGGTGGTGTGGTCGACCTCGTAGCCACCCGACGGCAGCTTGCGACCCTTCTCGATGAAGACGTGGCAGCGGCCCCGCCGGTCGCCTCGATCGCGTCGAGCGAGCCGGTCAGCCCGATGAACGAGGGGTCCAGCCGGGCCAGGTAGGCCTTGAGCGCCTTCGGGGTGTCGCGCGCCGGGTCGGTGGTGACGAAGAGCACCTGGACCTGGCGTCTGCTGCGCCTCGTCGAGCCGGGCGTAGGCCGAGGCGATGGTGCCCATCACGACCTGGCACACGTCGGGACAGTGGGTGTAGCCGAAGAAGGCCAGGGTCAGCCTGCCCCCGGTGTCGCGACGCATCGAGAAGTCCGTGTCGTCGTCGGTGGTCAGGGTGGTGGTCCGGCACGCGGAACGCCGTCGGCAGCACGATGCCCTCGTAGCCGTCGTGGTCGGAGGTCGTGACCCCCGAGACCAGGCGGCCGTCGTCCGACGACTGCCGAGCCGCAGCCGCGAGGCGGTCAGGGCGCGCGAGCGCCGACCCGTGAGCACGAGCTAGGACGCCCTGCCCTACGCACGTCGTACCCCTGCGGCGAGGTCCTCGGTGAGCGCGCGCAGGCCCGCCAGCCCGGCCGCGCGGTCGGTACCGGCCTCGAGCAGCACCCGCACGAAGGCGGAGCCGACGATCACCGCGTCGGCGTACGCCGCCACCTCGGCGGCCTGGTCGCCGTCGGAGACGCCGAGCCCGACGCCGATCGGCAGGTCGGTGACGGCGCGGGTGCGCTCGACCAGCGGTCCGGCCAGCGTGGAGCTGGTGTGCGCGGGCGCCGGTCACCCCCATCACGGCCGTGGCGTAGACGAAGCCGCGGCAGTGCCCGGTGGTCATCGCCAGCCGCTCGCGGCGTGGAGGACGGCGCGACCAGGAAGATCTTGTCCAGGTCGTGCTCGTCGGCGGCCTCGATCCAGGGGCCGGCCTCGTCGGGGATCAGGTCGGGGGTGATCAGCCCGGCTCCCCCGGCGCTGGCCAGGTCGGCGGCGAACCGCTCGACGCCGTAGCGCTCGACCGGGTTCCAGTAGGTCATCACCACGGTCGGCGCACCGGTCGCCGCGACCGCCTCGACGGTGCGCAGCACGTCGGTGGTGCGGATCCCGCCCTCGAGCGCCTGCTGGGCCGCGGCCTGGATGGTCGGGCCGTCCATCACCGGGTCGGAGTAGGGCAGGCCGATCTCGATCACGTCGCAGCCCGCGTCGACCATCACCCGGATCGCCTCGATCGCCCCCGGCACGTCGGGGAACCCGGCGGGCAGGTAGCCGACCAGGGCGGAGCGGCCGTCGGCCCGGGCACTTCTCGAAGGCCGTGCTGACGCTCACGTCTGCAGCTCGCGTCGGGTTGTCGTCGGGCCGGGCCCGGCCGAGGCCGAAGTACTCCAGCGCGGTGGCCATGTCCTTGTCGCCGCGGCCGGACAGGTTGACCAGGATCGTCTCGCCGGGGCGCTCCTCGGCCAGCCGCATCGCGCCGGAGACGGCGTGGGCGGACTCGATGGCCGGGATGATGCCCTCGGTCCTGGCGAGCAGCGCCATCGCGTCCATCGCCTCGGCGTCGGTCACCGGGCGGTACGTCGCGCGTCCGGTCTCGCGCCAGGTGGGCGTGCTGGGGTCCGACGCCGGGGTAGTCCAGGCCGGCCGAGATGGAGTGCGACTCGACGGTCTGGCCGTCGTCGTCCTGGAGCACGTAGGTGCGCGCGCCGTGCAGCACCCCGACCTCGCCGGCCCAGATGGTCGCGGCGTGCCGCCCGGTCTCCACGCCGTCACCCCCGGGCTCGAAGCCGTACATCGCCACGGCAGGCGTCGTCGAGGAAGGCCGCGAACAGCCCGATCGCGTTGGAGCCACCGCCGACGCAGGCCGCGAGCGCGTCCGGCAGCGCGCCGGTCAGCTCGAGGCACTGCCGGCGGGCCTCGTCGCCGATCCCGCGCACGAAGGAGAGCACCAGGCTCGGGAAGGGGTGCGGCCCGGCCGCCGTGCCGAAGAGGTACGCCGTGTGGTCGACGCTGGCGACCCAGTCGCGCAGCGCCTCGTTGATGGCGTCCTTGAGGGTGCGCGAGCCGCTCTTCACCGGGATCACCTCGGCGCCGAGGAGCTGCATCCGGGCCACGTTGAGCGCCTGCCGCTCGGTGTCGACCTCGCCCATGTAGACGGTGCAGTCCAGCCCGAGGTACGCCGCCGCGGTCGCCGATGCCACGCCGTGCTGCCCGGCGCCGGTCTCCGCGATGACCCGCTTCTTGCCCATCCGCTTGGTGAGCAGCGCCTGGCCGAGGACGTTGCGGATCTTGTGCGCGCCGGTGTGCAGCAGGTCCTCGCGCTTGAGCAGGATCCGCGCCCCGGCCCGTTCGGAGAGCCGGGTGGCCTCGTAGAGCATGCTCGGGGTGCCGGCGTAGTCGGCGAGCAGCCGGTCGAACTCGGCGCCGAACGCCGGGTCGGCCAGCGCCTTCTGCCAGGCCGTGTCGAGCTCGTCGAGGGCCGCCGACCAGCGCCTCGGGCATGAACCGGCCGCCGAAGCTGCCGAAGTGCCCGGTCTCGTCGGGGGCCCAGCGCTCTGGCCCGGGACTGCACGGTGCGTCATGCCTGCTCCTCCTGCTGCGCGCATCGCGTTCGACGGCCCGCGCCGGGTCGCCGCCGCGCACCAGCGCCTCACCGACCAGCACCACGTCGGCGCCCTCGCCGGCGTAGCGCGCCACGTCGTCGGGTCCGGTGATCCCGGACTCGGCCACGCGGAGCACACCGCTCGGGATGCGCCGGTGCGAGCCGGCCGAAGACGTCGGGGTCGACCTCGAGGGTCTTCAGGTTGCGGGCGTTCACCCCGACCAGGCCGGCACCGGCGTCGAGCGCCCGGGCGACCTCGGTCTCGTCGTGGGCCTCGACCAGCACGGTCAGGCCGAGCGCGGTCGCGCTCAGGTGCAGCTCGCGCAGCCGCCGGTCGTCGAGCGCGGCGACGATCAGCAGGACCAGGTCGGCTCCGGCGGCGCGGGCCTCGAGCAGCTGGTAGTCGGTGACCACGAAGTCCTTGCGCAGCAGCGGGGTGTCCACCGCGGCGCGGACCGCACGCAGGTCGTCGAGACTGCCACCGAAGCGCCGCTGCTCGGTGAGCACGCTGATCGCCGCCGCGCCGCCGTCGGCGTAGGCCGTGGCGAGGGCCGCCGGATCAGCGATGTCGGCGAGGTCGCCCTTGCTCGGGCTGCGGCGCTTGACCTCCGCGATCACGCTGATGCCCGGGACCGCGAAGTCCGGCATCGGGTCGTGCGGGTCCACCAGGTCGGCCACGAGGCGCTCGAGGTCGGCGTACGACGTCTCCTCCTGGCGCACCGCGAGGTCCTCACGGACACCGGCCACGATGTCGTCGAGCACGGTCATGACTACCTCGGAAGATCGGAGAAGGAGAACCCGCTCAAGGTTCTCACGGCCGCGGTGAGGCAGCCGCCCCGGACCGGCGCGAACCAGGGCCTGGATCGTTCACTGACCGGCGGTCGTCCCGGCCCGCGGATGGACGCCCATGCCCATCCGCCCCATCACCAGCCCGGCGACGGCGGCGATCGGTCCCAGGGCGACGCCGACCCAGAACACGGGCCAGCTGTAGACCATCAGGCCGATGCCGGCCACCACGAAGCCGAGGGTCGCGATGGTGACCGCGGTCCAGGCCGCCGGGGTGTTGCCGTGGTGCGCCATGCACGTGCTCCTCTGTCGCCGGTCTGATCAGCGCAACTGTAGTGGGGCAGGTCAGGCGGTCGGGTCCTGGCCCTTGTCGATAGCCTTCCACAGCTCCAGGTTGCCGGCCTCGGGGTCGTCCGGGTCGACCGGGCGCGGCGCTGTCGTGAGGTCGGACGGGGCGTCGTACCGCTTGCCCATCTCCGGCCACGACGGCACCAGACGCACCGCGAGCAGGCTGGCGGCCATCGCGACCACGGCCCCGACCGCAGCCGCCCACAGCCACCCCGAGAAGCTGGTGCTGACCTGGGAACCGGTGCCCGGGAACTGTCCGCGCACGCTGTCCGGAAGGTTGACCAGGGCCCACACCACGCTCGCCACCAGACCCGCCGAGGCGAGCACACCGATCACCGCGAAGACCCGGCGTACGACGCGGCGCGTGACCAGCAGCACTCCCCAGCTGGCCAGCAGCAGGTAGCTCAGTGCCGCGGCCAGGGGGACCTGGCCGATGTCGGTCCCGACCAGCTGGGACTCGGCCGGTCGGACGCTGTAGGTCACCCACGGGTGCGACCCGGCCACCGCGAGCAGAACGCCGGCGGCGAGACCGGCCAGCACCACCGGCCCGAAGCCGGACCGGGACCGGGGCGGCCCGCTCCCCGTGCTCGTGCCGGTGCCGTCCGTCATCAGTCGAGCAACCCCTGGTCGAAACAGGTCCGGGCGCCGGTGTGGCAGGCCGGTCCTTCCTGGTCGACGCGCACCAGCAGGGTGTCGCCGTCGCAGTCGAGGCGCACCTCCTTGACCCACTGGCGGTGGCCCGAGGTCTCACCCTTGACCCAGTACTCCTCGCGCGAGCGGCTCCAGAACGTGGTGCGGCCCGTGCTGAGCGTGCGGTGCAGGGCCTCGTCGTCCATCCAGGCGAGCATCAGCACCTCGCCGGTGTCGTGCTGCTGGACGACAGCGGGGACCAGCCCGGCGGGGTCGCGCTTGAGCCGTGCGGCCAGGGACGGGTCGAGGGAGGACGAGCTCACCGCTGCAGTATCCCCGCTCATCGCTGCGGCTCGTGCTGGGCGCTCGCACGGGTCCCCGCCTGGGCCACCCAGGAGGCGTGCAGCCGGCCGTACACCCCGCCCTCGGCCACCAGCTCGGCGTGCGAGCCGCGCTGGGTGACCCGGCCCTGGTCGAAGACCAGCACCTCGTCGGCGTTCTCGGCCGTGGTCAGCCGGTGCGCGATCGTGACCGAGGTGCGCCCCGACATCAACCGCTCCAGCGCCCGCCCGATCCGGACCTCCAGCTCGGGGTCGACCGCACTGGTCGCCTCGTCCAGCACCAGCAGGTCGGGGTCGGCCAGGTGGGCCCGCAGCAGGGCCACGAGCTGACGCTCCCCGGCGCTCAGCGACTCCCCGCGCTGGCCGACCCGGGTCTCCAGTCCCGCCGGGCAGCCCGTCGAGCCAGTCGTCGAGACCCAGCTCGACCGCGGCTCGACGGACGTCGTCGGGACCGGCGTCGAGGCGGCCGTAGCGGGCGTTGTCGAGCAGCGTGGAGTCGAACAGGAAGCCCTCCTGCGGCACCATCACCACTCGACGGCGCAGGGTGTCGAAGCCGATCCGGCGCACGTCGATGCCGTCCAGCGCGACCTCGCCCGACGAGGCGTCCATCAGCCGGGTGAGCAGCTTGGCGAAGGTGGTCTTGCCCGAGCCGGTCTCGCCCACGACGGCGACCCGGGTGCCGGGCGCGATGTGCTCGGTGACGTCGACGAGCACCGGCGGGCCGTCCGGGTAGGCGAACTGCACGTCGCGGAAGTCGATCGCCAGCGCCCCGCCCGGCAGGTCGAGCCCGTCGGGCCCGGGGTCGTCCAGGTCGGCCGGGGTGTCCAGGATGCCGATCGTGCGCCGCCAGCCGGCGATCGCGTTCTGGGCGTCGGTGAGCACCTGGGTGCCGGTCTGCACCGGCCCGACGAACAGCGTGACCAGGAAGGCGAAGGCCAGCACCTTGCCGGAGGTGATGTCGCCGCCGAGGCCGAGCAGGATGCCGATCACGATCACCCCGGCGTTGGCCAGGCCCGAGGACAGCCCGCCGAGCGAGAACGAGAACGCGGTCAGGCCCTGCGCCTTGGTGCTGGCCCGCTGGTAGCGCGTCGATCGAGTCGTCGATCCGGTCCTGGGTGCGCTCCTCGATGGCGTGGGTGCGGACGACCGCGGCGCCGACCACCGGCTCGGAGATCGCCGACAGCATCAGCCCGACCTGGCGCCGCACGCACGCCGTACGCCGCGGAGAGCCGCTTCTGGAAGTAGCGCAGCGACAAGAACAGCGGCAGGAAGCTGACCCAGACCACGATCGTCAGCTGCCAGGAGTAGAAGAGCATCACGACCGTGGCGACGAGCACCTGCAGCACGCTGACGATGGCCAGCACGCCGCCGAAGACCAGGAACTGCGAGACCTGGTCGACGTCGCTGGTCACCCGCGAGACCAGCGCGCCGCGGCGCTCGGTGTTCTGGGTCAGCAGCGGCAGGTCGTGCACGTGGCGGAAGGCCTTGGTGCGCAGCGTGGCCAGCCCGCGCTCGGCGGTGCGTGAACAGCCGGTAGGTCATCAGGTACGACGACACCCCGGTCACCACGATCGCCAGCCGCCGCGACCGCGGCCATCGCCGCACGAAGCGGTAGTCGATGCCGCCGGGCCGTTGAGCCCGCGGTCGAGGGTCTGCTGCACCGAGATCGGGACCACGACCCGCCCGGCGGTGCCGAGCAGCGCCAGCAGGAAGGTGCCCCAGCAGCCCGTCGCGCAGCTCCGGCGAGTGGTGCGATCCCGCGGCGCAGGGTCGGCCAGCGCGGAGATCTCGTCGCCGGTGGCGAACGGCGGTGCTGCTGGAGACCTCGGGGTCGCGGCTGAGTGCTGCTCACGGCGAGACCTCCTCGCTGCTCGTAGGCGTTGACCAGGCGGGCGTAGGCCGCGTTGCGGGCCAGCAGCTCGTCGTGGGTGCCGCGGTCGACGACCCGGCCGTCGGCCAGGTAGACGACCTCGTCGGCCAGCGCGATGGTGGCCTTGCGGTAGGCGACCAGCAGCATCGTGGTGGCCTCGTCGAGGCCCGACTCGTCGCTGCGCATCGCGGCCAGGATCCGCTGCTCGACCTCCGGGTCGACCGCCGAGGTGGCGTCGTCGAGCACCAGCAGCCGGGGGCGGCGCACCAGCGCGCGGGCCAGCGAGAGCCGCTGGCGCTGGCCACCGGACAGCGTGGTGCCGCGCTCGCCCAGCCGGGAGTCGAGCCCGTAGGGCAGCCGGGCCACGAAGCCGTCGGCCTGCGCGGTGCGCAGCGCGGCCCAGACGTCGGCGTCGCCGACCTCGGCGCCGAGGGTGACGTTGCCGCGCACGGTGTCGTCGAAGAGGAACGCCGACTGCGGCACGAGCGCGGCCTGCTCGGCCAGCGCGCCGCGGTCGAGGTCGCGCAGGTCGACGCCGTCGACCCGGATCGCCCCGGCGTCGGGGTCGACCAGGCGCATCAGCAGCGAGGTCAGGGTGCTCTTGCCGCTGGCCGTCGAGCCCGACCAGCGCGACCGTGCGCCCCGGCTCGACGACCAGGTCGAGGCCGTCGAGCAGCCGCTGACCCGGCACGTAGGAGTAGCGCAGGTCGGCGACCTCGAGCCGGGCCCCGCGCGGCGGCGGCGCGAGGCGCTGGCCGCGCCGTACGACGTGTGCGAGCCGCTCGTCGAGCACCCGGTGCACGCGGTCGAAGCCGACCACGCTGCGCGGCAGCTCGCCCACCAGCCAGCCCAGCGACCGGATCGGGAAGGCCACGATGGTCAGCAGGTAGGCCACCGTGACGACGTCGCCGGCGTCGGCGGCGCCCTGCCCGACGCGCAGCACGCCGACGCCGAGCACGGCCAGCACGCCGAGGTTGGGCAGGCCCTCGAGCAGCGGGTCGAACGCCGCCCGGATCCGCCCGGCGCGGATGCCGAGGTCGCGCAGCTCGGCTGGCCTCGGCGCCGAACCGCTCGGTCTCCTCGGCCTCGCGGCCCAGGGTCTTGACCACCAGCGCGCCGTCGAAGGACTCGTGGGCGACCTCGCTCAGCTCGGCGCGGCGGGCCTGGATCCGGGTCACCAGCGGCGAGGACAGCCGCTGGTAGACGATGTTGGCCACGATCACCAGCGGGAACACCGCGAGCCCGACCAGCGCCATCACCAGGTCGGTGAAGAACATCTGGCCGATCGCGATCACCATCATCGCGATCGTGCCCGACCGCCATCGGCAGCGGCGCGATCGGCGACCACGCGGCCTCGACGTCGGAGTTGGCGTTGGACAGCAGCTGCCCGGTCGGGTGCCGCTGGTGCCACTCCATCGGCAGGGAGAGGTACTGCCGGGTGACCTCGCGGCGGTACGCCGCCTGCATCCGGTACTGCATCACGCCGGCCCCGAGCCGACGGGCCACGATCCCGACCGCGCGCAGGATCGCCACCCCGACGAAGAACGCCACCACCGCGACCAGCACGCCGGCCCCGATCCGTGCCGTCGCGGAACGCCGGCACGATCGCGTGGTCGGTGGCCCAGCCCAGCACCCAGGCGTCGGCGACGGTGAGTGCGCCGAACAGCACGCTGCCCAGCGTCGAGAGGGTGAAGATCCACTTCTCGCGCCGGATCGCGACCCCGAGCACCCGGAACCCGTCGCGCAGGGTCGAGGTGCGCGTCGAGGCGAGGGAGTCGGCGGTCGTCACTGCTGGGTAACTCATCGCGCGCGACGCTATTCCCGACCGCCGCTACGCCGCCCGCCCCGACCGGTCTCACCCACGCGCTCGAGCAGGTCCTCGGACCACCGCCGGTCCAGCAGGGCCGCCGGCGCCCGACGAGCACCTCCTGTCCGACCGCTCGCGCTCGACCGCCGGACGTGTCGAGGCCCGCGGTGACGCACCTATGCTCGCGCCGTGACCTCCTTCGCCACGACCGAGCGCGCCGACGCTGCGCGAGACCGCGCTGGCCGCCGGACCCGACGCCCCCACCCTGTGCGGCGACTGGACGGTGCTCGACCTGCTCGCGCACCTGGTGGTCCGCGAGGGCGACCTGCTGGCCGCGCCCGGGATCATGATCGCGCCCGCTGGCCTTCCTCACCGACCGGGCGATGACGAAGGCCCGCGCCGACGGGCTCGGACGCGCCTCGTGGAGCGCTTCGCGAGGCCGCCGCTGCTCTCGCCGTTCCGGATCCCGGCCGTCGACCGGCTGGCCAACTCGATGGAGCTGTTCGTCCACCACGAGGACATCCGCCGCGCCGCGGCCGGCTGGACGCGCGCGCGAGCTCGGCGACGACGCCGAGCAGGTGCTCTGGCGCTCGATCGGCACGGCCGGCAAGGGCCTGGTCCGTCCGGCCGGCGTCCCGGTCTCGATCCGCTGGCACGGTCGCCGGCACGGAGCGCGTGCAGGTGCTGCGCGAGGGCGACGACCCGGTCGTGGTCAGCGGCGCGCCGGGCGAGCTCGCGCTGTTCCTGTTCGGCCGCGCCCAGCACGCCGGGCTCGACTTCGACGGGCCCGACGACCGCGTCACGGCGCTGCCGAGCAGGCGCTCGCTCGCGCGACCTGAGCCACCGCGCGGGTCCGCACCAGAGTCGGCGGCCCGGACGACCGGCAACCCTCGTGGATGGCGGTCGCAGGTCAGTTGACCGAGACGTGCACGTGGTCGAAGTGGTTGGCGGTGGCCGAGCCGCGGTCGGGCATCGCGCGCCAGCCCTCGCCCGCGCGGACCGGGGTCCAGATGTGCTGGCGCCAGATCACGTCGTACAGCCCCAGCTCGGAGGCGTGCGCCTTGAGGAACTCCGCGATCCGGTAGCCCTCCTCGACGCTCGGGTGCATGATGTCGATCGCCTTGCCGCTGGAGTGCTCGCCGTGGGCGTCCCAGCCGCCGTACGACGTGATGTCGGGGAAGTTGTTGCAGACCGCGCGGTAGACCCGCACCGCGCCGGAGGTCAGGCCGTTCTCGACGCTGCCGTCGCGGCACGGGGCTTGTCCGAGAGGCCCAGCGCCGTCGGGGCCTTCTCGACGACCGGCCGCTTCGCGGAGAGGTACTGCCCGGTGACCCAGCGCACCTCGCCCTTCCACAGCACCTGGCTGAAGTCGCCCTCGACCAGTCCGGTGGCCTTGACCAGGGTGCCGGTGGTGATCTCGGTGACCACGCCGCGTCCTCGGCCGGGGTCTCGCGGATGTTCGAGGGCGTCGGTCGCGTAGCGCGACCTTGGGGTGCGGGTAGAGCACCGTGAGGTCGGGCTGGTACTGCGGCACCTTCGCGACGGCAGGGGTGCCGCGGTCCGGTCCAGGGAGCGGTCCGGCCGCTGCCCGCGAGCGCGTCGACCAGGTTGCCCGCCGAGCGGTCCACCGGACCGGCGGCGGTGGCGGTCGGCGTCGGGGCGCTGCCGGCCGCCTCGGCGCTGGCCATCCCGGCGACGACCGCACCGGCGGTCACCACGGGGGCCGCGACGACCGCGACGCGAGGCCACCTGGCCACGCTCACGCTGCTGGCGGTGCCGGCCGGCGGAGGGTGCCGGGGTGATCGCTGAAGACAAACCTGGTCCGTTCGGTGGGGTGCGTGCGGTCGGACGTCGTGCAGGCCAGCCGCTCGTGCCGGCGCCGGTCATCGAGCCGTGGCGCGTCGGCCGCGTGACCAACACCCTCGCCGGACGACGGGGGCCCGGTCAACCCGACCGGCCGCGGATGTCGGGCCTCACGTCACGGAGCGCGAAGCCGACACCTCGCAAACCGGGCAGTCGCGCCGGCGCACCGGCGTCCCGGCTCAGCCGCCGGAGGCCTCGGCGGCTCCTCGACCAGCCGCGTCGCCGAGACCGTCGGTGTCGTCGAGCCAGCCCTGGGGCAGAGCCACGCACCGCCGCGGCGCACCCTGGCGACCGCGCGGGGTGCCGAGCTCGAGCACCGGGAACGGCTCGGCCGGGTCGAGCCGCGAGAGCAGCGTCGTCGAGCTCGTCCAGCGTCGAGACCAGGGCCAGCGCGTGCCGCAGCGGTCCCCCGGCGCCGAAGCCCTTGAGGTACCACGAGACGTGCTTGCGGAACTCCTTGCACCCCCGCTCCTCGCCCATGTGCAGGCTGAGCAGCTCGGCGTGGCGGTACATCGTCGTGGCCACCTCGCCGAGCGTCGGCAGGGTGGCGACCGGCTCCCCCGCGAAGGCGGCGGCCAGGTCGCGGAACAGCCACGGCCGGCCGAGGCAGCCGCGACCGACGACGACGCCGGCGGCCCCGGTCTGCTCGACCATCCGCAGCGCGTCGGCGGCCTCCCAGACGTCGCCGTTGCCGAGCACCGGGATGTCGACGTGCTCGACCAGCTCGCCGATGCAGTCCCAGTCGGCCTCGCCCGGAGTAGCCCTGGATGGCGGTGCGCCCGTGCAGCGCGATCGCGGCGGCGCCCGACTCCTCGGCGATCCGGCCGGCGTCGAGGTAGGTCAGGTGGTCCTCGTCGATGCCGCGCCGGGTCTTCATCGTCACCGGCACGTCGTACGGCGCGGCCGCCGCGCACCGCGGCGTCGAGGATCGCGCCGAGCAGGTTGCGCTTCCACGGCAGCGCCGCCCCGCCGCCCTTGCGGGTCACCTTGGGCACCGGGCAGCCGAAGTTGAGGTCGACGTGGGCCACGCCGTACTCCGCGCAGAGGATCTCGGTGGCCCGGCCGACGTACGTCGGGTCGGTGCCGTAGAGCTGCACCGAGCGGACCGTCTCGGTCTCGTCGAAGACCAGCATCGCGCGCGTGGTCGCGTCGCCCTCGACCAGTCCGCGGCTGGTGATCATCTCGCAGACGTAGAGTCCCGCGCCCTGCTCGGCGCACAGTCGGCGGTAGGCGGCGTTGGTGATGCCGGCCATCGGCGCGAGCACCACAGGGGTCTCGACGTGCAGCGGGCCCAGCCGGAGGCCGGCGGGGGCGGTGAGCGTGCTCAGGAGGGCTACCCCTTCGAATCGGACTTCTTCTGGCCGGACTTCTTGGTGGCCTTCTGGGCCGGTGCGCTGGAGATGGTGCCCCTCCAGACGATGGGCTCCTGGCTCATCAGCGGCCGGTAGCTGACGCCCTCCAGTGTACCACCCTTGGGCACGAGGTACATCAGGCACGTGGTCAGGTCGTCGCCCGCGGCGAACGAGGTCGGCAGCGGTCGCGAGGGGCAGGTGCCGAAGCTGTTGGTGAAGCCCGAGGCACCGATCAGGGTGTCGTCCGAGGACAGCCCCCACAGCGGGATCACCGAGCCGCCGACGTCACCGGTCCCGACGTTGTCGACGCTGACCGTGACGTAGTACGGCGTGGAGGTCTTCGTCGTGGCGTCGAGCTGGTAGGCCGCCAGGTCGGCGATCCGGCCCTTGACGACCTTGCTGACCGCTCAGCTTGAGCCCGGTGGACTTCTTCTCGTTGGCCGTGAACGCGATGGTGGCGGCGTCGCCGAAGCCGAGCTTCGAGCCGGCCTTGGTCAGGTCGACCCCTGCGGGGAGCGTCACGCTCGGGCTCGGCGTCGCCGAGGCCTCGGCCGACGACTTCGCGGCGTCGTTGCCGCAGCCGGCGGCGAGCAGCGCGAGAGCCGCGAGGCGGGACCGCTCTGAGGGCGAGGGCACGAGGTGTCACCCGCACATCCTGCCTTCGTCGGGCCGACGAGACGGGCACATCGCGACAAGACACGCTGGCCCGCTCCCCGAGACGGCGCGCCGGATCAGCAGCCGAGCAGGCGCTGGGCCAGCCAGCCCTGGACCTGGTCGAGCGCGACGCGTTCCTGGCTCATCGTGTCCCGCTCGCGCACGGTCACCGCGTGGTCGTCGAGGGTGTCGAAGTCCACCGTCACGCAGTACGGCGTGCCCACCTCGTCCTGGCGGCTGTAGCGCTTGCCGATCGAGCCGGCGTCGTCGAACTCGATGTTCCACGACCCGCGCAGCTCCTGGGCGAGGTCCTTGGCCTTGGGCGTCAGGTCGGAGTTGCGGCTCAGCGGCAGCACGGCCACCTTGACCGGCGAGAGCCGTGGGTCGAGCCGCAGCACGGTGCGGGTGCGGGCGCCACCCTTGGTGTCCGGCGCCTCGTCCTCGGCGTAGGCGTCGACCAGGAAGGCCATCAGGCTGCGGGTCAGCCCCGCCGCGGGCTCGATGACGTAGGGCACGTAGCGCTCGTCGGCGGCCTGGTCGAAGTAGGACAGGTCCTTGCCGGAGTGCTCCGAGTGCGCCTTGAGGTCGAAGTCCGTGCGGTTGGCGATCCCCTCGAGCTCCTCGAAGTCCCGCCCGGAGAAGCCGAAGCGGTACTCGATGTCGACGGTGCGCTTGGCGTAGTGCGACAGCTTCTCCTTCGGGTGCTCGAAGTGACGCAGGTTGTCCGGGTTGATGCCGAGGTCGGTGTACCAGCGGGTGCGCTCGTCGATCCAGTACTGGTGCAGCTCCTCGTCGGCGCCCGGCTTGACGAAGTACTCCATCTCCATCTGCTCGAACTCACGGGTGCGGAAGATGAAGTTGCCCGGGGTGATCTCGTTGCGGAAGCTCTTGCCGATCTGGGCGATCCCGAACGGCGGCTTCTTGCGGGTGCTGGTGACCACGTTGGCGAAGTTCAGGAAGATCCCCTGCGCGGTCTCGGGGCGGAGGTAGAACACGTTCGTGTCGTCCTCGACGACCCCGAGGAAGGTCTTCAGCATCATCTGGAAGTTGCGCGGCTCGGTCCACGCCCCCCGGGTGCCGCAGTTGGGGCAGGCGATCAGCCCCAGGTCGACCGTGTCGGGGTCCTCGATGCCCTTCTTGGTCGCGTAGTCCTCCTGCATGTGGTCGGCGCGGAAGCGCTTGTGGCAGGCCTGGCACTCGGTGAGCGGGTCGGTGAAGGTCTCCAGGTGACCGGAGGCCTCCCAGGTCTTCGTCGGCAGGATCACGCTGGAGTCGAGCCCGACGACGTCCTCGCGCGAGGTCACCATGGCGCGCCACCACTGGCGCTTGATGTTGTCCTTCAGCTCCACGCCCAGCGGGCCGTAGTCCCAGGCCGAGCGCGTGCCGCCGTAGATCTCACCGGCGGGGAAGACGAACCCGCGCCGCTTGGCGAGGTTGATGACGCTGTCGAGGGCGGAGGCGGGCTTCTTGGCCACGAGCAGGTGCTCCAGGATCTCCCGGCTGGCTGCCGGATGGTGGGGTGTGGGGACGGCCCGGCCGACGTCGAGGCGGCTGCGGGCGAAGTCGCCACACTAGCGGCCGGCACGGGACCGGTGGGACCGGGATCCGGGCTCAGATCCGCTCGGCGAGCAGGTCCCGGCCCGAGCCGTCGAGCGCGTCCAGGCCGACCCGGCGTCCGCACAGCGCGAGCAGCACGTCGTACGCCGGCCCGCGCACCTCGGCGCCCCGGCCCAGCTGCAGGTCGGCGTCGCTCGCGCAGATCCGCAACCCGGCCAGCCGGTGCTTGTCGGAGAAGCCGATGGCACCGTTCGCGACGAAGGCCAGGGCCTCGGCCGACCAGGCCGGCTCCGGGCGCCAGGGCACGTCGAGCGGCACGCGCATGTCGGCGATGTGCACGATCAGGTCGGTGAAGGGTCCGTGGATCCCGGTGAACGGGACGTCGAGCTCGGTCCCGGCGTGCTCGCGCAGGACCGCGGCGAGCGCGGCACCGCTGCGGGCGCCGATCTCGTTGCCCAGGGAGACGTTGGCGCGGTGCGGGTCGAAGCCGTGGCGCACCGTGCGCCACAGCAGCGTGGGCAGCGAGAGGGAGACCGAGCCGATCAGGTGCCCGGCCACGCCGCGCACGGGCCAGTCGGCGCACAGGGAGGCGGTGTCGAGCTGCTCGGTGCTCAGCGTCTCCAGCCAGTCCGCCGTGTCGCGGCGCATCCGGGTGCAGGCCGCGAAGATCTCCGCGCGCTGCATCGTGCGGCCCGGCGCCCTGCTCACGGGATCAGTCCGTCTCCCGGGCGCCGAACCGGTTCAGCTCGGCCCCGTCGTCGAGGGTCTCGTAGGCGGACGGCTCGTCCAGGGCCCGGCTCAGCAGTGGCACCGCGTGCAGCTTGACGTCGTACGACGACAGCGCCCGGCGGTAGCTCCCGACGTCGGCCCAGCGGGTCACCATCGTCCACAGCGTCGGGTCGTCGACGTTGCGCCCGATCCGGCCGTCCTCGTGGCCGGGACGCTCGGCCAGCGTGGCCAGCGCCCTCTCCAGACCCGCGCGGAACTCTCCCGCCGCGGACTCCTCGACCCGGAACCTGTTCACCACCAGCACGCCCCCGACCCTAGGGCAGGACCCGCTTCGCGCGAGTTGACATTGGTTCTCATTCCTCTTGACAATGATTCTCATGCCGGCTGTCCTGCCCCGACTGCGCCGGATCGTCGTGGCGATCCCGGTCATGGGGCTCCTCGCGCTGGCGCTCGCCGGGTGCGACAACCCGTCCACCAGCGGCCGGCCGAGCGTGGTGGCGGCGTTCTACCCGTTGGCCTGGGCCACCGAGCAGGTCGGCGGGGCCGACATCGACGTCACCGACCTGACCCAGCCCGGCGTGGAGCCGCACGACCTCGAGCTCACCGTGCGCCAGACCGCCCTGCTCAGCGCGGCCGACCTGGTCGTCTACGAGCAGGGCTTCCAGCCCTCGGTCGACGCCGCCGTCGAGCAGAACACCGACCACGGCTTCGACGTCTCCGACACGGTGCGGCTGCGGCACGAGGCCGACGGCGCCGACCCGCACTTCTGGCAGGACCCCGCCCGGATGGCGGCGTACGTCGAGGCCGTGACGAGCCGGCTCGTGCGCATCGACCCCGCGCACGCCGCCGACTACCGCAGCCGCGCGACCGCGCTGGTCGCGCGGCTCACCTCGCTCGACGCGGCCTACCGGCGCGGGCTCGGCCGACGTGCCGCGTGCACACCATCGTGGTCAGCCACGACGCGTTCGGCTACCTGTCCAAGTACGGCATCAGAGTCACCGGGATCGCGGGCCTGACCCCCGACACCGAGCCGTCGGCCAAGCACATCGACCAGCTCCAGCAGCTGATCCGGCGCGACCACATCAGCACCGTCTTCTCCGAGGTGCTCGCCTCCCCCAAGCTCTCGCAGACCCTGGCCGGCGACCTCGGCATCGACTCCGAGGTGCTCGACCCGATCGAAGGCGTCGCGAAGGACGCCCCGGCCGGCACCGACTACCTCACCATCATGCGGTCCAACCTGGCCGCCCTGCAGAAGGCGGACGACTGCTGATGACCCCAGCCCTCGAGCTCTCCCACGTCGGCGTCTCCCTCGGCGGTCGACCCGTGCTCCGCGACATCGACGTCACCGTCGAACCCGGCGAGGTGGTGGCGCTGCTCGGCGCCAACGGCTCCGGGCAAGTCGACGATGGTGCGCACGGCCGTCGGGCTGCACCCGCTGCGTGAGGGTGAGGCGCGGCTGTTCGGCACGCCGCTCGCGTCGTACGACGAGTGGCAGCGCATCGGCTACGTGCCGCAGCGCGCCTCCGCGGCCACCGGCGTACCGGCGACGGTCTGGGAGGTCGTCGCGTCCGGGCGGCTGGCCCGCCGTCCGCTCCTGCTGCCGATGCGGCGCCAGGACCGGGCGCCGATCGGCGAGGCGCTCGAGACCGTCGGGCTCGCGCATCGCGCCGGGCACCCCGTGTCCACGCTCTCCGGCGGTCAGCAGCAGCGGGTGCTGATGGCACGGGCGCTGGCCGGCGAGCCCGAGCTGATGCTGCTCGACGAGCCCAACGCCGGCGTCGACGTCGGCAGCCAGCAGCAGGTCGCCGACGCGCTCGCCGCGCGCTCGGCGGCCGGCGGCCACGATCCTCGTCGTGCTGCACGAGCTCGGCCCGTTCGAGCCGTTGATCGACCGGGTCCTGGTGATGCGCGAGGGCCGGATCGCCTACGCCGGCCCACCGGCCGCGCTGCCCGGCTCGGGAGGCGCGCACCACCACCATGGCGAGCCCGGCGAACGGGCCCGGGTCGACTTCGTGCCCGAGATCCGCTCCCCGTTCGAGAGGCGGTAGGACCGATGGACATCCTGCTCTCCCCGTTCATGGTCCGGGCGCTGCTCGCCGCCACCGTCACCGGGTCTCGCGGCCCCCGCGATCGGCACCTACCTGGTGCAGCGCCGGCTCTCGCTGCTCGGTGACGGCATCGGGCACATCTGCGTCACCGGGGTCGCCCTCGGGGTGCTCACCAACACCGCCCCCGTCGCGACCGCGGTCGTCGTCGCCGTGATCGGCGCCCTGATCATCGAGGCGCATCCGCAGCACCGGCAAGGCCAGCGGTGACGTCGCCCTGGCGCTGCTGTTCTACGGCGGGATCGCCGGCGGGCTGGTGCTGATCTCCCTGGCCGGCAACGGTGCCTTCGCGCTCCAGGGCTACCTGTTCGGCTCGATCACCTCGATCTCGACCGCCGACGTGTGGATCGCGGTCGTGCTCGCCGCTGCGGTGGTCGTGCTGTCCCTCGCCCTGCTCCCCCAGCTGTTCGCGGTCGCCCACGACGAGGCCTTCGCCCGTACGGCGGGACTGCGGGTGCGCTCCTACAACGCGCTGATCTCGGTGCTCGCGGCGGTGACGGTCGCGATCTCGATGCGCACGGTCGGGCTGCTGCTGATCAGTGCCCTGATGGTGGTCCCGGTCGCGACCTCCCAGCAGATCGCCCGTGGCTTCCGCACCACGATGGCCGGGGCGATGGTGATCGGCATGCTGGCGGCCCTGGTCGGCGTCGGCACCTCCGCCTTCGTCGACGTGCCACCCGGGCCGACGATCGTGCTGGTCGCCCTCGCCGACTTCGTGCTGACCTGGCCGGTCGGGCGCACTGGTGCAGCGGCGGCGGCAGCAGCTGGTGCCGTTCGTCGCGGACCTCGGCGCCGACGTGCCCCTGGCGCACGAGGAGGCCGGCCACGACGACGACCACTCCCGGAAGCACACCCACGACCACGGGCCCGCCTGCGGCCATCCCGCCGTCGAGCACGGCGACCACGTCGACTACCTGCACGACGGGCACCGTCACGCCGTGCACGGAGCGCACTATGACGAGCACTGAGCCCCACGTGGGGCCGCGCCCGACGCGGCAGCGGCGCGCGATCGGCGGCGTGCTCGCCCGGGTCGACGACTTCCGCAGCGCGCAGCAGATCCACGACGTGCTGCAGGGCGACGGCGAGACGATCGGGCTCTCCACCGTCTACCGCACCCTGCAGTCGCTGGCCGACGTCGGCGAGGTCGACGTGCTGCGCACCGACGCCGGTGAGGCGCTCTACCGCGCCTGCAGCGACAGCCACCACCACCACCTGGTCTGCCGCTCGTGCGGTCGCACCGTCGAGGTGGCCGGCCCGGCGGTCGAGACCTGGACCCGCGCCATCGCCTCGGCGCACGGCTTCCGCGAGGTCAGCCACACCTTCGAGCTGTTCGGCACCTGCCCCACCTGTCGCTGACCGGGCACGTTTTCACCGCCAGGAGCGCTGACCGGGCAGGTTCTCACCGCCAGAACCGCTGACCGGGCACGTTTTCAGCCCCAGCACTGTGAAAACCACGCCCGGTCGACGGCGTACGACGTGAATTCCTGCCCGGTCGGCGTCGTAGAGTCACGGGGTGCCACACCGCCCGCCGTTCGCCCGACCCGCACCCCTCCGGGGCGCGCCCGCCGGCGATCCCGGCCGAGCTGGTGCCGCGCCACGTCGCGATCATCATGGACGGCAACGGCCGGTGGGCCAAGCAGCGCGGCGAACCCCGCACGGTCGGGCACACCGAGGGCGAGAGCAGCCTGTTCGACGTCGTCGAGGGCGCGATCGAGATCGGGGTGAAGGCGATCTCGGCCTACGCCTTCTCCACCGAGAACTGGACCCGCTCGCCGGCCGAGGTGAAGTTCCTGATGGGCTTCAACCGCGACGTGATCCGGCGCCGACGCGACGAGATGCACGAGCTCGGCGTACGCGTGCGCTGGGCCGGTCGCCGACCCAGGCTGTGGCGATCGGTGATCAAGGAGCTCCAGGTCGCCGAGGAGCTGACCCGCGACAACGACGTGCTGACCCTGACCATGTGCGTCAACTACGGCGGTCGCGCCGAGCTCGCCGACGCCGCCGCCGCAATGGCGCGCGACGCCCGCGCCGGACGGCTGAACCCCGACCGGATCACCGAGAAGACCTTCGAGAAGTACCTCTACGTGCCCGAGCTGCCCGACGCCGACATGGTCTGGCGCACCTCCGGCGAGCAGCGGCTGAGCAACTACATGCTCTGGCAGGCGGCGTACTCCGAGATGGTCTTCACCGACGTCCTCTGGCCCGACGTCGACCGCCGCGACCTGTGGCGCGCGATCGAGACGTACGCCGAGCGGGACCGGCGCTACGGCTCGGCCTGAGGCGGCCCCGGCGCACTGATCAGGCACGCCGCTCAGGCGTTCACGCGCATGGTGATCCGCTCCAGGATCAGGCCGAGCACCTTCGGGCCCTGGTCGGTGCCGAAGATGTTCTGCGCGTGCGCCGACCCGGGCAGCAGGACCGCCTTGTTGTCGTCACCGGGCGCGGAGTCGGCCAGCTCGGTGGAGACGTCGGCAACCGGCTCGTCCTCGCTGGCGACGAAGAGCTTGGGCTGCTCGCCGAGCCCCTCGACGGTGCCGTTCGGCGAGAGCAGGATCAGCTGGTCGGCCAGGTCCGGCTGGTCGCTGCTGAGCTCGAGGACGGCGTCCGACCCGGCACTGCCACCGACCAGGGCGACCCGCTCGTGGCCCTCGTCCTGGAGCGTCGCGACGGCCGCGGCGATCGAGTCGGGGCTGATTTCCTCGACCGCGATCACACTGGCCCCCGCGTCCGCGATCTCGGTGGCCTGCTCCTGCCAGCTGGCCGCGTCGAAGGCCGCGCCGTGCGCCATCACCACGCCGTACGACCCGTCACCCCAGCGGACGTTGCCGTCCTCGTCGTCGGTGCCGGAGGACCCCTGTGAACCACTGGACGCAGCCGATCCCGCGCTCGCTCCGCAACCACCCATGAGCAGCGCAGCCAGCAGCGCGACCAGGGTGGCGCCCATGCGGGCGGGCGTCAGTGTCCGGAGCATGCCGTCCACGCTACGGCGGCCCTGCGGGCCCGCACCTGACGAAACGGTGACGGTCAGGGCTCCCCTCGAGCGTCGGCGACCAGCTCCTCGGCCGCTCGCCCGCCGTGCTCCTGCACGAGCCCGCTGCGCCGGAAGCCGTGGCGTTCGTAGAGCCGCGCCGCCTCCGGGTTGGCCCGCATCACGAACAGCCGGGCCCGCAGCCCACGCTCCCGGGCCAGGTCGACGATCGCGTCGAGCACCAGACCGCCGATCCCCTCACCGCGCCGGTCCGGCTCGGTCCACATCGCCACCACCGAGAGCCCGTCGTCCTGCGCGGTCCCAGCACCGATCGCGACCGGCACGCCGCCGGCGTACGCCACGAACGAGTCGGTCGCCCGCTCCTGCCACTCGACCTCGCCGAAGCCCTGCTCACGAGCCAGGTTCGAGCCGAAGGCGGACGGCGACTCGGCCAGCGCCCGCAGTCGCAGGTCGCGCCAGTCGCGCCAGTCCTCCGGCCCCAGTCGTCGTACGTCGGTGCTCACCGCACGAGCGTGCCACCGGGCGCCCGGACGTTCACGCGATTTCCCGGTCAGGGCTTCGGCGGTGGCAGATCCTCCTCGATCCGGGCGACGAACTCCGCCGTGGTGTTCTCGTGCGGGAACTCCTCGTCCGGCACGGGTACGCCGAGGGCCCGGCACAGCGGCTCCCAGCCGTCACCCGGCTGCCACTCGACCAGTCGCTCCGGCGCGATCGTCGCGCGCACCTCCTCGAGCCGGCGCTCGTAGCCGGCCAGCACCGCGGCCTTGTCGTCGGGGTCGTCCATGATCCCGGCGCCCATCACACCGAACATCTCGTCGGCCTCGGGCGTCGTGCCCGGTGTGGCGTCACCGGTGCCACGCGAACGGGCCCGCTCGAGCACGGTCCTGTCCATGCTGCGGTGCCAGGCCTCGGCACTGGAGCGCTGCGAGAGCAGCACGGGCGCCTCGGGGTAGGCGTCGGCGAGCTCTCGCCACATCGAGGAGAACGGCATGTCGACGCCGGCGGCGTACCCGCCCAGGAAGTCGTCCCAGACCGGTGGTCGACCGCGCATCGCCTCGACCCAGACGGCCGGGTGACCAGGGTGCTCGAAGACCTCGATCATGTGGTAGCAGGGCGCGCCCAGCAGCCGCTCGAGGGCGTGCTTGAGCGACATCGTGCCGGTGCGCGGGAGCCCCGCACCGATCAGTCGTAGCGTCATGCGACTCACCCTGCCACCGCGCCCGGGCTGCCCCGGAGTCGGGTGACCGACCGGTAACTTGGGGTCCATGAGCGCCACGCACATGGTCTCCGAACGGGTCGGGCAGTTCTTCGTCGACGGCTGCCGCCTCGAGTTCACCGAGTACGGCGCGCCCCACGCCGGAGTGGACCGCGCCGTCGTGCTGCTGCACGGGCAGCTGATGCCGCGCCGCATGCACCAGCCCCTGGCCCGCGCCCTCGCCAAGGCCGGCAACCACGTCTACACCCTCGACCTGCTCGGCCACGGCCGCTCCGACCGACCCGACGACCCGCTGGTCTACTCGATGACCGCCTTCGGCGAGCAGGTGGTCGCGCTGCTCGACGACCAGGAGATCCAGCGCGCAGTGATCGGTGGCACGTCCCTCGGCGCGAACGTCGCCCTCGAGGTCGCTGCCATCGCCCCCGAGCGGGTCCGGGCGCTGCTGGTCGAGATGCCGGTGCTCGACAACGCCCTCGACGCCGTCCTCGTCGCGTTCAGCCCGCTGATGTTCGCGGCCCGCTACGTGCCCGTCAGCATCGACCTGCTGGCCGGCCTGACCCGGCTGGTCCCCCGCCGCCTGGCGACGTTCTGGGGCGGGATCGTGCTCGACACCCTGGCCCAGCAGCCGGCGCCGATGGCCGCGACCATGCACGGCCTGCTGTTCGGCCGGATCGCCCCGCCGGCCCGGGTGCGGGAGACCCTGGAGATGCCCGCCCTGGTGGTCGGTCACCCGCACGACCCGATCCACCCGGCGGCCGACGCCGCGATGCTGGCCGAGGAGCTGCCCGCGTCCCGCTTCGTCGCCTCGCGAAGCATCCTGGAGTGGCGCTACTTCCCCGACCGGCTCGACGCGCTCGCCGTGGAGTTCCTCGACGAGGTCTGGTCGGCCCCCGAGGCGAAGCCGCAGCGTCGCGTCCGCTCCACCTGAGCGTCTCAGCCGACGATGCGGGTGGCCCGGGCCAGTGCGTCCGACATGGCGACGCGGTCCAGGTTCGGTCCGTAGCCCGGCTGGTCGCGCTCGATGCGCCAGGAGTCCGAGAGCGGGCTGATGTCGACGGTGTCGAAACCGATCGCGTCGTACAGGTCGGTGACGACCTGGGCCGCCTCCCGGTGGTCGCTGGACGTCACCAGCGCGCGGCGCCCGGGCGAGCCGGCCGGAGTGCCGTCAGTGAGGATCTGGGCCGCCGCGATGTGGTTGAAGCCCTTGGCCACCCGCGAGGTGGGCAGGTGGTCCTGCAGCATCTCGGCGGTGGTCGTCTCACCCTGGTCGAGCGCCTCGATGTGGCCGTCGCGACCGGGGTAGTAGTTGTTGGTGTCGATCACGACCTTGTCGGCGAGCTCGGCGACGGGTACCTCGCGGTAGGCCTTGAGCGGCACGGTGACGACGGCGACGTCCGCCGCGGCTGCGGCGTCCTTCGCGCTGGCGGCCCGGGCCTTGGGGCCGAGCTCGACGACCAGGTCGTGGAGCGTCTCGGGCCCGCGCGAGTTGGCGATCACGACGTCGTGACCGATCCCGATCGCCGCCTTCGCGACCGCGGTACCGATGTTGCCTGCTCCGATGATGCCGAGTGTGGTCATACGGGCTGCAACGGCGGCGAGGCTGGTCGGCATTCCGTGCGGGGCGAGGGACACTGGTCGCGTGCCTGTCTACCGCGACGAAGCGATCGTGCTCCGCACGCGCAAGCTCGCCGAGGCCGACCGGATCATCACGCTGCTGACCCGCCGCCACGGCGTCGTGCGCGCGGTCGCCAAGGGGGTGCGTCGGACGTCGTCCAAGTTCGGCTCCCGGCTCGAGCCCTTCACCCACGTCGACCTGCAGCTGGCTGTGGGCCGCAACCTCGACACCGTCACCCAGGCCGTGACCCTGGGGCCGTACGGCGACCGGATCGCCGCCGACTACGACGCCTACACCGCCGGCTCCTTGATGCTGGAGACCGCCGAGCGCCTGGTCGCCGAGGAGCGCGAGCCCTCCCCCCAGCAGTTCCTCCTGCTGTACGGCGGGCTGCGGGCGATGTCGACCGGCGAACGCCGCGCCGGCGACGTGCTCGACTCGTTCCTGCTCCGCTCGCTGGCGGTGGCCGGCTGGGCGCCGTCGTTCGACGCCTGCGCCCGCTGCGGCCTGGAGGGTCCGCACCGGGCCTTCAACCCCGCGCACGGCGGGATGCTCTGCTCGTCGTGCCGGCTGCCGGGCTCGGCCTCGCCCTCGGACGCGACGGTGAGCGCGATGGGCGCCCTGCTCGCCGGCGACTGGCCGACCGTGGAGCAGGTCTCCAGCGACGACCCGCGCTCCCGCAAGGAGGCCGGCACCCTGGTGGCGGCGTACCTCTCCTGGCACCTGGAGCGCGCGCTGCGCTCGCTGCCGCTGGTCTCGCGCTGAACGGGTGCTAGCGTGGAATCAAGCGGAGACAGTCTCCGTTTGATTCGGCTGGAGGTTTCACGATGACTCACCCCCGTCCCGGAGGCAGCACCGAGCTCGGTGGGCGCCAGGTCGCCCGGATCGGGTACGGCGCCATGCAGCTCGAGCACTCCGACGAGCAGGCCGCGGTCGCGGTCCTGCGTCGGGCCCGTGAGCTCGGGGTCGACCACCTCGACACCGCCGAGTTCTACGGGGAGGCCACCAGCAACCGGTTGATCCGCACCGCCCTCGCGCCGTACGACGACGACCTGGTGCTGGTGTCCAAGGTCGGCGCCGTCCGACGCGGTGCGGGTCTCGTCACCGCTCAGCGTCCCGAGGAGCTGCGCGCCGCCGTGGAGGCCAACCTGGACAGCCTCGGTGCCGAGCGGATCGACGTGGTCAACCTGCGCCGCACCGATGTCAGCCCCGGGCTCGTGGCCGAGGGCGACCAGGTGGTGCCGCTCGAGGACCAGCTGGCCGAGCTGGTCGCCCTGCGCGAGGAGGGCAAGATCGGTGCGATCGGGCTCAGCAGCGTGTCGGCCGAGCAGGTCACGGCGGCGCTGCCCGTGGGGATCGCGTGCGTGCAGAACCGGGACAACCTGCTCGCGCCGGACCGGGCCGTCCACCAGGTGTGCCGCGACCACGCGATCGCCTGGGTGCCGTTCTTCCCCCTCGGCTCGGCCTTCCCGGGCCAGCCGAAGGTCACCGAGGACCCCACCGTGCGGCGTACGGCCCAGCGGCTCGGTGCCACGCCCGCGCAGGTCGGGCTGGCCTGGCTGCTGGCCGGCGACGAGCGGACGCTGCTGATCCCCGGCACCTCGAGCCTGGCCCACCTCGAGGAGAACGTCTTCACCGGCGAGGTGCGCCTCGACGACGAGGCGCTGGCCGACCTCGGTGCCGCCGCGGATCCGGGCTAGAGCTCGTCGAGCAGCCGGGTGATGCTCTCGTGGGAGTCGAACATCACCCGCACGTCGCCGATCCGCGAGGGCGGCACCCCGTTGCGCAGCAGCATCAGGTGCACCTGTGAGCCCAGCCACTGCTGCTGCACGATCGCGTCTCGCTGGGCGTCGCTGGTCACCCCGAGCCAGAGCACCGGCTTGTCGTCGGTGCCGGGCAGGCAGTGCGCCTCACCGACCCCCCACGGTGCGAGGGAGGCCAGGATCGCCGGGATCGACTGGCGGACCGACATGATGAGCGTGTCGTCGGCCATGCTCTGAGCCTAGTCCTGGCCGCCAGGCCTCGGTAACGGTCCGTGAAGCCTCGGTGAACGGAGCCCGACAGGTCTTCACCAGCGCCCGGTGCGCCCGTACGTTCGCCCTGTGCGCAGGCTGCTCGGAGCTCTCCTGACGCCGACCCTTCTCTTGTCGCTCGCCGCGTGCGGGCACTTCGACAAGACGGCCGCGTCGGCGAGCCCGGCGCACCCGGTGGGCGTCTCGGTCAGCCGGTGCGGCGCCGGCTGGACCCACGACACGGCCGGTCCCGTGCGGATCGACCTGCACAACACCGACTCCCGCCCCGGTGACGTCCAGGTGTTCTCCCCCACCACCCAGCGGGTGTACGCCGAGGTGGAGCCCCTCGGTCCCGGCACGACCCGCACGGTGCGGCTCGACCTCGCAGCCGGCCAGTACGCCGTGCGCTGCCTGATGGAGGACGAGGCAGCGGTCGTCGGCCCCACCGTCATCGTCGAGCCGGGCACGACTGGGGTCACCGACCCCGCACCCGGCGTCGTCCCGGCCGGCCAGGGCCAGCTGGTGCGCCCGACGCTCGCCTACCAGGCCTACGTCCGCGACGCCCTGCCCGGCGTGCTGCGCCACGCGCGGGCGCTCTCGGCGGCGGTCGCCGCCGGCGACCGGTCCGGAGCCGAGTCGGCCTGGGTGAGCGCCCACCTCGCCTACGAGCGGCTCGGGGCCGCCTACGACGCGTTCGGCGACCTGGACGGCGCGGTGAACGGGCGGCCCGACGGGCTCGCCAAGGGCGTCCGCGACCCCGGATTGGACCGGCTTCCACCGGATCGAGCACGGGCTCTGGCACGGCGGGTCGATGTCGGGCCTGCGCGGGCCCACGACCCGGCTCACCGCGGACCTGACGGCGTTGCAGCGGCAGTTCCGCGACACCCGGATCGACCCGCTGACGCTGACCGTCCGGGCCCACGAGATCACCGAGAACGCCCTGCAGTTCGCCCTCACCGGCAGGACGACTACGGCAGCGGGTCCGAGCTGGCCACCGCCCGGGCCAACCTGGCCGGCACCGACGTGGTGCTCGGATCCTGAGCCCGCTGCTGGACGACCCGCGACCTCGACGCGGCCGGTCTCCGGGTCGACGTGGCACCGCGCCACGACGCTGCTGGACGGCCCCGACCACGCCGGCGACTGGACGCCCCTGGACCGGCTGACCCGGCCGGCGCGGGAACGCATCGACGCCGATCAGCGAGCTGGCCGAGCGGCTGGCCGACGTGGCGTCCGCGCCGAGCCGAGGAGATCCGCATGAGCGTCGCACGCCGCGGCTTCCTGGCCGGGCGCCGCCGCCGTCGCCGGCGGGATCGGGGCGGGCTCGGGGCGGCTCGCGCCTGGCCCACGCGCCCAACGGCGTGGGGGCGGGCGGCGCCGACGATCCCGCCTTCCACGGCGAGCACCAGGCCGGCATCGCTCACCCCGCGCCAGCGCGCAACGACTTCGTGTCCTTCGACACTGACCGCCGAGGACCGGCGCGAACTCGAGCCGACCTGCTGCGGACGCTCACCGACCGGGCCCGGTTCCTCACCACCGGCGGCAGCCCCGCGAGCTGGGCATCACCGCGCCCGCCCGCCGACTCCGGCACCCTCGGCCCCGACGTCCCGCGCCGGACGGCCTGACCGTCACCGTCGGCGCTCGGCGCCTCCCTCTTCGACGAACGCTTCGGGCTGGCCGAGCCGCAAGCCCCGCCGGCTGCGCCGCGATGCACATCGTTCCCCGACGACGACCTGGACGCCGCCCGTGCCACGGCGATCTGCGCGTGCAGTTCTGCGCCGACCACACGGACACCGTGCTGCACGCCCTGCGCGACATCACCCGGCACACCCGCGGCGGCATGCAGGTCCGCTGGCGCGTCGACGGCTTCATCAGCCCGCCCCGTCCCACGGGCGCCCCTCGCAACCTCCTCGGCTTCAAGGACGGCATCGCCAACCCGACCGTGCGCGACGCCCGCGCGATGGACCGCCCTGGTGTGGGTCGGGCAGCGGCGAGCGCGAGCCGGACTGGACGGGCGGCGGCAGCTACCAGGTCGTACGGCTGATCCGCATGCTGGTGGAGTTCTGGGACCGCGTCGCGATCACCGAGCAGGAGCGGATGTTCGGCCGGCGCCGGGACACCGGCGCCCCCCTGGACGGACACCACGAGAACGACGCCCCCGACTACGCGAGGACCCGACCAGGGCGACGTGATCCCCGCTGGACAGCCCACATCCGGCTGGCCAACCCGCGCACCGCGGCCAGCGCGACGAGCCGCGCTTCCTGCGCCGCGGCTACAACTACGACCGGGGCATCGGACGCAACGGCAACCTCGACATGGGCCTGCTGTTCTGCTGCTACCAGCAGGACCTGGCCCGGCAGTTCGAGCCGTGCAGAAGCGGCTGGCCGGTGAGCCGCTGGTCGACTACATCTCGCCCGTTCGGCGGCGGCTACTTCTTCGCGCTGCCCGGGCGTCCGGGACGCGCAGCGACTGGTAGGGACGACCCTGCTCGGTTGAGACCGGTCAAGCCGGTCAAGAGCGGGCCAGCTCCTGCACCCGCGTTCACTCGAGCGTCATTGCGCCTCTGCGCCTCGCGAACCATCGCCCAGGACCAGCCGTCGACGTCCGGACAGGTACTGACCCGTGCAGGAATTCCGTCCCGAGCGCATCGGCGCCTGGCCAGCATGATCGCCGGCAGCTCGGCGCTCGGCGGCGCTGACGTCGGGGCCCTGCTCGGCGTCGCGGCCCTGGCGACCGCCGGCCGGGCCGTCCGCATCGGCGGTCCCGGCCACCGCTCCGGCACGCACACGCCACGCCCGATCAAGCACGTGGTCGTGATCTTCGACGAGAACGTCTCCTTCGACCACTACTTCGCCACCTACCCGAAGGCCGCCAACACCGACGGCACGCAGTTCAAGGCCGCCGCGCGCACCCCGCAGGCCGACAACCTGTCTCAACTCCGGGCTCGCTGACGCAGCAACCCGAACCTCTACACGCCCGAGCCGGCTGACCCCGTTCGCAGGCGATGACCTGCGACCAGAACCACGCCTACGGCCCGGAGCAGTAGGCCGCCGACAACGGCGGCAATGGACGACAGTTCGTCGCAGAACACCGAGCGTCGACAAGTGCAGCGGGCTCTTCGGCGAGCCCGGGCTGGTGATGGACTACTACGACGGCAACACCGTCACCGGGCTGTGGAACTACGCCCAGCACTACGCGATCAACGACAACTCCTTCGGCTCGCACTTCGGGCCCTCGACCCCCGGCGCGCTCAACCTGGTCTCCGGCCAGACCCACGGCGTGATCTCCGTCGACCCGGTCGCCGGCACCGAGACCCCGAAGCAGATCGCGACCCCGGACAGCTACGCCCTGGCCTCCCCGGACGCCAACGGCGTCGGCACGGTCATCAACGACCCCGACCCCGCCTACGACGACTGCTCGGACAAGGACCACACCGCGACGAACGCGCTGGCGGCGATGCAGGGCAGGAACATCGGTGACCTGCTCAACGACCGAGGGCGTGAGCTGGGGCTGGTTCCAGGGCGGCTTCCGGCCCAGCACCGCATGGGACGGCGAAGCAAGACGACTACGCCATGTGCGGCGCCACCCACACCAACGTCGGCGGCGCCGCGTCGGTCGACTACAGCCCGCACCACTCGCCGTTCGAGTACTACAAGTCGACGTCCAACCCGCACCACCTGGCCGCCGAAGAGCGTCGCCGAGATCGGGCACAACGGCCGGGCCAACCACAACTACGACCTGACCGACTTCGACGCCGCGCTGAAGGCGGGCAACCTGCCGGCGGTCAGCTTCCTGAAGGCCGCCGAGTACCAGGACGGGCACGCCGGCTACTCCGACCCGACCGACGAGCAGCACTTCCTGGTCAAGGAGATCAACGCGCTGCAGAAGTCGCCAGTAGTGGAAGAGCACCGCGGTCGTCGTCGCCTACGACGACTCCGACGGCTGGTACGACCACGTCGTCCGCGAAGTCCTCAACGGCTCCAAGACACGACCGCCGGCTCCAACGGCAAGCGCCGCCGAGCTGCCCGGCCGGCCAGGCCAAGGTCGCCGGGGGCTACGCGGACCGCTGCGGGCCCGGCACCCGGCAGCCGCTGCTGGTCATCTCGCCGTACAGCAAGGTCAACGCCGTCGACCACACCGCGCACCGAGCAGACCTCGATCACCAGCTTCATCGAGGACAACTGGTCACGCCGGCCGGATCGGTGACGCCTCCTTCGACGCGCGCGCCGGCAGCCTGACGAACCTGTTCGACTTCACCCAGAAAACAACAAGCGGGTGCTGCTCAACAGAACGGCTCGGTCAAGAAGATCCTGCACTGAGACTGACGCACTGATCATCTCGGCGGGTCGGCTGGGACACCGGCCGGCCCGCCGAGGCGTCGCGAACGCACCCGCGTCCAGCCTTCCGACCCGTCGGCCGAGTGTGTCGAGCGCCTCGCGCATGCCCGCCCGCAGCCTGTCCTCGACGTCAGCGTGCCGACCGTAGACGTGTCGGCGCCGGAAGACCTTGATCGTCCAGTGCCGGGTCCTCGCGATGAAGGACCTCCGCTCCTCGTCGTGCTCGGCCTGCTCCTCGCCGTGCCACTCCTGCCCGTCGTACTCCGCGACGAACCGGGAGCGTCGGTCGCCGATGTCCAGGCAGCACGGCCCGTGCGGCCCTTCGACCTCGACCTGCGGCTCGGGGGCGGCATGCCCCCGCAGTCGAGCCAGTGCAGCCGGACGGCCGACTCGCCGGGCGACTGCGACCGAGGGGTCGATGTACGGCGCCAGCGCCCGCAGCTGGCACACCCCGCGGAAGCCCTTGAAGCGGGGCAGCGCCTCCAGCACCTCCTCGCCCACCAGCAGGGCCGTGCTCAGCATCATGTCCATCCCGGAGAAGGCCGGGACGCGTGGCAGGAGCCGGCCCAGGTCGATCGTGGTGCGCACCGGCGTCGTCACGAGCAACCCGTCCAGCCCCATCACGTCGGAGTCCGGCATCATCCGCTGCCCGCTGGCGCAGAGCTCGTTGCGCAGGCAGCCTCCCCGCGAGCGGTGGAACATCGTGACCGGGGTCAGCTCCTGGTGAGAGCCAGCTCGAGGATCATCGGCGCCCCGTGCAGCCAACCGGCGGCTCGATCGGTCACCACCGCCCCTGGTGGTACGACGAGGCGCAGCGCCGCGATCCGCAGTGCCCTCGAGTCGGGGACCTGCGCGGCGACGTGGATCCCGTGCAGCAGCCGCGCGTACGGAAGGGCTGGTCGAGCGGCAGTGGGAACTCGCTGGCCTGGAGCGGCCCGAGCTGGGTGTGGTCTCGCATGGTGGCAAGGCTGCTGTCCCCGGGCCGGGGGCAACGAGTTGTCCACGGGCCAACGTGCCGGACGGCTGCGTTTGCGACGCCTCACCCTGTTCTCAGCGTGCGTTTGCGACGCCTCAGCGCGAGCGGTTGATCGAGGACACGACCGCCTTGAGCGAGGCCGTGACGATGTTCGCATCGACGCCGACCCCCCAGAGGATGTCGTCACCGTCACCGGCCGCGCGCGGCACCGTCAGCTCGACGTACGCCGCCGCGAGCGCGTCGCCGCCGGCCGAGAGGGCGTGCTCGGCGTAGTCGAGCAGGCGGACGTCGAAGCGCGGGTCGCCGACGTCGGCCAGGGCGTTGACGAAGGCGTTGATCGGCCCGTTGCCGGTGCCCTCGAGCCGGCGCGACGCACCGTCGACGGACACGGTCACGCTCAGCTCGTCCCGGCCGCCGGCGCTGCTCGAGGAGTGCACCTCGTCGAGCGAGAGCGGCGCGCTCCGCTCGAGGTACTCGGCGGTGAACGACGACCAGATCGCCTCGGCGTCCATCTCCCCGCCCTCGCCGTCGGTGTGACGCTGCACCGCTCCGGAGAACTCGATCTGCAGGCGCCGCGGCAGGTCCAGCTTGTGCTCGGACTTGATCAGGTAGGCGACGCCGCCCTTGCCGGACTGGCTGTTGACCCGGATCACGGCCTCGTAGGTGCGACCGACGTCCTTCGGGTCGATCGGCAGGTACGGCGCCTCCCACGGGTGCTCGGAGACGGGGTGGCCCGCCGCGCGGGCGTCCTCCTCGAGGGCTTCCAGGCCCTTCTTGATCGCGTCCTGGTGGGACCCGGAGAAGGCCGTGTAGACCAGGTCGCCGGCGTACGGGTGCCGCGGGTGGACCGGCAGCTGCGTGCAGTACTCGACCGTACGACGGATCTCGTCGATGTCGGAGAAGTCGATCATCGGCTCGACACCCTGGCTGAACAGGTTCATCCCGAGGGTCACCAGGTCGACGTTGCCGGTGCGCTCGCCGTGGCCGAACAGGCAGCCCTCCACCCGGTCGGCGCCGGCCATCATGGCCAGCTCGGTGGCCGCCACGCCGGTGCCCCGGTCGTTGTGCGGGTGCAGGCTGATCACGGTGTTCTCGCGCCGGGTGAGCTGGCGGCCGAACCACTCGATCTGGTCGGCGTAGACGTTCGGCGTCGCGCTCTCCACCGTCGCCGGCAGGTTGAGGATGATCTCGCGACCGTCCTCGGGCTGCCAGACGTCGGAGACCGCCTCGCAGACCTCGAGCGAGTACGGCAGCTCGGTGCTGGTGAAGATCTCCGGGGAGTACTCGTAGCCGATGACCGTCGCCTCGAGGTAGTTCTCGCTGTGCTTCATCACCAGCTCCGTGCCCCGGACCGCGATGTCCTTGATCTCGTCCTTGCTGGCGTGGAAGACCACCCGACGAAACAGCGGGGCCAGCGCGTTGTACATGTGGACGTTGGCGTGGTGGATGCCGACCAGGGACTGCACGGAGCGCTCGATCAGGTCCTCACGGGCCTGGGTCAGGACCGAGATGGTGACGTCCTCGGGCACGTGGTCGCCCTCCACCAGCTGTCGGACGAAGGCGAAGTCGGTCTCGGAGGCGGACGGGAAGCCGACCTCGATCTCCTTGTAGCCCATCTGCACGAGCAGCTGGAACATCCGCATCTTGCGCGCCGGGCTCATCGGGTCGATCAGCGCCTGGTTGCCGTCCCGCAGGTCGGTCGAGAGCCACCGTGGCGCGGCCGTGATCTTCTTCGAGGGCCAGGTGCGGTCGGGCAGGTCGATCGGGGGGAAGGCGCGGTAGCGGTGCACCGGCATGCCGCCGGGACGCTGGGTGTCGACGTGGCGCTCGTTCTGCAGGGTCATCAGGTGTTCCTTCGCTGGTTCGGGGAGTCCGGAGGCGAGACAAGAACTCCGCAGCGAGGGGTCCGGCTGACGATGTCAATCGTTCGGGACCTCGCTGCGGCAGCGAAGGAGGAGTCGCGCGCACATGGTGGCATCACCGTAGCGCAGGTCGGCATCGACCGGCCCCGGGGCGGGCGGTCCGGGTTAGATTGAGCGGAGACCGGGGGGCGGAGCACGACGATCCGAGGACGGGTGAGACACGCGTGGCCACCGAGACGACGCACGGCATCGTTCCCCCCAGCGCACGCGCCCGGACCGTTGCCCCGGGGTCTCGCGGCCCTGGCCGGCCGAGGACGGTGCACTGGTGCGCCTGAGGCTCGCGGGCGGCCGGATCACGGCGGACTCCCTGGCGGCGCTGCTGTGGGTCTCGCGACGGTACGGCGACGGCGACGTGCACCTGACCGCGCGGGCCAACCTGCAGCTCAGGGCCCTCCCGCACGAGCACGACGACGCGCAGGCCGGGCGCCTGCGCCCCGACGTCGCAGCCGCCATCGTCGCCTCCGGGGTGGTGCCGTCGGCCAGCCACGAGCTGGTCCGCAACCTGATGCTCTCGCCCGCCTCCGGCCTGGCCGGCGGGCGGGTCGACCTCCGCCCGACGCTGGCCGAGCTGGACCGCCGGATCTGTGCCGACCCCGCGCTCACGGCGCTGCCCGGGCGCTTCCTGTGCGTGCTCGACGACGGGCGCGGGGACCTCGTCGAGCGCCCGTGCGACCTCGGGCTGGTCGCGCTCGGCGCGAGCGAGGTGCAGCTGCGGATCGGCTCGACCGGCTGGGGTGACGTCGTACCCCTGACGCAGGCGGCGACCCGGCTGGTCGAGCTGGCCCGCAGCTTCTTGGGCGTCCGTGGCGACGGGCCGAGCGCACCGTGGCACGTGGACGAGCTGAGCGACGACCTGACCCCTCTGAGCGCGCCGGACCCCCGGGTGCCGGGCGCCGTGCCGCCCCTGGACTTCGGCCCAGGACCGGCCGGGGAGCACGTCCAGGTCCCCGACTCCCGGATCGACCAGGACCTCGGCCAGCGCCTGGTGCGCATGGGCGACGCGCTCGTCGTCACCCCCTGGCACGGCGTCCTGGTGGCCTAGCGCCTCAGGCCGCGAGGTCGTCGGGCGCGAGCACGAGGACCGCGTGGTCGGTCGCGACGTGCACCGGCTCGAGGGGCACGCCGGCCAGCCGGGCCCCCTCGACGAGCATCCGGCCGAGGACCCGGTCGTCCGGCTCGAGCCCGTGGCCGCTCTCGTGCTCGCGACTGGGCCGGGTCACCAGGATCGCGACGCTGTGCCCGGGACCGGCCCCGTCGTCGCGCTCACGATCGTGGTCCTCGAGCACGTCGCGCAGCACGGCGTACAGGTTGGCGATGTCGTCGGGGTCCGGTGCGTCGTCGCACTCGGCGACCTCCATCAGCGAGCGCAGCGGACGCCGGTCGGGGTCGATGAAGGTCAGCCAGATGCTTCTCGAGCGGAACCCGAGCGGTCGCATCAGCAGCTCCCAGAGCCGCTGCAGGTCGGCCTGGCCGTGGATGGTGATCTGGTCGAGCTCGCGGCTCTTGTCGAGGTCCATGGATCCACGCTCCACCGGAATCGAGGGCGATCCGCGGTTGTCCACAGCCCAGTTCGGTGACGAGGGAAGCAGCACTAGGGTCGAGCGATGGACGACTACGCGGCGTACGACGCGACCGGCCTGGCCGAGCTGGTGCGCTCGGGACAGGTGCAGCCGAGCGAGCTGCTCGATGCCGCCCGGGCCCGGGCGGCCGAGATCAACCCGCGGATCAACGCGATCGTGCGCGACGTGCCGGCCAACGAGCCCGCGCCGGACGCGCCCTTCACCGGTGTTCCGTTCCTGCTCAAGGACCTCGGCCAGGATCTCGCCGGGCACCCGACCAGCGGCGGTTCACGGTCGCTGGCGAAGCTCCCGGCGGCCGAGACCGCGACGGTGGTGCAGCGCTGGCTCGACGCCGGCCTGGTGGTGTTCGCCAAGACCAACACCCCGGAGTTCGGCGCGAAGGCGATCACCGAGCCGGAGCTGTTCGGCCCGGCCCGCAACCCCTGGGACACCGACCGCACGCCCGGCGGGTCCTCCGGCGGGTCGGCCGCAGCGGTCGCGGCCGGCATCGTGCCCTGCGCCGGAGCCAGCGACGGCGGCGGCTCGATCCGGATCCCGGCCTCGGCGTGCGGGCTGTTCGGGGTCAAGGCCAGTCGGGGACTGATCCCGAAGGGGCCGGCGGCCGGCGAGCCGCTCGGCGGCACCTCGACCGACGGGGTGGTCTCCCGCTCGGTCCGCGACAGCGCCGCCATGCTCGACCTGCTGGCCGGTCCGACGGACGTCTCGCCGTACCTCCCCGCCGGTCCGGCCACCCGGCTCGTCGAGGAGGTCGGGCGCGATCCCGGCCGACTGCGGATCGGGTTGTGCACCGCCAGCGCGATCAACCCGCGGGTCGATCCCGAGTCGGTGGCCGCCGCCGAGTCGACCGCCGCGCTGCTGAGTGAGCTCGGGCACGAGGTCGACGTGCTGGAGCGGGCACCGTTCGACGACGCGGCCCTCGCCCGCGACTTCCTGACCAGCTGGTTCGTGCACTGCGCCTTCTCGGTCGACCAGGCCAAGGCGGCGACAGGCGCCGACGACAGCGGCTTCGAGCCGGACACCCTGGTGATGGCGGCGCTGGGCCGGGCGACCACCCCGGTCGACTTCGTCCGCGCCGTCGAGGAGCGGCACTCCCACGTCCGCCGCCTCGCCGAGTTCCACGCGACGTACGACCTGCTGCTCACCCCCACCACCGCGACACCGCCGCCGCGGATCGGCGCCTTCGAGCTCCCGGCCGCGGTGCGCAGGGGCCAGAAGGCGCTGATCGCGGCCCGGGGCGCCGGCCTGCTCCGCTTCACTCCGGTCGTGCGGCAGATGATCGACGACAACCTCGGCTGGGTGCCCTACACGCAGCTGGCCAACCTCACCGGCCGCCCGGCGATGAGCGTGCCGCTGCACTGGACGCCGGACGGGCTCCCGATCGGCTCCCAGCTCGTGGCCCGCCTCGGCGAGGAGCCGACCCTGATCCGACTGGCGGCCCAGCTCGAGGCGGCCCGGCCCTGGGTCGACCGGCGCCCGGCGCTCTGAGCGGATCGGTAGGTTCACCCGTGTCCCGCCTGCTCGTCGTGCACCACTCCCCGACACCCACCGTCGTCTCCCTCACCGACGCGGTGCTGGCCGGAGCGCGGGACGACGCGATCCAGGGTGTCGAGGTGGTGGTGCGCCCGGCGCTGGAGGCGGGGGCCGGCGACGTGCTGGGCGCCGACGGCTACCTGCTCGGCACGACCGCGAACTTCGGGTACATGTCGGGAGCACTCAAACATTTCTTCGACACCATCTTCATCGAGGCCGGGGGGGCGCTGGGCGATGACGGGGCGGCCGCCGAAGGAGCCGGGACGCCGAAGCCGTTCGGGTTGTTCGTGCACGGGCGCTACGACACCGAGGGTGCGGTGCGCAGTGTGCTGTCGATCGTGCAGGCGCTGAAGTGGCGCCAAGCCGCGGCGCCGCTGAGCGTGCTCGGTGAGGTCGGTCGCGAGCAGGAGGAGGCGGCCCACGAGATGGGCGGCACGCTGGCGGCGCTCCTGATGGACGACTGAGCGCCGACCACCGGCTCGCGCCGGACCTGTGGCAGTCCGGCTACGAGCTCAGACCGTGAGGCGCAGCCGGTCCATCTCCGCACCGGCAACGCGGTCGGCGGCGACCAGCAGGCCGACGACGTCGTCGAGGCGGCGTCCGCGCCGGTCGTTCCAGCGGGTCAGGTCGTGCACCCGCGCGCGGCGCGCGTCGGGAGGGGGCACCAGGCCCAGTCCGCTGCGGCTGCCGGCCAGCGTGTGCCAGACCAGGTCGAGGGTGCGGGCGGTCGTCTGGTCGTCGGCCCGCCCGGCCGGGCCGTCACCGCTGACGCGCAGCCCGGTGACCAGGCACACCGCGTCGTCGGCACCCACCGACGCGCGGGGCAGGTGCGAGAGCCGGGTCTCGCCGGCGGCGCCGGAGTAGGAGCGCCAGGCGTGCTGCACCCACCCCGCCTGGACGCGGACGACGGCCCGCCCGAGCAGGGCGCGGATCTCGGCCAGCTCGGCGAGCCGCGCCGACGTGCGGTCGCGCCGGGCGAGGACCCGGTGCTCCCGGCGACGGCTCCGACGGGAGGGACACGGCGCGGTCACGATGCGGTCGCCGGACCTGTAGGCGGACGGTGTGGCGGTGGCGCCGGTCATGTCGACTCCCTTCGGTCCGTTCGGTCTCGACCTGATGATCCTGCGCCCGTACCGCCCAGATGTCGAGGGGTCGGCAGGTACGCTCTCAGCGCCCTCACCTGCTCCCCTCCCCCGATCCGAATCTCCCGAGGTCCCGTGCCCGCCCACCGCCCGAGCCGCGCTCACCCGCTGCTCGGTGCCGCGATCGGCGTGCTCCTGGTGGCGAGCACCGCCTGCTCGGCCGGAGGCACCGGCGAGCGCGCCCCGGCTGCCGCGGACGACCCCGACAGCGCGACACTGCCGGTGCTGCGCGCCTGCCACGTCCTGACCCCGAAGGACACCGCTGAGGCGACCAGCGACGCGGCCGGGGTGGCCTGCGCCGAGCCGCACACCGCCGAGACCTTCGCCGTCGGCACCTTCCCGGCGGCGTACGCCTCCGCGGCGTACGACGACCGCGGTCTCGGCCGCTACATCTACCGCACCTGCGACCCGGGGCTCGCGAAGTTCCTGGGCAGCGACGACTCCGAGGTGGAGCGCTCGCGACTGAGCTGGGCCTGGTTCCGGCCCTCGGAGCAGGCCTGGGCCAAGGGAGCCCGGTGGTACCGCTGCGACGTGGTCGGCGGCTCCGACGAGGCCACGTCGTACGACCCCCTCCCGACAGAGGCGAAGAACCTCCTCGGCGGCGCCCCGCTCGACCGCTGGATGCAGTGCGCCGAGGGAAGGACCGTGAACAGCGCCAAGGTCGCGTGCAGCGAGCCGCACGACTGGCGCGCGGTGACCACGATCAAGCTGGGCCAGCCGGACGACCCCTACCCGGGTGACCGACTGGTGCAGATCCGCAGCCAGCAGTACTGCTCCGACTCGGTCGGCGCCTGGCTGAACTACCCGACCAAGGACTTCCGGTACGGCATGACGATCTACCACCAAGCGGAGTGGAAGGCCGGCAACCGGCGCACCGTCTGCTGGGCGAGGACGACGAAGTGACCCGGCTGCGCCTGCTTCCCGTGATCGCGCTGCTGGCGCTGATCCCCCTGCTCGCTGCGTGCGGCAAGGACGCACCCGCCGCGGATCCCAGCCGCAGCACCTCGAGCAGCACGTCGAGCACGTCGTCGGCGACCCCGTCCAGCACCCCCAGCGCCACGGCGACGCCGAAGCAGCCGAGACCGAAGGTCGGCCAGTGCTACCGGCTCGACTACAAGACCGCGACCAGCCCGACCAGCTCGTCCGCGGCCGTGCCCTGCAGCAGCCCGCACACCTCGGTGACGATGTACGTCGGCACCTTCGACGCGATCGACGACGGGCACCTGCTGACCGTGGACAGCAAGCAGGTGCTGGACCAGCTCGCCACGACCTGTCCGACCAAGGTGGGCGGCTGGGTCGGCGGCGACCAGGACGAGCAGCGGCTGAGCCGGTTCACCGCGGTCTGGTTCAGCCCCACACTGGCCGACGCCGACGCGGGTGCCACCTGGTATCGCTGCGACCTGGTCTCGGTGCGGGGCAAGAACCAGCTGGCCGGCCTTCCGGGCACGGCCAAGGGTGCCTTGGCGGCCGCCGACGGGCTCGACCGCTTCGGCACCTGCGGCAACGACGCGCCCTCGGCGAAGGACTTCACGCGCGTGATCTGCAGCGAGAAGCACAGCTGGGCCGCGGTCAAGGTGCTCTCCATCGCGAACGACGCGAAGTACCTCGGTCCCAACGCCCAGGGCGTCGCCGACGCCGCCTGCAAGAGCGTCGGACAGGACCGTGCGACGGACCCGCTCACCTACACCTGGTCGTTCGAGTGGCCCACCAAGGAGGACTGGGACGCCGGCCAGCGCTACGGCCTGTGCTGGGTGCCGTCGAGCTGACGCGTCGCGCGCAGCGGCTCAGAAGCCGAGACGGCGCAGCTGGCGGGGGTCGCGCTGCCAGTCCTTGGCCAGCTTGACCCGCAGGTCGAGGTGCACGGGCGTGCCGAGCATCGCCTCGATCTGGTGGCGGGCGTCGCTGCCGATCTGCTTGAGCCGTGCGCCCTTGTGCCCTATCACGATCCCCTTCTGGGAGTCGCGCTCGACGAAGAGGAAGGCGTGGATCTCCAGCAGCGGCTTGTCCGCGGGGCGGCCCTCGCGCAGGCCCATCTCCTCGACGACGACCGCGATCGAGTGCGGCAGCTCCTCGCGGGCGCCCTCGAGGGCGGCCTCACGGATCAGCTCGGCGGCGATCGCCGCCTCGGGCACGTCGCTCAGCTCGCCGTCCGGGTAGAGCTGCGGACCCTCGGGCAGCTGCGCGACCAGCAGGTCACGGAGCAGGTCGACCTGGTCACCACCGGTGGCCGACACGGGCACCACCTCGGCCCACTCCGTGCCCGTCGCCTCGCCGAGGGCCGCGATGTCGAGCAGGTGCTCGGCCACCCGCTCGGGACCGACCAGGTCGGTCTTGGTGGCGACGGCGAACTTCGTCGTACGCCGCACCTTGGCCAGCTCCTGGACCAGGAACCGGTCCCCGGGCCCGATCTTCTGGTCCGCCGGGAAGCAGACCGCCACGACGTCGACCTCGGACCAGGTGGCGCGCACCAGGTCGTTGAGGCGTTCGCCGAGCAGGGTGCGTGGCCGGTGCAGGCCGGGGGTGTCGACCAGGATCAGCTGCGCGTCCGGGCGGTGCACGATGCCGCGTACGACGGTCCGTGTGGTCTGCGGCTTGGAGGAGGTGATCGCGACCTTGGTGCCGACCAGCGCGTTGGTCAGCGTGGACTTGCCGACGTTGGGGCGCCCGACGAAGCAGGCGAAGCCGCTGCGGAACCCGGGGGCCTTCTCCGGCTCACTCACTGCTCGCCTCCCTCTGCCGCGTCACGGGCGCGGTCGTAGTCGTCCCAGATCTGCTCGTCGCTCTTCCCCGCGGCCTTGCCTCGGGCGTAGATCGGACCCGGATCGAGCGGCCGGGCGACCCGGGCGCCGCGCGCCCCCCGGTCGGGGCTCCAGTAGCCCATCACGTCGAAGCGCTCGACGGCGAACCCGACCTCCCGGCGCAGGTGGGAGCGGATCCGGCGCATCTGCGAGGACTCCCCCGCCATCCAGAAGTAGCCCGGCCCCTCGGGCCACTCGATGCGCTCGACCACCTCGGCGAGCGCGCTCGGCGCATCAGCGGGCGGCTCCAGCCAGGCGGTCGCCTCCGGCGCGTCCGGGTACGCCGTGGACGTGCCCGCAGGCGCCTCGACGTACGACGTGGGCGCCAGCCGCCCGGACGTCGCCTCGGTGATCCGGGCGATGGCGGGCAGGGCGGTGAGGTCACCGACCAGGACCAGCCAGCCGGCGTCGGCGGGCAGCGTGAACGAGCCCTTGGCCGGTCCCAGGCCGACCTCGGAACCGACGCAGTCGCCCTGGACCCACTCGGTGACCAGCCCTCGCGCGTGGCGCACGACGTCGAGCACGATCGAGTCGGCCTCGAGCGTGCGCACGGTGTAGTAGCGGGTCTGGAACTGACCGGGAGCGGTGAGCGGCAGCCACTCGTCGGGGATCCCGGTCGAGCTCCAGCCGGTCGGGCGCTGCACGCGCAGGCGCACCAGGTGCTCCGAGAGGTCGTGCCGCTCGAGCACCCGGGCGCGCAACGGGGCGTCCGGCCGGGCGCTCACCCGCGGTCGGCGACGTGCAGCAGGCCGTCTGCGTCGATGCCCAGGGTCGCCACGTGCAGCCGACGCTGGCCCTGCGGGTAGCCGACCCGGCCCGGCGTCCACGCGGCGTACCCGAGCCGGAGCCGTCCGGCGTTGTCCACGAAGGGGGTCGGACCGCCCGGACCCTCGACATCGCCGCCCGAGCTCAGGAAGGGCGCCGTGCTCGGGCGGACGCAGGGGCCGACGACACTGGCGCACACCGCGTAGCCGATGGCGTAGCTGCGGCTGACGTACTCGTTGGCCGAGTAGAGCAGGTAGGTCAGCCCGTTCACCCGGACCATGGTCGGGTTCTCGATGACGTGGCCCTCCCACGACAGCTCCGTGTGCAGCAGCTCGTGCTGCTCGGTGCCGGCCAGGAAGCCGGACCCGTCGGACTCGAGCTGACGGACGTAGAACTTGGTCGGCTCCCGGCCGACGACGCCCTCGGTCTTCCACAGCAGGTACGGCTTGCCGTTGCCGGCGACGTAGACCTGCGGGTCGATGGCCCCCTGGTCGGACGGGCACACCACCGGGGCGGAGCGCGGGTCGTAGAACGGACCGCGCGGCGAGCTCGCCGTGGCCAGGCCCACGCAGTTCTTGCGGGGGCCACGACGGTTGATCGGCGCGGTGTAGGCCAGCACGTAGTGGCCACCGACGTAGGTCACGGACGGTGCCCAGGTCCGGGTGCGGGTGCCACCGGCCGACCTCGCCCACCGACCGCTGCGCGGGAAGGTGTCCCCGAGGGCGGTCCAGGTGCGCAGGTCCCTCGACGTCATCGTCGGCAGGTTCAGGTTGGCGGTGTTGGTGGCGTAGGCGTAGTAGGTGCCGCCGTCGCGCAGGATGTTCGGGTCCGGGAAGTCGCCGGTGTAGACCCGCCCCGGGATGAACGGGTCGCTGCCCGGGGCCGCCACCGAGCTCGGCGCCAGGCCGGTCGCCAGCAGCACGCCGACGACGATCATGGTCGTCGCGATCAAGAGCCTGCGCACGCGCTTCAAGGAGCCTCCGAGCCGGGTGGGTTGGACAGAAATGTAGCCGCCACCTCGGCCCTCGCCCAATCCGCTCACGACGGCCCGTAGTCCTGCACCCGCAGCGTGTGGTCGGGCGCGGCGACGAGGCGGGCGACGCGCAGCCGCCGCTGCGGGCAGTCGTGGGTACGCCGGCAGGCATCGGTCGCGGGGTAGCCGACCTGGTCCTCGGTCCAGGCGTGGTAGGCCATCCGGAAGGAGCCGTGGGTGTCGAGGAAGGGAGACTCCCCACCCGGACCCGCGATGGTCCCGTGCGAGGCGATCAGCGGCTGCGCACTCGGTCGCCGGCACGGACCGGTCGGAGAGTCGCAGATCGCGTAGCCGACGGCGTACTCGTCGCTCGACCAGTCGTTGCCCGAGTAGAACAGGTAGTAGTGGTCGAGGTAGCCGAACATGGCCGGGTTCTCGATCACCGATCCCTCCCAGGTGCCCGGCTCGGTGCGCAGCAGCTCCGTGGAGTGCGAGCCGGGCGCGAACCCGCTGCCGTTCGTGCGCATCCTGCGGATGAAGATCCGGGTCGGGCGACGCCCGGCGATCCCCTCGGTCTTGAACAGCAGGAACAGCTTGGCGTCGACGCGCCACAGGTAAGGGTCGATGGCGCCCTCGTCGGGCGGGCACTCGAGCGGCCTGGTCGAGGAGTCCACGAACGGTCCCGTCGGCGTCCGCGCGTGACTGGTCGAGATGCAGAACTTCGAGGTCCCCCGCAACCGGGTGGCGTAGGCGTGGACGTACCCGCCACCGGCCGGGCGCACGCGTGGGAGCCCAGGTCGGTGCCACCCGCCGTGAGCCGATCGTCTTGTAGTCGCTCCACCGCGGCGCCAGCGGCAGGGCGTCACCGCTCGTGCCCCCGGACAGCGCGGTCCAGCTCACCAGGTCCTTGGAGGTGAGCACCGGGAGGTTCTTGTTGGCGATCGTCGTCGAGTACGCGTAGTACGTCGAGCCGACGCGGAGCACGCTGGGGTCCGGGAAGTCACCCGAGTAGTGGTGCGCAGCCACGAAGCTGTCGCTGCCCACCGGGAACGGCACGAAGTGGCTCGCCTCGGCCTGGCCGGTGCCCAGCAGGGCGACCCCGAACGAGGCGAGCACGGCGGCACCGGCCAGCAGCACACGGCGTACGCCGACACGTGGCATGTCCGGCTCCCGAGGGGTGCGAAGAGGTGCGAGCGCCCAAGTCTCGCCCGGCACCCGCCCCCGTGTCCGCCGATCCGCGGAACAGACCCCAGGATCAGACCGGGATCAGCCCGGCATCAGCCCGGGATCAGCTGAGCCAGGTCGGACGCAGCGGGAAGCCGGCGCTCCCGGACGCGTCCGGCTTGACGGCCAGCACCTGGTGCAGCTCGATCTCGTTGATGTCGAAGGCCACCCGGGACCCCGCCATGTAGAGGCCCCAGACCCGGGCGGTGCCCTCGCCCACCTCGGCCACGCACTCGTCCCAGTTCTCGGCCAGGTTGCGGCACCAGCCAGCCAGGGTCATCGCGTAGTGCTCACGAAGGTTCTCCTCGTGGCGCACCTCGAGCCCGGTGTCCTGGATGTCGCTGATGATCTTGCCGGCCCCGGTCAGCTCCCCGTCGGGGAACACGTAGCGGTCGATGAACGCTCCGGTCTCCTTGACCACGTTGTCCGGTCGCGTGATGCAGTGGTTCAGCAGCCGCCCGTGGGTCTTGAGCCGTGAGGCGAGGAACTCGAAGTACGCCGGGTAGTGCTTGACCCCGATGTGCTCGGTCAGCCCGATCGAGCTGACCGCGTCGAAGTCGCGCTCCGGGACGTCGCGGTAGTCGGAGAACCGGATCTCGGCCAGGTCGCCGAGCCCCTCGCGCTCGATCGCCTCCTGCCCCCACGCGGCCTGCTGCTCGGAGAGGGTCACCCCGATCACCTTCACCCCGTGCTCGCGGGCGGCGTGGCGCACCATGCCGCCCCACCCGCAACCGACGTCGAGGAGTCGCATGCCCGGCTCGAGGCCGAGCTTGCGCGCGACCAGCTCGTACTTGAAGGCCTGGGCCTCCTCCAGGCTGGCCGTCTCGCTCGGGAAGCAGGCGCAGGTGTAGGTCATCGACGGGCCCAGCACCAGCTCGTAGAACCGGTTGGAGACGTCGTAGTGGTGGTGGATCGCCTCGGCGTCGCGGGTCATCGAGTGCCGCACGCCCTCCATCAGCCGACGCCAGCGGGGCGGTGCCTCCTGGGGCGGGATCGGCGGCGGGACGAGGTGGCTCAGCCCGATCCCCCGCAGCATCCGCAGCGCCTCGGAGGGCATCGGGACGCGGAAGTGGGTGTGCTCCTTCATCAGCGACATCACCTCGTAGGGGTCGCCGGGATGGACGTCGCCGATCCCCTCGATCTCACCGCTCACGTAGGCGCGGGCCAGGCCGAGGTCGCCGGGCGCGGTCAGCAGGTAGCGCAGGCCGCGCTCGCTCTTGAGGTGCATCCCGATCTTCGCGTCGGGCGGACCGGCCTCGCTGCCGTCGTAGGCCGTGAACTTCATCGGCAGCCCGCCCTTGAGCAGGCTGTCCAGCATCTCGGCGATCGTCATCGCGCGCCCGGCCTCGCCGGGTGCCTTGGTCGGCTGCGCCTTGGTCTGGGTCATCGTCTTCTCACTGCCTTGTCGTACAGAGTGCTCAGGCGTTGGGCCGGGTCGTAGTCGGCCTTGACCGCCGCCAGGTTGGGTCCGTCGTAGAGACGGTCGAACTCCTCGGGGGCGTAGAACGCCTCGGAGTACAGCGACTTGTGGCCGCCGAGATCGTGCACCTTCGCCTCGATGGCGCGGTTCATGGGGGCCTGCGGCGCCTCCGGGCCGACGTGCACGGTGCCCCAGAAGCCGACGTTGACGTAGGTGACGCCCGGCTCCAGCGGGTACGTCGGCCAGGTCCGCGCCTGCCCGTCCGGGCCCTCGCGCAGCCGGAGCGGGCAGAGCCAGACCGGGCGCATCCCGACCGCACTGTCGAACCAGGTCAAGAAGTCGGGCAGCGCCTCGACCGGCACCTCGATGTCCTGGATCACCCGCTCGCGCTTCGGCCGACCGGCCCGTCGGTCGAGCTTGTCGGCGATGCCGAAGCGGGTGTCGAGACCGACCAGGCGGTGGTAGACGTCGGAGCGGCGGTAGCGGCGCGGCCAGAGCCGGCGGATGGTCGGGTTCTTCAGCCCGAACGCCCCCGAGCACCAGAACCAGTCGGTGTCCCAGCGCCACAGGTAGTCGTAGGCCGTGAGCAGGTCGGTCTCGCGACGCTGCAGGGACTGGTAGAAAATTTCAGGTCCCGTGTAGTCCGAGGTCTCCGGGGAAGACGTCCCCGACCCCGTGGTCGATCTCACCTGGCCGGGGTCGTGGCCGGGGTCGTGGCCGGGGTCGGCGTCCGCCTCACGCTCGTCGGTCTCCGTCCACCGCGCCAGCGTCAGGTAGGCCTCACCGGGCTCGAAGACCACGCCGTCGAGGCCGTCGACCCGCTGCCCGTCGTAGGTCCGGGTGTCCGTGATCTCGGCGATCGTCCTGGCCAGCAGGCCGAGGTCGTCGAAGCGGACGTGGCGCAGGGCGACCAGCGGCGGCACCGGCTCGAGCTCGATCCGCAACCGGGTGGCGTAGCCCAGGGAGCCGTAGGAGTTGGGGAACGTCTCGAACAGCCGCGCGTGCTCGTTGTCGGCCGTCGCGGTGATCACCTCACCGGCGCCGGTGAAGACGTCCATCTCCAGCACCGACTCGTGCGGCAGGCCGTTGCGGAACGACGTGGACTCGATGCCCAGTCCGGTCACGGCACCACCCAGGGTGATCGTGCGCAGCTGCGGGACGACGAGCGGGATCAGGCCGTGCTCGAGGGTGACGTCGACGAGGTCCTCGTAGGTGCACATCCCCTGCACGTCGGCGGTGCGCGCCTTCAGGTCCAGGCTGATCACGCCGGTCAGACCCGAGACGTCGAGGCCCGGTGCGTGGCTCACGTCGCGGGGCCGGAAGAGGTTCGAGGTCTTCTTCGCCAACCGCACGGGCGCCCCGTCGGGGATCGCGTCGTACGACGCCTTCAGACGAGTCACCGCGCTCTCGTGCTGCTGCCTTCCGATCGGTGCCACAGAGGCAGATTATCGCCGTAGGGCCCGGTCGAGAAATCCGGGGCGCGTCAAGTGGAGACAGTCTCCGCGATGTCGCCCCGCGGATCTCCCGGTGCACCGGCACGCCGCTACCGGCGTGGTCGCCCAGCGCGGCCAGGTCCGCGGGGGTCACCTCAGCCGCCTCGGTGAGCACGACGACGGCCTCGGCACCCTTGGCCCCGGACGCGACCGCCATCGCCACGGCCACCCCGATCGCGGAGACCCGCAGCGAGGCGAGGTCGACCGTGGCGGCGGCGTACGTGCGCCCGTCGGTGTCGCGCAGCGCGGCCCCTTCGGCGGCGCCGGTCCGGGCGCGCGTCGCGCGGGCGAGGGTGACCAGCTTGGTGTCCTCGGGGTCGGAGAGCTCCATGGCGCGATCCTAGGCGTCTCCGGGAACGTCAGCCCGCGAGAGGCCCCGGCCGCTGGCCTGCTCGCGGGGTCCTCGCTCACACGGACCGCGCGAGATGGTGGTAGGCGGCGTTCCAGCGCAGCTCCCGCTTGAGCGAGCGCACTGTGCTCTCCTCGTCGATGACGACGACCTCGATCCCCGCCATCTCGGCGAAGTCCTCCATCACCGCTGTCCCGATCGCCTTGGTGAGCACCGTGTGGTGCGGCGCACCAGCCATCAACCAGATCTCGGCCGAGGTCGAGAGCGAAGGGCGCGGCTTCCAGACCGCACACGCCACCGGGAGACGGGGAAGGTCTTCGTCCGGCTGCACCACGTCGATCTCGTTCACGGTGAGCCGCAGCCGGCCACCCAGGTCCGAGAGTCCCGCCACGAGCCCGGAGCCCGGGTCGGCCACGAACCGCAGCCGGACCGGGTCCTCGCGCTGGCCGATCGCCAGCGGGTGAACCTCGAGCGAGGGGCGTTGCGTGGTGATCGATGGGCAGACCTCGAGCATGTGAGCTCCGAGGATCCGCTCGCGGCCGGGGACCAGGTGGTAGGTGTAGTCCTCCATGAACGAGGTTCCACCCGGGCGTCCCGCAGCCATTGCCTTCGTCGCCCGCAGCAGGGCGGCGGTCTTCCAGTCCCCCTCGCCACCGAAGCCGTAGCCGTCGGCCATCAATCGTTGGACCGCGAGCCCGGGCAGCTGGCGCAACCCGCCCAGGTCCTCGAAGTTCGTCGTGAAGGCGCGGTAGCCCCCCCGGTCGAGGAACGACCGCAGACCCAGCTCGATCCGCGCACCGTCGCGCAGGGACCGATGCCGGTCCCCCTGTGGCAGCAGCTCCGGAGCCACGACGTAGGAGTCCAGGTACTCCTCGACCAGCTCGTCGACGGTGTGGTCGCGGACGGCGGAGACCTCAGCGACGAGATCGTTGACGCCGTGGGCCTGCACCGAGACGCCGAGCCGCAGCTGCGCCTCGACCTTGTCCCCCTCGGTCACCGCGACGTCTCGCATCGTGTCACCGAAACGCACCAGCTGGAGCTCGCCGAGGTCCGCCTTGCCCAGTGCTGCGCGAGCCCACTCCTCGACTCTTCTCTGCACGGTCGGGGAGGCGACGTGGCCGACCACGGTCTTGCGGGCGACACCCAGGCGGGACTGGATGTAGCCGAACTCCCGGTCCCCGTGCGCCGCCTGGTTCAGATTCATGAAGTCCATGTCGATGCTGGACCAGGGCAGTTCCACGTTGGCCTGCGTGTGCAGGTGCAGCAGGGGTTTGGTCAGGGCGTCCAGACCGGCGATCCACATCTTGGCCGGGGAGAAGGTGTGCATCCAGGCGATCACCCCGACGCAGGAGGGTTCGGCGTTGGCCCGGGTCATCTGCCGGTGGATCGATCCCGAGTCGAGGAGCACCGGTTTCCACACCACGCGCACCGGTGCGTCCAGGTCGCCCGCGAGCCGCGCCGCGATGTCCTGGGACTGGGTAGCCACCTGGTCGAGCGTCTCCTGCCCGTACAGGGCCTGGCTCCCCGTGAGGAACCACACCTCCCGGACCGGCGACATCTGCGGCCCGAGGTCAGCCTGATCGTTCATCGTGGCTCCGCTCGTCGAGGGTCCGGGTTCATCGCTGGCCGTAGTCGTTCTGGTAGCGGTGCCACAGTCGCGAGACGTCGTCGGGTGGAATCGAGATCAAGGTGCCGATCTCACGTGCGACGTGACTCGTGCGCGCCACGTCCTCACACATCACGGCCGCCTTGACCGCCGCCCGCGCGTCCGTCCCGACTGCGAAGACCCCGTGGTTCGCCATCAGGACGGCGGGAGAGCGCGAGCCGGCCAGCGTCTCGACGATGCCGCGCCCGATGGAGTCGTCACCGATAGCCGCAAACGGACCGACCGGGATCTCACCTCCGAACTCGTCGGCCGTCATCGTCAACGCGCAGGGCACAGGCTCACCCCGAGCGGCCCATGCCGTCGCGTAGGTCGAGTGCGTGTGGACGATCCCACCCACCTCCGGCATGTGGCGGTAGACGTGGGCCTGGGCGGCGGTGTCCGAGGACGGGGCATGGGTGCCTTCCACCACCGTGACCCTCGAGGTCGCACAGGACCATGTTCTCGGGGGTCAGCTCGTCGTAGGCGACGCCGGAGGGTTTGATCAGCATCAGGTCGGCGCCCGGCACCCGGGCTGACACGTTCCCCGCCGTCCACACGACGAGCCCGTACCTCGTGAGCTGGGCATGGAGAGCACATACCTCTCTGCGCAGCTCATCGATCGTGCCCCTGAGTCGGGTGGTCGGGTCGGTCATGTCGTCATCACGGGTTCGGATCCCTGACTGCGACGGGCGAGCGCGTCGGCTCGCAGGCGACGCAGTCGTTGCATGGCACCGACCTCTCGTCCGAAATGATCGTGCAGGTGGAGGTACTCGGCGAACAACGCGTCGTAGACCTGCGAACGCGCCTCGTCCGGGACGAAGCAGCTGCGCCGGACCCGGCCCATCTGGTCCGCGGCGGAGCGCACGTCCGGGTAGGCGCCGGCCGCAACGGCCGCATGGATGGCGGAGCCGAGCGCCGGGCCCTGCGTGGAATCGATCAGGGAGACCGGCAGCCGGCTGACGTCGGCGTAGATCTGCATCAGCAGGGCGTTGCTCGCGAGGCCGCCGGCGACGACGAGGTCCGTCACCGCGACGCCGGCTTCGCGGAAGGTCTCGATGATCACGCGTGTGCCGAAGGCCGTCGCCTCCAGCAACGCCCGGTAGGTGTCCTCCGGCCGCGTCGCCAGGGTCTGGCCGACCACCAGCCCGGACAGCCGGTGGTCGACGAGGACTGATCGGTTCCCCCCGTGCCAGTCGAGCGCCACCAGACCGTGCTCGCCCACGTCCTGCTCGGACGCCAGACGGGTCAAGAGCTGATGCACGGACTCCTGACGGCGCTCCGCCTCCATGGCGTAGCCCGCCGGGACCGCGGTGGTGACGAACCAGCCGAAGATGTCGCCGACCCCGCTCTGCCCGGCCTCGTAGCCCCAGGTCCCGGCCAGGATCCCCCCGTCCACGACGCCGCACATCCCTGGCACCTCGCGCAGCACGTCGGAGTTCATGACGTGGCACGTGGACGTGCCCATGATCGCCACCATCTGACCGGGACCGACCGCTTGCGCGGCCGGGGCCGTCACGTGGGCGTCCACGTTTCCGACGGCGACCGGGATCCCCTCCGGCAGCCCCGTCCACTGCGACGCCTGCGCCGTCAGGACCCCGGCCCGGTCACCGAGCCTGCCGATCGGCTGGTCGAGCTTGTCAGCCACGAACGACCCGAACGCCGGCGCGAGCTCGTCGAGGAAGTCCGCACTCGGGTAGGTGCCGTCCTGGTACAACCCCTTGTAGCCTGCCGTGCACGCGTTGCGCACGTAGTTCCCGCACAGCTGCCAGACGATCCAGTCGGCCGCCTCTACCCACCGGTCCATGACGTCGTAGAGCTCGCGATCGTGCTCGAAGACCTCGAGAGCCTTGGCGAACTCCCACTCGGAGGAGATCAGGCCGCCGTAGCGCGCCAGCCAGGACTCCTCGCGTCGCGCCGCCAGCTCGGTGATCCGGTTCGCCTGGCCCTGGGCGGCGTGATGCTTCCAGAGCTTGACGAACGCATGGGGGCGGTCCGCGTACCCGTCCACCTCGCACAGGGGCGTGCCGTCCTCGAGTGTCGGGATCATCGTGCAGGCCGTGAAGTCGGTCGCGATGCCCGTGACGTCCGAAGGATCGATCCCGGCCGCCTGGAGCGCTTGGGGCACGGCGCTCCGGAGCACCCCTCGGTAGTCGTCGGGCACCTGGAGCGCCCAGTCCGACGCGAGCGGAACCCCGGAGGGCAGCGATCGGTCCAGCACGCCGTGCGGGTAGTCGTACGTCGCCGCCGCCAGCTCGGCACCGTCGCTGACGCGCACGATGAGGGCCCGACCCGAGAGAGTCCCGAAGTCGACGCCGACCACGTACTGCTCCACCGTCACGGGGCCTGCTCCGATCTTCTTGGTCGAGCCTGGAGGTGAGCTCATCATGCTCGCTCATTGTTAGCGATAACATCTGCCCCGTCAAGATCAGCGCCCGAATCCGAGCGACCCGACTCAGAGGTCGGTGCAGGAGGACCGCTCGACGAGCTGCGGAACGACCAGCTCGCTGCTCGGGTCGGTCTCCCCGGAGATCGCCCGTATGCAGAGGTCCACGGCCCGGGCCGCCAGCTCGACGAAGTCCTGACGGATCGTGCTGAGTGGGGGGGAGAAGAACCGGGACTCCGGCAGGTCGTCGAACCCGACGACGCTCACGTCCTGTGGAACCCGTTGACCTCGCTCCGAGATGGCCAGGAGGACACCGAGCGCCATCTGGTCGTTGGCGACGAACACCGCGCTCACTCCTGGCGTGCGGGCGATCTCGAGGCCGGCCAGGTAGCCCGCCTCCGGTGACCAGTCGCCCTCCCACTCCGGGCCCGGTTCCAGACCACGGCCGCGGTGCTCACCCAGCCAGCCGCGGCGCCGCTCCGACGCCTCCACCCACGCCAGCGGTCCGGCCACGTGGGCCACCGCGCGATGGCCGTGGTCGAGAAGGTGGGCGGTCGCCAGGCGTCCTCCGTCGTACTGGGCGACGCCGGCGCTCATCGGGCGGGCATCCACGGCACCTTCGACCGCCACCACCGGGATGTCCAGCGCGAGACTCTCGACGGTCGCCAGGGACTCCCGGTGCGTCACCGCCACCACGATCGCCTCGACCGCCTGGTCGAGGAGTCGGTTCACCGCCTCGTTCAGCACCGCGGGGGTGAGCGCGCGAAGTCCGACGAAGACGGCTTCGAAGCCTTCGTCCCGCGCCGCCTCCTGCACAGCGTTGGCCAGGGCGGACGGACCCCGCTCCGCAAGGTGGGCCGCGATGACCCCCAGACGTCCCGAGCGATTCGTGACCAGGGTCCGTGCGGCGGCGTTGCGTCGGTACCCCAGACTCTCGATCGCGCGCACGACCTTGATCCGGGTCTGCTCGCGCACGAGGTCGGAGCCGTTGATGACCCGGGAGACGGTCTGGTGCGAGACTCCGGCGGCCTTGGCGACGTCCATCATGCTCGGCGCGGTCGTCTGCCGGCGGGCACGCACGACCGGGCGGGAGGACATCACCTCACCCTAGGTCTCGCGTCCCGCCCCGACGGGGTGGTGACCCACGCGTGGGGCTCGGGCCTGCTCACTCAGCCCGCCTGTCCGCTTCGCGAGCTCGCCTGTCGGGCACGGCGGTACTCCTCGACCACGATCTCGTTGAGCTCCTCGACCGACGTGTCCGCGGTCGGCTTGTCGAAGGTGATCTCGCCGTCCTGGATCAGGTTGACCCGGTCGCAGGACTGCGAGGACGTGCACGTAGTTGTGGGCGATCATGATGATCGAGACCCGCCCCTCCTCCCGCAGGTTCGTGCGACCAGGTCGAGGATCATCGCCCCCTCCTTGGCGCCCATCGCCGCGAGCGGCTCGTCGAGCAGGATGATGTCGGCGTCCGAGGTGACGGTGCGGGCGACCGCGATCGCCTGGCGCTGGCCGCCCGACAGACGCGCGACCGGGACGTCGAGCCTGCGGGATGTTGATGCCGATCTGGTCCAGCGCCTCCCGCGTCGCCCGGCGCATCTGGCGCCTGGCCAGGAACGGGAGCGGGCGGCGCACCTGCTCGCGCTTGAGGAACATGTTCTGGGCGACGTCGAGCTCGTTGACCAGCGCCAGGTCCTGGTAGACGCAGTCGATCCCCGAGCGAGCGCGCGTGGTCGACGTCGCGTGAAGCTCGACCTCCTCGCCCTTCACCACGAGCCGCCCGCGTCGGGCTTCTGGAAGCCAGCGATGATCTTCATCAGCGTCGACTTGCCGGCGCCGTTGTCACCCAGCAGACCGAGCACCTCGCCCTTGCCCAGGTGCAGGTTGATGTCGCGCAGCGCCGTGACCGGCGCCGAAGCGCTTCGACGACGTGCTCGACCCGCAGGACGTCCGCACTGTCCTCAGGCTGCACGACCACTCCCCTTCCGCACCCGGCCGACGTAGATGTTGATCCCCATCGCGCAGCAGGATCGCGAAGCCGAGGATGAAGTCGAGGTAGTCGGCGTTGACGCCCTCGAGGGTCAGGCCGTCGCGCAGGATCGCCCAGGAACAGGGCGCCGATAAGCGCCCCGATCGCGGTGCCCTCGCCGCCGGTCAGCAGCGTGCCGCCGATCACGGCGGCGCGACACCGCGCGGAACATCGTCTCCGCTGCGCCCGCGGTGTCCGGGCGTGACCGAGCTCGCGCGGGTCGCCTCGAGGACGCCGACCAGTCCGGCCAGCAGACGATGCAGAGCGATGAAGTTGCGGATGACGACGCTGCGCACCTTGATGCCGGCCTCCGCGCGCCCGAGTCGGTTGCCGCCGACGGCGACGGTGTACATCCCCCAGCGCGTGCAGCGTCAGCACGATCTGCAGCACCGACCGACGATCAGCAGCGCCCAGATCAGCTCGGAGTACGCCCCGGCGCCGAAGATCCTCGCGAACGTCGCCGACGTCGTTGACCTGCTCCGGCAGCGTGACCTTCTGCCGTTGACGACGTCGTCACGTTCTGACGTCGTCGTGGTGACCTCGGCGCCCGGCATGTCGACCGGCGGCCGCGCTGGAGATGATCAGCGTCAGCCCGCCGAGCCCGAGCAGCGTGCCCGAGTGTGGTGATGAACGACGAGATCCCCGACGACCTCGGTGAGCACGCCGTTGAGCACGCCGACCAGACCGCGCAGCACACCAGGGCGAGAACGAGGCCGACCACAGCGGCAGCCCGGCCTGGTGGAACTCGTAGAACATGAACGGCGCGAACAGGAAGACCGAACCGATCGAGAGGTCGATCTCCCCCGCCACCATGAGCATCACCTCGCCCGCCGCGAGGATCGCGAACGGCGCGAAGTACGGCAGCAGCGTCGACGAAGTTCGCGCGCGGTGAAGAACTGGTCGTTCGATGACGCGAAGTAGACGACCGCCAGGACCGTCACGACGACGATGCTGCCCTCGCGCAGCGTCAGGAACCGACCGCAGCGGCGCCCGACCCGCGGCCTCGAGGAGCCGCGGACCAGCAGCTGGTGGCGCGGGAGCGACCGCGTCGGGTGCGGACTGCGTCGTGCGACCGATCGGCATCGAGGCTCAGCGCCTTGGCGACGCCGGCGCGACTTCGAGGTGCCCTCGTAGCGCGACTTGGTGCTGTTGTACGGCTCGACCGTGTCCTTGTCGAGGAACTTCAGGCCGGTGTTGACGTCGGCGATGCCGGTGAGGGTCTGGGACGCCTGGTACATGTACAGCTCCAGGACCGGCAGGAAGCCCTGCAGGTAGGGCTGCTGGTCGATCGTGAAGTCGATCTGGTCCTGGGCCAGCAGCTTCTGGCGTGATCGGCGTGAGGTCGTAGCCGCCGCCCTTGACGCCCTTGTCGCGCAGCGTTGTGCTTCTGGATCGTCTGGGCGACGCTCTGGGTACTGCCCGCGTCGACCGCGAACAGCCCTTGGTCCGTGCTGTGCCCGGTCGCGTAGGCGTCGATCGTCGACAGCTCCGCCGGGACGGCGGCGCCGGTGGCGATCGTCGTGCGTCTTGATCGCGGGACGGCCTCTTGAGCACGTCCGAGGGCGCCGTCGATGCGCGGCTGGATGTTGGCCGAGCCCGGTGTCGCGATGAACAGCGCGACGTCGCCCGATCCGACGAGGTCGATGATCCGCTTGCCCATCTCCTGGCCGGAGACGAAGAGGTCCTGGCCGATGTAGGCGAGCCGATCGTTGCCCGTCGCGTCCGCGTTGTAGGAGACCACCGGGATCTTGGCCTTCAGCGCCGAGTCGGTCGGGCTGTTGAACGCCTTGTTGTCGATGAGCGCGACCGCGATGCCGTCGCGCCGCCGGTGATCGCCGTGTTCATGGCGTTGACCATCTCGTTGACGTTGCTGTTCTCCGAGCCGGTCCACTGGTAGTCGCAGCCGAGCAGCTTGCAGGCGTCCTCAGCGCCGTAGCGAGTCGGGCACGAAGAAGGGGTTCGTCGTCACGTGGTTGACGAAGACGAACTTGGACTTCTTGCCGGAGGCCCCGAACACCTTCGAGGCCCCGCCCTGCGAGGTGGCGGCGGCGTCGGAGCCGGAGCTGCACGCGGCCAGCATCAGGGCGGCCAGCCCGGCTCCGCCACCGGCAAGCGCCGATCGGCGCGCCATCGCCATCCGCGGGGGCCGGTCCGGGGTGGAGCGACGGGCGTCGTTCCACTCGAGACGGTCGAGCGCCTGGGCTGCGGTGTCGGTGATCGCCTGCTCGTGGCCCGCTCGGCCCGATGACTCGCTGACTGCTGGGTTCGGCTCCATGTGATGCTCCTCGCACTGAGCGGACGGCCTGGTGACAGCCCGTGGCTGAAGCTAAATGTTATCGCTCACAATTGGTGTGTCAAGCATCACATGACACAAACTCGGGCCGTTCACACCGGACGCCTGCTCGAGGGGTCTCAGCTCTCGGCCGGCACCGACGCGTTCTCGTCCGCAGCCACTGTCGGCTTGACGCCCGGTACACGCCTGACCAGCACGGTGCCGATCCGGTTCTGGCGTCCTGCGGTCGACTCGGCCTCGAACACCAGGCCCGCCACCGCGACCGTGGAACCTGGGATCGGCACCCGGCCGAGGTGCTTGGCCATCAGCCCGCCGACCGAGTCGATCTCGTCGTCCTCGACCTCGAACCCGAGCTCGAGCAGGTCGTCGATCGGGTAGCGCGCGTTGACCCGGATCGCGCCGTCGTCGAGCCGCTCGACGTCGGCGGTCTCCTGGTCGTGCTCGTCGGCGATCTCCCCGACGATCTCCTCGAGGATGTCCTCGATCGTGACCAGTCCCGCGGTGCCGCCGTACTCGTCGACCACCACGGCCACGTGCACCCGTTGGGCCTGCATCTCCCTCAGCAGGTCGTCGGCGGGCTTGGTGTCGGGCACGTGCAGCACCGCTCGCATCACCGACTCGACGAGCTCGGAGCTCTCGGCGTCGTGCCGGTCGAAGATCCGTCGAGAGATGTCCTTGAGGTAGGCGAAGCCGACCACGGAGTCGAGGTCGTCCTCGATCACCGGGATCCGGGAGTAGCCGCTGCGCAGCAGCAGCGACATCGCCTGCCGCAGGGTCTTGTGCCGCTCGATCCAGACCACGTCGGTGCGGGGCACCATCACCTCGCGGGCCAGGGTGTCGCCGAGCTCGAAGACCTGGTGGATCATCCGGCGCTCGCCACCCTCGATCACCTGGCTGGCCTCGGCCAGGTCGACCAGCTCGCGCAGCTCCGCCTCCGAGGCGAACGGCCCCTCCCGGAACCCTTCTCCCGGCGTCACGGCGTTGCCGATCACGATCAGCACCTTGGGCACCGGGCCGAGCACCCGGGTCAGCCCCAGGAGCACGCCGGCCGAGAGCAGGGCGACGGTCTCGGCGTGTCGCTGGCCCAGGGTGCGCGGCGCCACCCCGATGAAGACGAACGAGATGACCAGCATCACCAGGATCGAGAGCAGCACCGAGGGCCAGCGCTCGGAGATCACCGTCGAGCTCGTACCCCGGGCCCGACCGAGCACGTCGAAGATCACCGCGGTGGCGAGCACGATCGCCGAGATCTCGGCCAGCAGGCGCAGCAGCAGCGTCGTCGCCAGTACCCGGGGCGGGTCGTCGAGCACCCGCAGCACCCGCTGGGCGCCGGTGCGCTGCTGACGCAGCAGGTCCTCGGCGCGGGCCCGGGAGAACGACGACAGGGCCGCCTCGGCGCTGCTGATCAGGCCCGCCACCACGACCAGGACGACGACCAGAACCAGCAGCCACGGACTTTGCCCGCTCACCCTCCCCGCACCTCGTCCCGGGCGCGCCACTGCCCCAGCAGCGTGTCCTGGAGAGCGAACATCTCTGCGTGCTCGTCCGGCTCGGCGTGGTCGTAGCCCAGCAGGTGCAGCACCCCGTGGACGGTGAGCAGCTCGAGCTCCTCGGTGCCCGTGTGCCCGGCCTCCTCCGCCTGGCGGGCGGCCACGGCCGGGCACAGCACCAGGTCGCCCAGGACGCCCTCCTCGGGCTCGGAGCCCACCTGCCCCGGGCGCAGCTCGTCCATCGGGAACGCCAGCACGTCCGTCGGACCCTGCTTGTCCATCCACTTGTGGTTCAGCTCGGCCATGGTCGCCTCGTCGACGGCCGTCACGCACAGCTCGGCCTGCGGGTGCACCCGCATCGCCGCCATCACGAAGCGGGCCAGCTGCTGGGTCCGCCGGGCGTCGAGATCCTGACCGGACTCGTTGAGCACCTCGATGCTGATGACAGGCTCCTCAGCTGCGCGGGCCGCCGGTCGAGCGCGGGCCCGACTGACCCGAAGGACGTTGCTGGGCCGGGTGCTGCTCGGCGCGGGCGTCGTGCTCGTCGTAGGCGCTCACGATCTTGCCGACCAGGCGGTGCCGAACCACGTCGGAGGCGGTCAGCCGGTTGAAGGAGATGTCCTCGATCTCGTCGAGGATGTCCTCGACGACCCGCAGTCCCGACCGGGTGCCGCCGGGCAGGTCGACCTGCGTCGTGTCGCCGGTGACGACCATCTTGGAGCCGAAGCCGAGCCGGGTCAGGAACATCTTCATCTGCTCGGGCGAGGTGTTCTGCGCCTCGTCGAGGATGATGAAGGCGTCGTTGAGCGAACGTCCACGCATGAACGCCAGCGGCGCCACCTCGATGGTGCCGGCCGCCATCAGCTTGGGGATGCTCTCCGGGTCGAGCATGTCGTGCAGGGCGTCGTACAGCGGGCGCAGGTAGGGATCGATCTTCTCGGTGAGGGTGCCGGGCAGGAAGCCGAGACGTTCCCCGGCCTCGACGGCCGGACGGGTCAGGATGATCCGGTTGACGTCCTTGTGCTGCAGCGCCTGCACCGCCTTGGCCATGGCCAGGTAGGTCTTGCCGGTGCCCGCCGGGCCGATGCCGAAGACGATGGTGTGCTTGTCGATGGCGTCGACGTAGCGCTTCTGGTTCAGCGTCTTGGGGCGGATCGTGCGGCCACGGTTGGACAGGATGTTCAGGCTGAGCACATCGGCGGGGCGCTCGGTGGTCTCCGTGCGCAGCAGCTCGATCGCGCGCTCGACGATCTCGGACGTCACGCCCTGCCCGGTGCGCAGGATCGTCACCAGCTCCTCGAGCAGCCGCTCGGCGAGCGCGACCTCGCTGGGCACCCCGTGGAACGTGATCTCGTTGCCGCGGACGTGCACGTCGGCGTCGAACGACTTCTCGATCAGCCCGAGGTGCTCGTCACCCGGTCCGAGCAGGGACACCATGTTGATGCTGTTGGGCACCACCACCTTGTGGGGCACCTTGTGCGGCGCCTCGTGCGCCGCCGCGTGCGACGCCTCGTGTGAAGTCTCCCGGTTGCGCTGGCTGGTGTCGTGGGTCTCGGTCATGGATGCCCGGTGCTGGGCCCTCTCGGTGCGGCGTACGTGACACCACCGATCCTACGGGAGGCCCGTGGTCGGGTCACCTGCGTTGACGCACACCCTGTCCCGCTCGCCCGGCTCGGTGCACAATGACTGCCATGCAGCGGTGGGACGACGACTGGGACGACAGCGAGCACTCGCTCGAGGCCGGCGCCCGCGAGTGGGGCCCGCACGAGCCGTTCGGCACGGAGGAGGCCGCCCGCATCGGTCTCGACCGCAACACCATCGAGGGCGCGCAGCTGGCCTTCTTCTCCCACCTCGACTCTCGCAAGCTCAGTCACCGCCTGACCGCACTCACCGCACTCACCCTGCTCAGCGGCTGGCCCGTGCTCCAGGCGTTCGAACGGATCACCCACTCCTGATGCTGGATCCGGGCTGAGCCCGACCCGTGGGCCCCGCCCTGCTCAGCCGGGGGGCCAGGCCAGGGAACGCCCGCCGATCAGGTGCAGGTGCACGTGGAAGACGGTCTGCCCCGCTGCCGCGCCGGTGTTGAACACCAGTCGGTAGCCCTCGCCGAGGCCCTCCGACTCGGCGATCTCCCCCGCAGCGGCAACGAGGTCGGCCAGGACCGTCGGCTCGGCCGCGGCCAGCGCCACCGCGTTGCGCTGGTGGCTTCGCGGGACCACGAGCACATGGGTCGACGCGACCGGGTTGAGGTCGCGGAAGGCGTACGTCGTCCCGGTCTCGTGCACGGTCTCGGAGGGAACGTCGCCGACGACGATCTTGCAGAACAGGCAGTTCTCGTTGCTCATCCCCGTGACGCTAGCGGCCCGGCACCCTAAGGTCGACGGATGACTCTGCTCGCCGAGGACCTGCTGCTGCTCCTGCTCGACGACGAGAGCGGCGCGTTGAGCGCCTCGTCGCAGATCCAGGTCGCACTGGGCGGTGCCGTGCTGGCCGACCTGGCCCTGGCCGGGGCGGTGGTCGTCGCCGAGAAGAGCGGCTTGTGGCACGCGGCCAAGGTCACGGTGTCCGGGCCGGCCCCCTCCGAGCCGGTGCTCGCCGCGGCGTACGCGCAGGTGGCGGAGAAGGAGCGTGGTGCGCAGGACCTGGTGACCCGGCTCGGCAAGGGGCTCAAGGACCAGCTCGTCGCGGGCCTGGTGGAGCGCGGCGTCCTCGAGCAGCGTCAGGACCGGGCCCTCGGGATCTTCCCGCGCACACGTTGGCCGGCCGTCGACTCCAGCCACGAGAACGATCTGCGCCGTGACCTCGGCAACGCACTCGTGCACAGTCTCGACCCCGACGCCCGTACGGCGGCGCTGGTCGCGCTGCTGCTGGCGCTCGACCAGGTGCACCGGGTGCTCGAGCACGAGCCCCTGTCGAACCGCGACCTGAAGAAGCGCGCCCGGCAGATAGCCGACGGGGAGTGGGCCGCCAAGGGTGTCGCCGACGCGATCGCCGCCACGAACGCCGCTGTGACAGCGGCCGTCGTGGCCAGCACGACCGCGGCCACCACCAGCAGCTGATCAACCCGTCCCCTCCCCAGGGGGTTCGGACCCGGCCTACGGTCGTGGCCATGAGGTTCTCGCAGCGGGCACTCGAGCGGACGCTGCTGCTGCGTCAGCACCTGCTCGTGCGCACCGACCTCGAGCCGCTGGCGATGGTCGAGCACCTGATCGGGCTGCAGGGTCAGGACAACCTGCCGCCGTACCTCTCGCTCGCGGCCCGGATCGAGGGGTTCGATCCGCGCGCGCTCTCGAGGGCGATCGCGGAGCGAGAAGCGGTCCGGCTGTTCTCCATGCGCGGCACGGTGCACGTCCTCACCCGCGAGGACGCCCTGACCCTGCGGGGCTGGGTGCAGCCGGCGCTGGACCGGCTGGCCGTCGGCAACGCCAACAGCCGGGCCGCGGCTCACCTCGCCGGTCCCGGGCTCGTCGCCGAGACCACCGCGTTGGTGGTCGACGGACCACTGCCGCTCAAGCGCATCGGCGAGCTGCTCGAGGCCGCTCATCCGGGCGTGCCCGCCACCGCCCTGGCACACCTCGCGCGCGAGCTGGCCCCACTGGTGCAGGTCCCTCCACGCGGGCTGTGGCGTCGCTCGGGCGGGGTGGTCTACGCCCACGTCGAGCACTGGCTGGGGGTCGCGCCGACCGAGCTCGACGTGCGCGCCCTGGTCCGTCGCTACCTGCGTGCCTACGGCCCCGCCACGGCGGCCGACCTGACCGCTTGGAGCCGGGTCACCCGGCTCGGCCCGGTGCTCGCTGCGATGGCGACGAGCTCGACGTGCACGAGGGCCCCGACGGCCGGCCCTCTACGACGAGCCGGGCGCTCCGATCGGCCGAGGAGGACCAGTCCGCCCCGGTGCGGCTGCTCGGCCGCTTCGACAACGTCTGGCTCTCCCACTCCGGCCGCGACCGGGTGCTGGGCAACGAGGCTCGTCGTCGCTGGGCCGGCCCCAACGGCGGTGTCGGTAACCTGCTGCTGCTCGACGGTCGTGGCGAGGGGATCTGGCGCGCTCGCGAGGGTCGGGTCGAGGTAGACCTGTGGCGAGCGCTCAGCCGCGGCCGAGCAGCACGAGCTCGCCACGGAGGTCGGGCGGGTCGAGGCACCGCTCGCCGTGCCGCCAGATCCCGCGGAGAGCTCGAGCCCGGGCAGGGGCGTCAGCCCCAGCGGCGGGTGCGCGCGAGCAGTGCGGCGACCGCGGCCACCCCGGCGGTGGAGGTGCGCAGCACCGAGAGCCGAGGCGCACCGGCTCAGCGCCGACCGCGGCGAAGGCGGCGAGCTCGACTCGCTGATGCCCCCCTCGGGGCCGACGACGACCACGATCGAGCCCCGGCCCGGGATCGGCAGGTTGCCGATCGGGCCGGACGCGGCCTCGTGCAGCACGACGGGCACCGACGCCCGCTCGAGCAGCGCCGCGACGTGGGCGGTGCCGGCCGGCTCGGTGACCTCGGGGAACCAGGCCCGACGCGACTGCTTGGCCGCCTCGCGAGCCGTGCCACGCCAGCGGGCGAGCGACTTGGCGGCGCGGTCCTCGCGCCACACCGCCACGCACCGCTGCGCCGACCAGGGGACGATGACGTCGGCGCCGACCTCGGTCAGCATCTCCACCGCGAGGTCGGCCCGATCGCCCTTGGGGATGGCCTGGACGACGGTGACGTGCGGCTCCTCGACCGGGTGTCGCACGACCTCGTCGACGGTGGCCTGCAGACCCTGCTTGTCGGTCGCGGTGACGGTGCATGTCGCCACCGCGCCGGCACCGTCGGTCAACGAGACCTGCTCCCCCGCGCGGATCCGGCGTACGACGGCCGCGTGGCGCCCCTCGTCGCCCTCGAGCACGACGCTCGATCCGACCACCAGTCCCGAGACGGCGTCATGGACGAAGCAGGGCAGGCTCATCCCGGCTGCCGGCTCACTTGAAGGCGTTCTTGAACCGGCCGAAGACCGACTTCTGGGTCGTCGGCTCGATCCGCCCGTCCGGAGACTCCTCGTGCCGCATCTCGGCGAGCTCGCGCAGCAGCTGGCGCTGCCGCTCGTCGAGCTTGGTCGGGGTCTCCACGAGCATGGTGACCACGACGTTCCCGCGGGCCTGTCCGCGCAGGGACGGCACCCCGTGGCCACGGATCACCTGCTCGGTCCCGGACTGCGTCCCGGCCCGGATGTCGAGGTCGATGCTCGTCCGCAGCTCTCCGGTGGTCGCTGGCCAGGTCGGCCTCGAGCAGCGGCAGCTCGATCGTGGTGCCCAGCGCGGCCGCGGTCATCGGGACCGACACCTGGCACAGCAGGTCGTTGCCGTGCCGGGTGAACGTCGAGTGCTCGGCGACGCGCATCTCGACGTACAGGTCGCCGGGCGGTCCACCACCGGGGCCGACCTCACCCTGCTCGGTGAGCTGGACCCGGGTGCCGGTGTCCACGCCGGGCGGGATCTTCACCGTGAGCGCACGTCGCGAGCGGACCCGGCCGTCGCCGGAGCACTCCCGGCAGGGGTCGGGGATGATCTCGCCGTACCCGCGACAGGCGGCGCACGGACGCAGCGTGCGCACCTCGCCGAGGAAGGAGCGCTGCACCTGCTGCACCTCGCCCCGGCCGTGGCAGGTCTCGCAGGTGATCGGACGGCTGCCCGGGAGCGGCGCCGGAGCCCTCGCAGACCGAGCACAGCACCGCGGTGTCGACCTTGATCTCGCGCGTGACCCCGAAGCCGGCCTCGGCCAGCGACACGTCGAGGCGGACCAGCGCGTCCTGCCCGCGCCGGGTGCGGGGACGCGGGCCGCGCCCACCGGCGGCACCCGCCTGACCTCCGAAGAAGGCGTCCATGATGTCGGTGAACGAGAAGCCCTGGCCCTGACCGGCGAACCCACCGGCTCCCCCGCCACCGCCGAACGGATCGCCACCGAGGTCGTACATCCGTCGCTTCTCCGGGTCGGAGAGCACCTCGTAGGCGACCGAGATCTCCTTGAACCGCTCCTGGGCGTCGGGATCGGGGTTCACGTCGGGGTGGTACTGGCGGGCAAGGCGTCGGTACGCCTTCTTGATGCTGTCGGCATCGGCCTCACGATCGAGGCCGAGGATCTCGTACGGGTCCACTCAGTGCTCTCTCTGGTCTGCTCGGGTCTGGGTTCTGGTCGGGTCTGGGTTCTGGTCCGGTTGTGGGTTCTGCTCGGATAGGTGCGGTTCAGGCCTCGTCGAGGATCGCGGACACGTAGCGCGCCACTGCCCGCACCGCCGACATCGTGCCCGGATAGTCCATCCGGGTCGGGCCGACGATGCCGAGGGCCGCCAACGACTCCGCGCCGGGGCCGTAGCCGCTGGCCACCACCGAGGTCGAGGCCAGCTCCTCCAACGGCCCCTCGGCACCGATGCGTACGGTCAGGGTCGAGGAGGTGCTCGCCTCCCCCAACAGCTTGAGCAGTACCACGTGTTCCTCGAGCGCCTCCAGCAGCGGCTTGAGGCTGGTGTCGAAGGAGTCCCCGAACCGGGTCAGGTTGGCCGTCCCCCCGACCACGACCCGCTCGTCGAGGCGGTGGTCGCTCATCGCCTCGGCCAGGGTCTCTGCGACCCGGTGGGCGATCGGCAGCGGCGAATCGAGCGTCAGCAACGCGGTCACGGCCTCGACGATGCGCTGGCCGACGCTGACCCGGATCAGCTGGGTCCTCAGGTCGGCCAGCTCGCCCTCGCTCGGCTCGGCGTCCACCGGCACCTCGATCAGGCGCTGCTCGACCCGCCCGGTGCTGAGGATCAGCACGGCGAGCAGGCGGGTGGGCGCCAGGGCGACCAGCTCGACGTGGCGCACCGTCGAGCCGGACAGGGTCGGGTACTGCACGATCGCGACCTGCTGGGTGAGCTGGGCCAGCAGCCGCACGCTGCGCCGGACGACGTCGTCCAGGTCGACCGCGCCGTCCAGGAAGGACTCGATGGCACGCTTCTCCCCCGACGACATCGGCTTGATCGCACTCAACCGGTCGACGAAGAGCCGGTAGCCGGCATCGGTCGGGATCCGGCCCGCACTCGTGTGCGGCTGCGCGATCAGGCCCTCGTCCTCCAGCGCGGCCATGTCGTTGCGGATCGTGGCCGGGGAGACCCCGAGCCGGTGCCGCTCGACCAGCGCCTTCGAGCCGACGGGCTCGTGGGTGTGCACGTAGTCCTGGACGATCGCGCGCAGAACGGCGAGACGACGTTCCTCCTGCACGATGATCCTCCTCCCGGACCCGGACCTCGGACCTGGCACTCGCGGTTGCTGAGTGCCAAGGGTACTAGCGTGGAAATCATGTCTCCGACGCCCTCGTTCCCGCGCGAGCTCTCTCGTGACGCAACCCTCACCGAGATCGCCGACCGGATCTGGCTCGCCCGGCACCAGCCGTTCGACGTCAACACCACGGTGATCGGCGGCGCCCGTGGTCTCGTCGTGGTGGACACCCTGTGGTCCGAACGGGCCGCCGCCGGGCTCCGGGAGCAGCTCGAACGCCTCCGCGGCGAGGTGGTCGAGGTGGTGAACACACACCGCCACTTCGACCACGTGCTGGGCAACGCGGCGTTCCCGGGCGTGCCCGTACGCGCCCACGACGCAGCAGGCGAGGGGTACGCCGCGCACGTGGCCGAGGTGAAGGCGGCCTGCCTCGCGGACGAGGGCCAGGAGCACCGCGAGGAGATGCTGGCCTCGCGCGAGTCGCCGCCGGACACCACGTTCTCCTCCGTCAGCGTGGTCGACCTGGGCGACCGCGTGGTCGAGCTGGTCCACCCGGGCCGCGGGCACACCTCGGGCGACGTGGTGCTACGCGTGGAGGACGCGGATCTGCTGATCGCGGGCGACCTGGTCGAGGAGAGTGCCGCACGCGACGCCGTGCCGGGCTTCGGCGACGACTGCTACCCGATGAGCTGGCCGCTCTCGCTCGAGCTGGTGGTCGGGCTGCTCGGTCCCGACACGGTCGTGGTGCCCGGGCACGGCAACCCGGTCGGACGTGACTTCGTCGAGGACCAGCGCTCCGCCATCGAGGTGGTCGCCAGGACGATCGGCGACCTGGCCGCCCAGGGGGTCGGCGTCGGCGAGGCGCTGGCGGCCGGCGAGTGGCCCTACCCGCGCGAGCACCTCGCCGCCGCCGTGCGGCGGGGCTACGCCGAGCTGCCGCGGGAGGCGAAGCACCTGCCGCTGGCGTAAAACGGCTCGCGGCGCCCACGCACGGCCGACATCCGGGTTGAATACCGGCGTCGCGAACGGGTACGAGGGCTTGATGGGTGTCTTCTCTGTCTGGCCCGGCCGGCGCCGGCGTCAACGGCAGGCACCCGGTCGTTCGGCTGTACCCGAGTCACCCGAGTCACCCGAGTCACCCGGCCGGGACTCCTCCCCGACCCCCTCGACCTCGGCGCAGCGTCCGGTGCCGGTCGCTTCTCCGGCCGGTGACGTGGCCGGTGACTACGACCGGGCCGATCGGGAGGTGGCCTTGCTGCTGGGCGACGGTCCGAGCGGCACCCGCCACGATCCGACGGCGACCAGTCCCGGTGCGCCGCTGAACCGACGCTCACCGTTCCTGGTCGGTCTCCTGGCCGTGCTCGGCGCGTTCCTCGGCTACGGGATCGTCCTGGTCCTGGTCGAGCTCTCCACGATCCTGCTCTACGTCGTCGTCGCGCTCTTCATCGCGCTGGGGGTGGAGCCGATCGTCGACCGGCTGGTCCGTGCGGGCCTGTCCCGGGGGCACGCCGTGCTGGTGGTGCTGAGCGGTGTCGCGATTCTCTGTGCCCTGCTCGCGTGGCTGATCGTCCCCCCGGTCGTGGACCAGGTCAGCGACCTGGTCCAACATGCCCCCGGCTACGCCGAGGACGTCCAGCACACCCCGTGGGTCATGCAGCTCAACGCCCGTTGGCACTTCAGCGACAAGGTGATCCCCAACCTCGGGGACAGCATCGACCAGAAGACCATCACCTCGATCTTCGGCGGCATCCTCGGGGCCGGCAAGGCCGTGGCCGATGGTGTCGTGGCGGCGTTCACGGTGTTCGTGCTCACCGTGTACTTCGTGGCGGCCCTGCCCAAGGTGAAGGCCGTCGCCTACCGGCTGGTCCCGCACAGCCGCCGTGCACGCGTGGTGTACCTCGGCGAGGAGGTCTCGCGCCGCGTGGGCGGCTACCTGCTCGGGCAAGCGTGCGTCGCGGTCCTCAACGCGGGTTTCTCCTACGTGATCCTGCTCCTGCTCGGACTTCCGTACGCCGTCGTGCTGGCAGTCGTCATCGGGCTCCTCGCGCTGGTGCCGATCCTCGGGACGCTGGTCGGCGGCGCCATCATCACGCTGGTCGCGCTCACGCAGGGCTGGGTGTACGCCCTGGTCGTCCTCACCTACTACATCGCCTACCACCTGTTCGAGACCTACGTGATCAGCCCTCGCATCATGAGCCGCGCCGTGCAGATACCGCCGGTGCTGACGATCCTGGCCGTGCTGGCCGGGGGGACCCTGCTCGGCGTCGTCGGCGCTCTCATCGCGATCCCGGTCGCCGCCGGCCTCTCCCTGCTGTACCACCAGGTGGCGGTCCCCCACCAGCAACGGGTCTGAGCCGACACACCGTCTCGTCAGAGCGTGAGCGCGCCGGCCCACCCGGCCCTCGGGCCTGGCGGGCCGGCTACCGACTGATCGGTCCCGGCGCCCTGGAGGCGTCTACCGGACCCTCACGAAGGATCCCCCTCGGCCAGGATCGTGTACAGCTTGCGGCGGGTCTCGGCCAGCACCGTGGCCGCCTCCTCCACCTGACCGGACGTCCCGGTCGAGGCGATCTGCCAGACCGCCGACATCGTCTGGCCGATGACCTGCTTGAGGTCGCTCGACTCCGACTCCTCGGCGTCCGCGTCGAAGGGCGCCCACACGGCCGCCATCTCCTCGGGGTGCTCCCCGACGTACGCCGTGCCGGCCTCGGTCAGACGCAGGACCTTGCGGCCCTCACCCGCCTCGGTCACGACCAGGCCCTCGTCCTCGAGCTGCTGGATCGTCGGGTAGACCGATCCGGGGCTGGGCTTCCAGACCCCCGTGGTGCGCTCGGCGACCGTCTGGATCACCGCGTAGCCGTTGAGCGGCTGCGCACCCTCGGTCCCCGCGTTGGTGGCAAGGACGTCGAGGATCGCCGCCCGCACGTCACCACGACGCGCCCGCGGCCCGCGGCCGCCGGGCCCACCGTGGCGATGACCGCCCGGTCCGCGACGCTCGAAGCCGCCTCCGCCGGGGCCGAACATCTCGACCAGCCACGGCGGCGGACCGCCGAACCCGCCCCGAGAACGACGCTCGGGACCGCCCGAGGGGAACCCCGAGCCGAACTTGCCGAAGTCGGGTCGGCCACCCGTGCCATGATTGCGGTGTCCCATGAGGGCACCTCCTTGTCTGTGATGTCGAGAGAAACGACTGACTCTCGATGTGTTTACGATATATCGCGATTGTTCTTGAGTCAAGAGCCCTCCTGACCTCGGTGTCGCTCCCCGCCCGAGGCGCTCCTCGGCCCTACCGTGGGCGGGTGAGCTTTCCCGACCGCTACGGCAGCGACGTCATGAACACCGACTGGCGCGCCCCCGCTCGGGGGCGCGCGGTCGAGACGGTGGCCGACCACGGACTCGTCGTCGAGGAGGTCACCACCGACTGGTGCGGAGAGATCGTCAAGGTCGAGCGCGACCTCGACACCGTGACCCTGGAGGACCGGCACCGGCGCCGGCGGACCTTCCCCCTCGGCCCCGGCTTCCTGCTCGAGGGCGTGCCGGTCTCGCTGGTCGCCCCGACCACCCGCAGCGCTCCCTGCGCTGCGACGCGCACGGCGTCCGGGTCGGTCGCCGTGCCCGGCACCAGCGCACGGGTCGCCCGCGCCAGCCGGATCTTCGTCGAGGGCCGGCACGACGCCGAGCTGGTGGAGAAGGTCTGGGGCGACGACCTGCGCATCGAGGGCGTGGTCGTGGAGTACCTCGAGGGCGTCGACGACCTCTCCGGACACCTGCGCGACTTCCGCCCCGGCCCGGAGCGCAAGGTCGGCGTGCTCGTCGACCACCTGGTCCCGGGCTCGAAGGAGAGCCGGATCGCGCAGGCCGTCGCGAAGAGCCCCGAGGGCAAGCACGTCCTGATCACCGGACACCCCTACGTCGACGTGTGGCAGGCGGTGAAGCCGCAGCGGTTCAACAAGTCCGCCTGGCCCGTCGTACCCCGGAGCCTGGAGTGGAAGAAGGGGGTGTGCCAGGCGTGGGGCTGGCCGCACCGCGACCAGGCCGACATCGCGCGGGCCTGGAAGCACATCCTCGGTGGCGTGCGCGACTTCAACGACCTGGAGCCGGCCTTCCTCGGCCGGGTCGAGGAGCTGATCGACTTCGTCACCGGCTGATCCGGACCGCCACACGGGTCGCCCGCTACCCCGACTGGTTCCAAACGGGCCGGTGGGCTCAGACCCTTCGAGCTGCCCGTCGTTCGGCAGCCTAGTCGGGCAGCAACCGGCGCACGACGGCGTCGGCCAGCAGCCTTCCCGTGCGGGTCAGCACGACCCGGTCCCCTCCGGGCTCGACCAGCTTGTCCTCGACCAGTCTCGCGACCTCGTCGCGGCCGGACTGCTCGAGCACGCTCGGGTCGAGACCCTCACCGAGGCGCACCTCCAGCAGCACCCGCTCGACCCAGCGGTCCCGGTCCCCCAGCACCTCACGGGCGTACGCCGGGGAGTCACCGGCGCCGATCCGGCCGGCGTAGGCGGTGGGGTGCTTGACGTTCCACCAGCGCACCCCGCCGACGTGCGAGTGGGCGCCGGGTCCGACGCCCCACCAGTGTGCGCCGGTCCAGTACAGCCGGTTGTGCTCGCAGCGGGTGCGCTCGCCGGTGGACCAGTTGGACACCTCGTACCAGCCCAGTCCCGCGGCCCGCAGAGCGTCGTCGGCGACGACGTACTTGTCGGCGAGGTCGTCGTCGTCCGGCATCGGTACGCACCCCGGAGCGCACCTGGCGCGCCAGCGCCGTGCCCTCCTCGACGATCAGGGAGTACGCCGACACGTGGTCGGGGGCGCACGCCAGTGCCGCCTCCAGCGATCGTCGCCACTGATCGAGCGACTCCCCCGGCGTGCCGTAGATCAGGTCCAGGCTGACCTGGCGGATCCCGGCCTCGCGCGCCCACCGCACCACCTGCGGCACCCGCGCCGGGTCGTGCGTGCGGTCCAGGGTGGCCAGCACTGCGGGCACGGCCGACTGCATGCCGAACGAGATCCGGTCGAACCCGCCCTCGGCCAGCCGGGCCAGGTCCTCGGGCCCGACCGAGTCGGGGTTGGACTCCGTGGTGACCTCGGCCCCCTCGACCAGCCCGAACTCGGCACGGACGGCGTCGAGCACGGACACCAGGTCGTCCGGCGGCAGCAGGGTCGGCGTACCCCCGCCGAAGAAGACCGTCGAGACCGGCGGTGCGGCGTCGCCGAGCACCCGGCGGGCCAGCCGGACCTCGGCCACCGCACGCTCGGCGTACGACGCCCGGTCACCGCCACCACCCAGCTCGGCGGCGGTGTAGGTGTTGAAGTCGCAGTAGCCGCAGCGGACCGAGCAGAACGGCACGTGGACGTAGATGCCCAGCGGGCGGTCACCGACCTCGGCCAGCGCCGCTGCGGGCAGCGACCCGTCCTGCGGGACGGGGTCGCCCTCGGGAAGCGTTGACGGCACCCGTCCAGCCTAGAAGACCGCGATCCGTCGAACCGCCAGCTGATCCCCGTCGAGACACCCGTTCAGCCGTACAGCGCGTCGATCTCGGACTTGTAGTTGCCCTCGACGACCTTGCGCTTGACCTTCATCGAGGGCGTCAGCTCGCCGGACTCGATCGAGAGGTCGTGGTCGAGCAGGATCCACTTCTTGATCGTCTCCCAGCGGTTCAGCCGCGCGTTGAGCTGCTCGACGTACCCGTCGACCATCTCCTGGCAGGCCGGGGAGGCGACCACCTCCGCGTAGGACCTGCCGGCCAGGCCGTTCTGCTCGGCCCAGTCGGCCATCTCGTCGGGATCGAGGGTGATCAGCGCCGTGCAGAAGTTGCGCTCGTTGCCGTGCACGAGGAACTGGCTGGCGTAGGGGCAGATCGCCTTGAACTGCGACTCGATCGCGGAGGGCGCGATGTACTTGCCGCCCGAGGTCTTGAACAGGTCCTTCTTGCGATCGGTGATCTTGAGGTACCCGTCGGCGTCGAGCTCGCCGATGTCGCCGGTGTGCAGCCAGCCGTCCTGCAGCGCCTCGGCCGTCTCCTCGGGCAGGTTGTGGTAGCCCTCCATCAGGTTCGGGCCCTTGATCAGCACCTCACCGTCCTCGGCGATCTTCACCTCCTCGCCGGGGAAGCACGGACCGACGGTGCCGAACTTGTACTTCTCCGGGTGGTTCACGAAGGCACCCGGCGGAGGTCTCGGTCAGGCCGTAGCCCTCGAGGATCACGATGCCGGCGGCGTTGAACCACTCCGCGATCTCCTGGTTCAGCGCAGCGGCACCGGAGATGAAGAAGCGCACCCGGCCGCCGAAGCGCTCGCGGACCTTGGCGAAGACCAGCCGGTCGGCGACCGCGTGCTGCGCGGCCGAGCGGCAGCGGCACCGTCCGGCCCGACTGGACCAGCTCGGCGCCGTTTCAGCCCGACCGTGAACGCCCAGCGGAAGATCTTCTCCTTCACCCCGCCCTCGGCCGCCTGCATGGTCTGGATCCGGCCGTGCGCCTTCTCGAAGATCCGCGGGGCCGCGCCCATGAAGGTCGGCTTCACCACGCCCAGGTTGTCGATGATCTTGTCGACCCGGCCGTCGACCGCCGTCGGGAAGCCGATCGCCAGCTGCGAGGTCAGCAGCACCTTGCCGAACGAGTGCGCCATCGGCAGCCAGAGGAACTGCAGGTCGTCGAGGGTGAGGATCCCGTAGGCCTGGATCACCGCGCCCTCGTAGGTCCACGAGTCGTGCCGCAGCCGCACCCCCTTGGGCCGACCGGTCGTGCCGGAGGTGTAGATCAGGGTGGCCAGGGCCTCCGGGGCGATCTCGGCCGCGATCGTGTCGAGCTCGTCGGGCTGCTCGGCGATCCGCTGCTCACCCAGCTCGGCGAGGTCGTCCATGCGAGATCACCCAGTCGCCGTCGGTGCCGGCCGTCGTAGGTGATCACCTTCTCGATCCCGCCCAGCTCGGCGCGGTGCTCGCGCAGCTTCTCGATCTGCTCGTCGTCCTCGGCGTAGACGAACCGGCAGCCCGAGTCGGCCAGGATGTACGCCGTGTCCTCGGCGTTGGTCGACGGGTAGACCGTCGTCGTCGCGCCACCGGCGCACATGATCGACAGGTCGGAGAGGATCCACTCGTAGCGGGTGCCGGACGCGATCCCGACCCGCTCCTCCCGGCTCGAGGCCGAGCGCCAGCAGTCCGGCCGCGAGGCGGCGCACCCGCTCCCCGGTCTGCCGCCAGGTCTGCGACCTCCACTCGTGCCTCGCCCCACCGGGTAGCGGTAGGCCTCCCGGTCGGGCGAGGTCCGCACCCGCTCCAGGAACTGGGCGGCGACGTTGGCCGGACGGTTGTCGATGGCGGACTGGTCGTAGTCCTGGGGGCCGGGCATGGTGCTCTCCTGCAGCTGGGGGCGCCGAAGCGATGGCCAAGATGTCGGTCGTAACGTAGATCACTCGTGCTACCCAACAGTAGCCGACCCGTGGAACCAGCCCGCCGCCGCATCCAGAACCCCGGGCCGGCAGCACCCGAGGTTTCGAGACAGGACTTCGCTCAGCCTTCACCGGGTCTCGCCCTCAACCACCGTGCGGACCCGTCGATCCTCGACCAGCGCGGGGGAACCTGGCCGCCTCGACGATCGCGGGGATCCGTGACTCTTCGGCCCCGCGAGGATCACGGTGGTTGAGGAGGCGCGTCAGCGCCGTCTCGAAACCCGGTGAGGTGCCGCTGCTGCGGTGACGGTGGGCGACGCCAGGTACTTCTCGGCCCGCCGACGGGCCTCCGGCACCAGGTCGTCGACGCGGAGCAGGTCCGGCAGCAGGTGGAATTCGCCGGTGCAGGCGCGGAACATCGTGGCCACGGTGACGCCGTGTCCCGGGCGGTGGACGACCTCGATCTCGTCGCCGGCAGCCAGCGGACCCTCGCCGAGCACCCGAAGGTACGGGCCCGGCCGCGCAGCGGCGGTGAACCGCTTCTGCCACGAGGTGGTGTCGAAGCCGTTGCGTCCCTGCCAGCCGCGGAAGGTCGCGCACGGGATCCGGATCGAGCGGACCTCCAGCAGCGCCTCGCCGATCCGCCAGCGCTCGCCGATCTCGGCGGCGTTGACGTCGATGTCCTGCGTGGTCAGGTTCTCCCCGAACCCACCGTCGGGGATCGGCGCACCCAGCTCGGTCTCCCACCAGTCGAGGTCCTCGCGGGCGTAGGCGTAGCACCGCCTGGTCCGCCCCGCCGTGGTGGCGCGGATCACCCACCTGGTCGCCGTCGAGCCCCAGCGCATGCACGTGCACCTGCCCGGCGACCGGCGCTTGTCGATCGCCGAGCGCCCGATCGTGGCGTACGCCGCCTCGACCGGCGTACCGACGCTGACGGTGCGGACCTAGGCCATCAGGCCATTCTCCCCGTGTGCCCGGGGCCCGCAACCGTGATTGTCTGGGGCCATGTACTTCATCGTGGTCAAGTGGCAGCCGAAGGCGGAGTTCACCGAGCAGTGGATGGACCTGGTCGACGAGTTCACCCGGGCGACCCGGGCCGAGCCCGGCAACCTGTGGTTCGAGTGGTCGCGCAACGTCGAGGATCCCTCGCAGTACGTGCTGGTGGAGGCGTTCACCGACGACGGCGCCGGCCCGCACGTCAACAGAGACCACTTCAAGAAGGCGACCGGCGAGCTCGGCCAGTACCTCACCGCGACCCCGCAGATCATCAGCCGCCAGGTGGAGGGCGACGGCTGGGGGGAGATGGGCGAGATCACGGTCTGAGGCTCCTGTGCCCTCATCCGGGCTCAGGCGACGACCGGGCGACGCGTCTCCGACCGGCGCCTGCTCGCCGGTCCGCGCTCGAGCGCGTCCGTCCAGGCCAGGGCCAGGCGGCGTACCGCCTCGTGGACTCGGTCCGGCGCCAGCGTGAAGGGCAGCCGGAGCCGGTGCTCGAGGCCACCGGTCGGGGTGAACGCCCGCCCCGCCGTGAGGTACAGGTTGTGCGCCTCGGCAGCCTCGGCCAGCGTGGTCGACAGCGGCGCCGGCAGCTGGCACCACAGGAAGAGCCCGCCCTGCGGCACCCGCAGCCGCCACTCGGGCAGCGCCTCGCGCAGCGCCGAGACCAGTGCATCGCGCTGGAGGCGCAGCTGGTGGCACCGCTCGCGCAGCAGCTCCTCCTCCCGGTCGAGCAGGTCCAGCAGGGCCAGCTGCTCCAACGGCGCGCAGGCCAGGTCGAGGCTGGTGCGAGCCGTCACGGCCCGGTCGACCTGGCCCTCGGGCACCCGCAGCCACCCGATCCGCAGACCACCCCAGAACGCCTTGCTGGCGCTGCCCACCGTCCACGCCGAGGCGGCGAAGGCCCCGAGCGGGGCCGGCATGGCGACCCCGTCGAGATTCAGGTCGACCAGCGACTCGTCCACGACGAGATCGGTGCCGGACCGTTCCAGGACCGCCCCGATGCGGACCCGCTGGTCGGGGTCCATCAACGTCCCGGTCGGGTTGTGGAAGTCGGCGACGAGGTACGCCGCTCGGGCGCCCGGCAGCACGGCGGAGAGGTGGTCGACGTCCCAGCCGTGCTCGGGATCCACCGCGCTGGGCACCAGCCGGGCCCCCCGCCGCTGCAGGGTCAGGATCGAGTTCGGGTACGTCGGGGTCTCCGTCACCACCCGGTCCCCCACGCCGAGCAGCGCCTGGGCCGCGACGGCCACGCCCGCCAGCGCCCCCGGAACCACGAGCAGCTGCTCAGGCCGGGTCGGCAGGCCACGCGCGTCGAAGCGGCGGGCCAGTGCCTCACGCAGGGCGGGCAGGCCGGTCGGGTAGTAGCCGGTCCCGCTGAGGTACGCCGGCAGGGCCTCGACCGCCCGCGCGTAGGCGGCGGCCGTCCCCGGCGGCGCCGCGCAGGTGGCGATGGTGAGGTCGATGCTGTCCTCGTCGCTGCCGCGCGGGATCAGCACGTGATCGGTGCGACCGTGTCGCGAGACAGGCAACCGGGTCACGCTGCCCGAGCCCTGTCGGGACTCGAGGTAGCGCTCCTCGCGGAGCAGGTCGTAGGCCCGGGTCACCGTGGTCCGGCTGACCCCGAGCGCCTCGGTCAGGTCCCGCTCGCTCGGCAGGCGCACCCCGACCGGCACCCGGCCGTCGGCCACGAGCTGACGCAGCGCACCGGCCAGGCCGGCGTACGCGGGCGAGCGGTCGAAGTCACCGACCAGAGCGGCGACCCTGGCAGCGGCGATCAGCGCGACGGGCACCGGACCACTCTCGCACGATTGGCTCTTTCGGAGAAGGCCACTTTGCCGCTTGGCTGACGTCATGACCACCGCCGCCTCCCCCGACCTCGGCCCGCTCGCCCAGCTCCGCGCCGGTCGCCTCCCGCGTCGGCTGCTGGTGCTGGCGCTGGGTCTCACGGCCTACGGCGCCACCCTGGCCCTGATCATCCGCGCCGGGCTCGGCAACTCGCCCTGGGACGTGCTGCACCAGGGCGTTGCGCGGCACACCCCGCTCAGCATCGGCACGGTGATCATCGTGGTCAGCGTCGTCGTGCTGCTGCTCTGGCTGCCGCTGCGCCAGGTGCCTGGCCTCGGCACGGTGGCCAACGCGCTGTGGGTCGGCGTCAGCGCCGACGTCACGCTGGCTCTGGTCCCGGCACCCGAGCACCTCGTGGCGCAGGTGCCGATGCTGGTGGTCGGCGTGCTCGGCAACGCCGTGGCCACCGCGGTGTACATCGGCGCCGGTCTCGGCCCGGGCACCCGGGACGGGCTGATGACCGGGTTGCACCGGCGCACCGGGGTCTCGGTGCGCCTGGTCCGCACCGGGATCGAGGTGAGCGTCGTGGTGATCGGGGTGCTGCTCGGTGGTCGGTTCGGGATCGGCACCGTGCTCTACGCCGTGGCTATCGGACCCCTGGTGCAGGTGCTGCTCCCGCGCCTCACCGTGCCCTTGGCCGCACTGCCCGGCACTCGACGGCCCAGCACCAGCAGCGACGTGGTTGGCTGGGAGACATGTGCGGGATCGCAGTCGTCCACGACCTGACCGAGCACCCCGACCGGGACCGGCTGCTCGCCGGCAGCGCCCTCGGCGAGGACATGCTCACGAGGCTGCACCACCGGGGGCCTGACGGCTCCGGCACGCGGCAGGTCGGGCCGACCTGGTTGGGCCACACGCGGCTGGCGATCGTCGACCTCGACGGTGGCGAGCAGCCCCTGCGCAGTCCTGATGGTGAGCGCTGGGTGGTCGCCAACGGCGAGATCTACAACCACGCCGACCTGCGCGAGCGTCTCGGCGGCGACTTCAGCACCGACTCCGACTCCGAGATCGTGCTGCGTGTGGTGCAGCTGCTGGGCACCGACGGGATCCACGACATGCGCGGGATGTACGCCTTCGCCGCCGCGACCCGCAGTGGCGACGTGGTCCTCGCCCGCGACCCGCTCGGTGTCAAGCCGCTCTACTGGGCGCGGTACGACGACCGGCTGCTGGCCGCCTCGCGAGCTCGCGGCGTTCCCCCCCGCAGGTCCGCCCGTACGTCGAGGAGTTCCCACCCGGGCACCACTGGACCAGCGGGGCCGGCCCCGCCGGGGGGCTGCACGCCTTCGTCGACCTGCGCACCGACCCGTTGGGGGTCGAGGCGCCTGCGCAGGCGGCGTACACCGTCCGGGAGGAGGCGCGCGCGGACGTCCGTGACACCCTGGTGCGGGCGGTGCGCGAGCGGACCATGGCCGACGTCCCGGTCGGGGTGTTCCTCTCCGGTGGCCTCGACTCCAGCATCGTCGCCGCGATCCTGGCCCGGCTGGCCGAGTCCCGGGGCCAGCGGTGCACTCCTTCGCCGCCGGTACAGCGGGCAGCGCCGACCTCGTGGCCGCCCAGGTCGTCGCCGACCACCTCGGGCTGGTGCACCACGAGAAGATCTACACCGACGACGACGTGGTCGACGCCCTGCCCGACGTGGTGCGCTCGATCGAGAGCTTCGAGCCGTCGCTGGTGCGCAGCGCGGTGCCGAACTACCTGCTCTCCGAGCTCGCGGCCCGCCACGTCAAGGTGGTGCTGACCGGTGAGGGGGCCGACGAGCTGTTCGCCGGCTACCACCACTTCCGCGACATGGACGTGACCGAGCTCGCCACGGCCCTCGCCGACGGGGTCGACACCCTGCACCACCTCAACCTGCAGCGCTGCGACCGGGTGACGATGGCCTTCGGGCTGGAGGCGCGCGTGCCGTTCCTCTCCCGCGACCTGCTGGCCCTGGCCCAGCGGATCCCGATGGAGTGGAAGCTGCTCGGCGAGGACGGTCAGGAGCAGGCGCAGGAGAAGGCGCTGCTGCGCGAGGCCTTCGCCGGCTGGCTGCCCGAGTCGATCCTGTGGCGCCGCAAGGCGCAGTTCGGCGACGGCTCCGGCACGTCCGACGTGATGGCCCGTCAGGCCGAGCGCCTGGTGCCGGAGACCGACTGGGAGACGCTGGCCGTCCCCGGTCTGCCATCGGCCCGGACCCGCGAGGAGCTCGGCTACCAGCGGATCTTCGCCGGCGCGCTGGGCGGCATCCGGGCCGAGCGCGTGCTGGGTCGTTTCGCCACGGCCTGAGCCTGCCTGCCACGCTTGCACCATGAACACCTCCGGTGGCGTGCAGGACCTCGCGCGCCTGTCCGCGCACGACGTGGCGAGCGCTGTGCGGGACGGCTCGCTCACGGCGGTGGACATCGCCCGCGCCCAGCTCGCCCGGCTCGCGACCGACGCCGGCAACGCCGTCGTGCACGCCGACGAGACCGCGACGCTGGCCGATGCCGCGCGGGTCGACGCCGACCCGCGCGGGCTCCCGCTGGCGGGAGTGCCCTTCGTGGTCAAGGACAACATCGACGTCGCCGGTCAGGTCACGGCCGCCGGCTCCCGGGCCCACGCCGGGGTGCCGGCGGCCGCCGATGCCCTCGTCGTGCGCCGGCTGCGTGCGGCCGGAGCCGTGCTGCTCGGCCGGGGGAACATGGACGAGCTCGCGATGGGGGCCTCGACGCAGACCTCGGCCTACGGTCCGACCCGCAACCCGCACGACCCGCGTCGCAGTCCCGGCGGGAGCAGCGGGGGCAGCGCAGCCGCGGTGGGCGCGAGCCTGGCCACCCTCTCGGTCGGCACCGACACGGGCGGCTCCATCCGCGAGCCGGCGTCGCAGTGCGGGGTGGTCGGGATGGCTCCGAGCCCTGGGCTCGTGCCGATGGACGGGATGCTGCCCTTCGCCCCCGATCTCGATCGCGCGGGACCGTTGGCCCGCACCGTGCCCGACGCCGCTGTGCTGCTGGAGGTGATGTCCGGGCGGACCCTGACGCCGCTCCCGGCCGTCCGGCGCGTGGCCGTGATCGAGGAGCTCGCCGGGCCACGCAACCGGGCCGAGGTGCTCGCGGCGTTCGCCGCCTGGACGGCCCGGCTGGAGGCCCTCGGCGTCGAGGTCGTGTCCGTGTCGATGCCGGACGCGCCGGCCGCCCTCGAGGCCTACATGCGCCTGACCTCCGTCGCCGCGCTGGACTGGTTGGCCCCGTGGCTGGCGACCGGTCGCGCCGGCGAGGAGGTCCTACGTCGGCACGAGGTGGCGAGAGAGGTCCTCGCCGACGACGTCGCCCTGGCCGACGCGCACGCGGTGCGCGAGCGGCTCTGCGCCCAGGCGCGGGCGGCGCTGGCGGTGGCACCGGTGCTGGTCTCCCCCACCATGCCGACCACCGCGCCGCTGCTGTTCGGCTCGATCAGCCCGGAGGACCTCGCCGACCCGATGGCCGCGCCGTACACGGACTGCTGGACGGTCGTCGCGAACCTCACCGGGCTACCGTCCCTCTCGGTGCCCGCTCCCGTGCCGGACTCCTCCGCCTCCGTCGGGGCGATGCTGATGGGTGCCGACGGCGCCGACGGCACCCTGCTCAGCGTGGCCGCGAGCGTCGCGGACGAGGCCCTCGGCGTCTGAGCCCACCCCCTCCCGGCCGGATGGTCTGGCTCGCTGGGTCCGCCCCCCTACGCTGTCCCGATGCACGCATCCGACCTGATGGAGGACTATCCGACGGTCGAGCTGCACACGCCTGCCCTCGACGCGGCCCGGATGATCGGCGGCGAGCGCCACCCCGCCCTGGTGGTGCTGCACGACGGCCGTCCCTACACGGTGCTGCCCGGCTATGCGGTGCTGAGCTTCCTGATCCCGCGCTACCTGCAGGAGGACCCGTCGCTGGCCCGGCTGTACGACGAGGCGAGCGCCGACCGCTGTCTCGAGCGGCTCACCGGCACCACGGTGCGTGAGCTGCTGCCGGACAAGGACCGGCGTACCGAGCTGCCGGTCGTCGACGCCGCTGCCACGGTCGTCGAGTGCGCTGCCCTGATGGGGCGCCTGCGCACCCCGCTGCTGGTCGTCGCCGACGACGCCGGGCCCGGGGACGCCAGCGGGGCGATGCTCGGTGCCATCACCGCCAGCCGACTGGTCTCCATGCTGATCCCGTGAGCCACCGAGTCACCGTCCACCCGACCTGACCACCCGAGCCCGCCCCGCCAGCCCAGAGACGTGAGCGCCGACCCGTGAGCCAGAACCTGTGACCACCACCCACATCCTCGCCCTGGTGATCTTCCTCGGGGCCTACACCCTGATCGCCACCGAGAAGGTCAACCGCGTCGCCGCCGCCCTGGGCGGCGCCGCGCTGATGCTCGCCCTCGGCTTCACCGACGGCGACGCCGCCTTCTACTCCCCCGAGTCGGGGATCGACTGGAACGTCATCTTCCTGCTCTTCGCGATGATGGTCATCGTCGGCGTGCTCAAGCAGACCGGCCTGTTCGAGGCCATGGCGATCTATGCCGCCAAGCGGGCCCGTGGGCGTCCGTTCGCGGTGCTCGTGCTGCTGGTGGTGATCACCGCGGTCGCCTCGGCCCTGCTCGACAACGTCACCACGGTGCTGCTGATCGCCCCCGTGACCTTCCTGGTCTGCGAGCGGCTGAACCTCGACGTCGTACCGTTCCTGATCGCCGAGGTGCTGGCCTCCAACATCGGCGGCGCGGCCACGCTGATCGGGGACCCGCCCAACATCGTGATCGCCAGCCGCTCGGGGCTGAGCTTCAACGACTTCGTCGTCAACATGGCACCGTTCTCGATCTTCATGACGGTCGTGCTGATCGGGCTGTGCCGGGTGCTGTTCCGCAAGTCGTTCACCTACGACCCGGAGCGGGTGGCCGAAGTGATGGCGCTCTCGGAGCGGGAGGCGATCCGGGACCGGAAGCTGTTGGTGATCAGCCTGGTCGTGCTGGTCCTGGTGATGGCCGGCTTCGTGCTGCACTCCGTCGTCGACTTCGAGCCGTCGGTCGTCGCCCTGCTCGGCGCCGGCCTGCTCGTGCTGGTCTCCTCCGTCACCGTCGAGGACGCCCTGGCCGACGTGGAGTGGGAGACGCTGGTCTTCTTCATGGCGCTGTTCGTGATGGTCGGCGCCCTCGTGGAGACCGGGCTGATCGCCGAGTTCGCCCAGTCCCTGGCCGACGTCACGGGTGGCAACCTGACGGTGAGCGTCGTCCTGCTGGTGCTGGCCTCGATGGTGCTCTCCGGGGTCGTCGACAACATCCCTTACGTCGCCACCATGGCCCCCGTCGTCGCCAGCCTCCAGGGCGACGTGCCCGACGCCCACGGGGCGGTGCTGTGGTGGGCACTCGCCATCGGTGCGGACTTCGGCGGAAACGCCACCGCCGTCGGGGCCAGCGCCAACGTGGTCGTGCTGGGCATGGCCAAGCGCTACGGCACCCCGATCAGCTTCTGGAGGTTCACCAAGTACGGGATCGTCGTCACCGCCTTCTCCGCGCTCTTCGCCGTCCCCTACCTGTTGATCCGCTACCTGTAGCCGAGGCGTCGCAGACCGACGCCGGAAAGGCACCGAGGCGTCGCAGACGCACGGCAGGTCTGGTCAGCGGTGCAGCCAGTCCAGCAGGTCGGGCGGGGCGAGGCCGGCCACGCGCCGCTCGTACTCCGCCCGCTCGGTCGACGTGAGCGCCGTGGACCCGTCGCCCGACCGGCCCCGCCGGAAGAACGCCGCGGGGTCCTTCAGCACCCCGGAGCGGTCGGGGGCACGCTGCTCCGCATCCGCGCGCATCGCGTCGAAGCTCGCCGCCTCCACCAGGGCCGGCCAGTCCCCGGTGTCCACGTCGACCCCGAGGACATCGGCGATCCGCCGCATCTGAGCCTCGAGATCGCCCAGCAGGTCGGCGTAGTGGACCAGGTGCACGTTCGGCTCGCCGCGTCGGGCCCAGGCGTCGCACAGGTGGTGCATGACGCCCGGCAGCGAGTCCATGGCGTCGTGCGGATCGACCTCGCGCGCGATCCAGCGCAGCAGCCACTCGCGCAATGGCGGACGGGCCGGGGGCGGCGCGATCCCGGTCAGCTCCTGGATCCGCTCCCGGTCGAGGTTCTCGCCCTGGTGGTACAGCGAGACGGCCAGGTCGAGCGGGTGCCGCGCGACCACGAGGTACGTCGCGCGAGGGTCGAGCACGACCCCGTCGAGCGGGGTGTGGGTCTTGACGACGCGGCGCGCGGTCTGAGCCTCGAGCCGGGCCAGGATCGCGTCGTACGGCTCGACCAGCCAGTCGATCCAGGGTGAGATCTCCGCCAGGCCGGCCGGGAGCTGCGCCGTGCCCAGCACCAGCGAGACGCAGATCTGCTGCATCCAGGTCGTGCCGCTCTTCGAGCGCGTGCTGATCACGACGTCACCGCGACGGAAGGGGAACGTGAGCCAGCGGGCACTGTCCTCCTCGGCGGACCGGTAGCGGGTCGGGCTCACTCCTGGACCGCCTTGGCCAGGGCCACGCACATCGTCAGGTCCTCGTGCGGCCCCGGGTCGTCGGCCTTGACCAGTCCCCACATGGCGTTGCACAGCACTCGGAACACCACCCAGTCCCGGGCGCGGTCCTCGTCGAGACCGGCCGCGTCGACCACGGCGTGGAAGCGCGCGCGCGTGCCTCGGCGCACGTCCCCGGCCAGCTCCTCGAACCGGTTGAACAGCAGCGGGGCGACCTCGTAGTGCGGGTCCCCGGACACCGGCTTCGGGTCGATCACCAGCCACGGCTCCCGGTCAGCGCCGAGGACGTTCTCGTAGTGCAGGTCGCCGTGGATCACGCTCCCGTCGGTGGCGCCGTCGCCCACGAAGCCCCGCCCGATGGAGACCGCCTGCTGCACCAGCCGGTGCGGGACCGGGGCCGACACCGGCAGGGCGGCCAGGTCACGCGTCCACCCCTCGACGTACGACGAGAGGGTGCGCAGCTGCGGCAGTGCCGGCACGTGCAACCGGGAGTAGAAGCCGGCGACGACCGCACAGGCCTCGACGTCCCAGAGGTCGCTCAGGTCCTCCGGGTGCAGCCGCTCGAGCAGCAGCGCGAACCGCTTCGGGTCGGCCCGCAGCAGCTCGACCGCACCGTCCCCGGCCCAGCGCTTCAGTGCGAGGTGCTCGTGCTCGGCCTCGGGGTGCGGCCAGCCGACCTTGAGCACCGCGGGGCGACCACCCGTGGTCCGCACCGGGACGACGAGGGCGCCGTACCCGTGGGTGGGTGGGCCGTCGGGGCTCAGCGCCCATTCCTCGACCAGCTCGTCGACCAGACGCGGCAGCCCTTCGAGCCAGCGTGCCCAGGAGTCGCTGCGACCGTAGGCGGCGGTGAAGGTGGTGGGGAGCTGCATCGTCGCCCATCCTGTCGTAGCCGGAATGTCACAACGCCCGAGGCCTGGTCCGGCGCAGCGTGAGCCGTGGGCGTCGAGGCGACTCGTGACAGCCCGGCTACGAACGCTACTTCTTGGCCTTGTCCCCCACCGGCCCGGTGGTGGAGAGGGCCGCGACGAACGCCTCCTGGGGGACCTCGACGCGGCCGACCATCTTCATCCGCTTCTTGCCCTCCTTCTGCTTCTCCAGCAGCTTGCGCTTGCGGGTGATGTCACCGCCGTAGCACTTGGCCAGCACGTCCTTGCGGATCGCGCGGATCGTCTCGCGCGCGATCACCCGTGCACCGATGGCCGCCTGGATCGGCACCTCGAACTGCTGACGCGGGATCAGCTCGCGCAGCTTGCCGGCCAGCATCACGCCATAGCCGTACGCCGCGTCGCGGTGCACGATCGCGCTGAAGGCGTCGACCGTCTCGCCCTGGAGCAGGATGTCGACCTTGACCAGGTCGGCGGCCTGATCACCGGTGGGCTCGTAGTCGAGCGAGGCGTAGCCCTTGGTCCGCGACTTGAGCGCGTCGAAGAAGTCGAAGACGATCTCTCCGAGAGGCAGGGTGTAGCGCATCTCGACGCGGTCGGCCGAGATGTAGTCCATCCCCTCGAGCTGGCCCCGCTTGGACTGGCACAGCTCCATGATCGTGCCGATGTAGTCGCTCGGCGAGAGGATGGTCGCCTTGACGATCGGCTCGCGGACCTCGGCGATCTTGCCCCCGCCGGGGTACTCGCTCGGGTTGGTCACCTCGATCTCGGAGCCGTCCTCCATCGCCACGTTGTAGACCACGTTGGGCGCGGTCGAGATCAGCGACAGGTCGAACTCCCGCTCGAGCCGCTCACGGACGATCTCCATGTGCAGCAGGCCGAGGAAGCCGCACCGGAAGCCGAACCCGAGCGCACCCGAGGTCTCCGGCTCGTAGGCCAGCGCGGCGTCGTTGAGCTGGAGTCGCTCGAGGGCGTCACGCAGCAACGGGTACTGGTCGCCGTCGATCGGGTACAGCCCGGAGTAGACCATCGGGTTGGGGTGCTTGTAGCCGCCCAGCGCCTTGCTCGCCCCGTGGTGCTGGCTGGTCACGGTGTCACCGACGCGGGACTGACGGACGTCCTTCACCCCGGTGATCAGGTAGCCGACCTCACCGACCCCGAGGTCGCCGGCCTTGACCGGCTCGGGACTGATCACGCCGACCTCGAGCATCTCGTGCACCGCACCGGTCGACATCATCTTGATCCGGTCGCGGTGCGAGAGCTTGCCGTCGACGACCCGGACGTAGGTGACCACGCCGCGGTAGGTGTCGTAGACGGAGTCGAAGATCAGCGCACGGGGCGGCGCGTCGGGGTCGCCCACGGGCGCCGCGGTCTGGGCCACGATCTCGTCGAGCAGGTGCTGCACGCCGAGCCCGGTCTTGGCCGAGACCTGGAGCACGTCGGAGACGTCGCAGCCGATGATCCCGGCCAGCTCGGCGGCGTACTTCTCGGGCTGGGCGGAGGGCAGATCGATCTTGTTGAGCACCGGGATGATGTGCAGGTCGGCGCCGATGGCGAGGTACAGGTTGGCCAGGGTCTGCGCCTCGATCCCCTGCGCCGCGTCGACCAGGAGCACGGCGGTCTCACACGCCTCGAGCGAGCGTGAGACCTCGTAGGTGAAGTCGACGTGGCCGGGGGTGTCGATCATGTTGAGCACGTAGGTGCCCGGCTCGGCCGAGGCCGCGTTGTCGTCGCTGACCGTCCAGGGCATCCGCACGGCCTGGGACTTGATGGTGATCCCACGCTCGCGCTCGATGTCCATCCGGTCGAGGTACTGCGCCCGTGCCGCGCGCTCGTCGACCACCCCGGTCAGCTGAAGCATCCGGTCGGCCAGGGTCGACTTGCCGTGGTCGATGTGGGCGATGATGCAGAAGTTCCGGATCACTGCCGGGTCGGTACGACCCGGTGCGGGCGCGGCGGAGTTCTGGGTCACGGATGGCTTTCTGCAGGCGTAGACAGGGGTGTTGATCCTCCCACGCGGTCCCGCACGGGACGAAACGAGAGCTCAGGAACGGGCTGAGCGGTAGCGGCGCGACACCCGATGCAGGACGGCGTCGACCTGGTTGTCGGCGGCGAGCAGCAACAACGGGTAGTAGCTGGTCACCGGGAACACCAGGGCGAGCACCAGCGCGAGCGCCAGCAGTCCCACGTTGACCACCGATCCTCTCAGCGGCGGCGGTTCCAGACCGTCGGTGATCTCGGGGCGCCGCACGATGACCAGCTCGGCCAGGGCGAGAGTCACCATGCTCAGCAGGACCGTGCCGATGTAGAGGGCCTTCGTGACGACCTGGTCGGAGGTGTGCGCCACCAGTGCGGTCGGGAACGGCAGGAACACGATGGTCAGGGTCCACAACAGCAGCAGCCACACGACCTGCGAGTCCAGCCGCGTCAGGTGAGTGACAGCTCGGCGCTGCACCAGCCACAGCCGGGCGATGACCGCGAAACTGAGCAGGAACGACCAGAACTCCGCCTGGTGCGCTCGCAGAAGAGCCGTCACCGACCCCTCACCGAGGTCGTCGATCACATCGACCAGCGGCAGGACCAGGAGCGTGATCGCGATCGCGACGATCGCGTCCACGAAGGTCAGGAAGCGATCGAGGTCCCGCTCGCGCTCACGCGCCTCCGCGACTGGTTCGGCCATGGTTCATCCTCCCCCACGAGCCGTCCGCCCTCGATCCGGAGACACCCGATGGGTCGGCCTGCCCTACTCCGGGCTGACCAGGAACTCCTTGGTCTTGGCGATCGCGAAGCCCCAGCCCTCCTCGAGGGTCGGCACGCTCGGGATCGAGATCTCCTCGGGGTTGGTGACCACGTCGAGCAGCACCGGTCCGGGGTGGGCGAGGGCCTCCTTGACCGCGGCGTCGACCTTCTTCGGGTCGGTGACCCGGATCCCCTTCATCCCGATCGCCTCGGCCAGCTTGGCGAAGTCCGGGTTGTGCAGCACGGTGCCGAACTCGGCCAGCCCGGCCTGCTCCATCTCGAACTTCACCATGCCCAGCCGGCCGTTGTCGAAGAGCACGATCTTGATCGGCAGGTCGTGGCTGACGGCCGTGATCAGATCACCCATCAGCATGGTCAGCCCGCCGTCACCGGAGAACGAGATCACCTGCCGCTTGCGGTCGAGCGCCTGCAGTCCCAGCGCCTGCGGCATGGCGTTGGCCATCGAGCCGAGGTTGTAGGAGCCGAACAGCCGCCGCCCGCCGGTCATCCGCACGAAGCGCGAGAGCCACACCGTCGACATGCCGGTGTCGGAGGTGAAGAGCGCGTCGTCGGTGGCGTGCGCGTTGACCCGCTCGGCCAGCAGCTCCGGCCGGATCAGCACGTCGGGGTTGTCGACCTTGCGGCGCAGGATCCCCCGCACCTTGTGGTCGTACGACGGGTCGGTCAGGTGCGACTGGAGCGTCTGCCAGGTCTGGTAGGTCTTGCGGGCGGCCTTGAGGTGGGTGCGCTTGCGCTTCTTCTTCAGCAGCGGCAGCAGCGCGTCGAGGGTGAGGCCGGTGTCGCCGACCAGTGCGTGCTGCACCGGCGTACGACGCCCGATGTGCCGCCCGCGCAGGTCGAGCTGGATGACGGTCTTCCCCTCGGGGTAGAAGTTCCGGTACGGGAAGTCGGTGCCGACGAGGAACAGCACGTCGCACGCCGCGAACGCCTCAGCGGTGGCGACGTTGCCGATCAGCCCGGACTGGCCGATCTCGAACTCGGAGTCGTCGAAGTCCTCCTTGGCCTTCATCGAGACCACGATCGGCGCCGCCAGCATGTCGGCCAGGGTGTTCACCTGCTCGATCGCCTCCCGGGCGCCGACGCCGGCGAGCAGCGTGACATGGTCGGCGGCGTTGAGCACCTTCGCGACCGCACGCACGTCGTCCACGTCCGCGGCCGCCGGGGGCGCTGCCCGCACGAAGCGGGGGGTGCGCGTGCCGTGCGGCAGCTGCATCGCACCGATGTCACCGGGGATCGAGAGCACGGCCACACCACGCGCGGAGATCGCGGCGTTGACCGCCTCCTCGAGCAGCTGCGGCATCTGGTCGACGCTGGTCACGGTGCGCGTCCACTCGGCGACGTCGGCGAAGACCGAGTCGTTGTCGACCTCCTGGAAGAAGTTGGTGCCGATGTCCTCGGTCGGCACCTGACCGACGATCGCCAGCACCGGGGTGTGCGACTTCTTCGCGTCGTACAGCCCGTTGAGCAGGTGCACGGCACCGGGCCCGACCGTGCCCATGCAGACGGCCAGGTCGTCGCGCAGCTGCGACTGCCCGCTGGCCGCGAACGCCGCGGCCTCCTCGTGGCGCACGCCCACCCACTCCATGCGCTCCTCGCGCCGGATCGCGTCGGTGACCGGGTTGAGCGCGTCACCGACAACCCCCCAGACGCTGGTGACGCCGTAGTCGGCCAGGGCGTCGACGATCAGTTCGGCAACGGTGGTCATGAGGCTCCTCAGGGTGCGGCGGGAACGGGGCGAGTCGGTTCAGGGTACGAAACGGTCCGGGTCGGCGTGGTCCCAGTCGGCCGCCCACGACGGTGGCGGGTTGGTGAGCAGCGAGCCGGGCGTGATCGATTCCACGAGGTCGGCGTAGGACGCGATCTCACCGTGGCTGATCCGGCGGCGCAGCATGTGCGGCCTGAGGTCGTCGAAGGAGTGCAGCCCCATCGAGGCGACGATCTGCATCGCCTGGTCGACGACCTGGGACTGGTAGCTGGTGACCCGCTGGCTCTTGGTGGCCACGTCGAGGGCGCGCATCCGCCGGGGGTCCTGGGTGGCCACGCCGACCGGGCAGGTGTTGGTGTGACAGGTCTGGGCCTGGATGCAACCCACTGCCATCATCATCGCCCGCGCCGCGTTGGTGTAGTCGGCACCCTGGATCAGTCGCTTGACCAGGTCGACGCCGGTGGCCACCTTGCCGGACGCGCCGACCTTGATCGTCTCGCGCAGGCCGACGCCCACCAAGCGCCTGGTGGGCGGTCATCAGGCCCTCGGTGAGCGGCATCCCGACGTGGTCGGAGTACTCCACCGGCGCCGCCCCGGTGCCGCCCTCGGCACCGTCGATGGTGATGAAGTCGGGGGTGATCCCCTCCTCCAGCATCGCCTTGCAGATGGCAAGGAAGTCGCGGCGCGAGCCGATGCACAGCTTGAAGCCGGTCGGCTTGCCGCCGGCGAGGTTGCGCATCTCGGCCATGAACCGGACCAGGTCGCGCGGGGTCTTGTAGACCTGGTGGTACGCCGGGGAGATCACCGTCTGGCCCTGCGGCACGTCGCGGGTCTCCGCGATCTCCTTGGTCACCTTCGAGCCCGGCAGCACGCCACCGATGCCCGGCTTGGCGCCCTGGCTGAGCTTGAGGTGCACCATCTTGACCTGCGTCGTCGGCGGCCTTGCGGGCGAACTCCTCGGAGTCGAAGCCACCGTCGTCGGTGCGACACCCGAAGTAGCCGGAGCCGACCTCCCAGACGATGTCACCGCCGTTGCGGTGGTAGGGACTGATCGCACCCTCGCCCGTGTCGTGGGCGAAGCCGCCCGCGGCGGCCCCCTTGTTCAACGCCTCGATCGCATTGCCCGAGAGGCTGCCGAAGCTCATCGCGGAGACGTTCAGCAGGGCCATGTCGTACGGCGCGGTGCACCCGGGTCCGCCGATCCGCACCCGCGGCGGGTCGGTCATCTTCTCGACCGGCGCGACCGAGTGCACGAGGTACTCGTAGCCGATCTGGTACAGGTCGCGCTCGGTGCCGAAGGGATGCTCCTCGGCCGCGCCCTTGGCCCGCTCGTAGATCGTGGTGCGGGTGTTGCGGTCGTAGGGCCGGCCGTCGAAGTTGCGCTCGATGAAGTACTGCTGGAGCTCGGGGCGCAGACCCTCCATCAGGTACCGCATGTGCCCGAGCACCGGGTAGTTGCGCAGGATGGCGTGCTTCTTCTGCACCAGGTCGTAGATCCCGACGCCCACCAGCAGCACGAGCACCGCGACCAGCAGCCACCACCCGGGCCCTCCGATGGCCGCGGCCAGGACCGCGACGAGGGCCAGGAAGGACAAGACGGCAATGACGAAGAACCTCAGCACCCTGGCGAACTTAGACCCCTGGCCCCGCGTCACCCCTCCGGAGGGGCGGTCGGCACCCAGAAGCGCAGCTTGCCCCGCCGCTCGCCGTCCGGAACGCCACCGTTCTTCTCGATGGTGCGTCGTGAGGCGACGTTGCCGGTGTCGCAGCTGAGCATCGCCTGCTCGATGCCGAGCCCCGCGGCCACCGGCAGGGCGGCGGCCAGCATGGCCGTGGCGTGCCCGCGGCGCCGCGCGCTGCGGCGTACGTCGTAGCCGATGTGACCGCCCACCTCGCGCAGGAACTCGTTCAACGTGTGCCGGATCGCGATCCGGGCGAGGTACTCCTCCCCCTCGACCCACCACAGGCTGGTGCAGCACACGTTGCCCTCGCGCGCCGGCTCGTGGACGGTGTGCAGGGTGTCGGCGACGAAGACCGCGAACCCCTCGGGTGTGTGCCAGGTGCCGCCGTAGTCCATCAGGTCGCTACCGACCATGGAGAGGTCACCGGTGCGTCCCTCCTCGGCGAACTCCGTCATCGCGGCGAGGAAGGAGGTCCGGTAGCGGACGTGGGGGCTGACCAGCTCGGGCACAGCAGCAGTCTCCACCGGCCGCGCGGCGGCGTCGAGCGTTACCCGGGCACCCGGTCGACGACCGACACCCGGACCGACGTCTGGTCGATCACCGTCCCGGCCGGGACCGGCCCGACGTCGACCGTCTGCAGCTGGCGCTCACCGAGGTAGTCACCGGTCTCGGGGTCGATCACCACGCTGTCCAGGTCGCCGCGGCTGCGGACGCCGATGGCGGTGCCGGTCCGCCCGTCGAGGGTGGTCTGGTGCTCGGTGATCACGATCCCGGGCACCAGCGCCAGCGCGTCGTACATGGCCGAGCGCAGGTCGCCCGGCACCTCGCCGGTGCGCAGCAGCCCTGCGATCTGGCCCAGCACGTCCTCGTCGCGCCCGGCGACGGAGGCACCGGGCGCGGCCATCGCCAGGTCGCGCAGGTGCTGCAGGAGCGTGTGCGGATCGCGGGACAGCGTCGCGATCGTGCTCCGAGACCGGTCCGGCTGCGGCCCGTCGCCGCCCAGCTCTCCGTTGCCGAAGGCCCCGGCGAGGGCGCGGTCGACCCGAGGGTCGTCGGCGTGGTCGGCCTCGGCGTAGTCCTTCTTCGCATACGTCGCGACCGTCGGCGCGCCGAACCCCGCGGGGATCCGGGCATGGGGCGCGAACACTGCGCTCGGCGGCTCGGACCAGCTCCGGGCGACCCAGCGGTCGGCGCGGTCGTGAGGGACGTAGTCGACGTTCACCGTGCGGTGCAGGATCCCGCCGACGACGTCAGCGCCTCGGCCCTTCCCACCGTCGACGTACTCCATCGCCACCTCGTGGGTCTCCACCGCGAGGTACTGCCCCGGACCGGGTTCAACGTCCTCGCCGGCGGCCCCGGCGGCCTGGTGCAGCAGGTCCGCCGCGCTTGCCGGGGGCGTGCTTCCCGGCCACAGCCCGACACCCGCGACCACCACGGCCCCCGCCGCAGCCGCCCCAGCCGCACCGGTCAGGGCGACCCGCGTCGTACGCCGGGGTCGGTGGTCGCTCGCCGCCCGGACCATCAGCCGGGCCCGGGCCTCGGCCAGGACGCCGGCGTCGACCGGGGCGACAGCGTCCCGGGTCTGCCGCAACAGGGTCATCTCATCCATCAGTTCCTCCAGGCGGGTGCGGTGGTGGGGTCGTTCATCGACGAGGGGCCGGATGGACCGACGTCGGGGGCCTGCGGGTCGCGGTGGTGACTGCGCAGGGCAGCCCGGGCGCGGTTGAGCCGCGAGCGGACCGTCCCGACCGGCAGCCGGAGGGCCTCGGCGATCTGCTCGTAGGTGAGGTCGGCCCAGGCGTGCAGGAGCAGGACGTCACGCTGACCGCGCGACATCGTCCGCAGCGCCGAGGCGAGGCCGGCGACCGCCCGGTCGGCGTCCACCCGGTCCACCACGCGGTCCAGCGGGGAGGACTCCCCGACGTGTCCCGCGGCGAGCGCTGCAGGGCACGCAGCATCCGGGCCTCACCGCGTCGGTGCCGCGCGAGCAGGTTGGTCGTAATCCCGAACAGCCACGGAAGCGCGAGATCACGCTCCGGCACGCGGTCGGGGTCGAAGGTCGCACGCCGTTCGAAGGCGACCAGGAACGTCTGGGCGACCAGGTCGTCGGCCAAGCCCGGATCGCTGCGCCGGGCCACGTAGCGGTGGATCGCCTCGGCGTGACGGTCGAACAGCTCGCCGAACGCGGCGGGGTCGTCGAGGGAACGCCGGATGATGTCGCTGTCGGAACGGCGGTCCGGCTCGCTGTGGGTCGTCACAACCCTCCTTTGCCCGCAGGTCGCGATCCGGTTCCATCCGACCGGGCGGAGGCTGCGTCCGGGTGCCAGGATCACAGGTATGGCACACCCCGCACGCGGATCGGCCGACCGGCCCAGACCGGGCCGTGATCCTGACCTCGAGCAGGTGCCCCACGGGCACACCGCGCAGCGCCTGCACTGGCGCTTCCTGCCTCCGGACCTCCGGGACACCGTCGAGGCCCGGCTCGGGTCGCGGGTCGTCGACGCCGAGTCGAAGGACTCCGGGTTCACCCCTGCCTTCGCCTCCGTGCTGACCGGCGAGGACGGCAGCCGGGTCTTCCTCAAGGCGGCCAGCAAGCAGGCCCAGTCCGGCTTCGCCGGCGCCTACCTCGACGAGGCCCGCAAGCTCGCGGGCCCTCGCGGTCGCGGGCGTCCCGGCGCCGACGCTGCTGTGGACCCACGAGGACGAGCAGTGGGTCGCGCTCGGCTTCGAGGCGATCGAGGGCCGAGCGCCCGCAGCGCCCGTGGGTCGCCGACGAGCTGGAGCGTGCGCTCGACCTGGCCGAGGCGATCGCCGAGGCCACCGATCCCGTTCCAGCCGGGCTCGACCTGAAGCGGGTCGAGGACGAGGTTCCCGGCATCCTCTCCTCGTGGGACCGGCTGCCCGACGGCCCGCACCGCGAGGAGGCGGCCGCGCTGGCGGCGTCCTACACCGACGTCCCGCAGGACCACTTCTGCCACTCCGACCTGCGTGACGACAACGTGCTGCTCGCCGCCGACGGGTCGGCGTACGCCGTCGACTGGAACTGGCCCGTGCTGGGTCCGGTCTGGCAGGACACCGTCGACCTGCTGGTCTCGGCGTACGGCGACGGGGTGGACGTCGAGGCGATCCTGCGCCACCGCCGCCTGACGCGCGACGTGGATCCTGACCACGTCGACCGGTGGCTGGCGGCGCTGGGCGGCTACCTCGAGCACGCAGCCGGGTCGCAAGGCGCCGCCCACCTCGCCGTACCTGGTCGTGCACAGCCGGTGGTACGCCGAGGCACTGTGGGGTTGGTTGTCCGAGCGCCGCGACTGGAGCTGAGCGCCGGTCGTGCCATCGACCGACGAGCCCCTGGTCCGGTGCGAGGGGCCCGATTTGGGCGGCCCCGCGCCGCGCTGATATCTTCAGACCTCGTGCCCGGACCGGATCCGGTCCGCACCACCGTCTTCTTCTCACCCGAACCGACCAGACAGAGGCCTGCCCCGTGGCGAACATCAAGTCCCAGATCAAGCGCAACGGTCAGAACGACGCTGCTCACGAGCGCAACAAGGCCGTGAAGTCGCTGCTGAAGACCTCCATCCGCAAGTTCCGCGAGGCGGCGGACGCCGGTGACAAGTCTGCCGCCGACACGGCCGCAGCCACCGCCACACGGGCCCTCGACAAGGCGGCCTCCAAGGGCGTCATCCACAAGAACCAGGCCGCGAACCGCAAGTCGGCCATCTCCAAGAAGGCCGCAACCCTCTGAGCTTCTGAGTCACTCGGTCTTCGACCAGGCCGGACGCCGCACCTGACCAGGTGCGGCGTTTCGTCGTCCTCAGCCCTTGGAGCGCAACCGGGAGACGGTGAGCACCATGCGTTCGAGGGCGTACGACGGGTCGCTGGCCTGGCCCTTGACCTCGGCGTCGGCGCGAGCGACCGCACGCACCGCCACGCCCAAGGCGTCCTGCTCCCAGCCCCTCAGCTGCCCACGCAGGGCACGCAGCTTCCACGGCGGTGCGCCGACGTCACGGGCGAGATCGGCGTCGCGGGCACCGCTCTTGGTCCCCGAGAGCCTGATCAGCTGACGCAGGCCACTGGCGATCGCACTGGTGACCAGCACGGGTGCGGTGCCGCGATCGAGGGCCCAGCGCAGCTCCTCGAGGGCCTCGGCGGTCTGCCCGGTCACGGTCAGGTCGGCGATCACGTAGGACTTCACCTCGGCCCGGCCTCCGAAGTAGCGCTTGACCAGGTCCAGCTCGATCGCGTCCGGTCGCGCAGCGCCCTGGGCTGACGCCAGGGCCGAGGCGTCGTTGGCAAGCTGGCTGCAGGCGGCGGACAGGGCGCGCAGGTCCTGGCCCACCGCCTGGATGAGGAAGTCGGCGGCGTCGTCGGCGATCCTGGTCCGGGCCGACCGCAGCTCGTTGACGACGAACATCGGCAGGTCACGCGCGCTGACCGCCTTCGACGCGACCTCCGTGACCGAGTCGAGCTTGCGCAGCTTCGTCAGGACACCACTGCCCTTCTGCCCTCCCGAGTGCACGAGCACCAGGGCCACGTCGTCGGCGGGCACCGCCGCGTAGTCGAGGATCCCGCTCACCGACTCCTCCGGCAGGTCCTCCAGGCGGTGCACCACGACGCAGCGGGTGCTGGAGAACAGCGACGGTGCGCTCATCTCCCCCAGGGTGGCCAGGCTCAGCTGGTCGGCCGTGGTCTCCGCGAGCTCGGCCTCGGCGTCGAAGCCCCGCACCAGAGCACGCACTGAGGCGACCGCCCGCTCGGCGAGGAACTCCTCCGGGCCGGTCAGCAGCACCACGCGCCCCAGCACGCGGTCGGGCACACCGGCGGGAGCAGGAGCGGGCATGGCCGCACTCTCCCACGCGCCCCGGACAGTCCGGGCCACCGTCTGCAGACCGGTCGAACCGATCAGGAAACGAGAAGCCCCCGGCCGGCGCAGTCCCTAGCCTGAGCACCATGAAGACGATGACCTGCCAGCAGCTCGGTGGACCCTGCGACCACGCCCTCACCGGTGCCGACGCGAACGACGTGATCAAGGCCCAGGACGCCCACCTCAAGCAGTGCGTGGCGGACGGGGACGACGCCCACCGCGGTGCGGCCGACGAGATGGCCGGCCGCTGGAAGCACCCGATCTCCGGGATGCGGTGGTACAAGCGGGTGAAGCGCGACTTCGCCGACCTCGCCGGCGACTGAGCCCGCAACTGCGCTCAGCGCGACCCTCCCGGCCTCGGAGGCACCGTGGGCATCCGGTTCCCCACGCCGAGACGGCCCGAGGCGTCGACGGTGACCGCGACGTCGCCGTCGGTGTCCGTACGCCGGACCACGGCGCCGGACCGGTCCAGCAGCGCCAACGTCGAGGGCGCCGGGTGGCCGTAGTCGTTGTCGACCCCGTCGGAGATGACCGCGAGGCGCGGGTGCAGCCGCACGACCAGGTCGTCGTCCTGCTTCGACGAGCCGTGGTGGGCCACCTTCAGCACATCGACGTGACGACCCTGCAGCACCTGGGCCAGCAGCGGGGCCAACTGCTCCTGGGAGTCGGTCTCCTCATCGCCCATCATCAGGATCCGCACGCCGTGGGTCCGCACCAGCAGCACGATGCTGGCGTCGTTGGGCGGCGAGTCGGACTCCGGTGACACCGGTCCCGACGGGGCGAGCACCTGCCACCGCAGAGGTCCGAGGTGGACCTGTTCACCCAGGCGGGCCACCCGCAGCGGCACGTGCGCGGACGCCGCGGCCCGGTGGACCAGTGCGACACCCCCGGCCGGCTCGTCGAGCGAGGTCACCTCGATCCCGCCCACCCGTCGGTGCTCGAGCACGCCGGGCAGCCCGTCGACGTGGTCGGCGTGGAAGTGGGTGAGCACCACCAGGGGGACCGCACTGATCTGCATCCGGTGCAGGCACCCGTCCATCAACGCCGGATCGGGCCCCGTGTCCACGACGACCGCCGCGTTCGGCCCCGCGCGCAGCAGCAGACCGTCACCCTGGCCGACGTCGCAGGCCGCCAGCACCCAGTCGCGCGGCGGCCACCCCGAGATCAGGCCCGAGGTCGGCAACGGCACCAGCAGGCCGATCACCGCCAGCGCGGCACCGGCGACGGCCACCCGGGAACGGGCGAAGAGCCGACCGAGGTGCAGAGCCAACCAGCCGCAGACCAGCGTGAGCACCAGCAGCGAGAACGGGTTGACCGGCCAGCCGATCGCCGCGGACGGGAGCGCGGCCGCGTGCGAGGCGACGCCGACCAGCCACTGCGCGCACCAGCAGGCGAGCACGCCGCACGGATGACCGAGGGGCGCCCAGAGGGTGCTCAGCAACCCACCGCCGAGCCCGAGCACGGTGGCCGGACCGACCACGGGCGCGGCCAGCAGGTTGGCGGGTACCGCCACCAGGCTGACCTGTCCCGAGATCGCCGCGACCACCGGCGTGCAGGCCAGCTGCGCCGCGGTCGGCACCGCGATCGCCTCCGCGACCCACCGGGGCAGCCAGCCCTGGAGCCGGTCGCGCCAGCCGGGGGCCAGGAACAGGATCCCGGCCGTGGCCATCGCCGAGAGCGCGAAGCCGACCTGGGTGGCCAACCACGGGTCGAGCAGCATCAGCACCAGCACGGCAAGGCCCAGCGCCCGCACACCACGCTCACGGCCGTTGCTGCCCATCCCGAGCAGTGCCACCGAACCCATCGCCGCCGCACGCAGCACCGAGGGCTCCGGGCGTGCCAGCAGCACGAACCCGACCACTCCCACCACCCCGACCACCGAGAGGGCGCCGGCACGCACCCCGAACCAGCGAGCCAGCAGCAGCAGCGCCCCGACGACCAGAGTGAGGTTGGTGCCGGAGACCGCCAGAAGGTGGGTGAGTCCGGAGACGCGGAAGTCGGCGTCGACCTGCGCCGGCAGGCCCTGGTCGTCCCCGTCGACCAGGGCGGGCACCAGTGAGCGCGGCGCGGGACCGCCCACCGAGGCGGCCTCGCGTACGCCGGCCCGCACCCGGTCGGCCGCGCGGTAGGCCCAGCCGGGCCGCCCGAGCACGTCCGGTGCACCACGGGCCAGGAGCACGGCCGTCAGGTCGTGGCCGTCGGCCGCATCGAGACGTCCCGACGTGCGGACCGTCTCCCCCAGGTGCAGCCGACCCCACCCGGCCGGGGCGATCACGAGCGCCGGGGCCGACAGGTCACGCCACCGGCTGCCGCGGGCGTCCAGGTCCCGCACGGCGAACCGGACGATCACGTAGTCGGAGAACCGACCCTTCCTCGTGACCGGGTCGCTCGTGAGCCGACCGGTCACCTCGACGCTGGCTCCGCTCACGGCCAGCTCGTGCACCGGGGAGTGGGCGACCGTGGCGAGTCTCAGCAGGGTGCCGGCAACCACCGCGGCCGCCACGAGCAGCCAGGCCAGGTGCTCGGCCCGGAACCGTCGGCCCCGGGCCGACCAGAGGGCGACACCGAGACCACTGGCGAGCAGCCCCACCGGGACCCAGGGTGGGCCGAGCAGGGTGGCGAGCGCGGAGGTCCACGCGACCAGGCCGAGTGCGCTGGCTCGCAGGTCGCGCGGCAGTGCCGATCGCCGGTCGGGACCAGACTCCAGGCGGCGTTGGTCGGCGGGAGCGGAGGCACGAGTCGGCGCACCGGGGCTCACAGGGTCGCGCGGGGCGCGATGTCGGCGAGCGTCTTGTCACCGATGCCGTCGACCTCGAGCAGCCCGTCCACCGAGGTGAAGGCGCCGTGCGCGGTGCGGTAGTCGAGAATCTTCTGCGCCGTGACCGGTCCGACTCCCGGGAGCTCGTCGAGCTCCGAGAGGCCGGCGGTGTTGATGTTGACCAGCGCCCCGCTCGCGGCCGCTCCCGACGTTGTGCTCGCCGCCGCGTCGGGCGCCGCGACGGCCCGGGCCGGCTGCCCCACGACGATCTGCTCCCCGTCGACGAGCACCCGTGCGAGGTTGATCGCGTCGGTGCGGGCTCCGGCGCGCAGTCCCCCCGCCTTGACGACGGCGTCGTTGACCCGCGACCCCGCGGGCAACGTGACGATGCCAGGGCGACGCACCTTGCCCACCACATCGACCACCACGGCCGCACCAGCGGCACCGTCGGGCGCGGAACCGGACGCGCTCCCGGTCGCCGCCGCCATCGAGGGCGCAGCCCCGGTGACGGCGGACGCATGCGTCTGTTGCGCGACGAACTTCGTCTGCGGGACAGCCTCCTGCTCCGAGCCACCGCGCAGCGCCAACCATCCGGCCAGAGCCAGCGCGATCCCCAGCACTCCGCTCAGCACCACCAGGTGCTGGCCCGAGAACGACAGCCGGGAGCGCACCGTGGCGGGCAGCCGGTCGTCGACCCACTCACCGACCGCGGACCCGGCCCGGTCGACGGCGTGTCGACCCGGCGCGGGCACGCGCGCCGGCTCGGGAGGCAGGGCACGCCCGACGGGGGTGTGGATCAGGGCGTCCTGGGCCAGCAGCGCGGCCGGGAGACCGGCGTACACGGGCTCGGGGCGCTCCAGGAAGAAGGTCTCGCCCGGTTCGCCGTCGGCCCCGGGGTCGCAGGCCCAGGCATCCTCCTCGCGCGAGTGCTCCTCGGGATCCGGGTGCGCCTCGGGGCGCCCTCCCGACCCGGGCCCGACGAGCTCGCCGGGACCGGGCGGCTTCTGTCCTCCTCGGGGTCCCCGGGGTGCGGCCCGGACCGCCGGCCCGACCTCCGGAGGTCCGTCGGCCTCGCCGGACGGCTGGCCACGCCGCTCGCCCAGCTCCGAGGACAGCGCCTGCAGCCGTCGTCGAGCCGCCTCGGCCACGTCGTCTCGCTCACGCTTTCGCATGGCAGGGACGCTAGGAACCCGGGCGAGCCGGCGCGACCGATCGGCGCTGGACTGTGCACAGCAGACCCGGGCGGGTGACCTGTGGAGCGGGGACTACCGTCGTAGCCATGCGCGTCGTCATTGCCGGTGGACACGGTCAGATCGCCCAGCTCCTCGAGAAGCAGCTCGCCCAGGCGGGTCACCAACCGGTCGGGATCATCCGTGACCCCGACCAGGCGGCCGACCTCGAGGCCAACGGTGCCGAGTCGGTGGTGCTCGACCTGGAGGACGCCACCACCGACGACCTCGCCCGGGCGCTCGAGGGTGCCGACGCGGTGGTGTTCGCCGCAGGCGGTGGCGGGGACGGCAACGTCGCCCGCAAGGAGAGCATCGACAAGGGTGCGGCGATCATGCTCGCCGACGCCGCCCAGCAGGCCGGCGTGATGCGCTACCTGATGGTCTCCTCGATGGGCACCGGCGACGCCGACCCCGACAGCGACGACGTCTTCCAGGTCTACCTGCGTGCCAAGCTGGCCGCCGACGACCACCTGGCCGCGACCGACCTGGCCTGGACGATCGTCCGGCCCGGTCGGCTCACCGACGACCCGGGCACCGGCCTGGTCCAGGTGGGCCGGCTGGGCCGCGGCGAGGTGCCGCGCGCCGACGTGGCCGCCGTCCTGGTGCAGGCGCTCGACCTGACCAAGACGGTCGGCAAGTCGTTCGACCTGCTCGGTGGCGACGACGAGATCGAGGAAGCCCTCCGCAAGCTCTGATCACGGCTGTCGGTGCGCCGGCTCAACGACGGGGTGGGCCGAGCAGCATCGGCAGCACCGTGCCGGCGCGCTGACGCAGCGTCTCCAGCGCCGTGCCGTCACCGGTGAGGTGGCCCAGGACGGCCTTCTCGAACACCCCGTCGAGCAGTGCGTACGCCGTTGCGGAGTCGACGGCGAGATCGCGTCGGGCCAGCTCGGCGTAGCGGGTGAGGACGCGCCAGATCATGTCCTCCAACGTCTGGTCGATCAGGAGGACGTCGGCCCGCAGGGGCTGCTCGAACAGGCTCTGCGTGCGCAGGTCGTACCAGAGCCGATGCATCGGCGCCTCGTCGAGAAGGGTCTCGACCAGCTTGTCGGCGAACCCGAGCCGCAGCTCCTCGGCGTCTCGCGAGGAGGCCACCACCTCGTCGTAGCGCAGCACGCAGGTGGCCTTGTAGACGCGCACGCAGTGCAGGATCAGCTCGGTCTTGTCCCGGAAGTAGTAATGCACCACCCCGTGCGAGAACGGCGAGTTCGCGGCGATCTCGCGCAGGCTCGTGCGGGCGTAGCCACGCTCACCCAGGGTCTGCAGCGCCGACGCCGCCAGCTGGGTGCGCCGGGCGTCGTGCTTCTCCGTCGCGGTGACGGCCTGCAGGGAGCTCACGCTGGCAGCATACGAGGGTCCGAAGATTCTTGACAGTTGTCCAGAAAAGTCTTGACACCTGTCAAGACCTCGGGCAACCCTGTGACCGGCACCACAGCAGCGATCGCCCCCACCCCGTCACCAGGAGATCACGATGACCCAGCTCGACCTCACCGGACGCAAGGCCCTCGTCACCGGAGGGGCGCAGGGGCTCGGAGCGGGCATGGCCACCGCGCTGGCCGGGGCGGGGGCTCGCGTCGCCATCGGGGACCTGAAGGACACCGGCAAGGAGACCGCGTCCGGGCTCCCGGGCGACGGGCACCACTTCGTGCGCCTCGACATCACCGACGAGTCGAGCTGGGAGGCCGCCGTGAGCGAGACCGTCGAGGCGCTCGGCGGCTTCGACATCCTGATCAACAACGCCGGCGTCGAGATCACCAGCCTGATCACCGAGGTGGACCCGGCCGACGTCCGCACGATGCTCGAGGTCAACGTCCTGGGGACCACGCTCGGGCTGAAGCACGGCCTACGAGCGATGCGCCCGGGCGGTGCCGCGGGCCAGGGAGGCGCGATCATCAGCACCTCGTCGGTCGCGGCGACCATCGCGTTCCCCGGGATCGCGGTCTACTCCGCCACGAAGTCGGCCGTGGACCGGCTCACGCGTGTGGCGGCGATGGAGAGCGGCAAGCTCGGCTACGGCGTGCGCGTCAACTGCATCTACCCCGGCCTGGTGCCCACCGAGATGGGCGGCCAGCTGGCGCAGGACGTCGCTCGGCTCGGTCTCTTCGGCTCCCCCGAGGAGGCCGTCGCAGCGGTGGTCGAGCTCACTCCGTCGGGGCGTCTCGGTGCGGTCGAGGAGATGGCGGACGTGGTCGTCTTCCTGGCCTCCGACGCCGCGCGATTCATCAACGGGGCCGGCATCCCGGTCGACGGCGGCATGGGCATGTGAACCGGATCCACCCCTTCGAGAGCGCACCCGACCGCACCAGAGAGAAGAGCCAACCATGAGCGAGAAGTCCGTCATCGTCTACGGCGCCTCCGGCTACACCGGACGACTGATCTGCGAGTACCTCCGGGAGTACAACGTTGCCTTCGTCGCGGCCGGGCGCGACGCCGAGAAGCTGAGCTCCTCCCTGTCCACCAACGTCGCCGGCGTCGAGACCGCCCAGTACGACGTGGTCGAGGTGGCGCACGAGGTCGAGGCGCTCACCGAGCTGTTCACCGGCGCGCAGGTGGTGCTCAACACGGTCGGCCCGTTCAGCCGGTTCGGGCCAGAGGTGGTCGAGGCCTGCCTCGCCGCCGGCGTGCACTACACCGACACCACCGGTGAGCAGGACTGGCTGATCACCTGTGACGAGACGTACGGCGCCGCCTTCGCCGAGGCCGGCCTGCTGCTCGCCCCCGGCATCGCGCAGATGTACACGACCGGGGAGATCGCCGCCCAGATCGCGCTCGAGACCCCCGGCCTGGACACCCTCGACATCGCGGTCTTCTGGGGCGGCAGCCCGACGATCGCCTCGACGCAGACGATCCTGTTCAACGCCGCCCTGACCGATGCGCACTACCTGGAGCAGAACACCTACCAGCCCTGGGACCCCGAGGCCGGCACCGTCCAGCTCTCCCTGCCCGGTCAGCACGAGCTCGGCCTCGCGCTGCCCTGGGGGGGGACCTCCCACCCTGTGTGGTTCAAGCGGGACCCACGAGTGGCCAACGTCAAGGCGCTCGGTGGCGTGTTCGACAAGGCCCTGATGGCCGCCGTGCCGGCCATCGTCAAGGGCGCCATGGAGGCCACCGACGGGATGGCGCTGGAGGAGAAGGTCGCCGCCCTGTCCGCGACCGCCACGCAGGTGATGAGCACGATGCCGCCGCGCGAGAACCCACGGCTGAACAAGTCGCTGGACTCCGTGCACGCCTCCGGACCGCTCGGCCGGGCGCACTGCGTGATCCACGGCAACCAGAACTACAAGCAGACCGGACTGCTCCAGGCCTACGCGGCGTACTCCCTGCTGCAGCGCCCGCCGCTCCAGGTCGGGTTCGCCTCGGGCTGCCAGGCGTTCGGTCACCGTGAGCTGCTCGGCGTGCTGCGCAGCTTCGGGCTCGTCCAGCCACCCGTGCTCAGCATCCTGTCCTGAGGGCGCCGTGCGCATCGTCGACTATCTCGACAAGGGTGCCTCCCTGGACCCGGACCGGCCGTGCCTGACCACGGACGGTGAGTCCCTGACCTATGCCGAGGTGCAGGCGCTGTCCGACCGGGTGGCCGCGGCGCTCGTCGCCCGCGGCGTACGCCCGGGCGACAAGGTGGCCGTCCTGTCCGGCAACGACCCGGTCGCGTTCACCTCCGTGCTCGCGATCAGCCGGGCCGGCGCGGTCTGGTGCCCGGTCAACCCGCGCAACGAGGCGGCCGAGAACCGTGAGCTGCTCGACCTGTTCGACTGCTCGGCGCTGATCTACCACCCGGCGTACGCCGACCTGGTCGCCCGGATCGTGCCCGACCTGCCGCGACTGACCACGTTGGCCTGCCTCGCCGACGAGGCCACGGTAGAGGGAGCGCTCGGCTGGACCGCGTTCCTGGGCGACGGCGACGGCCCGGTCGAGCAGCAACCCGGCCGGCCGGGTCAGGGCGACCCTGTCGGTCTGGCCGCGATCGTCGGCACCGGCGGCACCACGGGGCGCCCCAAGGGTGTGATGCTCACCGACACGAACCTGGAGACGATGAGCGCCATGACCCTGATCGGATACCCGTTCGAGGGACGGCCGGTCTACCTCGCCCTCGCGCCGCTGACCCACGCCGCGGGAGTGCTCTGCTTCCCGGTGCTCGCCCTCGGCGGCGAGATCGTCGTCATGCGCAGTCCGGACGTCGGCGGCTTCCTCGACCACGTCGAGCGGCACCGGGTCACCCACACGTTCCTGCCCCCGACCCTGATCTACATGGTGCTGGCGCACCCGAGCCTGGACCAGCGGGACCTCTCGTCCCTCCAGTGCTTCTGGTACGGCGCGGCGCCGATGTCGGCGGCCCGGCTGGAGGAGGCGCTGAGCCGGATCGGGCCGGTGATGGCGCAGCTGTTCGGGCAGTCCGAGGCGCCGATGATGGTCTCGATGATGTCGCCCGCCGACCACTTCCGCAGCGACGGCAGCATCGCCGTCGAACGGCTCTCGACGGCCGGTCGCCCGGCTCCCCTGGTCACCGTCGCGGTGATGAGCGACGACGGTCGGCTGCTGCCGGTCGGAGAGCGTGGCGAGATCGTCGTGCGCAGCTCGCTGGTGATGGCCGGCTACTACCGCGATCCCGAAGCCACCGCCGAGGCGTCCCGGCACGGCTGGCACCACACCGGCGACATCGGCTTCCTCGACGCCGAGGGGTTCCTCTCGATCGTCGACCGGGCCAAGGACATGATCATCACGGGCGGGTTCAACGTCTACTCGACCGAGGTCGAGCAGGCGCTGATGCAACATCGCGACGTCCGCGACTGCGCGGTGCTCGGGCTGCCGGACGACAAGTGGGGCGAGCGCGTGGTCGCGGTGCTCCAGGCAGCCGAAGGCGCCGAGCTCGACGTCGAGCAGGTCACCGGTTTCGTGAAGTCCCGGATCGGCAGCGTGAAGACCCCCAAGCAGGTCGCGATCTGGACCGACCTGCCCCGCTCGAAGGTCGGCAAGGTGCTGAAGACCGAGATCCGGTCGCGGCTGCTCGCACCACCCGCCCGGGAGTAGCGCTCGGCTCAGGTCAGGCGCCGCGACACGCTGACCGCGACCATCCCCGGTCCGACGTGCGCCCCCAGCACCGCACCCAGCTCACCGAGCACGACCGGTCGCCCTTCGAGCGCGCCGGACAGCCGGTCGGCGAGCCGGTCCGCCAAGGTCTGGGCACGCTCCGCGGCGGCGAGGTGGAAGACCCCGACGTCGACACCGGTCAACGGGGACGGGGAGGACACGGCCGCTGCTTCGACCGCCAGCTCCTCGAGCCGGGCCAGCGCCTTGCCCGACGTACGCACCCGTTCGAAGGGGCTCACCCGGCCGTCCTCGATGCGCAGGATCGGCTTGACGGCCAGCGCGGAGCCGAGCAGGGCCGCTGCCGCACCCATCCGGCCACCGCGTCGCAGGTACTCCAGGGTGTCGACGTAGAACAGCGAGGTCGTGTCCGCGGACCGCGACCGGGCGGCGGCCGCCACGGCGTCGGCGTCTCCCCCGGCGTCGCGGACCTCGGCCGCCGCGAGCACCGCGAACCCGACGCTCATCCCGACCTGACGTGAGTCCACCGGCACGACGCGCAGCCCGAGCTCCCGCTCCGCCTGCCGGGCGGCCAGCTGGGCCGACTCGTAGGTCGCGCTCATCTCCGAGGAGATGTGCACCGAGACGACCTCGCTCGCCCCCGCCTGCTGCGCCCGGGCGTACGCCGCCAGCATGGCCGCGGGCGCGGGACGAGACGTGCTCACCGGCGTGAACTCACGCAGCGCCTCGGCCACCATCGTCGGGGTGGCGGAGTGGGTGCTCTCGTCCGGGCCCTCGTCGTAGGCCCGGGAACCGATGACGACCTGGAGCGGCACGACGGCGATGTCGCGCCCGGCGGCCAGGGACGGGTCGAGCGAAGCCGTGGAGTCGGTGACCAGGGCGACGGACATGCCCCGCACGCTAACGAACTGCTCCGGCTAGCCGAGCGCCACCGTCAGCGCGAGCGCCCACTCGGGGTCGTCGAGCCGCTCGCCGTACAGCTCGCGCAGCTGAGCGACGCGGTAGCGCACGGTCTGCGGGTGCACGTGCAGCAGCTCCGCCACGTCCTCGCGCCGACCACGGCACAGCAGCCACGCCCGCAGGGTCTGGCCCAGCTTCTCCCGGGCGGCGGGCTTGAGCTCGTCCAGGGGCGCGAGCACCACCGCCCGCAGGTCGGCGTACGCCTCCGGGTCGGCCTCGAGCACCAGCCGGGTCAGGTGCGCGTCCGCGTCGACGGCTGACTTGCCCCGCACCCCGAGGGAGCGGGTCCGCAGGGCCCGACGGTACGACGAGGCGGCCCGGCCCCACTCCACCGTCGGACCGACGACGGCCGAGCGCCCCTCGAGGACCCGCAGCACGTGCACCCGTGGCGCGTCGGGCACCAGCAGCACCGCGAGGTCGTCCTGGTCGACCCCCGGAAGCTCCTCGGCGGCCCCGACCGCCCTCGGCAGCGCCGCGAGCGCCGCCCGGGCCTGCCCCTGCGGGAGCAGCACCGTGGTGACGCTCTCGGGCAGGGCCCACTCGGCGCGCTTGGCGGTGGCCTCCACCGTCTCAAGGGCACTGCCCCCGACGGCCTGGCGCACCAGCCGCTCCAGCAACCGTTCCCGCACCCGCCCGGAGGTCTCGGACTCGTCGGTGTGCCCGGCCACGCTGGAGGCGGAGAGCTCGTCGATGTAGGCGAAGACGAGCTCGGCGAACGAGGCCACCGCCTCGCTGTCCAGCCCGGCACCGACGGCCTGGTCGGCCAGACCGCGCCAGGCCACCCGCGCTCCCACCCGGTACGCCGCGAGCAGCGCCTCCATCGTGCGACCGGAGCGCGCCTCACCGCGACCGAGCTGGTAGGCACCCTCGACGACCGGACCCAGCGGGGTCGCGGCGTCGGCGACCTCCGCGGACGGGCCCGACTCGGGTTCGGGGGCGCGCGCGGCCACCTCGAGGAAACCGTCCAGGGCCAACCGGACCGCCTGGGAGATGGTCTCCCCCATCGGTCCGAGGAACGCGTCCTGGTAGGCAGGCACCTCCGCGACCACCGCCGCCACCACCTGCTCGGCCACGGTGCGCAGGTGCTCGCGCAGTGCGGCGACGACGATCGGCTCGATCGCCGGCGCCGGACCCACGTTGTTCACGTCGCACAACCTAGCCGGTGACCACGGCCTCGTGCGGGCGACGACTTGACCGTCCGGGCCGAAATCGACCCGCTCCGGTTCTCCGACCCGAGTCCGGTGGCTGTTCCGGGCCCGCAACCTTGCAGATTGTTCACAACGAACAATGTGACCTCCTCGAATCACGCCCACGGCTCATGACTTCATCCCGCCGAGCGACCAGGATGGGTACATGCCCACTACCCGGCTCCCCGTGCGCCAGCGGCTGACCCGTCTGGCCGAGGCAGCGACGACGCCGCTGCTGCCCGCCGACTACCTCGACCTGTTCGCCCCGCTGCGCTCCGGCGCACCGCTGCGCGGGCGGATCGAGGAGGTCGTGCCGGAGACGGCGGACGCCGCGACGATCGTGATCCGCCCGGGAGCCGACTGGGCCGGGCACACACCCGGTCAGTACCTGCGGATCGGGATCGACGTCGACGGTGTCCGGCTGTGGCGTGCGTACTCGCTGACCCACGGCCCGCGGGCCGACGGCCGGATCTCGATCACCGTCAAGGCCGTCCCCCGGGGCAAGGTCAGCAACCACCTCGTGCACGGGTCGCGGCCGGGCACGCTGGTGCACCTCGAGCAGGCGGCAGGTGAGTTCGTCCTTCCGCCCGACGGCGGCAAGCTGCTCCTGGTGACCGCGGGGTCCGGGATCACCCCGGTGATCGGGATGCTGCGCAACCTGTTCCCGGTCAGCGATGCCGGCGTCGTACGCCTGGCGCGCAGCGAGGCCTATGACATCACCGTCGTGCACGTGGCTCCGAGCGAGCCGGACTCGATCTTCGCCCGCGACCTCCACGCGCTGGCCGACGCCGGGATGATCGAGCTGGTCACGCGGTACGACGACGTGCACGGCGTGCTCGACGTCGAGGACCTGGCGACCCTGGTCCCCGACCTGGATGCACGGACCTCCTTCGCCTGCGGCCCGGCCGGCCTGCTCGACGCGCTCGGGGCGCACCACACGGAGCGTGGCTTGGAGCTCTTCGTCGAGCAGTTCCGCGTCGCTCCCCGTGTCGCCGGTGAGGGCGGCAGCGTGACCTACGCGAGGACCGGCACGACGGTCCAGGCCGACGGCGCCACCCCCCTGCTCGAGGTCGGCGAGGAAGCCGGCGTGCTGATGCCCTCCGGCTGCCGGATGGGCGTCTGCTTCAGCTGCGTCCTGCCGCTGCGCGAGGGCTCGGTCCGCGACCTGCGCAACGGCGAGGTCACCACCGCCGAGCCGGGTGACGGCGTCAAGGTGCAGACCTGCATCAACGCAGCGGCCGGTCCTTGCGAGCTCGACATCTAGTCGTCCCCCACCCCACACCGACCACCCACGAAGGAGTCACCGTGACCACGATCCAGAAGAAGCAGGACAACCCGATCTCCCACCTCAGCGAGGAGCAGATCGAGCAGATCGGCGTCGAGCTGGACGCCATCCGGCAGTCGGTCCTGGACACCCGTGGCGAGGCCGACGCGGCGTACATCCACTCCGTGATCGACGCCCAGCGCAAGCTCGAGCTGGTCAGCCGCGCGCTGCTGCTGGTCTCGATCTTCCCGCCGGCGTGGTTCGTGGGGACGGCCGGGCTCTCGGTGGCCAAGATCATCGAGAACATGGAGATCGGCCACAACGTCATGCACGGCCAGTGGGACTGGATGCGCGACGACAAGATCCACTCCACCACCTGGGAGTGGGACAACGCCTCGCCGTCGGAGCAGTGGAAGCACTCGCACAACGAGCTGCACCACACCTACACCAACGTGATCGGCAAGGACAACGACCTCGGCTACGGGATCATGCGCGTCGACGAGGAGCAGCGCTGGGTGCCGCTGTACCTGGCCCAGCCGCTGTGGAACTTCATCAACGCCTGCTTCTTCGAGTACGGCATCGCCGCCTACGACCTCGAGCTGGGCAAGAACCTCGCATCGGAGAAGCGTCGGCAGAGCCCGGAGTTCAAGGCTCGGGCCAAGCAGACCCTGAAGAAGATCCGCGGGCAGATGAAGAAGGACTACGTCCTGCACCCGTTGATCTCGGGCCCCTCCGCGCTGACCACGCTGGGCGCCAACTTCACCGCCAACCTCGTGCGCAACCTGTGGACGCACTCGGTGATCATGTGCGGGCACTTCCCCGAGGGCGTCGAGACCTTCGAGAAGAAGTCGATCGAGGGCGAGACCCGCGGTGAGTGGTACGTGCGCCAGATGCTCGGCTCGGCGAACATCTCCGGCTCGAAGGCGATGCACTTCATGACCGGCAACCTCAGTCACCAGATCGAGCACCACCTGTTCCCGGACCTGCCCAGCAACCGGTACGCCGAGCTCGCGCCCCAGGTCAAGGACGTCTTCGACCGCTACGGCCTGACCTACGTCGAGGGCTCGCTGCCCCAGCAGGTCGGCTCGGCGTGGAAGAAGGTCGTGCGGCTCTCACTGCCCAACGGCTTCAAGAAGGCCCCCCTGGCCACCGTCACCGCGCTGACCACCAAGCAGGGCCGCCGCGAGCTGCGCAAGCGCCCCGCCGCCTGAGCGTCCCTAGCCCCGCTCGACCCTCCCGACGACTGTGTCGACGTCCTTGACCAGGGCCATTGCTCGGTCGACACGAGATTGGGTCAGTTCGTGGTCATCGGGGATGCGCACGATGGATGTATCGCGTGGCTCCTACCGTCTGCACGGAGACACCCAGGCTGCCGTTGCACAGATTGACGGCGCCCAGCTGCGGCATCCGGCGGTAGGCACAGCCCTCGTCAGCGGGCGCCTCCTTGGCCTGCTGGCGCCTAGCGTCGGCCAAGGCGCTCGCCTGGCGGCCGGATCGGTGGTGTGACACCGCCATCGAGACCAGCGTCCACACCGATCCACGAGCCGGCAACAAGTTACACGTATCGGCGCGGTCGTCGCGCTTCGTCGTCGAGGTCAGGCCCGCCACCACGACCCAGCCTCGGGTCACGTTCTCGCCACCGCGTTGTTGAGCGCTCCGCCGGTGGAGTCAGGAGTGCTCGGCGTCATAGGCGTCGAGCCGATGGTCGATCTGCGAGAACGCTCGGGTGACCTGTGCACCGGTGACCGCCGGCTCCGGCGCCGGGGTGATGATCATGGTCATCGATCGCTTCTCGAGCGCGACCGCGGCCATCACCTTGTCGTCGAGCACGCACAAGTAGCCTGCCGGCTTCAGCGCCGAGTACGACGAGCAGGCCGACCGATCAATCGTGTTGCGGACCCCACGAGCAGCCCGTGCTGCGTCCTTGGCATCGGTGGCGTCGTTGATCTTGACCAGAAGCTTCTGGTCGCCCGCCCCCTTCTCGATCAGCGAGCACGTCATACCCGTCTTGAGCCGCTCCGAGCGTGAGCTGACACCGGAGAACGACTGCATCTGCGCTCCTCCCGTGACCCCCCTCAGGACTGCACCACTGAGCACGCCACAACCAGGCTCAGCCCCGGACGGGGTGTTGTCCTGCTTCTCGCCCGAGCAGGCGGTGAGCACAGCAAGACCCCCGAGCACGAAGGCACAGATCACGACGCTGCGAGGTCGACTCCTGAGCGGGATGAACTGACGGTGGCGGCTGGGAACAGAACGCATGTGACTACTTGGAGTACTGGAGTGTGGGGTCCTCGAAGTACTTCATGAACTCACCCGACTGTGTCGCACCCAAGACGTTGTTGAAGGGCGCGTACTGCGGATTGTCCTGTGAATCGTTGAGGTCGTGCCAGTCATTTTGCATCTTCTGCACGCTCGCCTTCTCAGTGGTGGACATGTTCGAGGTGTCGATCTTGTCGCCCGCGTAGAGGCGCGGGTCGATGTGCTTGCCGTCAGCGGTCAGAACAGAATCGGGCAGTCCTGGGAAGTCTTGGGCGAAACCGTCGACGTGCTGCTTGTTCAAGAACCCGTGCTCGACGATGGAGTCGATCGCGTTGTACTGGATCTTGTGATCGAGCGACAGCGCTTGACCGTTCAGGTAGTCGTCGGTGACCGGCGAGTTCGCCGCCGAGTTCTTGAGCTGCTCGATCGCCTCCCCCTTCAGCGTGTCGAATGCCGCCTTCGACACCTCGTGCGCACCTTCACCGAGAACCGTGCCACCGCCCGGGAGGAATCCCGCGGTGAGATCGATCGCCTTGGACATGATGGCGGCGCGTTGATCGGCGACATCATCCTGGTTCTGGCTCAGGTGCAGACCCTCGTTGAGCAGCATTCCCATGACCCGACCGTTGCGCTCCTGGACACCGCCGAGTCCCGCGTCATCGAGGGACGCGAGGTCGTGGTCCGACAACGCGTCGAGCTGGGAGCCGATGCGGCCCTTGCCCTCGAGCAGCATCGACGCCGTCAGGGTCTGCAGACCCGTCTTGTCATCGGGTCTCCCGAGCTCACCCAGCACGTCGTTCAGGACACCGTCCGGATCGTCGCCGAGGTCGAGGTGCAACGATCCGTGACTCATCCCGTCACCGTCGAGCTGGTCGTAGATGTCTCCGGTGTAGCCCGACGCGATCTGACCGATGCTGTCGGTCATCCCCGGGTTGAGGTGCCACTTGTTGTCGTGCCAGTTGTCGTCGTCGCCGCCGTACTGGGCGATGTTGTGGAACAACGAGTTGGCGATGCTGGTGCCCTCGGTCGTGCGCTTGTCCTCACCGACGGTGGCCGCGGCCAGCGCCTTACCCAAGCCGTCACCCTCGTCGCTGTTGTCGCTGGCGTCCCACGTGCGCCCGTCGCCACCGCCGACCAGGTAGTCCATCTTGTCCTGCAGGCTGTCGGGAGCCTTGCCGTCCAAGGTGTCGTAGTGGCCCATGAAGAAGTCCTTGGCCGCCTGGGGCGAGTGCTCCATGCCGCCGAGGAGGTTGGCCAAGCCGTCAGTGGCCTTGACGCCGCCCGTGTAGGAGTACGACTGACCCGTCTCGTAGCCGCCGTACTGGGAGTGCATCGTCGGCGGGTGGTTGGGATCCCACATGGTGTCACCGTCGCGGGGACCCCAGACCGCACCGTCCTGGTCGCGCTCCCACTTGTAGACGTTGCCGGTGAGGTTGCCCATGAACGTCGAGTCGTAGCCGGCGTAGTGCCCGCCCGAACGGATGAGCAGCGTCAACGCCGACGCATCCTGCTTGTGGTCGTCGTCGGTGATCGCCTTGTACCAGTCGAGCGCGAGCTTCTGCTGGCCCGTCTGTCCGTTCGGACCGGCCGGGGGAGCGTACTGGCCGTGCTGGTTCGAGTACGTCGCCAGGCTCACGCCGGCTGCGTTGATGAAGTCCTTGTAGATCCCGAGCTTGTCGTTGTCGATGCCCTTGCCGCCGCCGGGGGTCGGGAAGACGTCGTTGTTGAAGTCCTCGATCTCGCTGGCCATCTCCCGTGGCGAGACCTCTTGGTAGAGCTTCTGCGAGAAGGCCGGCCCCGTGGAGAGGAACATCATCAGGTTCGCGGTGTCGCGATCGATGGTGCCCGGCGCCTTGATCTTCTCGGCGACCAGGTGGGCGAAGTACTGCTGGACGGAGGGATCGACGTACTTCCCGGCCTGGGGAGGAAGCTCGGAGTTGTGGGTCTTTATCCACTGCTTCTGCTCTTCGGGGGTCATCGCGCCGAGGAAGTTCTTGTAGTACTGCTGCTTGTCGCTGATGCTGAGCTTCAGCCCGGGGTACAGGACCGCCGCGCTGAGCGGGATGAGGCCGGCTCGCATCAGCTGTTTCACGTAGTCGTTGAGCTTGCTCGGGGGAGACTTGAACTTCGTAGCGATGCTGTCGGCGTCGGTGTCGAGCTTGTTCACCGCGGTCTGGTACTGACCGTTCAACGCGCGCTTGACCGCGCTCTTGATGTCGCTGGTCATCTTTGCGGAATCGTCGTACTTCGGGCTCTGCTCCCGCGTGCGCACCTGAGTCGCGAAGCTCGAGTTCAAGGTGTCGACGGAGGTGTCGAAGGTGTCGACGTCCTTCGCGAAGAGGTTGATCAGCCCGACGGCGAAGAAACCCTTGGCGGCCAGTCCTTGGGCATTCTTGGAGACGTCCTGAGGGTTCTTCTGGACGGTGGCGGTGATGTCCCCGCTGAGCTGCCCCGGAACCTTCTTCGCGTCCCCCTCGAGCTCAGAGGCCAGGGCAGCGATCGTCTTCGCATTCAGGGCCGGGTCCTCGGCGTCGGCGCGGATCGTGTCGCCGTTCACCCCACCGTGGATCTCCTGGTAGTAGTCGAACGGTCCCGGCGTGCGCTGCACCATGGTCGTGCTCCCCTCGGTCTCGGCAACTCGTCAGCAATTTTCCCCGCTCCCCGGACTTGAAACCTCTCGGCCGCCCTTTCCGAGTCCGGGCGGAGCCTACCGGGATGATGTCGCCATGGCGTTGATGCTGCTGACCGGCCTGGTCGCCGGGATCCTGCTCGGGTTCGTGCTGCAACGGGGCGGACTCTGCTTCCACTCGATGTTCGCCGGCGCCGGCCGGGGCGACACCCGGCTGCTGCGGGGCTGGCTGCTCGGGGTCGGCATCGGCAGCGTGGGGCTCTCGCTGCTCTACCTCTCCTCGGCGTACGGCGGGCTGAACGAGGGCCTCGCCTTCCGCCCGGTGCGCAACATCGTCGGCGGTCTGATCATCGGGATCGGGATGGCGGTGGCCCGCTCGTGCGCGTCCGGGCTGTTCTACAAGCTCGGCACCGGGATGCTCGGGGCCGGCGTCGGCATCGTCGGCTGGATCCTCGGGGAGTACCTCGCCAGCCGGATCAGCTACACCGGCTTCGTCGCTACGACGACACTCGGCGGCGGGGAGGAGGGCACCTTCGCCGGGGTGCTGGGGCTCCCCCGCCTGGTCACCTCGATCATCCTGCTGGTGCTCGTCGTCGGGCTCTGCCTGCTCCTGCTGCGACTTGAGCGGACCGAGCTCGACCGCGACGCCGGGACCGACCACGGGGTCTACGACTCGACCCAGCCCGACCGGCGCTGGGGCTGGCAGCGCACCGGCGCCGCGCTCGGCGTGGTGCTGGTGCTGGGCTGGGTGCTGGCCGGGGCGGGTGGCGCCGGCTACGGCCCGAGCACCGTGGGGGCCACCGTCAGTACGGTCGCCGGCTCCCCCAGCTGGTGGCTGATCGCCTTCCTCGTCGGCCTGGTGCCGGGTGGCCACCTGGGGGCCCGGGTCGGCGGCGAGGTGTGGGTGCGCGGTGAGCAGTCCGTGCGCTACGCCCAGCTCGCGACCGGTGGCGTCCTGCTCGGGGCCGGTGGTTGGATCGCAGGCGGCTGCAACATCGGGCACGGCCTCTCCGGCGTGGCCCAGCTCGACGTGGCGTCCTGGGTGGCCGTGGCGGCGATGGCGGCCGGCGTCATCGTGACCCGTCGGCTGCTCGACGCGCGGCGACCCGGCACCCGTGCCAGGGTGGCCGCGTGAACACCCCACGAAACACTCGCTGCGCTCGCGTCTACATAGGGACCCCGGCATGAGCCGGACGATGCACGTCGAGGACTCCGTGGTCGTCAACGCCGATGCGGCCTCGATCTACGCCCAGGTCGCCGAGCCCTCGCAGATGGGCCGCTGGAGCCCGGAGAACCGCGGCGCCCAAGTGCCGACGCCCGGAGTGCCGGCCGTCGTCGGGAGCACCTTCGTCGGCCGCAACCAGCGGGGTCGCGCCCGGTGGGTGACCCGTTGCACGGTCACCGCAGCGGAGCCGGGGGTCCGGTTCGCCTTCACGGTCGACCACATCGGCGTCCGGACGCCGCGCCTGCGCGGGGCCAACGCGTCGTGGGCGTACACCTTCGAACCGGTCGAGGGTGGCACCCGCGTCACCGAGAGCTGGACCGACGACCGCACCCGCTGGCCCGACGCCCTCGCCACCGCCTTCGACAAGGTCGTCACCCGCGGCAGCCGGTTCGCCGACTTCCAGCGCCGCAACATCGCCACGACCCTGGCCAACCTCAAGCGCGAGCTGGAAGCCCCCGCGACAACCTGAGAGTTCACCCGCACTGTCAGGCTTGGCGTCATGCGCAAGCTCTTCTGGTTCCTCGTCGTCGTGATCGTGCTCGCCGTGGTCGTCGACCGGGGGGCCGACTACGCCGCCGAGCAGGTCGTCGGCAGCAACCTGCAGAGCGAGGCCGAGCTCTCGAAGCAGCCTGACGTCTCGATCGCCGGCTTCCCGTTCCTCACCCAGTTCGCCCACGGGCGCTACGACAAGGTGACGGCGACCTCGACCGACGTGCCCGTCGGCGACGGGGACAACCAGGTCACCCTCAGCCGGGTCGCATTCACGTTCCGCGACGTCACCACCAACCGCGACTTCAGCCGGTTCACGGCCCGCTCCGGCAGGGCCCGCGCCACCTTGTCCTACGCCGCCCTGAGCAAGCTGCTCGACGCCAAGGTCCGCTTCGCCGGGAACGGCACGGTGAAGGCGTCCAAGAAGTTCACCGTCCTCGGCGCCTCGATCGACCCCGCGATCACGGTCAAGCCGAGCTTCGTCGACGGCGCCCTGCGCTTCACCAACGCCTCGCTGGCCGCCGACGTGCCCTCTCAGGTGGCCGACGCGCTGCGCAAGGTCTTCGACATCGACGTGCCGCTCTCGAACCTGCCGCTGAACACCCGCGTGAAGTCGTTGAGCGCCGAGAAGGGCGGCGTACGCCTGGTCCTGACCGGCCAGGACCTGACCTACAAGGTCAGCTGAGGCTCGCTCAGCCGGCGACGACGTTGACCAGCTTGGGAGCGCGGACGATCACCTTGCGCACCTGCTTGCCCGCCAGCGCCCTCACCACGTCGGGGTCGGCCAGCGCCGCGGCCTCCAGGTCGGCCTCGGAGATGTCCGGGGCGACCTCGAGGCGGGCCTTGACCTTGCCCTGCACCTGCACCACGGCGGTGACGCTCTCGTCGACCAGCAGGCTCTCGTCGTACGCCGGCCACCCGGCGTCGGCGACCGTCGGGCTCGTGGCCCAGGCGCTCCCACATCTCCTCCGCGACGTACGGCGCGACCAGCGAGAGCAGGATCGCGACGGCCTCGGCCGCCTCGCGCACCGCCGGGTCGGCCGGGCCGCACCCGGCGTCGATCGCCTTGCGGGTGGCGTTGACCAGCTCCATCACCCGGGCCACCATCACGTTGAACCGGTAGCCCTGCTCGATCAGGTCGCCCGCGTCGTGCACGGTGTGCGCGACGACCCGGCGCAGCGCCACGTCGCCCTCGGCGACGGGCACCCCCGGCGCCGAGGTGACGTCACCGCTCAGCCGCCAGGCGCGCTGCAGGAAGCGCAGCGACCCGGCCGGCGACATGTCGGCCCAGTCGATGTTGTCCTCGGGCGGCCCGGCGAAGACCAGGGTCAGCCGCACGGCGTCGACACCGAACTCGTCGAGCTGCGCGCCCAGGTTGACCCCGTTGCCCAGCGACTTCGACATCTTCTTGCCCTCGTTGATCACCACGCCCTGGTTGAGCTGGGCGGCGAACGGCTCGACGAAGTCGACCATGCCCATGTCGTGCAGCACCTTGGTGAAGAAGCGGGCGTAGAGCAGGTGCAGCACGGCGTGCTCGAGACCCCCGACGTACACGTCGGCCGGCATCCACTCGCGCACCAGCGCCTCGTCGAACGGGCCCTCGGTGTAGTCCGGCGAGCAGTAGCGCAGGAAGTACCACGACGAGTCGACGAAGGTGTCCATCGTGTCGGTGTCGCGCAGCGCCGGGCCACCGCAGGTCGGGCAGGTGGTGTTGACCCAGTCGGTGGCCGCGGCCAGCGGCGAGACGCCCTTGGGCTTGAGGTCGGCGCCCTTGCAGCTCGGGCAGCTCCAGCGGCAGCTGGTCGTCGGGCACGGCGACCTCGCCGTCCGTCGGGCAGTGCACGACCGGGATCGGCACGCCCCAGTAGCGCTGGCGGCTCAGCAGCCAGTCGCGCAGCCGGAAGTTGACCGTGCCCTCGCCGGTGCCGTCGGCCTCCAGCCGCTCGATGATCGTGCGGATGCCGTCGGCCTTGTCGACTCCATCCCGTCCAGCGGTCCCGTCGTTGACGTAGTCGACCGTCGCCGGTGGTCGCGACGTAGGTCCCCTCCGGGTCCGGCTCACCGGCGTCGACGACGCGTGCGCACGGGCAGGTCGAACTTCTTCGCGAAGTCCCAGTCGCGCTGGTCGTGCGCCGGCACGGCCATGATCGCGCCGGTGCCGTAGTCGGCCAGCACGTAGTCGGAGGCCCACACCGGGATCTGCTCGCCCGGTGACCGGGTTGGTCGCGGTGACGCCCAGGTCGACGCCGGTCTTGGGCCGGTCGGTGGCCAGCCGCTCGATGTCGGAGGCCTGGCGGACCTGCTCGAGGTAGGCCGTCGTACGCCGGGCGCTGGGCGTCGCTGACCAGCTCGGCGGCCAGCGCGGCGTCGGCGGCGACCACCATGAACGTCGCGCCGTAGAGGGTGTCGGGGCGGGTCGTGTAGACCCGTCAGCGGCTCGCGCGTCCCTCGACCGCGAAGTCGACGTGCGCGCCCTCGGAGCGCCCGATCCAGTTCTTCTGCGCGGTCAGCACCCGCTGGCCCCAGGTGTCCTCCAGCGGGCGCCATGTCGTCGAGCAGCCGCTGGGCGTAGTCGGTGATCTTGAAGTACCACTGGGTCAGCTCGCGCTTGGTCACCACGGCGCCGCAGCGCTCGCAGCAGCCGTCGACGACCTGCTCGTTGGCCAGCACGGTCTGGTCGTTGGGGCACCAGTTGACCGGCGCTGTTCTTGCGGTAGGCCAGGCCCCGCTCGCGGAACCTCAGGAACAGCCACTGGGTCCAGCGGTAGTACGCCGGGTCGGAGGTGTGCAGCCGCCGCGTCCAGTCGAAGGAGGTCGCGAAGCTGCTGCATCGACTCGGCCTGGGTCTCGATGTTGGCGTAGGTGTACGTCGCCGGGTTCTCGTCGTTGCGGATCGCGGCGTTCTCCGCGGGCAGGCCGAAGGAGTCCCAGCCCATCGGGTTCATCACCTCGAACCCGCGCAGCCGCCAGTAGCGCGCGATCACGTCGTGCAGCGCGAACACCTCGGCGTGGCCCATGTGCAGGTCGCCCGAGGGGTAGGGGAACATCGTCAGCGCGTAGCGCTTCGGCTTCGGCGAGGCGTCGTCGGCGGTGAACGGCGCCAGCCGCTCCCACACCGGCAGCCACTTGGCCTGGACGGCCTGCACGTCGTAGCGGTCGGCGTCGGATCGTGCTCGGTCGTCGGGCTCGCTCATGGCTCTGGTTCTTCCTGGTCGGGGATTCACGTCTGCTCGTCCGGTCGGGGCACAAAAAAACCCTCCGGGCAGGAGGGCAGCCGCGGCGGTGGGAACCGGCGCGGCTAGGCAAGGAGCAGGCGCGAACTCATGGCTCGATCCTAGCCGAATGCACGCCGGGCCGACGGATCGGCCCGTGCGCTGCGTGGCCCGGTCAGCCCGGGCCGATCTCGGCGTGCGATGCTGCGAGGCATGAGCGACGACAGCCCCACCGGTCTCCCCGACAGCCACTCACGGACTCGATCGTCATCGACGCGCTCCCCCGAGGAGGTCTACGCCGTGGTCTCCGACGTCACCCGCACCGGCGAGTGGAGCCCGGTCTGCGCGGAGTGCTGGTGGATCGACGCCGACGGGCCCGGCCGAGGGCGGCCTGGTTCGGCGGGCGCAACGAGATCCCCGGGCGCACCTGGGAGACCACGTCGCTGGTGCACCGAGGCCGAGCCCGGGCGTCGCGTTCGCCTGGCAGGTCGGCGGCAAGTTCGTCGAGTGGGGCTACACGATGCGCGCCGTCGAGGGCGGCACCGAGCTCACCGAGACCTGGGCGCTCAACCAGGCGACCAAGGACATGTTCGCCGAGAAGTACGGCGACGAGGCCGGCGCAGGTGCTCGACCAGCGACGCCAGGAGGCGCTGGACGGGCATCCCGGCCACGCTGGCCCGGCTCAAGGAGATCATCGAGTCCCGACCACCGGGGTTGAGGCTGCTCTGCGCGCGACCGCGCCCGGCTGCGGTGTCGGGCAGGAACTCCTGCCAGGTGCCGCTGACCATCGTCGGCGCGTCGACCACGCGGGCGCCGTCGGCGAAGTACGTCGTGGCCAGCGCCCGGCGCGGCTGCGTGGTGCGGTTGGGACCGGCGGTGTGGAAGCACAGCGAGGAGTGGAAGCTGACCTCGCCGACGGCGTACGGCGCGTCGGTGACCTCGACCCCGGACTCGCCGAAGCGCTGCGAGACCGCGACGTCGTAGCTGGTGCCGACCTTGTCGAACTCCAGGTCGGCCAGCAGCTCGCGCAGCGTGGTGCCGTGGGCGAAGCTCAGCGGCCCCATCTCGCGCGGGGATCGCCGACATCGGCATCCACGCGGTGAGCACCTGGTGGGAGTCGAGCGGGAAGTGCTCGTCGTCGTGGTGCCACGGCGTGCGCCCGCAGGCGGGCTCCTTGCTCAGCGCGTTGTCGTGGTAGATCCGCACCGCGTCCTCGCCGAGCAGGTCGGCGGTGATCCCGCCCAGCCGCGGCGGAGGTCGCCACCAGGCGCATCAGGTCGTCGTGCAGCCACATCTGCTCCAGGGCCAGGAACCGGCCCTCGGTGTCGGTGCCGTGCTCGGCGGCCAGCAGGTCGCGCCAGCCGCTCGGCGAGGCGGCGTACGACGGCCGGGCGTCAGCACGCCGGGCAGCTTGACGAAGGCGTTGCGCCGCGAAGGCCGCGACCGCCTCGGCGGGCACGTCGTACGGCGTGGCCAGCAGCGTCGGCGACCTCCTCGTCGGTGGCCGCGGGCACGTCGGGCAGGCCCGGGCCCGTCGACCAGCGGACCGGCGGCCTCCGGGTTGTCGGCCAGGGTGACGTACCAGTCCCACCACTGCTGGTCGTCGCCCGCCCAGGGCGGCCTCGATGCCGCCCTCGCGGTTGGCCTCGGGAAGCTTGTCGTTGCTCACAGCCACAGCAGCACCGCCTCGTGCTCGAAGGTCCATCGTCCGTCGTCGCCGCGGCAGCCGGCGAGGTAGTCGCCGAGCACCGGGGCGGCCTGCATCTCGCGCCAGGCGTCACCGAGTCGTCGAAGGCGCAGCGCTGCAGGAAGCCCTCCGCCACGGCGTCGTCGTCGGTGCCGCTGGTGTAGTGCACCCGCTCCTCGCGCACGTCGGCGCCGGCCGCGACCAGGGCGTCGCGCACCTGCTCGCCGCTGGTGAAGGCGTCGACGCCCGGCGGCCGCCGGGACCCCGGCGCGGTAGGCGTCGTAGAAGGCCAGGTAGTGCGAGGTCGCGCTGGCCTGGGCGACGAAGCCGAGCCCGCCGGGCGCGAGCGCGGCGACGAACCGCTCGGCGGCGGCGGCCAGCTCGGCCTGCGGGCACGGCGTACAGCGCGTGGGTCGCCCACACCACGTCGTAGGTCAGGTCGTCGGGGAGGTCCTGCAGGGTCACCTCGAGCTCGCGGCCGGGCGCGAACGGCGGGGCGCAGCGCCGCCCGCGCCTCGGCGATCGAGAACGCCGACGGGTCGAGCAGGTCGTAGGCGATCGCCGGCTCGGGCGGCAGGTCGGCGTAGGTGCGCAGCGCGGTGGGGAACTTGCCGCTGCCGCAGGCCACGTCGAGCAGCGTCGCGCGGCCGGCGAGCAGCGCCGGCCAGTCGGCGGCCAGCGCGAGCTGGCGGTAGTCCTCGGTGGCGAGGACGTAGAACGCCTCCATCTCGGTGCGCCCGGCCTCGCTCCAGTGGGCGAGGCTGCGGACGGCGGTGTCCTGGGCTGACGTCGGCGCGGGCGGCTACCGGTTGTCCTCGATGCGTCGGGCCCGGAGCGCGCGGCAGCGGACCCGGTGTCGACGGCGTGGCTCCCTGTGGTTGCGTGGTCACACTACGTCGCGAGCGGCCTCCGCCCTGCCGGGTGCCACCGAACGGAGCCGCGCGTGCGCTCGAGCCGCGCGACCCCACCCGCACGCACTGCGCCCTGCCGCGCGCTCGATCCCGACGACGTACGCCCGCGGCCACCGGCTCTTCGAGGCAGCGCTCCGACCAGCGCGCGCTGATCATCGCCTGGCTGGCGCACCGGCTGCGCCGGCGCGCCCGGCACCCGGCGCTGTCGGTGCTCTCGGTGGGCTGCGGCGACGGCTCGGTCGACGCGCGCGCTGGCCGGCCGGCGCGGCGCGACGGGCACCGGGACGGGCGGGCCTGGACCGGCGTCGACCCGCACGGGCCGAGCGTGGCGGCTTCCTCGCCCGGTTCGAGGCCCTCCCCGCGCCCGCTCCGCGCGCGCGCGGCCACGCCTGCCGGTTCGCCGACCTGCCGGTGGGCGCGCCGACGACCGGCGTACGACGTGGTGACGTTCGTGCACTCGCTGTACTACGTCGACGACCTCGACGCCACGCTCGCCGCGCGCTCGGCCGGCTCGCACCGGGTGGCGAGCTGCTGGTGCTGCACGCGCCGCTGGGCGCGCTGAACCGGCTGACCGCGACGCTTCGCCCCCCCGGTCGCCGGCCACCCGCAGCCGTGGAGCCCCGAGGTGGAGGCCGCGCTCGCTCGGCTGCCGGTCGACGTGCGCCGCACCGAGCTCGCGCGACCGTCGACCTGACCGGGATCGCCGAGGACGACCCGGCGCTGCTCGAGTTCGTCGTCCAGGCGCCGCCTCGACGCCGGACTCGCGCAGCGCGGCCCTCGCCGGCCTCGACGCGATCGCCGCGCCCGGCCCCGGCGCTCCGGGTGCCGCACCCGGTGACGGCGTACCGCATCACCCCTCGCTGACCGGGCACTTTTTCACGCCCTACACCGCTGACCGGGCGCGTTTTCACCGGCGCGACGTCAAAATCTGGCCCGGTCGACGCGCAGGGCGGTGAAAACCTGCCCGGTCAGCGCGTGGTGCCGTAGCGACTAGCCTCGGCAGCCATGAAGGTTCTCGTCACCGGCGGCGCCGGGTACATCGGTTCGACCACGGCCAAGGCTCTGGAGGAGGCCGGCCACACGCCGGTGATCCTCGACTCCCTGCTGACCGGCCCCCGAGCGTTCGTGCGCGACCGGATCTTCTACGAGGGCGACATCGCCGACCGCGACCTGATCGCCCGGATCGTCGAGGAGCACCCCGACATCGAGGCCACCATCCACATGGCGGCGCGGATCCTGGTGCCCGAGTCGGTGCAGCAGCCCTACGAGTACTACCGCGACAACGTGGCCAAGTCCCTCGAGCTCTTCGACCAGCTCGACCGGCTCGGCAAGCCGCGGGTGCTGTTCAGCTCCTCGGCGTCGCTGTACGCGACCAAGGACGACTTCGAGGTCACCGAGGCCGACCCGCTCGCACCGAGCTCGCCGTACGCCCGCACCAAGCTGATGATGGAGATGGTGCTGCAGGACATGGCGCCGGCCACCGAGCCTGCGCGCGATCATCCTGCGCTACTTCAACCCGATCGGCTCCGACCCCGACCTCGAGTCCGGGATCTACGCCAAGGAGCCCTCGCACGTCCTCGGCCAGCTGGTGCTGACCGCGCAGCGGGCTGAAGGACTCCTTCACGATCACCGGCACCGACCATCCGACCCGCGACGGCACCGGCATCCGCGACTACGTGCACGTGTGGGACGTCGCGCGGGCCCACGTCGCCGCGGTCGAGCGCTTCGACGACGTGATCGAGGCCGAGGGCGCGCCCAGCGCCGTGGTCAACCTCGGCACCGGCGCCGGTACGACGGTGCGCGAGCTGGTCGCGGCGTTCGAACGGGTCTACGGCAAGGAGGTCCCGCGTCACCGAGGCCCCGCCCCGGCCCGGGGACGCCGTCGGTGCCTTCGCCAACGTCGACAAGGCCCACCGGGTGCTCGGCTGGAACGCCGAGCACAGCATCGAGGAGGCCATCGACTCCGCGCTTCGGTGGAGCGAGAAGCGCCAGGAGGTGCTCGGCTATGAGTGAGCAGGACTCGAACGTCGGGGCGTCGGACATGTTCCGCCTCGACGGCAAGGTCGCGATCGTCACCGGCGCCTCCTCCGGGCTCGGGGTCGCCTTCGCCCGGGCGCTGGCCGAGGCCGGCGCCGACGTCGCGCTCGGAGCCCGCCGCGTCGACAGGCTCGAGGAGACCCGGGCGATGGTCGAGGGGCTCGGGCGACGCGCGATCGCCGTCGCCACCGACGTCGCCGACCCCGCGTCGTGCCAGGCCCTGGTCGACGCCGCGGTCGAGCAGCTCGGCAGGGTCGACGTGCTGGTCAACAACGCCGGCGTCGGCACGGCGCTACCCGGCGACCCGCGAGACCCCCGAGCAGTTCCGCTCGGTGATCGACGTCAACCTCAACGGCTGCTACTGGATGGCGCAGGCCTGCGGGCGGGTGATGCAGCCCGGGCTCGTCGGTCGTCAACATCTCCTCGGTCCTCGGCATCACCACCGGCCGGCCTCCCCCAGGCGGCGTACGCCGCCTCCAAGGCGGCCCTGATCGGGCTGACCCGCGACCTCGCCCAGCAGTGGACCGGGCGCAAGGGCATCCGGGTCAACGCCCTGGCCCCCGGCTTCTTCGCCTCCGAGATGACCGACACCTACGCCGAGGGCTACCTCGACTCCCAGCTGCCGCGGGTCCCGATCGGACGCACCGGCGACCCGGCCGAGCTGGCCGCGACCCTGGTCTGGCTGGTCTCCCGCGGCCGGCGGCTACGTCACCGGGCAGACCCTCGCCGTCGACGGCGGCATGACGATCACCTGACGCCCCCGTACGCGTGGGAGCCAATGAAGCCCTGCGCTGCGCTGGGTGGTGCGTCGCCCTGGTCGTCGTGGGAGTCCTCGCCCCTGCCGTCCTGCACCGGACGCTGCCCCCCACGAAGTCGCAGCGCAGCGTCGTCGCCCTGGCCGCCAGGCTCGAGCGGTCGACGGACCTGCCCTGGAGCGGCGAGGTGCGCTCACGAGGCACCCTCGCGGTGCCGGACGTGAGCGACTTCGGCGGGGTGGCCCGGCTGTTCGGTGAGGACAGCGACCTGCGGGTCTGGTGGCACGACCCCGAGCACTGGCGGGTCGATCGCACGCGGTCCCAGGGTGAGTCGGACCTGATCCGCAGCGCCGGTCGCGTCGTGCGGTGGTCGTATGAGTCCAAGCGCGCCACCACCACGCGGTACTCCTCGATCCGGCTGCCCGACGAGAGCGACGTGCTCCCCTCCAGCCTGGCGCACCGCCTGCTCGACGGCGCGAAGCCCGACGAGCTGAGCCGGCTGCCCGCCCGTCGTGTCGACGGTCGCAGTGCGGCCGGGCTGCGGTTCTCCCCGTCCGACTCGCGCACGACGCTGGACCACCTCGACCTGTGGCTGGACGAGAAGAGCGGCCTGCCCCTGCTCGCCGAGGTGCACGCCGACAACACGCCGCTCCCCGCGCTGACCAGCCAGGTCAGCGACCTGTCCCGGAGCACCCCCTCGCTCGACCGGACCCGCTTCACCTTCCCGGCCGGGATCAAGGTGACCACGAGCTACGCCATCGACGACGCGGCCGGTGCCAACGCCTTCGCCCCCTTCGAACCGCCCGAGAGCATGGCCGGGCTGCCGCGCCGCGGCGACCAGCGCGGCGGGGTGGGCGTCTACGGCCGGGGACCGACCTCGCTGATCGTGATCCCGCTGCGCCGCAGGATCGGCTCCCAGGTCTACCGCGAGCTGAAGAAGAGCCCCGCCGCGAAGACGTACGACGACGGCTCCATCGGCCTGGCCGTCGGTCCCCTCGGCATCCGCCTGCGCGGCTCGGGGCGCGGACTGTTCCTGGTCACGGGCTTCGTCACCCCAGCGACCCTGAGCCGGGCCTCGGCCGACCTCGCCGGCGTCGGCTACCGCCAGCTCACCCCACGCGACCTACGACAGCGCAACGATGTCAGCGCCACCACCAACGCGAGCGAGGAGACCGGTTCGTGATCCGTACGCACGGCCTGACCAAGAGGTACGGCGCGGTCACCGCGGTCGATGCCGTCGACCTCGACGTCCGCGAGGGTGACGTCTACGGCTTCCTCGGCGCCAACGGCTCGGGCAAGACCACCACCGTCCGGATGCTCCTCGGGCTGGTGCTGGCCACCTCGGGCAAGACCGAGGTCCTGGGCCGGGAGATGCCCGCGGCCGCTGGTGAGGTGCTCCCGCGGGTCGGGGCACTGATCGAGGGCCCGGGCGCCTACGCGCACCTGTCCGGACGCCGCAACCTGGCGATCTTCGACGCCTCCGGCCGCGGGCCGCGCGTCGGGCGCAAGCGGATCCGGGCCGTGCTCGCCCAGGTCGGGCTCGACCCCACCGATCGACGCGCCGTGCGCACCTACTCCCTCGGCATGCGTCAGCGTCTCGGCCTGGCCGCCGCGCTGCTGCGCGAGCCCACGCTGCTGGTGCTCGACGAGCCGACCAACGGGCTCGACCCGCAGGGCATCCGGGAGATGCGCGAGCTCCTCCTGGGCCTCAACCGGGCCGGCACGACGATCTTCCTCTCCAGCCACCTGCTCGCTGAGATCGAGCAGATGTGCACCCGGGTCGGGGTGCTCGACCGCGGCCGGCTGGTGATCCAGGACCAGCTCTCCACGCTGACGGCGCCGACGGGGCTGATCCGCGTCATCAGCCCCGAGCCCGACCGCGCGGTGACGGTGCTCGGCGACGGCGCACGCCGTGACGAGGCCGAACCGAAGATGATCGTCATGCCCGGGGAGAGCAGCGCGATCAACGCCCGCCTCGTCGGGGCCGGGATACCCGTCGCGGAGATCGGGCCGCTGCGGCGCTCGCTGGAGCAGGTGGTGCTCGAGGCGACCGACCCGGCCGCCGTCCAGACCCAGGACGCCTCATGATCCGCATCGAGATCGTCAAGATGCTGCTGCGTCGTCGGACGTGGGCCATCATCGCGGCGCTCAACGCGCTGCCGCTGGTGGTGGCGATCCTGCTCAGCACCACCGACATCGCTCCCCGTCCCGGCACCGGTCCGCCGTTCCTCGCCGCCGTGCTCTCCGACGGACTGCTCTACCCGCTGGCCGCCATGGGCATCGTGCTGCCGTTGTTCCTGCCGATCGCGGTGGCCGTGGTCGGTGGGGACGCGATCGCCGGCGAGGCCACCGGCGGCACGCTGCGCTACGTGCTGGTACGCCCCGTGGCGCGCGGACGGTTGCTGATCGCCAAGCTGAACACGGTGGTGGTCTTCGTGCTGCTCGCGGTCGTCTCGGTCGCGGTCGCCGGGCTGATCGAGGGCCAGCTGCTGCTGGGCACGGCAGACCCCTCTGCCGCCACGGTCAGCATCTCCGGAACGAGCCTGAGCACCACCCAGCTCTTCGAGCGGAGCCTGCTCGCCGTCGTCTACGTGACGCTGTCGATGCTCAGCGTCGCCGCGGTCGCGCTGCTGCTCTCGACCCTCACCGACTCCTCGGTCGGCGCCGCGATGGGCACCCTGGGCTTCCTGATCGGCTCCACCGTGCTCCTCGGGCTCGACGCCGCCGACCCGATCCGCGACTTCCTGCCGACCCGCTTCTGGCTCTCGTTCGTGGACCTGTTCCGAGACCCGGTCCGATGGACCGAGGTGCTGCACGGCCTCGAGTCGCAGCTGGCCTACCTGCTGGTGTTCCTGGCGGCGGCGTGGGCCAACTTCGCCACCAAGGACGTCAACAGCTGATGCTGGCGGCCGCCGGTCTGGTCGGCGTCGCCGGGGCGATCAGCCGGTCCAGCGCGGCCAGGCTCACCGGGTCGCCCGGCAGGTCCCCGTGGCTGGTCGTGGCGTCACCGGGCAGTAGTCCTGGACCAGCAGGTTCACCGCGCCGTCGAGCTCCGCGGTGGAGGTCGGCGTCACCGTCCGGTCGCTGCTGGAGCGCACCGTCATCCACTTCGGCCCGTCCGGGGTCTCGTCGCCGGCGTTCAGCCGCCGGACCAGGTCTGAGTCGGTGGCCATCTGCTCGCACGCCGTCGGGCACGAGCCGGCCGCGTCGAGGGCCAGCTGGGCCACGTCGGTTCCGTGCTGGGGCGAGCCGATGGTCAGCACCCGGCGGACGACGGAGGCCCCGCCGTCGTCTCGCACGTAGAGCCGGCTGATCACCCCGCCCGCGCTGTAGCCGACCAGGTCGACGGAGGCGGCCCCGGTGTCGTCGAGGGTGCGTTGGACCAGGGTCCCCAGACGGCGGGCCTGGACCCGCAGGTCACCCGTGTTGTGGTCGGTGGGGGTGAACACGACGGCCCGGCGTCCCTGCTTGCGGACCTCGGCCACGAGCGGGGCGAGGTCACTGACGTTCCCGCCGTAGCCGGGCACCAGCACCACCGGGCCGGGCTGGTCCTGAGGCGCGCTGCCACCGCCGCTGACCTGCCGGGCGACCACGATCCCCGCCCCGGCGACCACGAGGACTCCGACGACGGCGAGCACGGCCAGCAGAAGACGCCGACGAGCGGGGGCCAGGGTGTCGAACACGAGGACCATCTTCTCCCGCCGGTGGTCGCGGCCGCCCGGAATGCAGAGAAGTGGCGTCCACACCGCGAGCCGGCACCGTTGAGGCGGTTCTGCACGTCCGACGCGTCGGCTGGTCCATCCTTCAGAGGAGGGAGCGCACCGCGAGCGCGAGCAGGGCCAGCATCGGCAACGCACCCTGGACCGCGGCGGCCCGCGCCAGCGAGCGCCGGGAGCTGAGGAGCACCAGGGCGGCGGCGAACATCGAGGCGCAGCCGAGCACGACCAGGGCCAGGCCCGCGTCGCGGCTGCCGCCCGCGGCGAGCCCGATGCCGCCCGCCGTACCGATGGCGAGGAAGAGGTTGTAGAAGCCCTGCTGGTAGAACACCGGCTGCAGCACTGCTGCCTGCTCGGCGTCAGGGACCCCGAACCTGCGCCAGGTCGAGGGACGGTCGAACAACAACGACTCCAGGGTGAAGATGTACAGGTGCACCAGCGCCGCCAGCCCGGCCAGCACCAGCGCCACGCTCAGCATGCACCGCAGCCTAGGTGGTCCCGGCCTGGGTCAGTGGGCGGCGGGGCCGCTCTCCTCCGCCTCGGCCTTCTGCCGGGCCAGCTCGGCCTCGTCGACCACCGTCGGACGCAGCACGGCCCAGCCCTGCATGATCGCGGCGAACACCAGCAGCGCGATCCCGACGTACAGGTTCACGTTGCCGGGGGCCTTGGTGCCGATGGTGGTCTCGTCGCCACCGAAGATCCCGGTGAGCACCAGGATCACCCCGAAGATGCCCATCAGGGCCGCGATGAAGGTGCGGATGTCGAAGGCGCCGGCGGTGTGCTTCACCGGGCCGGAGTCGCCGGTCCCGGGGTTGGTCTGCTGCTCGCTCATCGGGTGCTCCTCACCAGAAGATGATGTTCAAGATGATCACGATCACGGCACCGATGCCGGCCAGGGTGGTCGGCTTCTGGTACCACGCGAGCACTCCCTCGTTGTCGTCGTGGAAGTCCTCCTTCGGTGTCAGGCTGTAGACCAGCCCGCGCAGCTCGGACTCGGGCTTGGGCGCGGTCGCCAACGTGACCACGACGCTGACGATGATGTCGACCACGAACGCCGCGCCGGCCGCGACGAAGCTGGCCCCCTGGCCGGACAGCCCGATCACGCCGATCGAGAGGCTGCCCAGCACGCCGGTGCCCAGGACGGCCACCACGATGGCGGCCAGCGTGCCGGAGACCAGCCCGGTCCAGCCGGCAGCCGGTGTCATCCTCTTCCAGAACATGCCGAGGATGAAGGTGGCGAACAGCGGAGCGTTGAAGAAGCCGAACAGGGTCTGCAGGTAGTTCATGATGTTCGAGTACTGCGAGGCGAAGATCGCGGTCCCGATCGCGATCACGGTTGCCGCCACCGTCGCCCAGCGACCCACCGCGAGGTAGTAGCCGTCGGGCCGGTCCTTCTTGACGTAGGTCTGCCACAGGTCGTAGGAGAACACCGTGTTGAACGCCGAGATGTTCGCCGCCATGCCGGCCATGAAGGAGGCGAGCAGACCGGCGACCGCGAGGCCGAGCATGCCGTTGGGCAGCAGGTCACGGATCAGGTAGATCAACGAGTTGTTGAAGTCGAAGCTGGTCCCGCTGCCGCCTTGGCCTTGGCGACCTCGTTGACCAGGACCGCCGGCGATCATGCCGGGGAAGATCACGATGAACGGGATGAACATCTTCGGGAAGGCGCCGATGATCGGGGCCCGCTGGGCCGCGGAGATCGACTTGGAGGCCATCGCCCGCTGTACCTCGACGAAGTTCGTCGTCCAGTAGCCGAACGAGAGCACGAAGCCGAGGCCGAAGACGAGCCCGATCACGGAGAGCACCGGGTTGTCGATGGCGGTCAGGTCGGTCCCGGGCCATGAGGACAGCTGCTCGGAGCCGCCGGCCGTGGCCGCGATCTTGTCCTTCAGCCCGCCGTACCCGCCGACCTTGTTCAGCCCGATGATGGTCAGCGGGAGCAGCGCCGCGACGATCACGAAGAACTGCAGCACCTCGTTGTAGATCGCCGCCGACAGCCCGCCGAGCGTGGTGTAGGTGAGCACGATGATCGCGGCCACGATCAACGAGATCCACAGCTGCCAGCCGAGGATGATCTCCACGATCTTGGCCAGCAGGTAGAGGTTGATGCCGGCGATCAGCAGCTGGGCGACGGCGAAGCTGATCGCGTTGACCAGGTGTGCCTCGGGGCCGAACCGACGCCGCATGAACTCGGGCACCGAGCGCACCTTCGAGCCGTAGTAGAACGGCATCATCACCACGCCGAGGAACAGCATCGCCGGCACGGCGCCGATCCAGAAGTAGTGCACCGTGGGGATGCCGAACTGAGCACCGTTGGCGCTCATGCCGACGATCTCGACCGCGCCGAGGTTGGCCGAGATGAAGGCCAGCCCGGTCACCCAGGCCGGCAGCGAGCGACCGGACAGGAAGAAGTCCAGGCTGCTCGACACCGAGCGGCGCGCCATCACGCCGATCCCGAGCACGAACACGAAGTACGTCGCGATCATCACGTAGTCGACCCAGTTGGTGCCGAGACGCAGTGCGTCGCTCGTGGCGAGAACCATGGACCCTCCCAAGTCACGGGGTTGTGCAGAGCTGCTGTGGCCCGCGTCACGCTATACCCAGCGCGGCCGGATCCGGCTGCGGCTATGGCGCACTTTCGGAGGTTTTTCCGGCGGTCGTCGGCCTCGGTCCACCGCACCACGGCCGCGGTACTCTCACGTCCACCACGACGACGCGACCGAGGAGCCCCGATGGGTGCGGAAACGAAGTAGTCCGTCAGCGGCCACGTCGCCGCCTCTCCCACGGCGGTTTTCGCTCTGCTGCCCGACCCCGACCGAAGGGCGTTCTGAAGGACGTCATCGGCGACCTCGATCCCCACCGCCACATCGACGGCTGGGAGCTGCGGCCCTCGGCCCTTCGTTGACCGCGCGCCCCCACGAGAAGCGGTGCGACGACGAGGACCGTGGGGACCTGGAGGACATCGAGTCCGGGACGGTGAGGCCATGCCGGTCTCCCGTCGAGTTCTGTCGTACGGGTCGAGCGGTGCTCTCCTGGCACGCTGGCGTCCCCGGCGAGCTGTACGTCCCCGGGGGCGGTGTGCGCCGCGGCCAGGACGACACCTTGTACTGCGGCAGCGAGTGGATCCGGCTTACCGCCTCGGCGGGCTGGGCGAGCCCGGCCACCGGCGACACGGAGATGGCCCGCCTACACCGCTGTTGTGGTCTCGCGCGATGCACATCGTGCTCTGCGAGGGTATCGACCATCGGTTCGGACTCTGAGGCTCAAGCTCACCGGCCGAGGATCTTGCGGGCCAGCTGCAGCAGCTCTTTCTCGAGCTGGTCGTCAGTCAAGTCAGCGAACTGCGGATCTACGACCGCTCGCGTGAAGCCGGCGCCGATCACGGTCCACTCGAGCCGCCGGCGCTGGGCGTCGGCGAGGTCGGGCGGGGTCAGCACCTGGGCAAGGCGGTGACTGGTGGCGCTGAGGCTCCTGCTCTCGGAGACCGCGCGCTCCATCTCGGGGTCGCGGTAGAGAGCCGACATCACGTGGCGCTGCTGCACCATCAGAGCGACGACGCCCTCGACCACGAGGTCGTGGCGCTCGGCCACCGGCTTCGACTCGACCTCACTCACGAGCGCCTCGAAGTCGGCGAACACGTCGCTGAGCAGGCCCAGCACGATGTCGCCCTTGGCCGGGAACTGGTGGTAGACGGCCGCCTTCGTGACCCCGATCCGATCGGCGATCATCTGCAGAGATGTCCCCGCGATCCCGTGCTCTGCGAAGAGCTCCAGGGCCGCGTCGAGGACGCGTTGACGTGCCTGACCAGGGGAACCGATCGGTCGGGCCATGGGCGCGACCTCCTCTCGAGCATGGCCGCCAGCCGCGGTTTTGACTCAACATAGCCGATCGACTACGTTCTCTTCTCGGATAGCCGGTCGGCTAGGTTAATCGTCTTTGAAGGGGATCCACTGCATGACCACCACTGCCGAGGAGCCGACCACGTCGTCGCTGCGCAGCAACCTAGAGATCGTGGCGGTGGGTCTCGGAGCCCTGATGGCCGCTCTCAGCCAGACCCTCGTGCTGCCCGTGCTTCCCGTGATCGCCGAGGACATCGACGCCAGCCAGACCGAAGCCCAGTGGCTACTGACCTCGACGCTGCTGGTCGCCGCGATCTCGGTGCCGATCCTGGGACGAGTCGCTGACATCTTCGGTCGCCGACTGATCCTGATCGCGAGCCTCGCCGCCCTCACCGGCGGCTCACTCCTGGCTGCGCTGACCAGCAACCCCGAGGTGATGATCGCGGGGCGGGCGATCTCCGGGCTGTCCTCAGCCGCCATCCCGCTCGGCATCAGCCTGCTCGCCTCGGTGCTGCCTGCCGAGCGCAAGGCCTCAGCAACGGCACTGATCAGTGCGATGCTCGGCGTCGGGGGCGCGCTCGGCCTGCCCCTGGCCGGGCTGATCGCCGACAACACCGACTACCACGCCCTCTACTGGATCGGAGCGATCGGCGCCGCGATCAGCATCGTGCTGGTCCTGGCCCTCGTCGGCGAGCCCGGCACCAGCGGTGACCGGTCGATCGACTTCCCCGGGATCGTGCTCCTCGCCGCCGGTCTGTTGTGCCTGGTCCTGCCGCTGTCCCAGGCCGGGAGCTGGGGCTGGGGCTCCGTGCGGGTCATCGGCCTGCTGGTCGCGGCCGTCGTGCTGCTCGCGCTCCTGGTGCTGGTCGAGCGCCGTACCGCGTCTCCGCTGGTCGACCTCACCGCGCTGGCCAACCCGCCGATCGCGATGACCAACATCGCGAGCGTCTTCTTCGGCTTCGCCCTCTTCGCAAGCTTCGTCGGCACCGCCAACTATGTCCAGGCCCCCGAGGCGACCGGATACGGGTTCGGGTCCACGGTCCTCGTCGCCGGGCTCTGCCTCCTGCCGAGCGGCATCCTCATGCTGCTCCTCGCCCCGCTGGCCGCCCGACTCTCCGTGCGATTCGGTCCGGGCAAGGTCCTCGCAGTCGCCGGTGTCATCGTCGCAGCGGGACTGCTCGTCCGAATCGGCCTGGTCGACCACCTGTGGCAGATCATCGTCGGCGCCAGCATCGTCGGCGCCGGCACCGGGATCGGTTACGCGACCCTGCCGACCCTCATCAACTCCCACACCTCCGCTGACTCCCTCGCCGCAGCAAACGGCATCAACACCCTGGCGCGCTCCCTCGGCAGCACGCTCGCCAGCGCACTGGGCGGGAGCATCCTCGCCTCGTTGACCCTGACGCTCGGGACCGCCGAGGTCCCGTCCCTCACCGCCTACCGCGTGCTCTTCGTCATCTGCGCGGTCTCCGCGATCACCGCAGCAGTCTTCGGGCTGGTGATCGGGAGGTGGAGCACGAGGAACGACCTCGAACCCTCAGTCTCGATGACGAGAACCGCGGCCTGAACGGCACCCCGACGAGCGCGCGGCGGACAGCGCGACCACGGGTGTCCGCGCGCGATCGACAGAGCCGCCGAGAGCCGCCGAGAGCCGCAGAGTGGGTCCCCCCGGAGTCGAATCGTGCAGAGTTTCTGGTGACTTCATGGTGAAGGGCCATGCTCTCTCCCCTGCTAGGGATCGAGAACACGGCCCGTGAACTGCGATGTCGGTGGAGCTGAGGGGATTCGAACCCCTGACCCCCTGCATGCCATGCAGGTGCGCTACCAACTGCGCCACAGCCCCAGATGCTTCGTCGCCCGTCCCCGGGCAACGCGATGAATCCTAGCCAACCGCTCCGTCGGAAGCGAACTGGGCGTGAGCAGTCAGCGGCGGCGCCGTCAGGTTGTACGCCGCCAGGCGCAGCTGCGAGTCGCGCTTGCGCTCCTGGAAGATCGCCCAGCGGGCGTTGTCCAGCCCTCGCACGGAATCGAAGGTCTCCAACGGCCAGCCGAGCAGCACGGCCAGGACGACCTTGGCGCTCGCGCCGTGCAGCACGGCGACCCCGGTCTCCCCCGGGCCCAGAGCGGCGACGTACTCGTCGCAGCGCGGGCGCGACCTGGGCGGCGAGCGCGGCCCGGGTCTGCTCGCCGGGCACCGGACGCTCGGCCAGGCCCCAGTCGGCGTACTCGTCGGGGAACCGCACCGAGAACTCCTCCGGGGTCAGCCCCGAGCGCTCCCCGAGGTCGAACTCTCGCAGCCTCGGGTCGGTGACGATCTCCAGGCCCGTGGCCCGGGCGACGTACTCGGCGGTCTGCACGGCCCGGGTCAGGTCGCTGGACCACAGCCGCACCGGGCGCAGCCGGACCAGCTCCGAGGCCGCACCGGCCGCCTGGGCGTGGCCCACGGAGTCGAGCGGAACGTCGGTCTGGCCCTGGGCCCGGTTCTGCTGGTTCCACGCCGTCCGGCCGTGCCGCAGCAGCACCAGTCGGCGCGGGCCCGGTGACTCAGGCACCGTCGACCCGGAGCTCGATGGTCGGGCAGTCGCGCCACAGCCGCTCCAGGGCGTAGAACGCCCGCTCCTCCTCGTGCTGAACGTGCACCACGATGTCGGCGTAGTCGATCAGCACCCAGCGAGCGTCCCGCTCCCCCTCGCGGCGCAACGGTTTGGCCCCGACACCGCGCAGCCGGTCCTCGATCTCGTCCACGACCGCCTTGACCTGCCGGTCGTTGCCGGCCGAGCAGATCAAGAAGGCGTCGGTGATCACCAGCTGTTCGGAGACGTCGAACGCCAGCAGGTCGGTGGCCAGCTTGTCGGCCGCGGCCTGGGCCGCGGTGCGGACCAGCGACGTGGCGCGATCGGTCGCGGTCACGGTGTCGACCTCGGCGTAGAGGTCGTACTTGGCGAGGTACTGCACGACACCGTCAGGCACGAGGTACCAGACCGGCTCCCCCTTGGCCCGACGGTTGCGGCAGTCGGTCGAGGAGATGGCCAGCGCAGGGATCTCCAGGATCGTGACGTGGTCGGCGGGGATGCCCTCGAGCACCGAGGGGTCCATCTCGTAGCCCGGCCGGGTGCAGCCGACGAAGTGGGCGAGGTCGAAGAGGTGGTCGTGCTCGCGCCAGGTCAGCAGCTGGGCCAGCGCGTCGGCACCGGTGATGAAGTAGAGGTCGGCGTCGGGGTGCTGGGCCTTGAGGTCGCGCAGGGTGTCGATCGTGTACGTCGGGCCACCGCGCTCGACGTCGACGCGCGAGGTGGTGAAGCGGGGGTTGGACGCGGTCGCGACGACCGTCATCAGGTAGCGGTGCTCGGCGGCGGAGACCGTCGCGGCCGTCCTTCTGCCACGGTTGTCCGGTCGGCACGAAGACCACCTCGTCGAGGTCGAACCAGGACTGCACCTCGCTGGCGGCGACGAGGTGCCCGTGGTGGATCGGGTCGAAGGTGCCACCCATCACGCCGAGCCGGCGGCGTGCACCGGCGTGGGGCGCGACTGCGGGAGTCACCTCAGGAGTGCTCGCGGCCCTTGCCGATCGCCAGCAGCACGCCCATCGCCCCGAGCAGGATCAGCAGGACGAGGCCGGCCACGAGGAACGGCCACGCGCCGGCACCCTCCTCGGCGGCGAGCGGCAGGACGGTGAGGATCGACATGCGCAGAATCCTAGGCCATCACCGCGGCGCCGAGGACCGCGGTCAGTCGAAGACCAGGTTGGCCCCGCGCGAGGATGGCCCAGAAGAACAGCGTCCGACCGAGGAAGCCGGCCAGGAAGAAGACGACCGCGTTGACCCGCAGCGAGCCGGCGATGATCGCCATCGCGAAGAACGGCGGGATCCCGATCAGCGCGGAGACGAAGGTGAGCAGGCCGGTCACCAGCGGGTTGTCCCTGCGCGACGCCGCTCCACTTCTCCAGCTGCGCCTGCCGCTTGGGCGTCTGCAGGCGCCGCTGGAACCACGGCAGGTCCAGCGAGCCGCGGCACACGTAGTACCAGACCAGCTTGCCGAGGTTCTGGCCCAGCGAGCCGACCAGGGCCATGGTCAGCGCCGGCTGGTCTGGACCGGGCGTAGACGACGACGATGTAGGCCTCCATGTTGAACAGCGGGATGATCGACGACAGCGCGCCGAACCCCAGCGTGAGGCCGAGCAGCCTCACCTGATGTGGCCGTCGCCGGTGACGACGTACTTCGTCGTGGTCATCTCGGGCAGGCCCATCGGGCCGCGGGCGTGCAGCTTCTGCGTCGAGATCCCGATCTCGGCGCCGAAGCCGAACTCGGCGCCGTCGGTGAAGCGGGTGGAGGCGTTGACCAGCACCGCGGCCGAGTCCACCCCGGCGACGAAACGGCGAGCGGCCGACTGCGAGCCGGTGACGATCGCGTCGCTGTGCCGGCTCGAGTAGGCGCGGACGTGGTCGATCGCCGCGTCCAGGTCGGCCACGACGGCGGCCGAGATCTCCAGGCCGAGGTACTCCGTGGCCCAGTCCTCCTCGGTCGCCGCGACGACCCCGTCGTAGGCGGTGAAGGCGGCGTCGCCGTGCACGAGCACACCGGCCTCCTGCAGCGCGGCAACGACACGTGGCACGAACTCCTCGGCGCGACCGGCGTGCACGAGCAGGGACTCGGCGGCGTTGCACACCGACGTGCGGTGGGTCTTGGCGTTGAGCACGACCGCCAGCGCCATGTCCAGGTCGGCGGCCTCGTCGACGTACACGTGACAGTTGCCGACCCCGGTCTCGATCACGGGCACGGTCGAGGACTCGACGACCGAGCGGATCAGTCCGGCTCCCCCTCGAGGGATGAGCAGGTCGACCAGCCCCCTTGCCCGCATCAGCGCGTGGGCCGCCTCGCGGCCGGCGCCGGGCACGAGCTGGACGACGTCAGCCGGCAGCCCGGCGTCCGCCGCCGCCGCGCGCAGCACCTCGACGATCGCGGCGTTGGAGCCGCAGCGCGCTCGACGAGCCGCGCAGCAGCACGGCGTTGCCGCTCTTGAGGCAGATCCCGGCGGCGTCGGCGGTCACGTTGGGCCGGGCCTCGTAGATGATGCCGACCACCCCGAAGGGCACGCGCACCTGGCGCAGCTCGAGCCCGTTGGCCAGGGTCGAGCCGCGCACCACCTCGCCGACCGGGTCCGCCAGGCCGGCGACCTCGCGCAGGCCGTCGGCCATCGCGGTGACCCGGGCGTGGTCGAGCCGGAGCCGGTCGAGCAGGTGCTCGGGAGTCCCGGACCCGGCGGCGGCCGCGCACGTCGGCGGCGTTGGCCGCCAGGATCTGCCCGGTCGCCGGCCTCGAGCCCCTCGGCCATCGCGACCAGGGCAGCGTCCTTGGTCGCACGAGTGGCCAGCGCCAGATCGGTCGCGGCGACACCGGCCCGGCGAGCCACCTGCTGCCACGGCCTCGTCCACTGGGTCGTCCACGGGGCTCACGTTACCGACCCCTCGCGTCGCGACGACGCGGGAGCGACCGGAATCCTCAGAACGTGTCGGGACGCACGCTCTGAGCGCCCGAGAGCACCTCGTGGCCGTCGCCGCGGTTGTGGTGCAGGCTGACGTTCGACGACCTCGAGCCCGACGACCTCCCAGCGGGGCAGCCCGGCCGAGTCACGGTGCTCGTTCCAGACCCGCAGGGCCAGCGAGGCGACGTCGAGCATCGAGTCACCCTGGTCCCAGAAGGTGATCTCGGCGCCGGTGCTCGTGAATCGCATCGACTCCAGGAACGGGCGCTCCTCGGAGAAGCGGATCAAGGCGTTGCGCATCAGCAGCGGTTCGATCGGGTCGCCGGACACGTTCACCTTCACGTGCCAGTGCCGTCCCGCTCCCTGCCCGTCCCCCACGTGCCTTACCTCCGCCCGGCGACCGCTGGTCACGCGCGACGCGGTGGCGTCGCTTTCGTTGCGCAAGTCTGCTGCAGCCGCCACCCCAGCGTTCGGGCTTTGCCGAATTTGGGGCCACCATCACGCCCGGGCCCCCGGGACACCTCGGCGGATCAGGCCGGGCGCATCGTCACCAGGTCGTCGCGGTGCACCACCTCCCGCTCGTAGGCCGGCCCCAGCTCACGAGCCAGGTCCCGGGTGGAGCGCCCCAGCAGCGCCGGCAGCTCGGCGGCGTCGTAGTTGACCAGTCCACGACCGACCACGGCTCCGTCAGGACCGACCAGGTCCACGGGGTCGCCCGCGGCGAACGAGCCGGAGACCGAGACGATGCCCGCGGGCAGCAACGACGCGCGCCCCTGGGTGAGCACGTCGACCGCTCCCGCATCGATGTGGACCGCGCCCTTGGCCTCCGTCGCGTGCGCCAGCCACAGCTGGCGCGCGGGACGACGACGTCCGGTGGCGTGGAACAACGTGCCGACCGGACGACCCGACAGCGCGGCGCCGGCCTGGTCGGCGCTGGTCAGCACGACCGGGATACCGGCTCCGGTGGCGATCCGTGCCGCCTCGACCTTGGTCTGCATCCCGCCCGTCCCGACGCTGGAGCCCGGCTTGCCGAGTCGACGTGGCCGAGCTCCTCGGTGTCGTGGACGTCCGGGATCAGCGTGACGCCGGGACCCCCGGGCGGCCGTCGTAGAGTCCGTCGACGTCGGAGAGCAGGACCAGCGCGTCGGCGTGGACCAGGTGGGCGACCAGCGCCGCGAGCCGGTCGTTGTCGCCGAAGCGGATCTCGGTGGTCGCGACGGTGTCGTTCTCGTTGACCACGGGCACCACCCCGAGCTCGAGCAGCCGGGCGAACGTCGCCAGCGCGTTGCGGTAGTGGCTGCGCCGCGTCACGTCGTCGAGGGTGAGCAGGACCTGCCCGACAACCAGGTCGTGACGCCGGAACTCCTCGGTGTAGCGGTGCACGAGCAGCCCCTGGCCGACCGAGGCGGCGGCCTGCTGCGTGGACAGCGCCTTGCGGGCGCTTGCGCAGTCCGAGCGGGGCGAGACCCGCGGCGATCGCTCCGGACGAGACCAGCACCACCTCCGAGCCCCGAGCCCGGACCGACGCCAGGGCGTCGACCAGCCGGCTCACCCGCTCCGGATCGATCCCGCCGGTCGGAGTGGTCAGCGACGACGAACCGACCTTGACCACCACCCGGGGGGCGACGCCGAAGCCGGTCCGGGTGCTCACAGGTCGTTCTCCCAGCCGTCGAGCGCAGCCGGCCTCGGACTCGGCCTCGATCTGCTCGGCCAGGTCCTCGTGCCCGAGCCGACGGGCCACGTCGGCGCGGGTCTCGTTCTCGGCGCGGTCGGGCATCGCCGCCTCGATCTCGCGGCGGCGTACGGCGGCCGGCCGGGTCTCGTTGAAGCGCTGGTCCTCGCCGCGGCGCCCGAGCATCTCGGCCGCGCCGGCGTCCAGGCCGGGCCGGAAGTCGAAGACCACGGCGTTGTCCGCCTCACCGATCAGCACCGGGTCGCCCTCGACCGCACCGAGTGCGACGCAGCCGGTCCTCGACCCCGAGCCGGTTCAGCCGGTCGGCCAGGAAGCCCGACCGCCTCGTCGTTGCTGAAGTCGGTCTGCCGGATCCAGCGCTCCGGCTTCGTCGCCGCGCACCCGCCAGCCCTCGCCGGTCTCGCTCGACGGTGAACTCCGGGTCACCGCCGGAGGTGCCGAGCGGCCGGATCACGATCCGCTCGGCCGTCGCGACCGGGGTCGGCGGCGCGACGCGCGGCGACGATGCCGGCCATCGCGAACGACAGCTCGCGCAGCCCCTCGTGGCTCGCCGCGCTGACCGTGAAGACCGGCCAGCCCGCGGGCCGCCGACGTCCGCGGCGACGATGTCGGCCAGGTCGCGCCCGTCGGGCACGTCGACCTTGTTCAGCGCGACCAGGCGGGGCCGGTCCTCGAGCCCGCCGTACGACGCCAGCTCGTGCTCGATCACGTCGAGGTCGGAGACCGGGTCGCGTCCCGGCTCCAGGGTGGCCAGGTCGACCACGTGGACCAGCGCGGCGCACCGCTCGACGTGGCGCAGGAAGTCGTGGCCCAGGCCGCGGCCCTGGCTCGCGCCCTCGATCAGGCCGGGCACGTCGGCCACGGTGAAGGTGACGTCACCGGCCTGGACCACCCCGAGGTTGGGCACCAGCGTGGTGAACGGGTAGTCGGCGATCTTCGGCCGGGCCCGGCTCAGGGCCGCGATCAGGCTGGACTTGCCGGCGCTCGGGAAGCCGACCAGGCCGATGTCCGCGACGACCTTGAGCTCGAAGCTGCACGTCCAGCTCGTCGCCCGGCTCGCCGAGCAGCGCGAAGCCGGGGGCCTTGCGCTTGGAAGAGGCCAGGGCGGCGTTGCCGAGACCGCCGCGGCCGCCCTGCGCGAGCACCATCTCGGAGCCGGCCCCGACCAGGTCGCCGAGCACCGAGCCGTCGGCGCGGCGCACGACCGTGCCGTCGGGGACCGGCAGCACCAGGTCGGCACCGTGGGTGCCGTTGCGGTGAGCACCAGCCCCGTGCCCGCCGTGCTCGGCGCGCCGCCGCGAGCCGCGGTGGTAGTCGAGCAGCGTGGTCACGTCGGGGTCGACGCGCAGCAGCACCGAACCACCCGGGCCGCCGTTGCCCCCGTCGGGTCCGCCGAGCGGCTTGAACTTCTCGCGGTGCACGGAGGCGACGCCGTTGCCTCCGCGCCCGGCCGCGACGTGCAGCTGGACCCGGTCCACGAAGCTGGGCACGGCCATCAGGTTCCTCTTTCTCGGAGACGAGGTTTCGAGACGAGCGCCAGGACGCCCTGCTCAACCACCGTCCAACCTCGGGGCGCGGTGCTCGCCCAAAGGTTGGTGCGGAACGACGAAGGGCGTCTCCGGTGCTCCGGAGACGCCCTTCGTCGGTGCTGCGTGGGTCTGCGTCGACCGGGGCGCTCAGGCGCCTGCCGGGACGATGTTGATCACGCGACGCCCGCGCTTGGTGCCGAACTCGACCGCGCCCGGGACGAGGGCGAACAGCGTGTCGTCGCCGCCGCGGCCCGACGCCGGAGCCCGGGTGGAAGTGCGTGCCGCACTGGCGGACGATGATCTCGCCGGCGTTGACCGCCTGGCCGCCGTACCGCTTGACGCCGAGGCGCTGGGAGTTGGAGTCGCGACCGTTCTTGGTCGAGGCTGCACCCTTCTTGTGTGCCATGAGTTCGTGTCCTTCGTGCCGGAGCCGGAGCGGCTCAGAGGGAGATGTCGGTGACCTTGACCTGGGTGTACTTCTGGCGGTGGCCCTGGCGCTTCTTGTAACCGGTCTTGTTCTTGTACTTCTGGATCACGATCTTCGGACCCTTGGTCGCGCCCAGGACCTCGACCTGCACGCCGGCCTTGTCGAGCCGGTCGGTGCCGGTGGTGACCGACTCGCCGTCGACCACCATCACCACCGGCAGGGTCAGCGACTCGCCGGCCGCGTACGCACCCTTGTCGATCTCGATGACGTCACCGATCGTGACCTTCTGCTGCTTGCTGCCACTGCGCACGATCGCGTACACCGCGACTCACTCTCCTCAAGCCTGTGCCCCACACGGGGCGTGTCCGGGTCCGGCGCGCGCAGCCGCGACGCTGGATCACGTCGGGAGGCGCAGGCGCGCAGGAAGGCGTGCGGGCACGCCGGTTCCCCATGGTACGGCGGTGCGCCGAGCCCGGTCAAAACGACGGATGGGAGCGACCACCCCGAACATAGTTAGTCAACGTGAACTAATCTGGTTCCTCGTGACCCAGTCGTCGTCCGACCCGCCCGCACCGCCGCCCGCACCAGGCCGTCCCCGGCGTCCGAAGCGCTGGAGCGCCGACCACCCGAGGTACCGGTGGATCGCGCTGACCAACACCACGCTCGGGATGCTGATCGCCACGATCAACTCCTCGATCGTGATCATCTCGCTGCCGGCGATCTTCCGCGGGATCGACCTGAACCCGCTCGAGCCGGGCAACGTCAGCTACCTGCTCTGGATCATCATGGGCTTCCTGGTCGTCTCGGCGGTGCTGGTGGTCACCCTCGGCCGGCTCGGCGACATGTACGGCCGGGTGAAGATGTACAACCTCGGCTTCGTGGTCTTCACGATCTTCTCGGTCGCCGCTCTCCCTCGACCCGTTCACGGGCGGAGCCGGCGCGATGTGGCTGATCATCGGGCGGGTCGGCCAGGGCGTCGGCGGCGCGATGCTGTTCGCCAACTCGACCGCGATCCTCACCGACGCGTTCCCCGCGCACCAGCGCGGGATGGCGCTCGGGATCAACCAGGTCGCCGCGATCGCCGGGCTCGTTCCTCGGCCTGATCATCGGCGGCGCTGCTCTCCGAGTGGCACTGGCGCGCGGTGTTCTGGGTCAGCGTGCCGATCGGCATCATCGGCACGATCTGGTCCTACCGGTCGCTGCACGAGCTCGGGCGAGACGCCGCAACGTCCAAGCTCGACATCCCCGGCAACCTCACCTTCGCGCGTCGGCCTGACCGCGCTGCTGGTGGCGATCACCTACGGCATCCAGCCCTACGGCGACACGCCACCGGCTGGACGAACCCGTGGGTGCTCGGCCGGCATCATCGGCGGCATCGTGCTGCTGGTGGTGTTCGTGCTGATCGAGCAGCGCGTCGCCCACCCGATGGTCTCGATCGGCCTGTTCCGGATCCGCGCCTTCGCGCTGGGCAACCTCGCCGGGCTGCTGGCCTCGATCGGCCGCGGCGGCCTGCAGTTCATGCTGATCATCTGGCTGCAGGGCATCTGGCTGCCGCTGCACGGCTACTCGCTTCGAGTCGACCCCGCTGTGGGCCGGCATCTACCTGCTGCCGCTGACCGTCGGCTTCCTGGTCGCCGGACCGCTCTCGGGCTACCTCTCCGACCGGTTCGGCGCGCGCGCTTCGCCACCGGCGGGCTGCTCATCGTCGCCGCGACCTTCGTGCTGCTGCTGGTGATCCCGGTCGACTTCTCCTACTGGCAGTTCGCGGCGATCCTCGCGCTGAACGGGATCGGGTCCGGGCTGTTCTCCGCGCCGAACACCACCGCGATCATGAACGCCGTGCCGGCCCACGAGCGCGGCGCGGCCTCGGGGATCCGCGGCACGGTCTTCAACTCCGGCTCCGCGCTGTCGATCGGCGTGTTCTTCTCGCTGATGATCGTCGGGCTGGCCCGGGTGCTGCCCGACACCCTCTTCAAGGGCCTCACCGGCCAGGGCGTCCCGGCCGACGCCGCCCACCAGGTCGCCGGGCTGCCGCCGGTCGGATCGCTGTTCGCCTCCTTCCTGGGCTACAACCCGATCCAGTCGCTGCTCGAGCCGACCGGAGCGCTCGACAAGGTCCCGGGAGCCCAGTCGGCCACGCTGACCGGCAAGGAGTTCTTCCCGAACCTGATGTCCGGTCCGTTCCACCAGGGTCTGGTGATCGTCTTCACCGCAGCCGCGGTGATGACCGTGATCGGCGCGATCGCATCGTGGGCGGCGGGCGGCAAGTACGTCCACGAGGAGCCGGTCCCGGACCCGACCGGAGCTCCTGGCGCCGACCTTGACGGCACGGAGACCAGCCCCGAGCCGGTGGCCAGCACCGCCGGAGGCTCCGAGACGGCGCGAGCGGGCAACCGGAGCGGGCCCAGCTGATGGCGCCTCGGGCGGGCACCGCGCCGGCTCTCGACCCCGGCCCGACGCTGGGCACGGACGCCGCGCGCCTGCTGGTCGCACTGGCTCGGGTCATCCGCGCCGTACGCCGGGACGCTCCGGTGGGCGAGATCGGTCCGGGAGCCCTCGGCGCCCTCACCACCTTGGTCCGCGAGGGTCCGCTGCGGCTGGGGGCACTGGCCGCGCACGAGGGCGTCAGCGCACCGTCGATGACCCGGATCGTGGGCTCGCTGGTTGATGCCGACCTGGCCCGGCGTACGCCGGACCCCGAGGACGGTCGGGCCAGCCTGCTCGAGCCCACGCGGGCGGGTCAGGACCTGGTCGGGGCCGGCAGGAGCGACCGGCTGGCGGCCCTGACGACCCGTATCGAGCGGCTGGACGGCGAGCAGCGCCGCGCCCTCGCCGCCGTCATCCCGACGCTCGAGGCGATCGCCGCCGACTGAGCCCTGCCGGCCGCCGTCGTGAGTGTCATCAGACGGGTGCGCCGGCCAGGCGCCGGCGCCCGGGCACACCGGGTGCCTGCGGCGGATCCGGGCTCAGCGCTTGCGGGCACCCCGACGCTTGATCGGCACGTGCAGCACGAAGCCTTCGTCGTCGCTCTCGTCGCCGGACTCGTCGACGGGTGTGTCCGCCGGCACGTCGCCGGGTGCCGCACCGTCGCCCGGTTCCGGAGCCTCGCCGACCGGGGCGACCGGGGCGACCGGGGCGTTCTGCGGCGGCCCGGCGGCCCGGCGGGCCGAGCGGCGACGGCTGGACGAGACCACACTGGGTCCGGAGTCGACCGCAGGCTCGACCTCGAGTGCCACGGGTGTCGCCGGCTCCACGGGGGTCGTGCGGACTCGGCGGGCTCGGCGGACGTGATCGCTTCGGGCGCCGGTGTCTCCAGCGCCGCCTCGCTCATGACCTCGACCGGCTCGGTGGTCACGTCGTCCACAGGCCCGGCGGCGACGGGCGCCTCCGAGAGGTCGCTCTCCCCCTCGTCCGGGACGGACGAGGCCTCTTCCGGCTCGTGGCGAGGCATCGCGGCGATGTCGGCCGGCGAGGGCGCGTGCGTGGCGGGGGTCGGGGCGGAGGACTGGCCGCCGCGCGACCGACCGCCGCCGTTGCCCCCGTTGCCCCCGTTGCCGTCGCCGTTCCCGCGTCCACGACGCCCGCCGCGGCGCTCACCGTCGTCGGGGCGGTTGCTCGGCTCGATCGGGTGGTCGTGCACGGTCAGTCCGCGACCCTTGCAGTGCTCGCAGTCCTCGCTGAAGGCCTCGAGCAGCCCGGTGCCGATCCGCTTGCGGGTCATCTGCACCAGGCCGAGCGAGGTCACCTCGGCGACCTGGTGCCGGGTGCGGTCCCGACCGAGGCACTCGACCAGCCGGCGCAGCACCAGGTCGCGGTTGGACTCCAGGACCATGTCGATGAAGTCGATCACCACGATGCCGCCGATGTCGCGCAGCCGGAGCTGGCGCACGATCTCCTCGGCCGACTCGAGGTTGTTCTTGGTGACGGTCTCCTCGAGGTTGCCCCCGGAGCCGGTGAACTTGCCGGTGTTGACGTCGACGACGGTCATCGCCTCGGTCCGGTCGATGATCAGCGAGCCACCCGAGGGCAGCCAGACCTTGCGGTCCAGGCCCTTCGCGATCTGCTCGTCGAGGCGGTAGCTGGCCGAAGAGGTCGGTCGCCGTCGTGGTCATCGGGCACGTAGCTGCTCGAGGCGCTCGCGCAGGTCCGGCGCGACGTGCGCGACGTAGTCGTCGACCAGGTCCCAGGCGTCCGTCACCCTGGACGACGAGCTTGGAGAAGTCCTCGGTGAACAGGTCCCGGACCACCTTCAGGGTCAGGTCCGGCTCGCCGTAGAGCAGCTGCGGGGCGCCGCCCTTGCCGCCCCCGGCCTTGACCTTGGCGTCGATGTCGTCCCAGCGCGCGGTCAGCCGCTCGACGTCCTGGGTCAGCTCCTCCTCGGAGGCGCCCTCGGCAGCGGTGCGCACGATCACGCCGGCGGTGTCGGGGACGATCTCCTTGAGCAGCGTCTTGAGCCGGTTGCGCTCGTTCTCGGGCAGCTTGCGCGAGATGCCCGAGGTGGTGCCGTCGGGCACGAGCACCAGGAACCGGCCGGGCAGGCTGACCTGGCTGGTCAGGCGGGCGCCCTTGTGGCCGATCGGGTCCTTGCTGACCTGCACCAGGATCGGTCTGGCCGGACTTGAGCACCGACTCGATCTTGCGGGGCTGGCCGTCCTTGGCGCCGAGCGCGGTCCAGTTCACCTCGCCGGCGTAGAGCACCGCGTTGCGGCCCTTGCCGATGTCGATGAACGCCGCCTCCATCGAGGGCAGGACGTTCTGCACCCGACCGAGGTAGACGTTGCCGATCAGCGAGGTCTGCGACTCGCGGGCGACGTAGTGCTCGACGAGGACGTTGTCCTCGAGCACGCCGATCTGGGTCAGGTCGTCGCGCTGGCGGATCGACCATCACCCGCTCGACGGACTCGCGGCGGGCCAGGAACTCGGCCTCGCTGACGATCGGGGCGCGACGCCGTCCGGCCTCGCGGCCCTCGCGGCGGCGCTGGCGCTTGGCCTCCAGCCGGGTGGAGCCGCTCAGCGCGGTGATCTCGTCCTCGGGGTTGCGCGAGCGCCGGCCGCGACCGCCGCCGCCGCCGCTGCCCGACCCGTTGTCGGACCTCGTCAGCCGTCGTTGTCGTCGCGAGCGCCGTCGCCGCCGACGGCGACGGCTCGAGACCGCCCTCGCTCGGAGTCGTCGGAGTCGTCGCTCGTCGCTCGTCGCCGGACTTGTCGGCCGCATCGGCGCCGTCGTCGGAGCCGTCGTCGCCGCCGGCCTCGCGTCGACGACGTCCGCCACGTCGGCGCGGCGCCGCTCGGCGCCACTCTCGTCGTCGCCGTCGCCGTCGTCGCCGCGCCGTCGGCGGACTCCGTCGTCGCTCGGCGGAGTCGCTGTCGCCGCTGGGCTCGTCGCTCGCAGACCTGGCCTCGCCGTCGGGAGCGTTGGCGTCGTCGGACGGCCGCTCGCCGACTTCCCGTGGCCTCGACCTCGACTCGCGACCCTTCGGCTTCGTCGGCGGCCTCGTCCGCGGCTCGGCTCGTCGACGCGGAGGCCCGGACGGCGCGGTGTCCGGCTCGGCCGAGGACGTCGAGTCGTCGACGGCGGCAGCCTGGTCGGCTCGACCGGCTTGGCGGCGGCCTGCTTGCGCGAGGCCCGCTTGCGCGGCGGGCACCACCGTCGGCTCCGGGGCCTGGAACAGCATCGCCGGTCGCCGCCGGCGCGAGCCGTCGGCCGCGCTGCGCACCGTCCTCGGTGGTCGGGCTCCTGGCCAGCGGGCTGCTGGGCCGCCTGTCTTCGCCGTCGGCTTCGGCCGCGGCCTTCTTGGTGCGCCGCCTTCTTCGCCGTCGTCTTCTTGGCGGCGGCCTTCTTCGGCGGGCGCCTTGGCGGCTCGCCTCGGCGGCCGGTCGTCGCGCCGTGGCCGCGTCGTCCGGGCCGGGCTCGGACCGTCTCCGGCGGTCGCGACCGGCGCCGGCGTGCCGGCCGCCTTGGTGGCACGCTTTCGGGTCGGTGCGCTTGACCACGCGGTGCGGCGGCTACGGCGGCCGCTCGGGCGCCGTCGGAGGGGCCGTGCCCCGGTCGGCGGCGGGACGTCGGTGTCGGTCGGTGGTGCGTCGTTGTCGAGCATGGTGCGCTCCTCGGCACCGGGCCGGTCGTACCCGACCCTGCGTGCGGTGTCGTACGCCGCTCCGCGTCGAGCGGGGCGACGAAAAGCCTTCGTCGGCGGCGACACCCTCCGTGTCTGCCGGCGGGCGAAACCCAGTGCCACCGTGCCGCGGTCAGCCTCCCGGAGGTCCCTGTCACGGACCCTCGGCCGCGTCGCGGTCGGGTGCCAACGGATCCCCCACCGTGCCGTCGCGAGATCGAGCGGTCCCTGCGCCACACGCTGCTGCACGGGTGCGGCAACGGGTCTCAGGCCGGCGATCTCGCGCAGTCCGGCGAGAATGTCGTCGGGTCTCACGGACGGCGTGCCGTGCCGCAAAACCAGTTGCAGTATCGCACAGGGCCGTGCGTGCCGCGCCTCACCAGCCCTCTCGCCGGGCGGGTCGACGCTCAGCGCGAGCACCGCGGAGCGGGCGTCGAAGGTGCGCAGACCCTTCTTGGTCATCCGCTCGACCGGCACCTCCGTGGTCGCCAGGAAGCGCTGCACGGCGTCGGTCGCCGCGACCGGCTCGACCCCGTCGAGCGCGATCTGCCACTGGCTCGCCTCGAGCCGGTCGGCCAGCGAGCCTCCCGGGCGAGACGCACCACCTCGAGCACGTCCAGGCCCGTCGGGCAGCGCCTCGTCGAGGGCGGCGTGGACGGCGGCGGGGTCCACCTCCTGGGCCAGGGCGATCTCGAGGTACTCCGCCTCGCTGGCCGATCCGGTCGGCGCCGCGCCGGCGTAGGAGATCCGGGGGTGCGGGTTGAACCCCGAGGAGTAGGCCATCGGCACCCGGGCCCGGAAGACGGCGCGCTCGAAGGCGCGGCTGAAGTCGCGGTGGCTGGTGAACCGCAGCCGACCGCGCTTGGCGTAGCGGACCCGCAGGCGCTGCACCGGCGGTGGCTGCTGGGGCTGACGGCTGGGTGGGGCACGGGGCAGGGTAGCCGGTGACCGGCGGCCGCCGTCGCGAGCGTCGGGGACCCACCCGGCGAGCCCGACAGGTGGCGCGCGCAGCACGGGGTCAGAGCCGGCTGACGGGCCGCGTCGGCGCGCGCCAGGGGTGACTGGTAGATCGAGCGCACCACGTCGCCGTCCAGCCACTCGGTCAGGCGCAGGGCCTCCACCTGCAGCGGGCCGCGTCGCCTCGGCGGGCATCGTCGGCAGCGGGACGACGAGCACGGTGCCGTCGTCGGCCTGGCGCCAGCCTCCGACGATCCGCCCGCACCACCAGGCGCTCGGGCCGCCGTTGCCGTTGGCGTCGAACACCGAGGCCGCGTGCTCGCCGAGGTAGAACCCGCGGCCCTTCCAGCCCATCGTGGTCGGGTCGAGCGCAGGCAGCAGCGCCGCCCACGGCGCCGGCGGCGCCACCTCGTCGAGGTCGTCGGGGTGCAGCCAGGCCGGCGCGCCGTCCTCGAGCTGCGACCTCGACGGCGCCGACGTCGACGAGCGCGGCGCGCACCGCGCGCCTTGGTCGCCCCCAGCCACCAGACCAGGTCGGCCTCGGTGCCCGGCCCGAAGGTCCACAGCCAGCGCGCGCACGAGCTCGGCGTACCCCTCGGCGGCCGGGAGCGGTTCGCGGCAGGTCCGGGCAGCCACTGCTCGCTGCGCGGTCCACTGCGGCCGGGAGACCTTCCAGCCGGCCGCGTTCGCCCCGCGGACCACGCGGCCGTCGGCGGCCAGGGTCGAGAGCACCCGGGGCGCGACCGGGAACGTGCCGCCGTAGTTCTTGCCGCCCGCCAGCTCGAGCCTGAGGTCCAGTGCGGGCATCCGCGCCGCGCAGCTCGGCCGTGGTGGCGGGCGCGGCGCAGCTCGGCCAGCACGGCCGCGCAGGTCTCGTGCGACCCAGGCCGCGCCGTCCTCGGTGAGCCCCCTGTCGGCGACCTCCTTGGCCAGGCGCGTGCGACAGCTGGCCGGCCACCCGCGCCGACGCACTCCCCCGCACCGCCGGGACCAGGTCGACCGGGAAGGCGAACACGGTGCGACGCATGGCCAGCTGGCGCACGACGGTGCGGTCGTCGTAGAGCGCCCGGTCGATGTCGCTGCGACTCACGTCGGCCCGCGCGAACGTCGAGAGATAGACGCTGGCGGGCTCGGTGGCGTGCAGGCAGGTCATCGCCCCGACCGCCTGCTCGACGGTGTCGACCCGGTGGGCCGGGGCGATCGCGTGTCTCCGGGCGATCCGCGCGCGCCGCTCGTCGTCGCTGATCTTGCGCACGTCAGAATCCAATCGCGGATCCGGGCTCAGGTCGAGGTCGTGAACTGCTTCATGCCGCTCCCGGCCAGCCACTGGTTCCAGGCCACGTCGTAGTCGGCGTAGCCGTTGTCGCCCGCGGCCGGCCCGCGGGGGAGCCGGTGATGGTCACCGGGTCGCCCTGCTTGGACAGGTTGTAGTACCACTCGGCGTCGGCGTCGGAGAGGTGGACGCAGCCGTGGGAGCCGTAGCTGTGCCCCGGCTGCGGATCGCCGGTCGAGTAGTGCAGGAACGTGCCCGACCAGGTGATCCGGACGTCCCACGGCAGGGTGATGTCGTAGAAGTTGGGGTCGCTCTTGTCGCAGGCGATGTGCACGCTGCACGAGGTCATCCGGGTGGTGCGCTCCTTGTTCACCACGGCCATCGTCCCGTCCCAGGAGGGGAACTGGGGGCTGCCGGCATCGCTGAGCATCGTGCGGATGGTGGTGCCACCACGGGTCACCACCGTCTTGTGCTGCTTGACGTAGACGTGGGTGCGGACGTCGGCGCCGATCTTGAAGTCCCGGGTGTAGGCGTGGGTCGCCGTAGCGGCCGTTGCCGTCACCGACGTGGTTGAAGCTGGCCACCATCGACACGGTGGTCCCGGGCTTCCAGAACGTCTTCGGCCGGAAGTCCGCCCGCTGGGAGCCGAACCAGTGCCAGGCGCCGGTCACCGGGGCCGAGGTGGTGAGCTTGATGTGCTCCTCGACCTGCTTGCGGGCCGAGATCTTCACCGGGTCGGTGAAGGTGATCGAGATCGGCATGGCCACGCCCACCGTCGTCCCGCTGAGTGGAGCGATGCTGTCCAGCAGCATCGGCGGGCCTGTCGGATAGTGCTTCTTGGGCGCGGGGGTGGCGCTCGGCGACGGCGACGGCGGCGACGACGACGACACCGCTGAGCCGGCCGACGCCGAGGAGGACGGCTGGGAGTCCGCGGCCTCCGGCGCCGACCCGATCCCGGCACAGCCGGTGGCCGCCAGCAGCAGACCGGTCACGACGACCGTGAGGGCGAGACGACTGTGACGCGTGTGGTTCATGGAGTGATCCGGTCCTTCCCGAAAAAGAGCGAGTCGTCTCGCCCGCGACACGAGTCGCGAGAGGACGCCTACCGTCCATTGAAACGCGCCCGTTCAAGAAAGTCCCTACGCGACGGGGGTCTCGCGCGTGTCGGATCTCTCACGTGCCTGATTTCGCCGAGCGGCACCCCGGCAAGGACGATGCCGTGGTGAGCACCGAGAGGCAGGACCCGCAGACCGCGACCTCGCGGGCCCAGCAGGGCCTGGTGCTGGTGGCGATCGTGCTGCTCGCCTTCAACCTGCGCCCGGCCGCGGTCTCGGTGGGACCGGTGCTCGACGAGATTCGCGCCGGCACCGGCATGTCCAGCACCTCCGCGGGCCTGCTCACGTCGCTGCCGGTGGTCGCCTTCGCCGTCTTCGGCGCCCTGGCCCCCCGCATCGCCCGGGTGGTCGGGCCGCACCGCCTCACCCTCGTCGCGCTGGTCTGCGTCGCGCTGGGGCTCTACCTGCGCAGCCGGGCCCATGCCGTGCCGACGTTCCTGGCGTTCTCCCTGCTCGGCCTGATCGGCATGGCCACCGCCAACGTCGTGCTTCCCTCCCTGGTCAAGCGACACTTCCCGACCAGGGTCGGTCTGATGACCGGGATCTACTCCACGTCACTGGCCATCGGGCTGACCTCGGCGTCGGTGTTCACCGTGCCGCTCAGCTCGGCGTACGGCGACTGGCGCGACGGCCTGGCCGCGTGGGCCGTGACCGCCCTGGTCGCCGCCGTGCCCTGGGTGGCCCTGGTGGGGATGGACCGGCGTACCACCGAGAAGGCGGACCAGACGCCGGTCGCCGGCTACCGCCTCGGACAGGTGGCCCGCACCCGGGTGGGCTGGGTGATGGCGCTGTTCTTCGGGCTCCAGTCGTTGCACGCCTACGCGATCTTCGGCTGGATGGCGGAGGTCTACCGCTCGGCCGGCTTCTCCGCCCACGACGCCGGGCTGCTGCTGGGGGTGATCACCGGGACCAGCATCCCGCTGTCGTTCATCGTCCCGGCGCTGATCGCGCGGATGCCCGACCACCGACCCGTCGTCTGGGTGCTGGTGGCGTGCTACCCGATCGGGTACGTCGGTCTCATCGTCGCCCCGTCCGCCCTGGCCCTGCTGTGGGCCGTGGTGATCGGGATCGCCACAGCGACCTTCCCGATGGTGCTCACCCTGATCGGGCTGCGCTCCGAGACCCCCGCCGGCACGGCTGCGCTGTCGGGCTTCACCCAGTCGGTCGGCTACACGATCTCGGTCGTCGGACCGTTCGGCTTCGGTGCCGCGCACGACGTCACCGGCGGCTGGACGGTGCCGCTGGCCTGCCTCGCCGTGCTCTCGCTCCCGCTCCTGTGGGCCGCGCTCGCGGCCGCCCGTCCCACGACGCTCGAGTCGCAGCTCGGCTGAGGTGTCACCAGGGTGGCGCGGGTCCCCCGAACGGCACCTCGACCGCCTCCGGCCCGAACCCGCCGGCGTCGGCGAACAACCACTCGTCGCGCAGCAGCAGTGCCGAGGACGCCGGTGTCATCACCAGCCACAACCACCGTCCACCGGACTCACCGGCGAACACCGCGCGCGCCAGAACGTCGTCGGAGTCCCCGCTGGGGACCGGCCACAGCGGCACGGTCCACTGACCCGTGCGGACCCGGACCGCCGGGGTCCCGCTGCCGAAGGCGGACCCTGGATCGAGCTCTCCGGTCCCGGCGATCCGGGCCCCCAGCCCGACGCCGGGCTCCTCGATGACCACGGTCACCGCCACGTCACCGTCGAACGCGCTGGCGCCGGCCGTCGTGGTCACCGTCGCGAGTCCCGCAGCATCCTCCCGGGCCGGGTCGGCGACGCAGGCCACGTCGGTGACCGTCCAGCCGGGGCTCAGCGGCCACGGCAGGTACGTCGGAAGCCCGCCGGCGAGCGAGATCACCTCGGCGAACGCCCCGTAGTCGACCTGGGGCGCACGCCACAGCGGCGCAACGACACCGTGGTCGTCACAGCCGAAGCCCACCGCGGCACGCGCGACCGGCGCGAAGCACTGCGGGCACCACGACATCAACGACATCGGTGACACCGGGCCAGCACCGCGTCGGACACGGCCTAGGAGTTCCAGCGCTGCACGACCGGCGTCCCCCGGTCATCACCCAGCACCGAGATGGTGGCGGTGTCGAGGCCGAAGAAGCGGCCCTCCGCCACGGGCTGCTCGATCCAGCGGGCCGTCAGAGCGCGTCCGGAGTGGCCGTGGCCGAAGACCAGCGAGCGACCGCCCAGCGCCCGCGCCTTCGCGACCACCCGGTCCAGGCGTTCGGTGACCTGCGCAGCGTCCTCCCCGCCGGGACAGGGGTGGGTCCACACCGTCCAGCCCGGCACCGTCTCGCGGATCTCGGGAGTGGTGATCCCCTCGAAGTCGCCGTAGTCCCACTCCGCGAGGTCGGGGTCCGTCTCGGCGTCCGGGAAGCCCGCCAGCTCCGCCGTGCGGCGGGCCCGCTCCCGCGGGCTGGTCAGCACGAGGTCGAACTTCACGTCGCGCAGTCGCTCCTCGAGCAGGCGGGCGATCCGCTCCCCCTCGGCCGTCAGCGGCAGGTCGGTCGTCGAGGTGTGCCGACCGTCCCGGCTCCACTCGGTCTCGCCGTGTCGCACCAGCCACAGCTCGTCGGGTCGGGTCGTCGGATCTTCGGGTTCGGACACGCTGCCATCCAATCCCACCAGCGCGAGCCGGTCCAGGGTGAACCGGGGTGAGAGACTCGCCGCTGTGGAGGCGAGCGGGAGTCAGCGGGTCGTCGTGGTCGGCGCCGGGATCGTCGGGCTGGCCACGGCCAGGGCCCTCGCGGACCGCGGAGTGCAGGTCACGGTCCTGGAGAAGGAGGGCCGGGTCTCGGCCCACCAGACCGGCAACAACTCCGGAGTCATCCACTCCGGGCTCTACTACCAGCCGGGCAGCCTCAAGGCACGGATGGGGACGGCGGGGGCCGAGTCGATGCTCGCCTTCGCCCGCGAGCACGACGTGGCCGTGGACCAGTGCGGCAAGCTGGTCGTCGCGACGGACCAGGACCAGCTGCCCCGGCTGCACGACCTGCACCAGCGAGGCCAGGCCAACGGCGTCCCGTGCCGCCTGGTCGGGCCGGCGGAGGCCCGGGAGTTCGAGCCCGAGGTCGCCTGCGTCGCGGCCCTGCGCGTCGAGTCGACGAGCATCGTCGACTACGTCGGGGTCAGCGAGACGCTGGCGCGCCTGGTCGGCGAGCGCGGGGGGGAGATCCGCCTCGGCACGGCCGTGCGCGCGATCCGCCCGCTCGACGGCGCCGTCGAGGTCGAGACCGACTCGGGCAGCGAGCGCTTCGACTTCCTGGTCAACTGCGCCGGCCTGCACAGCGACCGGATCGCCCGTCTCGCCGGCGCCGAGCCCGACATCCGGGTGATCGCCTTCCGCGGCGAGTACTTCGAGCTCGCGCCGGCGTCCGCCGGGCTGGTCCGGGGCCTGATCTACCCGGTGCCGGACCCGAGCCTGCCCTTCCTCGGTGTCCACCTGACCCGGATGATCCACGGCGGTGTCCACGCGGGACCCAACGCGGTCCTCGCCCTGGCCCGCGAGGGCTACCGGTGGCGCGACGTCGAGCCCCGAGACGTCTGGGACGCCGTCACCTGGCCGGGGCTGTGGGGCCTGGGCCGGCGGTACTGGCGCACCGGGATCGACGAGGTACGCCGCTCCCTGTCACGGCGCCGCTTCGCGGACAGCCTGAGCCGGCTGGTTCCGGCGATCACGGTCGACGCTCTTGTCCCGAGCCACGCTGGTGTGCGCGCACAGGCGATGCGGCGCGACGGCCGACTGGTCGACGACTTCTACTTCCTGCGCCGGGAGCGGCAGGTCCACGTCCTCAACGCACCCTCACCCGCCGCGACGGCGGCGCTGCAGATCGGGCTCGAGATCGCGGACCAGGTGACGACCGGCTGATCGGGCGGGCTCAGTCCCGACCGGGCCAGTTCTTGTCCGGCGAAGGAACGGGGCGGGCCGGCTGCTCGCCGCCGCGGGACTCGAGGTAGCTGTCCTTCGGCACCATCACCTTGCGGCGGAAGATGCAGACCACCTTGCCGTCCTGGTTGTAGCCGATGGTCTCGACGTGGACCACCCCGCGGTCGTCCTTCGACCTGCTCTCGGTCTTGTCCAGCACCGTGGTCTCGCCGTACAACGTGTCGCCGTGGAAGGTCGGCGCGACGTGCCGCAACGACTCGACCTCGAGGTTCGCGATGGCCTTGCCCGAGACGTCGGCGACGCTCATCCCGAGCAGCAGGGAGTAGACGTAGTTGCCGACGACCACGTTCTTGGCGAACTGGGTCGTCTCGCCGGCGTAGTTGGCGTCGAGGTGCAGCGGGTGGTGGTTCATCGTCAGCAGGCAGAACAGGTGGTCGTCGTACTCGGTGACCGTCTTGCCGGGCCAGTGCTTGTACGTCGCACCGACCTCGAACTCCTCATAGCTGCGACCGAACTGCATCCGACTCTCCCAGACTCCCGACGTCACGACACGGCCTATCGTGCCGAACACCCCCGGTCCGCTCACCCCCGGCCTCTCGCGAAGGCCCCCGGTGAGCGTGCGGCACCGCCACCTCCGCGTGCGCCTCCGCGTGGGCCGACACCCGCGATTGTGGGAGCATCTCCTTCGTGCCAATGACCCCCAAGCTCGCTGCTTGTGCCGCGGTGCTGCTCATGCTTGTCGTCTCTGGTTGCGGCAAGGACGACGCGAAGGCGTCCACGAAGACGACCCCGAGCTCCTCGGCGTCGCAGCTGCTGCCCGGTGGAGGCCCGTCGACGTCGTCGGCGAGCCCCGCGACCGGCCCGGCGCTCGAGGGCACGGGCTACACGCTCAAGCTGCCCGACGGCTGGTCCGACATCACGAAGGCCGAGCAGGCCAGCGAGCCGAAGATCGACGTTGCCGGCCGCTCCGACGAGAAGGGCAAGGACTACACCTCCAATCTCAACGTCGTGACCACGGACAGCAAGATCACGGGCACGCCGACCCGGGCCGAGCTCAACGTCCTGGCCAACCAGACCCGCGCCGAGATCCTGCCGGCGGTCGCCAAGCCGGCCACCCTGCAGCTGGCCAGCCTCGGCGGTTCGCCGGCGGTGCACCAGGAGGGCAGTGCCGTCTACGGCCAGGTGCCCTACTACCTGGTGCAGTACTCCACGATCCGCGACGGCAAGAACTACGTCGTCACCTTCACCTTCCCCACCGGCGTCGACTCCAAGGACCGGGACGCAGTGGTCGACCCGGTGCTGGCGTCGTTCAGCTTCAGGTGAGCGCGCCCCTGCACACCCACATCGACGACCTGGGCATCCACCTCGGTCGGGACGTCGACGCTGATCGCACGGACCCCGCCCTCGACGTCCTGGTGGGCGGGCACCGGGTGTGGTCCTTCCACCCGCGGCGCGACGCGGAGGAGGGGGCGCACGGCGCCCTCGTGCGCTGGCCGCCCGCGCTGGCGGAGCGGCTCGACGGGTCCGCCGAGGTGCAGGTCGTACCCCACGACGGCGGGCCGCCGCTCTTCGAGGGCACCATCGCCTTCGGCACGTCCCGCCAGCCGCTTGCCCTGCTCGACGATGCCGGCAACCCGCTCTCGCTCGACAAGGGCAACCGGCTGCAACGCAGCTTCGAGGACATGGACGAGGCCGCGCGGGCCGAGCTCGTCGAAGCCGCCCGCCTGGTGCTGGACGACTTGGTCGAGGCTTGTGGACTGGACGCCTACCTCGCCTACGGCTGCCTGCTCGGTGCCGTGCGGGACGGTCGGATGATCGGACACGACTCCGACGCCGACCTGGCCTGGCTGAGCCGGTACACCCATCCCTTCGACATCATCCGGGAGAGCCGGGAGGCCGAGCGGGTGCTGCGTGAGCGGGGCTGGAAGGTGGTCCGGATGTCCGCGGCCAACTTCAAGGTCTGGGTGGCGCTGCCCAACGGCAAGCGGGCCGGTGTCGACGTGTTCGGCTCCTTCCACGTCGGCGGCCACTTCCACCTGACCGGCTCGCTGCGCGGCGAGCTGCCCCGCGAGCGGATCGTGCCCTTCACCACCGTCGACCTCGAGGGGGTGGCGTTCCCCGCGCCGCGAGATCTCGAGGCCTTCCTGGCCTTCAGCTACGGCCCCGGTTGGGCGACGCCCGACCCGGCCTTCCACTTCGAGCACCCGCCCGAGCACGTCGAGATGATGGACGCGTGGTGGCGGGGTGGCCGATACCGCCTGGCGCACTGGCAGAGCTTCCACGCCTCGGCACCCGGCCATCGGGTGCCGTTCGAGCCCTCCGCCTTCGCCGCCTGGGCGCTGCAGCGCCTTCCGACCCACGCTCGCCTGGTGGACCTCGGTGCCGGCAACGGTCGTGACGCCTTCTGGTTCGCCGAGCAGGGCCTGCGCGTCACCGCGCTCGACTTCGCCGGCTCCGCGCTGAAGCGGATGCGCGCCACCAACCGGTCGCGCGACCTTCCGCTGCTGGTCCGGCCGATCTCTCTCGAGTCGACGCACAACACCTTGGTCCGAGCCGCGCAGCTCGCCCACGAACCGGAGCCGACGTACGTCTACGCGCGCCTGCTGATCGATGCCCTGAGGCCGCAGGCCCGGTCCGGGCTGTGGCGCTTCTGCGCCATCGCGGGTCGCAGCGGCGGGCGCACCTTCGTCGAGTTCCGGACCTCGGCCAGCGCCGGCGAGCCGACCCACTTCGGTCCGCACCTGCGCACGTACGCCGACCCTGAGGAGATCGTCACCGAGATCGAGCGGGCCGGTGGCCGCGTGCTCGAGCAGGAGCTCGGACGCGACCGTGCCGTTCTCGGCGAGGAGAACCCGGTAGTTTGCCGGATGCAGATCGGTTGGGACCGGCCTGCGGCGCACACGACCGATGTCAGCAGCAGTAGCGAGGTGAGCACGTGAGCGGGATCAGGCAGCGCGCGGTGAAGGGACTGCTCGGCGACCCCGAGTCCCACGTGAACGCGCTCGAGCAGCAGGTCAAGGACCTCGAACGGCGGGTGACCACGCTGGCGGACGGCCTGGAGGAGAGTCGCCGGCTCAACGAGCGGCTCTCCGACGTCCTCGACGTCGTCGTCGAGCTCCTCGTCCCCGCGGTCGACCGGGACGACAAGCGGCTCCAGGAGGGTCTGGCCCGGCTCGGCACGATGATCTGAGCCCTCAGGACGCTCTCGGGTGCGGGTCGTGCTCGTGCTCGGGATCAGCGGCGAACACCTGCTCGTACAGGTCGTAGACGACCCACGCCTTCTCGTTGTTGTAGAGCATCGAGTCGGTGAACCCACGATCGGCGACCGCGCGCTTGACCTCGGCGTACCGGTCGCGGCCCTCGGGATGGGCGCGCAGCCAGTCGCGGAACATCTGGTGCCGCCGGGGCTCGCGCGCGCCGAGTGAGAAGACGTGCAAGTTGGTGCTCGGCTGCTGCCCCCGCAGGAAGCGGTGCTGCTCCCACCCAGGCTCGCGGACCCGCAGCTCGAAGCCGGCCGCCTCGAGGTCGGGCAACCACGCGGCCTCGTCCGCGGAGTCGGCGACGGTCAGGTCGACGTCGATCACCGGCTTGGCCCACAACCCGGACACGGACGTCGACCCGACGTGCTCGACCGCGAGCACCCGATCCCCCAACGCCTCGCGCACCCGGTCGCGCGCGACGGCGTACGACTGCGGCCATGTCGGGTCGGGGGCGACGATGCGCACCCGCTCCGGGCTGTGGGCGATCGTGACCCGAGCCGCGTTGATCTCCTCCTGGGTGGGCGTCTCGAACGGGTTCCAGAGCGGATGAGCGGACACCTGCTCGACCCTAGACTTCTCGGGTGTCCGAGCTGCAGCGTCTGCGCAACGACCATGCCGCGGCCGTCCTCGCCTTCGAGCTGGCCAACCGTGCGTACTTCGCCGCCTCGATCTCCGACCGGGGCGACGACTTCTTCGACCACTTCCCCGAGCGGCACGCCGACCTGCTGAGAGCCCAGCAGGCGGGCGCCGGTGTGTTCCGCGTGCTGGTCGCCGGGAACGGGGCAGTCATCGGTCGCTTCAACCTGAGCTTCGTCGAGAACGGCATGGCCGAGCTCGGCTTCCGGGTCGCGCAGCACGTCAGCGGACGAGGCGTGGCCACCGCGACGGTCCTCGAGCTGTGCCATGTGGCGTCGGCCCAGCACCAGCTCACCCGACTCCGTGCGGCGGCCTCCCTGCAGAACGCCGCGTCGCGCTCGGTGCTCACGAAGTCCGGGTTCGTCCCGGTCGCACCCGCTGACCCGGCCCACCTCGGCGGGAAGCACGGCACCTGGTTCGAGCGCGCTCTCCCCCCGGAGTGACCCTGCCGGGCCCGGTTCCGTGCCCCCGGGTCTCGAGACGGGCCTGGCGGCCCTCCTCGACCAGCCAGGACCCCCGGTGGTCGAGCAACGACGGAGTCGCTCCCCGGTGGTTGAGGAAGGACGGAGTCCTGTCTCGAAACCCCCGGTCATGTCGCGTGGACCTGGCGGTGGTGGAAGGCGCAGAGCGGTATCGCGTCGGCCAGGTCGGTGGATCCGCCGTGACTCCAGGGTTGTCGGTGGTGGATCTCGCACCAGGCGAAGGGTCGTTGGCAGTCGGCGGCGGCGCAGTGGGTGTGTCGGGTCGAGAGGGCGATGCGTTGGGTGTCGGAGTACAGCCGTCGGGTGCGGCCGAGGTCGAGCGGGAGGGACTTCCCGCCGAGGACCGCGGGCAGGATCCCGGCCGAGCACGCGAGCCGTCGGGCTTGGCCGGCGGAGACCTGGTCGTCGGTGTCGAGCCGGGCGGTCTTGAGGTGTCCGCGCAGGGTGTCGAGGTCGAGGTGGACCACGACGGTGGCGGCGGTCTTGGCGTGCAGGTGGTCGGTGGGGAGCCGCTCGAGCAGGGCGGCGAAGGCCTGGCCGCGGCGGGTCGACCAGTCGGTCCTGCGATCTGCGGCCGGGTCGCTGCCTGCTCGTGCACCGGGAGTGTTGTTGCGTCGCGGTGCGGTCATGGCTTCGAGGATCTTGCGCAGGAACGCGAACTGAAGAGCCGGGACGGTGAAGTGTCCGGTCACGGTGGCGTCGTCGTTGACGTGGAACGTGAACGTCGACGTGGCGTAGGCGGTGTCTTCCTCGGTGGTGACCTGCTCGTTCTCGGCCGCGTCGACGACCGTCTCGTCGGGCTCGATCGAGGCGAGTGCGCGTCGGGCGGCCCGGCGGAGCTGCGCGGGGTCGAACCGGGCGGCCATCGCGACCAGGTCGGCTTCGACCCGGGCACGCTGCTGGGCCGTGACCCGGGCCGGGAGCTGGGCCAGGGCGTGGGTGATCACGCTCGCGTGCTCGGCCGAGAGCGCACCCTCGGCCATCGCGTCACCGGTGGCGGGAGCGGTGCCGAGGTCGTCGGCCAGCCGGGCCTGGCGGGCGGCCGCCGGTCCGGACTGGCGGGTCTGGCGGGCCAACCAGGCCGCCTTGTCGGGGAACCCGTCTCGTCGAGCGGCCGCGGCGGTCTCCCCGCGGGCGACGAGTCGCAGCTTCAGGGCGTCGAAGCGACGTCCGATCCGCTCCAGGTCACCGACCAGACCAGCGCACTCGGATGGTGCGAGGTCGTCGCCGACGCCGGCGAACATCCGGTCCAGGGTCGCGTTGACCTCGCCCACGCCTGCGGCGAGCGGACCGGGGTCCGGTGCGAGGTCGAGTGCTGCGGTCATGACCCCACTGTAGTCGAACATGTGTTCGAGCGTCAAGGGGTTGAGGGTTTCGTGTTTCGTGGGTTTCGAGACGGGCCTGGCGGCCCTCCTCAACCAGCGCCGGGGTCGGGCGGCGGTGGGCTGCGGGGGTTTCGAGACGGGCCCGGCGGCCCTCCTCAACCAGCGCCGGGGTCGGGCAGGGCGTGGGCTACGGGGGTTTCGAGACGGCGCTGGCGCGCCTCCTCGACCAGCGCGCGAATCCCCCGGTGCCGGACGGTCAACGAAGAACGGGCGGCCATTCCCGTCCCCCGGTGGTTGAGGAAGGACGAAGTCCTGTCTCGAAACCTCAGTCACCGCGGTGGTGACCGACGGGGGTTTCGAGACGGGCCTGGCGGCCCTCCTCGACCAGGGCAGGTCAGGCGGCAAGTCCGCCGCGGGGGTTCGGCTGCGGCGCCCCGTGCCGCAGCGGCTAGCGTGAGCCGCTCCCGCTCGTGCACCAAGGACCAGGAGACGAAATGATCCTCATCACCGTCCAGACGAAGCTGACGCCCGGCAGCGCCGACGCCTATCTCGAGGCGAACCGGCCCTTCCTCGAGGCGACGCGCCAGGAGCCGGGGAACAAGTGGTACCAGCAGTTCCGCAGCGTCGACGACCCCGACACCATCCTCACCCTGGAGGCGTTCGACGATGCGGCGGCCGGCGAGGCTCACGTCAACTCGGAGCACTTCCAGGACCATCTCGCCCACAACGCGACCAAGCCACTGGTCGCCGAGGTGCCGGACATCATCTACCTCGACGTCCCGGACCGGGACGGCTGGGACAAGATGGCGGAGTTCTGAGCGGCTCCGAGCGGCACGAGGAGCTCGCGAGGAGCCTCGGCGGTGCGGACCGGCCGGCCGAGGCCCGCAGCGTCACTTCTTCGCGGCGTACTCCTTGAGCAGGCTGCGCCCGATGATCATCTTCTGGATCTCGGCGGTGCCCTCGCCGATCAGCAGGAAGGCCGCCTCGCGGTAGAGCCGCTCGATCTCGTACTCCTTCGAGTAGCCGTAGCCGCCGTGGATCCGGAACGACGCCTCGACGACCTCGTTGCAGTACTCGGCGGCGAGGTACTTCGCCATCCCGGACTCGACGTCGTTGCGCTCGCCCTTGTCCTTGAGCCGGGCCGCCTTGACCATCATCGCGTGGGCGGTCTCGACCTTCGTCGCCATCTCGGCGAGCTTGAACAAGATCGCCTGGTGCTCGGCGATCGGCTTGCCGAAGGTCTCGCGCTGCTGGGCGTAGTCGATGGCCAGCTCGAAGGCACGGTTGGCGACCCCGGTGGCCCGGCTGGCGACGTTGACCCGCCCGACCTCGACGCCGTCCATCATCTGGTAGAAGCCCCGGCCGGTCTCCCCACCGAGCACCTGCTCGGCCCCGACCTTGTGGTTGTCGAGGACCATCTCGGTGGTGTCGACGCCCTTGTAGCCCATCTTGTCGAGCTTGCCGGGGATGGTCAGGCCGGGCGCGGTCTCGCCGAAGCCGGACTCCTTCTCCAGCAGGAAGGTGGTCATCTTCTTGTAGACCGACGCGTCCTCGTCGACGCCCTCGTCGGTGCGGACCAGGGTCGCGACCAGCGTCGAGGTGCCACCGTTGGTCAGCCACATCTTCTGGCCGTTGAGGACGTAGCCGTCACCGTCCTTGACCGCCTTGGTCTTGATCGCGGACACGTCCGAGCCCAGCGCGGGCTCCGACATCGAGAACGAGCCCCGGATCTCGCCGGTGGCCATCTTCGGCAGGTACTTCTGCTTCTGCTCCTCGGTGCCGTGGTGCATCAGCATGTAGGCGACGATGAAGTGGGTGTTGATCACCCCGGAGACACTCATCCAGCCACGCGCGATCTCCTCCACGGAGAGCGCGTAGGTGAGCAGCGACTCGCCCAGCCCGCCGTACTCCTCGGGGATCATCAGCCCGAAGATGCCGAGCTCCTTCATCCCGTCGACGATCTCCTGCGGGTACTCGTCGGCGTGCTCCAGCTCGGTGGCGACCGGGAGGATCTTGGCCTCGACGAACTGACGGACCGTCTTGAGGATCTCCTCCTGGATGTCGGTGAGTCCCTCGGTCTGGCACAGACGGGTCATGGTGATCCTTTCCGCAGCGAGAAGTGCGGCCAAGGTTACTGGGGGTCAACCCTTGTGTGATCAGTCATCGTCATGGCCTATCTCACGCGCGGCGTCCACCGTCCCGTCCGATCCGCCGCGACCGAGAGCGCGCTTGACCCGGGATCCCAAGACCCGCCACAGCGGCACGGCCAGGCGTCGGCGCAGCGACTCGCCCTCGGCGATCGCGCCCGCGGTCTCCTTGTGGGCGCGCACCAGCTCGTCGCGCAGCGCGCGCCGCTCGTGCCGCAGGCTGCGTACGTCGTCGAGCATCGTGGCGACCAGCTCGACGGCCACGTCGGCCACCTCGGTGTCGCTGACCGAGCCCGGGCTGCGACGGGGCTCGATCACCTCGGGCACCAGCAGGTCGTCGATCTCGCCGACCACGTCGAACCCGCGCTCGCGGACCAGCTCGACCGCGGCTCGCCCTCGAGATCGGCAGTCCTCGATCTGGTGCTCCTCGGGCCAGAAGCGCTCCCCGCCCCGCGGCACCAGCCGCTCGTCGGCGAGGAAGCTGCGCACGTAGGTGCCCTTGTCGATCGCTCGCCAGAAGGATTCCTCGAGGTGGAAGTTGATCCGCCGCAGCGTCTCCGCCTCCGCGACCCCCATCGAGGCGTTCGCGAAGACGGCCGACAGGTCGTAGGCGTCGGAGTCGACCCCGAGCAGACCGGCGAAGCGGTGCCAGATCGTCTCGCGCGGCCGGTCCGGACCGGGCAGCGGCAGGACGTGCACGTGCTCCGGCGACACGACGCCGCCCGGCGGGGCCCAGCGGTCGAGCACGAGGGCGAGGTCGAGGGTGCGCCAGTTCCAGATGTCCGAAGAGCTCTCGGACACCTCGGCGGCGTACTCGGTCATCTGTTCCGTGCCGCGGTTCTTCAACCGCTCCTGCCAGCTCGCGGTGAACAGGCCCAGCGGCTCGCGGGCCGTCAGGACGACATGGACCTCGGCCGGTGCCAGGTCGGCGATCATCGTCTGCGCCTCCTCGCGGGAGGCGGCCGCGAAGAACTCGTGGCTGAGCAGCGCGGTGCCGGGCCACTCCGCGATCTCCTGCCGCAACCGGTCCCAGGCGCCGGCCTGCCAGGCCGTGGTGCCCTCGGCCAGCTCCTCGTGCCGGACGAGTCGGGACACCCACAGGTGCGCCTTGCGCGTGCGTCCCGGCAGCAGCACCCCCTCGGCGCGCAGCTGCTCGCGGGAGTCCCACAGCACGCGCTGGAGGTACGTCGTGGCGGTCTTGGGCAGGCCGATGTGCAGCAGGACGCGCGAGGCCACTAGCCGGCACCCCGCTCGGCCGGCTCCCGCACGAGACGGTCCACTAGAGGGACTTCGAGAAGCTCTCGAGCGCGGCGTCGATCCGATCCTGGTCGCGGGAGGCGAGCGGGACCAGCAGCTCCTGCACCACGTCGGCGATCTCGGCGAGCCGCAGGTTCTGCCGACGCAGCTCCTCGATCTGGATCTGCATGTCGTCGACGCGCTGGTGCAGCTCGGAGATCTCCGCCAGGCCCAGTGCTCGTCGCGCGACCTGCTTGGCCCGGGCCGCTGCCCGGCCCGAGGCGGAGCTCGGGGCGGACACCTGTTCAGAGGCGTTCATCGGGTCCCTCCTGGTTGCTCGGCAGGGGCGCTCCACCGGGCCACGACCCTGGCGCTGCTGCGCCCGGATCCGTCGGTGGAACGCGCTTCCTCGTGGTGCACGATATCGGCGCCGTGCCGGCGCAGCTCGGCGAGCACGCCGTTCTGGCTCAGCATCCGCTCCCCCGGGCCGCTGCCGCTGCCCTCGGTCCACACCTCGGCGTAGAGCCGGCCGCCGTCGCGCAACGCCATCGAGGCGAGACGCCACAGGTTGTTGCGGCCGAACCGGGTGGTGGAGTCGGCCAGGTGGCGAGCCACGAGCGTGCGTGGGCCGGGCTGGTGCGCCAGCCGGGCTCCCTCGGCGAAGACGGAGCGCCACTCCAGCAGGTTGAGCCGGCGCACCACGAGGCTCAGCCCCTCCGCGGCGGCGCACTCCTGGGCCGCGGACGAGGCGTTCGGCACGTAGTCGTAGCCGAGCACGGCGGCACCCTGGCGGGCGAACCAGAGGGCGTCGGCGCCGCGGCCGAGGCCGAGGTCGACCACCCGGGCCGGCACGCCCTCCTGCTCCACGACGTACGCCGCGAGGTCGCTGGGACCCGGCTCGGGCAGTCGGTGGCGCGTGGTGGAGTAGCGGCGCTCCCAGTCGTCACGGTGCACGCGGGTGCCACGGAACCAGCCGTTCAGGCGGCGCCAGGTCGAGGCCGGGGTCTCGAAGTGGAAGGCCGGGTCGGGCGTCTTCCAACCCGGGCCGTACATCGCGGCGAGCATCCGGTCGGGCTCGGCGGGAGCCGGCAGGGTGCGTCCCTCGAGCGTGGTGGTGCCGAGAGGGAAGATCCACGCCCGCTCGAAGTGCTGGCCCACCTCACCCATCAGGTACAGCACGCCGCCGCTGAGGAACCCGCCGAACACGTCGAGGCCCCGCACCGAGCCGTCGGCCTCGATCACGTCGACCTTGAACGCCGCGCCGCTGTAGCGGGTGATCTCGTAGCCGACCGCGGCAAGCCGGCGCTGGATCATGAAGGACTCGCGGATCACGTCGACGGGGTCGTCGTGCTCGCTGACGTAGCCGAGGTCGGCGTCGCTGTCGTGCCCGATCAGCCGGCCCTCGCGCACCGCCCCCAAGAGCGTGCCGTACGCCGGGAAGGCCTCGATGCCGGCCTCGCGCAACGCGGCGAGGACCTCCTCGATGGAGTCCAGCAGCGGGGCGACCTGCTCGGCACTGCGCGTGTCGAAGGTCTGCGCCATCCGCCCCGACTTGTCGATGCCGAGCGGGTTGCCGTCGGCGTTGACCACGGCGATCCGTCCGCTCGCGTCCCCGGCACCGAAGCGGGTCTCCGCGTCGTGCAGCACCCGGCCGGACAGGTGCTCGGCGACCGTGAGCCGCGTCGTGCCGTCGAGGTAGCGACGCATCGACGAGGGCCAGTCGATCCGCCGTCGTCCCACACCGACGTCGGGCTGGTCGGGCTGGTCGGGCTCGGCGTCACGCAGCAGCCAGAAGGACCAGATCCGACGACCGTCGAAGCTGACGTCGAGGATCACCTCCGTCGTACCGCTCAGTCTCAGCCCCGCGTCGTCCAGACCCAGGACGGCCGCGTCGGTCGCCGGAGCCGACGCGGAGCCAGGTCCGGGACCCGACGCGGGGTGACTCAAGGCTGCTGGTCCGAGACGAAGGCGTTGGCCTTCGTCAGGTCGTCGTCGAAGTCGACCTCGACCACGGCGAACTCCGAGATGTCGACCGGCTCGAAGCGCACGCCGTCGCGCTCGATGGCCAGCTCGATGCCGCGCTCGAAGTAGTCCTGGTCGTCGCACTCGTCGAGCCGGGTGATCAGGCTCTCCTTGTCGGAACCGCTGACGTAGTTGATGCCGACGGCCTCACCGAGACCACCGACGACGGTCTTGGAGAGCTCCTGGATCATCCCGTCCTCACCGAGGGTGTACTTGACCTCCTCCTCGGCCACCGAGGCCTGGTCGACGCACACGAAGCTCTGTCCGGCCGCGATCCGCTCCTCGACCACGTCGAGCACGCGGGCGTCGAAGACGACGTCGCCGTTCATCCACAGCACCCCGCCCTCGGGAGACAGGCGCAGCGCCTTGAGCAGCGACTTGTTGGTGTTCGTGGAGTCGTAGACCTCGTTGTAGACGAACGAGATGTCCGGCATCGCCTCGATCACCAGGTCGAGCTTGAAGCCGACCACCGCGGTCACGCGTGCGTCGGGCCACGCGCGGCGGAGCAGGTTGACCGCCCGTCGCATGATCGTCTCGCCACTGCTGAGCGGGGTCAGCGGCTTGGGGTGCGGGCGGCCGAGCCGGGTGCCGAGGCCCGCCGCGAGGATCACCACCTGGGTCTGCACGGGAGGCTCCTTCACGGGTTGACGACTGACTCGACGACCGGGCCTCGTGACGATGTCCTCAGCAGGGAACCAGCAGGCGCCGGACCGAAGGAGCCTAGGGCATTCGCGGCACCGCTTGCCGGATCCGGGCCGGGTGTTGCGCCGGTGGTCCTCTGACCGGCTCCGTTCCGGGCCTCGGTCCGGGCCGGTTCCTCGGCTCAGCCGGGTTGGACCGAGGTCGACTCCGGCGTGGCCACGCCGGGTCCGACACCACGCAGGACCACGGCCACCATCCCGACCAGGATCAGGGCGAGACCGGCGAAGACGCCCGACCGGCGGGACCTGACCGAGCAGGGCCGCCGCCAGCAGCGCGGCACCGGGGATCTCCAGCAGCAGCGCGAGCGAGACCAGCATCGGGGAGAGGGTGTCGAGCAGCAGGTTGAAGACCGAGTGACCGAGCAGCTGGGAGGTCACGGTGACCAGTCCCAGCAACAGCCAGGTGCGCCCGCCGAAGCCGACCACCGGCTTCCCGGCCACCAGGGCCGCGACCAGCAGGACCAGAGCCGCTGTTCCGTAGCACAAGAAGGTGTAGGTGGTGGTGGACACGGTGCGCCGGGCCTGGGAGCCGATCACCGTGTACGACGCCACCGAGAGCGCCCCGACCAGGGCCAGCACGTCGCCCACCAGGGCCCGGCCGGACACCCTCAGGTCGACCCCGGTGATCACCAGCACCCCGGCGAACGCCAGCACCAGACCGGCCAGCACCAGCATCGGCTGACGGATCCCGCGGAACCGGTCCCAGATCACGACCCAGCCGATCTGGGTGCACACCAGGGCGGTGCTCGCCGCCACCGAGGTGAGCGTGAGCGAGGTGACCCAGAAGCCGAAGTGGGCGGCCAGGAAGATCCCCGCCGCGACGATCCGACCCAGCTCGGCGCGCGAGAGCCCGGCGATCTCCTGGCGCCGGCGCAGCAGCGCGAAAGGACTGAGCAGGACCGTGGCCAGGCCGTTGCGCCAGAACGAGATCGCCAGGGCCGGGCGCGGCGATCGAGGCCATCACCGGACCGGACAGCGACACCGCCACCACCCCCACGGCCACGAGCGCCGCCGTGCTGCTCGATGAGCGCGGCGACGCCGTCGGACCGGGGCGGGGCACGGCGCTCATCCGGGAGCGGTTCCCGCACCGGCCGGAACGGTGATCCGACCACTGGCCACGGCACGCACACGCCCGGCGACCTGCACCTGCACCGGCTGGCCGGTGTCCTTCGTGATCTCGCCGACCCGGCCCGTGAGCACCGAGGCCCGTCCCATCTCCCGGCCCTGGCTGATCCGGTAGCGACCACCCCCGGACAGCACCCGCCGCGCGACGAGCGCGAGCCCGAGCCCGGTGGCCGCGGAGCCGGTCGCGGAGTCCTCGGGCACCGACAGCTCGGGCACGAAGACCCGCGAGTGCACGACGACCTCCGACCCGGCCGCGACGTCGGACGAGTCGCCGGCGGCGGTGCCGGCGTACAGGTTGAGCCCGCCGACCGTGGTCGTCGGGGCGGGGTCGGGTTCCCACCCCTTGCACAGCTCTGCCATCGGGGTGCGTCCGGGCCGGGAGCGGGTGACCGCCTCGTCGGTGACCGGGAGGTGCACGAAGTCGAGTCCGGTGCCGGCCAGCCAGGCCGCTCCGTCCCGGTCGGCCGGTGCGAGACCCACGTCGGCCAGGATCCGCTCCACCACGTCGTCGGGCAGCGGCCCCACCAGATCGCCGGGGCTTGCCGTGAGGCGTACCTCGGCACCCACCCGCACCGCCACCTCACCGGCGGCGCAGTGCTGGACCAGCTCGGGGCCCGTGACCAGCCCTCGCGCGTGCAGCACCCAGGCGGTGCCCAGGGTCGGGTGGCCGGCGAAGGGCACCTCCCCACCCGGGGTGAAGATCCGCACGCGGTAGTCGGACCCGACGCTGCTCCCCGCGGCACCGGACGGCAGGAGGGGGAAGGTGGTCTCCGAGTAGTCGAACTCGCGGGCCAGCGCCAGCAGGGTGGCGTCGTCGAGGCCGTCGGCCCCGTGCACGACTGCGAGCTGGTTGCCGGAGAACCCTTCGGTGCCGGGGTCGACGAAGACGTCCACCACGTCGAAGGCGAGGTCGGGGCGGTCGTGCAGCAGGTCAGCGACGGTTTCCACGGGACCAGCAAACCAGTCGGGCCGGGCGGGCGAGTGGCGCCCACTACGCTCTGCTGGTGTGAGCTCGAGTCCGCAACCGCATCTTCGCCGCCCGCCTGGCGGGTCTGCCGGTGTTCGACCCGCAGGGTGACCAGGTCGGCAAGGTCCGCGACGTCGTGGTGGTGATGCGCCCCGGGTCCACGATGGTGGCCCCGCCACGCGTGGTCGGGCTGGTGGTCGAGGTGTTCGGACGCCGCCAGATCTTCGCCCCGATGACCCGCGTGACCACGATCGATGCCGGGCACGTGATCACGACCGGTCTGTTGAACATGCGCCGTTTCTCCCAGCGCTCCACCGAGACCCTGGTGATCGGGCAGATGCTCGACCGGAAGGTCAAGGTGCGGGCCCACGACGACGAGGAGGGCCCTGAGGGCGTCGTGTACGACGTGGCGATGGAGCCCACCCGCAGCCGCGAGTGGGTCCTGTCCAGGGTGGCCATCCAGGAGCCCGGACGCGGCTTCCGCCGCCGTGGCCAGACCCACGTCGTGGAGTGGCGTGACGTGGAGGGCATGGCGGGCCCCCAGACCAAGCAGGGCGCGACCCACCTCGCCGCCCGGCTGGCGGAGCTCCGCCCGGCCGACGCCGCTAGCGTGATCCACGACCTTCCACCCGCCCGACGGGCCGAGGTGATCGCGGTCCTCGACGACGAGCGGCTCGCCGACGTGCTGGAGGAGCTGCCCGAGGAGGACCAGGTCGAGGTCCTCGAGCACCTCGACTCCGAGCGGGCCGCCGACGTGCTGGAGGAGATGTCGGCCGACGACGCGGCCGACCTGATCGCCGACCTGCCACCGGAGACGGCGCAGGCGCTGCTGGCGCTGATGGAGCCCGAGGAGGCCGAGGACGTCCGCCGGCTGATGGTCTACCCCGAGCAGACCGCCGGCGGGATGATGACCCCCGAGCCGGTGATCCTGTCGACCGACGCCACCGTCGCCGAGGCCCTGGCCCACGTCCGCAACGTCGACCTGACCCCCTCCCTGGCGGCGCTCGTCTACATCTGTCGCCCACCGCTGGAGCCGCCCACCGGCAAGCTGGTCGGGATCGCCCACATCCAGCGGCTGCTGCGCGAGCCGCCGTCGTCGCTGGTGGCCGGGGCCCTGGACAACTCGATCGCCTACCTGCGCCCGGAGGCGAGCATCGAGGACGTTGCCGCCCACCTCGCGACGTACAACCTCGTGGCGGCACCGGTCGTCGACGAGGAGGGTCGGTTGGTCGGCGCGATCACGGTCGACGACCTGCTCGACCACATGTTGCCCGACGGCTGGCGTGACCGGAGGGTCTCCCCGTGAGCCCCGAGCGCAGCGGGGGGCGGGACCTCAGCCGGTTGCGGCGCCAACGCACTGAAGCACGCGAGCCCCAGCGCGAGTCACGGAGGCGGAGCGCGTCGCGGCTCGACCAGCCGCTGGAGGCCCAGCGGACGCTGGTGCGTCGCCCGACGATGAAGGACGACGCGTTCGGCACCTTCGCCGAGCAGTTCGCCCGCTTCATGGGCACGGCGCGGTTCCTGCTCTACATGACGCTGTTCGTGGTCGTGTGGATCCTGTGGAACACCCTGGCTCCCTCGGGGGTCCGCTTCGACGCCTACGCGTTCATCTTCCTGACGCTGATCCTCAGCCTGCAGGCGTCGTACGCCGCGCCGCTGATCCTGCTCGCGCAGAACCGGCAGGAGCAGCGCGACCGCGTGGTCGGCGAGCAGGACCGGCAGGCCAACGCCCGGGCGCACGCGGACATGGAGTACCTCGCCCGGGAGGTGGCCTCGCTGCGGATGGCGCTCGGCGAGGTCACCACCCGCGACTACCTGCGCTCCGAGCTGCGCAGCCTGCTCGCCGAGCTGGACGAACGCCGGGAGGGTGGCGAGGAGGCGGCCGACGAGACCGGGGAGAGCCAGGAGTACGACGCCGGGACCCATCCGGACACCGCCGCGGACCGTCAGGACTGAACACGTACCGTTGAGCCCATGAGCTCACCCGACCAGGACCAGGTTCGCGCTGCCCTCGCAGGAGTCAACGACCCCGAGATCAAGCGGCCGATCACCGACCTCGACATGGTCGAGTCGATCACCATCGACGACGACGGCACCGTGCACGTCACCGTGCTGCTCACGGTGGCGGGTTGCCCGATGAAGGACACCATCACCCGCGACGTCAACGCCGCCGTGAGCAAGGTTCCCGGCGTGACCTCCGTCGACCTGACCCTCGGGGTGATGACCCAGGAGCAGCGCTCGGGGCTCCAGGAGACCCTGCGCGGCGGTCAGGCCCAGCGCGAGATCCCGTTCGCCCAGCCCGGCTCGTTGACCAAGGTCTACGCGATCGCCTCGGGCAAGGGTGGGGTCGGCAAGTCCTCGGTCACGGTCAACCTCGCCCTGGCGATGGCCAAGCAGGGGCTCAAGGTCGGCATCGTCGACGCCGACATCTACGGCCACTCGGTGCCCGCGATGCTCGGGGTCGCCGACACCCGTCCGACCCAGGTCGAGGACCTGATCATGCCGGTCCCGACGTCGAGCGGCGTCTCGGTGATCAGCATCGGGATGCTCAAGCCCAAGCGCGAGCAGGTCGTCGCGTGGCGTGGCCCGATGCTCGACCGGGCGTTGGTGCAGATGCTCTCCGACGTCTACTGGGGCGACCTCGACGCCCTGCTCCTCGACCTTCCTCCCGGCACCGGCGACGTCGCGATCTCGCTCGGTCAGCACCTGCCGAACGCCGAGATCCTCGTCGTCACCACGCCGCAGGAGGCCGCGGCGGAGGTGGCCGAGCGGGCCGGGACGATGGCCTCGATGATGCACCAGCGGGTCGTCGGCGTGGTCGAGAACATGTCCTTCCTGCCCTGCCCGCACTGCGCCGACGAGGGGCGCGAGCACCGGATCGAGATCTTCGGCTCCGGCGGCGGTGCGCGGGTGGCCGCCACGCTGGGCAGCCGCTTCGGCTACGACGTCCCCCTGCTGGCCCAGGTGCCGATCGACACCAACCTGCGCGAGGGGGGCGACGTCGGCAAGCCGATCGTCGACTCCGACCCGACCGCGCCGGCCGCGCTCGAGCTGACCAGGATCGCGGACACGCTGACCCGCCGCGGGCGCGGTCTTGCGGGAATGCAGCTGGGCCTCACGCCAAACGGTAAGTTCTGAGTCGTGTTCGACGTCGGTCTGCCCGAGATCCTGGTGATCCTGCTGATCGCCGTCGTGGTGTTCGGGCCGGACCGGCTGCCCGAGTTCGCCAAGCAGGCGGCCCGGATGCTGCACACCCTGCGCGGCTTCGCGAAGAACGCCCAGCAGGGCCTGCGTGACGAGCTCGGCCCGGAGTACGGCGACCTGAGCCTGCGCGACCTCGACCCCCGGGTGGCCATCCGCCAGCACGTGATGGACGCCCTGAACGACCTCGAAGAGGAGGACCGGGTGAAGACCCGCCCCGGCCAGCTCCCCCTCCTCGCCGGCGAGGCCCCGCCCTACGACGACGAGGCGACCTGAGCGAGCGAGCACGGCGAGCGAGGTCAGAGCCGCACACCGCGGGCTGAAGCTCTCCCCTGCGAGCGCAGCGAGCCCCGCGGAAGCTTCTGCCCGGTGCGCGAGACCGCGGGGCCCCCTCACTCCCCCCGCTGCGCCCTCTCGTTGCTGTAGCGGATCACGTTCTCGGGCCCGGCCCGGTCGGGGGTGACGGCGTCCCCGACGCCGTTGATGACGTGGTCGATGGTGCCGGCCTGGTTCAGCGAGATGGTCACCAGGTCGTGCATGACCACGCCCCGGGTGTCGGGCACGACGAACGCGTTGGTCGCGTGCAGCGTCGGGTCGACGTTGGTGAAGATGTAGCTGCCCAGACCCCACGCCTGGTGATCCTTGACGTTCTTCGCCACCCGGTAGGCGGGGTACCCGTCGCCGTACGCGGAGTGCCACGCCGCCTGGTCCGGGGCGTCGTAGGGCAGCTCGTTCTGGAAGAACACGGTGCGTCCGTGCTCGCCGTTCCAGATCACGTTCTCCTTCTGGTAGTGCTCGACGAAGAGCCCGGTCGCGGTCACGTCGTCGCCGTTGACGATGACGCCGTGGTCGGCGGTGTTCTTCGTCCAACCGACCCCGGTCCCGTGATCGGCGCGCCAGGCCCAGATGTCGTCGAGGATGACGTGGTCGGAGTTGACCTCCAGGCTGGTGCTGGCCCGGCCGGCGTGCGGGCCGCCGATCCGGAAGAACACGTCCTGCAGCGCGGTCGGGTCGGCGGCGCTGCTGCCGTGCCCCAGGAGCCAGCCCACCAGCCGCGAGCCCGTGCCGATGCGCAGCAACGTGCGGCTGTTGCGGGCGCCCGCGTCGAAGGTGACGCCGGCGACGTCGACGCCGCGGACGTCGGCAACCTGCATCGCACTCTGCCCCCGGGTCGGGGTCAGGCTGGGCAGACCGAGGCCGAGCACGACGGTGTCGGGGCGGGTGACCGCGATGGTGTGGTCGAGGTCGTAGACCCCGGGCGTGAGCAACAGGTTCTTGCCGAGCAGCAGGGCGAGGTCGATCCGGATCGCCGAGTCACCGGGCTCGGCGAGGTAGAAGTCGCTCAACGGGACCGAACGGCCGGGCGTCTGCCCGCCCCGCCACGACGTGCCCGAGGAGTTCGTCCTCGCCGAGGGCACGAAGACGTTCCAGGCCCCCTTGTCGTCGACGTAGAGGTAGGGCTTCTCGCGGGAGGCCGGTGTCGTCGCCAGGGTCGTGTACGGGTTGGCGCCGGCCTGGCCGAAGGACTGCGCCGGGGCACCCTGCACGCCCGAGAAGACCTGGTTCCAGACCCCGTTGCTCCAGCCGTCGATCAAGCTGTTGCGGGTGTAGAACTGCTGCTGGCTGCCGTTGACCACGCTGGCGTCGATCTGCGAGTCGGCGGTGAAGCCACCGCTGGCGTACTGCGGACCGGCGGTGCAGTAGTCCTGGAACGTCGTGGCGCCGGTGATGTGCACCCTCCTCATCGGGGCCGCCTGCGAGACGGCCCAGAACTCGGTGTTCGTGCGGCAGTCCGCACCGCCGAGGGGGTTGATCGTGAGGTTGCTCAACGAGCGCCAGAAGTTGTTCAGGGCGAGGCAGCCGTCGGCGTCGCACTGGTTGAACACGTCGACCGAGCCGTTGATCGTGACGTCACCGGGGTTCCGCCCGAGGCCGGCGACCTCGGTGTAGTAGCCCACCTGGATCTTCAGCGGCTGCGCGGCACTGCCGTAGGTGCCCGGCTCGAAGAGCAGGGCGTAGCGCTGGTCACCGAACTGGTTGCCGACCTGCTGCGCCGTCACCGCATCGGCCCGCGCCTGGATGTCGCCGACCGACATGCTGGGGTCGAAGACGATGACGTTCGGGCCCAGATCCGGCCGGCCGGTTTGGTGCGCGTGCTGGTCCCGGTGCTTCTCCATGGGGTGTGCCGCGCTGTGGCCCGCGGTCGACGCCGTGACGGCCGACGCGGAGGAGGCTGTGGCGAGGACGGCGCTCGCGGGCGCCAGGGCGATCGCCAGGGCCGCCACGACCACCGCCGTACGACGTGACCGGCGACGGGGGCGGGGGATTGCGAAGAGCGGCACTCGAGAGCTCCCGGGAGTCCAGCGCTGTCGACGCGACAGCGGCCGACGGCGTCGTTGTCGTCTGCAAGCATTTGAGTCGTGTGGGTGCCCGGTGTCAACCCTCCTGGGGAGGCTTCCCGGGAGCTTTCCTGGGGGCTTCCGGTTCGGACCAACCCGCGCATGCCACGGGTGCGACTCGACCTGCCGTGCTGCGTGGCTCGCCCACCCGTCACGAGCCGCCCTCCTCCACCTCGCTCCCCTGGGGCGTTCGAGAGGGGTGTGCTCCTGCGCCGCCGTCAGTTCGCGACGTCGGGCTTGGCGGTGAGGGTCACTTCGACGGTGCGCCTGCTCCCGCCGCGCTCGACGGTGAGGGCGAGCTTGTCGCCACGCACGTGGCTGCGGATGGCGACGACCAGCCCGGCGCTCGTCGAGATCGGCTTGCCGTCGATCTTGGTGACCACGTCACCCTTGCGGATCCCGGCGGCGGACGCCGGTTCACCCGAGGACACGCTCTGGATCATCGCCCCGTCGGTGTCGGGGGTCGGGCTGACGCTGGCGCCGATGTAGGGATACTCGGCGCGGCCGCTGCGCAGGATCTGGTCGACGGTGACCTCGATCTGCTCGATCGGGATCGCGAAGCCGACGCCGATGCTGCCGCCCTCGTCGGTGCTCGTCGAGCCGAGCGAGGCGATGGCGGAGTTCATCCCGACCACCTGGCCCTGCAGGTCGACCAGCGGGCCACCGGAGTTGCCCGGGTTGATCGCTGCGTCGGTCTGCACCGCGTTGATGTAGGACTGGTCGTCGACGGTGTCACCGGTGGTCACCGGACGGTCCAGGGCACTGACGATGCCCGAGGTCACGGTGCTGCTGAGGCCCAGCGGGGAGCCGATCGCCACCACCGTCTCCCCCACCCGCATCTGGCGGGATGAGCCGAGCTTGACCGGGGTGAGCCGCTTGGCGGCATCGGTCTCGATCACGGCCACGTCGTAGACCGTCGAGCGGCCGACGACCTTCGCCTTCGAGCGGCGACCCTGCTGGTCGACCACCTCGATGTTGCCGTTGTCCTTGGCCGCGTCGGCCACCACGTGGTTGTTGGTGATGATGTGACCCTGCTTGTCCAGCACCCAGCCCGAACCGGTGGCGCCGCGCTCGCTGCCGCCGTACTCGGCGATGATCTGCACGGTGCTGGGCAGCAGCCTCTCGGCGACCGACGGGACGCTGGTGTTGTCGGCCGGGAGCGGCGCGGCGGTGCGCTTCTGCACCTGGAGCAGCCCGCCGGGGACGGTGCCGTCGTCGGCTCCGATCCGAGCCCCCACGATGCCGCCGACGAGACCCAGCACCAAGGAGAGCACCGCGATCAGCGGCCACACCCAGCCGGGCATCCGCGCGCGTGAACTCGCCGAGGTGCCGGCGGCGCCGGCGTACGTCGGGGCGGGGTAGGCGGGGGGCGAGGACGGCGACTGGCTCGGGGTCCACCCGTACGGCGTGGGGTGGGCCGGCGGCGCGTACGGAGAGGGTGGCGTCGGTCGGGCGAACCCGCTCGGCGGCCCAGCGGGGGCCGCTGGGGGTGGCGGACGGTCAGCGGGCCAGCCGCTGTCGGTGAAGGGGGGTTCGGGCGCGACCGGCTGGTCGGGCGTCCCGCGTTGGTCCGGGGCGGCCCAGAGGTCGTCCCCCGGGTCGTTCCCGGGATTGTCGTCGTCCGGCACGACCCCTATCTTGCGCGATCTCGCAAACCGCCGCCCGCCGGGCTCGGCGAAGCTCCCGGTCCGGGCAGGCCGGTGCTGATCTGCGCCGGCAGCTGGCGCGCCGGCGCGCGCTCACCCACGCCGGCCGGGGCTCCGGTCATCACGACCAGCCCGATCACTGCGGCCCCCACGGATCCGGCACCCACCGCCATCATGCCCGAGCGCCCGACGCCGGCTCTCGCGCTCGATGCCGTCGACCGTCGCCCACGCGTTCACGTCGTACAACGACCCGATCAGCCCGTCGGCCGGAGCGGGCGTGGTGTCGCGGGCGTGCGGACATCGACGAGAGCCGCGACTTCAGCTGGCCCTCGCGCTCCACCAGCCGGCGGCAGCCCGGGCACCCCATCGTGTGGGTCCAGGCCCGTTCCTCCTCGGCCGGGGACAGCTGCCCGTCGACCAGCGCACTGACCCGGTCGCCGAGGTGCCCGTCCATGCCGAGCACGCCGAACCTCACCGCAGCGTCTCCACCAGTCGGGGCCCCGAGTAGCGCGCCCGCCCAGCTGCCGGCGCCCGGTGCGCCAGGGCCTCACGCAGCATCGCGCGGCCACGGTGGATCCGCGAGCGGACCGTGCCGAGCTTGAGGTCGAGCACGGCGGCGATCTCCTCATAGCTCAGTCCCTCCACGTCGCACAGCACGACCGCGGCGCGGAAGTCGGGCGGCAGGGCGGCCAGGGCGCGACTCGATGTCGGCGTCGAAGTGCTGGTCGACCAGCACCGTGTCGGGCGACGGCAGGGCGCTGGGCAGCCGGGCGGCCTGGTCGTCGACCAGGGCGTCGAAGCGGATCCTGGCCTTGCGGCGAGCCTGGTCCAGGAAGAGGTTGGTGGTGATCCGGTGCAGCCAGCCCTCGAAGGTGCCCGGAGCGGAACTGGTGCAGCGAGCGGAAGACCCGCACGAAGACCTCCTGGGTCAGGTCCTCGGCGTCGTGGGCGTTGCCGGTCAGCCGGTAGGCGAGGCGGTAGACGCGAGCCGAGTGGTCGGTGACGATCTGCTCCCAGCTGGGGGCCACCCACTCGGCGTCGGCGGCCGCGTCCGGTCTCGTCGTGCGCCGAGGGGGTGGGCTGGTCGCTCATCGGGGCCTCCGTGCACAGACCGCCGGCCGGTGCAGCCGGGCATGCGCGTCTCTTCGTCTTGGGGGTCATCGTCGGTGCTGACCTGCCTCACGCTAGGGACGGCGCCTGAAAGGACACTGAACCAAAGCCCCGCAGCGACTGTGAAATCGTGCGGCGACCGGTGCGAGGTGTGAACGAGCGTCGACCCCGCCGTGTTCCCGGCGCGTGCGACCGCTCGTGGTCGGTAGAGTCCGACGGTGTCGGCACGAGCCAGCCGATGATCCAGCTCGAGGAGCCCCAGGAGGCCGTCATCACCACCGCGATCAAGCCCGCGAGCTGGACCTACGCCGAGACCTTCGTCCGCGAGGACGAGGTCCTCGCCGCCGCCCGTGCGCGGGCCGAGGAGGTCGGTGTCGACCCCGGTCGGCAACGGCGTCGGAGCTGCGCTGCGCTTCCTGGCCTCCGTGCTCGCCGCCCGCGCCGTGGTCGAGATCGGCACCGGCACCGGCGTCTCCGGGGTGTGGCTGCTGCGCGGGCATGGCCCCCGACGGGGTCCTGACCAGCGTCGACAACGAGGCCGAGCAGCAACGGCTGGCCCGCGAGACCTTCACCGAGGCCGGCGTACCCGCACAGCGGGCCCGGCTGATCGGTGGCAACGCCCTCGAGGTGCTGCCCCGGCTGACCGACGGGCACTACGACATCGTCTTCTGCCCACGCCGACAGTGCAGGAGTACGCCGCCTACCTCGACGAGGCCCTGCGGCTGCTGCGCCCCGGCGGCGTGGTGGCCTTCGACAACGCGCTGTGGCACGACCGTGTCGCCGACCCGTCCCAGCGCGACGCGGAGACGCTCGCGGTGCGCGACCTCGGTCGGGACCTTCTCGAGCGTGAGGACCTGCTGCCCGTCCTGCTGCCGGTCGGCGACGGTCTGCTGCTGGCGCACAAGCTCTGAGCCCTGATCCGGGCTGAGCCGTCGGGGCGCCGTAGCTAGCCGATGCCGGCGAGCGGCTCGGCCTGCTCCAGCCAGTAGAGCAGCGCCCGGGCGCCGTAGCCGGTGGGGCCGGCGGTCCACTCCCAGGCGTCCTCGACGGCATCGCCCGTAGGCGCGATGTCGAGGTGGGCCCACGGCAGGCCGCCGGTGAAGTGCTGGAGGAAGAGCGCAGCCGTGATGGCCGGAGCCGAGCCGGGGGCGTTGTCGGAGTCGGCGACCTTGGAGGCCAGCCGCTCCTCGTAGACGCCGGCGAGGGGCATCCGCCAGAACGGCTCCCCCGCGGCCGCTCCCGCGTCCCGGATCAGGTCGAACAGGCCGTCGTGGGTCGCGAAGGCCCCGGCGATGCGCTGGCCCATCGCGACCTTCATCCCACCGGTCAGCGTGGCGACGTCGAGCAGCAGGTCGGGCTTGATCTGCTCCACCGCGAAGGCCAGGGCGTCGGCCATCACCAGCCGGCCCTCGGCGTCGGTGTTGGTGACCTCGGTGGTGCGCCCGCCGTAGTGCGTGATCACGTCCCCGGGCCGCGTGGCGTTGCCCGACACGGCGTTCTCGGCCAGCGGCACCAGCGCGGTGACCCGGACCGGGCACCCGACCTCGGCGAGCGCCGCCATCGTGGCGAGCACGACGGCACCGCCCGTCATGTCGCGCTTCATCGTCACCATCCCCTGACCGGGCTTGAGCGAGAGCCCGCCGGAGTCGAAGGTGATGCCCTTGCCGACCAGGACCACGTGCGGGGTCTTGCGCCCGGCCTTGCGCGGCGTGTGGTCCAGGCGCAGCAGCCTGGGCGGTGTGGCCGAGGCCTGGCCGACGGCGACGATCCCGCCGAAGCCCTCTGCGGCCAGGCGCTGCTCGTCGTACACCTCGACCGCCAGGCCGGCCGGCCCGGCGAGCTCGAGAGCCTGGTCGCAGAACCACTGCGGGGACTTGACGTTGGAGGGCACGGTCGAGAGCACCCGCGCCCGCCATCCCGCCCCGGCGATCGCGATCGCCCGGTGCAGGGCCGGCGTGCTGGCCTCGTGCGCGGTGATCACGACCCGCTCGACCGGCTGCCTGCGCGGGCCGGTCGAGCGGAGGTGGAACTCGAAGGAGCCGAGCACGACGCCCTCGACGAACGCCCGCAACCCCGCGTCGTCGCCGACCGCGGGGATCGACGTGGCCACGTCGGTGTGGTCCCGGGTCGCGCGGCCCACGGCGGCACCCGCACGGCGCAACGCGGTCGGACTGCCGTCGCCGACGCCGACCAGCAGCACCGTGGTCAGCGCCTGGTTGGTCAGCGTCGAGACGCCGGCCACCGGGATCCGGGTGACCTGACCCGGGGTGCCGTCCGCGCCGTCGGCCGCCAGAGCCACGAACAGGTCGAGCTCGATCTCCTCGACCAGCTCGGCGGCACCGGGCCCCAGGACGGGCCCGACGACGGAGTCGCCCGAGTCCCCGCCGGCAAGCACCGGGAGCGCGACCAGCGCCACCCCCCGCACCCGGGTCGGGGTGACGTCACTGAGCGCGAACTGGGGCGGGGAGACCTGCGGTGGTAGCACGCACGACCTTAGGACATGCCCGGCGGGCCCGTGCGGCTGCACACGGGCGGACCGGCGTCGACCCTGATCCACCGACGGCCACCGTCGTGAGCGTCACCAGCCGGGTCCGGCGGCAGGACGCCGGCGCGGCGTCGTACCGGCTGTCCATCGGGCGTCGCAGACGCAGCCAAGGTGCCCGGATGTGGCGTGTGAGCGGTGGAGATCGGTGGATCCGGGCGTCAGCCGACCACGTCCTTGAGGGCGTCGCCCAGTGCGGTCGCCTCGTCGGCCTTGAGCTCGACCACCAGGCGGCCTCCGCCCTCCAGCGGGACGCGCATCACGATGCCGCGCCCCTCCTTGGTGACCTCCAACGGCCCGTCGCCGGTCCGTGGCTTCATCGCCGCCATCGTGTTCTCCTCTTCCTGGTGACGGGGAGCGTCGTCGCTGCGTGCCGCCGCGACAGCATTATTCCCTATCGGGACAGGTCACCGGACCACACGGGAGAACTAGTGGCTCGTCGCGGCGAACTCGTGGTCCCCTGAGGCGCCCGGCAGGCGCACCGAGCACCGCTCACGGCGAGCGCACGGGATCAGGGCACCACCGTGCTTCGGCATACGCTGCAGGCGGCCTACCCACGAACCACGGAGGACCCGATGAGCGACCCGAACCCGGTGCTTTCCACCACCACCGACCACATCGCGACGATCACCTTGAACCGGCCCGACGCGATGAACAGCCTGACGACCGCGACGAAGGAAGCGCTGCTCGAGGCGCTGAACGCCGCCGCGGCCGACGAGTCGGTCCGCTGTGTCGTCCTCACCGGGAGCGGGCGCGCGTTCTGCGTCGGACAGGACCTCAAGGAGCACGTGAAGACCCTCCAGGGCGACGGCCCGGAGGAGCTGTTCAACACCGTCGAGGAGCACTACAACCCGATCGTGACCGCGATCGCGACCATGGCCAAGCCGGTGGTCGCCGCCGTCAACGGGGTCGCCGCCGGGGCCGGCGCCTCGCTGGCCTTCGCCTGCGACCTGCGGATCTGCTCCGACGCGGCCGGCTTCAACCTCGCCTTCAGCGGCATCGCCCTGTCCTGCGACACCGGGTCGTCGTGGACCTTGCAGCGGCTGGTCGGCCCGGCGAAGGCGATCGAGCTGATGTACTTCCCGCGCACGGTGCCGGCCGAGGAGGCCGTCGAGCTGGGCATGGCCACCCGGGTGGTGCCCAGCGCCGACCTCGACGCCGCGGTGGCCGACCTGGCCCGCCGGCTGGCCGAGGGACCGACGACGTCCTACGGCGCGATCCGTCGCTCGATCGGCTACGCGGGCGGCCACAGCTTCGCCGACAGCCTCGACTTCGAGTCCTCGATGATGACCCTGACCGGCGCCACCGAGGACCACCGCACGGCCGTCGAGGCCTTCCTGGCCAAGCAGAAGCCCGAGTTCGAGGGCCACTGAGCCCACCGGGCCTAGGCCGTGCCCTGGCGGCGCGCCTGTCCCACGGAGTGCACGACGGGCAGGGCGACGAGCGGGTCGGGCGGCGCCGTCAGGGGTTCCTCGAGCCCGGTCGGCAGCGGGGCCTCCCCGCTCATCTCCCGGACCAGGCGCGCGAGCAGGGCGTCGACCTCCGAGGCCCGGTAGCCGCGGACGGCCGTCGAGAAGCGGACCTGGCGCAGGTCGTCGGCGCACAGCGGCCCGTCGGCCTGCACGCGTACGTCGGGGCGGTCGTCGTACTCCTCGGCCATCGACGTCACCCGCCCCGGTCGAGACCACCACGACGGCACCGATCAGCAGCACGATCAGCAGCGCGAAGAACCACATCATCGCCGTCTCACTCCGGGTGCCGGGCTGCGGGACCGGTCGCCCGGCCCTGGGACCCGAGCATGATCTCGACCGCCTCGTCGACGTCGTCGGTCAGGGTGACCATGTCCAGGTCGTGCGCGGAGATCTTGCCGTCGTCGGCGACCGGTCCGGCGAGCCAGTCGAACAGGCCCTGCCAGTAGGACTTGCCGAGCAGGGCCACAGGGAACGAGGTGACCTTGCGGGTCTGGGCCAGGGTGAGGGCCTCGAACATCTCGTCCAGGGTGCCCAGTCCGCCGGGCAGCACGGCGAAGCCCTGGGAGTACTTCACGAACATCGTCTTGCGGGCGAAGAAGTAACGGAAGTTGACGCCCAGGTCGACCCACTGGTTGAGCCCCGACTCGAAGGGCAGCTCGATCCCCAGCCCCACCGAGACCCCCTGGGCCTCGCAGGCGCCCTTGTTCGCGGCCTCCATCGCGCCGGGGCCGCCACCCGTGATCACCGCGAAGCCCGCCTCCACCAGCTTGCGACCGAGCTCCTCGCCCATCGCGTAGAACGGGTCCTCCGGTCTCGTCCGGGCCGAGCCGAAGACCCCGATCGCCGGACCGAGCTCGGCCAAGGCACCGAAACCCTCGACGAACTCGGCTTGGATCCGCATCACCCGCCACGGGTCGGTGTGCACCCAGTCGGTCGGGCCGCGCTGGTCGAGCAGGCGCTGGTCGGTGGTGGTCGGGTCCACCGCCGAGCCGCGCAGGATCGTCGGACCCTTGTGGCGCAGGGGCCGGTCGTTCGCGGGCCGGTCGTTCATCGCTCACCTCCGGTGAGCCAGGCGCCCAGCCGCTGCTCCACGGCTTCGATCTGGGCGATGGGGACGTGCTCGTCCTGCTTGTGGGCGAACATCGGGTCGCCAGGACCGTAGTTCACCGCCGGGACGCCGAGCGTGGTGAAGCGCGCGACGTCGGTCCACCCGAACTTCGGGTTCACCGGTCCTCCCACGGCCTGCACGAACGCGGCGGCCGCGGGCACCGCCAGGCCCGGCAGGGCCCCGGGCGCCGAGTCGGTGACGACGAGCTCGTAGCCGTCGAAGAACTCCTGCACGAAGACCAGCGCCTCCGCCTCGCTGCGGTCGGGGGCGTAGCGGAAGTTCACTGTCACCCGGGCCTCGTCGGGGATCACGTTGGTGGCCACCCCACCGCTGACCAGGACGGCGTTGAGGCCCTCGTGGTACTCCAGGCCGTCGATCACCGGTCGCCTCGCGTCGTACGCCGAGAGCCGGTTGAGCACGTCGGCGGCGGCGTGGATGGCGTTGCTGCCCCGCCAGGAGCGGGCCGCGTGGGCCCGCTCGCCGCGGGTGACCACCTCGACCCGCAGGGTGCCCTGGCAGCCGGCCTCGACCACTCCGTCGGAGGGCTCCATCAAGATCGCGAAGTCCGCCTCGACCAGGTCGGGTCGCTCCTCGGCGACCCGGCGCAGACCGTTGGCGGCGTCCTCGATCTCCTCGCACTCGTAGAAGACGTACGTCACGTCGCGCACCGGCTCGACCACCGTGGCCGCCAGGTGCAGAGCGACCGCGACCCCGCTCTTCATGTCGCAGGTGCCGAGACCGTGCAGCAGGGTGCCGTCGTTGCGCACCGGAAGGTTGTCGTTGAGCGGGACGGTGTCGAGGTGGCCGGCGATCACCACACGCTCGCCGCGACCCAGCGTCGTGCGAGCGAGGAGGTTGTGGCCCAGCCGGGTCACCTCGAGGTGCTCGAGGGCGCGCAACCGCGCCTCGACGAGGTCGGCGATCCGCTGCTCGTCGCGGCTCACCGAGGAGACGTTGCACAACTCCTCGGTCAGGGTCACGACGTCGCCGGTCAGGTCGAGGGCACTCACACGCGTCATCCTGACAGGCGCTTCGTCGACCTCACGCCGGCGGTTCCGGGAACACGCAGAACTCGTTGCCCTCCGGGTCGGTGAAGACCTCCCAGCGACCGTGCGGCGGGTCCCAGGCCCGGCTCGCCCCGCGGTCGAGGAACTCGGCGGCCGTGCCGTAGACGTCCCAGTGCACCCGGTTCTTGACCGTCTTGGGCTCGGGCACCGGCGCGAAGTCCCACGTCAGGTCAGGGTCGGGGGTGGCGTGCTCGAGCGACCACCAGCCCTCGCCGTACCGGGTGTTGTCGATGAGCTGCGCGCCGAGGGCTTCGGCCCACCAGGCGGCCATCCGTGCCGAGTCGACGGAATCGACGGCCATCCCGTGCACGCGGTACGCCGGCACCTCATCGCGCACGAAGCAGCAGAAGTCGTTGCCCTCCGGGTCGAGCATGGTCGTCCAGGCGAACCCGGTGCTTGCGGCTGGTGCGACGACGGTGGCCCCGAGCGCGACCAGGTCGTCGACCGAGGCGGCGTACACGTCCAGGTGGACCCGGCCCTTGACGGTCCTGGTCTCGGGCACCCCGCACACGGCGATGCCCTCGTGCTCGTGGCGCCCGACGACGTCGCCGGGATAGGCCCGGTCAGCATCGAACCGCCCGCCGCTGACCGCGGCCCAGAACTCGCCCAGGACGCCGTCGTCGCGGGCGGTGTCGATGCAGAGCTCCTTGAATCGCGCCATGCACCGTGACACTACCGCCGCTCCTCGATGCTCCTGCCCGTACGCCGAGCGGCCTCGGCCAGCGACTCCGTCACGGCGATCAGCCCCCTGCGCAGCAGTCCGTCGAGCTCGACGTTGCGCACGGCGAGCAGCACCACGCCCAGCACCAGGACCGGGAGCACCCCGAGAGCGACGCCGAGCCCGACCGGGTCGTGCGGGAGCCGCGAGCCGGAGCCGTCGGCCAGCGGGATCAACCCCATCCAGGCGAAGCCGACCAGCAGCGGGACGGCACCACGCATGATCAGGCCGTGCCGGTAGAGCGCGAGCAGGGACACGACAGCCGCGGTGAGGGGGAGTGCCTGGGCCGACCCGCCGAAGAGCTTCACGACGACGACCGCGCCGAGCACGACCCCGATCATCCGGTAGCCGAGCAGGTCGATCCCCTCGCGCACCCGACCGGGTCCGCTCAGCAGCAGGGCAAGCACGATCGAGGGCGCCATGAAGACCACTGACTGGTAGCCCTCGAGCAGGTCGTAGGACTGGCTGAGCCCGGCGTCCGACGAGCCGGCGAGGACCACCACGGCGAGCGTCACAGCCGACCAGGCGCTCACCAGCGCGGCCCAGCCCTGGCGAAGCAGGACCAGGGCGAGGGTCAGGCACCAGACGGCCGCGACCGGCCACAGCGAGTCGACGTACTCGTCGCGGTGGAGCAGGGCCGGCAGCGCGATCTGGCTGCCCATCACCCCGACGACACAGGCCAGCAGAACGGTTGCTGCCGCCGTGGGCCGGCGCCAGACCCCTGGCGTACGCCGTCCGAAGAAGCGCAGGGCCAGTCCGTGCACCAGCAACGAGGCCGTCTCGCTGCCGGACGGTCGAGTCTCGGCGGTCATCAGCACGCCGAGCATCTCGTCGTACCTCTCGCGGCGGTACCACGCGGGGTAGGCCTTGAGCACGGTCGCGTAGAACTGCTCGGCGCTCATCGCAGCCCCCCGGACCGCACGAAGCTGAGCGCGGGACGGGCCCGTAGCCGCTGACGGGCCTGGGACGCGAGCCGCTCGAGGCGCTCGGTCTCGGTCGTCAGGGCCTGCTCACCGGCGCCGGTGAGACGGTAGCTGCGGCGCAGCCGGCCGTTGACGACCTCCTCCGAGTCGACCTCGAGCAGGCCCTCGCCGGCCAGCCGGTCGAGAGCGGCGTACAGGGTGCCGATCCGCAGCGTGGTGTCGCTGATCTGCGCCACCTCTTTGAGGATCGCGTAGCCGTGCAGGGGGCCACCGAGCAGGCTGGTCAGGATCAGGTAGGTCGGTTCACGCATCGGCTTACTCATGTCGTCAGACTATTCTTATGACTTGAGTATTGTCCAGGGAGACACCTTTCGTCCCGGCCTGCGCCCGGGATCCGCGAGGCGTGGGGCACCACGTGTCGTGGCCCGGCTCCGTAGAGTGTCCGGGTGACTGCGACAAGAGCCACGTCCCCCGACCTGCCCTCCACTGCTTGGGCGCACGGCCTGGCGACGTACGACGACCAGGGCGTCGTGCTCGACGCGTGGTTCCCGGCCCCAGCGCTGGGCGGGCACGACGGCAGCGGCCCCGACGGCGCGCTGGAGCAGCTCGCCGGGCACGACGAGACGCGAAGCGTGGTCCGCCAGGGCGTGGGCGTCACCAGCGACCTGCAGTCCGCCCCGGTCGACGCCCTCGACGTGTGGCTGCGCCTGCACCTGCTCTCGCACCGGCTCGTCGCTCCCCGCTCGATCAACCTCGACGGCATCTTCGGGCAGCTCGCCAACGTCGTGTGGACCAGCGCGGGTCCCTGCCCCGTCGCCGGGTTCGAGCAGACCCGGATGCGTCTGCGGGCCGCCGGTCACCACGTCACCGTCTTCGGCGTCGACAAGTTCCCCCGCATGGTCGACTACGTGCTGCCCACCGGGGTCCGCATCGCCGACGCCGACCGGGTGCGCCTGGGCGCCCACCTGGCCGAGGGCACCACGGTGATGCACGAGGGCTTCGTCAACTACAACGCCGGCACCCTGGGCTCCTCGATGGTCGAGGGCCGGATCTCGGCCGGGGTCGTGGTCGGCAACGGCTCCGACGTCGGTGGTGGCGCCTCGATCATGGGCACCCTGTCCGGCGGCGGCAAGGAGGTGGTCTCGATCGGTGAGCGCTGCCTGCTCGGGGCCAACGCCGGGATCGGGATCTCGCTCGGCGACGACTGCGTGGTCGAGGCCGGCTGCTACGTCACCGCCGGCACGAAGGTCCGTGTCATCGACGCGGACGGCACGACCCAGGTCCACAAGGCGCGCGACCTGTCCGGCGCCGACAACGTCCTGTTCCGGCGCAACTCGCAGAGCGGCGCCGTCGAGGCCGTCGCCCGGTCCGGCGACGGTGTCGGGCTCAACGCCGCGCTCCATGCGAACTAGGCGCAGCCGCTACGGCTGGGGCGTGGGCGTCCTCGCCGCGGCGGTGCTGGTCGTGGCGGGTGTCGGTGTCGTGCTCACCAGAGGGGTCGGGCCGATCGGCGGGCAGCACTGCACCGCCTCGGTGGGCGGGCACACGGTGCGGCTCAGCCTGGACCAGGCCCGCAACGCCTCGTTGATCTCCGCGATCGGCGTACGCCGGGGGCTCCCCGCCCGCGCCGTCTCGATCGCGCTGGCCACGGCGTACCAGGAGTCCAAGCTGGCGAACCTCGACCACGGCGACCGGGACTCGCTCGGGCTGTTCCAGCAGCGGCCGTCCCAGGGGTGGGGCACCCAGACCCAGGTGCGAGACCCCTACCACGCGACCAACGCCTTCTACGACGCGCTGGCCAAGGTCGACGGGTTCGAGACGATGCGGATCACCGAGGCGGCCCAGAAGGTGCAGCGCTCCGGCTTCCCGGAGGCCTACGAGCCGCACGCCGCCGACGCCCGGACGCTCGCGTCGGCCCTCACCGGCTACTCCCCCGGTGGCCGGTTCAGCTGCGTGGTCCGCTCGGCCGACCACGAGACCGCTCAGACGGCGATCAGCGACCTCGAGCGTGGCTTCGGCGGCCTGCAGGTCGACCGGAGGGCCCGCAGCAGCTTCTCGCTCCCGGTCGGTGCCGGTGCGAGCGGCGTACGTCGCGGCTGGGCCCTCGCCCAGTACCTCGTCGCCCACGCCGATCGGCTCGGGGTGCACCGGGTCAGCTTCGCCGGCAAGCGCTGGCGGGTCGGCTCGAGCTCCCACGACGGCTGGACCGCCGCCTCCGGTGCCCGCTCCGACCGCGTCGCGGTGTCGCTGGCCTGAGGCTGCTCTCCCCTGGTCGAGGAGGTCGGCTCAGACCAGCCGGGCGACCGCGGCGGCGACCCGCTCGTCGGTGGCCGTGAGCGCCACCCGGACGTGTCGCGCCCCGGCGGCACCGTAGAAGGACCCGGGAGCGACCAGGATCCCCCGCTCGGCCAGGGCCGCCACGGTGTCCCAGCAGTCCTCGTCCCGCGTCGCCCACAAGTAGAGCGCGGCCTCGGAGTGGTCGATGCGGAAGCCGGCCGACTCGAACGCCCCCCGCAGCGCAGTCCGCCGGGCGGCGTAGCGGGCGTGCTGCTCCGCGACGTGGGCGTCGTCGTCGAGAGCGGCCACCATGGCGTGCTGCTGCGGGCCGGGCATCTGCAGGCCGAGGTTCTTGCGCACTGCGAGCAGCTCACGAACGACGGTCGGGTCACCGGCGACGAAGGCACACCGGTAGCCGGCCAGGTTGGACCGCTTGGACAGCGAGTGCACGGCGAGGATCCCGTCGAAGGAGCCACCACAGACGTCCGGGTGCAGCACCGAGGTCGCCGAGCCCTCCCAGACGCACTCGAGGTAGCACTCGTCGCTGACCAGAAGCACGCCGCGTTCGCGGCACCACTCCACGACCTTGCGCAGGTGCTCGACCGGGAGCACCCGCCCGGTCGGGTTGGACGGGGAGTTCAACCACAGCAGCGTCGGCGTCCGCGGTCCGATCGCGGTGAGCGAGTCGGCGGCCAGCACGTCCGCGCCCGCGAGCACCGCGCCCACCTCGTACGTCGGGTAGGCCAACCGGGGCTGCACGACGAGGTCACCCGGCCCGACACCGAGGTGGCCGGGCAGCGAGGCGATCAGCTCCTTGGAGCCGATCACCGGGAGCACCATCGAGGCGTCGAGGCCGGTGACGGCGAACCGTCGCGCCAGCCAGTCGACGGCGGCCTGCCGGGTCTCGCGCAGGCCGATGGTCAGCGGGTAGCCGGGCGAGTCGGCGGCGTCGGCCAGCGCGCGGCGAACGACCTCCGGCGTGGGGTCGACCGGCGTACCGACCGACAGGTCCACGATGCCGTCAGCGTGCGCCCGCGCCCGCTCGGCGTGCGAGGTGAGGTGGTCCCACGGGAAGTCCGGGAGACGGGACGAGACGGGGACCGGGGTTCCGGGACGGCGCTGGCGCACCGGCCCGACCACCGGTCGGGTCACTCGTCGTGCTCCTGCGGGGGCAGCGCGGCGACCAGCGGGTGGTCGTGGTCGATCTCGCCCTGCTTGGCCGCACCGCCGGGCGAGCCGAGGTCGTCGAAGAAGTGCACGTTGGCGTCGTAGTACTCCTTCCACTCCTCGGGCGTGTCGTCCTCGTAGTAGATCGCCTCGACCGGGCAGACCGGCTCGCAGGCGCCGCAGTCGACGCACTCGTCGGGCTGGATGTAGAGCATCCGCTTGCCCTCGTAGATGCAGTCCACCGGACACTCGTCGACGCAGGCCTTGTCCTTGAGGTCGACACAGGGCTGGGCGATGACGTAGGTCATCCGGCATTCCTCCTCGGGGCCCAGGGTCCACACCACTGGGCGGGCGGTTCGTGGTCAGCGTGGCAGAGCCTAGTATCCCCGCGATGAGCACCGACGACGGACCCACCGGGTCGACACCCACGGACCCCGAGCGGGGTCGGCACACGCTGGGGCCGCACGTGGTGGGCCAGCGGGTCGTCGTACGGCGTGTGCTGCCGGGCGAGACCGGCCCGAGCGGCGGACCGGCCCTCACCGACGTGCTCGGGGTGTGCGAGTCGTGGAGCGCCGGGGTCGCTCGTCGTACGACGTGAGGACGGGACCCGGGTGCGGATCGCCACCCGCGACATCGTCTCGGGCAAGCCGGTCCCGCCGAAGCCCGTCGGTCCTGATGCGGGTGAGCCCGGAGGAGGTGGAGCGCCGCGCGGCCCGCCAGCTGCGCCCGCGCGAGAGCGAGCCTCTCGGCGAGTGGGTGCTGCGCTGCACCGGCGGCTCCACCGGCCGCAGCAACTCGGTGCTCCCCCTGGGCGATCCCGGGGCTGCCGCTCGCCGAGGCGGCGGCGCGGGTCCAGGACTGGTACGCCGCCAGGGAGCGCCCGGCATGGGCGCAGGTGGTCGTCGGCTCACCGGTGCACCGGGCGCTCGGCGCGCTGGGCTGGGTCCCGGCGCGACCCGACGAGGCCGACTCCGAGGTGATGCTGGCCTCGCTGCCCCAGGCCCGGCGACGGCTCCGACGAGCGCCCGGAGCCGGCGGGTCGATGGCGGACCCCGAGGTGCTCCGCCGCGACGTCGTCAGCCGGGAGTGGCTGACCGGCAACCCTCGGGCCACCGAGCACTACGAGGCCATCGCCCAGCAGCTGCAGACCGAGGAGGTGGTCTTCGCCGAGGTCGGCGCCGAGGGCGGTCTGCGGGCGCGGGGCCGGGCGACGTACGACGCGGACTGGATCGGGATCACCGACGTCTGGGTCGACCCGTCACAGCGGCGTACGGGCCTGGCCCGGGTCGTGATGGCCGACCTGCTGGCCTGGGGCGCCGAGCGGGGGGCGGGCACCGTGCTGCTGCAGGTCCTGGCCGACAACGCGCCGGCCCGCGGGCTCTACGAGGGTCTGGGGTTCCGCACCCACCACGCCTACCGCTACCTGGCGGCCCCGCCCTGGCCGGCGTCCGTTCACCATGGGATGTAGGGAAGCGGGCACTCACCACGACGAACGGTCGCTCACCACACGTCCTTCATCGTGGTGAGCGACCGTTCGTCAACAAACCATGGTGGACGGACCGCCCGGCAGCCGCCTGAGCCGGTGGGGCGGGCTACGGGTCGCAGACCACCGAGTTGGACGGCAGGTAGACGGTGGTCGTCGTCTGCCGGTGGTCGACCGACTTCCGTCCGGGCTTGCGGAAGACCCGGGTGACGTCGACGCTGAAGCCGGGGTAGCCGATCGCCGCACCGCAGGCGGCGCCGGTCTTGTGCACCACCCGGGGCGGGCGACGGTCGTGGCGCTTGCCGGTCCGCAGCGTCACGTCCCAGGCCTTGGTCGACCACAGCTCGATGCGCAGGCTGCCGTCACCGGACTGGCTGCTGGCGCTGGCCGCGGCCGTGATCAGCACGCCGTACTTCGTGTTGTCGGTGAAGCGCAGGTCGTCCTTGCCGTACTCGAAGGACGCCTCGCGACCGAGCGGGTATCGACCGGTGTACACCGAGGTCACCTCGTGCCCGGCGTCCTTCAGGCCGGCTTCGAACGTCGAGCTGAACAGCGTGCTCGCGACCTGCGAGAGCCCGGCGCCGGCGTCGGCCTTGAACACCCCGCCCGTGATCTCGAGGCCCGGGGTGAAGCCGTTGGCGCGGTCGGGGCGTCCGATGGTCCTGGCCAGGCTGAAGGTCCGGCCCGGCCGCACGATGGTCCCGTCGAGCAGGTCGGCCGCGCGGGCGATGTTGGTGTTGCGGTAGTCGGCGTAGCCGAAGCGCGTGGTCGTCGAGGCGACCCGGGCGCTGACCTTCATGGACCGCGCGGCCGCGGTGTCGAAGCTCGGCGGTCCCTGCACGGTGTCGACGGACGCGGTGCGGTCGCCGGCCTTCTTCTTGGTGAGCAGGTCGAGGAACTTGTCCCGCAGGTCACCCCGGTCGAACGTCGTCCCGGGCGCGGAGGGCACCACCACCGGCCGGCCGGCCTGGATCTCGATCCGGGCCGGTCGTGGGGTGCCGTCCAGGCGGTCCATGGCCGGCTCGATCGCCGCCAGCAGCTCGGCGACGTCGAGCTGCGCGGTGAGCTGGTCGCCGTCGGGAACCATCGTGACCGCCGGGGTGAACTGGTCGGGCGAGGTCAGCAGCTTCTGGCCCTTGAGCTCGAGGGTGACCGGGCCCGAGGTGGCCGGGCGGGCGAAGTCGCGCATCGCCGAGCTGACCGCGTCGTTGTCGATGTCGGGCTCGACGACGTCGTAGTCCGGCCTCGACACCGTGCTGCGCAGGAAGCCGTGGGTCAGCGCCTCGCCGGCCTGCTCGAGACTGATCCGGCGGCCGTTGCGCGCGGCGTGACTGATCGCGCGGCCGCGCTCGAAGGTCACCCTTCCCTCCACGTCGGGCTCGCTCACCAGCGTGACGACCCGCTTCGAGACCGCGAGGAAGCGGCTGCGCTGCTGGTGGGTGACCGCATCGTGGTCGTGACCACCGGTGTAGTAGCGCCAGAGCCGTCCCGGCCAGTAGGAGTGCCCACCGCCGACGTTGAGCACCGAGTCGGGGACATCGAGGCTCAGTCCGGCGCTGGCGGCGCTGTACGACGCCTTCTTGTCGGCCGCGGCCACCCGGATCGGGCGGGCGGCCCGCGAGCCGAGCACGTGGCGGAGCTTGCGCTCCGCTGCGGCGGTGTGCATCCCACCGATGTCGACCCCCGCCACCGAGGCATCCGCCGGCACGGTGTCGCCCGCCTTGAGCGCGAGCCCGGCGTACCCGACGACGAGGAGCACCGCGACCGCCAGCAGCGCCCACAGCCCGACGGTGACCAGCCGGCGGCCCCGGCGGGGGCCGCGACGGCGACCGCGCGAGCCCTCGGGGTCGGCCAGGACGGCCCCACCGGTCTCGGGCGGTACAGCCGTGGATCCGACCGGCTCGGTCGACCCGGGCGGTCGGCCGGGATCGGTCGGCTCCGTCTCCTCGTTCGGCTCGTGCGGTGCGGACGCCGGAGTGTCCCCGAGCGGCGGCCGACCGGCCGGTGCCCGGGGCGTCGGGCCCGGTGGCTTCTGGCCTCCCGCGGGCGACCTCGACGGAGGCCGCTCGCCCGGCATCGAGGGGGGACCGGGTGCACTCACGCGGAGAAGGATAGGTGAGGGATGTTCACCCGTCCGCCACCTCCTGCAAGCCGAGCGGGTCCGGGCCGAGCCCGGACCCACCGATGGCCTTCAGCGCGCCCGGGTGGTGGCGCGCAACAGGCGGAGAGCGGCGGGTCCGGGCTCAGCCCAGGGCGACGCCGGCGAAGAGGTCGTGCTCCAGGCCGTCCTCGCCGACCGGACCCTGCGCGCCCTTGGCGATCCGGTAGAACTCCGAGCCCCAGACCTGGTCGCCGATGTTGTTCGACAGCGCGAAGAACGGGCTGTCGACCGCGATCTGGGTCGCGTGCGCCCGCATCGCCTCCAGCTTGGCCTCGACGTAGTCGTTGGCCTCGACCACCGCGGCCAGGGCGTCGTCCTCGGCCACGAACGGCGGCAGGTGGTCCTCGTCCATCCCCCGGAACGAGGTCGTGTCGCCCGACTCACGCAGGCGTCGGATTCCCTCGCGCATCCGGTTCGCCGACATCGCACCCCAGTAGATCTTGGCGATGTCCCAGGGCTCCCCCAGTGTCGGTGCGTACGTCGGCACCGCCGCCAGCGCCGCGGCGTAGGTCGCGACCCGGTGCGCCTGGATGTGGTCGGGGTGGCCGTAGCCGCCGAACTGGTCGTAGGTGACGAGCACCTGCGGGCGCACCTCGCGGATCACCTCGACCAGCAGGTCGGCGGCCTCGGTGAGGTCGGCGTTCCAGAACGCCCTCTCGTCGGTCTCGTCGGCCGGGATCGCGGCACCCGCGTGCGGGTGTCCCTCCGGGGCCCACTGCATGCCCGAGTCGCGGAACCGCCCGAAGCCGCCGAGGTAGCGGTGGTCGGTGACGCCGAGCGCCTTCATCGCGTTGGTCAGCTCGACCTTGCGCTGGTCGGCCAGGGCGTCGTCCCGGTCGGCCGCGAGGTGCTCCAGCTCGGGCACCAGGATCTCGCCCATCTCGCCACCGGTGCAGGTGACCAGGGTGACCCCGACGCCCTCCGCGGCGTACTTCGCCATGGTCGCGCCCTGGCCGATCGTCTCGTCGTCGGGGTGGGCGTGGACGAGGAGCAGCCGCTTGCCGCTACCGGGACTGGTCATGGAGGGATTGTTTCGCACGGCAGGGACAACAACGAGGTCGGCTCAACCAATCCCGTTCGGCCGGATCCCGGCTCGACCGTTCCCGGCTCCGAGCGCACGCCGCAGCTCCGGCACGAAGGGCCGGTCGGCGGGCAGCCACTCCAGCTCCGCCAGCCCGGTCGTCCCGACCCAGCGCACCTCGTCGTGCTCGGACGCGACCGGTTCGCCCACGACCAGCCGCGCGGTCGCCACCAGCAGCACGAGATCGTCCGTGACGGGTGACTCCAGCGGCAGCCAGGCGAGCACCTCGATCCGGCAACCGAGCTCCTCGACGATCTCGCGGACCAGGGCCTGCCTCGTGGCTCTCGCCCGGCTCGACCTTGCCACCGGGGAGCTCCCAGCCACCGGTGAGCCCACGACCGCCTCGACGGTGGGCGACCAGCACCCGGCCCTCCCGGAGGATCGCGGCGCCGACGACCGCCCGGGCGCCCGGGTGGACGCGCGGACGCCCGGCTCCACCTGTGCTCACGTCGTACCTCCTGGGTCGTGCCTGGTCCGCGATTCTCTGGCGCTTCGCCGGGCCGTGGCAACGCCCCTGACGAGGCCGAGCAGCCCAGGACCTCAGAGCCGGACCACTAGGATCGCGTCACCAGCGAGTCCGTCAGGAGCCGGTCGCCGATGAGCTCGAAGACAGGGATCCACCTGGTCCGGCGCGAGCCCGACCTGGCCTCCGTGCGCGCCGTGACCGACCGGTACGGCGAGCGGGTCGGCCTGCACGGCGTGGTGGCCGGCCTCAACCGCTCGGCGAACGCGATGACCGTGCCCGGGCCGGGGCCCGGTGTGGGGCTTCGGCTGGAACGCCCAGGACAACCACTCCACCCACTGGTGGCCGCAGGGCATCAGCACCTCCGCGGACGCGTCCCCCGACGGCCACGTCGGCGGACGCCGGATGCTGGTGGTGACCTGGTACTCCCACGCCAGCGCTCCTCGCAAGGAGGGCAGTCGGCTGACCTTCGTCGACCTGGACACCTTGCGCTACCGCCACGTCCTGGTCGTGCGCGTGGGCCGGTCCGGGCTCGAGCCGCTGAAGATCCACGCCGGCGGCGTGGTCTGGGCCGGCGACCACCTGCACCTGGCCGGCACGGCGCGCGGCATCTTCACCTGCCACGTCGACGACATCATGCGGGTCGAGCCCAGCCCCAGGACCTACGACTACCGCTACGTGCTGCCGGTCCGGATGACCTATCGGGCCGGGCACGACGACACCGTCGAGAAGCTGCGCTACTCCTTCCTCTCCCTGGACCGCGGGGCCGACCCGCCCCAGCTCGTCGCCGGCGAGTACGGCGTCGAGGGGCAGAGCACCCGGCTGGCCCGGTTCCCGCTCGACGCCCCCGCCTGCACGCTCGCGAGCGACGAGAACGGCGTCTCCGAGCCGCTGCTGCTCGACGAGGGGATCGGGCACATGCAGGGCGCGGCGGTGGTCGGTGACGAGTACTACGTCACCCAGAGCCGCGGCCGGTTCCGCCTCGGCCACCTCTGGGTCGGTCGACCGGGTGAGTTCCGCGCCGCGGCGCTGGGCGCTGCCGCCCGGGCCCGAGGACATCTCCTACTGGCCGGCGACGGACCAGCTGTGGTCGCTGTGCGAGTACCCCCGCCGCCGCTTCGTCTTCGCCATGGACCGTCAACGGGTACGCCGCTTCCCGAGCCTGCGCACCATGGCACCGCACTGATCCTGACGACGGTTGGTCGGGCCGGTCCCCGGGTCGGCGCCTGGTCCTATGGTGGAGCGATGGACGACAAGACCACGATGACCGGTGCCCAGGTGCACGACGAGGGTCTCGACGACTGGCGGCAGCTGCTCTCGACCCTCACGACCCGGCTGCTCACCGGTGACTTCGTCACCGGGGCCGGCCTGGTCGCTGCGATCACCGAGGCGGCCGAGGAGAGCCAGCACCACCCCGACCTCGACCTGCGCTACCCGCACCTCGACGTCACTCTCACCAGCCACGACGTCGGCGGGCTGACCCAGCGCGACGTGCGGATGGCCCGCGCGATCAGCGCGCTCGCCGCGGAGCACGGCGTCAGCGCCGATCCGTCGCAGGTCTCGACCCTCGAGCTCGCGCTCGACACCGCCGACCTCACCAGGGTCCGGCCGTTCTGGCAGGCCCTGCTCGGCTCCGAGGACGGCGAGCCGGACGAGGTGGTCGACTCCTCGGGGCGGCTGCCGTCGCTGTGGTTCCAGTCCGCCGAGCCGGGCGGGACCCCCGCCCAGCGCTTCCACGTCGACCTGCACGTGCCCCACGACGTGGCGCAGGCGCGGATCGAGGCGGCGCTGGCCGCCGGCGGCACCCTGGTCGACGACGCCGAGGCGCCGTCGTTCTGGATCCTCGCCGACGCCGACGGCAACCGGGCCTGCGTGTGCACCTGGCAGGGTCGGGACTGAGCCGGACCGGCCCCTACGCCCGGGGCGTCCGCCGCGGCATCATGGCGAGCTGGCGCGACTGGGCGACCAGCCGTCCGGCGGAGTCCCACACCTCGCAGTCCTCCTCGAAGTAGCCCCCGGCCACGTTGCGCGTGGCGTGGCGGAGCTTGGCCCACCCGGGAGCAGGCCGGGCCCGCACGTGCACGCTCAGCTCGAGCGTCGGCGCCCAGCCGGGGATGCCGAGGTCGAACGTCACCGGCGGCAGGGCATCGACGGCGAACAGCAACGCCAGCGCATCGAGCTCGCGTCCCTGCGCCAGCCGGAACCAGCCCTGCAGCATCCCGCGTCGGCTCGGCTCGCCGACCGCCCAGCCCGCACAGGCCGGGTCGGCGCGAAGGTCGAAGCGCTGCAGCAGCGGCGCCTGGTCGGTGAAGGCGCGGGGGGCGTCGGCGCTGGTGACGCAGTCCTCGACCGGTGGGAGATCGGGCTCCGTTGCGGTGGTCTTGACCTGGTCGGTGAGCGCCTCCAGGTTGCCGCACGCCACCTGCGCCGACACCCGGACGTCGTCGCCCTGCTCGAGCCGGGCCGCGACCGTGGTCAGGCTCCCGCCGCTGCGCACCAGGTCCGTGCGGATCCGCGCCGGTCCCGGCCGCGAGGCACTGAGGTAGTGCGCCGTCACCACGAACGGGTCCGGGTGCGCGTCGTCCGAAGCGGCCCGGGCCACCTCCGCGCAGGCCCTGCCGATCACCGCCAGCAGGTAGCCCCCGTTGACGCCACCGCCCACCCGCCAGCCCGGCGAGAGATCGATGCGGTGCTCGGCGTCGGGCCCCGCGCCGGCTCGCACGCTGGCGATGTCCCGGTCGAACTCGGTGTCGCGGCGCTCGGGAGCGCGATCAGCGTTCACGCGCTGGATTTTAGCCCGGCTCCACCAGTGACTGCCGTGGCGGTTGAGTCGGGGGTTCGTGCCCTCGTCGGGTACCGTCGAGTCGCCGCCGACTCTGGAGACGACACCCATGCATCTCGCCCGCCCCACCATCGAGCGCCGCGCAGCCCGGCCGCTCGCTGCCGCCGTCCTCGTCGCCGTGCTGTGCTCCAGCCTGGCCGGGTGCGGCGGGGACGACAAGGACTCCTCGACCGCCGGCAAGTCCGCGACCAGCAGCCCGTCGCGGGGTGCGTCGCTGGGCGCGGCCGGCGGCCCGTCGGCCAACCCGACCGGCATCGTCTCGGCGCCCAGCGACATCAACCGCAAGACCAAGCCGACCACGACCGCGGTGCCCGTCCCGAGCGACGGACCGACCGGCATCGGCACCTTCCCGGTGCCTCCGGGCGTCAACATCAAGGGCCCCGGTCCTGCGCGCAAGGCCTGGCAGTTCGACATCACCACGAAGAAGGTGGCCAGCGTGCTCGCGTTCTACCGCAAGGCGCTGCCCTCGGCCGGCTACCAGGTGCAGAACAACGTCACCGAGAACGACGGTGCCGAGGTGGTGAAGTACGACATCAAGTTCACCGGCAAGGCCAACGGCTTCATCATCGGCGACCAGAGCCAGGACGACGTCTTCGTCGTCGTCCAGTCGACACCGGCCTCGTAGCCCGTCAGGCCCGGCTCAGGGCGAGGACCGGGATCACCCGGTCGGTCTTTTCCTGGTAGTCGGCGAAGCCGGGGTACGCCGCCGCCTGCTCGGCGTACTTCTGGTCGCGCTCGGCGCCGGTGAGCTCCTCGGCCTGCACTGCGAAGCTGTCGTCACCGACCTCGATCGTGGCCCCCGGGTGGGCGGTGAGGTTGTGGTACCACGCCGGGTTGTCAGGGGCGCCGGCCTTGGAGGCGAAGACCAGCCACCGCTCGCCGTCCGCGAGGTACATCATCGGGCTCACCCGCGCCTGCCCGGACCGGGCGCCCGTGGAGGTCAGCAGCAGCAGCGGGGCTCCCTCGAAGCTGCCGCCCACCCTGCCGTGGTTGGCGCGGAACTCGGCGATGACCTGGTCGTTGAAGTCACTCATGCCAGCAGTCTCCCCGCACCCCGCCCGGGTAGTCCAGATCCGTCGTTCAGGTGACCCGGAGCAGCAGGACCCGGTCGTCGCCGGACTTCGCCCGGGCGCGACCGTCGCGGTTGCTGGTGGTGACCAGCAGGTCGGAGTCGGAGATCGCGAGCACGCTGCGCAGCCGGCCGTACCTGCCGTCCAGGAATCCTTGCGGCTCGGCCAGCGGGTGGGCGCCGTCGAGCGGGATCCGCCACAGCCGCTCCCCCTGCAGCGCCGCCATCCAGATCGAGCCGCCGGCGTAGGCGATACCGCTCGGGGAGTCCTCCTCGGTGCCCCACTGCGCGACCGGGCTGGTGTACGCCGGGTCCGACGTACGCCCCTGGGTGGCAGGCCAGCCGTAGTTGCGGCCCTTGCGGATCAGGTTCAGCTCGTCGGCGCCCTTGTCGCCGAACTCCGAGGCCCAAAGCCGGTCACCGTCGTCGAAGGCCAGGCCCTGGACGTTGCGGTGGCCGTAGCTCCACACCAGCGTGCCGAACGGGTTGCCCGGCGCCGGCTTGCCGGACCTGGTCATCCGCAGGATCTTGCCGCCGAGCGAGCTCTTGTCCTGCGCCAGCTGCTCCTGCTCGGCCTCCCCGGTCGAGGCGTAGAGCATCTTGTCCGGCCCGAAGGCGAGCCGACCGCCGTTGTGGTGGACCCCGTGCGGGATGCCCGTCACGATCGTGTGGACCCTGCCGAGGGACCGCCCCGCGTCCGCGCTGACGCCGTACGTCGCCCAGCCGATCCGGTTGTCCCGGGCCGTGGAGTAGTAGAGGTAGATCCGACGGTCGCCGGCGAAGTCCGGCGAGACGGCGACGCCGAGCAGGCCGGCCTCCCCCTGCTGGTCCACGTTGGAGACCACACCGGGCACGGTGCCGACCCGGGTGGTCCGCCGCCCGGCGACGTCGAGGCGGTGCAGCCGGTAGTCGTCGCGAGTGGTGACGAGCACGCTGCGGTCCGGCAGCTGTGCGAGTCCCCAGGGCACGCCCAGGCCGCTCGCCACGGTGGCGACCACCGTCACGGTGCCGCGTTTCGAGGGGAGCACCTGGTGGGCCGGCGTGCTCGGAGTGACGGTGGTGCTGGGCGTCGTGACGGGCGTGTCCGAGCGCGCAGGAGCAGCGGTGCCGCTCGAGGAGGAGGTCCCGCAGCCGGCCGCCGTCAGAGCCGCTCCGGCAGCGGCCACGAGTCCGGCTCGTCGGGTGATCACGACTATGACGTTAGGACGTCCGGAAAAGCGCGCTCAGCCCACGGCGACGACCTCGCCGTCCCACTCCGTCGCCGTCCAGCCCCGCTCGCCACCCACGAGCCGCACCACCCCGGTGTTGCTGAGCGGGGAACGGCCGCGTTCCGCACCGACGTCGGGCACCCGGCGAGCGCACCAGAACCGGATCACCGCACCGTGTGCGACCAGGCAGGCCCGCTCGACCTCGGTGGCGACCACCTCGGCCACCACGGCGTCCATCCGGGCCAGCACCTCGGTGCCGGTCTCACCGCCCGGCATCCGGGTGTCCGGGTCACCGGTGATCCAGGCGGCGATCGCCGACCGGTAGCCCTCTGCGTCCTTCGGGTCGCTGGACATCTCCACCGTGCCGGCCGCGATCTCGACCAGGCCGTCGCGCAGCTGCGGCTCCAGACCGTGCGCCTGCGCGAGCGGTGCCGCCGTACGCCGGGCCCGCAGGCGCGGTGAGCACCACAGGGCGTCGATCGGGCGGTCGGCGAGGCGCGTCACGAGCGCGACGGCCTGCTCCTCACCGACCTCGGTGAGGTCGGCCCCCGGGTGCTCGGTGTCGAGCGCGCCCGCGACGTTGGAGTGGGTCAGGCCATGACGCACCAGCAGCAGTTCCACGCGGCTCAGGCTACGGAGAGCGCGTAGGGTCGGGGGGACCGGGCTCGCAACGGCCGGCCCGGGGAGAGGGACCCATGACCAGCGTCCAGGACAACACCGAGGTGGGCACCCCGGCCGGGCTGCTCGAACAGCTCGAGCCGGTCGTCGCGACCAACCTCGATCGGCATCTCGGACTGGCCAAGGAGTGGCACCCGCACGACTACATCCCGTGGAGCGAGGGTCGCGACTTCGCCGCGATGGGCGGTGAGGACTACGCCCCGGAGCAGTCGAAGCTCTCGGACACGGCCAAGGCCGCGATGTTCACCAACCTGCTCACCGAGGACAACCTGCCGTCGTACCACCGCGAGATCGCGACCCGCTTCGGACGCGAGGGCGCCTGGGGCACCTGGGTCGGGCGCTGGACCGCGGAGGAGAACCGGCACGGCATCGCCCTGCGCGACTACCTCGTCGTCACCCGTGGCGTCGACCCGGTCGAGCTGGAGCGCGCCCGGATGGACTACATGACCTCGGGCTACGACTCCGGGGACAAGTCACCGCTGGAGGCGGTCACCTACGTGTCCTTCCAGGAGCTGGCCACGAGGGTCTCGCACCGCAACACCGGCAAGGTCACCCAGGACCCGGTCGCGGAGAAGCTCCTCGCCCGGATCTCCAAGGACGAGAACCTGCACATGGTCTTCTACCGCAACATCGTCGCCGCCGCCCTCGAGATCGAGCCGGACGCGACGATGCGCGCGATCGCCGACGAGGTGATCGGCTTCGAGATGCCCGGCGCCACGATGGCCGGCTTCCGGCGCAACTCGATGATCATCGCCAAGGCCGGTGTCTACGACCTGCGACTGCACCACGACGAGGTGATCGCGCCAGTGCTGAGCTTCTGGAAGATCGACGACCGGTCGTTCGGTCCCGAGGGCGAGAAGGCCCGAGACGAGCTGAACGCGTTCATGGCCGGTCTCGACGACCAGGCGACCAAGTTCGTCGACCGACGCGCCGAGAACCGGGCCCGGACCGCCGCCAAGGCCGACTCGGACGAGACTCCCGACATCGCCAGCTGAGCCCGGGCGCGTCCCCCGGCTCGTCAGGCCTCCCGGGCCTCGGCGCACGCCCGGGCCGGGAGGTGCGCTCCGGCCCAGGTGGTCAGCGCCTCGAGAGCCGGCAGGATCGCGCGCCCGGCGTCGGTGAGCTCGTAGGTCACGGCCACGGGCGGGCCCTCGTCGACCGTACGTCGCACCAGGCCGGCCCGGCCGAGCTCGCCGAGCCGGTCCGAGAGCATCGAGTCGCTGATCCCGCTCACGGCACGACGCAGGTCGGCGAACCCGGCCGAGTCCTGGATCAGGGTGCCCAGGATGACGCCGCTCCAGCGCTTGCCCAGGAAGTCGAAGGCACGCGCCAGTGCCGCGTCACACACGGCGGGCTGGTGCGCCGTCTCGCGGGGGTCGGACATGACCCCAGCCTAGCAACGCTATGTTCGGGAATGTAACTTGTATTTTACTAGTTACCTCGTTCGTCATAGTCCCCGCGAAAGGCTCCCCCCATGACCGACAGCGCACAGCTCGACCGCCTCGACACCGTCGGACGCTCCCTGCTCTTCACCGACGCCCGCACCGCCAACACGTTCGCCGACGTCGTCGTCTCCGACGAGGAGCTCCAGGAGATCTGGTCGCTGGCCAAGTGGGCTCCGACCGGGGCCAACGTCCAGCCGCTGCGCGTCCTCTACGTCCGCACCGACGAGGGCCGGCAGCGCCTGGTGCCGCTGATGAACGAGGGCAACCGGGCGAAGACCGCGTCCGCCCCGGCCGTCGCGGTGCTTGCGATCGACTCCCGCTTCCATGAGCACGTGCCGACGGTGCTGCCCTACAAGCCCGAGCTGCGCGACGTCCTCGAGGCGAATCCCGAGATGCGCGAGAGCACCGGTGGCTTCAGCGCCGCGTTGCAGGCGGGCTACTTCATCCTGGCCGTGCGTGCGGCCGGACTGGCCGCCGGGCCGATGGCCGGCTTCGACAAGCCAGGAGTCGACGCCGAGTTCTTCGCCGACGGGCGGTTCCGCTCGCTGCTGGTGGTCAACATCGGCCACCCCGGCACGGATCCCTGGTTCGACCGGCTCCCCCGGCTCGATCACGACGTCGCCCTGTCCTGGGCCTGAGCAAGGAGAACACCGTGTTCATCACCACCGTCATCATCTCGGCCCTCTATGCCGCCGTGCTGCTGTTCTCCGCCCTCGGCAAGGTCACCGGCAACGAGCAGGTGGTCACGAGCCTGGTGGGGATCGGCTTCCCCCGCGACCGGATCTCTCTGCTCGCCGTGCCGCTGGCGGGCGGCGCCGTCGGTCTCGTGGCCGGGCTGTTCTGGGCTCCGATCGGAATCGCAGCGGCGATCGGCCTGGTGGTCTACTTCGCCCTTGCGGTCGGGGCGCACCTCAGCGCCCACGACACGAAGGGCGCACCCGCGCCCGGTCTGCTGCTCGTGATCGCCGTCGCGGTCCTGGTGCTGCGCAGCGTCACCGCCTGAGGCCCAGCAGCCCAGGCCCAGCAGCCCAGGCTCAGAAGCCGGGGAACGCCTGACGCAGGGTGTCGAGCACGCCGTCCGGGTCGTCGATGCCGGACGGGGTGTGGTCGGCGTCGAGGCGGCCGTAGACCAGTCGCACGAACGCCTCGGCCGGCATCGTGATCCTGCTCCCGCCGGGGTCGTCGCTCGGCGCAGCGGCCTCGAGGTCCACGACGTACCCCGTCTCCGGGTCGCGCGTCACGACCTCGATGCTGCCGGCGCCCTCGACCGCGCGCATCGCCCGGCCGAGCACGGGGTGCAGCCCGGGAGCGAGCACCTCGACCGCGTCCGCCGGGACGACCGAGGCGTCTTCGAGCGCGACCGCGATGTCCCAGGTGTGCAGCGCGTGCTCGCTCAGCCGCACCCGGGCCATTCCGGCGAGGTCGAGGTCCTGGCCGAACAGGCTGATCGAGAACCCGGCACGCTCCTGCTCGGTGAGTGCCTCGACCCGGCTCACGAAGGCCTCGTTGGCCTGCACGCTGGCGCTGACCTGGTCCGCGGGCGCCATCGCGTTCCAGCGCTCCCAGATCGGCGGGAAGCTGTCACCACCGGGCGGCTCGTCGCCGGCCAGCCCGGCGTCGAGGAAGGCGCCGAAGATCTCGGCCTGGCTGCCCAGGTGCGAGGCGGTGTCGGCGATCGACCAGTCCGAGGCGTACGACGGACCGCTCACCTGCTCGGCGTCGAGACCGGCCACCGTGGTGGCGAACTTCTCGTGGGAGGTGCGCAGGACACGGATCGGGTCGGTCATCGGAACTCCTGGGAACGGATCGGGACAAGGGTGTCGTCGTGCACAACCAGCTCCGCCCAACCGTGATTCCGCTCACTCGTCGCCGAAGGCCAGCAACCGGCCGCCGGTCGTACCGACGACCAGCGCTCCGTCCCCGGTGAGCGCGGGGTAGGAGTCCACGGTGGTCCTCGCGTCGTAGGTCCAGATCCGGTGCGAGTCGCGGTCGACGGCGTACACCAGGCCTTGCCGCGTGCCGACGTAGGCCGTGTGGTCCTCGTCCAGCGCCACGGAGGTCCAGATCCCGATGCCGCCGACCCGGGTGTTGCGGCGCGAGCCCTGGTGGGAGAACAGGATCTTCCCGGTGCGCACGTCGAGGCCGCTGACCCGGTCACCGTGATCACCGAAGTAGGCGATGCCGTCGTGGCTCACCCCGGGCGAGGAGTAGGTCCAGGAGCCGCGCCGGTGCTTCCAGACCACCGAGCCGTCCTCCGGGTCCAGGCCGTACTGGTAGGGGTCGTTGGTGCCGATCACCACCGTCCCGTCCGGAGCCACCGCCGGGCTGACCTCGACGATCTGCGAGGGGACGCTCCACCGCCAGGCCACCGTGCCGTCCCGGACCGCGACCACCCCGGAGGTCACCGACTGGTACGCCGTGGTGCCGTCGGGACTGAAGACCGCCGAGCCGTAGGACTGCTCGCCGAGCTCCAGGCGCCACTGCTCACCCGCGCCGCCGGCGTCCGGGTGCAGACCGAGCAACTGGCCGCTGGTGGTGCCGACCACGACGTCACCGTTCGCCAGGACGGCGGGCGAGGTGCCCTGGCCCCCGAGGTCCAGCCTCCACGCGACGTCGCCCTCGGCAGTGACCGCGAGCAGCATGTCGTCGGGGCCGGGCCAGAGCAGCAGGCCGTCGGGCAGCACCGCCGGGCTGGTCGAGAGGTCACTGCCGTAGCTGCCGCCGCCGTCGAGCCGCCAGCGGTCCTTGCCCGTGGCCGGGTCGATCGCGTGGAGCACCCCGGCGTTGCTCGCGGCGTAGACGGTGCCGTCCGCACCGACCACCGGGCCGGGAGTGACGTCGCCCTCGAGGGCGCGGCTCCAGCGCAGGTGCCCGGTCCGCGGTCCGGCGTACGGGCTGGCGCCGGAGTGCTGGGCGTCGTGCAGAGCCTGCGGCCACGCGCTCCAGGACTTCGCGGCCGGGGACCGCTCGTGCCCGCTCAGGGCGCGGTCGCCGGTGTCCGGGGAGTCCGCTGATGCAGTGCTCGCCGGTGGCGACCTGCGGTTGAGCGTCACCGCGACGACCACCCCGAGGACGAGGAGCGCGATCACCCCACTGATCGCCGCCCGTCTCATCGCCCGAGCCTGTCACCCGGCCCGCTCCGGCAGGCGCCTCGTGCCTTACGAACCGGTGACCCGCCCGCTCGGGAACGCCGGGTCGGTGGCAGGCGTTGGCCCAGCGTGTCCGCCGATCCGAGCACCGCCCCGAAGGCCCGGAGACGGTGGCCGCGACGGCTCGCCGTGCTCGCCGTGCTGCTCGGCACCGGGGTGGGCGTGCTCACGCAGCTGAACACGCCGGTGCGGACGCCGGTGGGCGCTGCCGGGGTCGGCACGGGCTCACACCCCGTGGTCGAGGTGGCCGGGCTGGGCAGCGACGGCACCGTGTTCGACAAGCTCACCGCCGCACTGAGGGCGGAGGGCACCACAGTCCTTGATCTCGACCCCGCCCGGGGCGGGGTGCAGCCGCTGACCTACCGGCCGCGTGCGGGCATCCGGATGCCCGCTCTGGCCGAGGAGGTCGTCGCACCGGCCATCCGGAGCGCTCTGCGACGGGCCGGCCTCCCTCGCGACACCACGATCGACGTGGTCACCCACTCCACCGGCGGGTTGCTGATGCGCTACCTGGTCGAGGAGCGCGGCTGGGCGACGCAGGTCGACGACCTGGTGCAGGTCGCCGTACCCAACCACGGCAGCGACCTCGTCGCCTGGGAGACCAACCTCGGTGACAACGCGATGGGCGGACTCGGCGACGACATGGCCCCGGGATCGGCGTTCCTCGACTCCCTGGGGTACGCCGAGCCCGCCGGCGAGGTGTACACGACGATCGGCGGCGACCCCTGGTTCTTCCGCTGGCTGCGCTACGGCAAGCACGGCTTCGACGACCAGGTGCCCTCGGAGTCGCCGTTCCTGCTCGGCGCGGCCAACAACACCTATCCGCACGCCCACGGGCGGTTGCTGCGGGCCGACGAGGTGGTGCGCCTGGTGGTGCGCACCCTGGCCGCGCACTGAGCCGGCCCGCGCCCTGCGCCCGGACCGTGGAGTGTCGGTGACTGGCCGTACGGTCCTGCGGGACGGACCACGCCGCTCCGGGAGAGCGGGTGCACATGGACGATCCGATCAGGGAGTGGCCGGGCGGGGACGGCCGCATCGACAAGCAGATGCTGGACGCCCGGGGGATGAGCGAGAACAACCTGTTCGGCGGGGACGACGTCAATCCGCACCCGCTCGGCGGGAGCCGGCTGGTCCGGGCCCGGGTGTGCTCCATCAGCGGGTCGTGGGACGAACGGCCCTACTGGATGGCGATCTTCTGGGCGGTGAGCTCGAAGGCTCGGCCAGCATCCGCGGGTGGGACGCCGACTGGGTCTGCGAGCGGCTGCACGACCACGTGGGATCCAGCTTCGACGTCACCGTGACCGGTCCCGTCGTGGTCCTGGCCCTCGACGACCCGCCGTCGGTCCGAGCGGCCCTGCTGAGCCTGACCCGGGTCCGGGAGCTGCGCGGCGACGAGCCGCCCGGCGTGCCCCCGCCCGACGATCTCGTGCACTGAGCCAGCAACCAGGTCGAGCGCTGAGCTGTCCCGGTGCCTGGGCTGGTTCTCCTCACTCGCGCAGCGCGACGCCGGGGCCGACGTCACCCTCGAGGTAGACCCAGCGTCCGGCCCGTCGCACGAACCGGCTGGTCTCGTGCAGGGCGTGCGGTCGCCCGCCCTGCTCCGAGCGTGCGACGAACTCGACCGTGCCCGTCTCGTCGGTGGCTCCTCCCCCGGTCGTGGCCAGCACCTCGAGGCCCAGCCAGCTGGTGCCCGACGGCACGCGCAGGTCGTCGGGGCGGGTGCGGGGGTGCCAGGTCCGGAACAGGTGGTCCTCCCGACCGAGCACGAAGGCGGAGTAGCGAGAACGCATCAGCTCCTCGGCACTCGGCGCCGGTGCACCGTCGTGCAGCGGGCCGCAGCAGGCGTCGTACAGCCGATCGCTGCCGCAGGGGCACCGTCGCTGCACCGGCAGGCTCACCAGGTGTCCACGGGCAGGTGTGAGGCGGGCGGGGTGCCCGCCGACCTCAGGGAGGCGGCGATGACCCGCCGGGTGTCGGCCGGGTCGATGACGTCATCGATCTCGAAAACCCGGGCCGCGTTGAGCGCCATGGCGTGCTCGCGGTAGGCCGCCGTGTGCTCGGCGACGACCCGCTCGCGCTCGTCGTGGTCCTCGATGGCCTCGAGCTCGTGGCGCATCGCCAGCCGCACGGCCCCCTCGAGACCCATCGGGCCCAGGTGCGCCTCGGGCCAGGCCAGGGTGAGCAGGGGCTGGTGGGTGCTGCCGCCGAGCATCGCCTGCGCGCCCAGCCCGTAACCGCGACGCAGCACGACGCCGATCAGGGGTACGCCGAGCCGCGCGCCCGCGACCAGCAGCCGCGACGCGTGCCGCACCAGACCCGCATCCTCCGCCTCCGGGCCGACCATGAAGCCGGGGGTGTCGACCAGCGAGACCACCGGGAAGCCGTAGGAGTCGCACAGCTGGAGGAACCGCGCTCCCTTGTGCGAGGCGTCCCCCGTGACCGCCCCGGCCATGTGCGTGGACTGGTTGGCGACGAACCCCACGGTGCGGCCCTCGATCCGCCCCAGCGCCGTCACCAGCTCCGGCGCGAACTTCTCCCGCAGAACGTCACCGAGCCGACGTCGGCCAGCGTGCTGATCACCGGCTGCACGTCGAAGGCGCTGCGCTCGCGCTCGGGGATCACCTCGCGCAGGACGTCCTGCTCCGGGGCCTCCCACTCGCCACGGGGCGCCCGAAGTAGCCCACCAGCCGTCTTCGTGACGGCGACCGCCTCCGCCTCGTCGGCCACCAGCACGTCGACGACGCCGTTCCTCGACCTGCGTCTGCGCCGGTCCGATCTCCTCGGGGGCGAACCGGCCCAACCCACCGCCGGCGATCATCGCCGGGCCGGCCATCCCGAGGTTCGCCGAGCGGGTCGCCACGATCAGGTCCGACGTACCGGCGATGACGGCGTTGCCCGCGAAGCAGCGGCCGTGCACCACCGCGATCCGGGGTACGACGCCCGAGAGCGCCGCCCACAGGGCGAACGACTGCACGTCCAGCGCCGACACGATCGGGTAGTCGGTGTCACCCGGACGGCCCCCCCCGCCCTCGGCGAAGAACACCGCCGGCAGCGTCGAGCCGGCCGATCACCTCGATCAGCCGGTCGGACTTGCGGTGCCCACGCATCCCCTGGGTGCCGGCCATGCACGAGGTAGTCGTAGGACAGCACCGCGCACGGCAGGGCGTCGACGCTCGCCGTCCCGCCAGGATGCCGTCGCCGGGTGTCGTCGGCACGAGGTCCTCGACGCGAGCGGCGCTGCTCCTGGGCCGCGGTGACGAAGCGGCCGTACTCGACGAACGACCCGGCGTCGACGAGGTCGGCGATGTTCTCGCGCGCCGTACGTCCGCCGCTCGCGTGCCGCCGGGCCACCTTCTCCCCCCGCGCCTGGTCCTGCAGCAGCGCGATCCGCGCGTTGAGCTCCTCCAGTGCGGCTCGCTGACCCATCCCCCGACCCTAGGCGCCCGGGCGACGTCGGTGACGACGGCGCCCGGAGAGGCGGGCGAAGGCCGTCCCTGAACCTGTGGGGCGCGGGCCTGCGGGTCTCGAGACAGGACTTCGTCCTTCCTCGACCACCGGAGGTTCCCGTTGGCTGAGGAGGCGCGCCGGCGCCGTCTCGAAACCTCCGTCGCCCGGTGTCTCGCCGGGTGCCTCGTTGGTTGAGGAGGCGCGCCAGCGCCGTCTCGAAACCTCCGTCGCCCGGTGTCTCGCCGGGTGCCTCGTTGGTTGAGGAGGCGCGCCAGCGCCGTCTCGAAACCTCCTTCGCCCGGTGTCTCGCCGGAGGAGGTTCGAGACAGGACTTCGTCCTTCCTCAACCACCGGGGGCGACTTCGTCCTTCCTCGACCACCGGGGGGCGACTTCGTCCTTCCTCGACCACCGGGGGGCGACTTCGTCCTTGCTCAACCACCGGGCGGCGCGCCGCCTGACTCGACCACACCGGCAGTGACGACGCAGCACCACCCGAAGGAACCACGCCCGGGCGGACTACCGTCGTACCTCGATGACCGACACCGAGACCCCGGCCCCCGAGACGGCCGACGACGAGGGCAACGAGGCCCAGCGGCGCGCGATGCGCTGGCGCGGCCTGGCGGTGTGCCTGGTCGCCGGCGGGATGACCCTGCTGGACGTGAGCATCGTCAACGTGGCGCTGCCCTCGATCCGCACCGGGCTGGGCGCCAGCGACACCGACATCCAGTGGGTCGTCGCGGGCTACTCCCTGGCCTTCGGGGTGATGCTGGTGCCGGCGGGACGCCTGGGCGACGCCCGCAGCAGGCGCGCGGTCTTCATCGCGGGCATCATCGTGTTCACGCTGGCCAGCGCCGCCTGCGGAGCGGCCCAGGGTGCGGTGTGGCTCTCGGTCGCCCGGGTGATCCAGGGCTTCGGCGGCGGGATGATCGCGCCGCAGACCTCCGGCTTCATCCAGAACCTGTTCAAGGGCAAGGAGCGCGGGCGCGCCTTCGGGCTGTTCGGGATGTCGATCGGCGTCTCCACCGCGATCGGCCCCCTGCTCGGCGGGCTGCTGGTCAACCTCGGCGGACCCGACTTCGGCTGGCGGCTGGTCTTCTACGTCAACGCCCCGATCGGCGTGATCCTGGTCCTGATGGCGCTGCGCTGGTTGCCACCCGTGCCACGCGGACCGAAGCAGTCGCTCGACCCCGTCGGTGTGCTGCTCTTCGGGGCCTCGATCCTGCTGGTGCTGCTGCCCGTGGTCGAGGGCAGCGAGAGCAAGCCGCTCTCCGAGCGGCCGTGGTGGCTGCTCGGGGTCGCCGCCGCGGTGTTCGCGGCCTTCCTGCTCTGGGAACGCCTGTGGTCGCGTCGAGGCAAGGAGACCCTGGTCGACCTGTCGCTGGGCCGGATCCGGTCCTACGTCTTCGGGGTCAGCCTCGGCACGCTGCTACTTCGCCGGGTTCACCTCGATCTTCATCATCGTCACCCTCTACCTCCAGGTCGGGCTGGGCTACAGCGCGCTGGCAGGCGGGGGCGACCCAGATGCCGTTCGCGATCGGCTCGGCGATCTCGGCCTTCGTGGCGGGTCGGCTGGTCAACCGCTACGGCCGGGCGCTGGTCGTCGTCGGCCTGGTGCTGATCACGGTGGCCCTCGTGCTGATCGACGTCGTCGTCCCCCACCTCGACGGCCAGGTCGGGTCTCAAGCTCGCCCCGATCCTGCTGCTGGCCGGGTTGGGCGGAGGTGCGGTGATCTCGCCCAACGTGACCCTGGCCCTCGACGAGGTCGACCCGCTCGAAAGCCGGCGCGGGCGGCGGGCTGCTGCAGACCGCGCAGCGCACGGGCTCGGCGATCGGGGTGGCCATCGTGCTGGCGCAGTTCTTCGAGAAGGTCGCCAGCACGAAGGGCGACTTCGCCGAGGCGCTCTCGGTGTCGCTGCACACGACGATCGGTTTCGTGGTCGTCGCACTGCTGCTCGGCGTGGTCGACCTGGTGCGACGGCGTACGTCGACGCCCGCCGCCCGAGCACCGGGGCACGGCCCACGTCGCGCATCACACCGCCGGCGGGGAACATCTCGACAGCACCGGCGGCTGAGCCGGAGGCAGCACCCCCATCGGCCGCACCACGTCCAAGGAGGAACCATGCGCGTGCTCGTCACCGGAGCCACCGGCTACATCGGCTCACGGGTCGATCCCCACCCTGCTCGCCGACGGCCACGACGTCGTCGCCGCCACCCGGGGCGCCGACGTCTCGGCGTTCGACTGGGCGAGCCGGGTGAGCGTGGTCGCAGCTCGACGTGGAGAAGCCGGCTTCCGTGCGCGCGGCCGTGCGCGGGATCGACATCGTGATCTACCTGGTGCACTCCCTCGACGCAGGCGACTTCGTCACCAAGGACCACCGGGCCGCCAAGCGGATGGCCGAGGCGTGTCGCGAGGGCCGGCGTGCAGCGCATCGTCTACCTCTCCGGGCTGATCCCCGAGGGCCAGCTCTCCGACCACCTGCGCTCGCGCCTCGACGTCGAGGAGACCTTCCTGGCCTCGGGCGTGCCGACCGTCTCGCTGCGGGCGGCGATGGTGATCGGCGCCGGCTCCACGTCGTTCGAGCTGATGCGCCGACTGACCGAGCGCGTCCCGTTCACCCCGATCCCGAGCTGGATGGGCAGCACCCTGCAGCCGGTCGCGGTCGACGACGTGGTGCAGGTGATCGCCGCGGCCTGCCGCGGCGAGACGCACAACCGCGCCTACGACGTCGGCGGGCCGGAGCAGCCGACGTACCCCGAGCTGCTGGCGCTCTTCGCCACCGTCGCCGGGCTGCGCCGACTGCAGATCCGGGTGCCGTTCGTGCCGACCAAGCTGGTCGGCCTGGTCGTCTCGGCCATCGCCCAGATGCCGATGCAAGACCGTGCTGGCCCTCGTCGACAGCCTCTCCCACGACATGGTCTGCCGCGACGACGACGTGGTCACCGACCTGCTCGGCGGCCAGCACGAGTTCGTCGGGCTGCGCGAGGCCTTCGAGCGCTCGCTGGCCCCGGCCAGCAACGCGCACCTCGCCCGCCGCGGACCTCCAGGTCGGCGCCGCCCACGGACCCCGACTGGGCCGGTGGCTCGGTGTCCCTGCTGCAGCGGCGGCCGTCCGCTTCTGCAGACCGGCCACCCGCCTGGCCGACGTGCTGCTCGGCGTGGCCACCAGCGACGCCGTGCGCTGGCCGCGGCGACCGCTGCTCGGCTGGTAGGACCGTGCAGCCTGTCCGTCTGTCGCCCGCCGACGATGAGGTGCTCGCGCAGGTACGCCGGCACTGGTGGGACCACGTCGACCACGTGGACCGGGTCGAGGAGCCGCCGGACGCTGACGGCCGCGCACTGGCTGGCCGCACAGGGCTTCCGGCCGCTGCTCGTCGTCACCTGGGACCGCATCGACCCCGATCAGGCTGCCGCGCGGCTGGAGGCGGCGTACTCCGCGGCCGGCGAGCTCGCCTTCCGCCTCGACTTCGTGGTCGCGGGGCTGCCGAGCGACGACCTGACCTACACCGTCCCGCTCGGCGACGGCGTGCTGAGCGTGACGCCCTGGGCGCACGGCGAGCGGCGGAACGGGCTGCGACCGACCGGCCGCCCGGGACACCTCCGCCTGCTCGACCGGCTGCACCGGGCCAGCGTCCCGCGCGACCTGCCCCGCTGGGCGCCCCTGACCCGGTGGACCTCGCCGACCCGGGCTCGGCCCGCGCGCGAGCCGGCCGCCGACGTAGCGCCGGATGCCGACCGCAGCACCACCGGCTCGCCGCCCTCGCCGCCGACCGGCCGTGGGTGGTGACGCACGGAGCGCCCAGCCCCGGCAACCAGCTGGTGACCGTGGTCCGCACCCTGCTGGTCGACTGGGCCTCGGCGGCGCTGGCTCCACGGGAGCGCGACCTGCACGCGCTCGTGGCTGCCGGACACGGCGACCTGGTCGCGACCGACCCCGATCCGGACGTCGAGCTGCTGGAGCTCTTCGACCTCGAGCAGCGGCTCGTGCGGGAGGTTCGGCCCGGCGCGATCAGTCCTCGAGGTCCTCGTTGGTCCGCCCGCTGAGCACCGAGGTCAGCTCGCTCGACCTCCGGGCGGCGCCGGCGGTCGGTGCCCTCGTCGTCGACCTTGACCAGGATCCAGCTGGCCGGGTCGCCGTTCATCCGGGTGCGGGTGAGGGCGAACGCGCCGCTCAGCCGATGACCGTGCAGGCGGACCTTGAGGTGACCCGCGTCGACCGCCTGCGCAGCGGCACGACCGGCCCCGTCGCGCTCGGTGAGGTTGTCCAGCGTGCCGGTGTCCCAGACGATCACCGTGCCCGGTCCCGCCGGTGCCCGGCGTACGCCCCTCGAAGCCGGCGTGGTCGAGGTCGTGGTCGCCGACCTGCTTGGCCAGCCGCTTCACCTCGGGTCGAGCGAGGGCCCCTTCGGCACCGCCCAGGACGCCAGCACGTCGTCGACCTGCAGCCGCAGGTCGTAGTGCAGCGCGGTCGCGTCGTGGCGCTGGACCACGAAGATCGGCTCGGGGCCGTGCTCCATCCCCCGATCCTGCTGCCCGGGTGGTCACCGGGCAAGACGGTGCCGGGCCTGTCGCAGCCGCGCTGGTTCGTGCCAGGCTGGGGCGATGTCCGATCCCACGACTGGTCCGGTCCCTGGTCCGATGCCGCCCGCCGGCTGGTTCCCCGACCCGCAGGTGCCGGGCCAGCAGCGCTACTGGGACGGCACCCGGTGGACCGAGCACCGCGCCCCCGGGGCATCCCCGACGGGGCAGCAGCTGAACCGCGCCGGGCAGGAGGTCGCTGAGGGTGTCGCATCCGCCTTCACGGCGGCCGGGACCTGGTTCCAGGCCAACGTCACCCAGTCCGTCCTCACCTTCGAGCAGGTCGCCGCACGGTGCCAGGACGAGGCGCCCCGCGAGCCGCTCTCGCACCAGGTGCAGGCGACGGTGAACGCCGAGCACGTGGACGCCGTGCGCCGGGTCTTCGCGGAGGCGAGCACCCCGATCACCGCCGCGGGCGCCGAGGTCCGGGTGCCGTGCCGGCTGGTGCCCAACCCGTGGAACCCCGCCGATCCGCGAGCGGTCGCCGTGCTGGTCGGTCCGCACCTGGTCGGTCGGTTGCCCGAGGACGACGCGGCGGCCTACGGCCCCGCCCTCGTCGCGCTCACCCAGCACCAGCTGCTCGTCACGGGCACCGCCACCCTGACGGCGTCGTGGGACGGTACGACGGTGAGCGCCGGGGTCGGCCTCGCGCTGCCGGAGGCAGCCGCGATCTCCTGAGCGGCCCGGCTCCGACCACCCGCGCGGGTGGGACCGGGCCCGACGCGGAATAGTCGGCTCCCCGCACCGGCTGGGCCGGGCATGACCACACTCGCCATCATCGGAGCAGGCAAGGGCCTCGGGGCCGCCGTCGCACGTCGGTTCGGCAAGGAGGGGTACGCCGTCGCGCTGATCTCCCGCACCCAGGCCAACGTCGACGCCCTCGCCGCGGAGCTGAGCGCCGACGGGGTGCAGGCCCAGGGCTTCGCCGCCGACGTCCGCGACCCGGAGTCGATCACCGTCGCCCTGGAGCAGGCCACCGAGGCACTCGGGCCGATCGAGGTGCTGCAGTACAGCCCGCTGCCGGCCAAGCAGTTCATGCGACCGGTGCTGGAGACGACGCCCGCCGACCTGGTCGGCCCGATCGAGTTCTCCATCTACGGACCCGTGGCCGCGGTGCACGCCGTCGTGCCCGGGATGCGCTTCCTCGGCAAGGACCGCGGCAGCATCCTCTTCGTCAACGGTGGCTCGGCTCTCAAGCCGGGCCGGGCGGTCACCGGCACCTCGATCGCCTTCGCCGGTCAGGCGGCGTACGCCGAGCTGTTGCACGAGGTGCTCGGCGAGGAGGGCATCCACGTGGCCCAGCTGATCATCGGCGGTGCCATCGAGCCGGGCAGCGAGGACAAGGACCCCGAGGTGCTCGCCGACCGGCTCTACACGATGCACACCGATCGCGAAGGCTTCCGCGAGCAGATCTCCACGGACTGAGGTCGCCCGGGTGAGCGCCCACGAGGCGCTGGTCGTCGGCACAGGTCTGCACGCCGGCTTCCAGCTGGTGGTGACGCTCCTGGTCTACCCGGCGCTGGCCGAGGTGCCGGCGTCGCACTGGGCCGACGCCCACGACCGTCACTCGCGGGGGATCCTGCCCGTCGTGGCACTGGTGTACGGCGTCGCCGCCGCCGCCTGCCTGTGGGTGTTGGTCACCGGGCCGGATGACCTCGGTGACTGGATCGCCCTGGTGGCCACCGCGGTAGCTGCCGCCACGACCGCCGGCGTCGCCGCACCGACGCACGCGAAGCTGGGCACCGCCGGTCCGGACCCGGGCCTGGTGCGCCGGCTGCTCGTGGCCGATCGGGTGCGGCTGGGCGCCGCCCTCGTGGCGCTGGTGGCCGCGCTCGTCTGAGGACCGCCGAGCGCGGGCCCTACCCTGACGAGCGTGGACCTGGGCCCGGCGCGAGACATCTTCCGGCTCAACCACGGGTTCGCCTTCCACATCGTGCGGGAGGGCTACGGGCCGCAGTACCGGTCCTACGGGGTGCCGCCCGAGATCGAGAAGGTCTGGCTGGCCGAGCTGGCCAAGGACCAGCTCGAAGCGCTGGACCGGCCGGGCAACGTGATGGCGATCCACTTCTTCCTCGGCCACCGCGACCTCACCCGACTGCCCGAGCTGCTCGCGGCAGAGCCCCTGGGCAACATCCACCAGCGCACGGCGTACGTCGAGGAGCTCGCGGCCTACGTCGGAGCCTGCGGGCGCAAACGGGCGTACCCCCGCGCCGAGATCCGTGCGGCCCGCGCACAGGTCCGTGAGTCGGCGCGGACCCTGATGCGCCAGGCTCGCTCCGACCGCACCCGAGCCAGGATCAGTCGGCTGCTGGGGTGAGGGGCTCGTGCTCGCTCAGGCCTCGCCGGCCAGCAGCGGTTCGAGGGTCAGCTCGGGGTGGTCGCGCTCGACGGTGCTGATCCGCCACTTGTCCGGCGCCAGCACCAGCAGGGTGCCGTCGGTGCGGCTGAGCACCTCGAGGCTGCGCATCGCTGTCCAGCTCGGCCGCCGAGGCCGCATCGGTACGGCGGGCCTGGGTGTAGCCGAGCCGCTCGAGGCGGATCGCGGCACCGAACTCGGTCTCCATCCGGGCCTGCGCGACCTCGAACTGCATCGGTCCGACCGCGGCCAGGACCGGTGACTGGTTGCCGCGCAGGTCGGAGCGGAGCACCTGGACGACGCCCTCACCGTCGAGCTGCTCGATGCCCTTGCGGAACTGCTTGAACTTGCCCGAGTCGGCCGAAGTCGCCACCGCGAAGTGCTCCGGGGCGAACGTCGCGATCGGCGGGAACTGCACCGGCTCGTCGAGGTAGAGGGTGTCCCCCGGCTTGAGCACCAACGCGTTGACCAGGCCGATGATGTCGCCGGGGTAGGCCGTGTCGATCACGCTGCGCTCGCGCCCGAAGATCGCCTGGGCGTACTTGGTCGGGAACGGGCGACCGGTCTGGGCGTGGGTGACCACGCTGCCGCGCTCGAAGACCCCCGAGGTCACCCGGGCGAAGGCGACCCGGTCGCGGTGGTTGGTGTCCATCCCGGCCTGCACCTTGAACACGAAGCCGCTGAACGGCGCCGTGACCGGGCGCACCTCCGGGCGTGCCGCCCTTGTCGTAGGAGAAGGGCGAGGCCGGCGGGGCCAGCTCGACCAGGGTCTCCAGCAGCGCGGCGACCCCGAAGTTGGAGATCGCCGAGGCGAACAGCACCGGGGTGGTGATCCCGTCGAGGAACAGGTCCTGGTCGTGGTCGGCCCCGTCGACCTCGAGCAGCTCGCTCTCCTCGACCGCCGTGGCCCAGTCGACCGGCTCGCGGGCAGCCGCGGCGTCGGCACCCATCCGCTCCTCGGGCGCGATCGTGGCGCCGCCCGCCGTACGCGTGTAGGCGACGTAGTCACCCGTGCTGCGCTCCAGCACCCCCTTGAAGTCGCCGGCGATACCGACCGGCCAGGTCAGCGGGGTCGGCTGCAGACCGATGTCGCGGTAGATCTCGTCCATCAGCGCGAGCGCCTCGAGGCCGGGGCGGTCCCACTTGTTGATCACCGTGATCACCGGCAGCCCACGGGCCTTGCAGACCCGGAACAGCTTGAGGGTCTGCGGCTCGAGGCCCTTGGCCGCGTCGATCAGCATCACCGCGCAGTCGACGGCGGAGAGCACCCGGTAGGTGTCCTCGGAGAAGTCGGAGTGGCCGGGGGTGTCGACGAGGTTGATCACGTGCTCGCCGTAGGCGAACTGCAGCGCCGCGGAGGTGATCGAGATCCCGCGGGCCTTCTCCATGTCCATCCAGTCCGAGACCGTGCTGCGCCGCCCGGACTTGCCGTGCACGGCGCCGGCCTCGGTGATCACCTGGGCGTGCAGGGCCAGCGCCTCGGTCATCGTCGACTTGCCGGCGTCGGGGTGCGAGATGATCGCGAAGGTACGCCGCCGCGCGGCCTCGCTGGCCACGTCGCCGGAAGCAGGCGCGGAAACCGCTGCGGTGGTCTCGGTGCTCGGAGAGGTCACGGTGTCCTGGGGTCGGTGCGGTCGGGACCTGCCGAGTCTACGGGCCGCCGAGGCGCGAGCGGCCCGCCCGGGACGAGGCCAGTCGACGACCGACTCCGGCGGCTCGAGGCAGTCACTCAACAGCTGGACACCGAGCCCGGTCGACGTCGGGTCGTTGCTGAGGCGCCGGTCGTGGGTCTGAGGTGGTGCCGGGCACCCCCTGGCACCCACGACGTCGAGAGGGTCAGAGGTCGCCGGTGAGGAACTGCGCCACGCCGTTGCCGAAGGACCAGTCCGCCGCGTCGTTCTCCACGATCGCGACCATCAGGTCCTGCGGATCGATGCCGCAGTCGCGCTGGAGGTACTCCGCCAGCAGCCGGTACAGCGCGGTCTTCTTCTCCTCGGTGCGCTTCGCACTGGTCACCCGGAGCACCACGAGGTCCTTGCTGCGCTCGATGCCCAGCCCGGTGTCGAGGACCACCATCTCCTCGGGCGGGTGCTGCGTGACGACCTGGTAGCGGTCGCGCTCGGGCACGGCGAAGGCGTCGAGCATCGCCTGGTGGGCGCTGTCGAGCAGCGTCCTGAGCTGCTCGTCGGTGCGGCCGGCGACGAGGTCGAAGTGCATCAGTGGCATGACCCCATTCTCGCGGCCCCGGCCCGGCGCTCCCCGCGTCGGGGTCAGGGCGCCAGCCGGCCGACCACGCGGGCCAGCCGGTCGGACGGGATCGCGAAGCCGATGCCGGTGTTGGCGCCGTTCAGGCTGGCGATGGCCGTGTTCAGCCCGACCACGCGGCCCCGGGTGTCGATCAGGGGGCCGCCGGAGTTGCCAGGATTGATCGAGGCGTCGGTCTGCAGCGCCCGGGTACGGGCGGTGCCGATCCTCACCGAGCGGTCGGTGGCCGAGATGATGCCTGCGGTCACCGTGCCGGCCAGGCCGAGCGGGGAACCGACGGCGATCACCGGATCTCCGACCGCGGCCTGTCCGGAGCCCGAGGCGAGCGGGAGAGCACCGACGCCGGAGGGCACCGACACGCGCAGCACCGCGACGTCGTCGACCTCGCTCACGCCGAGGACGCGGGCCGAGACCGACCGGCCCCCGGTGAAGCTCACCCGCACGGTGCTCGCCTGGTCGCCGACCACGTGGGCGTTGGTCACGACCAGGCGGTCGCCCACGACGAACCCGCTCCCCGTCCGGGCCTGGCCACCCGCCCGGACCTGGACCGACACCACGCTCGGCAGCACCTGCTGCGCCACGGCGCTCACCGAGCCGGGCGTCGATCGCATGGCCAGCGGCTGGCTCGTCGTCACGCCCGTGCCGTCGCGCAGCGTGACCAGGGCCGCGGTCGTCCCGGCGGTGACCACCGCAGCCACGACGGCGCACAGCGCGCCGACCAGCACGAGCCGCGGGCGCGTCAGCCAGGGGTCCCGACGGGTGCCGTCCGCAGGGGGCGGCGTCGCGGCGAGCGGGTCGGCCACCGCCGCCCGCGGCGAGGCCCGGCGCATCGCCGGCGCGACCGGGACCGTGCGTCGACGGCGCGCGCGGACCTCCGCCCCGGCCCCGGGGGCGGCGGGTGCCGGCGTACCGCCACCGGGACGACGGAAGTCAGGACCCGGCGGGTCGTCGTCGCTCACGGCAGCCGGCCGGTGAACCGCAACGATGCGAGCGCGGCGAAGAGGGCCGCCACGAGCCCGAACCCGATGAACCACGAGGTGATCTCGGTGCGCTCGACCCGGAAGCCGATCGAGCTGCCGAGGTCCTCATACACCGAGCGCAGCTGTTCGGCGGTCGCCGCCTGGTAGGCCTTGCCACCGGTCTCGTCGGCGATCTGGGCCAGGGTGTCGCGGTCGACCGGCACCGGGGTGAGGCCGAGCATGCCGCTGTCGGTGCCGTAGGCGATCGTCGAGACCGGGACCTTGGCGTCGAGCGCAGTCCGGATGCCTTGCTCGACCGACACCCCGCGCGAGCTCTGGCCGTCGCTGAGCAGCACCACCCGGGCCGGCACCTTCGCCGGGTCTCCCGGGGCTCTGCCGCCGGGACCGGCGTCGTTGCCGGTGCTGCCGTCGCTCGTGTCCACCCCTTCCCTCGCCCCCTGCACGGAGGCCACCAGCGCATCGCCGATGGCGGTGGCCCCGTCGACCTGGAGACCCCGGATCGCCGAGACCACCAGCTCGTGGTCGGTCGTGGGCGGAACCGCGACCGATGCGGAGGAGGCGAACGGCACGAGACCGACGCGGTACCGGTCGGGCAGCTGGTCGACGAAGTCCTCCGCCGCCTGCTGCGCCACCGTGAACCGGTCGGGACTCACGTCGTCGGCCCGCATCGAGCCGGACAGGTCGATCGCGACCATCACGGTGGCCTGCTCGCGCGGCACCCGTACGTCGGCCTGCGGGCGGGCGAAGCCGGTGACGAGCAGGACCGTCATCAGCAGGAACAGCCCGGCCGGCAGGTGCCGGCGCCACCCGGGTGACGGAGCCACCCGGGCCAGCAGCGGCAGTGCGGCGAAGCGCACGGCGTGCCGACGGCGGCGGCGCTGGGCGAAGAAGTAGGCCACGACCAGCGCGAGCACACCGAGCAGCAGCCAGAGCCGCTCCGCGGCGAGGAAGGTCATCGGGACCGCACCAGCGTCGGGGCCGAGCCCGGGGTCGCTGTGGTCGTCGGGCGAGCGGCGCCCGAGCGGCTGCGGGCGCGCCGGTCACCGATCACGAAGCGGATCAGGTCGCGCAGCCAGTCGCCGTCGGTGGAGACGACGAGGTGCGCCGCACCGGCGCGTCGTACGGTCTCGGCGTTGGCGGCCCGCTCGGCCCTCGCCGCCTCGGCGAACCGCCGCCGCACCTTGCGCGAGGAGGTGTCGATGTCGCGGGTCATCCCGGTCTCGGGGTCCTCGAAGGTGACGACACCGAGGTCGGGGATGTCCAGCTCGCGCGGGTCGAGCACCTCGACGACCAGGGTCCGCTGCCGTGCCGCCAGCCGGCGCAGGGCCGCACCCCACGCCTCGCGGTCGGGGTCCATCAGGTCGGAGACCACGAACCGCATCCCCCGCCGTCGCCGGGTCGCCAGCGAGTCGATGCCCTGGGCCAGCGTCGTCGCAGGGCCCGTGCGCGGCGTCTGCCGTGGTGCGGCGGCCAGGGTGCGCAGCACCATCAGCCGGTGCACGCGCCCGCTGCGGTGCGGTGACGAGGTGACCCCGTCGGCCGTGAGCACGTGCGCGCCGAACTGGTCGCCGGAGCGGCCGGCCACGTTGGCCAGGGCCACGGTCACCGCCGCCGCCAGGTCACGCTTCTCCATGGTCGTGGTGCCGAAGTCCATCGACGCGGTCGCGTCGACCAGCCCCCAGGTGCTCAGCTCCCGGTCGGCGACCAGGTCTCGCACGTGCACCTGCCCCGTTCGGGCGGTCACGAACCAGTCGATCCGACGTACGTCGTCCTGGCCGGGCAGGTAGATCCGGGCGTCGGCGGTCTCGCTGCCCGGCCCGAGCCCGAAGCCGAGGTGGTCGCCGTGCGCCAGACCGTCCACCCGTCGCCCGACCACGAGCTCGAGCCGGGCGAGGGCCGCCTCCGGAGTCATCTCGCGCAATGACACGACCGGCACGTTGGCCGGTGGCGGCGTTCCTGGGCTCGCCGGGCGTGAGCGGACTGCACGCGGGCCGGGGCTCACGCCACGCTCACCTCGCCGCCCTGGGCCGGCGCGACCTGCGGCTCGGGCGTGCGGGCCGACGATCGAGCGGACGACGTCGCGGGTGTCCACGCCGTCGGCGAGGGCCTCGAAGTCCAGCACCAGGCGATGGGCGATCACGTCCACGGCGAGGTCGCGCACGTCGCCGGGCAGCACGTACTCACGACCGCGCATCAGGGCGAGCGCCCGGGCGGCGGCAACGAGACCGAGGGTCGCGCGGGGGCTGGCGCCCACCGCGAGCATGGCGGCGAGGTCGCCGACCCCGGCCCGTCCCGGGTCGCGGGTCGCCACGACGAGGCGGACGGCGTAGTCGGCGATGGCGTCGTGCACGAAGACCTCGGCGGCGTGGCGCTGCATGGCGGCCACCTCGACGGCATCGAGCTGGGGCGCCACCACGGGGATCGTCGTCCCGACGCGGTCCAGGATCCGACGTTCCTCGGCGTCGCTGGGCAGCCCGACCGACACCTTCATCAAGAACCGGTCCCGCTGCGCCTCGGGCAGGGGGTAGACGCCCTCGGACTCGATCGGGTTCTGGGTCGCGAGCACCAGGAACGGGTCGGGCAGGTGCAGGGTGCGGCCGCCGATGGACACCTGCTTCTCGGCCATCGCCTCGAGCAGGGCGGACTGCACCTTCGCGGGGGCCCGGTTGATCTCGTCGGCGAGCACGAGGTTGGACACGATCGGGCCCATCTCGACCTCGAAGTCCTCCTTCGAGGGCCGGTAGACGCGGGTGCCGATGATGTCGGCGGGCACCAGGTCGGGCGTGAACTGGATCCGCGAGAACGTCCCGCCGACCACCGTGGCCAACGTGCGTGCGGCCAGCGTCTTGGCGACGCCCGGGACGCCCTCCAGCAGGCAGTGCCCCGGCGCCAGCAGCGAGACGAAGAGCCGCTCGACGAGCTGGTCCTGACCCACCACCAGGCGCTTGACCTCGAGCAGCGCCCGCTCCAGGCGCAGGGTGACGTCGGGCACGTCGTCGCGCGCGGACCTGGCGGGGGTAGCCACCGGCGTCGAGGAGTCCCGGGCGCCGTCGGCGGTCTCGTCCATGCCCCTAGTGCAGCAGACGGCACCGAATCACGGAGCCAGGCCTCGGCAGGCGGAAGCTCAGCTGCGCGCGTCGGAGACAGGATCTTGCCGAAACTGCTCGTCACCTCAACCGTCCTGGCTGCTCTGGCGCCCCGTTCTGATGATGTCTCGCGAAGTCAGGGTTGAATGGTCCACGCACGCGCTCACGAACACGAACACGAAGGCAAGGACCTATGCCAGCCACACTCGACCCTCGCAGTCGTCGCCACATGCTCGCGGTCGGGCTCGTGCTCGTCGTGCTCACCTCGGCGGGCTGCTCGTCCAACGGATCGTCTGCGGAGGAGACGTCATCCAGGTCGTCCGGTCCGGCATCGTCGACTCCGTCCACGTCCGACACGCCTGGTGCATCGGCGTCGGGCTCGGCGTCACCCCCGGCGACGGCAAGACCGAGACCGAGATCGACGGGGCCCGCTGTGGCGATCAGGAGCATCGCACCGACGACGGGAGACACGGTCGGCGTTGCCATGCCCATCTCCGTCGTGTTCGTCCAACCGGTGAGTGCATCGCTGCACAAGCAGATCGAGAAGAACCTCGACGTCACGTCCTCGACGCCGGTGACCGGAGCCTGGCACTGGTTCGGCACCCGGCGGGTCGACTTCCGCCCGAAAAGCTACTGGGAGACTGGGACGACGGTCTCGCTCGACGCGCGACTGGGCAAGGCCGCCTACAACCGTCGCTTCACGGTCGGCGCCGACGTACGCACCCACGTCTACGTCCACAGGCACAAGGCGGTGGTCACCAAGAACGGCACTGTCGTCCGCACCATGGGCAGCGACGCTGGGAGCCCGGCGTGGCCGACTTGGACCGGGACGATGGCGGTGGTGAACAAGGCCGCATCCGTCCAGATGGACTCGTGCAGCGTGCACATCGCGTGCAGCCCGAGCGACCCGAACTACTACAACCTGTCGTTGCCCTGGGACGTCCGGATCACCTGGTCGGGCACCTTCCTGCACTACTCCTCCGCCGACCCGCAGCCTGGCCACGCCAACGGCTCACACGGCTGCGTCCACCTCTCGCTGGCCGACGCCGAGTGGTTCTACCACCTGTCCAAGTCCGGTGACCCGGTGACCGTCAGTGGTTCGGGGCGTCCCAAGGCCGACGCCGACAACGGCTACGCCGGCTTCAACCTGTCGTGGGCGCAGTGGGTGGCAGGTAGTGCCGCCGGCGGGTTCACGACGACGCAGACCTGAGCACGGACGGTGCCGCTCGTGACCTGCTCCGCGGCTCAGTCACTGCCAGGTGCTTCTTCGGCGGAAGACTCGGTGAGAGTTCACCAGCGGCGTCGCTCCTCGGTCGTTCGGTCAGGGGTCGAGTGGACTATTCGTCGAGGCGGTAGATGTGCTCGACCACGTCCCTGCTCACGCCGTCGGCATGCGCGGACGCGGAGCCGACCTGGACGAAACCCGCACGCGCGAGCACCTTCGCCGAGCCGGTGTTGTGCTCGGCGACGTGTGCCGACAGCGGCCTCGTCCGCTCGATCCGACTGAACGCGTCGAGGGCGGCCGAGGCAAAGCCCCGCCCCCAACGGGACGGGGGCTGAAGCACCGCTACCCGAGGTCGTGAACCGCGCCGGGCGCTGGTTCAGACGTTGAAGCGGAACGAAAACCGGGTGTTTCGGCTACCTTCGATCATCGTTGAAAACAGCCGAAAAGGGCCTCTGACCTGGGCAAACGCCGTCCACGAGTCGTTGGCAGCCGTTGGTCAGAAACGGGCTCCGCGTGACTTCTTGCGGACTGTTTGCGGACCGCTGGACGGTCGGAGACCCTGAGGTCATTCGTCGCGGACTCACCGACATGACGTCAGGCTAGTCCGAGCCCCGACCTAGACCTTCGATCTTCGCGGATCTTGCGGACAGGTCGCGGATGCTCTGCCAGACAGCTGCTCGGGGCGCGTCGATCTTGAGTGCTCGGATGTATTCGTCGAGACGTTGCGGGCGATCTTGGAGGTAGGTGACTGCTTTGTTGAGGCTCTCGCCAACCGTCTTGCCGTATGCATCGACCGCCTTGCGCGCGCCGGCCTTCAGTGCGGCGGTGTCGGGTTTCATCATGGCCAGGTCGATGAGGTCGCGGCTGAACGTCGACGTGTCTGCCCAGCGGTCGTCATTGGCGAGCAGCTTGGTTGCGACCTGGTCTGTTCGCGTCAGGATCCGTAAGCCACAGATCTCATCGCCCGGGGAGGGAGTGTCGAGGTCGATGCGGCCTTCATGGATGATCTCGAACTTGATCGCAACCCCCGCAACGAGCACCGAGGTCCTGATCCCGTAACCGTCGACAGAGGGTGTTCGACCCAGGTCCAGTTCGCGTGTAGCCAGAGCGTCGAGCCCGTGGTCCCTGACCATCTGGCGCAGCTCGCGGTAGGACTTCGGGTCGGAGACCAGGAAGTCGATGTCGACCGATTCGCGGAACTCACCGTTGGCGAGGACGATCGCGGTGCCGCCTCCGAACCAGCAGTTGTGCTCTGCCAGGAGCGGTGCGTCGAGGATCGACAGCACCTCGGCCACCTGTTGGTGGTGCAGCCGCCTAAACAAGGAGCCTCCCGTTGCTGTAGGTGTCCGCGAGGTGCTGGATGAACGCCTTCTCGTGGTCGGTGAGCGTCTTCCTGGTTGAGGTGTCGCCAGCCGCGTTCGTAGAGGTTGAGTGCCTCCGTCTCGGTGATGGTGGTGCCGGCGTCGGTCTGCCAGGCCAGCGTGCGCAGGCCGGGGTAGTCGCCGACCGTGATCGTCGCCGGTTCTGCTGCTGGAGCGTCGAGGATCGGGACGACGAGGTGGAGTCCGAGTGCGGCGGCAACGTTGATGTAGGCGCCGATCGTGACCGAGGGGTTGCCTGCCTCGATCCTGTGCAGGGTGACACGCGAAACGCCAGCAGCTTCGGCACAGGCGACTACCGTGACACCGAGGGCCTTTCGGCGTTCGCGCAGCCGGGCGCCTAGGCGTTCGAGGTCCGCCTGTTGCTCGGGGCTCGTGTACGGGCTAGGGGCTGGCATGTTTCTCATTTTAGTCATTCAATCCTTTAAGTCAATAATGAGAAACACTTGAATGCCTTCTCGGTCAGACGGGCTGGCCCCAGCGCGAAGCCAGCCGTGCGTCCAGTTCGTCCAGGTCAGACCGATCGACGGGTCCGCCTCCAGCTCGGCCGCGCGCACGCCACCCTTCAGTTCTGAGATCGCAACGGACTCCGACTCGATGGTCGCTCGAGAGTCCCGACCTCAGCCCCAGAAGATCGGGTCGCCGCTGGTCTCGATGTGGTCGAGGAGCGCCTGGACGTTCTTGGTCGGCCGCTTGCGCTTGTACTCGTGGAACTTCAGGTGCCGATCGCGCCAGTAGATCGCCCACTGGCCGGTGGCCTTGGTGTAGCGCAGCCGGCGATCGGGAACCTCGTGTGCTCGCCGACGCCATCCCACGGCGGGCGCACCTCGACGATGTCGACGTAGCGGTCGGCAACGTCGGCCTCCACCTTCAGCTCGGACCACAGGTGCTCCGGCACCCGGCCGCGAGCCCAGACATGGATGCGGTGCAGGTCGGTCTCCGGAAGCGTCATGTCAGACCAGTTCGCCGTGCGATTCGTCGAGGCTCACGGGGTCACACCCCGGGCCACGGCAGCGTCGAACAGCGTCCGAGCGACCTGCTCGGCCTTCTCGGTCGCCGCGGCACCCACCGGCTTGGCCTCGTAGCGGTCCTGGTTGCGGGCGCGTCGCAGGCGGTCGAACTCGCGTGCCGCCTTCTCCGCGGGCGGCTTGTCGAAGACCGCCCGGAGGTAGCGGCCGAGCGCCTCGTGCTGGCCGGGCCCGTTGGTCGTCCGGAAGCCGTACGCCGCCAGCAGTGCCTCGCCCGTGTCGTGACAGGCGTCGTAGGCGATGCCGTACCTGACGACGACACTGGTGAGCAGCGGCAGTTGGTTCAGGCGCTCCTCGGCCTGGCGCAGGAACGAGGTCGCACGCGCGAGGTCTGCGGGCACGACATCGAGACGTCGCGCCTCGACCAGCGCGAGGACCGTCGCCTGCTGGACGCGGGTGAGCGGAGTCAGCGCCACGGCAGCTCCCCGATCACGGCGACCGCCGGGCCGCTGCGCACGTTGTCCAGGAACCCGGAGGGCGCCGCGAACTCCTCAGGGGTGAGGATCGTCGGGTTCACGGGACGGTGCACCGCGGCCTCGACCCGGGTGCACGCCTCGTAGACCGCGTCCACGTCGGGCTCACCGAGCACCATGACGTCGATGTCGTGCGGTGCCGGACCGGCATCCCCGAGCATCCGCGCGGCGAAGGAGCCGTAGAGGAACGCCGACTCGATCCCGTCGATGCGGCCAAGCTCCTCGGCCAGGATCACCACCGGGCCGGTCGCGACCGTGAGGATCTCGCGCAAGGGGCCCACCAGCGGGCTCTCGTCGTTGGCGCGGATCAGCCTCGTGCGGCCCACCTGTCGCTCGCTCAGGATGCCGGCGTCCACCAGGCGCGCGACCTCGCGGTGCACGGTCGGGTAGGCCAGGCCGGCCCGCTTGGCCAGATCGGTGACGCTCAGCTCGTCGCCGGTGAGCAACAAGGTGGAGAGCAGGCGCGCCTGACCGTCCGACCGGAAGATCGGAGCGAGGAGCGGCGCCTCAGTTCTCATATAACTGAGATTATCCTCCATTATATCGACAGTCAACGCGCCGGTCGCTAACCCCAGAAGATCGGGTCGCCGCTGGTCTCGATGTGGTCGGCGGATCGCCTGAAGGTTCTTGGTCCCACGCGGCCAAATCTCTTGCGGACTGTGTGCGGACTGGGAGGTGTCACACCCCCTTTGACCTGCGCAAACGCGCCGATTCACACGTTGAAGCGGAACTCCACCACGTCGCCGTCGGCCATCACGTAGTCCTTGCCCTCCATGCGGACCTTGCCGGCCGACTTGGCCGCGGCCATCGAGCCGGCGGCGACGAGGTCGTCGAAGGAGACGATCTCGGCCTTGATGAAGCCCTTCTGGAAGTCGGTGTGGATCACGCCGGCGGCCTCGGGGGCGGTGGCGCCCTTGCGGATCGTCCAGGCGCGCGACTCCTTGGGGCCGGCGGTGAGGTAGGTCTGCAGGCCGAGGGTGTCGAAGCCGACGCGGGCGAGCACGTCGAGGCCGGGCTCGTCGACGCCCATCTCGGCGAGCATCTCGCGGGCCTCGTCGTCGTCGCCGAGCTCGACCAGCTCGGCCTCGAACTTGGCGTCGAGGAAGATCGCCTCGGCCGGGCGCGACGAGGTCGCGCATCTTCTTCTTCAGCGTCCTCGTCGGCGAGCTCGTCGGCGTCGCAGTTGAAGACGTAGATGTAGGGCTTGGCGGTGAGCAGGCGAGAGCTCGCGCAGCAGGTCGAGGTCGATGTCCGGCGGCGATGATCGGCGTACCGGCCTCGAGCGCGTCCTTCGCCGCCTGGCCGTCTCGGCGACGGTGCGCGCTCCGCCTTGTCCCGCGGGCCTCCTTCTCCAGCCGCGGGATCGCCTTCTCGACGGTCTGCAGGTCGGCCAGGATCATCTCGGTCTGGATGGTGGAGATGTCGCGGCCGGGGTCGACCTTGCCGTCGACGTGGGTGACGTCCTCGTCGCGGAAGACCCGCGTGACCTGGCAGATCGCGGCCGACTCACGGATGTGGGAGAGGAACTTGTTGCCCAGCCCCTCCCCCTCGGCGGCGCCCCTGACGATGCCGGCGATGTCGACGAACTCGACGGTCGCGGGCAGCACCTTGGCCGAGGCGAACATCTCCGCGAGAGCACCCCGAGCCGGCCGTCGGGGACGCCGACGACGCCGACGTTGGGCTCGATCGTGGCGAACGGGTAGTTCGCCGCGAGCACGTCGTTCTTGGTCAGGGCGTTGAAGAGGGTCGACTTGCCCGCGTTGGGGAGTCCGACGATGCCGATGGTGAGTGCCACGTGGGTCGACTTTACGGCGTACGACGGTGTGGCCACGAATCCGCTCTCCTGCGCGCCCTACCGCATCCCGCTGCGGGCGAAGCCCTGGATGAAGTAGCGCTGGAAGACCAGGAAGAGCACCACCATCGGCAGCACGCTGACCAGGGCGAAGGCCATGGTCGCGCCGTAGTCGGAGCCGAACTGGCCCTGCAGGTAGAGCAGTCCCACTGGGAGCGTGAACAGGGCGTTGGCCTTCAACGCGATCAGCGGCCAGGCGAAGTCGTTCCAGCTCTGCAGCAGGGTCATGAAGAACAGCACCGCGATCAGCGGCCGGGAGAGCGGCAGGACGATCTTGACGAAGATCCGGAAGTGCCCGGCGCCGTCGACCCGCGCCGCCTCGATCAGCTCGTGCGGGATGCCCAGCATGAACTGGCGGGCGAGGAAGACCCCGAAGGCCGAGGCGGCGGTGGGCAGGATCACCGCCCAGTAGCTGCCGTAGAGCCGCAGCGTCGCGACCTCCTCGAACAGCGGCACCATGATCACCTGTACCGGCACCATCAAGGTGGCCAGGGCGAGCAGGAAGATCGCGGTCGACCCTCGGAACCTCAGGTGGGCGAAGGCGTAGCCCGCGAGCAGGTTCACCGCCACGGTCAGCACCGAGACGCTCAGCGAGATGGCCACCGAGTTGCCCAGCCAGGTCCAGATCGGGAAGCCCGAGAACACCCGGTCGAAGTTGTCCAGGGTCAGCGGTGCGGCCACAGCCGCAGGTCGCCGCCGAGCAGGTCGGCGCGGGAGGAGAACGCCACCACCACCATCCAGTACAGCGGCGCCACCACGACCAGGCTGACCAGGACCGCCAGCCCCAGGCGTACGCCGCGCCCCGAGCTGCGGGTGCCGGGGGCGCTCACGGCGCGACCCGCGCGTCCACTCGACTCTTCACTCCACCACGTCCCGGGTCCGGCTGGCGCGCCACTGGATCGCGGTGAAGGCCACCATCGCGACCAGCAGCACCACCCCGATCGCGGCGGCGTACCCCTGGTCGCGGGTGACGAAGCCGTTGTCGTAGGCGTAGGTCACCAGCACCGAGGTCGCGTTCTGCGGCCCGCCCCCGGTCAGCACGAAGACGATGTCGAAGACCTGGAAGGAGTAGATGACGTTCATGATGACCAGGAAGAAGTGGGTCGGGCCGAGCAGCGGGATGGTCACGTGCCGGAAGCGCTGCCACGCGGTCGCCCCGTCCACCTTGGCCGCGTCGTGCAGCGCCGGGCCCATCCCCTGCAGGCCGGCGAGATAGATCAGCATGTTGAAGCCCAGCCGCCACCAGACCGTCACGACCACCACGGTCGCGAACGCGGCGACCTGGCCCGACTGCCAGGGCACCGAGGGCACCCCGACGGCGCGCAGGATCTTGTCGATCACGCCGGAGTTCTCGTCGAAGACCAGCACGCCGAGCAGCGCCGTGGCCACGCCGGAGACGGCCATCGGCAGGATCAGCAGCGAGCGGAACAGCGCCCGGCCGGGCAGCACCGAGTTCAGCAGGCTGGCCGCCCCCAGCCCGAGCCCCATCGACAGCGGGGTCACCAGCGCGGTGAACAGCACCGTGTTGAGCACCGAGCGCCAGAACAGCGGGTCGGCGAAGCAGCCGCGTGTAGTTGTCCAGCCCGACGAAGGACCCGCTGCCGAAGCCATCGGTCTGCTGGGCGCTCAGCACGACCGCCCCGACCAGCGGCACCAGCACGAAGACGACCAGGAGCAGCAGGTTCGGCCCGACGAAGCCGTACGCGGCCAGCGACTCGGTGACCCGACGCCGACGCGGCGCGGGCGCCGCGACCTGGGCGGTCGCCGTCCGCTCGACCGTCGATCGTCATCGGACCGCCTCCGCGATCCCGGAGCTCATCGCGGCCAGGGCACGGCTCGTGCTCCTGCCACCCACGAAGGCCTGCTCGAGCTGCTCGGTGAGCACGGTGATGATCGAGGACATCGACGGCGAGGCCACCTGGGCGGCGTCGGCGGCGCGCACGGTGGAGGCCTGCCCGACGAACACCGGGGTGAGCCCGGGGCGCGTGTCGAAGGCGAAGTCGGACCCGTCGGCGACCAGGTCGGTGCGGGTCGGCAGCAGGGAGGCCTTGGCGCAGAAGCCACGCATCTGCTCGGCCTTGGTGACGTAGTCCAGGAAGGCCACGGCCTGCTCGGCCTTCTTCGTCTGCTGGGTGACCACCAGGGCGTTGCCACCGAAGTCGCTGGCGGCGCGCCGCCGCCGGGGCGCGAACGTGGCTCCCCACTCGAACTGCGCGGTCGTCTCCGCGTCCGGCACCATGAACGCTCCGCCGAAGCACATCGCCGTCGTCTGGGCGTACCACAGGTCCGCGGCGTACACGGTCGACTTCACCGAGCTGTTGGCCGGCACGAGGTCGTCGGCGAAGAAGGCGCGGGTGTAGTCCAGCGCCGCCCTGCCGGCCTCGGAGTCGATGGCCGGGCGGTGCAGGTCCGGGGTCAGGAACCTGCCGCCAGCCTCGAAGAGCCAGGTCAGCCAGCGGGTCACGCCGTTGCCCTGCCAGTTGTAGGCGAAGGGGTACCGGCTGCTGGGCAGGCTGGCGCGCAAGCGGTCGGCGACCTCGCGGAACTCGCGCCAGGTCCAGGCCTGCTCGAGGGACGTCGGGACGGCGCCCACCTTCGCCTCGGCCAGGAGCTCCTTGTTGTAGAGGACCACCGTCGTGTCGGTGTGGTGCGGCACGCCGAACGGGCGCCCGCGCCCGCCCTCGGCGGCCTGCACGGCCGCCCACGCGGCCGGGGTGAACCGTTGCTCGAACCCCCTCGGCAGGTACGCCGAGAGATCCAGCAGCTGCCCGCGCCCGGCGTAGCTGCCGAACGTGTAGTACGGCACCCGGAAGACGTCGGGCGGGTTGCCGGCCTGCAGCTGGGCGTCGGTGTTGGTGAACATCTGCTCGTAGGGCACCGGGTTGAGCATCACGCTGGTGCCGGGGTTGGCGCGCTCGAACCCCGCGATCAGGGAGCGGAACCCGGCGAGCTCGGCGTCGGTGCCCCAGGTGGTGAAGGTGACCGCGTCGGTGCTCAGCCCCGAGGACGTCGAGGGCACGAAGCCGCAGCCGGCGGCGAGCCCGGTGAGGCCGGTCGCCCCGACACCGGCGAGCAGGCGTCGTCGGGTCAGGTCCATGGGTCTCCTCGAGCGATCCGGCGGGCCTGATCACGCTAGGGACAGATCGACCTCCGGCGCTTCACCCGCACGGGCGGCGTACCGGTCGTGGTGGGCCGCCTCAGCCCTCGGCCTCGCCCCGCACGAAGTCGGCGAAGCCCGGGGTGGTGAAGGCCAACGTGCCGCGTGCGACGACCTCGACCAGTCCCTTGTCGAGGAGCCGGCGCCGGGGGACGCTGAGGTCGTTGCTGCTCACGCCGAGCGCGTTCGCCAGGTCGCCGCGCCGCACCGGCTCGTCGCTGCCGATCTGCGCCATCGCCGCGAGGACCCGGCGCTCGGCCGGGGTCGCCTTGGCCCAGCGGGCTCGGAACATCGTCTCGCGCTGGAGCACGACGTCGGCCTCCGCGACCACCAGGTCGTCGCGGGTGAGGGTCGCGCCGGGGTCGGGACGGGCGCTGCGCCAGAGCGCGTCGGCGTACATCTGCAGGAAGTAGGGGTAGCCCTGGGTGAGCGCGAGCACCTGCTCGAGGACGTCCGGCTCCCAGCCGACGTCGTGCTGCTGGGCCGGGACCAGCAGCGCCTGACGGGCCGCGGCGTCGCAGAGCCGACCCAGGGTCCGGAACGCGAAGCGCTCGCTGAAGGTGACGGCCCCGGTCAGCACGTCGGGGGTGTTCGGCAGGCCGGCCGCGAACAGCACCGCAGCGGCCTCGGGGGTGGCGTCCTGCAGCTCCTGCCACGCGTAGGCGATGGTGCGGAGGTCCGGCACCGGCCCGGCCTGGATCTCGTCGACCAGCAGGCACAGCCCGGCTGAACCACGCTCGCGAGCCGCCCGGGAGGCCTCGCTGACGAAACCGCCGAGAGCCGCGCTCGACGCGGCCCGGACGGTGCCTCGCGACGGTCTGACGTCGACCTCCAGGCCCGCCTTCGCCGGGCCGGCCCCGAGCTCGACGTTCAGGGTGCGCAGCCGGTCGCGCAGCGCCCGCCGACGCGACACGTCGATCCCGATCGCGTCGAGACCCTCCCGCAGCGCGTGCACGAGGCTCGGGACCAGGCCCTCGTCGGCCCGAGCCGTGACCCACGCCGTGACCAGCCCCGCCTCGGCGGCCTCGGACCGGACCGCCTTGAGCAGCGAGGTCTTGCCGACTCCCCGTGGACCGATGTCGACCCGGATCCGACCCACGAAGCGGGCGTACGTCGCCACGACGGCGAGGTCGGCGCGCGCTGCCTCCACCTGCTCGACCCGCCCGCTCAGCACCGACGGGGTCGAGCCGGGGCTGTAGGGGCTGGGCAGCATGTCTGATGGTTCCTTATGAAGAGGGTCTTCCATCAACGATCATAAGCAGCCCCACCGACACCTCGTGGCTCATCCCGAGGCGTGCTCCTGCGACGGGTCGGCCGGGGCACCGTTCATCATCGCGAGCATCTCGCGACCACCGTTGGCCAGGGACCGCAGGACCAGGGCGAGGGCCAGCAGGGCGAAGGCGATGTCGAGGTACGTCGTGTAGTTCCAGCTCAGCCCGCCGGCAGCGACCTTGGCGTCGCGCTCGGACGGGGTCAGCCCGAGCAGGGCGAAGAGCGCCTCCACGACGTACGCCGCGACCACCATGGTCAGGTAGAACCAGCCGAGGATGCGCAGCATCATCGCGATGCCGTAGTACTTGCGGTAGATCAGCAGGATCGGGAGGATCAGCAGGTCGGCGAAGATGAACGACATCACCCCGCCGAAGCTGATCCCGGAGTTCCACAGCACTCCCGCAAGCGGCACGTTGCCGACCGAGCAGACGAAGCTGAACACCGCGATCAGCGGCGCGACCAGGGGACCGATGACCGCGGCCAGGGTCGGGCTGTCGGTGGCGAACAGGGTCTGCCAGAACGACGTCGGCACCCACGCCTCGACGCACCCGGCGATCAGGATGCCGAGCAGGACGTCGCGCAGCACCGCACCCCACTCCATGACGAAGATGTTGGACACCGCCGTGAAGCCCTTGCCGCTGAAGAGTCTGCGGACGAACGAGGCTTCCTCCTGCGAGTCCTCCAGCGACATGTCCATCGCGGCGTGCCCCTCCATCGACCCGGCCAGCGCCTTGTCGGCCTGCTCCCGCGCGCCGTCGACCAGCTGCTGCGAGACCAGGTAGCGGAAGGCCAGCGCCACCAGCACGATCATCACCGGCCCGCCGACGAACTCGGCCAGGGTGAAGCGCCAACCGAGCAGCAGCCACATCACGATGCCGAGCTCGAGCACCAGGTTGGTGCTGGAGATCTGGAAGGCCATCGCCGAGGAGAAGCTCGCGCCCTTGCGGAACAGCGAGCGGGCGAGGGCGACCGCGGCGTACGAGCAGGACGACGCGGCCGCGCCCAGGCCGGTGGCCCGGGCGGTGCTGCCGGGCCCGCTGCCACCGAGGGCGTTGACGACGGCCTCGCGGCGGACGACGGCCTGGACGACCGCCGAGAGCGCGAAGCCGAGGATCAGCGACCAGGCGATCCGCCACGCCATGGTGCCGGCGGCGGCCAGGGCCTCCCCGATCTCGTGCAGCAACGACGTCACCATGCGGGGGAATATACCCCCTAGGGGTATCCCAGGACGATGTTCCTCGTGCTTTCCACGAGGCCACCCCTCGGATCAGTTGTCTCGACGTGTGGTGCGCGACACAGTAGGAGCAGCACGACCGCCACCAGCATCGGAGACCCATGACCAACTTGGCCGACAACCTCACCACCACCGCCGCCGCGCACGGCGACCGACCGGCGGTGAAGCTCGACGACCTGGTCATCGACTACGCGACCCTGCAGGACGGCGCCCGCCGGGTGACCGCGATGCTGAAGAAGAAGGGCGTCGAGCCGGGCGACCGGGTGGGGCTGGTGCTGCCCAACGTGCCGCCGTTCCCGGTGCTGTTCTACGGCGCGGTCGCCGCTGGCGCGGTCGTCGTGCCGATGAACCCCCTGCTCAAGGGCCGCGAGGTGGAGTACTACCTCGAGGACTCCGGCGCCAAGATCGTCTTCGCCTGGCAGGACATGGCCGAGGAGGCCGGCAAGGGTGCCGAGTCGGTCGGCATCGAGTGCATCCGTGTCGGCACCGACTTCGCCGAGCTCGCTCGCCGAGCACGAGCCCGGACGACGAGGTCGTCGAGCGCGACGACGACGAGACGATGGTCCTGCTCTACACCTCGGGCACCACGGCAAGCCCAAGGGCGCCGAGCTCACGCACGGCAACATGCGCACCAACGCCGCGGTCAGCGCCGACACCCTGGTCGAGCTCTCCGAGACCGACGTGGTGATGGGCTGCCTGCCGCTGTTCCACTGCTTCGGGCTGACCTGCGGGCTCAACGCGGCCGTGCTCAACGGCGCCTGCCTGACCCTGATCCCCCGCTTCGACGCCGACAAGGCGCTCGACGTCGTCTCCCGCGACCAGGTCACGGTCTTCGAGGGCGTGCCGACGATGTACGCCGGGATGCTCAACGCCGAGGGCGCCGACGACGCCGACATGTCCAGCCTGCGCACCTGCATCTCCGGTGGCTCCGCGATGCCGGTCGAGGTGATGAAGTCCTTCGAGGAGGCCTTCGACTGCATCGTGCTCGAGGGCTACGGGCTCTCGGAGACCTCGCCGGTGGCCTCGTTCAACCAGCCGAACATGGAGCGCAAGCCCGGCTCGATCGGCCTGCCGGTGCGCGGCGTCGAGATGAAGCTGGTCGACGACGACGGGAACGACGTCACGACGGTCGGTGAGTCGGCGAGATCGCGATCAGGGGCGAGAACGTGATGAAGGGCTACTGGGGCAGGCCCGAGGAGACCGAGGAGTCGATCAAGGACGGCTGGTTCACCAGTGGCGACGTGGCCAAGGTCGACGAGGACGGCTACTACTTCATCGTCGACCGGAAGAAGGACCTGATCATCCGCGGTGGCTACAACGTCTACCCGCGCGAGGTCGAGGAGGCGCTCTACGAGCACGACGACGTCGCCGAGGTGGCGGTGGTCGGCGTGCCGCACGACGAGCTCGGCGAGGAGGTCGGCGCGGCCGTGGCGCTCAAGCCCGGCAAGTCGGTCAGCGAGGACGACCTGAGGGCCTTCGCCAAGGAGCGCCTGGCGGCCTACAAGTACCCGCGCCACGTCTGGCTGGTCGACGAGCTGCCCAAGGGCCCGACCGGCAAGATCCTGCGCCGCGAGGTCAGCGCGCCCGAGGAGGCGTCGGCATGAGCGCCGCCACCACGGCCGCCGCGGCCGACGCCCGGATCGCCGAGGCGGAGGAGGACTCCGGCGACGTCGCCAGCCCGCTCGACCTGCTCCTGGCCGATGCGACCCGCAGCCCGCTGCGCCGGTTCCTGCCCGGCATGTCCGGGGTCCGCTTCGGGATCGGTCTGGCCCGGCGCCCCGGCGTGGTCGCCCGGCGCGCGAGCGGACTGGTCTCCGAGCTGGGCAAGGTGGTGGCCGGGAAGTCGGAGCTGGCACCGCACGAGAAGGACCGCCGCTTCGCCGACGAGGCCTGGGCCAAGAACCCGTTGCTGCGCCGTACGCTCCAGGGCTACCTGGCGGCCGGGCAGGGCGCACGGGGACTGGTCGCCGACGCCGGCCTCGGCTGGGGCGACGACCAGCGGATGGGCTTCATCGTCGACAACATCGTCGAGGCGGCCGCGCCGAGCAACAACCCCTTCTTGAACCCCAAGGTGCTCAAGCGGGTCATCGACACCGGCGGCGGCAACCTCGTCGAGGGCGGACGCCGGCTGGTCCGCGACTTCGCGGCGCCGCCGCGGGTGCCGTCGATGGTCGAGCCGGACGCGTTCGAGGTCGGCACCGACATCGCGGTCACCCCGGGTGCCGTGGTGCTGCGCACCGACCTGTTCGAGCTGATCCAGTACACCCCGCAGACGCCCAAGGTGCGTCGGGTGCCGCTGCTGATCGTGCCGCCGACGATCAACAAGTACTACATCGTCGACCTCGCCGAGCAGCGCAGCATGGTCGAGCACTTCGTCGGGTCCGGGCAGCAGGTCTACTGCATCTCGTGGCGCAACCCGGACGCCCGGCACGCCGCGTGGGGCCTGGACACCTACGGCCAGGCCGTCATCGAGGCGATGGACGCGGCGCAGGCCATCGCCCGGTCCGAGCAGGTGGCGCTGCTCGGGATCTGCTCCGGCGGGATGATCTCCGCGATGGTGCTCGCCCACCTGGCCGCGATCGGCGAGCTCGACCGGGTGGCCGCGTTCAGCCTCGCGGTCACCGTGCTCGACCAGGCCCAGGCGGGCCTGCCGAGCGCGCTGCTCTCGCACAAGGCGGCGGCCGCCTCCACCCGGGCCTCCGCGGAGAAGGGCTACCTCGACGGGCGCACCCTGGCCGAGGTGTTCGCCTGGCTGCGACCCAACGACCTGATCTGGAACTACTGGGTCAACAACTACCTGCTCGGACACGCCCCGAAGGCCTTCGACATCCTCTACTGGAACGCCGACCCCGTCCGGATGAGTGCCGGGATGCACCGCGACTTCATGGACCTCGCGCTGCACAACAAGCTCGTCGAGCCGGGAGCCGCACGGATCCTGGGCAGCGACGTCGACCTCGGCAAGGTCGACGTCGACTCCTACATCGTCGCGGGCATCGCCGACCACCTCTGCAAGTGGCAGTCGTGCTACCAGACCACCCAGCTGCTGGGTGGAAAGAGCAAGTTCGTGCTGTCCACCAGCGGGCACATCGCTGCGATGGTCAACCCGCCCGGCAACGAGAAGGCCAGCTTCCAGACCGCCACGAACAACCCGGCCTCCGCCGAGAAGTGGCTCGAGGAGGCGTCCAAGGTGAAGGGCTCGTGGTGGAACGACTACGTGTCGTGGCTCTCCGAGCGCACCGGCGACGAGCGCAACAAGCCCCGGCGGTTGGGCTCGGCGGCCTACGAGCCGCTCTGCGACGCGCCGGGCACCTACGTCCATGACCGCTGAGTCACTCGTGGAGCCAGAGCCCGGCGCGGGGGCCCGCGACGCCGTCCGCTCGATCACCGTGCGCCGGCTCCAGGCCCGGATCTCGGAACGTACGGCGACCGGACGGCACTCCGCCCAACCGCCGCTGCTGCTGTGCAACGGGATCGGGGCCAGCCTGGAGGCCCTGCAGCCGTTCGTCGACCACCTCGACCCCGGCCGCGGGGTGGTGCGCTTCGACGTGCCCGGGATCGGCGGCAGCGCGCTCCCCCCGTTCCCCTACGCGATCGCGGGCCTCGCCTCGTGGGTGACCGCTCTGATGGGTCGCCTCGGGCACCAGCGCTTCGACGTCCTCGGGCTGTCCTGGGGCGGCGGACTCGCCCAGCAGCTCGCCGTCCAGTCGCGCCGGCACGTACGCCGCCTGGTCCTGGTCGCCACCGGCACCGGCTGCGCTGATGGTGCCCGCCAAGCCCGCGGTGCTCTCGCGGATGCCGACGCCGCGCCGCCACCGCGACCCGGCGTACGCCGCCAGGATCGCCGGCGACATCTACGGCGGCTCGATGCGCACCGACCCCGCCCGCGGCGCCGCCCTGCTCCACGACCTGACCCGGGCCGGCCCGAAGCGCGGCTACTACTACCAGCTCGCCGCCATGTACGGCTGGAGCAGCCTGCCGTTCCTGCCGCTGGTGCGTCAGCCGACCCTGGTCCTCGGTGGCGACGACGACCCGATCATCCCGGTCGTCAACCCCCGGATGCAGGCCCGGCTGATCCCGAGATCCCGGCTGCACGTCTACCACGGGGGACACCTGGGCATCCTCACCGAGGCCGACGTGCTGGCCCCGCTCGTCGATGCGTTCCTCGACGAGCGGCACCCCGACCACCGAGCCGTGGAGGCGACGCATGACTGAGCTGGACGAGCTGGGCCTGCAGGACTCCCCCTTCTCCGACTTCCTGGGCTTCGAGCTGCTCCTGGACGAGCAGGACCGCGAGCTGCTCAGCGACGTGCGCGCCTTCATGACCCGCGAGGTCGAGCCGGTGATCAACGACTACTGGACCCGCGCGGAGTTCCCGCACGAGCTGGTCCCCGGCATCGCCGAGCTCGGCATCGCCGGACTGGCCTACGACGGTCCCGGCTGCCCGGCGCGGGGCGCGCTGGTCGACGGGATGGTGGCCATGGAGCTGGGCCGGGTCGACCCGTCGATCGGCACCTTCATGGGCGTCCACGGCGGCCTCGCGATGGGCTCGATCATGCTGTGCGGCTCCGAGGAGCAGCGGGAGCGGTGGTTGCCCGCGATGGCCCGGATGGAGCTGATCGGTGCCTTCGGGCTGACCGAGCCCGACGTCGGCTCGGCGATCTCCCAGGGCCTGGCCACCTCGGCGAAGCGCGACGGGGACCACTGGGTGCTGAACGGGCAGAAGAAGTGGATCGGCAACGCGGCCTTCGCCGACCTGGTGATCATCTGGGCCCGCGACGAGGACGACGAGCAGGTCAAGGGCTTCGTGGTGGAGAAGGACACCCCCGGCATGGAGTTCACCAAGCAGGAGGACAAGATCGCGCTGCGCGTCGTGCAGAACGCCGAGATCGCACTCACCGACGTGCACGTGCCGGAGGAGAACCGGCTCCAGCAGGCCGACTCCTTCCGCTCGACCGCCAACGTGCTCCGGGTGACCCGGATGGGTGTCGCCTGGCAGGCCACGGGCTGTGCCCGGGGCGCCTTCGAGCACGCGCTGCGCTACACCAAGCAGCGCGAGCAGTTCGGGCGGCCGATCGCGTCGTACCAGCTGGTGCAGGACCTGCTGGTCAAGATGCTCGCCAACGTGACCGCCTCGACCGCGATGAACACCCGCGCCTCCCAGCTCCAGGACGCCGGGCTGCTCAAGGACGAGCACGCCTCGCTGTGCAAGGCCCACAGCACCGTGCGGATGCGCGAGGCCGTCGGCTGGGCCCGTGAGGTCCTCGGCGGCAACGGGATCCTGCTCGAGCACCACGTCGGGCGCTTCGTCGCCGACGCCGAGGCGATCTACTCCTACGAGGGCACCCGCGAGGTGAACACCCTGATCGTCGGACGCGCGATCACCGGGGAGAGCGCCTTCGTGTAGGTCGCCGCAGCGCGCGCGGGGGGTCGGGCACATCGCGGCGCGGCACATCGGGACCGTGCAGCGTCCCACTGCGCTCGGACTCCAGGTCCTGGGTGCCGATCACGCGCAGCAGCGCCAGCGCCTCCGCCTCGGGCGTGCCCGGAGCCGCCGAGTAGACGACGAGCAGCTGGTCGACGTCGGGCACGTGCAGGGTGTCGCACTCCAGGCTGAGCGCGCCGAGAGACGCATGGACGACGGTCTTGGTGTGGCTGCGCCACTCGCTGGTCTCGCCGCGGTCCCAGAGCCGCCGGAACTCCGGGGACCCGGCGAGCAGGTCGCCCAGCAGCCGGACGAGTCCCGGGTCGTCGGGGTAGCGCCCGTGCGCCGCCCGCAGGGCGGCCGCCGACTGCGCGCCGGTCGCCTCGCGCTCGGCGCCACTCGTACCGACCGACGAGCGAGGTGGTTCGCCGTCGTCCGGCAGGAACCGCAGCCGTTGCATGTTGCGACGTGCGGGCACCAGGGCCGACCAGTCCCCGAGCAGGGCCGACGACATCGCGTTCCAGGCCAGTACGTCGCCCTTGGCGCTGAGCACCATCGCCGGCAGGTCGACGACCCGGTCGAGCAGCCGCAGCACCCCCGCCGGCACGGACATCGCGATCCGGCCCGGGCGCGGTGGGGCGACGCCGGCCAGCTCGAAGACGTGGTTGCGCTCGTCGGCGCCCAGCCGCAGGGCGCGCGCCAGCGCACCGAGCACCTGCTCGGAGGGGTGCGGCCCGCGGCCCTGCTCCAGGCGCACCACGTAGTCGACGCTGATCCCGGCCAGCATCGCGACCTCCTCACGACGCAGGCCAGGCACCCGGCGGCGCGCCCCGGCCGGCAGGCCGACGTCCTCCGGCTGCACCAGGTCGCGGGCGCGGTGCAGGGCGCGGGCCAGCTCGGCACGGTTGTTCGGCATCTCTCCAGCATGGCGGGTGGCGGCCGGCACCGGGTAGGACCCGTGGTCCCACGATCGGCCGTCCCTGGTGTCCGCCACCGGCTCGCGGCACGGTGGAGGCATGAACGACACCCACACCTCTTCCACCACCACCGCCCTCGTCACCGGGGGCAACAAGGGCCTCGGGCTCGAGACCGTACGACGGTTGGCCGGGCTCGGTTGGACCGTCTGGCTGGCCGCCCGCGACACCGAGCGCGGCGAGGCTGCAGCGCGGTCGGTGCGCGACGACCAACCCGAGGCCGACGTACGGTTCGTCGCCCTCGACGTCACCTCGGACGAGTCCGTCGCGGCGGCCTACGACGTCGTCCGCGCCGGCGGCGGCCTGGACGTCCTCGTCAACAACGCCGGCATCGCCGGCGCGGGCACCGGGACCCTGGCCACCACCACCCAAGACCTCATCGACGTCTACGGCATCAACGTGCTGGGGCCGGTGCGGGTGACCCACGCCTTCGCTCCGCTGCTGACCGAGTCGTCGCGCCCCCGCCTGGTGATGGTCTCCAGCGGGCTCGGCACGATCGCGTTCTGCAACGATCCCCAGCGCTCGGAGTACGGCGTGCCCGGCTTCGCCTACCAGTCGTCCAAGGCGGCGCTGAACATGATCGCGAACTCCTACGCCAAGGCCCTGCCCGACGTACGCGTCGCGTCCGTGGACCCCGGCTACACCGCCACCGACCTGAACGGCAACAGCGGCCACCAGAGCGTGAGCGAGGGCACCGACGCCATCGTCGCTGCCGCCTCGGCCGAGACGATCCCGTCGTCCCACTTCGACCGGCACGGCCCGATCGCGGTGTGAGCCGCGATCCGGTGGCCGCGGCGGCGCGGGCCTTCGCCTACAGCAAGAACCCGAAGAGCTCCGAGCCGGACTCGATCTTCTCGAACCTCAGGTTGCTCGCGGCCATCCGCTCGACCAGGCCGCTCAGCCCGCCGGAGGTGTCGAGGTCGATGCCGATCAGGGCGGGACCGGTCTCGCGGTTGGACTTCTTGACGTACTCGAAGACCACGATGTCCTCACCCTCGCCCAGCACCCGGTCGAGGAAGCCGCGCAGGGCGCCGGGCTCCTGCGGGAACGAGACCAGGAAGTAGTGCCGCAGCCCCTCGTGGACGAGCGAGCGCTCGATCACGTCGGCGTAGCGGCTGACGTCGTTGTTGCCGCCCGACACCACGCAGCCGACCCGGGAGCCGGGCTCGAGGTCGAGGTAGGCCAGTGCGGTGGAGGCCAGGGCGCCCGCGGGCTCGGCGATGATCCCGTCGGACTGGTAGAGCGAGAGCATCTCCGAGCAGATCGCCCCGGCCGGCACGGCGACCACGTCGTCGACCAGGTCGCGGACGACGGGGAACGTCAGCGCCCCGACGCGGCCCACCGAGGCCCCGTCGACGAAGGTGTCCAGGTCGGGCACGGCGACCGGTTCCCCCGCCGCGAGGGCGGCGGCCATGCTGGCCGCGCCGACGGGCTCGACGGCGACGAGGCGTACGTCGGGCCACGCGTGCCGCAGCCACGTGGCCGTCCCGGCGGCCAGACCACCCCCACCGACCGGCACCACGACGACGTCCAGGGCCCGCGGCTCGTCCCGGGTCATCCCGAAGGCCACGGTGCCCTGGCCGGCGATGGTCCGCTCGTCGTCGAAGGGGTGCACGTAGGTGCTGCCCCGGTCGGCGGCGTAGTGGTGCGCGGCGGCGGAGGTCTCGTCGTACGTGCGCCCGACCATGGTCATCGTGATCCGGCCGTCGCCGAGCTCGGCGATCCGGTCGCGCTTCTGCCGCGGGGTGTTGGTGGGCAGGAAGACGTGTCCCTGCACCCCGAGCCGCGCGCAGCTCAGGGCCACTCCCTGCGCGTGGTTCCCGGCGCTGGCACACACCACCCCGAGGGCGAGCTCGTCGGGGTCCAGCGACGACATCACGTTGAAGGCCCCCCGCACCTTGTACGAGCGCCCGACCTGCTGGTCCTCGCGCTTGAGCAGCACCTCGACGCCGTACCTCGCCGAGAGCCGCGCCGAGCGCTCCAGCCGGGTGGGCACCGCGATCTGCGGCACGATCTCGGCGGCGCGGGCGACGTCGTCGGGGGTCACGGTCATGACCGTGACCTTAGGGAAGGTCTGCGCCCGGATGCTGGTTGGGCCAGGCATGAGCACTCCCCTCGACGACCTCTTCCCCCTCGCGCTCGGTGCCAACCCCTTCGGTTGGACCAGTGACGAGGACGCCTCGCACCGGGTCCTGGACGCGTTCGTCGACGCCGGCGGTCGGCTGGTCGACACCGCCGACTCCTACGGCGCGGGCGCCTCGGAGTCGATCATCGGTAGCTGGTCGAACCGGACCGGGCGTCGCGACGAGCTGTTCCTGATGTCCAAGATCAGCCGGCACCCCGACCGCCGAGGCCTCGCCCCCGAGACCGTCCGGCTGGCCGTCGACGAGCAGCTCGAGCGGTTGCAGACCGACCACCTCGACCTGCTGTGGGCGCACTACGACGACGCCGACACCCCGCTCGAGGACACCTTGGCGACGTTCCAGGAGCTCGTGGACGCGGGCAAGGTCGCCGAGCTCGGCATCTCCAACTACGAGCCGGACCGGATCTCGCAGTGGCTGACGATCGCGGAGGCCAACGGCTACCGCGCCCCGGTGGCGCTCCAGCCGGAGTACAGCCTGGTGCGTCGGCAGTCCTACGAGGACCAGCGCCAGGCCCTCGCCGTCGAGCACGGACTCGCGGTGCTGCCCTACTGGGGCCTGGCCAGCGGACTGCTCACCGGCAAGTACCACTCCCTCGACGACCTCGGGCGGGCCAGCGACGAGCGCCGCGGCAGCATCGTGGAGAAGTACGCCGACGAGGCGGCCTTCGCGGTCGTCGACGTGCTGCGCGAGGTGGCCGCCGCCCACGACGTCGAGCCCACCACCGTCGCGCTGGCCTGGCTGCTCGGCCGGGACGGGGTCACCGCCCCGATCGCCAGCGTCAGCCGGCCCGCGCAGCTGCCGGCGCTGCTCGCCGTACCTGCGCTGGAGCTGAGCGCGGAGGAGACCGATCGCCTCACCACTGCGTCGGACGCCGTCGGTCAGTAGCCCCACGTCGAGTTGGCCCTGATGCCGGCGTGAGTCGGGCCTGGCACCGGTACGACCCCGGCGCGAGGCCCAGCTCGGACCGGCGCGAGGGCCAACTCGACCTCTACAGCTGAACCAGGCCGGTCACGTCGAGGACCAGCTCGCCCGCCTCGTCGGAGGCGGCGAGGTCGACGGTGGCGGTGATCCGCCAGTCGTGGTCACCTGCGGGGTCGCCGACGATCTGCTGGACCAGCCACGCGGTGGGCGACTTCTCGACCACCAGCATCTGCGGACCGCGGGCGTCCGGGCCGGTGTCGATGTCGGCGTGCTCCTCGAAGTACGCCTCCAGCGCCTCGGCCCACTCCTGCTCGGACCAGCTCGAGGACTCGGTGAGCTCCGACGTACGCCACCGGGCCACCCACTCCAGCCGGCGGAACATCGCGTTGCGGACCAGCACCAGGAAGGCGCGCGTGTTGCCGGTGATCCGGGCGGGCTCGGGGGGACGGGCCTCGGCGGCCTCGACCACCGACGCGTCGGGGTTGGACAGCGCCTCCCACTCGTCGAGCAGCGAGGAGTCGGTCTGGCGCACCACGGCACCCAGCCACTCCGTCAGGTCGACCAGCTCCTCGGTGCGCACCGAGTCGGGCACGGTCTGGCGCAGCTCGCGGAAGGCGTCACCGAGGTAGCGCAGCACCAGCCCCTCGGAGCGGGTGAGGCCGTAGAAGGCGACGTACTCGGCGAAGGTCATCGCCCGCTCGTACATGTCGCGGACCACCGACTTGGGGCTGAGCGCCTCCTCGGAGACCCACGGGTGGCTGCGTCGGTAGACCTCGTAGAGGTGGCTCAGCAGCTCCTCGAGCGGCTTGGGCCAGCTGACCTCCTCCAGCAGCTCCATCCGCTCGTCGTACTCGATGCCCTCGGCCTTCATCTCCCCGATCGCCTCGCCGCGCGCCTTGTGCTCCTGCGCGCCGAGCACCGGGCGCGGGTCCTCCAGGGTGGCCTCGACCACCGACACCACGTCCAGGGCGTACGTCGGCTGCTCCGGGTCCAGGGTGTCGAAGACGCCGAGGGCGAAGGTCGACAGCGGCTGGTTCAGCGCGAAGCCGAGCTGGAGGTTCTCGACCAGGCGCATCGTGCGGCCCTGCTCGTCGGCGTCGATCACCTCGACCACCCCGGCGGCCAGCAGCGCGCGGTACTGCTGGACCGCGCGGCGCACCAGCCGGACCTGGGAGCGGGCGTCCTCGTGGTTGTCCCGCAGCAGCCGGCGCATCGCCTCGAACGGGTTGCCCTCCCGGGCGATCACGTTGAGCAGCATCGCGTGGCTGACCCGCATCCGCGAGACCAGCGGCTCGGGGGCGGCGGCGACGAGTCGCTCGAAGGACTCCTCGGTCCAGTTCACCTGACCCTCGGGCGGCTTCTTGCGCTGCACCCGCTTGAGCTTCTTCTCGTCGTCGCCGGCCTTGGCGACCAGCCGCGCGTTCTCCACGGCGTACTCCGGGGCCTGCACGACGACGGTGCCCGCGGTGTCGAAGCCGGCCCGGCCCGCGCGACCCGCGATCTGGTGGAACTCGCGGGCCTTGAGCATCCGCTGGCGCCGCCCGTCGTACTTGGACAGGCCGGTGAACACCACGGTGCGGATCGGCACGTTGATCCCCACGCCGAGGGTGTCGGTGCCGCAGATCACCTTGAGCAGGCCGGCCTGGGCGAGCTGCTCGACCAGGCGGCGATACTTCGGCAGCATCCCCGCGTGGTGGACCCCGATGCCGTGGCGCAGCAGTCGCGAGAGCGTCTTGCCGAACCCGGCGGCGAAGCGGAACTCCGCGATCGTCTCGGCGATCCGGTCGCGCTCCGCCCGGGTGGCGACGTTGACGCTGGTCAGCGCCTGGGCCCGCTCCAGCGCGGACGCCTGGGTGAAGTGCACGACGTACACCGGGGCCTGGTGGGTGCTGAGCAGCTCCTCGAGGGTCTCGTGCAGCGGGGTCAACGCCCACTCGTAGCTCAGCGGCACGGGGCGTACGGCGCTGCTCACCACCGCGGTCGCGCGACCGGTGCGCCGGGTCAGGTCGTCGACGAACCGGCTGACGTCACCCAGGGTCGCCGACATCAGCACGAACTGCGCGCCGGTGAGCTCGAGGAGCGGCACCTGCCAGGCCCAGCCGCGGTCGGGCTCGGCGTAGAAGTGGAACTCGTCCATCACCACCTGGCCGACGTCCGCGGTCGCACCTTCGCGCAGGGCCTGGTTGGCCAGCACCTCCGCGGTGCAGCAGATGATCGGCGCCGTGGCGTTGACCGACGCGTCGCCGGTCAGCATCCCGACGTTCTCCGCGCCGAAGACCTCGATCAGGGCGAAGAACTTCTCGCTCACCAGCGCCTTGATCGGCGCGGTGTAGTAGGTCCGCCGGCCGGTGGCGACCGCCGCGAGGTGCGCCCCCACCGCGACCAGGCTCTTCCCGGTGCCGGTCGGCGTCGAGAGGATCACGTTGGCGCCCGTGAAGACCTCCAGCAACGCCTCCTGCTGGGCCTCGTAGAGCTCGAACCCGCGCTCACCGACCCAGGTCTCGAAGGCGTCGTACAGCGCGTCCGGGTCGTGGCCCGCGTCGCGGGCGTCGTCGAGGAGTGCCATCTGGTCGCCCATCGTCCCTGACGTCGGCCCACGACGCCGAATCGAGCCCCGCCCGAGGCTCAGTCGGAGGGACGCTCCCAGACGTCGTCTCGACCGGGGTCGGGCTTGCGGGCGCGGAAGCTGAGCTCGTGCTCACCGGCGCTGATCGTCACGTCGCCGAAGCCGATCGTCCGCAACCGCGTGAGCAGGGTGCCCGGGTCCACCGGGAGGTAGGTGTCGCCGGCGTGGAAGTCGTGCCCACCGGTGCTCAGCACGCTGTCGGAACCGATCATCGTGCCGCCGGGCCGCAGCACCCGCAGGGACTCGGCCAGCACCCGGTCCTGCAAGGTGGTGCTCGGCACGTGGTGCAGCATCGTGAAGCAGCCGACGGAGTCGAACGACCCGTCGTCGAACGCCAGGTCCGTGGCGTCGCCCAGGAGCGCCTCGACGTTCGTCGCCGCGAACCGCTCACGCAGGGTGGTGACGGTCGTCGGGTCGAGCTCGACCGCCACCAGGTGCTCGACGCGGTGTCGCAGCCACTCGGCGCTCGCCCCCGGGCCGGGTCCGATCTCCAGCATCCGGGGACCGAGCTCGAGACCCTCGGTGAGGGCGGGCAGCACCTCGCGGTGCAGGTACGCCGCCCACTCGGGGCTGGGGCACAGGTCGGCGTGGTTCTGGTTCATCGGCACTCCCACGACGCTAGGGGCCACACCGACTGACCGGAAGTCACTAGAGTGCCGTCTCATGTCGTTCAACGGACATGGACCTGCGCTGGTCGGCACGTTCGTGATGCCGGTCGGGAGGGTGTTCTCGCGCCACGTCCACGAGCGCCACCAGCTGGTCTGGGCCGCGAGCGGCGTCGTCGCGACCGAGATCAGTGGACGGCAGTGGGTGCTGCCCCCCTCGCGCGCGCTCTGGGTCCCCGCGGGAGTCCCGCACGCGACCTCGGCGTCCACGCACGCGGTCCTGCGCTCGGTCTACGTCGACCCGGACCGGACCGCGATCGGGTGGACGGGCCCCACCCCGGTGGCCGCGACCCCGCTCGTCGCCGAGCTGGTCACGCGCCTCGACGACGCGCTCCCGCCGGCCCAGCGGCGACGGACCGAGGCCGTGCTGCTCGACGTCCTGGCACGGGTCGAGGTCGCCACGCTTGGCCCCCCGATGCCGGAGGACCCGCGCGCCCTCGACGTCGCCCGCGCCCTGGCCGCGGACCCGGTCGACCCGCGCACCCTGGAGCAGTGGGGTCGTCAGGTCGGTGCCAGCGCCCGCACCCTGGCGCGGGCCTTCCGCAAGGACACCGGCATGGGCTTCGGTCGGTGGCGCACCGAGGCCCGCCTGCGCGCCTCGCTGCCGTTGCTCGCAAGCGGTGAGCCCGTGGCCCGGGTGGCCGGACGGGTCGGCTACGAGTCGGTGAGCGCCTTCGTCGCGGCCTTCCGCGGCGCCACCGGGGTGACGCCGGGCGACTACTTCAGCCGGACCTGAGCGCTCTCACCTGCGCGCGGCGTCCCGGACGCAGAGCACCGCCCAGGGCAGGGCCTCGAGCCGGCGCGGCGGGATCTGCTCACCGCACACGTCGCAGGTGCCGTAGCTGTCGTCGTCCAGCTTCTGCAGGGCGCGGACGACGTCGAGGCGGGTGTGCTGGAGCTTGTCGTGCACGGCCACCTGGGCCAGCCGGTCGACCGCCATCTGGGTGCCGTCACCGACCCTCTTGCCGAAGGAGATGTTCGCGGTGTCGGTCGGTGGAGCCGACATCGCCGACGACTCGGCGTCGATCTCGGCGAGCTTGGCGCGCAGGACTTCGCGGACGGGTTCCATCAGGACAGGATGTCCTACCGGCCCGGGACCCGGGCCCGACGAAGGCCCCCGGGCGCCGTACCGGCCGCTCGAGGACCTCCGTCTGGAGCAGACCGTCCCGGGCAGAAATCCGGTCGGGTCCCATCCCCCCGCACGCGGCGCCGCCCTCGTGCCCCCTCCCGGCCCCCCTTGGTGCCGGACGGGCGCGGACGTCGCACGCGTTGTCCCTGGCCGTTCACACTCGCAGAGACCCCTCGTCCTGACAAGGACGTGCAGCCCGAAGGTGCGCCGCCACGTCTCGGCTCAGCCGACCGCGGGCGAGACCCGTCGGTTCGAGGTGGGCGAGAAGGTCAGCCACAGGCTGACGATCACGTAGTAGACCGGGTAGCCGAGACTCACCACGACCAGCCACTGCGGCGCTCCGGGCAGCAGCGAGACCACCACGGCGTACGCGACCATCCACAGCACCGCCAGCGTCATGTTGGCGTACCAGAGCTTCTCGGTGCGCGAGGGGTAGAGGTACTTCACCGGCACGAAGACCAGCACCGTGCACACCAGGAGCGCGAGGACGGTCGCGGTGGTGCCGAACCCACCGACGACCGCGTAGAAGGCCACGACGTTCCAGTACGACGGGAAGCCCAGGAAGAAGTGGTCGTCGGTCTTCGCATCCGAACGGCAGAACTGGTAGCAGGAGGCGAGCACCGGCAGTGCGGCCACCACCCCGCCCCAGACCCCGTCGGGCAGGTAGCCGTTGGCCCACAGCAGCACCATCGGCGCCAGCGTGTAGGTCATGTAGTCCACGATGTTGTCGAGCAGGGCGCCGTCGAATCCCGGCATCACCTCCTTGACCCGGAAGTGCCGCGCCAGGAAGCCGTCCGTGCCGTCGACGAAGATCGCGGCCAGGAACAGCCACAGCACCGCCTCGACGTCGCCGCGGTAGGACAGGTGCACCATCAGCAGGGCGAGCACCGAGCCGATGGCGGTGTAGGCGTGGACCAGACCGGCGGCCACGCGCGCCGCCGGCGCGGGCGTCGAGGTCATGGCGCGCACGCTACAGGGCTTTGTCCGCCGGGCCGGGAGCAACGCCTAGGCTGCGCGGGTGCGCCTGGCCACCTGGAACGTCAACTCGATCCGCTCCCGCATCGACCGGGTCGAGGCATTCCTCGAGCGGCACGACATCGACGTGCTCGCGGTGCAGGAGACCAAGGCCCGCGAGGAACAGATCCCGGTGCTGGGCCTGCAGTCCGCCGGGTACGAGGTCGCGGCGGCCGGCTACAACCAGTGGAACGGCGTCGCGATCATCAGCCGGGTCGGGATCGAGGACGTCACGACCGGCTTCGAGGCGATGCCGGCGTTCGGCGACCCCGCGGTCGCGGAGGCGCGCGCCATCGGGGCGGTGTGTGGCGGCGTACGCGTCTGGTCGCTGTACGTGCCCAACGGACGCAAGGTCGACGATCCGCACTACACCTACAAGCTGGACTGGCTGGCCCGGCTCCGCGCGGCGGCGTCGGCGTGGGCGGGCGAGCCCACGGCGCTCGTGGGCGACTGGAACATCGCCCCCCAGGACACCGACGTCTACGACATCGCCGCCTTCGCCAAGGACACCCACGTCACGCCACCCGAGCGCGCGGCGTTCGCGGCGTTCCTCGACGACGGCTGGACCGACGTGGCCCGACCCTTCACCGACGACCCCGGGAGCTACACCTACTGGGACTACTACCGCCAGCGCTACGAGCGCAACCGCGGGATGCGGATCGACTTCGTGCTGGGTTCGGCGACGCTGGCCGAGCGGGTCACCGGTGCCTTCGTCGACCGCGAGGAGCGCGGTGGGACGGACGGCCACGGCAAGGGCGCCTCCGACCACGCGCCCGTGGTCGTGGAGCTCGACTGACGACGCACTTCTCGATCGGTTGAGGACTGCTCGTCCCGCTCGAGGTCGCGCCCTTCCTTCGTGCGCCCTCCGGCTGGACCAACGACATGCGTCGGGCCGAGGGCTACCCCGGGCGGGGAGCCCGCCGTCAGGTCCGGCCGGCTGGACGCCGGCCGGACGACGCCGAGAGCGGGGCACTAGCCTTCGAACGTGCCTGACGAAGGGTCGTTCTGAGGTGTGCTTCTCCGTCCAGGCCGACCTCGTCGCCGGCGTCGCGATCCTGCCCGTCGGCGTGCTCGCGCTGCGCGAGGTGCGCCACGCCCGCGAGATCGCGTTCGCCGCGCTGCCGCTGCTGTTCTCGCTGCACCAGCTGGTCGAGTCGCTGGTCTGGGCGGGTCAGGACGGTGACGTCCCGTCCGGGGTGGCGAGCGCGGCCGCGCTGGCCTACGTCCTGTTCGCCCTGCCCGCGCTGGCGGTGCTGATGCCGTTGGCGGTGCTGCTGCTCGAGCCTCGCGGGGCCCGGCTGCGGGTCGCACCCTTCGTGGTGCTGGGCGTCGCGGTGGCGGCGTACATGAGCTTTGAGGTGCTCGATGGTCCGGTGCGGATCGAGGAGCGGCCGCACGCGCTGATCTACCACGTCGACCTGTCGCACGGCGTGGTCTGGTCGGTGCTCTACGTGGTGGCGGTGATCGGGCCGGCGCTGCTCTCGGGCTACCCCTCGATCGTCGGGTTCGGCGTGCTCAACCTGGTCGGCCTGAGCGCCGTCGCCCTGCTCTACACCCAGGCCTTCGCCTCGCTCTGGTGCGTCTACGCGGCGCTGACCTCGGTGCTGGTCCTGGTCCACCTGTACCTCCGGCGCCGGCTGCCCGACCCGCACCGGCTGCAGGGCCATCCGCTGAGCACGGTCGCTGTCGGCTCCTGAGACTGTCGGTGGCGTGGTCCACGCTGGTCCCATGCCCCTTCCCCTGCTCCTCCTCGTGCTCCTGCTCGGGCTGCTGCTCGGTGCCGTCCTCGGCGGCGCGTACGGCGTGCTGTGGGCGCGCGGACGCTCGTCGTACGTCGCCGGACAGGTCGACTCCGCCCAGGTCCTGCTCGGTCTCGACCGGCTCGGTGAGCGGGTGCAGGACCTCGCCCACCAGGGCGTGTCCTGGCAGGGCCAGCTGCGCCAGCAGGTCGACGACGTCCGGCACAGCACCGACCTGCTGCGTCGCGAGACCGGGATGCTCTCCACGGCGTTGCGCAAGCCCCAGGTCCGCGGACGCTGGGGCGAGATGCACCTGCGGCGCTCGGTCGAGCTGGCCGGGCTGGTGGACCGCTGCGACTTCACCGAGCAGGCCCGGACCAGCACCGACGACGGCACGCTGGTCCCCGACCTCGTCGTCCACCTCGCCGGCGGACGCAGCATCGTGGTCGACTCCAAGGTGCCGCTCGACGCCTTCGCCGACGCGGTCGCGACCGAGGACCCGACCGAGCACCGCACGCACCTGGCCCGGCACGCCCGGCAGCTGCGGGCGCACGCCGACGCACTGGCCTCGAAGGGGTACTGGCGCGCGGTCCCGGAGACCCCGGAGTTCGTGGTGCTCTTCGTGCCCGGGGAGGCCTTCCTCTCCGCCGCTCTCGACGCCGAGCCGGACCTGATCGAGCGCGCCGCCGCTCGGCACGTGGTGCTGGCCACCCCGACGACGCTGATCGCGCTGCTGCGCACCGTCGCGATGGGCTGGACGCACGCGACCCTGGCCGAGCGGACCCGGGAGATCCACGACCTCGGCCGCGACCTGCACGGCCGGCTGGGCGTGATGGGCGAGCACCTCGACAAGCTCGGCCGCTCCCTGAAGGGCTCCGTGGAGGCCTACAACCGCACTGTCGGCTCGCTGGAGTCGCGAGTGCTGGTGACCGCGCGACAGCTCTCCGCGACCGGAGTCGGCGAGACCCCGATCCCCCGGCCGACGCCGGTGACCGAGGCGCCTCGTCCGCTCTCGGCCATCGAGCTGCTCGAGGCCGTCACGCCCGCACGCGAACCGCTGCCGGAGCTCGACCCGGGCGAGCGGTCCGCCGGTCCCTGCGAGCACCGCTCGACGCCCGGAGGAGCCGCCGACTCCGCCTGCCCCCGTCTTCGCCCCCGCCCCCCTCACTTTCACCCGGCACCCCCTGAAACTCCACCTACTCTCCCAGCTCAACCGCACCGGCGGCGACTATCTTCCGCCTAGGGCGTGAGCACTGCCCGGCTCCGTCCCGGCGCGTCGGCCACGTCGGACGAATCGGGCGACCTAGCGTGAGCGTCGTGAGTGCACCCACCCTGTGGGAAGAGGGCAAGAGCGCCGGCGGCCGGGTGGCTTGGCTGGCGGCCGGCGGCTGTGCCGCGATCGTGCTGATCGACCTGGCCCTCTTCGATCACCTGGGCCCGCTCTTCGACATCGGCTTCGTGCTGGTGGGCATCACCGCCGCGCTTGCGGTGCGTCCACGCGACTTCTTCACCGTCGGCGTGCTGCCGCCGTTCCTGCTGCTCGGGGTGCTCGCCGTGCTCGCCGTGGTCCAGCCCGGCGCCGTCGCCGGGGCCGACGACGGGATCGGGCAGGCGCTCGTCGCCGGGCTCGCGCACCACTCGGGCGCTCTGTTCGCCGCCGACGTCAACGTCCTCGTCGTGATCGGGATCCGGGTCCGGATCCGGATGGTCCGGCGCGACCGCACCGCGCGTCGGGCCTCGCCGTACGCCGTGCACGGGGGCGCCGGTGCGCCCCTCGACCGCGACGCAGGCCGGGACTACTCGAACCTCGACGGGTCGCCGGCCCCGACCCGCACCACCTCGGGCACGCCCGAGGAGAAGTCCACCACGGTGGTCGGCTCGGAGGTCGTCTCGCCGGCCTCCAAGACGGCGTCCAACTTCTGATCCAGCTCCTCCTTGACCTCCCAGCCCTGGGTCATCGCCTCGCTCTGCCCGGGCAGGATCAGGGTCGAGGAGAGCAGCGGCTCACCCAGCTCGCCGAGCAGCGCACCCACCACACGGTGGTCGGGGATCCGCACCCCGACGGTGCGCTTCTTCGGGTGCAGGAAGGCCCGTGGCACCTCCGCGGTCGCCGGCAGGATGAAGGTGTAGCGACCCGGGGTGGCCGCCTTGACCGCCCGGAAGGCCGCGTTGTCGAGGTGCACCAGCTGGCCCATCTGGGCGAAGTCCTTGCAGACCAGGGTGAAGTGGTGGTGGTGGTCGAGGTCGCGGACGTCCCGGATCCGGTCGAGCCCCTCGCGGTTGCCCAGCCTGATCCCGAGGGCGTAGCCGGAGTCGGTCGGATAGGCCACCAGCCCGTCGTCGCGCAGGATCTGCACCACCTGGTTGATCGCCCGGGGCTGCGGGTCGTGCGGGTGGACGTCGAAGTAGCGAGCCATGTCGGGTCGGGCCTGTCCGGGCCGGCTCTAGACCGTGCGTCCAGCGTCACGGAGGTCGCGACGCAGCTCGGGGGGCAGCGCGAAGGTCAACGACTCCTCGGCGCTGTGCACGGCCCGAGCGTCCGGGTAACCGCGCTCGGCCAGGAAGGCCAGCACGCCGTCGACGAGGTCGTCGGGCACCGACGCCCCCGAGGTGACGCTCACCGTCTCGACGCCCTCGAGCCAGGACTCCTCGATCTCGCTCGCGTCGTCGACGCGGTACGACGCCTTGGCGCCGGCCTCGAGCGCCACCTCGACCAGACGCACCGAGTTGGAGGAGTTGCCCGAGCCGACCACGATCACCAGGTCGGCGTCGCCGGAGATCTCCTTGACCGCGAGCTGACGGTTCTGGGTGGCGTAGCAGATGTCGTCGGAGGGCGGGTCGAGCAGCCGGGGGAAGCGGCGGCGGATCGCCTCGACCGTCTCCAGGGTCTCGTCGACCGAGAGCGTCGTCTGCGAGAGCCAGGCGACCTTCTCCGGGTCGCGCACCACGATGGTGTCGACGTCGGCCGGGCTCTGCACGAGCTGGATGTGCTCGGGGGCCTCACCGGCGGTCCCCTCGACCTCCTCGTGGCCCTCGTGACCGATCAGCAGGATGTCGTAGTCGTCGCCGGCGAACCGCTTCGCCTCGTGGTGCACCTTGGTCACCAGCGGGCACGTCGCGTCGATCGTCTTCAGCCCGCGGTCGCGGGCCTGGTCGTGCACGAGCGGGGAGACGCCGTGGGCGGAGAACACCACCGTGCTCCCCTCGGGAACCTCCGCGATCTCCTCGACGAAGATCGCGCCCCGCGACTCGAGGTCGGCTCACCACGTGCTTGTTGTGCACGATCTGCTTGCGGACGTAGACCGGCGCGCCGTACAGGTCGAGGGCCTTCTCCACCGTGATCACCGCGCGATCCACGCCGGCGCAGTAGCCCCGAGGAGCGGCGAGCAGCACCGCCCGCTCGGCGTCATCGGCCGGCAGCACGGACGGCGTACCCAGATCGGTCGTCATAACCCCATCCTACGGACCGCTGACCGGGCACGTATTCACGCTCCAGCGCGCTGACCGGGCACGTATTCACCAGCCCACCTGTGAAAAAGTGCCCGGTCAGCGTCGTACGCCGTGAAAATGTGCCCGGTCAGCGTCAGGGAGCCCGCGACCGCCTAGCCTCACGGGCATGGCCACGCAACGGATGGAGACCTCGCCGGAGAAGCCGGCGCCGGTGCGGGCGATCGCGCAGGCCATCGGGAGCTGGGTCGAGCGGCTCGGTGTGGTCTGGGTGGAGGGACAGGTCACCCAGATCGGCCGGCGCCAGGGCATGGCGACCGTGTTCATCGGGCTGCGCGACAGCGTCGCGGACATCTCGATCCAGGTCACCGCGCCCCGCTCCCTCGTCGACGCGCTGGCGACACCACTGGTCGAGGGAGCGAGCATCGTCGTGCAGGCGCGGCCGACGTACTACGCCCCGCGCGGCTCGCTGAGCCTGCAGGCCCGCGAGATCCGGATGGTCGGGCTCGGCGAGCTGCTGGCCCGGCTCGAGCAGCGCCGCCAGCTGCTCGCCGCGGAGGGGCTCTTCGCCGCCGAGCGCAAGCGCCGGCTCCCGTTCCTGCCCGGGGCGGTCGGCCTGGTCACCGCGCAGGGCATCGGCGCGCCGAGCGCGACGTGCTCGAGAACGCACGCCGGCGCTGGCCCGCCGTCCGCTTCCGTACGACGTACGCCGCGATGCAGGGCGTGAACGCCGCCCGCGACGTGATCGGTGCCCTCCAGCGGCTCGATGCCGACCCGGAGGTCGAGGTGATCGTGGTCGCGCGGGGCGGTGGCGCGATCGAGGACCTGCTGCCGTTCTCGGACGAGGCCGTGGTCCGGGCGGTGTTCGCCACGCACACCCCGGTGGTCTCCGCGATCGGCCACGAGCCGGACACCCCGCTGCTCGACCTGGTCGCCGACGTCCGAGCCTCCACGCCCACCGACGCCGCCAAGCGCGTCGTGCCTGACGTGGCGGAAGAGGCGCAGCGGGTGCTGGGGGCCCGCGAGCGCGGCCGGCTGGCGATCCGCCACCGGCTGGCCGAGCGAGGAGCAGCTCGTCGGCGCGCTGCGCAGCCGCCCGGTGCTCGCCGACCCGCGCGGCACCCTGGTCGAGCGGTACGCCGAGGTCGTGGCCCTGCAGGAACGCGCCCACCGGTGCCTGACCCAGCGCCTCGACCGGGCGGCGGACGACCTGGACCACCGGCTCGCCCGGGTGCGCAGCCTCTCGCCGTTGAGCACGCTGCGCCGGGGGTACGCCGTGGTCCAGGGCCCGACGGGGCCGTGGTCACCGATCCCGCCGGGCTGGGCACCGGCACGCTGCTCGACATCAGGCTCGCGGACGGCAGGATCAGCGCCGACGACCGAACCCACCCGCCACCGCACCGGAAGGACCGCCCGATGCCGGAGAAGAAGATGCCAGCGAAGACTGAGCTCGAGGACAAGCCCGCCGAGCTGGGCTACGAAGAGGCCCGCGAGCAGCTGGTCGAGGTGGTACGCCGGCTCGAGCAGGGCGGTGCAGGCCTGGAGGACTCGATCGCGCTCTGGGAGCGCGGCGAGGAGCTGGCCACGGCCTGCCAGACCTGGCTCGACGGCGCCCGCACCCGGTTGGAGAAGGCGATCGCGGCGCGCGACGACGCCGAGCAGGACGAGCAGGACGCGGCGGGACGGGTAGTCCGCTCCACGGACCTCAGCCCTGGTCGAGCGTCCCGGCCAGCTGCAGCGTGGCCCGCTTGCCGGCGCGACCCCCGACGTAGAGCGTCTCCCGCCCGATCGTCCGGGTCAGCGCGAAACCCTTGGCCGACGTCCAGGCGCTCCAGGTCTCTCCGCCGACCGACGTGGTGCCGGCCCGTCGGCGCACTCGAGGCGAGGTGCGCGGCGGCCATCTCGCCCGGCGACCGGCGGGCCTCCTCGATGGCGACGTAGGTCCTGGCGCTGGTGAGGATGCCGATGTGCCAGGTCGGGCTCGACCCACCGCTGTAGCGCGCGCTCGTCGCACGCCAGCCCTTCGGCATCGGGTCGGGCGCGGCGACCGCAAGACGCCCCTCGGAACGAGCCTGCTCGGCCGCTGCGGTGTAGTCGACGCTCGGCACGGTGTTGTCCTGGTTGCCGCGCAAGAACCTCGAGAACCCGACGAAGGCCACCACCAGGACGAGCACCACCAGCATCGAGCCGACCAGCGCGTTGGGCGAGCGTTCGTAGCGCCCAGGCTTTTCGCTCACGCCACGATCTGTCGCAACCGCCCCGACACGTGTGGGGACCGGGCGGGTCGGCCCGAGTCCTACTGTTGGCCCGTGCCCACCGCCGTCGTCACCGTGGCGGCCCTGGTCGTCCTGCTGGTGGTCGCCTTCCGGCACACCCCCGCCTGGATCGAGGCCGGCGCCGGGCTGATCGCCGCGCTGGCCTGCGTGCCGACCGCCGCGACCTCGTGGCACCAGGCCTACGACGCGGGTCTGCAGATCCTGCCCGTCGTCGTGTTCCTGGTCGCGATCCTGGCCGTCTCCGGGGGCTGCGCCGACCTGGGTCTGTTCCGGGCGCTCGGCGAGCGCATCGGCCGCGGGGGCACCGGTCCCCAGCGCTTCTTGCTGCTCACCTTCGCGGTCGCGGTCGTGGTGACCGCCGTCCTCAGCCTGGACGCCACCGTCGTGCTGCTGACCCCGGTCGTGCTCGCGGCGGCGCTCAGCGCCGGCGTCGTGGCCCGCCCGGCCCTGTCGGCGTGCGTCCGGCTGGCCAACTCCAGCAGCCTGCTGCTGCCGGTCTCCAACCTGACCACGCTCCTCGCGATCCGCAGCCTCGACCTCTCCTTCACCCGGTTCGCGCTGGTGATGGCCCCGGCCTGGCTGGGCGTGATCGGCGTCGAGTACGTCGCCCACCGCCGGCTCTTCCGCGGCGACCTCGTCGGTCCGCCGACGGACGACCGGCAGGATCCGGGCCCACGGGTGCTCAGTCCGCTGCCCCGCTTCCCGCTCGTGGTCCTGGTGCTGATGCTGGTGGGGTTCGTGGTCGCGTCCGCCTCGGGCCTCGGCGCCGCGTGGGGGTCGGCCGTGGTGGCCGTGGTCGCGGCGCTGGTGCTCCTGCTCGCGGTCGGCGTACGTCGGGAGCCGGACGCGCCGCGGCGGTTCCGGCGGGTCCTCGCCACGGCGCAGCCGTCGTTCGCGGTCTACGTCCTGGGGCTCGCGGTCGTGGTCGACGCGGTCGCGCGTGGCGGGCTCGGTGACCTGGTCGGCCGGCTCATCCCGGGTCACCCGTCCAGCCTGACCGCCCTGATCTGGCTGGCCGTGCTGGCGACGGTGCTGGCCAACGTGGTGAACAACCTGCCCGCGACGCTGCTGCTGCTCCCCCTGGTCACCCCGCTCGGGACGCTGCCGGTGCTGGCGACCCTGGTCGGACTCAACGTGGGCTCCTCGCTGACCTGGACCGGATCGCTGGCCAACCTGCTGTGGCGCCGGACCCTGACCACGGCCGGCGCGCGAGCGTCGGCTCGTGACTTCCACCGGGTCTCGGTGCTCACCGTGCCGGTCGCAGTCGTGCTCGGTGTGCTGCTGACCTGGGCCTGGGGAGGCCTCATTCTCTGACGGAGGGCGGCCGTATACCCGCAGATGCGGGTCTAACCGCAAACTTTCGCCGCAAGTGAGGTTAACTACCTCCATGCCTCGCTACCGGGTTCCCGAAGCCGCAGAGATCCTCGGCGTCAGCGACGACACCGTTCGTCGCTGGATCGACTCAGGCCGGATCGAGGCGTCCACCGAGGACGGCCTGCGCGTCGTCGAGGGCGCCGACCTGGCCCGGACCGCTGCCACGCTCGTGGTCGAGCTCGACCGCACCCGCAGTCGCGCCGGCGCCGTGAGTGCCCGCAACCGGTTGCCCGGCATCGTCACGGAGGTCCGCCGCGACACCGTGATGGCCCAGGTGGAGATGATGTGCGGCCCGCACCGGGTCACCTCGCTGATGAGTCGCGACGCGGCCGATGAGCTCGGACTCGCGCCGGGCGTGCGAGCCATCGCCTCCGTGAAGTCGACCAACGTAATCGTGGAGCGTCCCTGATGAAGAACGTCCTGTCCCGTTCGACCCTGATTCGCTCGGTCGTCGTCGCGGTCACCGTGCTCGGCACCACCGGCCTGGCGGCCTGCGGGTCCGACAGCGGATCCAGCAGCAGTGGCGGTTCGGACACGCTGACCGTGCTCGCGGCGTCCTCGCTGACCGGGACCTTCGACCAGCTGAAGAAGTCCTTCGAGTCCGAGCACAAGGGCGTCACGGTCAAGCTGGTCTACGACTCCTCGGCCACGCTCGCCGAGCAGGCCGAGCAGGGAGCCCCCGGTGACGTGCTCGCCACCGCCGACAAGATGACCATGGACGACGCGAAGTCCAAGGGCGGGACCGGCACCGACCCCGAGCAGTTCGCCTCCAACGTGGTCACCCTGGCCGTGCCGAGTGCCAACCCGGCCAAGATCGCGAAGTTCTCGGACATCGAGAAGTCCGGGGTCAAGTACGTCACCTGCGTCACCACGGCACCCTGCGGTGCGGCCGCCGAGAAGCTGCTCAAGAGCAACGCGGTGAGCGCCAAGCCGGTGAGCCAGGAGGTGGACGTCAAGTCCGTGCTGGCCAAGATCACCGAGAACGAGGCCGACGCCGGGTTCGTGTACCAGACCGACGTCACGGCCGCCGGTGACGCGGTGGAGGGCTTCACCGTGCCCGGAGCCGCGGCCGACCCGAACACCTACTGGGTGGCCGAGACCAGCAACGTCAGGGCCAAGGGCCTGGCCGAGGACTGGATCACGCTGATGCAGTCCTCGGCCGGGCAGCGGGTCTTCAAGACGGCCGGCTTCGGAGCCAAGTGACCCCAGGCCTGGCGCACCGCCCGGCCCGCGGCCGGCTGCCGGCGCGGCTGCTGGTCCCGGCCGTGCTGGCCGCGGTCTTCCTGATCGTCCCGATCGTGGCGCTGCTGGCCGTCACCCCGTGGTCCCGCTTCTGGTCCGTGGTCAGTGCCCCCGAGGCCCGCGACGCCCTGTGGCTCTCGCTGTTCACCGCGGTCGCGGCGACGGTGCTGTGCGTGCTCTTCGGCCTGCCACTGGCCTGGCTGCTGGCCCGCACCGACTTTCCCGGCCGGCGGCTGGTGCGCGGCCTGGTCACGGTGCCGCTGGTGCTGCCCCCGGTCGTCGGTGGCGTGGCGCTGCTCGCCGCACTCGGACGCACCGGCCTCGTCGGAGAGCCCCTGGATGCCGCGTTCGGGATCACCGTGCCCTACACCACCGCCGCCGTCGTGGTCGCGCACACCTTCGTGTCGATGCCGTTCTTCGTGATCAGCGCCGAGGGAGCGCTCAGGGCGGTGCCCGAGTCGCTGGAGACTGCCGCCTCGACCCTCGGGGCCGACCGCTGGCGCACCTTCTGCCGGGTCACCCTGCCGCTGGCGGTGCCCGGACTGGCCGCGGGAGCGGTCCTGGCGTTCGCGCGATCGCTGGGCGAGTTCGGCGCCACCATCACCTTCGCCGGCAACTACCCCGGCACCACCCGCACCATGCCCAACGCGGTCTACACCGAGCTCCAGGGCGACCGGGACACCGCCGTGGCGCTGAGCGTGGTGCTGCTGGCCGTGTGCGTGCTCGCGCTGGTCTCGCTGCGCGAGCGCTGGCTCACCGGCGGCGCCCTCGGCGGCCGACCGTGAGCGTGCTGACCGCCGACGTCCGCGTGGCCCGCCCGGACCACCTGCTCGACGCCGGCCTCGTCGCCGGTGCCGGCGAGGTGATCGCCCTCGTCGGGCCCAACGGCGCCGGCAAGACCACCCTGCTGCGTGCCCTCGCCGGCACCATCGGGTACGCCGGCTCCGTCTCGGTCGACGGCCGGGCCTGGGACGGGCGGCCCCCGCACGAGCGTGCGGTCGGACTGGTGCACCAGGACCACGCGTTGTTCCCTCACCTCAGCGCCCTGCAGAACGTCGCCTTCGGTCCACGCTCGCGCGGCGTCGGACGCCGGGCGGCCCGCGAGCGGGCCCAGGACCTGCTCGACCGGCTCGGGGTCGGCGACCTCGCCATGCGGCGCCCGTCCGAGCTCTCCGGGGGCCAGTCCCAGCGCGTCGCGGTGGCCAGGGCCCTGGCGACCGGGCCCCGGCTGCTGCTGCTCGACGAGCCGTTCGCCGCCCTCGACGTGGCGGTCGCCCAGTCGCTGCGCGAGGAGCTGGACCGGCACCTGCGCGACTTCGACGGGGTGACCGTGCTGGTCACGCACGATGCCGTCGACGTCCTCACCCTCGCCGACCGGCTCCTGGTGCTCGAGGACGGGCGCGTCGCCCAGGACGACACCCCGCACGTGGTCGCCACGCAACCCGGCACCGCCCACGCCGCCCGCCTGGTCGGGCGCAACGTCCTGCACGGCACCAGTGCCGGCACGGACGTCTCGCTCGACAGCGGGCTCAGCCTGGTCAGCGGACGTCAGTCCACCGGTCCGGTGCTGGTCACGTTCGCACCGAGCGCGGTCACGCTGACCTCGAGCGAGCCGTCCGGCTCGGCCCGCAACCGCTGGCCGGTCACGGTGCACCGCGTCGCCCCCGCCAACGATCCGCAGACGAACGCCGTGCGGGTGCAGCTCTCACCTCCCGAGCTCGTCGCCGACGTCACCGCGGCCGCGGCCGTCGAGCTCGGCCTGGCTCCGGGCGCGCGGGTGTGGGCGAGCGTGAAGGCCACCGACGTCGAGGTCATCGCCGCCGGCCACGGCTGAGGATGTGCGTCATCGCAGTCGTTACCATCCCCCCATGGCCGACTCACTGATCCCGGACGAGCTCACCGTCGCGGACTCCGTCCCCGACCGCAACCTGGCCCTCGAGCTGGTCCGGGTGACCGAGGCCGCCGCGATGGCCGCCGGGCGCTGGGTCGGGCGCGGCGACAAGAACGGCGCCGACGAGGTGGCCGTCAACGCCATGCGGGTGATGATCGGCACCGTCGGCATGCGCGGCGTCGTTGTCATCGGTGAGGGCGAGAAGGACAACGCCCCGATGCTCTTCAACGGCGAGGACGTCGGCGACGGCACCGGTCCCGAGTGCGACGTCGCGGTCGACCCGATCGACGGTACGACGCTCGCGGCCAAGGGGATGACGAACGCGATCGCGGTGCTCGCCGCCGCGCCCCGCGGCTCGATGTACGACCCGTCGGCGGTGTTCTACATGGAGAAGCTCGTCACCGGGCCGGAGGCGGCCGACGTGGTCGACATCCGCCACCCCGTCGCTGAGAACGTCCACCTGGTCGCCAAGGCCAAGGGCAAGGCGGCCGAGGACGTCACCGTGGTGCTGCTCGACCGGCCGCGCCACGACCAGATCGTCGACGAGATCCGCGGGACCGGCGCGCGGATCAAGTTCATCTCCGACGGCGACGTCGCCGGAGCGATCATGGCGGCGCGTCCCGACACCGGGATCGACCTGCTGCTCGGCACCGGCGGGACCCCGGAGGGGATCATCACCGCGTGCGCGATGAAGTGCATGGGCGGGGTGATCCAGGGCCGGCTGTGGCCCCGCGACCACGCCGAGAAGGAGCGCGCGCTCGAGGCGGCGGGCCACGACCTCGACCGCGTGCTGGGGACCGACGACCTCGTCTCGGGCGACGACTGCTTCTTCGTCGCGACCGGGATCACCGACGGCGAGCTGATGCAGGGCGTGCGCTACCGCGGCGGCGGAGCCAGCACCCACTCCCTGGTGATGCGCTCGCGCAGCGGGACGATCCGCTCGATCCACTCCGACCACCGCCTCGGCAAGCTGACGGCGTACGCCGACGTCGAGCAGTGAGCCGGGCGGAGGTCGAGCGATGATCGTGGTCGCGGGCGAGGCCCTGGTCGACATCGTCGAGCGGGTGGGCGGTGCCACGCCCGACGAGCGGGTCGGCGGCGGTCCGCTGAACATCGCGGTCGGGCTGGGCCGGCTCGACGAGGCGACCGCGCTGCTCGACCCAGTTCTGCCCCGACGAGAGAGGTCGACGGATCCTCGCGCACCTGGAGGCCAGCGAGGTCGAGGTGATCGTCTCGGCCAACCCCTCCGGACGGACCAGCACCGCCACGGCCCACCTCGACCCGAGCGGCGCCGCGAGCTACGAGTTCGATCTCGACTGGAGCCTGCCGCACCACGAGCTGCCCCCCTGCGACGCCCTGCACGTCGGGTCCCTGGGCACGGCGCTCGACCCCGGTCGCGCCAGCGTGCTCGACCTGGTCGACCAGGCGTGGGGGCGCGACGTGTTCGTCAGCTACGACCCCAACCTGCGACCGGCCTTCGTCGAGAGCGCCGAGTCGGCCTGGACCGACGTGGTCGCGCTCGCCGACCGGGCCACGCTGGTCAAGATGAGCGACGAGGACGTCGCGCTGATGCAGCCGGGCGCCGATCCCGGGGACATCGCCCGGGTCCTGCTCACCGGTGAGCGCACGGAGCTGGTGATCGTCACGCACGGTGCCGCGGGATCCGTCGGCTACGCCGCGGACCTCGAGGTAGGCGTCCCGGCACCCGTCGTCGAGACCGTCGACACCGTCGGCGCGGGCGACTCCTTCATGTCCGCGCTGCTCGCCATCCTGTCCGCCGACGGCGCCTTCTCGGCGTACGGCGCCTCCGGGGTCCCGGCCGACGAGGCCAGCATCGTCCGGCTGCTGACGGGAGCGGCGGCAGCGGCGGCGATCACGTGCTCGCGGCCGGGTGCCGACCCGCCGGTGCCCGGCGACCTGCCGGGGAACTGGCCGGACTAGGTGGTACCCGGTCCGGGTCCGGGCTCAGGCGCCGGCGCCGTGCCCGACGTCGAGCCGTTCGCTGCTCGGCTCCTGCGCGGCCGAAGAGTCCAGCCGGGCCACCCGTTGGTCGTGCAGCGCGCCGGCGACGTGGTCGAGGACGACCGGGTCGACCGCCATCCCGATATGGCTGGTGCGTACCTCGACCCGGTGGTCGGCGTAGGGGTCGAGACAGCTGTGCCAGTCGACGATGCCGTCGCGTCGCGAGTAGATCGCGGTGTAGCCGGTCTCCGCGGACATCGGCGCCTGCAGCATCTCGAAGCTCTCGCGGGCGCAGACGCCGGCGACACAGTCCGAGCTCATCAGCCCGCCGAAGCCGGCGTCGCTGAGCCGGGTCAGCAGTGCGGCGTTCCAACCCAGCGTCTGGTGCACGGCCGCCGGCGCGAGCACCGGGCTGCCCATGGTGACGATGCCCGCCACCAGGTCGGGGCGACGCGCGGCCAGGGCGCGGGCCAGCATGCCGCCGAGGCTGTGGCCGACGATGGAGACCCGGGTCCCCCGACGCTCGGCGATCCGCTCGACCCGGCGTTCGAGGTCGTCCCCCGAACCCGTGGTGCAGCCGGCGTTGACGTTGATCCCCGAGCGGTAGGTGCGCAGCCCCTGCTCGCGCAGGAAGCCGGCCATCCGGTGCAGGCTCCAGTCACCGGCCATGAATCCCGGCACCAGCAGCACCGGGCCGCCCACCGGCAGCCGCCCGGCCCGGGCGTAGGCCGCGCCCCGCCGGGCGCGACGGTCGACCCGTCGACGGCGCGTGCCACGGGCGAGCTCGACGGCCACCGATCCCTCACGGGTCAGGGCGACCAGGCCGCGCGGGCCGGCGTAGTCGGCCGAGGTCAGGAAGTCCCCCAGAGCGCTGCCCATGGCGGGGACGGTACCTCCGATGTGAGGCGCGGCACAGCATTTGGCGCGACTGCGCACCTCCCGACGACCGGGGTCGGCGGACGCCGATCGCCTTCCTACACTGGAGATCCGCCGGAGACCAAGCCTGGAGCAGCCCGAGGAGACCGTCATGCCCAGCCCCGCGAGCGCCCACGACCCCGGGCCGGTGACGGTGTCCGAGGAGCTGTTCGCTCCCCTGTCCGCCGACGTCGAGCTGTGCTACCAGACCTACGGTGACCCGACCGACGAGCCGCTGCTGCTGGTGATGGGGCTGAGCGGGCCGATGACGTGGTGGCGCCCCGCGCTGTGCGAGATGTTCGTCCGGGCGGGCTTCTTCGTGATCCGCTACGACAACCGCGACACCGGACGGTCGAGCCGGGCGCACGGCCGGGTGACCCGCTCGGTGCTGGTCCGCGCGTTCCTCGGTCTCCCGGTCCGGGCGCCGTACGCCGTCGCCGACCTGGCCGATGACGCCTTCGGCCTGCTGGACCACCTCGGCATCGACTCCGCCCACCTGTGCGGGGTCTCGATGGGCGGGATGATCGTGCAGACGATGGCCGTCGCTCACCCGGAGCGGGTGCACAGCCTGACCTCGATCATGTCCACCACGGGCCGCCGCCGGGTCGGCTACCAGGACCCGTCGCTGTTCCCGCAGCTGCTGCGTCGCCGCCCGGCCGACCGGACGGCCTACGTCGAGCAGACCCGGGCGACCTGGCGCCAGATCGGCTCTCCGGGCTACCCCGACAGCGCCGAGTCGAGCGCCCAGCGGGCCGGGGAGACCTTCGACCGTGGGATCAGCGGCAGCGGGGTGCTGCGCCAGATGACCGCGATCCTCACCCAGCCCGACCGCACCGCCGCGCTGCGCCTGCTCGACGTCCCGGTCACCGTGATCCACGGCCTGAGCGACCGGCTGGTGCACAGCTCCGGCGGCCGGGCGACGGCGGCGGCCATCCCCGGCGCCGAGCTGGTGCTGGTCAGCGGCATGGGCCACGACCTGCCGCCCGCGCTCTACCGGACCTTCGTCACCGGTGTACGCCGGGCCGCGGCCCGGGCCGTCCCCAGTCCCTGAGGGGGACGACAACACAGCGGCCGGGGCACACACTGAGGGGCGACAGACCCGCCGCCGCCCGGACGAGAGGAGATCGGTGATGAGCCCCTCTCGTCGCGTCACGCTGGCCGACGTGGCCGTGCGGGCGGGTGTCTCCGTGACCACGGCGTCCTACGTCCTGAACGGGCGGGCCGAGACGATGCGGATCTCGTCGGACACCGCCCGACGGGTGTCTGCGGCGGTCGAGGCGCTCTCGTACCGGCCCAACCACAACGCCCGGAGCCTGCGGACCTCCCGCACGGCAACGATCGGGATCCTCTCCGACCACGTGGCGAGCGGGCAGTACGCGAGCCAGATGCTCAGCGGCGCTGCCGCCGCCGCCCGGGCACGGGACCACCTGGTCGTGATCGCCGAGACCGGAGCAGACTCGGAGCTCGAGCAGCAGCTGATCCAGGAGCTGCTCGACCGCCGGGTCGACGGCATCCTCTACGCCACCCTGAGCGCACGCCGGGTGGATGTCCCTGAGTCACTGCGCGACTCCCGACTGGTGCTGCTCAACTGCACCGAACCCGGCCGCGAGCTGGCCTGCGTGGTCCCCGACGAGATGGAGGGCGGCCGCCTCGCCGCCCGCACCGTGCTCGGCGCGCTCGCCACCGAGCGGCTCTACGTCGTGGGTGAGGACCCGAGCGTCGACGCCATCGCCGGACTGCGCCGGATGCGCGGGATCCATGCCGAGCTGAGGGAGTCGGGGAGCACTCTGGCCGGCGTCGTGCCGTGCGCCTGGGAGGTGCGCCCCGCTCATGACGCTGTCGCCGCCCGGTTGGCTGCGGGCGAGCGCCCGACCGGACTGATCTGCCTCAACGACCGGATTGCGATGGGGGCCTACCAGGCGTTGGCAGCGCACGGGCTGGACGTGCCCGGTGACGTGTCGGTGGTCTCCTTCGACGGTTCCGGCCTGGCCACCTGGCTGCGACCGGAGCTGTCCTCCGTGGCGATCCCGTTCACCGAGCTCGGTGCCCGCGCGGTGGAGCTGCTGCTGGCTGCCGAGCCCCCACCGGCCGGTGAGGTGCTCGTGCCGATGCCGCTGATGCCGGGTGCGTCGGTGCGCTCGGTGCCGGACCGCACGTGGAAGCGGTTGCCGCGCCGCGACCAGTGAGACGCGCGGCGGATCCGGACCGCCGGGGCGTTCAGGCCTTCGCTCCCACGCGTGGCGGCACTGATGAATGGATTCAGCACCGCCCTTCCGCTATCGCCGCGGCAGTGACTACTGTGACCGGAGTCACCCGCTGGTGACGCAGCACACGCACCGTCCACGCCTCGGAGCGGCTCGATAACGAATGCATGCCGACCCGGACCGGACCCTTGCACCACCTGCACGTCGGGTCGCTAGTGTGACTCGGACCACACGCTCGACAGGGAGTCACATGAGACCCACACGTCCCCGGCCACGCAGGCGAGCGCGCAACGCCGTCGCCGCGCTCGCGGCCGCGTCGCTCGCCAGTGGCGTGCTCGCCGCCTGCGGATCGTCCGGCACCACGCTGAACTGGTACATCAACCCGGACGCGGGCGGCCAGGACGCCGTGGCCGCCGCCTGCAGCACGCCGCAGTACACGATCAAGACCCAGGTGCTCCCCCAGGACGCCAACCAGCAGCGCGTGCAGCTGGCCCGCCGTCTCGCCGCGGGCGACACCGGCATCGACCTGATGAGCATCGACCCGGCCTTCACCGCGGAGTTCGCCAACGCGGACTACCTGCTCCCGCTTCCGGACTCGTTCCAGAGCTCGCTCAAGGACCAGTCGTTCGACGGGGCCACCGAAGCGGCGACCTGGAAGAACAACCTCGTCGTCGCGCCGTTCTGGTCCAACGTCCAGGTGCTGTGGTATCGCAAGTCGTTCGTCAAGAAGGCCGGCATCGACATGAGCAAGCCGGTCACCTGGGACCAGATCATCGACTCGGCCTCCAAGAACGGCGGCACCGTCGCGGTGCAGGCCAACAAGTACGAGGGCTACGTCGTGTGGATCAACGCTCTGGTCTCCGGGGCCGGCGGCCAGCTGGTCAGCAAGGTCGAGAAGGGCGACGACGCCACCATCGACATCAACTCCAAGGCCGGGGACGACGCGGCCGCGATCGTCGAGAAGCTGGCCAGGTCGAAGGCGGCGCCCGCCGACCTCTCCATCGCCCAGGAGGGTCAGGCCGGCGCCACGTTCGGCTCCGAGCAACGGCGCCTTCCTGGTCAACTGGACCTATATCTGGCAGAACTACGACGCCACCCAACCGGACGTGAAGAAGGACATCGGCTTCGCGCCCTACCCGCGCACGGTCGCCTGCAAAGCCTTCCGAGCCGCCCTTCGGTGGGATCGGCCTCGGGGCCAGCAAGATCACCAAGCACCCCAAGGACGCGCTGGCGGCGATCGAAGTGCATCACCAAGCCGGCCAACCAGGCCCTGGACGCCGTCAAGACCGGCAACATGCCGGCCAGCTCGGCGGGTTACGACGACAAGGCCCTGAAGAAGATCTACCCGGCGAGCCTGCTCGACGCTGTGGCGTCAGAGCCTGGGCCGCGCGGCTCCTCGCTCGATCACGCCGTACTGGAGCGACATCTCCGGAGCGATCCAGAGCACGTGGCACCCGCCGAGCTCGGTGAACCAGAACACGCCCGCGAAGTCAGCCAAGTTCATCGAGGACATCCTGAAGGGAACCAAGCTGCTGTGAACCCACAACCGGAGCACCGAGCGACGTCCCGGCCGACGACCGGGGGTGAGGCATGAGCACCACGGTCGCCGCCGAGCCGAAGCGGGACGACAAGTCGCGCGACAAGAAGCCGCACGCCAGCGACCGCGCGGTCGCCGAGAACCGGCTGGGCCTGCGCCTGGTCGCCCCGGCGGTCATCCTGATGGTGCTCGTCACCGCCTACCCGATGGCCCAGGCGCTCTACCTCTCGCTGTTCAAGTACCGGCTGACCACGCCGGACGACAAGCAGTTCGTCTGGCTGGGCAACTACGCCACGATCCTCACCGACTCGCTGTTCTGGAAGGACACTCTCAACACCGTGATGATCATGGTGGTCACGGTGGCCGTCGAGCTGGTGATCGGCTTCGTCTTCGCCATGGTGATGCACCGGATCATCTTCGCCAGGGGCGTGATGCGCACCGCGATCCTGATCCCCTACGGCATCATCACGGTCGTCTCGGCCTTCGCCTGGCAGTTCACGTTCAGCCTGAACAACGGCTGGGTCAACTCGGCCTTCGCCTGGCTGCCCGGGATCAGTGCCGACACCAACTGGTTCGGCGCCTACGGCACCTCGATGTTCGCGATCATGGTCTCGGAGATCTGGAAGACCACGCCGTTCATGGCACTGCTGCTTCTGGCCGGGCTCTCCCAGGTCAGCGAGGACATGCTGGAGGCGGCCCAGGTCGACGGGGCCACCTTCTTCCAGCGGCTGTTCAAGGTGATCCTGCCCAACATGAAGGCCGCGATCATGGTCGCGGTGCTGTTCCGGGCGCTGGACGCGTTCCGGATCTTCGACAACATCTTCGTGATGACCAAGGGCGCCCAGGGCACGGCGTCGTCGTCGTTCCTGACCTACACCCAGGTCATCGAGCAGTTCCAGCTCGGGCTGGGCTCGGCGCTCTCGGTGCTGCTGTTCCTGACCGTGCTGCTGCTCGCGTTCGGGATCGTCAAGCTGTTCAGGGTCGACCTGGCCCAGGCAAGGGGTGAGGGCTGATGGGCGCGCGCAAGGGCTTCGGCACCGCTGCCGGGTTCGTCGTGATCCTGATCTGGTGCCTGCTGCCTGTCGTGTGGATCATCTCGCTGTCGTTCAAGTCGGTCGACGAGACCGCCGCGGGCAGCCCGCAGTTCCTGCCCAAGAAGTGGACCCTGCAGAACTACCGCGACATCCTGGCCAACCCGGACTTCCTGGCCGCGCTGCGCAACTCGCTCGGGATCTCGCTGATCGCCACGGTGCTGGCGGTGATCTTCGCGACGCTGGCGGCCTACGCGATCGCCCGGCTCGAGTTCAAGGGCAAACGGCTGGTGCTCTCGCTGGCCCTGGCCATCGCGATGTTCCCGGTGGTCGCGCTGGTCGGCCCGCTGTTCGACATGTGGCGCACCCTGCACCTGTTCAACACCTGGCCCGGGCTGATCATCCCCTACATGTCCTTCACCCTGCCGCTGGCGATCTGGACCCTGTCGGCGTTCTTCCGCGAGATCCCGTGGGAGATGGAGCAGGCGGCCCAGGTCGACGGCGCCACCTCCGTGGCAGGCCTTCCGCAAGGTGATCGTCCCGCTCGCCGCACCCGGCGTGTTCACCGCGGCGATCCTGACCTTCTTCTTCGCCTGGAACGAGTTCGTGCTCGCGATCTCGCTCACCACGACCACCGGCTCCCGGACGGTGCCGGCCCAGCTGTCCTACTTCGTCGGGCCCGACCCGTTCAACCCGCCGTACGGCCAGCTGGCGACCGCCTCCGTGGTCGTCACCGTCCCGATCGTCATCATCGTCCTGCTTTTCCAGCGCAAGATCGTGTCCGGACTGACCTCCGGCGCAGTGAAGGGTTGATCCCATGGCCTCCATCGAGATGAAGAACATCGTCAAGAAGTACGGCGACGGCTTCCCCGCCGTCAACGACATCAGCATCGACGTCGCCGACGGGGAGTTCGTGATCCTGGTCGGCCCATCGGGCTGCGGGAAGTCGACGCTGCTGCGGATGATCGTGGGCCTGGAGGACATCACCTCCGGCGACATGGTGATCGGCGGCAAGCGGATGAACGACCTCGCGCCGCGCGACCGCAACCTGTCGATGGTCTTCCAGAACTACGCGCTCTACCCGCACCTGAGCGTCTACGAGAACATCGCCTTCCCGCTGCGGCTCAAGGGCGACGTGCCGGAGAAGGAGATCGACGAGAAGGTCCGCGACGCCAGCAAGACCCTCGAGCTGGACGAGCACCTCGAGCGCAAGCCGGGCAACCTCTCCGGTGGCCAGCGCCAGCGGGTGGCGATGGGTCGGGCGATCGTCCGCCAGGCCGACGCCTTCCTCTTCGACGAGCCGCTGTCGAACCTCGACGCCAAGCTGCGCGGGCAGATGCGCACCGAGATCGCCCGACTGCAGAAGCGCCTGGGGATCACGACGGTCTACGTCACCCACGACCAGACCGAGGCGATGACGCTGGGCGACCGGGTCGCGGTGCTCAAGCGTGGGATCCTCCAGCAGCTGGCCAGCCCGCGCCAGCTGTACAACAACCCGGTCAACCTGTTCGTGGCCGGCTTCATCGGCTCCCCGCCGATGAACTTCCTGCCGGCGACCGTCGAGGGCACCTCGGTCAAGCTGCCGTTCGGCGACGTCGAGATCTCCGCGGCCCAGGCCGAGAAGGCGAAGGGCAAGGGCCTGCTGATCGCGGGCATCCGTCCCGAGCACTTCGAGGACGCCTCGGTGATGGACAACCCCAGCGGCACCACCTTCCGGGCCACCGTCGACGTCGTGGAGTGGCTCGGCAACGAGTCCTACGCCTACGTGCCGTTCGAGGCGCCCGAGGAGGTCAAGAAGCATCTGCTGGAGCTGGAGAAGGACCTCGACGGCGACGCGATGCGCACCCAGATGGTGATCTCGCTCGACGGCGCCAGCCGGATCGCGGAGGGTGACGAGGCCGAGATCTGGGTCGACGCCTCGAAGATCCACCTGTTCGACCCGGACAGCGGGATGAACCTCACCGTCGACCCGGAGAACATGGGCACCTCCCCGGCGGTGACCGCGGGCAAGCACGCGGCCGAGGCGAACGCCTGAGCCGGACGCAGCCACGACGAACGGGCCCGGGATCCCCCGGGCCCGTTCGCGTGTCGGCGGCGCCCGCCCGCCCGGCCGGGCTCAGGCGCTGAGCCGCGCGCCGGACCCGGTGTCGAAGACGTGCACGTTGGCCGGGTCGGTGGTCACGTGCAGGACGTCGCCCTTGCGAACGGTCCCGCGGGCGCTGATCCGGACGGTCAGGTTGTTCGGGGTGCCCTCGATGTCACTGGTGCCGTAGATGAAGCTGTCGGCGCCGAGCTCCTCGACGACGGTCACCTTGATCGGCAGCCCCCCGGCATCGGCGGAGACGACCCGCCACGCCTCCGGTCGTACGCCGACCGTGACGCGCCCACGCATCGTGTGCGCGGCCGTCGGGTCGACGGGCACCGGGTAGTCGCCGATCCGGGCCCGGCCGTCGTCGGTGGTCGTGGCCTCGAGCAGGTTCATCTGCGGCGAGCCGATGAACCCGGCCACGAAGAGGTTGGCCGGGCGGTCGTAGAGCGCCAGCGGGGTGTCCACCTGCTGGAGCTCCCCGAGCGTGCATCACGGCGACCCGGTCGCCCATCGTCATCGCCTCGACCTGGTCGTGGGTGACGTAGGCCGTGGTCATGCCGAGCTCGGCCTGCAGGCGCGCGATGTCGGTGCGGGTCTGCACCCGCATCTTGGCGTCCAGGTTGGACAGCGGCTCGTCCATGCAGAAGACCTGCGGCTCGCGGACGATGGCGCGACCCATGGCCACCCGCTGGCGCTGGCCGCCGGAAAGCGCCTTGGGCTTGCGCTCGAGGAACTCCTCGAGGCCGAGGATCCGGGCGGCGTCGGCAACCCGTCGGCTCCGCTCGGCCGCCGGCATCTTGGACATCTTCAGGGCGAAGCCCATGTTCTCGGCCACCGTCATGTGCGGGTACAGGGCGTAGTTCTGGAAGACCATCGCGATGTCGCGGTCCTTGGGCGCCAGCGCGGTGACGTCGCGGTCCCCGATCAGGATCCGGCCCTCGTCGACCTGCTCGAGCCCGGCGAGCATCCGCAGGGTCGTCGACTTGCCGCACCCGGATGGGCCGACGAGCACCATGAACTCACCGTCGGCGATCTCCAGGTCGATGCCGGCTACCGCGGGGGTGTCGGTCCCCGGGTACCAGCGCTGCGCCGACTCGAACGACACCAGCCACGCTCAGACCCTCGCTTCTGGTTGGCTCGCCCTGCGGGGCGAAGTCCCAGGGTCGTCGGACAAGCCGTGGCGGGCCACCACGTCGGCGTACCAGAGGGCCGAGTCCTTCACCGTGCGCACCTGGTCGTCGAAGTCGACGTGCACCATGCCGAAGCGCTTGTCGTAGCCCCACGCCCACTCGAAGTTGTCGAGCAGGGTCCAGACGTAGTATCCGCGCACGTCGGCGCCCGCTCCACCGCGTCGAGGGTGGCCGCGAGGTGGTCGTGCAGGTAGGCGATCCGGTCCGGGTCGTGGACCCGGCCGTCCTCGACCACGTCGGCGCAGGCGATGCCGTTCTCGGTGATCACCATCGGCACGGCGTAGTCGCGCTGCACGCGCAGCAGCAGGTCGGTGAGAGCCGAGGGCTGGATCGGCCAGCCCATCACCGTGCGCGGGGCCGGGTCGCTCCGACCTGGTGGACGCCGGTCGGTGCCGGGCCACGGCTTGCCGTCCGGCCCGTCGGCGACCACGGCGGGTGGTAGTAGTTGACGCCGAGGAAGTCGATCGGCGCTCGCGATCTCCGCGCTCGTCGCCGTCCCGCACGAACGACCAGTCGGTGAGGTGCGCGGTTCCCTCGAACAGGTCCTCGGGGTAGCTGCCCGCGCAGCATCGGGTCGAGGAAGATCCGGTTGGCGACAGCGTCGACGTGCTCGGCCGCCGCGAGGTCCTCGGGTGAGTCGGAGGCCGCGTCGACGTGCTGCAGGTTGAGGGTGACCGACAGCTCGACGTCCGCGGGTACGCACGCCGCGCAGGGCGGTAGCCGCGCGGCCGTGGGCGAGGTTGAGGTGGTGCGCCACGCGCAGGGCCAGCGCGTTGTCGGTGCGATCCCGGGGGCGTGCTCACCGGTCGCATAGCCGAGGTAGGCCGAGCACCAGGGCTCGTTGAGGGTGGTGATGGCGGGCACCCGGTCGCCGAGCGCCTTGCCCATCACCAGCGCGTAGTCGGTGAACCGGTCGGCGATGTCGCGCTCGAGCCAGCCGCCCTGCGTCCTCGAGCGCCTGCGGCAGGTCCCAGTGGTAGAGCGTCATCAGCGGCCGGATCCCGCGCTCGAGCAGGCCGTCGACGAGGCGCCGGTAGAAGTCCAGACCCTTCTGTTGACCGTCCGCCCGTCCGGCATGGACCCGCGGCCAGGCCACCGAGAAGCGGTACGACGCGAGGCCGAGCGTCGGCGATCAGGTCGAGGTCCTCGGGCCACCGGTGGTAGTGGTCGCAGGCGATGTCGCCGGTGTCGCCGCCGTCGACGTTGCCGGCGTGTGGGTGAAGGTGTCCCAGATGCTCGGGCCGCGACCGCCCTCGGCGACCGCCCCCTCGATCTGGTACGCCGCGGTGCCGACGCCCCAGACTGAATCCTTCGGGGAACGCTGCGTGTGGTCATCCCTTGACTGCTCCTTGCATGATGCCGCCGACGATCTGCCGGCCGAGGACGCGCGAAGACGACGAGCACCGGGAGGTGCCGTAGAGGGTGCCGGCCATGATGATCGACTGCTGCGGGGCGTATCCGGTGGCCAGGCTCTGGAAGGACACCTGCACCGTCGGGTTCTGCGAGCTGAGCACGATGATCGGCCAGAAGAAGTCGTTCCACGCCGTCAGGAAGGTGAGCATCGCCGAGCACCGCCATCGCCGGCCGTACGGCGGGCACGACGATCGAGACAGAACACCCGGAACGGCCCGGCGCCGTCGATGTAGGCCGCCTCGATCAGCTCGTCGGGCACCGCGCTCGCGATGTACTGGCGCATGAAGAAGACGCCGAACGCCGTGACCAGCGTCGGCAGGATCACCGCCGCGAGGTGCCCGGCCAGGCCGATCCGGGCCATCAGCATGTACAGCGGGATGACCCCCATCTGCATCGGCACCATCATCGTGGCGATGCAGAACGCCAGCAGCAGGTTGGAGCCGCGGAAGCGCAGCTTGGCGAAGGCGAACCCGGCCAGGGTGCACAGCGCGACGGTGCCGGCCGTCACCGCGCCGGAGACGATCAGCGAGTTGACCAGGCCGCTGGTTGAGCGGCGCGAGCTCGCAGGGCGTCCTTCAGGTTGTCGAAGACGGCCAGGCTCGGCAGGATCGGCGGGCGCGCGGCGGCCATCTCGGCGTTGGTGTGCGAGGCCATCACGATCGTGTAGTAGAGCGGGAAGACCGAGACCAGGGTGACCAGGGCGACCAGGGCGTAGGTGACCCGGCTGCCGTCGCGCTGGCGACCGGCGCCGCCATCGGCGCCGCTTGCGTCGCACCGGGACGGACGCGTGGAGCTCGAGCGGCGCGTCGATCGCAGCCGCACCCTCGCGCGCCGCCGGCGGGCGAGCCCCAGGTTGGCCAGCACCGCGACCACGATGATCACGAACATCGTCCAGGCCGTGGCCGAGGCGAGCCCGAGCCGGTCGTTGGCCCAGCCCTGCTGGTACATCAGGAGCCCGAGGGTCTGGTACTGGTTCTGCGTGCCGCCGTCGGGCAGGCCGTTGTGGTAGAGCAGCGGCTCGCCGAAGAGCTGGGCCGCGCCGATCGTCGAGACCACGATCGTGAACAGGATCGTCGGGCGCAGGCCGGGCAGGGTGACGTGCAGGAACTGCCGCCAGCGGCCGGCGCCGTCCATGGCCGCGGCCTCGTAGAGGGAGTAGTCGATCGCCTGCATGCCGGCGAGGTAGATCAGTGCGTTGTAGCCGGTCCAGCGCCAGATGACGATCGAGGAGACCGCGATCTGCGCCGGCCACTTCGAGCCCTGCCAGTCGACGTCGGGCAGGTGCACGAGGTGCAGCACCCAGTTGATCAGGCCGAGGTTGCGAGTCGAAGAGCTCGAGGAAGATCACCGTCGCGGCGGCCAGGCTGGTGGCGTACGGCATCAGGATCGCGACGCGGAAGAAGGTGCGGCCGCGCAGGCGGTAGTTGAGCAGGTGCGCGATGCCGAGCGCCATGCACAGCTGCGGCACCGTCGAGATGATCCCGATGGTCATCGTGTTGGCGAAGGCGTTCCAGAAGAACTTGTTGGTGAACAGGTTGCGGTAGTTGTCCAGGCCGACCCAGGTCTGCTGGTCGTACGTCGAGAGCCGGATGTCGTGCAGCGAGACCCAGGCGGTGTCCAGCCACGGGTAGACGCTGAAGGCGGCGAAGACCACGAAGAACGGCAGCACGTAGACGTAGCCGATCCGGCTCCCGGGCGGGTCGCCCTGCTCCGGCGCCGGCGACCGGTCCGGAGCCCTTGACCGGCGGCGGGGCGGCGGGGTCGGCACCGGTGTCCGGGGACGGCAGCGGCTCGAGCCGTCCGGCGTGGTGGGCGAGGGTCATCTCGGCCTTTCCCTCTCGGGGACCTCGTCCGGTGAGGTCCGGTGTCTGCATCGATGGTTCGCGAGCGGGTGGGCCACCGTCCAGCACGGTGACCCACCACGTCTGCGGACCGGCTCAGCCGGTGCTCGGTGCCGGCCTCAGCCGGTGACCTGCTTGATCGCGTCGAGGGCGTCCGAACGGCCTTGTCGGGCGAGGTGCCCTTCGTCTCGACGTTGGTCAGCTGGGTGGTGAGGCCTGCTGGATCTGGGTGTCGTAGAGCCCGATCGGCGGGATCTTCATCTGCTGGCGATGCTCGCCGAAGATCTGGCCGACCGGTGCGTCGCTGAAGTAGGCGCTCTTCGCCCCTGCCACGCGCGGGTCGGCGGCCGCCTCGGAGTTGGACGGGAAGTGGCCGCCCTGGCCTTGGAGGTCCACATCGTGCACCTGCTGGTCCTTGGCCGAGAGCCACTCGACGAGGGCGATCGCCGCGGCCTTGTGCTGGGCCTTGGCCGGCACCCCGAGCCACGAGCCGCCCCAGTTGGTGGCGCCGCCGGGCAGCACCGGAGCGATGTCCCACTTGCCGGCGAAGTCGTTGCCGGCCTGGCCCTGGATGTAGCCCATCATCCAGGTCGGGCAGGCCAGGGCGGCGAACGCACCGCTGGAGAAGGCCTTGTTCCAGGCCGGCGTGAACTGCTCGAGCCCGGCGGTGAGCTTGTCCTGGGCGGCCTGGTGGCGTAGCTCCAGGCGTTCTTGACGCCGTCGCTGTCCCCTCGACGTCGGGCTGCCGTCGGACTTCGTCGTAGGCCGTCTTGCCCTGGTAGACCGCAGTGGAGAAGACGCTGGCCGCGCTGTCCAGGAAGCGCGAGCCGTCCTGGCGCGTGGACGAGGCCTCGTACTTCTTGCCGAAGGCGATGAAGTCGTCCCAGGTGGACCACTGCTGGGCCAGCGTCGCCGGGTCGGAGGGCAGGCCGGCCTTCTTGAGCAGGTCGTTGCGGTAGCAGATCGCCTCAGGGCCGATGTCGGTGCCGAGACCGACGGTGGTCTTGCCGTCCGTCGTGGTGGCCTGGCTCCCACTTCCAGGGGTAGAACTCGTCCTTGAGCTTCGCGGCGTCCGGGCACGTCGTTCAAGTTCACGAACTGGTCGGCGTGGTTCTTGCACCACGTCGGCGACGAACCCGATCTCGATCGCCTGCACGTCGTCGAGACCGCTGCCGGAGGCGAGCCGGGTCTTGAGCCGGGTCCAGTAGTCGGCCGACTGCTCGACGACGTCCTGCTTGATCGGTGATGTTGGGGCACCGCTTCTTGTAGGCCTTCCAGAGCCCGTTCTCCTTGAAGCCGAACGTGCCGAACAGGCCCGACGGTCAGGGTGGTCTTGTCGGTGGTGCCGCACGGGCCCTTCCCGGCACCTCCGTCGGCCTCGCTGCTGCTGGAGCCTCCGCAGCCGGCGAGCACGAGGGCGGCGGTGGCCGCTGCTGCCGCGGCGGCCACTCGACGGGGGTGGCGGGTGGAACGAGACGCATGGGTCCTCCTGGCTCTGGCGCTTCCCGGGTGTCTCTCGCGAGATCCTGTGAGAGCGCTCTCACGAATGAGTAGAACCATGCGTGACGCCCCTCACATTGTCAAGGGAATCGCCGAAACTGCCCGGATATCTGCTGCTCCGGACCCGCCGGGACAGCGTCGGTCACGCCGTTTCGCGCACGACCAGCTCGACGGGCAGGACGGTGGCTCGCTCCGGGGTCTCCGCCCGCCATCCGCTCCAGCAGCCGCGACGTCATCGTCGTCGCCGAGCTCGGCGATCGGCTGGCGCACCGTGGTCAGCGGCACCCGCTGCAGGGCCGCGTCGGTGATGTCGTCGAAGCCGACCACCGAGACCTCGCCCGGCCCCCTGCCGACCCGGCGACCACTCTCCTCGAGGGCCCGGACCGCGCCGAACGCCGCGAGGTCGGAGGCGGCGAAGACCCCGTCGACGTCCGGACGCCGGTCGAGGAGCTCGCGCATCGCCTGCTGACCCCCGGCGACGGAGAACTCGGTCTTCGCGACCAGGCTCTGCTCGCACCGCCAGCCCAGCCGCCTCGACGGCACTGCGGTAGCCGATCAGCCGGTCCTGACCGGCGCACATGTCCTGCGGGCCGGCGATGGTGGCGACGACCGATCGCGTCGCCAGCAGGTGCGGCGGTCGCCCTCCGGGCGCCGCCGACGTTGTCGGCGTCGACGTAGTGCAACGCCGTGCCGCCGCTCAGCGGGCGCCCGCTGAGGACGGTGGGCACGCCCAGCTGCTCGAGGTCACGTGGCAGCTGGTCACCCCCGTGCAGCGAGAGCAGCAGCACGCCATCGACGTGCCCACCGGAGGCGTAGGACAAGAAGCGCTCGTGGTCGGCCTGGCCCGACGTCATCGTGAACACCAGCTGCCGGCCCGCCTCGACCACGGCCGCCTGCGCGCTGCGCAGCATCTGCAGGAAGAACGGATCGGCGAACATCCGCTCCTGCGACTCATCGACCAGGAAGGCGACCGAGTCGCTGCGCCCGGTCACCAGGGAGCGCGCCGCCTGGTTGGGCGAGTAGGAGACCTCCTGCGCCGCGGCGCGCACGGCGTCGCGCGCTGCCTCGCTGACGTTCGTCGCGCCGCGCAGCACCCGGCTGGCCGTCGCCCGGGACACTCCGGCACGCGCCGCGACCTCCTCGAGCGTCGGCACCGGCCGAGCCCGTGCGGGGTGGCGAGGGACCGTGCTCACCGGGGCAGTGTGCCACGGTCGAGCCCGGCGAGCGCTGGACGGAGCTAGGAGTCCCTGAGGTTCTCGGCCGCGCCGGCACCCTGCCCGGTGGTGTCGTGCTCCGGTGCGGCGTTGGGCCCGGCCGTGCCTTCCTGCGCGCCCCCGCTCTCGTCGCTCGGGCCACCCGCCGTCGCGTCGTGCGGCTGGATCTCCTGCGGGCCCTCGTCGGAGGACATCACGCTGTTCTCCGAGACCTGCGCATCGTCGTCGTGCGTTGAAGGCGTCATGGCGAGCAACCTACGAGACGGGCGCACCCTCGACGGGGTGACCCGGACCCCGCTGGAGCCCCGGAGGCCGCCGATGGCAAGGCGTCCGGCTCGGCGGTGGCACCGACACGGTGCGACAGTTCTCGGACGCCGACCTCATCGACACGCTCCACGTCGCGGTCGCACCCGTCGAGCTCGGCGCCGGATCCCGTTGCGGAGCACTGCCGCGGATCTCCTCGAGCGCTGTCACCATGACGTCGTGCCCAGCCCCGACGGCGTGGTCCAGCACCTGTGCTGGCGAGCACTGACCCACCCACGTTCGCTGCGACGCGCCCACGGCCCGGAGGGCTCCGTCATTGCGCCTGTGAGCGTGAGTCGCGACGATCCAGGGCCATCGTGATGAATGGTGCTGAGGTGTCGCGCACGCTCCGTGCATCGAGCTCCCGGGCCGGTGCTCGCTGTCCGGTCAGGCGTGCTCGTCCGTGGGCTGCTGCGCGGGCTGCACCGACCAGGACGGCGGCTCGTCGCTACCCGATTCCTCGTCCCTCTCCGCGTCGTTCGCGGTTGCCTGGACCTTGCCCGATGCGTGGTGCACCGGCGAGTAGACGGCATAGAGCCGCATCGGCTCGTCACCGATGTTGATGACGTTGTGCCAGGTCCCCGCCGGCACGAGCACCGCCCAACCGTCCTCGACCTCCTGGACGAAGTCGAGCTGGTCCTCCGCAGGACCCATCTGCACGCGACCCCGACCGGCGTCGAGACGCAGGAACTGATCGGTCTCCGGATGGGCCTCGAGGCCGATGTCCTCGCCGACGGGGATGGACATCAAGGTGAGCTGGAGGTACCTCCCGGACCAGGCGACCACGCGGTAGTCCGGGTTCTCGCGCGCAGCGGTCTCGAGATCGAAGCTCTGCGGACTCGGTCCGATGTCCTTGATCGTCACGACGCTCTCCCACTCACCGACGGCCGTCTGCAGCCGGCACCTCTGAGAAATCACCGGCCGACCCCGACACCCTCTCAGACCCTGGGGTCCGCCCGGTCCTCGGTGACCAGCAGGCGCACCAGCACGATGCCGCGCCCGGCGCTCGGTGCCGGCGGATCACCGCAACCACCTGCGCGGCCTCGCTCACCGGGCAGCGGGCCCCACCGAGGCCTCGATCGGGACTCCGGCCCCGGGTGCCGCCTGGGCCGAGGCTCAGAAGACCGTCCAGTCGGAGTACGTCGTGAACACATCGAGTGCGGCCAGTCCGGCCGCCGAGCTGCCCGAGGGGCCCAGCGCGGGGCTCCACACGCAGGCGACACCGCGGTCGGGGATGACGGCCAGGATGCCGCCGCCGACGCCGCTCTTGGCCGGCAGTCCGACCCGGTAGGCGAACTCGCCGGCCGAGTCGTAGGTGCCGCAGGTGAGCATGACGGCGTTGACCCGCTTGGTCTGCCGTGCGCTGAGCAGCCGTGTCGCGTCCGAGAGCGCTCCGTCGCGGGCGAGGAACAGCCCGGCGGTCGCGAGCTCGCGACAGGTCATCGAGAGCGCGCACTGCGCGACGTACTGGTCGATCACCTCGTCGACGGGACACTCGAGGTTCCCGTAGCTGGCCAGCAGGTGCGCGACGGCCGAGGTGCGGTGGCCGGCCTCGAGCTCCGAACGGGCCACCTCCGGGTCGCTGCCCACGTCGGCGCGGCCGCTCTCGTGGCGCATCAGGTCGCGCACGGCACCGAAGGCGTTGCCCGTCAGTGAGTGCAGCCGGTCGGTGACGACGAGTGCGCCCGCGTTGATGAACGGGTTGCGCGGACGTCCCGCCTCCTGGTCGAGCTGGAGCAGGGAGTTGAACGGGTTGCCCGAGGGTTCGCGGGACACCCGTTCCCAGATGCTCTCTCCCTCGGCGGCGATGACCAGAGCGAGCGTGAAGACCTTGCTGATGCTCTGCACCGAGAAGCGCACGTCGGCGTCACCGATGACGTGCACCTGGCCGTCGCAGGAGGCGATCGCCATCCCGAACCGGCTCGGATCCACCGCCGCAAGTGCGGGGATGTACTCGGCCACCCGGCCGCGACCCACCTCGGGGGCGGCGGCCTGTTGTGCGCGCAGCAGGGCATCCTCGATGTGCATCTCCCCATCCTTGCGCAGCCGACAGCCTGCCGGCCCGGTCCATCCCGACTCGAGCAGGGGGCGTCCGTCTCGCCCCCTGGGAGCACTCGCCCACATCGCGCACCTCGTGACCGGCGAGCAACCGGGCAGGTCGGCGAGGACCGGACCCGCGCACTGAGCGGGCGGAGCCAGCGAGTTCGGCATACTGGCGCGGTGACGCCGCCGACCGTGGGTGCAGGACGCGCCGGGACGGTGTGGCGCGGGTTGGTGCTGGTCTCGCTGGCCGGCATCCTGTGGGGCACCATCGGCCCCGGAGTGGTGCTCGTCCACGACGGCTCCGGGTTGGCGCCGCTCACCATCAGTGCCTACCGGGCGGTGTTCGCCGTCGTCGTCCTGCTCGGCTTCTCGCTCGCGAAGGGACGGGTGGCCAGGTCCTGGTCCTTGGCCCGCCACCAGTGGCGGCGGGTGGCGATGGTGGGCGTCCTGACCGCGATCTTCCAGATGCTCTTCTTCGTCGCCGTCGTCGTGACCGGCGTGAGCGTGACGACCGTGGTCTGCCTCGGCTTCGCCCCCGTCCTGCTGCTGGCGCTGCGCAGCGCACAGCGACGCCGAGTGCCGTCGCCCGGGCAGAGCGTGCCCGTCGTCGTGGCCGTGGTCGGACTCGCTCTCGTGAGCCTGACGAGGAGTCCCGTCGAGGGAACCTCACCGGCACTGGGCGTCCTCGCCGCGCTGGGCTCCGGTGCGGCGTACGCGTTCTCCGCCGAGGTGGCCGGGCCCCTCACCCGCCGGCTGGACACGCTGACCGTCACCACCGCGACGATGGCCGTCGCCGCCGCTGTGCTGGTGCCCAGCGGTCTGGTGCTGGCTCTCGTGCGCGGTGACACGCTGGTCTCGTCCGACTCGTCCTCGTGGCTGGTCGTCGTCTACCTGGGAGTCGTCACCATGGCCGCCGCCTACGCGTTGCTGTTCACGGGTCTGCGCAGCACGGCCAGCGGGTCTGCGGTCGTTGCGACGCTTCTCGAACCCGTCACCGCGGTGGTGATCGCCGTGCTCTTGCTCGGTGAGAGCCTCAGCACCACGGGGATCGTCGGGGCGCTGCTGATCCTGGCCGCCATCGCCAGCCTCGGGCGACGCTCGGAGGACACGCCGCTCCCCGGACCGCCGCCGGACCTGTCCGGTTCGCGGGTCCGGTCCTCACGTCCTGCGCCGTGAGGCGTGCGTCCCCCACCCGGGCACGGCTCCACCGGTAGGAGCGTCTCAGCCCTGCTGGCCTCGTGCGGGCCAGGTCGCGGCGGTCGTGAGCCGGGCCAGGGCCGGCAGCGTGCCGGCGGCGCGGAGCAGGGCGAAGCCGAGCACCGCGCCGATCGTGTTGGCGATCAGGTCGTCGACGTCGGCTACCCGACCGCTGGTCACGGAGATCACGAGGACGAACTGCACGACCTCGACCAGGAGGCTGAGCAGGAAGCCGATCAACGCTGCTGTTCGGACCGATGAGACTCGCGCGAGGAACGGCAGGAGAGCACCCAGCGGCACGAAGAGGGCCACGTTGAGCAGGTACCCGGTCGGATCGTGGTCGTAGAAGGGGACCAGCTGGAGGTACGCGTGCCAGGGCGCCATGCCGTCGCGGGCCGCCCCCACCCGGATCGGAAAGGGCAGCAGGACCGACCGGAGCACACCGCCGGCGTAGACGCAGGCGACGAGGGCCACGGCAGCCCGCTCGAGATCCAGTGCGTGACGCCGGTACAACAGTCGCAGCATGGCGACCAGGGCAGCGATCAGCACGGGGACCACGACAAGGCTCGCTGGGACCACCGGGTACGTGCCGGGCATGAGTCCCTTCCTCTCGGGTTGGACGACGGCTGCGAGGGCGGCGGAGGGCAACCACCCGCGAACGGCGATCAGTCCCCCCGGCGGGTCACCCTCGCGAGCTCTCGCCACACCGCCTCGACGTCCGGGAGACAGGTCATCACACCGACAGAGACCAAGGCGTCGACGCTGTCGCCCTCGACGGGGAGTCGCTGCTGGAGGTCTGCGTGCTCGACCGAGTCGTAGGCCCCGGATCGGACCCGCGAACCCCCGTGCCCGCAGTGCCCGGCCGACGAGCCCGGTGCCGCACCCGACGTCGAGCGCCGAACCTGCGGGTCGGCGCGAGATGACGCTCTCCGCGACCACGGTGGGGCCTGGTAGGACCACGCGGTCAGGTCGTCGTCGTACCCCTCGGCCCACTCGTCGTAGCGGTTGCTCACCTCGTCAGGGTCGCTCGTGCCCTGGTGCAGCCAGTCGCCGTTGGGGACGTCGTCAAGAGCCATCGCGCCAGCGTCTCACGCCGCTGCGCGACTCAGCCGGTACGATCTGGCGCGCGACTGCGGTCCGCAGGAGGCAGCATGACACGCGGGCTGATCCCGTTCGAGGTGCACGAGTCGGGCAAGCTGCTGCACGGGACGAAGGCGGACCTGGCGGTGGGCGACCTGATCGTGGCGGGGCACGGGTCGAACTTCGAAGCCGGCCGGACGATGAACCACGTCTACGTCACGGCGACCTCGGATGCCGCCGCGTGGGGTGCGGAGCTCGCCCGGGGCGAGGGTCGTGGCCGGATCTACGTCGTGGAACCCCTGGGCGCCCTCGAGGACGACCCGAACGTGACGGACAAGAAGTTCCCCGGCAACCCGACCCGTTCGTACCGCAGCCGGGAGCCGGTCAAGGTCGTCGACGAGATCGTGGACTGGGTGGGACATTCGCCCGAGCAGCTGCAGGCCATGCGGGACGGCCTTGCCGATCTGCAGCGCCGTGGCCTCGCGGTCATCGAGGACTGAACACTCCGCCACACCGCTCCGCCCGGTCCCCCAGGACCGCGACAACCTTCGACACGAACGACTAGGCACCCTCGTTCGTCCGGAGACGGCCCTCAGGACGGCTGGTCCGCGTAGGAGCCGGCGGTCACGGCCGCCTCGTGCTCGCCGTCGAGCGTGTGCCCCCAGGTGGAGTGGGAGCTGGTGAGGGTGAGCGCGCCGGACCCGTGTTCGAGCGGTGGGCGATCCCAGCCCCGGGCAAGCCGCTGTTCGAGGCGGCGGCAGCGAACTTCAACCCGCACTCGCCGGCGAAGGTGGACACGGACAACGCGGTGCCCGAGGCCGTCACCAGGGCGACCCTCAAGCAGTACCGGCACAGCGACGCCACGACCGATCTGCTCGAGCTCGCCGACCGGGCCCACTCCCTGACCATCGACCACGGCTGGCGCGAGGTCGCCGACGCGTGCCTGTCGTGGCTGCGCGACCAGGACCTCTGAGATGGACCTCGCGCTCGCTGGGCGGACCGCCGTGGTCACCGGAGCCAGCAAGGGAATCGGCCTCGCCATCACCCGCGCGCTCGCCGCCGAGGGGCCACGGTCGTCGCCGAGGCGACGAACGGATCCGGGGGCGTCGACCTCCTGGTCAACAAGGTCGGCGCCGTCCGCCCGCGCCTGGAGGGATGCGTGGCACTGAGCGACGACGACTGGCAGTGGGCTCTGACGATCAACACCCTGGCCGCCGTGCGGACCATGCGCGCGGCGATCCCGCAGATGGCCGGCCGGGCCGGGGCCGGCATCGTGACCATCGGCTCGGTCAACGCCTTCCTGCCCGACCCCGGCGTCATCGACTACAGCGCGGCCAAGGCGGCGCTGACCAACCTGTGCAAGTCCCTGTCCAAGGAGCTCGGCCCCGAAATCCCGGTGAACACGATCAGCCCCGGACCCGTGCGGACCGACCTGTGGCTCGGCGGCGGTGGCCTGGCCGCGGCCGTGGGCCGGGCGAGCGGGACCGACCCCGACGAGGTGATCCATCGGCAGGAGGCGGAGGCCGCCACCGGCCGCTTCACCTGTCCCGGCGAGATCGCCGACCTGGTGCTCCTCCTCGCCAACGACCGGGCGCCGAACACCACGGGCAGTGACTTCCGGATCGACGGCGGTCTGATCACCACCCTGTGATCCCCCGAGCCCTTCCGGCGCCCGGATGCCGGTAGTGGTGGTGTGCGTGTGCCCGGCGAGCGTCCATGATGACGGGGTGACGGATCAGCAGGTGCCGCCCCGCGAGATCGCACGCGCCGAGTCGCAGCGCGGCGAGGTGGTGCTGCGCGAGAGGTACGGCGACGCCCCGGCGCCGGTGCTCGAGCTGCGGGTCAACGGCGTGTTCGTGATGGACACCCTGGAGACCTCGAGCGAGCGGGCGCTCGCGACCGCGGCCCTGGCCCTCGTCGACGACCCGGTCCGGGTGCTGGTCGGCGGGCTCGGGCTCGGCTACACCGCGCACCAGGTGCTCGCCGACGCCCGGGTGCGCGCGCTTCGGGTGGTCGAGATCGAACCGGCGCTGGTCGCCTGGATGCGGGACGGCACCGTGCCGCACGGCCCCGCCTGCCTGGCCGACGAGCGGATCAGCGTCGTGCAGGCCGACGTCGCAACGGTGGTCGCCGAGGCGGCACCCGCGTCGTACGACCTGGTGCTGCTCGACGTCGACAACGGACCCGGCTACCTCGTGCACGCCGCCAACGCCCGGCTCTACCGCAGCGCGTTCCTCCTCGCCTGCCGCGAGGCACTCGCCCCGGGCGGGGTGCTGGCCGTCTGGTCGGCGGCCCGCGCTCCCGAGCTCGAGCAGGCGATGGTCGAGGTCTTCGGTGCAGCCACCTCGTCGGCGTACGACGTGACGCTGCAGGGCCGCGCGGAGCAGTACTGGCTCTGCTCCGCGCGGACCTGACCTGCTGGCTCCCGAACTACTGGGGCAGACCGTCGGTCGGCGCCGCCGGCTGCGCGGTCGTGTACTTCTTGATCGGCGCGTCCGAGTCGTCGGTCGTGTAGATCGGGCCCTGGGACTTCGGCACCCCGTTGACGATCTTGACCACCTGGGTCCCGCCGTAGCCGGAGTGGTCGGACTTGGAGTACCGGAACGGCACCAGACCCGGGCCGCTGAGCCCGTTCTTCTCGACGGCGGCGATCAGCTTGCCGCGGGTGAGTTCCTTGCCGGCCTCCTTGAGCACCTGCACCGTGGTGTAGGCCAGCGCCATGCCGTACTCGACGTTGCCGTCGAAGGAGACGTTGTCGTTCTTCTCCTTGTTGACCTTCTGGAACAGCTTGATCCAGGAGTTGCTGGTGTCGTTGGGGATCGGGATGTAGGAGTCGCTGATCGCGTTCTGCAGCAGCGGACCCGTGGCGTCCTTGAGCAGCGCCTTGAGGGTGTTCACGTCGGAGCCGACGTTGGAGACCACCCACTGCGGCTTGGTACTTCAGCTTGGCCGCCGTACCGAGGGCCAGAGCGGTGAAGCCGGGCACCGAGAACGACGTCACCACCTGGCAGCCGGCCGACTTGAGGGCCCCGATCGCCGGGGCCACGTTGGTGACCGTGGGGTTGTAGGTCTGCTTGGTGACCAACGAGCCCTTGCCGAGCGTGAGCTCGACCCCCTCGGCCCCATCGGTGCCGAAGTCGTCACCCTGGCCGAAGCTGCAGACCTTCTTGCCGGCGAAGTTCTTCTTGATGTAGTCGCCGAGCACCTTGCCCTCGACCGTGTAGTCGGGCTGCCACCCGAACGTGGTGGGGTACTTGTCCGGCTGGTTCCAGCTCCGGCTGCCCGAGGCGACGAAGAGGTCGGGCACCTTGTTCTGCTTGAGGAAGTCGAGCACGCGCGGTGTGCGTCGGCGTGCCGAGCGCCCTTCGACCATGGCGAAGACCTTGTCCTGGAGCACCAGCTGGCGGGTCTTGGTTGCGGTGTTGGTCGGGTTGTAGCCGTCGTCCTCCACCAGCAGCTGATCTTGCGACCGTTCACCCCGCCGTTGTCGTTGACGTAGTTGAAGTAGGCCGTCATCGCGGCGCTGATCTTCGAGTAGCCGGGCGCGGCCGGCCCGGTCAGCGGCTGGGTCGTGCCGAGCAGGATCTGGGAGTCGGTGACACCGGGGGCACTCGTGTCCTGGGTGGCCGAGCCACCTCCCCCGCCCGAGGAGCTGCCGCAGGCCGCGACGCCGAGTGTCGCCGCCAGGCCGAGGGCGGTGAGCGCCATGGCCCTGCGTCGTCTGGTCAGTGTGGTCATGCCGAACCTCCATTGGTGGGTGGTGCCTGTCGACGGATGCGATGCGTGAGGGAGCGCAGGATGCCCTGGATGCCACCGGGCGCGGCGCGGATGACCAGGATCAGCAGCAGCCCGTAGACGGCGGCCGCGGCGTTGTCCTGGATCCGGCCGGCGGCGACGCTGGAGAGGCCGAACGAGCCGATGTGGTCGGAGATGAAGCTGCCCAGGTAGACCACCACGATCGCGCCCCACACGGCGCCGGTGAGGCTGCCGAGACCGCCGATCACGACGGCGGAGAGCAGGCTCAGGGACAGCACCAGGTCGAAGGAGCCCGGGGACGCCGTCTGCAGGGTGACGGCGAGGACACCGCCCCCCAGTCCGGCGGCGGCCGAGCTCACCGCGAAGGCCCCGACCTGCACGCGCGAGACCGACAGCCCCGACAGCGAGGCGGCGATCTCGTCGTCGCGCACGGCGCGCATGTGCCGCCCGATCGCGGAGGCGTTGAGGTTGGCCAGGAAGAACAGCACCAGCAGCGCGCAGCCGAGGCTGATCCAGGCCTGCCAGTGCTGCAGGGTGAAGCCGTAGCCCAGCGAGGCGGGCGGGCTGTCGAAGGGCACGAAGAGGCCCTGGTCGCCCTTGAAGGTCCCGCTGAAGTGGGAGGTGATCCCCGGCAGCGCCACGCCCAGGGCCAGCGTCGCCCCGGCCAGGTAGGGCCCGCGGAGCCGGGCCGCCGCCGTACCGAACAGGGCCCCGGCGAGCGCCGTCACCGCCACCCCCGCGAGCAGGGACACCGGAAGCACCCACAGGCCCGTCACCGCGGCGTCGGCGAAGCGCTCCTGGAGCAGCGCCACGGTGTAGGCCCCGATCGCCATCAGGGCGGCGTGGCCGAGCGAGACCTGGCCGTTGCCACCGGTCAGCACGGTCAGCCCGGCCGCCGCACAGATGTACGCCCCGAGCTGGGCCAGCTGGTAGGCCTGGTAGTCGGTGACGAGCGCGGTGAGCACCACCACCACGACCGCGCCGACGACGAGCAGCACCAGGTGACGCGGCAGGGTGAGCCCGAGGATCGCGGGCAGCCCCTTGCGGGCCGGTCGGGCGGTGTCGGCCTGCGCGTCCGCTCCCGATTCCGGCGCCGAGCCCGACTGCGTGTCCATCTCTGGCTCCGTGCTCATCAGACCTGCCTCGTCCGGGCGGCGCTGAACAACCCGCTGGGTCGCAGCAGCAGCACCACCAGCAGCAGCAGCAGGACGGCCAGCTGGGTCAGGTCGCTGCCGACGTAACCGCTGGCGTAGGAGAGCACCAGACCGATGACCGAGCCCGCCGACGACCGCGCCGAGCGGCTGTCCAGCCCGCCGACCACCGCCGCGGTGAAGCCGATCACGAACACCCTGTCCATCGCGCTCGGGTGCAGCCCGAAGCTCGGTCGGCAGGACCAGCATCGCCGCGAGCGCGCCGACCACGCCGGCCAGCGCCCAGCCCAGGGTCAGCATCCGGGAGACGCGTACGCCGAGCAGCCGGGCCATCTCGGGTGCGAAGGCGGCGGCCCGCATCCGCAGGCCGGTCGGGGTCCGGGCCAGCAGCACCGCCAGCACCGCCATCAGGCCGAGGACGGAGAGCACCGTGAAGATGTCCTGCGGCGAGAGCAGCGCGATCCCGCCGGCCGAGAAGGTGCTGGTGCTGAACGGCGGCCGCGAAGTCGCGGTAGCCCGCTGCCGTAGAACATCCCGAGCACGCCCTCGAGGAAGATCAGCACAGCCGACCCCCACCACGATGGTGTTGAGGTCCGGCATCCGCTCGGCGCCGCGGAAGGCTGCGAGCTGCAGGATCGATCGCGCCAAGAGCAGCCCGGCGACCAGCGCGGCGACGAAGCCGAGCCAGTACGAGCCCGAGGCGTCGGTGACCGAGTACCGCGACGTACGCCGTGGCCACCGCCAGCGCACCCTGGGCGAAGTTCAGCACCCGGGTGGCGCGCCAGATCAGCACCAGGGCCAGGGCGAACGCGGCGTAGACCGCGCCGCGGCGAGCCCGTTGAAGGTCAGGAAACGAATGAACCTGCTCATCAGAACCCCAAGTACGCGTGGCGGAGGTCTCGTCGGCGGCGAGCTCGGCCGCGGGCCCTGGGCGACGACCCGGCCCAGCGCGAGCACGACGCCCTGGTCGGCGATCGACAGCGCGCTGCGCACGTTCTGCTCGACCAGCAGCACGGTCAGCCCGGTGCGGTCGCGCAGGTCGCGCAGCAGCGCCATGATCTGGGCGGTCACCGGCGGGGCCAGCCCGAGCGACGGCTCGTCGAGCAGCAGCAGCCGCGGCCGCGCCGACCAGCGCCCGGCCGAGGGCGAGCATCTGCCGCTCCCCGCCGGAGAGCTGGTGCCCGGGGAAGCGTCCGCCGCCGCGCGAGCGGCTCGAACAGCTCATACATCTCGCGCAGGCCGCTCGGTCTCCCGGGCGCCGTCGCGGCCGTAGCGCCACAGCCCGCCGAGGCGCAGGTTCTCCTCGACGGTCAGCTCGGCGACCACCCCGCGGCCCTCGGGCACGTGCGCGATGCCGCGGCGCACCATCTCCTCCACCGGCACCCCGCGCAGGTCGCTCACCGTCGAGCGCGACCCGCCCGGCGGTGGCCGGAAGCAGACCCGACAGCGTACGCAGCAGCGTCGTCTTGCCGGCCCCGTTGGCGCCGAGCACGGCGGTGATCGTGCCCTCGGCCAGCTCCATCGAGACCTCGTGCAGCACCGGGACCCGGCCGTAGCCGGCGCTGAGCCCCTCGACCTCGAGCGCCGCGCTCATGCGGAGCCCTCCATCGTCGAGGCGTTCGTGTCCGTGGCATCCGTGGGGACGTCAGCACCGAGGTACGCCGCAGAGACCGCCGGGTCCTCGCGCACCTCGTCGGGCGTGCCGGTGGCCACCAGGCGTCCGAAGTCGAGCACCACCACGCGGTCGCACACCTGCATCACGAGGTCCATGTGGTGCTCCACCAGCAGCACCGAGCAGGCCGGCTCCGCGAGCGGAAGGCCCCGGATCAGCTCGGCCAGGGGTCCGAAGTCCTCGGCCCCCAGTCCCCCGGCCGGCTCGTCGAGCAGCAGCAGCCGCGGCCGACTCACCAGCGCCCGCGCCAGCGCGATCCGCTTCTGGACCGGGTAGGGCAACGTGCTCGGCAGCCGCTGGGCCACGTCGGCGACCTCGAGCCGCTCGAGCAGGGCCATCGACTCCTCGCGCAGCCGGGCCTCGTCGCGATCGGTGCGCGGGAGCGCGAGCAGGGCGCTGAGGAAACCGGTCCGGCGCAGCCCCAGCCCGCCGACCATCACGTTCTCCAGCGCGGTCATGTGGGGAACAGCCCGACCGCCTGCAGGGTCCGGGAGATTCCCAGTCCGGCCAGCGCGTCCGGCGCGGGTCGCAGCTCTGCGCCGTCCCACTCCAGTCCCCCGACGGAGGCCGTGACGAACCCGCTGATCACGTTGAACAACGTCGTCTTGCCGGCGCCGTTGGGCCCGATCACGCCGACGACCGAACCGGCCGGGACGTCGAAGGACACGTCGTCGAGCGCCGTGAGGCCGCCGAAGTTGACGCCGACGCCCCGCACCCGCAGATCAGACATTCATGTCGCTTTCTCTCACCCGAGTGCACGTTGTCGTGACGGCTCACCGTATGGGCGGAGGAGCCGAGTGACAACCGTCACTCGCGTATCTGTTCCAACTCGTTACCCACTGGTTTCGTGCGGCACAGTGATCGCCATGGAACCAGTGATCGTGGTGGGTGCCGGACTGAGCGGGATCGCGTGTGCGCGGACGCTGAGCGACGCCGGCGTGCCGGTGCGGGTGCTCGATCGTGGGCACCGGGTCGGGGGGCGGATGGCCTCGCGGCGCATCGCGGGTCGTCCCGTCGACCTGGGGGCGTCGTACCTCACGGCGAGCGACGCCGACTTCGAGCAGGTGGTCGCCGACTGGGAGGGTCGCGGGCTCGCGCGGCGGTGGACGACCACCATCTCCACCCTCGGCCCGGACGGTCGTGGCCCCGACAAGGACGGCCCGCAGCGCTGGGGCGCGAGCGGCGGGCTCCGCTCGCTGGTCGCCGACCTCGCGACCGGGATCGACGTCGAGGCCGGCACGGTCACCCGTGTCGCCCCCGGCGGCGAGGTCGACGGGCGACCGGCCGCCGCGGTCGTGCTGGCCATGCCGGACCCGCAGGCCCGACGTCTGCTCGACGAGTCGTACGCCGGTGCGCGCGCCGCCCTGGACCGGGACTGGGAGCCGACGATCGCCGTGGCCGCGGGCTGGGCGGAGCGGCACTGGGACCTGCCCGCGGCGTTCGTGGACGACCCGGACGTCTCGTTCGTCGCCGACGACGGCAGTCGCCGTGGCGACGGGGCGCCGGTGCTGGTCGCGCACTCGACGCCCGAGCGCGCGGCCCGCCACCTCGACGACCCGGACTCGGCCGCGGCCCCGCTGCTGGACGCCGTACGCCGGCTGCTGGACCTGCCCCCGCCCGAGTGGCACCAGGTGCACCGCTGGACGTTCGCCCGACCGGCGGGCTCACGGGATCGGACCTACGGATGGTTCGAGGAGTCCGGCACCGTCCTCGGTGTCTGCGGCGACGGCTGGGCCGAGAAGTCCCGCGTCGAGTCGGCGTACCTCTCGGGGCGTGACCTGGGCCGGTCTCTCGCCGCCCGGCTCGGTACGTTGGCCCCATGACTGACTTCCGGACCGAGCACGACTCGATGGGCGAGGTGCAGGTGCCTCGTGACGCACTGTGGCGGGCCCAGACCCAGCGCGCGGTGGAGAACTTCCCGATCAGCGGCACCCCGATCGAGCCGGAGCTGATCAAGGCCATCGCGCGGGTGAAGTCGGCCGCCGCCACCGCCAACGAGGACCTCGGCGTCCTCGACGGCCGAGCAGGCCGGTGCGATCCGGGACGCCGCCGCCACCCTCGTGACCGGCGAGCACGTCGACGCCTTCCCGATCGACGTCTTCCAGACCGGCTCGGGCACCTCCTCGAACATGAACATGAACGAGGTGCTGGCCAGCCTGGCCGGCCGCTCCGGTGTCGAGCTGCACCCCAACGACCAGGTCAACGCCTCGCAGTCGTCCAACGACACCTTCCCCACCGCGATCCACGTCGCCGCGGCCGTCGCCACCACCGGCGACCTGGTCCCGGGCCTGGAGATCCTCGAGCACGCGCTGGAGGCCAAGGGCTCGGAGTTCGCCGACCTGGTCAAGTCCGGTCGCACCCACCTGATGGACGCCACCCCCGTCACCCTGGGCCAGGAGCTCGCCGGCCACGCTGCCGTCGTACGCCTGGGTGCGGAGCGGCTGGCCTCGACCCTGCCCCGGGTGCTCGAGCTGCCCCTGGGCGGCACGGCGGTCGGCACCGGCATCAACACCCCCGACGGCTTCGCCACGAAGGCGATCGCGGCGCTCGCCGACGACACCGGGCTGGCCTTCACCGAGGCCCGCAACCACTTCGAGGCCCAGGGCGGGCGCGACGCGCTGGTGGAGCTGAGCGGCCAGCTGCGCACCATCGCCGTCGGGCTGACCAAGATCTGCAACGACCTGCGCTGGATGGGCAGCGGCCCCACCGCCGGCCTGGCCGAGATCAACCTGCCCGACCTGCAGCCCGGCTCGAGCATCATGCCCGGCAAGGTCAACCCGGTGCTCCCCGAGGCCACGCTGATGGTCGCCGCCCAGGTGATCGGCAACGACGTCACCGTCACCACTGCGGGTGCCAGCGGCGTCTTCGAGCTCAACGTGATGATGCCGGTGATCGCACGCAGCGTGCTGGAGTCGATCCGGCTGCTGGCCAACGCCTCCCGGCTGCTCGCGGCCCGCTGCGTCGACGGGATCACCGCCAACACCGAGCGGATGCGCGCCTACGCCGAGTCCTCGCCCTCCATCGTCACCCCGCTGAACGCCTACATCGGCTACGAGGAGGCGGCCAAGGTCGCCAAGGCCGCCCTCAAGCAGGGCAGGACGATCCGCGAGACGGTGCTCGAGATGGGCTACGTCGAGAAGGGCGACCTCACCGAGGAGCAGATGGACGCCGCCCTCGACGTCGAGTCGATGACCGGGCGCTGAACCCCGCAGCGGTCCAGGGATCAGGGTCCGCCGCGCCAGTGGTCGATCCGGTGGTGGTCGGGGGCGAAGCCGTGCTCGATCCCCCACAGCACCGCCTGGGTGCGGCTGCCGACGTCGATCTTGCGGTAGAGGTTGCGCACGTAGGACTTGATCGTGTTGGGCGAGAGGAACGTGCGCGCGGCGACGTCGGCGTTGCCCAGGCCCTGGGTGATCAGAGCGAGGATCTCTGCCTCGCGCTCGCTGAGTCCCTCGCTGCGGCCCGGCCAGTCGAGCCCGTTGACGACCGGGGCCCGGCCCGGCTGGTCGCTGATCACGACCTCCCCCGCGTTGACCGCCTCGAGGGCAACGATCAGCTCGCGGGCGGGCAGGGCTTTGGAGAGGTAGCCGCTGACCCCCTGGCGGCGAGCGCTCTCGATCAGCTCGGGATTGAAGTTCCAGGTGTAGACGACCACGTGCTTGGCGCGCGGGTTGGCGACCAGCACGGCGATGTTCGCATGATCTGACTCGGGCTGCGCGAAGGAGTCGTAGAGCACGATGTCGACGACGTCCTCGACCGACATGTTGCTGTCGATCTCGGCCACGACCACCCGGTCGCGGTAGCGGTCGATGATGTTGGCCACGCCGATCACGACGACGTCGTAGTCGTCGACCAGCGCCACGGTGATGGGCCGGTTCGGGCCCAGCACCTCCGTCCCCGTCATGGGTGAACACTAACCCACCGCGGGGTGTAGAGGGACCTACCTGGGGATCACCAACATGGAGGACCAACCCCCACCGGAAGGCACACCATGCTGGGTCTCATCCTCACCATCCTGATCGTCGGAGCCATCGCCGGAGCGCTCGCGCGCCTCCTCGTCCCCGGCAAGCAGGACCTGTCGATCGCGATGACCGTCGTCCTGGGCGTCGTCGGATCGTTCGTCGGTGGCCTGCTCGGCTACCTGCTGTTCCACAAGGACGCCGCCGACGGTCTCCTGCAGCCCGCGGGCATCATCGGCTCGGTCATCGGCAGCCGTCCTCGTGCTTCTCATCTGGACCCGCGTCGGCGGCCGCCGTTCGGTGCGCAGCTGAGCCCGCTGCATCCCGGCTCGCCCCGGTCGGTCCTCCGAGCGACGGAGCCGACCGGGGCGACCCGGGGTGCAGTCTCCGGCGGATTCAGGCCCGAGGAGGTGCGACGATGAGCGGCTCCACCGACACCGAGGTGCGTGGCTTGTGGGCGGCGAGCCTGGTCCTCGAGATGGATCCTGCTGCACCGCCGGACTCCCAGGCCGTGGTGCTACTCGCCGATCCGCCGTTCCGACTCGTGTGCTCCGACCCGGACTGCTCCCGGCCCCAGATGATCACGTGAACTGGCGGGGCGGCCGGCTCCGTCAGCCAGCTCCTCCGGAGATCTCGAGCGCGCGCGCTTCGTCGAACGGCTCGCCGCTCGGCCGGGCGGGCGGTTCTTGCCGGTCGCAGATCACCGGGTTGGGCGCCCGCTTCACCCGAGCCTGAAGACGTCGCGGGGGTGCGGAGGCCTAGGAGAAGCCGTCCTCCCCCGCTGCGCGGCTCAGTACCAGCCGTGGCTGAACTTGAAGTTCGGCCGCGCTGCAGGCCGAGCCGTAGCGGTCGCGGATGTAGCCCAGGCCCCACTTGATCTGGGTGGTGGCGTTGTTGGCCCAGTCCGGGCCGGCCGAGGACATCTTCGAGCCGGGCAGCGCCTGCGGGATGCCGTACGCCGAGGAGGAGGGGTTGTCGGCGTGCACGTTCCAGCCGCTCTCCTGGGTCCAGATCCGGTCGAGGCAGCCGAACTCGGAGGTGGACAGCCCGAACTCCGGCATCAGGGCCCGGGCGAGCGACTTGACGTCGGTCGGGTTGATCTTCTCGACCTTGGTGCGGGCGACCCCGGCGTCGCTGGAGAGCGCCTCCTGCTTGACGATCGCGGTCGGCCTGCTCGCGACGATCGTCGGTGGAGCGCGAGACCGACGGGGTGCGGTCCAGCGGCGTCACGTCGGCCAGCTGCTGCGGGCTCTGGTCGGTGGCGCTGGCCATCGCCGGCGCCGCGACCGCCTGCGGCGCGAGGAGACCGCCGGACACGGCGACACCGGTCGCCATGGCCGCGACGCCCGGGTAGATCACGGCCGGCTTGACGACGAGCGAGAGCACCGAGGACGGAGCGACGTCGCGGTGCTTGGGGCCGTAGGAGACGCGCTTCGACACCAGCAGGGACTCGCAGACTTTGAGGAGGCGTAAGGACGGACCGTGACCGACGGGAAAGTCACGGAAAGGTCACAGGCAGGTCCCACCATGACTCGACGACAGGACACTCGCAACGCAGGTGTCCGAAATAGGGGGATTCCTGGGGCCGCCGAAACCCGTCAGCCCCAGGAACCCCAAGAATCACAGAACGACGTTCTCCAGCATCTCGGTGACCAGCGCCGCGATCGGCGAGCGCTCGGACCGCGTCAGCGTGACGTGGGCGAACAGCGGGTGACCCTTGAGCTTCTCGACCACCGCGACGATCCCGTCGTGCCGGCCGACCCGGAGGTTGTCGCGCTGGGCGACGTCATGGGTGAGGACCACCTTCGAGTTCGCCCCGATGCGCGAGAGCACCGTCAGCAGCACGTTGCGCTCCAGCGACTGCGCCTCGTCGACGATCACGAAGGCATCGTGCAGCGAACGCCCGCGGATGTGGGTCAGGGGCAGCACCTCGAGCATGCCGCGGTCCATCACCTCGTCGACGACGTCCGGGGTGGTCAACGAGCCGAGCGTGTCGAAGACCGCCTGGCCCCACGGCGACATCTTCTCCGACTCGCTCCCCGGCAGGTAGCCGAGCTCCTGGCCACCGACGGCGAACAGCGGGCGGAAGACGACGACCTTCTTGTGGTGGCCGCGCTCGAGGACCGCCTCGAGGCCGGCGCACAGCGCCAGCGCCGACTTGCCGGTGCCGGCCCGACCGCCCAGCGAGACGATGCCGACCTCCGGGTCGAGCAGCAGGTCGAGGGCCACCCGCTGCTCGGCGCTGCGTCCGTGCAGTCCGAAGGCCTCACGGTCACCGCGGACCAGGCGCACCTGCTTGTCCGGACCGACCCGGCCCAGGGCGCTGCCCCGGTCGGAGAGCAGCACGAGCCCGGTGTGGCACGGCTGCTCGCGGGCCTCCGGCAGGTCGAGCACCCCCTCGTCGTACAAGGTGTCGACGTCCTGGGCGCTGACGTCGATCTCCGCCATCCCGGTCCATCCGGCGTCGGACTCGTTGACCAGCTCGGCGAGGTACTCCTCGGCGTCGAGGCCGACGGCCGAGGCCTTGATCCGCAGCGGCATGTCCTTGGAGACCAGGGTGACCGCGTGGCCCTCGGCGGACAGGTTGTGGGCGACCGAGAGGATCCGGGTGTCGTTGTCCCCCGTCCGGAAGCCCGAGGGCAGCGTGGACGGATCGGTGTGGTTGAGCTCGACGCGCACGCTGCCACCGCTCTCGCCGATCGGCACCGGCTCGTCGAGTCGACCATGACGCACCCGGAGGTCGTCGAGCGCGCGCAGCGCCGAGCGGGCGAAGTAGCCCAGCTCGGGGTGGTTGCGCTTGGCCTCCAGCTCGGTGACCACGACCACCGGCAGCACCACCTCGTGCTCCTCGAAGCGGCCGAGCGCTGCCGGGTCGGCCAGCAGGACGCTGGTGTCGAGCACATAGGTACGTCGCCCGGCGGGCGAGTGGGCTGCCGATCGAGCGGTGGAACGAGAGCTGGGCCTGCCTGAGCTGCGTGCGGACGTCACCACGGTCATTCCCCTAGCGGCCCGGCACGCGCACTCGGCGCCCCGGTCCAGGCTGTCGAGCGCGGACCGGTCGGCTGCGGGCATCGAGTGCATGCCAGCGGTGCAGCGGTGCTCGTGAAGCTCTCACGAAGGTTGCCTCCCGGGTCGGCTGGCTTCCCCACCTGCCGACATCGGCAACGTACGACGCCACGACCGGCGATCCGACCCCGACACGCTGGCACCCCGGTTAACCCCGGATGAAGCCGCCCCCACTGTGGTCGAGCAGGTTGCCCCGGCAACCGACGTCGAGACCCCCGCAACGACCACGCGACCCGCACCAGGTCTCGACGTCACTCGCTGGCGCTCGCTGCTCGACCACCGAGGATCCCGCCGGGTGAGAACGTGCCTCAGCGACCCAGACGGCGGTTGCGCTCGGCGTACGCCCGCACGGCCCGCAGGAAGTCCACCCGGCGGAAGTCGGGCCAGTAGGCCTCGCAGAAGTAGAACTCGCTCTGCGCGCTCTGCCAGAGCAGGAAGCCACCGAGGCGCTGCTCGCCCGAGGTGCGGATCACCAGGTCGGGATCGGGCTGGCCCTTGGTGTAGAGGTGCTGCTCGATGTGCTCGACGTCGAGGTTCTCCGCGAGGTCGGCCAGGTCGGTGCCGTCGGCCAAGGCCTGGGCGAGCAGCGAGCGCACGGCGTCGGTGATCTCGCGGCGACCGCCGTAGCCGACAGCGACGTTGACCCACATCCCGTCGACGTCCCGTGTGGACTCGGCCGCGACCTTGAGCCGTTCAGCGACCGAGGCGGGGAGCAGGTCGAGGGCCCCCACGGGGTGCAGCCGCCAGCGTCGCTGCTCGGCCAGCGTCTCCACGGCGTCGGCGATGATCGGCAGCAGGTGCTCGAGCTCGGCCGGCGGACGGTTCAGGTTGTCGGTCGAGAGCAGCCACAGCGTCACCACCTCGACGCCGACCTCCTCGCACCAGCCGAGCAGCGGCTCGATGTTGGCCGCGCCGGCACGGTGGCCGTGCGCGGTGTCCGCCCCGACCGCCTTGGCCCAGCGACGGTTGCCGTCCAGCATCACGCCGATGTGCTTGGGTACACGCCCCTGCGGCAGACGCCGAGCCAGCCGCGCTTCGTACGCCGGGTAGAGCACCCGGCGAACAGCGTGCTTCCAGTCCACCACGGTCGCTGATCCTACCTTCGGGTGAAGGCCCCGCGATGCAGTACGGGCCGCTACCTTTGCTGCTATGGACGGACCTCCCGCACGCAGCGCGCCCGATCGGGTGCGTGCGTCGTCAGGGGGGCCCGAGACGGTGCGCGAGCGGGTCGCCGAGGTCGGGGAAGAGATCAAGCCGCACCTGCGCGGCTGGCTGCACGCGGTGACGGCTCCCCTGGCGATCGCCGCCGGGACCGTGCTGATCGTGCTGTCCCCCGACGCCAAGACCCGGGTCGGTTCGTCGCTGTTCGCCGGGACGGCGCTGCTGCTGTTCGCGGTGAGTGCGACGTACCACCGCGGCACCTGGGGTCCTCGCTCGCACGCCTTCCTGCGACGCTTCGACCACGCCAACATCTTCTTGCTGATCGCCGGCTCCTACACGCCCTTCACCCTGATCCTGCTCAACGGGACCGACCGGGTGGTGATGCTCTCGGTCGTGTGGGCCGGAGCGATCCTGGGCGCCGCCTTCCAGATCGCCTGGCCGACCGCGCCGCGCTGGCTGGCCACGCCCATCTACGTCGCACTGGGCTGGGCCGCGATCTTCTACGCCCACGACTTCGTCTCCGGCGGGGCGGCCGTGACCACGCTGATCATCGTCGGTGGGGGCCTCTACACGATCGGCGGGCTGGTCTACGGCCTGAAGCGCCCCAACCCGCACCCCACCTGGTTCGGCTTCCACGAGGTGTTCCACGTGTTCGTGGTCGCCGCCTTCGCGTGCCACTACGTCGCGGCCTCGCTCGCGACGTACCACCTGCGCTAGCCCGGGCGGGACCACAGCGTGTGATGGCTCACCAATGCAGCGCCGAGGCAACCATCGGGGGCCTCCGTTCGTCCTACGGTGGACCAGTACCTCCGAGACCCGAGTGAGCATGTCCGAGACGAAGACCCCACCCGACAAGACCCCGACCGACACCGAGGTCGGGGCGAAGCGACCGGTCCTGGGACTGTCGCTGACCCAGGTCGTCGGCGGCTCGGCCGCCGCGGCGACCGCCGCCCTGCTGGGATCGCGGCTGGGCACGACCGGCACGATCGTCGGCGCCGCCCTGGCCAGCATCGTCTCCGCCATCGCGGGTGCGCTCTACACCGCGTCGCTCGCACGCACCCGCCAGGTGGTCGCCGCGACCAAGGAGCGGTTGCCGAGCACGGTCACGCTGCGGATCCGGTCCGATCTCGACCAGGCGGCAGCGGGGATCGAGTCCACGGCGGACCTCGATGACAAGGTGGACAGTGCCGTGGAGGAGGCCGTCGACGAAGCCGTCGACGAGGCCGAGGCGAGCGTGCCGCCACTGTGGAGCCGGGTCACCTGGAAGTACGTCGCCCTGGCGGCTGCCGCGGTGTTTGTCATCGGCGCCCTCGTGATCACCGGGGTCGAGGTCCTCACGGGGCAGTCCCTCGACGGGTCGTCGCGCACGACCTTCGACCACCTGACCCACGACGGCCGCCTGCCGCGCTCGGACATCACCACGACCCCGACCCCCACCACCCCGGCCCAGGAGACCCCGACCGCCGGTGCCTCCAGCCCGTCCTCCGAGAGCTCGGGCAGCCCGACCAGCCGGCCCAGCGCGACGTCCTCACCGAGTGCGTCGACCTCTCCGTCCGCCTCGCCTCTCCGACCCGGACCCCCAGCGCGAGCACGACGCCGTCCGTGACCTCCACCCCGACCCCGTGAGTCAGCCGGCGTCTCAGCCGGCGAGCGCCTGACGCAGGGCCTCCGGATCGGTGACGGGCCGCTCGCACACCAGGTTGCGGCAGACGTACGCCGCCGCCTCGCCGGCCACCAGGTCGCGACCCTCCAGCAGCGGGATGCCCGGCGTGCCCGGGCTCGCGGCCACGACCACGGTGCCCGGGGACCTGCCGCGCCAGGTGGGCCAGCTCGCGCGCGGCGGGGTCGCCGTCGGCCCCGACCACGGCGACCTCGACCGGGCCCGGAGAGCGTCGCCTCGGCGGCGGCCAGCGACCAGCCGGCGAACCGTGGGGCCTGGCGGGCGATCTCGACCACGGACCGCAGCGCGCCCTCGGCCGCCTCGCGGTGCCGCCCGGAGCCGGTCAGCGCCGCGTAGCCCACCAGCGCGTGCACCAGCGCCGACTGGCCGGACGGGCTGGCGTTGTCGGACGGGTCGCGCGGGCGGGCGAGCAGCGCCTCGGCGTCGTCGGCGGTGTCGAAGTAGCCGCCGTCACCGGCCGGCGAAGTGCGTGAGCGCCACGTCCAGCAGCTCCCCGGCCCGCTCCAGCCAGACCCCGTCGGCCGTCGCCGCGGCGAGGTCGACGTACGCCGTGGCGAGGCAGCCGTAGTCCTCCAGCACCCCTGCCGGCGCGCCCACCACCGCCGTCGCGGGAGACCCGGCGCAGCCGCCCGTCGACCCAGTGCGTGTCCCAGACGTACGCCGCGCACCGCACCGCCGCCTCGACGTACGCCGCCACGTCGAGGCGCAGCCCGGCGTCGACCAGCCCGGAGACCGCCAGCCCGTTCCACGCCGCGACCACCTTGTCGTCGCGGGCGGGTCGCGACCGCGCTGACCGGGCCTCGAGCAGCCGCACGCGCACCGACTCCCAGCGGTCCGGGTCGTCGGGCTCGCGCGCGCAGCTGCAGGGTCGAGGCGCCCTGCTCGAACGTGCCGCGCCGGTCACGCGCAGCAGCCCGGCCGCCCAGGCGCCGTCGTCGCGGTCCGAGTGCCTCGACCAGATCGGCGGGGCGTCCAGGCGTAGAAGGCGCCCTCGCGGCTGTGCCCGCTGCCGTCGTCGGAGTCGGCGTCCAGCGCCGAGGCGAAGCCGCCCTCGGCGGTGCCGCAGCTCGGCGAGCAGGAAGTCGGCCGTCTGCCGGGCCACCCGGTCCCCCAGCGGCGGTGCCCCAGCGCGCGTAGAGGCCGAGCAGCTGGGCGTTGTCGTAGAGCATCTTCTCGAAGTGCGGCACCACCCAGCCGGCGTCGACCGAGTAGCGCGCGAAGCCGCCGGCGAGCTGGTCGTAGATCCCGCCGCGGGCCATCGCGGTCAGGGTCGCGTCGAGCATCTCCGGGTTCGGCCCCGGTGCGCGCCGCGTGCAGACGCAGGAACTCCGCGCCATCGAGGGCGGGAACTTCGGCGCCGTGCCGAAGCCGCCGTTGAGCGGCGTCGAAGTCCCGGCGCGCATCCCGGCGTACGCCTGGTCCAGCACGGTGGCGTCGACCGGGTCGGTGCCGGCGGGCAGCCGGTGCCGTCCAGCCGCTCGCGCAGGCTGGCCGCCACCCGCCGCACCTCGTCGGGCCGCTCCGTCCAGGCCTGGCTGAGCGCCTCCAGGATCTGGCGGAACGACGGCTGCCCGTGCCGCGGCGTGTCGGGGAAGTAGGTGCCCGCGAAGAACGGCGCCCCGTCGTGGTCCAGCACGACGGTCATCGGCCACCCACCCTGCCCGGTCATCGCCTGGGTCGCCTGCATGTAGATCGCGTCCACGTCGGGACGCTCCTCGCGGTCCACCTTGATCGCGACGTAGTGCTCATTGAGGTACGCCGCGGTGGCGTCGTCCTCGAACGACTCGTGCGCCATCACGTGGCACCAGTGGCAGGCGGAGTAGCCCGACCGACAGCAGCACCGGCAGGTTGCGCTCCCGCGCCTCCGCAAACGGCTCGATCCCCCACTCCCACCAGTCCACCGGGTTGTCGGCGTGCTGGAGCAGGTACGGCGAGGTGGCAGCGCCCAGACGGTTCATCTCCCACCTTCGCACGCGGCCGACGCGGTGCTCACCTCGATGGTCGAGCAGCGAGCTCCAGCCAGCCACGTCAAGCCCCCGCCGCTGGACCCGTCCCCCGTTGGTTGAGGAAGGACGAGGTCCTGTCTCGGAACCCACGCAACGTCGCACCCGGACAGGTGCCGAAACCAGCTGCAACCCGTCCTACGGTCGCTCGGCGACCTCCGCCGAGTCATGATGTCGCGGTGCGAACCTACGAGCTTGAACGACTCGACCAGGAAATCCGCAGGGCCAGTGATGGCCCCGGCGAGGCATACGCTGACGTCCTGAGGCGCGCTGTTGACGCGTGCGAAGCAGACCCAGAAGCGGCGGCGTACCTCGACGTACTCGAGCTGCACAGCGAGCTGGCCGAGACCTACGACGGGCTCGGCATGGTCGAGGATGCGCTCCGGCATGCGGACGCACTCGTCGAGCACGGATACCGGAGTGAGCCAGATCCTCGGTGCCGGCGAGCGGAGATCCTCACCCGGCACGACCGGCTGGACGAGGCCGCAGAGATCTGGAATGCGGTCGCGGCAGACACTCCCGACGACGTGTGGCTCTACAACAATGCCGGCCTGGAGTACGGCGCCATCGGCGAGCACGAGCTGGCGCTGCCGTGGCTGACGCGCGCCCTCGAGATCGCGGTCGGCACCGGAGACCCCGAACGGATCCTGGACCAGCTCCGCGACCTGCGCGCCGAGTCTTTGGCCCGCCTGGGACGCGACTCGGACGCGCTGCAGACGGCGACTCCCGCACCGAGGGCGACGGCCCGGTGGGAGAACTCGAGCAAGCAACAGCTCGGCCGCCAGATCGATCACGGGGCCGTCCCCAACGCTCAGTCCTCCGCGCCGAGGCGTGTCGCACTCGCCTGGCTGCCCGCCGATGAGTACGCCGAGTGGCCGCAGCGTTGGCCCGATCTCGCCGACAGCCCACTGCTGCACGACGAGGACGGCGAACCGGTCACCCACGAGGTCTACTGCCGGCGCATGGAAGGCCGGCTGCGCAACCACTCGGAAGCCGGCATGCCCCGACTGTCCGTGGTGCCGGTGAGGTCCGCCGAGTTCAGCAGCTGGGTGGCCGAGAACGCCCCGGACGAACCGAACCCCTCGCGGTTGCGGGCGCAGTACGCCGCCGAAGCGGGGCAGGAGCCATCTCGGCTCGTTGCCTGGCCGCCGCCACGCAACGAGCCGTGCTGGTGCGGGTCGGGTCGCAAGTACAAGAAGTGCTGCGGAGCGCCCGGCGCGGAGGAGCCGCGATGAGGACGGCCAGACTGCGGGTCACGATGTGCGACGTCGTACCGCGGGTCGAGCGGGTCATCGACGTACCTGCTGCGATCACCCTCGACGAGCTCCACGACGTCCTGCAGGTGGCGATCGGCTGGACCGATTCCCACCTGCACCAGTTCCGCACCGAGGACGCCCTCTACACGTTCCCCGTCGAGGACTGGGGTCAGAACGACGTCGACGAGCGCGGCGTACGACTGTCCACGCTGCCGAGCCGCTTCACCTACGCCTACGACCTCGGCGACGACTGGCAGCACGACATCGAGGTGCTCGGTGACGGGGACGACCAACCGGGCTGCGTAGGTGGCGAGGGAGCATGCCCACCCGAGGACTGCGGCGGCGTCGGTGGCTATGCCGACCTGCTCGAAGCCCTGTCCGACCCACAACACCGCGAGCACGCGTCGATGCGCAGCTGGGTCGGTGACCGTCTGCGATCCTTCGACCCGGAAGCCACGACGCAACGGCTCCGAGACGCCGTCGGTGCCGTGCCCGGAAGCGTCCGCATCCTGCTCGACCTGCTCGCCGATGGCGTCAAGCTCACTCCTGGCGGTCGGCTGCCTCGCGTCGTGGTCCGCGCCGTGCAGGAGCAGCGTCCCGACTGGTATCCGCTGGGACGGCTCGCCTCGATCGAGGAGGACCTGCTCCCCCTGATCGTCCTGCACGACCTGCTGCGCCACGTCCGCCTGCTCCGCCTGAGCGGCGGGGTGCTGCGCCCGACCAAGGCCGCGGCCGAAGAGATCGAGACGGTACGCCGGCTCCGCTCCTGGTTCAGCCCACAGGAGTTCTCCACGATGGCTTCAGAACGCGCCGTCGCCCTGGTCGCAGCCCGCGGACCACTGCAGGTCGCAGAGATCGCCGCAGAAGTGCACCCCCTGCTCGGCCACGGATGGAGCCGGGGCGGGAAACCCATCACCGCACGGGACGTGGAGGACCAGCTCCGCAGCCTGTCCCACCACCTCCACGCCCTCGACCTGATCAGGAGCACCCGATCGGTGTGGTCCGCGGGGCCCTCGGCACGCTCCCTGCTGCCCCGGGCGAGCCTGCTCGCCGACCGGCTCTGAGCGTTGTTGCCCGACATCCCCCCGCCACCTGGTGCCAGGACCAGCACCGTGTCCCTCTCGGAGGGAACGTCGAGATCAGGATCGTCGAGGGGACCCAGGAGTCGGCAGGATTGAGCGCTGGGAAGCCGAGGGGCGTTGGACTCGCGAGCCGTCAACGCCGACGCACTCGGCCCGGCTGCTGCAAGGTGATCCGCTGGTCGTGGCCCAGGCCCGCATGCGCGACGAGGGCACCGCGCGACCCTGACCTGGCCGACGAGACCGACGCCTGGGTGAGCCTGTTCGACGCGACCTATTTCTGGGGGAACACCGAGTCGATGACGAAGGCGGTCGCCATGCTGAAGGAGCGCGGCGGATCTGCCAACCGGCGAAGACGCGGTGCACGACTCGGTCAGCGAGTTTGGCCGACCTGCAAGCCGGTCACCGTCTCATCGGCGCACACTAATAAGCGATACTTCTCAGCGAAGAGGAAACTAGTACTTCACTTCAGTGCAGTGAGGCGCCTAACTTCATGGCAGCGCCGGCCCGATCGAGGGTTCCCGGCCATCCCGTGAGGTGAACCTGATGACGACCATCCCAACGACAGTCTCGGCCGCACCAGCGCCGACGCTCGACACCGCTCCGCTGAACTCCTTCCACAAGAAGCTGACCCTGTTCAGCTCGGGCGGGCCATTCCTGGACGGTTACATCCTGAGCATCATCGGGATCGCCCTGGTGCAGATCAACGCCGTCTGGAACATGAACTCGTTCTCGAACGGCCTGGTCGGCGCCTCGGCGCTGGTCGGTGTCTTCATCGGGGGACTGGTCTTCGGCAACATCACCGACCGGATCGGTCGCAAGCTGATGTACATGATCGACCTGAGCGCGATCATCGTGCTCTCGATCGCCCAGTTCTTCGTCCACGCCCCGTGGCAGCTGATCGTTCTGCGACTCCTGATCGGCGTCGCGGTGGGGGCCGACTACCCCATCGCCACGTCGTTGGTCGCCGAGTTCGCCCCGACGAACTGGCGGGCCAAGCTCCTCGGCGGGTTGAACGCCATGTGGTTCGTCGGTGCCACCGTCGCCGCCTTCGTCGGCTACTGGTTGCTCCAGTTCGACGAGGGATGGCGCTGGATGCTGCTCTCGTCGGCCGTCCCCGCGGTCCTGATCGTGATCGCCCGGACCACGATTCCCGAGTCCCCGCGCTGGCTGATGAGCAAGGGCCGTGGCGAGGAGGCGCTGAGCGTGCTGCACAGCACGATCGGTCCCGACGCCACGCTCGACGAGCTACCCGAGGAGGAGAGCACCACGACGTTCCGGGCGGTGGTCAGCTCGGGCTACCTGGGCCGCGTCGTGTTCATCTCAGTCTTCTGGACCGCCACGATCGTCACGCTCTTCGCCATCTACGCCTTCGGCCCCCAGATGCTCACGCTGTTCAACCTGGACTCCGGCAAGGAGGCGAACCTCGGCTACGGCCTGATCAACCTGTTCTTCTTCCTCGGCAACGTCATCGCCCTGCTCTTCGTCGACCGTCTGGGTCGACGACCCGTCCTGATCGGTGGCTTCCTGGTCTCGGGTCTCGGCCTGGCGTACCTGGCCATCAACCCCCAGGCGTCACTGGGGCTGGTCGCGGCTGCCTTCGCCGTCTACGCGATCTTCAACGGCGGCCCGTCGATCCTCGAGTGGATCTACCCCAACGAGCTGTTCCCCACCGAGATCAGGGCGACCGCGGTCGGTGTGTGCACCGGGATCAGCCGCATCGGTGCGGCGGTCGGCACCTTCGGCACCCCGTGGGCGCTGACCCACCTCGGCATCTCCGGCACCATGTGGATCGCGACGGGCATCGCCCTGGTGGGTGCAGTGGCCAGCATCTTCATGGCGCCTGAGACCCGCGGTCAGGCGCTGCACGAGTCCTCAGCCCTGTGAGCTTATCCTCGCGGCCCCCGCGACATGCGAAGGACGCCTGGCCCTGCTCCCGTGTGGCACGCTCACACGCCGACCAGGTCCAGGCGTCCGGCGCTCTCCAAGCAGTTCGCGACCAGGGCGGAGCGACGCCGCTCGTCACTGCAGATCATCGAGACCGTCGAGACCGCCTCCTCATCGCTGAGCGCGAGGTAGCGCAAGCCGGGGATCTGCAGCGAGCGCAGAGCTTCGGGAACGATCGCGATCCCGGTCCGGGCCGCCACCAGTCCCAGGATGGTGGGGAACTGCACCGCCTCCTGGGCCACCTCGAAGCGAACACCGGCGTGGTGGCACAGGGCGGCGATGTGGTCGTAGAGGCGGGAGACCTGCCCCCGGGGGAAGACCACGAAGCGCTCCCCCGCCAGGTCGGCCAGCCCGGCGCTCGTTCGCTCGGCCAGGTGATGGTTCTCGGGAACGGCCAGCACCAGCGCCTCGTGGCCCAGGTCCTTGACGAAGAGACCTTCGTGGGTGGCCACCTCACGGACGATGCCCACGTCTAGGCGACCCTCGAGGATGGCCTCGATCTGGACCTCGGTGGTGCTCTCCTGCAGCTCGAGTCGTACGCCGGGCCACTCCTCGTGCAGCCCCAGGACCAGGCGCGGCACCGTGTGCAGCGCAGCCGAGCTGACGAAGCCGACCCGCAACAGCCCGGTGCGACCCTCGCTGGCGTGCTCGACGGCGATCAGTGCCTGCTCCGCATCGACGATCAGCCGGCGGGCCTCGACCAGCAGCACGCGCCCCACGTCGGTCAGGTCGACCGAGCGGGTCGTGCGCACGAAGAGCTGGGCCTTGAGCTCCCGCTCGAGGCGCTGGATCTGCTGGCTCAGCGCCGGCTGCGCGATGTGCAGCCGAGAGGCGGCCCGGTTGAAGTGCATCTCCTCGGCGAGGGTGACGAAGTAGCGCAGCTGACGGAGCTCCATGCTGTTCATCGTATCGGCCTATCAATCGATTACTGATCGATACTTCACAACGATCGACCGTCCGCCTACCGTCAAGGGATCAACCAGCACCACGTCGCGTCACGATCCGAGGAGTCACAGGTGACCAGTCCCACCGCAGCAACCACAGCCCTCCACCACCTCGTCGGGGGGCCTGGGTGGAGGGCGACGGCCCCGCCGCCGACACCTCGGACCCGGCGAACCCGGACGAGATCGTGGCCACCTACTGCACCGCCACCGACGACCTGCTCGAGAAGGCCATGCTGGCCGCAGGAGACGCCGCGCCGGCCTGGGACCGGGCCGGCATCCTGGCTCGCGGCCAGGTGCTGCGCCGCGCCGCGGAGATCCTCACCCGGCGGGCCGAGGAAGTGGCCCTGCTGATGACCCGCGAGCAGGGCAAGACGCTGGCCGACTCCCGCGGCGAGGTCGGCGCCACCATCGAGACCCTGCACTACCACGCCGGTGCGGCCCGCCGTCCGGACGGCGTGACGTACCCCTCCAGCCACCCCGAGGAGGTGGTTCGCACCATCCGCCGCCCCGTCGGCACCGTGGCCGTGGTCACGCCCTGGAACTTTCCGCTGCAGATCCCCGCCTGGAAGATCGCTCCCGCCCTGCTGTGGGGCAACACCGTGGTGTGGAAGCCGGCCAGCGACACCCCGGCGATGGCCGTCGTGCTCGCCGCGATCCTGGTGGAGGCGGGCGTCCCCGCAGGAGTCCTCAACCTGCTGCTCGGCCCCGGCTCGCTGGGCGCGAGCCTCGTGGCGCACCCGCGGTCGGACGCCGTGACCTTCACCGGGTCCGTCCCGGTCGGGCACGCCATTCGCGACGCAACGGTGCCTCGCGGCGCCAAGCTGCAGATGGAGCTCGGCGGGCACAACGCTGCCCTGGTCCTGCCGGACGCGGATCTGCCCTCCGCCGCCCAGGCGATCGTCGCCGCCGCCACGGGCAGCACCGGACAGAAGTGCACCGCGACGCGCCGCATCATCGCCGTGGGCTCGTGCCACGACGCCCTGGTCGCCGAGCTGGCGCCGCTGGTCTCGGCGATCCGGGTCGGCCCGGGTACCGACCCCGACACCGCCGTCGGCCCGGTGGTGTCGGCCCGGGCCCGCGAGGAGGTCGATGCCTCGGTGCGCCAAGCGGTCGCCGAGGGTGCCACCGTCCTCGCCCGGGCGGAGATCCCCGAGGGCCCCGGACACTACGTCGCGCCCACCTTGCTGGCCGGCACCCCGGCCCTGACCATCGCCCGCGAGGAAGTGTTCGGCCCGGTCGTGACGCTGCTCAAGGCCGCCGACCTCGGCGACGCGATCGAGCTGGCCAACGCCACCGACTTCGGACTGACGGCCTCGGTCTTCACCAGCGACGAACGATCGGTACGCCGGTGCCTGCGCGACGTGGTGGCCGGGTTGATCAAGGTCAATGCTCCCTCGACGGGCTCGGAGGTGCACGCACCGTTCGGCGGCCTGCGAGACTCCTCGTTCCCGGCTCCACGCGAGCAGGGCAGCGATTCCACCGCGGAGTTCTTCACCATCACCAAGACCGCCTATCTGCGCCTGGCTCCCGAAGGAGCGACCTCATGAGCGTGGGTCCGTACGTCGAGCCGCACAACACCGATCCCGTCCTGCGCGACGCCTCGGTCGTGATGGACCCGGCCGACATGACCGGCGCCCGGAGCTCGCGGCACAGCTTCGCTCGCGCCATGATCCGCCATGCGGTTGCTGCTGGGTGGCGGGTCGAGCGGACCACCTTCGACATCGACGAAGGCGGTTGCGGCACTGCTGTCTACCGGGTCCGGGCCGAGGGTCACGTGTGGAGCTTCGTGGCCTTCTCCCGGCGACTAGCCGCGGAAGAACGCACCGACCGGGTGATCGCCAAGTCGTGGGACGTCACCGCCGCGCTGGTCGAGGGCGACGTCGACGAGGTCCGGCTGCAACGGATGGCGGCCCAGGTGCCGTTGCAGGAGGACGGTCGCGCCGAGGAGGGGTCGCTGATCTGGACCCGGGCCAACCGCAGCGAGCGGTTCTTCGACTACGTCGTGGACCGGCTCGCCGGCGGCCAGCAGCCGGAGCGGGACAAGTTCGGTTGCTCGCCCTACGTCATGCGTAGCACCGCCTTCTACAGCAACGGCAAGTGTGGGTTGGCGGACTTCGAGCGGTTCACCAGCGGACACCCGTTCGCGGTGCCCTACCGCGCTCACATGCTGACGGCCTGGTTGCTGCGGGAGCTCAGCTACGACCTGGTCGAGCGCTGCGCCGCGCTGCGCAACCCCCAGGCCGCTCGGCTCAGTGGGGCCTGGCGCCGCTACCTCGGCCTGGGCAACGCCACCGGGCTGGGCATGGTCCCCTACGTCATCAACCATCCCGAGGTTCTCAACGCCTGGGCGAGGCTGCGCGAAGTACCGCTGGCCAGCGTGCTCGCCCGCCACGTCGACCGCGAGGACGCCGGGGTCAGCCGGGTCCGGGACCTGTTCGAGCGAGCGGTCAGCCTGCCTGTCCGAGCAGACCGATCTGGTCCCGGCGCCGTACCTCGCCAACCCCGAGCTGGCCACCCAGGTCGCCGCGGTAGGTGCCCTGCTGGACCAGTGGCGCCAGACCGGTCAGATCGACAACCAGCCGGTCAGCACCATCTGGCGAAGCCTTCATGACGCGGCCGCGGCCGTCGGACCCGAGTGCCGGGGCGTGGTCGCATCGGTCCTGACCGAGCTGACCGCCGACCTCGACGATGCTGTCGAAGCGACCCTGGGCTGTGACGAGAGCCGACCCCTGGCTCCCGGCGATGCGCTGCGAGGGGTTGGCCGCCTTGATCGACGACTCCTACGACTGGGTCGACGCCTTCGACTTCACCGATCCGGCACAGAGCACGCACTTCTGGTTCTCATCGGCCGACAACGAGGAACCACGCCGCGGCTGTCGCGGCGTGGACGCCGGCGAGGATGTCGAGCACGGCATCGACATCGCCCGTGCCGTCCGCTCGCTGCGCGCAGACCTGGCCAGCGTCGCCGGCGCCACTAGTGTCGCCGAGCTCCTGCTCGCCCATCCCTGGCACCGCACCACCGTCGCCCGGGTGCAGAGCGTCTCCAGGCTGGCCTACGGCGAGGTACGCGCCAACCTGCTGGCTGGGGACTTCGTGCCGCTGCACGTTCAGCGACTCCAGCTCGCCGTCTACGGCATGGAGAACTTCAACCCGCAGTCCACCGACTGGTTGCGGGTCACGCTCCTGTGCGGAGCACCCAGGATCGGTGACCTGGCAACCGACACCGCAGACGACGACTGGGCCTTCACCCCCAGGCCGATGGAAGGAACCGACCATGACCACGTTGCATGAGGACGCCACCGTCGTCGACGGACTCCAGATCAGCAACTGGGACCGCTCCACCCTCCAGGAGCTCCGCACCGGCGGCGTCACCGGGGTGAACGCCACCTGCGCCGTCTGGGAAGGGCCCGAGCAGACGATGCGAGCGGTCGGTGAGTGGTACCAGCTGGCCGCACGCAACGACGACATCATGCTCCTGGCCGAGACGGCCGATGACGTCCGCAAGGCCAAGAGCGAGGGCCGGGTCGCGGTCCTGCTCGGCTTCCAGAACACCAGCCCGTTCGGGGACGACTACCGGTTGGTCGAGGTGTTCTCCCGGCTCGGCGTACGCGTCGCCCAGCTCACCTACAACATCCAGAACGCCGTCGGCGGATCCTGTTACGAGCCCCAGGACTCCGGGCTCACCCGCTTCGGGCGCGTCGTGGTCTCGGAGATGAACCGGGTCGGCATGCTGGTCGACCTCTCACACGTGGGCAACCGCACCTCGCTCGACGCCGTCGAGGCCTCCAGCTCGCCGGTGGCGATCACCCACTCCAACCCGACCTGGTTCGTCGACAACCCGCGCAACAAGCCCGACGAAGTCATTCGTGCCGTCACCGAGCGCGGCGGCGTGCTGGGCTGCTGTCTCTACCCCAACGTGCTGGGCGGGAAGCGCGCGACCCTCGAGCAGTTCTGCCAGATGGTGGCCCGGCTCGTCGACGAGCTCGGCAGCGAGCACGTCGGCCTCGGCAGTGACTGCACCCGCAACTGGGGTGACGAGTACGTCGACTGGCTGCGGAACGGTCACTGGCGCCCGCCCCACGCCGAGCCGGCGACCTGGCCGGAGTGGCCGCAGTGGTTCGGGGGCCCCGAGGACTTCCCGCGGCTGACGGACGGTCTGGTCGCCACCGGGCTGGACGAGGAGACCATCCGGGGCGTGCTGGGCGAGAACTGGCTGCGTCTCTTCGACGACGTCTTCACCGGAAGGAACGCACGATGAGCACCACCGTGAACGAGCCCCTCCCGGTTGCCGCCTCGCCGACACCTCAGTCCACCCGGGTCGCCATCCGGGAGATCCGCGAAGCGGCGTTCCGGGCGGTGGTCGCCGCCGGCGCGAGCGCGGCTGAGGCAAAGGTCGCTGCCGAGCAGGTCCTGTTCGCCGAGCTGCATCGCGGGACCGGGCTGGCAGCGCTGCTCGCGGACCTCTCGACAGGCCCGTGGATCCCCGCAGGAATGGCGTGCACACGTGAGGACGAGGGCGGAAGGCTCGTGCTGCGGGTCTCCGGATCCAGAGCTCCCGGAGCACTACGCCAGGGCGCCCTGCTCGTCGACCTGCTGGCCGCAGAGACCGGGCCGGACGCGGTGGTCGTCTCCGATGGTCTGACCACGCTGTCGGCGCTGCTCGAGGAGCCGCTCATCCGCACCGCGAGAAGCACGGGCGACTGGATCATCGCCGCCGACCGAGCCGCGTCGGGGATCGACCTCCTGATCGCCGCACCCGACGGAACCATCGGCGTCGGCACACGCGCCTCGACGAGCCGCCTCGAGCCGAATCAAGACCCCCTCCCCCTGGGCGTGTCCCTGGGCCGGTACGACCAAACACCCGAGGCGGACGTCGCCTGGCTGAGCCTCGCTGAGCGCAACGCAACTCGCGCCGAGGCGGCTCACCGCGGGCGACTGGTCGACGCCGCGACGTGGCACGAGGTCAAGACAGCGGCCCGCGACTACCTGGTCGCCGAGCAGTGAGTGCCCCCACGCTTCTGCCCCACCCCGACGGAAGACCTCGTCCGTACGCGGCGACGGCGGCGCATGCCGGCACCGTCTGGGCCTGCGGCCAAGTTTCCGCGACGACAGTGGTGCCGTCCCGGAGGCGATCGGAGACCAGGTGAGGGTTGCTCTGGACAACCTGGAGCAGGTGCTGTCCGCAGCCGGGGCCTCGCTGTCTGCTGAAGATGACGGTCTTCCTGGCTGATCTCGACGAGTTCGACGACTACGAACGGGCCTACCAGCGCCGGCTGGCCGGGCATCCCCTCCCGCCACGCACCACGGTGCAGGTGGCAGGGTTCCGCGGCCAGAAGCGCATCGAGATCGACGCCGTGACAGCCACGCTCGGAACGTGACGCAGCAGGGGCCGTCCCGGAGATGGTCGGCTGGTCGATCACCGCGATAGTTCGCTGATTGCGAATTAGCGGAGGTCGGCGAACGATCCCACGAGCTCCGTCAGCCGGGACGGGGTCTCGATCTGCGGTAGGTGGCCGGCGTCGGGAATGATCTCGAGACGCGCTCCGGGGATCCGTTGGGCGTAGGCGGCGCCGACCTCGGGGTCTCCGATGCGGTCGGCGGCTCCCCAGACGACGAGCACGCGGACGTTCACGCTCGTGAGGCGGCTCGCGAGCGTCGGATCGGCCATGTCACCGCCGTACACCGCCAGGGTGGCCCGGTTGCCCGGCATCGCAGCCTGGATCTCGGGCGGGAGCTTCGACGGGTCCACAGCGAACCGTTCGGGGTCGTAGTACGTCCGCGCGGCCACCTCGGCAGGCGTCAGGGAGAAGAAGTCGGGGTAGGGGTGGCCTGGAACGGTGAGACCGACGGCGTCGACGATCACGACTCCGGACACCCGCGAGGAGCTGAGCGCGGCGATCTCCGCCGCGATCCATCCGCCGATCGAGTTGCCGACCACCGTGACCCCCTCGAGATCGAGCACGTCGAGCATCCGAAGGTAGAGCTCGGCCAGACCGCGGGGAGTGTCGATCGATTCGGGCCGGGGCGTGCCGTTGAACCCCGGGTGCACGGGCACGATCACCTCGGCGTTCCGCGCTGCGGCGAGTCCTGCACCCCATGACGTCACGGTCATGGGTCCTCCTCCGCCGTGCAGGACAAGCACGGGCCGCCCCGAGCCGAGTCGGATCGCAGTGACGGGAACGCCGCCGACGTCGACGGTGTCGGTGCGCTGCTCGCGAGCTGTGAGTCCGTCTGTGTTCGTCATATCAGGGACCTTATACAAGGGCCCGTAGTCAAGCAAGGGTCCTGATATCTTTCTTGTGTGGCTGCTTCGCTCAAGGACATCGGCCTCGCGGTGAAGCGGCTGCAGTGGCGACATCACCGGGAGGGCAATCGGCGACTCGCCCCGTTCGGCCTCTCCCTCGTCCAGTGGGACGTCCTGCGCCACCTCCGCCTCGAGCCCGACGCGTCACTGCACCGACTGGCCGAGCTGACGTTCCAGACCGACCAGGCGATGGGTGAGCTGGCCAGACGCATGGTCGACCGCGGCCTGCTGCGGCGGGAGGCCGGCCCCGGCCGGATCGTGCACCACCGGTTCACCGAGGGCGGGGAGCAGGCGAGGGCGGCGGGCGCCGACGTGCTCGACGACGTGCTGGACAAGACGGTCGGCGCCCTCACCGCTCCCGAGCGCACGGAGCTCCTACGCCTGCTCATCAAGGCGGGCACTCCAGCCAACGACCGCACACCTTGAGGTGATCGGGGCGTTCGCGAACGTCTCGATGTCGTAGCCGAGACGATCAGAGGCTTCGACGGGCTCCGTGCTGCGCCGCACACCCGCGCTTGGTCCCAGCCCAAGATAACGGTTATGAGAATCATTCCTATATGGTGAGCGAGTCCGATCCGCTCGACCAGAGGAACCCTCGTGCCCACTCGACCACCCCGCCTCCTGCGCCTGCCGCTGGCACTCGGCGCCACCCTGACCTGCGCCGCGCTCGTGACCGGTTGCGGCAGCAGCGCCACCGACGACGCCGGGTCGGGCTCGGCCAAGCTCGCCGTCGTCGCCTCGACCAACGTCTACGGCAACATCGCCGAGGACGTCGGCGGCAGCGACATCTCGGTCACCTCGATCCTGAGCAACCCCGACCAGGACCCGCACTCGTTCGAGGCCAGCCCGCGCACCGCGCTGGCCATCTCCAAGGCCGACCTGCTGATCGAGAACGGCGGCGGCTACGACGACTACATGACCAAGCTGCGCTCGAGCACCAGGAGCGACGCACCCGTGATCGACGTCGTGAAGCTGTCCGGCAAGACGGCGCCGTCGGGCGGCGAGCTGAACGAGCATGTCTGGTACGACTTCACGTCGATGAAGCTGCTCGCCGACGACCTGGCCCAGCAGCTCGGCCAGGCCGACCCGGACGACGCCGATGCGTTCAAGGCGCGCGCCCAGACCTTCAAGACCAAGCTGGACGCCCTGATCGCCGAGGAGGGCGCCGCCGAGCAGGCCGACCGCGGCAAGGCGGTGGGGATCACCGAGCCGGTGCCGCTCTACCTGACCCAGGCCCTCGGCCTGACCAACAAGACCCCCGCGAAGTTCAGCGAGGCCGTCGAAGAGGGGACGACGTCTCCGCGCCGGTGCTCCAGAAGACCCTGGACCTGTACCGGGAGAATCAGGTCGACGCACTGGTCTACAACGCGCAGACCAGCGGTCCGATCACTGAGCAGGTCGCCGCCGCCGCCAAGGCCGCGGGGATCTCCGTCGTACCGGTGACCGAGACGCTGCCCGCCGGCCAGACCTACCTGTCGTGGATGAGCGACAACCTCGACGCCGTCGTTGCCGCGGTGAAGTGATGCGGCACGCCACGAACAGTGCCGGGAGCAGCGCCGTCGCGCTCGTCGACGCCGGGCTGGCCTACGGCAGCCGGACGCTGTGGTCCCGGCTCGACCTCGACGTGCAACCCGGGGAGTTCGTGGCGGTGCTCGGTGCCAACGGGACCGGCAAGTCCTCCCTGCTCCGGGTGCTGCTCGGGCTCACGCCACTCAGCCAGGGTCGGGCGAGCGTGCTCGGCTCACCGGCCCGGCGCGGACGCCGCGACGTCGGCTACGTGCCCCAGCACCGCCACTACGGCGCTGACGTGGCGCTGCGGGCCCGAGACCTGGTCCGCTTCGGCGTCGACGGGCACCGCTGGGGCCTCGGCGGCAACCGCGGCGCCCGGGCACGGGTCGACGAGCTGCTGGACCTCGTCGATGCCACGGCGTACGCCGACGCACCCGTCGGCCGCCTCTCCGGCGGCGAGCAGCAGCGGCTGCGCGTCGCCCAGGCGCTCGCCGCGGACCCCGGCGTGCTGCTGTGCGACGAGCCGCTGCAGAGCCTCGACCAGCACCTCCAGCGCACCGTGGTCGACCTGGTCGACACCCACCGCCATGAGCGCGACGCCGCCGTCCTGTTCGTCACCCACGAGATCAACCCCGTCCTCGGCGTGGCCGACCGGGTGCTCTACCTGACCCGCGACTCGCACCTGCTGGGCCCGGTCGAGGAGGTGATGACCAGCGCCAACCTGAGCGCCCTCTACGGCACCGAGGTGGAGGTGCTGCGCCACGGCGGTCGCCTGATCGTGCTCGGCGCCGACGATGCGGACAACGGGATCGGCACCGACGGCCCCGGGCAGCACGCACCCGGCCCACCACGCACCGGCCACCACGCCTCGGCCGGCCACGACCGGGTCGGCGCATGATCCAGGCCGTGGCGCCGGCGTCGACTGGGGCGCGATCGTCGACTTCTCCGACTACGGCGAGCTGGTCGTGCTGCTGCGCAACTCCCTGATCGCCGGCGCCGTGCTCGGCCTGGTCGGCGGGCTGGTCAGCACGTTCGTGATCGCGCGCGACATGCCCTTCGCGGTGCACGGGATCAGCGAGCTCTCCTTCGCCGGTGCGTCCGGGGCCCTGCTGCTCACCGGCAGCGTGACCGCCGGATCGTTCGTCGGAGCGATCGTCGCCGCGGTGGTGATCGGTCTGCTCGGGCTGCGCGGACGCGGCTACAACGCGGTCCTGGGCGTGCTGATGCCCTTCGGCCTCGGCCTCGGCATCCTCTTCCTCGCCCTCTACCCCGGGCGCTCGGCGAACAAGTTCGGCCTGCTGATCGGCCAGATCGTCTCGATCGACGACCAGTCGCTGGGGGTGCTGACCGTCACCTCGGTCCTGGTGGTGGTCGTGCTGCTGGTGATCTGGCGTCCGCTGCTGTTCGCCAGCGTCGACCCCGACGTGGCCCTGGCCGCGGGCGTGCCGACCCGGGCGCTCGCGATGCTCTTCATGCTGCTGCTGGCCTGCACGGTCGGCGTCGCGATCCAGGTGGTCGGCGCGCTGCTGGTGCTGGCGCTGCTCTGCACCCCGGCCGCGGCCGCGAGCCAGATCACCGCCTCACCGCTGTGGCTGCCGGTCACCTCCGTGGCCTTCGCGCTGGTCTCGATGGTCGGCGGCATCCTGCTCGCGCTCGGCACGACCATCCCGATCAGCCCGTACGTCACGACCGTGTCGTTCTCGATCTACCTCGCCTGCCGGGGGGTACGCGCGGTACGGGAGAGGTCGGTGATCCGGCTGCCGGCGCGTAGCACCAGCGTCGCGCACGCTGCTTGAGGAGACCGAGACCTTCATGCTCGACTCGGTCCACTACAGAGTCGGTGGACAACACGGCTTCCACCACGTCCTGGTCGTCACCGAGGGCGACCAGATCGGCGACAAGATCGGCGACAAGATCATCGTCACCGACCTCGACGGCGAGATCCTCATCGTCCACACCCGACCCGAACCCGGCATCAAGTACGTCGGCAACGGCCGGCCCCCAGGCGGCCCAGGCAGCCGTCCCAAACCAGACGACAACCCCGACGTGTCACCGGTGTCCTGATGCAGAACTGTCACCGATGTCCTGAGACATCACATGCCGACAAGTCCTTCTCGGCCTCTTGACACTCGAACATGTGTTCGACTACAGTCGGCGTCATGACCGCAGCACTCGACCTCGCACCGGACCCCGGTCCGCTCGCCGCAGGCGTGAGCGAGGTCAACGCGACCCTGGACCGGATGTTCGCCGGCGTCGACGACGACCTCGCACCATCCGAGTGCGCTGGTCTGGTCGGTGACCTGGAGCGGATCGGACGTCGCTTCGACGCCCTGAAGCTGCGACTCGTCGCCCGTGGCGAGACCGCCGCGGCCGCTCGACGGGACGGGTTCCCCGACAAGGCCGGCCTGGTTGGCCCGCCAGACCCGCCAGTCCGGGCCGGCGGCCGCCCGTCAGGCCCGGCTGGCCGACGACCTCGGCACCGCCCCCGCCACCGGTGACGCGATGGCCGAGGGTGCGCTCTCGGCCGAGCACGCGAGCGTGATCACCCACGCCCTGGCCCAGCTCCCGGCCCGCGTCACCGCCCAGCAGCGTGCCCGGGTCGAGGCCGACCTGGTCGCGATGGCCGCCCGGTTCGACCCCGCGCAGCTCCGACGGGCCGCCCGACGCGCGCTCGCCTCGATCGAGCCCGACGAGAAGGTCGTCGACGCGGCCGAGAACGAGCAGGTGACCACCGAGGAAGACACCGCCTACGCGAAGTCGTCGTTCACGTTCCACGTCAACGACGACGCCACCGTGACCGGACACTTCACCGTCCCGGCTCTTCAGTTCGCGTTCCTGCGCAAGATCCTCGAAGCGATGACCGCACCGCGACGCAACAACACTCCCGGTGCACGAGCAGGCAGCGACCCGGCCACAGATCACAGGACCGACTGGTCGACCCGCCGCGGCCAGGCCTTCGCCGCCCTCCTCGAGCGGCTCCCCGACCGACCACCTGCACGCCAAGACCGCCGCCACCGTCGTGGTCCACCTCGACCTCGACACCCTGCGCGGACACCTCAAGACCGCCCGACTCGACACCGACGACCAGGTCTCCGCCGGCCAAGCCCGCCGCCTCGCCTGCACGGCCGGGATCCTGCCCGCCGTGCTGAATGGCAGGTCCACTCCCGCTCGACCTCGGCCGCACCCGACGGCTGTACTCCGACACCCAACGCATCGCGCTCTCGGTCCGGCACACCCACTGCGCCGCCGCCGACTGCCAACGACCTTCGCCTGGTGCGAGATCCACCACCGACAACCCTGGAGTCACGGCGGATCCACCGACCTGGCCGACGCGATACCGCTCTGCGCCTTCCACCACCGCCAGGTCCACGCGACATGACCGGGGGTTTCGAGACAGGACTCCGTCCTTCCTCAACCACCGGGGCGCAGCCTCCGTCCTTCCTCGACCGCCGAGGAAGGACGGACGAGGTCAGTGGTCGCCGCAGACCCCGAAGATCTCGACGGTGTGGCTGACGTCGGAGAAGCCGTGCTCGGCCGCGGTGGCGTCGGCCCACCGCTCCACGGCCGGGCCCTCGACCTCGACCGCCTTGCCGCACTCGCGGCAGACCAGGTGGTGGTGGTGGGTCTGGCTGCAGCTGCGGTAGGTCACCTCGCCGTTGTCGCTGCGCAGCGCGTCGACCTCACCGGCGGCGTGCATCGCCTGCAGGGTGCGGTAGACGGTGGCCAGGCCGACCTTGGGCCCGCCGCGGCGCAGCTCCTCGTGGATGTCCTGGGCGCTGCGGAAGTCGGGCGACTGCGCGAGCACCGCCACGATCGCAGTGCGCTTGCTGGAGGTGCGCGCGCGGCGGGACGTGGACCCGGACGAGCTGACCCGGACGCAGGACTCACCTGCCTGCGCTCGTCGGCGCTCGGCACCGCGGCCACCACGCTCACCTGCTTCCGTGTCGCGCGGCGCACTGAGAACCGTTCCCGCTCGGCCAGCATAGGCCGCTGATCGACCGAGCGGCTGGAGCACGCCGTGGGACGGAATGTAATCCGAACGGGTGCAGCTGTGCGCTGGGTCCGCATGAGCACAGTAGATCTGACCTCCGAGGACTTCGAGAAGACCATCCTCGGCAACGACATCGTGCTGGTGGACTTCTGGGCCAGCTGGTGCGGCCCGTGCCGCCAGTTCGCCCCGACGTACGACGCCTCCAGCCAGACCCACGAGGACGTCGTGTTCGGCAAGGTCGACACCGAGGCCGAGCAGTCCCTCGCCGGTGCCGCCAACATCACCTCGATCCCGACCCTGATGGCCTTCCGCGAAGGGATCATGGTCTTCAGCCAGCCCGGTGCCCTGCCGCCCGCCGGTCTGGAGCAGGTCATCACCGCCGTCAAGGGCCTCGACATGGACGACGTCCGCAAGGAGATCGCCGCCCAGCAGGGCGGGGAGACCCAGGTCGACGGCTGAGCCAAGGCCGGACCGAGCACGTCGCCGGTGTCGAGCAGTGCTCGGGCTCAGGCCGGCAGCGCTGGCGCCGATGGTGAAGTTCAGCGTCACGGCCACCACGAGGTACATCAGCCAGACACCGGTCACGGTGTGCATCAGGCCGATGGCCCGGACGGCTCCGGCGGTCCCGATCGCGACGAAGAACTCCGCGAGGTAGACCAGGAACAGCAGGCTGAACAGCAGCCCGACGGGCCACGCACCACCGTGGAAGAAGACCGTCGCGCCGAGTGCGCTCAGCACCATGAAGGCGACCGACATCCCGGCGTTGGGCCGGTCGTCGTTGCCGCGGTAGCGGTTCCAGCCCAGGACGAACCAGTGGATGCCGTAGGCCGAGAAGGCCAGGGCCGCCATGTAGAGCGCCTTGTCGTCGGTGAAGACCTGGAACCAGGTCAGTCCGACGAACAAGATGGTGCCGGTCACGAACTGGCAGAAGCCGGGCAGCCAGATGCCCCAGAAGCCGGCGGCCCGGTCGACCGCCTCGTCGCGGGCCGGGAAGCCGAAGAGCTCCATCGGGCCCCATATCAGGTAGCCCGTGCCGAGGCCGAAGAAGCCGAGGGCCAGGGGCGGGAACATCGACGCAGTGAACACCAGTGAGTCCTTTCCGGTGGCGGGCGCCCCACCGGATCGCGGTGCCGGTTGAACGCTTGACCAAATCGGTCTACGCCTTGGTCGTTGCCACCCGCAACTTGTCGGAGCGCACCAAAGGGTGACGTTTCAACAAGGAGGATGATGATCGTCATGGACAAGGACTTCGGGCCGACCCACTGGGACCAGCGCTACGCCGCGAGCGAGCGGGTCTGGTCGGTCGAGCCCAACCAGTTCGTCGAGCAGCACCTGAGCGACCTCGCGCCCGGCCGGGCCGTCGACCTCGCTGCCGGAGAGGGCCGCAACGCCGTATGGCTGGCCCAGCGCGGATGGCAGGTCACGGCGATCGACTTCTCCGGAGTCGCGAGCGAGCGCGGTCGCGCCCAGGAGCGGTCGCTGGAGAAGACGGCGCACCCGGTGACCTGGACCGTCGGCGACGTCCTGCAGGAGCCGCTCCCCGACGAACTCGACCTGGCCCTCGTGTCCTACCTGCAGCTGCCCCACGACGAGATGTCCCGGCTGGTCGCCCGGGCCCACGCGTCACTGCGCCCCGGCGGCACGTTCTTCCTGATCTGCCACGACGCCAGCAACCTCACCGAAGGCGTCGGCGGGCCGCAGGACCCGACCGTCCTGCCCACGGCCGAGCTGGTGCTCGACTGGCTGGGCGAGCAGGTGGAGGTGGTCGAGGCCGGGCGCGTCGAGCGCACGGTGCCGGCCGGGACGGCGTACGACGTGCTGGTGCGGGCGATCAGGACGTAGGGCGCTCGTCCTGCGGCTCGTCGAGGGTCTCCGGGCCTTCCGGCCGGGCCTCCTCACGACCGAGCAGGGCTTCGGCCAGGGCCGCGTCCCCCTCAGGGGTGCCGGCGAGGGGAATCGAGTGCGAGCGCTGCTCGACGCCGAAGTTCTCGCGCGCCTTGCGCAGGTGCCGCGAGAAGCTCCACAGCAGCAGCGCGACGGCCACGATCAGGAACATGAAGACCGCGAAGCCGGTCCAGCCGGCCACGACGTCGTTCTCCTTCGGGACCTTGTCCGCGAGTGGAGCGACGCCGATGGCAAAGCTGTTCATGGCGATCATTGTCCCACTCGAGCACGGATGCCCGCGAACAGGTCGTTCTCGGGGACCGGGGAGTCGACCTGCGAGCTGACCAGCTCGAAGTCCTCGGTCGGCCAGATCTCGCGCTGCACCTCGAGCGGGATCTTGAAGAAGTGTCCGTCCGGGTCGATCTGCGTCGCGTGAGCCATCAGCGCCTGGTCGCGCACCCCGAAGTACTCCCCGCACGGCACCTTGGTCGTGATCCGGGCGTCGTGCTCGGGGTCGACCTTCCACTCCTTGAGCCGGTCGCCCCACGGCGACTCCAGACCCATCTCGAGCATCTTGTCGTGCATCGCCTGGGTGCGGGGGCGGTTGAAGCCGTGCTGGTAGTACAGCTTCAGCGGCTGCCACGGCTCGCCCGCCTCGGGGTACTTGTCCGGATCGGCGGCGGCCTCCCAGGCGGCCATCGAGATCTTGTGGCACATGATGTGGTCGGGGTGCGGGTAGCCGCCGTTCTCGTCGTAGGTCGTGATCACGTGCGGGCGGAACGACCGGATCAGTCGCACCAGCGGGGCGGCCCCCTCCTCGACCGGCACCAGGCCGAAGCAGCCCTCGGGCAGCGGCGGCTTGGGGTCTCCCTCGGGCCAGCCGGAGTCGACGAAGCCGAGCCAGTCCTGGGTCACGCCGAGGATGTCGCGGGCACTCTCCATCTCGCGGCGGCGGATGGCGGTCATGTTCTCCAGCACGTCGGGGCGGTCCATCTTCGGGTTCAGGATCGAGCCCCGCTCACCGCCGGTGCAGGTGACGACGTGGACGTCCACCCCCTGCTCGACGTACATCGCGGTGCTCGCCGCCCCCTTCGACGACTCGTCGTCGGGGTGGGCGTGCACGTGCATCAGACGAAGCCCGTTCAAGGGTCCGTGCTGGGGTCCGTCGGGGGAATGTGTTCCGGGCATGAGAACCATCGTAGGAACACCCGCCGCGGCGTCTGCTCACGGCCCGATCGGTAGCCTTCGGGTGTGGACACCGCCGAGCGCTCGCGCACCCTGGAGGAGCGGTACGGCACGCACCGGCCCGTACGCCGGATCGTGCTGATCGCGGTCTCGGCGCTGGTCGGGGTCGTCGCCCTCGGTTGGCTGGCCTGGGCGATCCACGAGAACGCCAACCCGGCGATCGCCGGGCAGGTGGTCTCCTTCGACGTCCAGGGCACGCACCAGGTCAAGACCACCGTGCAGGTGCAGGTGCGCAGCTCGGACGTCACCGGTTCGTGCCTGCTGCGCGCCACCGCCGTCGACCACTCGATCGTCGGCGAGCTGACGCTGCCGGTCGACGGGTCCACGCCCGACGAGCAGGTGGTGCAGGTGCGCACCGAGCGACGGGCCACCACCATCGAGGTGCTCCGCTGCACCAGCGCGGACTGAGCCCACCGAGGCAGCACCGAGCCAGCGCCGAGCGAACCTGCGTTCTCCGGCCGCGGCCGGTACACTGGACGACTTGCGCGCCCCGGCCTCCACGGCACGGGGCGTTGGCGCATCCGGAGCGAGGGTCAGACACCTGGCGCAACCGCTCCGTCCACGTGTGAACCGGCACGACGAGAGCACCACGAACGCAGCACAGGAGAGAGCAGATGACCGAGGCAGAAGAGCGGGCCACGATCTGGTTGACCCAGGACGCCTTCGACAAGCTCCAGGCCGAGCTCACCGAGCTCAAGGGCCCCACGCGCACCGACATCGTCAACAAGATCTCGGCCGCCCGTGACGAGGGAGACCTGAAGGAGAACGGCGGCTACCACGCCGCCCGTGACGAGCTTGCCAAGCTCGAGGGCCGGGTGGCCCAGCTCGAGCAGACCCTGGAGAAGGCCGAGGTCGGCAAGGCCGACGACGACGGCACGGTGAGCCCCGGGTTCTCCGTCACGGTCTCGATCAACGGCCGCGAGCGCAGCTTCCTGCTCGGCGCCCGCGAGATGGCGACCGACGACGTCGAGGTGATCAGCCCGCAGTCCCCCCTCGGCTCCGCCCTGATCGGTGCTCGCGAGGGCGAGAAGGTGGGCTACGAGGCCCCCTCCGGCAAGGACATCGAGGTCACCGTGGTCAAGGCGGCGCCGTACTCCGGCTGACCCTGGCCGGTGCCGGCCGGTCGGGATCGTGCGCGGTCGCTGCTACTCCGTGACCTCGTAGCCACGGTCTCGCAGGCCCGCGACCACGCGTTCGGCGTGGTCGGGCCCGCGGGTCTCGAGCTGCAGCCCGACGTCGACCTCGTCGAGGTGCAGCTCGGTCGACGTGCGCTCGTGGGCGACCTCGAGCACGTTGGCCCCCAGGCCGGCCAGCTCGGTCAGCATCCGGGCCAGGCCGCCGGGGGTGTCCGGGATGCGCACCCGCAGACGCAGGTACCGACCGGCAGCGGTCATGCCGTGCCGGATCAGCTTGCCCATCAGCAGCGGGTCGACGTTGCCCCCGGACAGCACCGCCACGGCCGGGGTGGCGAACGCGGTCGGGTCGTCGAGGATCGCTGCCACCGCGGCCGCGCCGGCCGGCTCGACGACCAGCTTGGCGCGCTCGAGCAGCAGCACCATCGCCGTCGACAGCGACTCCTCGGACACCGTGACGACGTCGTCGACGTAGGCCTGGATCGCCTCGAACGGCACCTCCCCGGGCCGGCCCACGGCGATCCCGTCGGCCATCGTGTTCATCTGCTCCAGCAGGATCGGCTTGCCCGCGGCGAGCGAGGCCGGGTACGCCGCCGCCTCGGCGGCCTGCACGCCGACGACCCGCACGTCGCGACCACCACGCTCGCGGCGCATCTCCTTGATCGCCAGCGCCGTCCCGGCGAGCAGCCCGCCACCGCCGAGCGAGATCAGCACCGTCTCGACGTCGGGGGCCTGCTCGAGGATCTCCAGGCCGCAGGTGCCCTGGCCGGCGACGATGTCGGGGTGGTCGTAGGGGTGGATCAGCACCGCCCCGGTGCGCTCCTCGAACGCCCGGGCCTCGACCAGCGCCTCGTGCAGGTAGACGCCGTGGAAGACCACCTCGGCGCCGTACCCGCGGGTGGCGTTGAGCTTGGGGATCGGCGCTCCCTCCGGCATGAAGACCGTCGCCTTGATCCCGAGCAGCTTGGCGGCCAGGGCGACGCCCTGTGCGTGGTTGCCGGCCGAGGCCGCGACCACGCCCCGGGCGCGCTCGTCGTCGGTGAGGTGCGACATCCGGTTGTAGGCGCCACGGATCTTGAACGACCCGGTGCGCTGGAGGTTCTCCGCCTTGAGCCGGACCTCGCCCCCGACGATCGCCGAGAGCCAGCGCGAGCCCTCCATCGGCGTACGGATCACGACGCCCTGGAGCAGTCGCTCGGCAGCGCGTACGTCGTCGAGGGTGACCATGCCGGTCACTCTAGAACGACTCTCTCCTCCAGCCAGCCCCCCCGGGCCCGGCCGCGCGGGCTCCTACTCAGAGATCGGTCCGCTGTCCACCTGAGGGGATCCGTCCGGCAGGTCGCCGACCTCGCTCGAGTCCGCGACCGGTGCGCGACCGGCGGAGAGGTAACCCGCCACCGCGTTGATCACCGCGGCGAACGGTACGGCGATCAGGGTGCCCGGGATGCCGGCGGCGAGCGCCCCGAGGCCGATCGCCACGATCACCCCGAGCGGGTGGATAGAGACGAATCGGCCCATCAGGAACGGCTGCAGCACGTGCGCCTCGAGCTGCTGGACCACGACCACGCCCGCGAGCATCAGCACGGCCACCACCGGCCCCTGCGCCACCAGGGCGACCAGCACCGCGACCGTCCCCGAGAGGGTGGCCCCGACCAGCGGGACGAACGCGCCGAGGAAGACCAGCACGGCGATCGCGAACACCAGTGGCACCCGCAGCACCGCTGCCCAGATCGCGATGCCGAGCGCGTCGGTCGCCGCGATCATCATCGTGGCCCGCACGAACTGCGTCAGCGAGCCCCAGGCGACCCGGCCGGAGCCGTCCACCCTGGCCCGGGCGTGGCTCGGGAACAGCCGCACGGCCCACGACCAGATCCGGGTGCCGTCGGCCATGAAGAAGTACGACGCGAACAAGACGATGAAGAAGCCGGCGACCACGTGGCCCACCGTCGTACCGAACGAGGTGACCGTGCCGACCATGTTGGTGGAGCCGAGCCGGTCCTGGACCTTGCCCAGTGCGTCCTGGATGTCGGCGTCGGTGAGCCCGAGCGGGCCGGTGCGCAGCCAGTCGCGGACCTGACCCACACCGTCCTCGAGCTGGCGCGAGAGGTCGGTGAAGCTGTTCGCGACCTGGTTGGACACGAAGGTGAGCAGCAGCGCGACGAACGCGATCCCGAGCACCACGGTCAGCAGGGCCGCGAAGCGCCGCGGCAGGCCGAGCCGGGTGAACCGGTCGACCACCGGGGTGGCGAGGGCGGAGATCAGCAGGGCGACGATCAGCGGGAAGACGATCTCGGAGAAGTAGGAGAGCAGGAAGAGCACCGCGCCGAGCGCGACCCCGATCAGGAGCAGCCGCCACGACCAGGCCGCCGCCGCGTCGACGCCCGGGGGGATGCGCACCCCCGACGGGTTCGCGGTGACCGTGACCGCGATCGGTTCCGGCATCGACGGCTCCGGCGGGCGGATCGGCCAGCGCAGCGGCCAGCGGCCCCACCGCCGAGCGGAGGACTCCGCCTGCTCCTCGGTGCTCGTCCCCCCACCGTGCTCCGGTGCTGCCGCGGCCCCGCGCGTGGCGGTGCCCGACCCCGGACCGTCCTCGGTCCGGTCCGGGTGATCCCCGGGCGTCCCGGACTCCTCTGCGCTGGTCACGGGGGCCACCCTAGGGCGTGTCTCTCGAACCCGGCCGCCACGAGCGTCATCTGGTGCGTGCGGCGGCAAGGCGCGGGATCGAAGGCGGGCGAGCGGCCCGACGAGTGACGGCTAGGCAGCCGGCGTGCGTGCCAGGCGTCGCGCAGCAGGCGGCCGGTCCGAGAGACACGGCCCAGGGGTTTCCGGACCCTCCTGGGCTCAGCCCAGCGCCTGCTCGAGGTCGGCGACCAGGTCACCGGCGCTCTCGATGCCGACGGAGAGCCGGACCAGGTCCGCCGGCACCTCGAGCGGCGTACCGGCGACCGAGGAGTGGGTCATCCGACCGGGGTGCTCGATCAACGACTCGACGCCGCCCAGGGACTCCCCGAGGGTGAAGATCCCGGCGCGGTCGCACACGGCCACCGCCTGCTCCTCACCACCACTCACCCGGAAGGAGACCATCCCGCCGAAGCGGCGCATCTGGCGCTCGGCGACGACGTGGCCCGGGTGGTCGCTCAGCCCCGGGTAGTACACGTCGGTGACCTTCGGGTGCCCGACCAGGAAGTCCACCACCTGCTCGGCGTTGTCGCAGTGGCGCTCCATCCGCACGGCGAGGGTCTTCAGCCCGCGCAGCACCAGCCAGGCGTCGAACGGCCCGGCGATGGCCCCCATCGCGTTCTGGTGGAAGCCGATCCGCTCCGCGATCTCAGCCTCGCGCACCACCAGCGCACCGCCCACGACGTCGGAGTGGCCCCCGGCGTACTTCGTCGTCGAGTGCAGCACCACGTCGGCGCCCAGCGTCAGCGGCTGCTGGAGGTAGGACGAGGCGAAGGTGTTGTCCACCACGAGCAGGGCTCCGGCGTCGTGCGCGACCCCGGCCAGCGCCTCGATGTCGGCGATGTTGAGCAGCGGGTTGGTCGGCGTCTCGATCCAGACCAGCCGGGTCTCGCCGGGACGGATCGCGGCCCGCACCGCGTCGACGTCGCTCACCGGCGCGGTGGAGTAGGACACCCCCCAGTCCTGCTGGACCTGGTTGATCAGGCGGAAGGTGCCGCCGTACGCGTCGTCCGGGATCACCAGGTGCTGGCCGGGCGCGGCCAGCGCACGGATCAGGGTGTCCTCGGCCGCGAGCCCGCTGGCGAACGCGAACCCGGCCTCACCCTCCTCGAGGGCGGCGAGGTTGCCCTCCAGCGCCGCACGGGTCGGGTTGGCCGACCGGGAGTACTCATACCCCCCGCGCAGCCCGCCGACCCCGTCCTGCTTGTAGGTGCTGGTCGCGTAGATCGGTGGGATCACCGCACCGGTCGTCGGATCGGGCTCGTAGCCGGCGTGGATGGCCCGGGTCTCGAACCCGGTCTTCTGACTGTCCTGTTGGGCGCTCACCGTCCGAACCTAGCCGCGGAAGGGGTAGCGCCGCACGTGGGCCCAAGGCCCGTCGAGGTAGCGCCAGAGGTCCACTCCGACGGCGCTCACGTCGTACGCCGTGAACCGGGCGCGCAGCTCGGCGAGCGTGGCTGCTGCGACCTCGGCCGTGACCTTGTTCTGCACCGTCACGTGCGCGCGGAATCCCTGCGCATCCTGACGGGTCAGGTGGTCCTGCCAGCGCGAGCGCAGAATCGCGTGCAGGTCCGCGAGCTCCCCCGAGACGAGTCGGTAGGCCACCCCGCGGCCGAGCCCGACCACCTCGGTCACCGCGACGCCGAACGCCGGTCGTTCGCTGGCGGCGCGCAGGCCTGCCTCGACGTCGAGGTCGCCCGGCACGGCGTGGAACAGCGTCACGTGGGCCCCGACCCGGGTCCGCCCGGCCGGGAAGTGCGCCGCCCTCTCGACGTCCCAGCGACGCTGGGTGGCCTCGTCGACGGCGAGGGTGACGACGTACGGGTTCACCGGGTCCTCCACGGGGTCATCACCGGGCCTTCACCGCGCCAGCGCACGGAGGGCCAGGCGGACGACCCGGTGCCGCACGGCGCGCCCCAGCGTGGTCTCGCCCCTGGTCAGCCGGACGAAGGAGCGCCAGCCGGTCCGGGTGCCGGTCACGAGCCGGTGGATCGCGGCCGGACGACGCTCGAAGGCGGCCAGGCACCGCTCACCCGCAGCCATCTCCACGCCCAGACCCCGCGTGATCTCCGCGGTGTAGGCCGCGACCAGGCCGCCGCCCCGGTCCCCGGCCCGGCCGCGTGCGCCGGCGGCGTGCCGCCCCGCGATCGCGCCGGAGCGGATCGCGAACGAGATCCCCTCCCGGGTCCACGGCTCGAGCAGCCCGGCCGCGTCACCCGCGACCAGCACCCGGCCACGACCCAGCGGGGAGTCCGCCTCGCGGCAGCGGGTCAGGTGCCCGCTGCTGCGGACGACCGGCAGGTGCTCGAGACCGAGCTGGCGCTTGAACGCCTCCAGGTAGGCGCGGGTCTGCTGCGGCTCACCCCGGGCCGTGATCACCCCGACCGTCAGCACGTCACCCTTGGGGAACACCCAGGCGTAGGAACCCGGCAGCGCCCCCCAGTCCAGGTGCACCCGGGAGCGCCACTCCCCCGGGTCGGCGACCCCGAGCTCGTCCTCGAGGCCGAGGTCGACCTGGCGCGCGCGTACGCCGACCAGCCGCGCGACGCGGCTGGCGCTGCCGTCGGCGCCGATCACCACGCCGGCCCGCAGCCTCTCGTCGCCGACGCCCACCTCGACCCCGTCCGCGGTCTCGGTCAGGGTCGTGACCAGGGCCTGCTGGCGGAACTCGACACCGCACGCGACGGCGTGCTCCACCAACGCGGCGTCCAGCTCGTCGCGGTTGACCAGGCTGAGCACCCCGCCCGCGTCACGTCGGCGGCGCCCGGCTCCGCCCCCGAGTGTGAAGTCCACGGTGTCGACCCGCTCGCGCACGGGCGGCTCGAAGCCCTCCGGGAACGACGCCAGGCTCACCCCGATCAGTCCCCCGCCGCAGGTCTTGTACCGCGGGAAGGCCGCCCGCTCCAGCAGCAGCACCCTGGCCCCGGCCCGGACGGCCGCGATCGCCGCACTGCTGCCCGCCGGACCCGCGCCGACCACCAGCACGTCGTAGGTCACCGAGCGAGTTTCGCATCTTGCGGCGGCGGCGGAAGCAGGACCGGGTCCTCGGGCGCGCCACCTCACGCTGGTTGAGGAAGGGCGAAGTCCTGTCTCGAAACCCCGCCGCCCTCACATCCCACCCGGTTTCGAGACGGCGCTGACGCGCCTCCTCAACCAGCGAGAACCTCCGACGGCCCGGGGAGACAACGGCCGACCCCCGACCCACGCCGGTTGAGGAAGGACGAAGTCCTGTCTCGAAACCCCGCCGCCCTCACATCCCACCCGGTTTCGAGACGGCGCTGACGCGCCTCCTCAACCAGCGAGAACCTCCGACGGCCCGGAGACAACGGCCGACCCCGACCCACGCCGGTTGAGGAAGGACGAAGTCCTGCTCGAAACCCCCGCCGCCCTCACATCCCACCCGGTTTCGAGACGGCGCTGACGCGCCTCCTCAACCAGCGAGAACCCCCGGTCGACGGCGCTGACGCGCCTCCTCAACCAGCGAGAACCCCCCGGTGTCGAGACGGCGCTGACGCGCCTCCTCGACCAGCGAGAACGCCCCGGGTGTCGAAATGGCGCTGGCGCGCCTCCTGCCCCAGCGAGAACCACCAGGTGGGACGGCGCTGCGGGAACGATCGGCGGTCGGGGCGTGTTGAGCAGGTACAGCACCAACGCGAAGGAGCTCACCACGATGTTCGGCCGCAACAAGTCCACCCTCCCCGACGCCGAGAAGACCCTGCCCGGCCGCGCGGAGCGCCCGTTCCCGATCTCCGCGACGCACTCCGTGCTCGGCACGCCGATCGTCACCGACGAGGTGCCCGATGGCTACGAGTCGGTCGTGTTCGGGCTCGGCTGCTTCTGGGGCGCCGAGGAGATCTTCTGGAAGGTGCCCGGTGTCTGGTCCACCTCGGTCGGGTACGCCGGCGGCAGCACGCCCAACCCGTCGTACGAGGAGGTGTGCTCCGGCCTGACCGGGCACACCGAGGCCGTGCGCGTCGTCTACGACCCGGCGAAGGTGTCCTTCGCCGACCTCGTCGCCACCTTCTACGAGGTGCACGACCCGACGCAGGGCATGCGCCAGGGCAATGACCGCGGCACGCAGTACCGCTCCGCGATCTACTACTCCTCCCCTGAGCAGGAGCAGGTCGCCCACGAGGTCACCGGGCGCTTCCAGCCGGTGCTGACCGAGAGCGGCTTCGGCGAGATCACCACCGAGATCCGGCCCGCGTCCGAGACGCCGTACTACTACGCCGAGGACCACCACCAGCAGTACCTCGACAAGGTGCCGCACGGCTACCGCTGCCACTCCACCACCGGGATGCGGGTGCCGCGAGCCGCCTGAGCCACGGGTGGCACGATCGGGCGCATGAGCAACGAGCCCACGCGTCCGATCGTCGACCTCACCGACGAGGAGGCCCGGGCGGCGCTCGTGCTCAAGTGGGGCACCGTCCCCGACGACGTGATCCCGGCCTGGGTCGCGGAGATGGACTACCAGCTCGACCCGGTGGTGCACGAGGCGCTGGTCGGGGCCGTACGACGAGGCGTGACTGGTTACCCGACGTTCGACGAGGACCAGAGCCTGGCCGGGGCGTACGCCGGGTTCGCCGCACGGCACTTCGCGTGGACGGTGGACCCGGACTGGGTGCGCCCGACCGTCGACGTGACCGCCGGGATGCGGATCGCGGTCGACGTCTTGAGCGAGGACGCCCCGGTCGTGTTCCCGACGCCGGGTTACACACCCCAGTTCGCCGTGGCCGGCCTGACCGGGCGGGAGCGGGTCGACCTGCCCGTCGACCCCGACGCGGAACGGGCCGAGATCGACCTGGACCGGCTCGACGCGCTGTTCGCCGCGGGCGCCCGCACCCTGCTGCTGACCCAGCCGCACAACCCGTGGGGCCGGGCCTTCACCCGCACCGAGCTCGAGGGCGTCCGCGACGTCGTCGTGCGCCACGGCGCCCGGGTGGTCAGCGACGAGATCCACGCCCCGCTGGTGCTGCCCGGTGCCGAGCACGTGCCCTACCTGAGCCTGGAGGGCACCCACGACCACGCGGTCGCCATCGTCGCCGCCTCCAAGGCCTTCAACACCGCGGGGCTGCGCTGCGCCCAGCTGGTCGTGCCCGACGCCCGGGCCCGCACGCTGTTCGACGAGGAGCCGCTGGCCCGCAACGACTCGTGGTCACCGCTCGGCGCTGTCGCCGCGGTCACGGCGTACCGCGACGGCGACCCGTGGCTGCACTCCCTGGTCGCCCGGCTCGATGCGCAGCGCAGCCTGCTCGCCGAGCTGCTGGCCGCTCACCTGCCGCTGGTGCGGATGCGGCCGCTGGAGGCGACGTACCTGGCCTGGCTCGACGCCCGCGCCTACGGCCACGACGACCCCGCCGTGGTCGCCCAGGAGCGCGGCCGGGTGCGGGTCGCACGCGGCCAGGACTACGCCCCCGGGCTGGGCGGTCACGTCCGGCTGAACATCGCGACCAGCCCCGAGCGGCTGACCGAGATCGTGCAGCGCCTGGCCCACGCCTGGACCTGAGCGCGACCCGGGCCGGCTCAGCCCAGGTCCGGGCTCAGCCGGCCGCGCCGGCGATGTTGACCAGCCACGGCACGCCGAACTTGTCGGTGAGCATGCCGAAGGAGTCACCCCAGGGCGCCTTGGCGAGCGGCTCGCTCACGGTCGCACCGTCACTGAGGGCGCTGAACCAGCCGGTCAGCATCGCCTCGTCGTCGCCGCTGAGCGACACCGAGAAGCCCGCGGGCGTCTCGTGGTCGTCCATGTGGCTCGGCGTGTCGGCCCCCATCAGGAACGGATGGCCGTCGCGCTCGATCTGGGAGTGCATCACCAGGTGCTGCTCCTCCTCGGGCATACCCATCCCGCCCTGGTCGGCGAAGGTCATCGCGCTGAGCTCACCGCCGAACACCGACTGGTAGAACTCCATCGCCTCGCGGGCGCGTCCGCGAAAGTGCAGGTAGGGGTTGAGATTGATGCCCATCGTCGTCTCCTCGGTGTGGGGTGGGCCGATCGTGGCACCACGCACCGACATTGACCAGCGCCGACGCCCCGATTCATCGCCTACTCGCCGGTGGCGCCGTCGATCGACTCGCGGATCAGGTCGGCGTGCCCGTTGTGGCGCGCGTACTCCTCGAGCATGTGCAGCGCGATCCAGCGCAGCGTGGGCTGCCGACCGCTGCGGGTCCGGCCACGGGCGGCAGCGTCGAGGTCGGTCTCCTCGACGGCGGCCCGGGCGCGACCCGCGTTCTGCTGCCAGAGCCGGACCAGGGAAGCCGGGGTGTCCTCCTGGGTCAGCCGCCAGTCCCAGTCCTGGTCGGCCTCCCAGTCCACCGACGCCCACGGCTCGGCCTCGGACCACCCGGCGAAGACGTGGCAGAACCAGTAGTCCTCGTTGCTGGCGGTGTGCTTGAGCAGCCCGCCCAGGGTCAGGTCCGAGGGTGGCAGCGTCACCGCGAGCTGCCTGGAGTCCAGGCCGCCGGTCTTGATCAGCAGGGTCGCGCGCTGGTGCTCGAGATGGGCCAGCAGCAGCTCGCGCTCGGTGCCGGCGTACGGCGGGTCCTGACGTTCGGTGCTCACCGCTCGAACCTAGGCCCTGCCGACGCTCACCGGGCGCCTAGGCTGCGCTTGTGCGGATCGTCTCGCTGCTCCCGGCAGCCACCGAGATCCTCTTCGCCCTGGGCCGCGGCGACGAGGTGGTCGGCGTGACCTTCGAGTGCGACCACCCGCCCGAGGCCCGCGAGCGCACCGTGGTCTCCACCAGCGCGATGCCGGAGGGTCTCGACCCGGCCGGGATCGACGCCTGGGTCTCGGCCGCGGTCGGACGCGGCGAGGACCTCTACCACCTCGACGAGGGGGCGCTGCGCGGCCTGGACGCGGACCTGGTGGTGACCCAGGACCTGTGCGCGGTGTGCGCCGTCGACGCGGCGACCGTCGACGACGCGCTCACCCACCTCGGCTGCACCGCCGAGGTGCTCACCACCGACCCGCACACCCTGGCCGAGGTGCTGGAGTCGATCACGACGATCAGCGCCGCCACCGGCACCCGGACCACGGCCCGAGCCCTGCTCAGTGACCTCCGGGCACGGCTGGACGCCGTGACCCGGAAGGTCAGCGGATCGTCCCGTCCCCGGGTGCTGCTCCTGGAGTGGACCGACCCGCCGTTCGCGCCGGGGCACTGGGTGCCCGAGCAGATCGCACACGCCGGGGCCGAGCCCTGCCTGGGCGCGGCCGGGGCCGAGTCGCAGCGGGTGACCTGGGACGACGTCCGCCGCAGCGCACCCGACCTGGTGGTCTGCGCCCCGTGCGGCTTCGACCTGGACACCTCCAGCGACCTGGCCCGCACGGTGGTGGAGGCCGGTGTCCTGCCGGCCGTGCCGGTCTGGGCCGTCGACGCCAACGCGGAGTTCGCCCGCCCGGGCCCCCGCCTGGTCGACGGGGTCGAGACGCTGGCCGGGATCCTGCACCCGGACTCGTGCCCGCCCGGACGATCCCGTCGGATCCGGTGAGGCCGGCCTACTGGTCCTTGACCAAGCCCTCGCTCTTGAGCCAGTCGTAGGCCACCTGGGCCGGGTCGTCGCCCTTGACGTCGACCATGGCGTTGAGCTTGAGCAGCACCTTGTTGGTCAGCTTGGAGGAGACCGGGGCGAAGATCTCCTTGAGCTGGGGGTGGTCCTTGAGGGCCTGGTCGCGCAGCACCATCGAGACGTTGTACTTCGGGAAGAAGTTCTTGTCGTCCTTGAGCACGTTGAGGTGCAGCGAGAGGATCCGGCCGTCGGTGGTGAAGACCTCACCGAAGTTGCACGCCCCCTTCGCGGTGGCGTCGTAGACCGCACCGGTCTGGAAGGTCTTCAGCTGCTTCTGCGGCACCCCCGACCCCTCCGGGACGCCGTAGGTCTTCAGCATGCCGGGCATGCCGTCGGGGCGGTTCAGCAGCTCGGACTCGACGCAGAACGTGCGCTGGCTCTTCGGGATGTCCTTGAGCTGCGAGAGCTTGGTGATGTTGAACTTCTTCTTCACCTTGTTGGTCACGGCGAAGGCGTAGGTGTTGTTCATCGGGGCCGGCGGCAGCCAGGTCAGGTCGTTCTTCTTCTGCGTCCTCGTCGCGGACCGCGTCGTACTGCTTCTCGCTGTTGCGGATCGGCTTGTCGTGCCCGAGGTAGGCAATCCAGCCGGTGCCGGTGTACTCCCACTGCGCCTGGACCTGACCGTCCTTCATCGCGGCGCGGGCCGAGGCGCTGCCGGGGATGTTGGTCAGGTCGGTGACCTTGGCGCCGTCGGACTGCAGCAGGATGATCGCCATCTTGCCGAGGATGATCTGCTCGGTGAAGTTCTTCGAGCCGACCGAGATCGTTGGCCCCGTCGAGGGACTTCGACGTCCGCGAGTGGCCCCGCGAGCTTACCGGTCGGGACGAAACCGCCGGCTGTGCCCAGCCCCAGACAGCCCGAGGTCAGCGACGGCCACGCCACCCAGCAGACCGGCTGCAGAAGTCGCTCGGATCCGTCGGTGTGCCATCTCAGATGCCCTTCGGGCGCACGAAGAGTTCCGAGCATGCGTCCGACCCATTCGACGAGCAGGGCGATGAGGGCGATCAGCACCGCACCCGAGACCAGCACCCGGGTGCGGTCCAGGCTGATCCCGGTGGTGACCAGGCCGCCCAGGCCGCCGCCGGCGATGAAGGTCGCCAGCGCCGCCGTGCCGACGACCAGCACCAGCGACGTCCGATCGCCGGACATGATCACCGGCACGGCCAGCGGCAGCTCGACGCGCAGCAGCACGGCTTGCGTTGGACATGCCGACGCCTCGACCCGGCCTCGACCAGGGTGGGGCTCACGCCCTGCAGCCCGACGATGGTGTTGCTGAGCACCGGCAGCACGCCGTAGACGACCAGGGCCACGATCGCCGTCCAGAAGCCGTAGCCGAACAGGATCGCGAACAGCACGATCAGCCCGATCGCGGGAGCCGCCTGTCCGAAGTTGGCGACCCCGACCACGCCGGGCGCGATCCGCTTGATGCCCGGCCGGGTCAGCAGCAGCGCCGAGCGGGACGGCGATGGCCACCACGATCAGCGAGGCGACGATCGTGAGCACGATCTGCTGGCGGATCGCCAGCAGCACGGCCGGCCACCCCAGGGCGACTGCCTCGACCGGTCCAGCGTGGCCGACTGGCGCCACAGCACGTAGCCGAGGAAGAGCACGATCACCAGCACCGGGCATCCCGACCACCTCGAGTGTGGCGCTCCTGCTGAGCCCGCTCAGCGTCCCTTCTTCGGGTCGATGACACGGGTCGAGGCTCCTGCTGGCGAGCTCGACGTGGCTCGATGTCGGTCATAGCGCCGCTTCCCGGTCGGGCTCGGGTCGCTCGTCGGTCTGTCACCGCTGCCGCGGTGATCCGCTCCGGAGGGATCATGGTGCGCCTCCGCCGTCGGCGCTGGCGCTGGGCCTCGGCGTTCGCCTTGTCCTGCATCGAGCGCATGTGGCCGGTGACGAGCCGAAGTCGGCGATCCCGAGGAACATGTCTCGATCACCCGTGATGATCACGCCGTCGTGGCTGTTGGTCAGCATCGTGTCCAGCGCGTCGTTGAGCGTGGCCCCCTGGTCGATGGTGTCCAGCTCACCCACCGGCTCGAAGACGGTCTCGCCCTTGAGCTGGCGCAACCAGGGCCAGCCACGGGGGCGGTCGCGGTCGTCGAGCACGACCACGGCCCGGTCCCTGTTGGCCTCGGCCCGCGCCTTCACCTCCGCGGTCCGCTCCCCGATCCTCGCGGTGGTCGGCTTGCGCAGATCGGACCTCCGAGATCCGCGAGAGGCTCAGCTGCTTGAGGGCCGGATCCGGCCCCGACGAAGTCGGCGACGAACTCGTTGGCCGGGCTGGCCAGCACCACCTCGGGCACGTCGTACTGGGCGATCTGTGCGCCCTCTTGGAGGATCAGGATCCGGTCGCCGAGCTTGATCGCCTCGTCGATGTCGTGGGTGACGCACACGATCGTCTTGTGCAGCTCGCGCTGGATCGAGAGCAGCTCGTCCTGGAGCCGCTGCCGCGTGATCGGGTCGACGGCACCGAAGGGCTCGTCCATCAAGATCACCGGCGGGTCCGCGGCAAGTCCGCGGGCCACTCCGACCCGCTGCTGCTGGCCGCCCGAGAGCTCGCGTGGGTAGCGGTCGCGGTAGCGCGACGGGTCCAGGCTGACCAGGTCGAGCAGCTCGTCGGTCCGCTTCTTGATCCGGTCGTCGTTCCAGCCGAGCATCTTCGGGACGAGGGCGATGTTCTTGGCCACCGTCATGTGCGGGAAGAGGCTGCCGCCCTGGATGACGTAGCCGACCCGGCGCCGGAGCTCGTCGGCGCTCTGCTTGCGCACGTCCTCACCGGCGATGCTGATCACGCCCGATGTCGGCTCGATCAGCCGGTTGATCATCTTCAGCGACGTGGTCTTGCCGCACCCCGAGGGCCCGACGAACATCACGATCTCGCCCGCCGGGATGGTCAGGCTCAGCTCCCCGACTGCGGCGGTCTTGGTGCCGGGGTAGCTGCTTCGTGACGTTCTCGAGACGGATCTCCGCCCCGCTGACTGGAGTTGCCTTCGTGTGGCTCGCTGCCGTCGAGTGCTTGTCTGCCGTGTCGCTCATGAGACCCGGATTCCCTTCGATGTGGTGAAGAAGCCCAGCGCCCGGAGGACCAGGTCGAGGATCAACGCCATGATCACGACCCCGATGACCGCGACCAGCGTGAAGTACAGACCGGTCTGACCGCCGAGCGAGGCAAGACCGGTGAAGATGAACCCACCGAGACCGGGCCCGAGCACGTACGCAGAGATCGCGGCGATGCCCATCGACATCTGCATCGAGATCCGGATCCCGGTGAGGATCACCGGCCACGCCAATGGCAGCCGGATCTTGAGCATCGAGGCCACCTCGCTCATCCCGATGCCGCGCGCGGACTCCACCAGGTTGGCGTCGACGCCGGTCAGTCCCACGATCGCGTTACGCAGGATCGGCAGCGTGGCGTAGAAGGTGACCAGGACCAGCGCGGTGGGCGCAGCCGAGACCGAAGGGCGGCAGGAGCAGGCCCACCAGCGCGAACGAGGGGATCGTGAGACCGACCGTGCTGATGAAGTTGGCGAACGGCTCGAGGGCGCGATATCGGGTGACCAGGATCGCCAGGGCGACCCCGATGATCGTCGCGAACACCACGGCGAGCACCACGAGATAGCCGTGCTGGAAAGCGTTGATCAGGATCTGACTCTTGTGCTCAGCAATGAAATCCCACACCGGTGAACCACCCCCTGGGCGTGTCTTGTGAGCGACGTTGGGTACGTCACACAATCACGATCTGCTGCAGATGGCGACCATTGAGCCCGGAACGAAGGGTTCAGGAGGTCCCCGGAGCGGCCAGGAAGGCGAGCAGGTCCTGGCGGGTGACGACGCCCACGGGCCGGCCCTCGTCCTGGACCAGGAGGGCGTCGGCGGTCTCGAGCGCGGCCACCGCCGCCGCCACCGGAGTGTTCGATCCGGCCGTCGGCAGCGGGTCGCTCATGTGGTCCTCGACCGGGTCGGCCAGCTTGGCCGACCCTGCGAACAGCGCGTCGAGCAGCACCCGCTCGGACACCGAACCCGCCACCTCGGCCGCCATCACCGGCGGCTCCGCGCGCACGACGGGCATCTGCGAGACGCCGTACTCCTTGAGGATCGCGATCGCCTCGGCGATCGTCTCGCTGGGGTGGGTGTGCACCAGTGCGGGGATGTCGCCGCTCTTGGCCCGCAGCACCTCGCCGATCGACTTGTCGTCGGACGGCGGCAGGAAGCCGTACTGCGCCAGCCACGCATCGTTGAAGACCTTGGTCAGGTAGCCGCGTCCGGAGTCCGGCAGGAGCACCACGACCACGGCATCCCGGTTGCCCTCGGCCTCGAGCTCGTGGGCCAGCTGCACCGCGGCGTACGCCGCCATCCCGGACGAGCCGCCGACCAGCATCCCGTCCTCACGGGCCAGACGACGGGTGAAGGCGAACGAGTCGGCGTCGGAGACCTCGATGATCCGGTCGGCGATGTCGCGGTCGTAGGTCTCGGGCCAGAAGTCCTCCCCCACGCCCTCGACGAGGTAGGGCCGGCCGGTGCCTCCGGAGTAGACCGAGCCGGCCGGGTCCGCCCCGACCACCTGGACCTCGGGGTTCTGCTCCTTGAGGTACTTGCCGACGCCGCTGATCGTGCCGCCGGTGCCGACGCCGCACACGAAGTGGGTGATCCGCCCGTCGGTCTGCGCCCAGATCTCGGGACCGGTGGTCTCGTAGTGGCTGCGCGGGTTGTTCGGGTTGGCGTACTGGTTGGGCTTCCAGGCGCCGGGCTCGTGGGAGAGCCGGTCGGAGACGCTGTAGTAGGAGTCCGGGTGCGCCGGGTCGACCGCGGTCGGGCAGACCACGACCTTCGCGCCGTAGGCCCGCAGCACGTTGCGCTTGTCCTCGCTGACCTTGTCGGGGCACACGAACGTGCAGTGGTAGCCGCGCTGCTGGGCGACCAGGGCGAGACCGACCCCGGTGTTGCCTGAGGTCGGCTCGACGATGGTGGCCCCCGGCTGCAGCTCGCCGGACTCCTCGGCGGCGTCGATCATCCGCACCGCGATCCGGTCCTTCACCGACCCGCCCGGGTTGAGGTACTCGACCTTGGCCAGGACCAGCGGCCCCTGGGGTGGATCGGCTCGGTCGGGACGGGCCCCAGGACGGGCCCCAGGACGGGCCCCAGGACTTTCCATGGTGCGGTTGAGGCGTACCAGCGGGGTGTTCCCGACGAGGTCGAGGAGCGAGTCGGCGTACTGCATGCAGCCAACCTAACGGTGCTCGAGGGTCACGCGGACAGGCCCCGGCCGGTCCGCGCGACGGCCTAATTACCCTTCTCCCATGGGGAAGGCCGGTGCAGCACGCAAGCTCGCCGCCGCCGCCGCGTACGGCGGGGGTGGCCTGACGGCTGCGAGCGCCGGGATGTTCGCCGTGATCGCCGCGGAGGCCAGGCTCGCGCGGCGGCTGATCGGGCGCACCGACTCCCCCGTGCCCGACGCGACCGGCTGGTACGGCCGCGAACGACCGGGGCCTGCGATCCGGATCGCGCTGCTCGGTGACTCCAGCGCCGCGGGTTATGGCGTCGCCACGGTCGAGCAGACCCCGGGCGCCCGGCTGGCGGCCGGGGTCTCGCAGCAGTCCGGGCGTCGGGTGTTCATCCGTGAGCTGTGCCGGGTCGGCGCCCGCTCCTGGGAGCTGCCGGCACAGGTCGAGCGGACGCTGCCGATGCGGGCCGACGTCGCGGTGATCCTGGTCGGGGCCAACGACGTCACCCACGGCGTACCCCCCTCGCAGTCGGTGCGACACCTCGGCGAGGCCGTCAAGACCCTGCGCGACGCGCGGGTCGAGGTCGTGGTCGGCACCTGTCCGGACCTCGGCACGGTGCGCCCCATCGGCCAGCCGCTCAAGCAGCTGGCCCGGATGTGGTCGCGCCGGCTGGCCGCCGCGCAGACCATCGCCACCGTCGAGCGCGGGGGCCGGACGGTCTCGCTCAGCTCGATCCTGGGCCCGGAGTTCGAGTCCGAGCCGGGGGTGTACTTCGGGCCCGACCGGTTCCACCCGTCGGCCGAGGGCTACGCCTCGCTGGCCCAGGTCCTGGTGCCCGTCGGTGCTCGCTTCGCTCGGCCTGGGCCCGCAGAACGAGGAGCATCCGACGGCCACCCGCGGCGAGGGCGTGATGCCCGTCGCGCGCGCCGCCGTACGCGCCACGCGGACGCCCGGCACGGAGCTCGACGGCACCGCCATCGGCGGCCGCGAGCACGGCCACGGCGGCCGCTGGGTGACCCTGATGCGCCGGCGACGTCAGCGCATCGAGCTCGAGGCGCCGAGCACCCGGCCGCACGACGAAGACCCCGCCCAGCCCGAAGGCTGAACGGGGTCGCGCCACGGCAGAGCGTGCGGGTCTGCCGCGGCCGCTCAGGGCGGGCCGGCGTCAGTTGCCGCGCAGGATCGCGAGGATCCGCAGCAGCTCGACGTAGATGAACACGATGGTGACGGTGAGGCCGAAGGCCGCTCGCCACGACTCCCGCTCGGGCAGGCCGGCGGCGACGCCGCGCTCCACGAAGTCGAAGTCGAGGATCAGGAAGAAGATCCCGAGCGCCGAGACCGAGCACGCTGAACAGCAGGCCCATCGGGCCGAAGCCGTTGAGGCCGAGCTCGGCGTTGAAGAGGCTCAGCACCAGGTCCAGCACGATCAGGCCCATGAAGCCGAACCCGGCCGCCACGACGAACTTGCGGAACTTGTCGCTGACCTTGATGTCGAAGAACTTGTACGCCGCGAGCGTGCCGGCGAACGCCGCGATGGTGCCGATGACGGCACCGACGACGACGCCGTTGCCGAAGGCGGCGTCGAAGGTCTTGCTCATCGCGCCGACGAAGACGCCCTCGACGCAGCGGCGTAGGCCGAGCACCAGGGCGCGGGCGAGACGACCTTCTTGAAGGAGTTCACCATCGCCAGGCCGAAGCCCACCAGGGCACCGACCAGCGAGATGGCGTAGAGGCTGCTCAGGTTGCGACTGGTCGGTCGACCGCCGGGGTGACCAGCCAGGTGACGGCGGCCGCGAGCACCAGCACACCGAGCGTGATGCCGGTCTTCTGCACCGTCGAGTCGATGGTCATCGGACCGTCGGTGCCCGGAGACCTGGTCGGTGGAGGGCGGTCGGCAGGTCGCCGGTGGCGCTGCCGGGCGCCGGCGCCGGTGCTCCAGCGTCGACGGCGAGCCGTAGCCGGCGTACGCCGCTGCCGCCGCTGCTCTTCGCCGTTGAAGCCGTCCATGCGCTGGAAGGCGGGGTTGTTGCTCTTGATTGCCATGTGGTCTCCTCCTTGGAGGCCGGGTGCGGCCTGCCTGCCGTGGCGGCCGCTGATTCCCCGACTCTATCGGGGAACCACACAGGAGAACGAGCGACGGCTCCCCCGTGTTCCCGCAGGTCAGCGCGGTCGGCAGGATGCGGTGCAGTGGCCTTCGTCCGGTGCGACGTGCGGCCGGCGGCACTGGGGCCGCTACGGCGCCGCCGGCCTGCTGCTGGTGCCGGCCGACCGCGACCGGGTGCTGCTGCAGCTGCGCAGCGCCGAGGTGCTCAATCCGCACCTGGGCCCTGCCCGGCGGTGCGCTCGAGCGTGGGGAGTCGCCGACCGGGGCGGCCCTGCGAGAGGCCCCGAGGAGACCGGCCTCGTCGGATCGACGCCGCGAGCGGGAGATCGCCGGGCTCGAGCACCCGCAGTGGCGCTACACCTACGTGCTCGCGACCGCCGACGACCCTCGAGCTGCCCGACGCACCGCTCGTGGGAGGCCGCCGAGCACCGGTGGTTCGACCTGCGACGTCCCCGCCGACGCTCCACGCCCGAGGCTGGCCCGCGACTGGGATCGGCCGGCTCAGCAGTCACACCGACCGGTGCCGCGCCCCGCGGCTCCGTGAGCTGTGCCCCGGGTGGGGGTCGAACCCACACTGGGAGGTTTTTAAGACCTCTTCCTCTGCCATTGGGATACCGGGGCGGGTGCCGAGACGCTAGTCCTTGCCCGGACCGGCCCGTTCCGGCGCCTCGAGACGGCCTTGGCGGTCCTCCGCACCAGCGAAAGACCTCCTCCTCCCGGTGGTTGAGGAAGGACGAAGTCCTGTCTTGAAAAACCCCCTCAAGCGGCGCGCCGAACCGCGCCGGCGCCTCGAGACGGTCTTGACGGACCTCCTCGACCAGCGAAGGACCCCGGCGTCACGGCGGTCGAGGCATGTCGGTGCCCCCGCCGGCGCACGGGCCGGCGGGGTCGCGGGGCGGTGGAGCTAGGCGTCGGACGGGTCAGGGCAGACTTCGGTGGTGCCGCGCGCGTCGCGCAAGAAGGACAGGCCGTGCGGGGTCCGCCAGAGGTACACGCCGGGCTCGAGCATCGTGTAGGTCCAGCCCGGGTGATGGGTCTTGTGCCGGTGGTGGTGACGACACAGCGCCGCGAGGTTCTCGCTGCTGGTCGGCCCACCCGCCGCGTGGGCGACGACGTGGTCGGTGCCGCAAGCCCGCGCCGTCCGCGTGCAGTAGGGGAAGACGCACGTCACATCACGATCGGCCACCTGCTCAACCATCCGGTCCGGGACCTCGTACTGGTCCACGCGCAGGTGCGCCTCAGGTCGATCACGGGCCCGACCGTCACCCGGGTGGCCGGGCCGCACCACACCCGGACCTGCTCCTTGGTGAAGAGGAAGCGACCCTTGGTGTCCACGCGCACGGTGTCGGAGGCGGGCGAGAGGTGAACGTGGCTCACCACCTCCCGGCTCGGCCGAGCCTGTGCCAGCCCGGACTCGTCGCTCTGGTCGGTCCGGTCGAGGTCGAGTGGGTTCTCCCCGCGGGCCAGGTCACCGAAGGCGATTGCGCGGCGGACGTCGAGAGACGCCGTGCAGCCCGTTTGCGCCAAGGAGGCCGCAGCAGCGGCCAGGGCAGCATCGAGGTCGATCGCGTCGGCGAAGTCGACCTCACCGTTGACCCAGGTGGTGCCGGTGAAGGACTCGGTCGTGGTCCCGATGTGCACATGCCGGGAATCGGCCGCATCGACGCGTGCCGCCTCGGCCGCTTCGGGCATGAACCGCGAGATCGCTTCCGCGATCAACCGCTCGGTCTGCGCCGGTCCCACCCGGTGCGCGAACCTCGCGACCTGGGCATCGACGAACGCCACCGCCTCCACCGGGAGATGGCTCGTGGCCTGCGCGATCCGCCGCGCGCGCCACGCCTGGAGATCACCGGAGACGGTGACCCGACGCCACACCCTCGGCAGCCGATGCTTGAGCTCGAGAGCATCACCGACCAGATCCCGGCCGGCCGGCGTAGGCAGGTGCAACGCCGCCGCGAACTCTGCGATGCAGAACTCCGCCACCAACGGCGCACCCGCACCCGCGACCGCCAGGGCGCTCTCGCCCGTACCCCGCCAACGTCGCCGCGTCGTGGATGGACTCTGCCGGATGCGCCTCGGCCCACTCCACGGCAGAGACGAGGACCTCTGCCTCCGCCCGAGCAGCGGTGCGACGGGCCGCGCGAGCACGATCGAGGACCGAGGTCGTCCCCCGGCTCACCGTCTCCACATCCTCGAACATGTGTGCGATTCTACGCCTGCGGTCCGACAGTTTCGACACGATCTTCACGACCTGTGGACGCCGACCCGGAACACGCTCAGGCCTCACCGACCTCGTTGCCCCCGAGATCGCGGGGGTGCCCAGGTACGGGGTTTCGAGACAGGACTCGTCTTCCTCACCACGGGAAGGGACTGCGTCCTTCCTCAACCAGCGGGATCGGGCCCGCGTCGCTGCTCAACCAGCGGGATCGGGACTGCATCCTTCCTCAACCAGCGGGATCGGGCCCGCGTCGCTGCTCAACCAGCGGGGTCGGCCCGCGTCCCTGCTCAACCATCGGGTCAGGCGGAGAGGTGGCGGGCGCGGGCCAGGACGGCGTCGAACATCTCCGCGGTGAGTCGGCCGGTGTAGGTGTTGTGCGGCGAGGGGTGGTAGCAGCCGAGCACCGTCAGGCCGCCGGTCGGCACCTCGGCGCCGTGGCCGAACCGCGGCACGCGGCCGGGGTACGTCGAGGCCGACGCGACCGAGCGCGGACCAGGCGGCGTTCCAGCCGATCGCGCCGAGGCAGACCACCGCCCGCACCGAGGGCAGCAGCAGGGCTGAGCTCGCGGTCGAGCCACGGCGCGCAGGTCGCCTGCTCCTCGGCGGTCGGCTGGTTGGCCGGCGGGGCGCAGCGCACCGGGTTGACCAGGCGTACGCCGAGCAGCCGCTGGCCGTCGCCGGCGTGCTCGGAGGTCGGCGCGGTGGCCAGGCCGGCGCGGTGCAGCGCGGCGTGCAGCCAGGTCGCGGACAGGTCGCCGGTGAAGTTGCGGCCGGTGCGGTTGCCGCCGTGCGCGGCCGGGGCGAGGCCGACGACGAGGATGCCGCGGCTCGCGGATCGCCGAAGGGCGGCACCGGGCGGCCCCAGTAGGGCTGGTCGGCGTACGCCGCGCGCTTGGTCACGCGCGTGCTCCTCGCGCCAGGCGACCAGCCGTGGGCAGGCGCGGCAGACCGAGAGCCGGGCGGCGACCTCGTCCAGCGAGGCCCGCGCGGCGAGCCGGCGCACGCCGGCGGGCGAGCGCGCCACCGGGGTGCCGGGCGCGGCCGGGTCTTCGGGCCAGCCGGTGCCCGGCGGCACCGGGCTCGGGAACGCGCCGCCCGGTCACCGGGTGCGGCAGGTCGCTCAAGCCCCGGGCCGCTCCCCGAAGGCGTCCGTGCGGCCTCGGCCTCCGCGTCGACCCGGATCTGGCGGGCCGGCGTCGACCAGCTCGGCGTGCTTCTCCTCGGCCTTGATGATCTGCCGGTCGTCGCGCAGCGGCAGCTGCAGGGTCTCCTCAGCGGCGATGCCGGACTGGAGCTCGCGACCGCGCTCGAGCTCGGAGTCGAGCTCGGCGCCGAAGAGCAGCGCCACGTTGGTCAGCCACACCCACAGCAGCGCGATCACGACGAAGGCCAGCGAGCCGTAGGTCTTGTTGTAGGAGCCGAAGTTGGCGACGTAGAAGGCGAAGCCGACCGAGGCGACCAGCCAGACCACGATCGCCAGGGCAGCCCCGACGGAGATCCAGCGGAACCGCGGCTGGCGCACGTTGGGCGTGGCGTAGTAGAGCAGCGCGACCACGAGGATCACCACCACCAGAAGGCCGGGCCACTTGGCGATGTTCCACACCGTCAGCGCGGTCGGCGCCGACCCCGATCACGTTGCCAATCGACGTGGCCACGGGGCCGCTCGCCACCAGGATCACCAGCGCCACCGCGATCAGCACCACGGCGATGAGGGTGACCAGGACCTGCGAGGGGCGCAGCTTCCAGATCGGGCGACCCTCCTCGACCTCGAGGATCCGGTTCATCGCCCGGCCGAAGGCGTTGACGTAGCCCGAGGCCGAGAACAGGGCACCCAGCAGGCCGATCGACCAGGCCGATGCCCGCACCGTCGGTGTTCGCCAGGTCGTCACGAACGGTCGGACCGGTGTCGTGCAGGAACTTGTGCTCGACCAGGGGACGCAACACGTCGAGCACCGTCTTGATCGACCTCGTCGGTCTGGCCGACCACCCCGATCACCGAGAGCAGCGCGATCAGGGCCGGGAACACGGCGAGCACCGGTAGTAGGTCAGGCCCGCCGCCAGGTCCGTGCACTGGTCCTTGCCGAACTCGGCGATGGTGCGCTTGAAGGTGCTCTCGAAGGTCGGTCCCGACATCTCGGTCGAGCTTCTCGCCTTGTCGGGGTGGTCGGGCGCCGGGCGCTCGGTCATGCTCGTTGTAGGCGACCGCGGGCTGGTCCTCGCCCTCGCCGGTCACGCCCGCCGTCGTCGGCCGCACGGCCGCTCAGCCGGGTGGTCCGGGTCGGGCTCCGAGCGGGGCCTCGCGGACCTCGGGCGCTGCACCGGCCCGCGTCGCCTCGGCCTTCCGGATCCGGGCTGCGTGCCCCTTCCGGCGGATCGAGCATTCAATGCCACCGGCGCCAGGCGACGTAGCCGAGCAGGGCGACGACGGCGACGCCACCGACCACGAGCGGCGGGCGTACGGCGGCCTTGGCCTTGGCGTCGAGGTTGCCGTGCAGCGCGTCGACCGTCTCGGCCAGCTGCTCGCGCTGGCGCGCGATGTCGGCGCGGAGGTCTCCGTCGGGGTCACTCATGGGTTCCTCCGCTCAGGCCGTCCTTGACGGTTGCCACGTCTTCCTTGACTCCTGCGATGGCCCGCTCCGGGCGCGACCGGCGTGGCCGCGGACGACCTTGCCCTTGCCGACCAGGCGCCACGACACCGGCGATCGCGAAGATCACCACCGCCACGATCAGCGCTGCCAGCCAGGCGGACACCGCCTGCGGCGAGGCCCAGCACGGCCGCGGCGACCAGCGTGCCGAGTCCGTAGAGCGCGAGCACACCGGCACCGCCGAACAGGCCCGCACCGAGGCCGAGGCCCTTGCCGGACTGGGCCATCTCGGCCTTGGCCAGGTCGACCTCGCTGCGCACCAGCTGGGAGGTCTGCTCGGTCATCCGTGCCACCAGGAAGCCGAGGCTGTCCTCGTCGGCGACCTTGGGGTCTGGCGTCTCGTCACTCATCGCGGGTTCCCGTCCATGGGCCAAGCCTGCCCTGTTCACACCGCTCCGTGCGACCCCACGCCCAATCCTGGGCCGCGTGCCACCCCTTCGGATGTGTGCACGAGCCGGCGCACGCAGAGTCCCGCCTCACACCAGCGACCACGCGATCCCGTCCAGGATGTCGGTCTCGGAGACCAGCATCGAGGCCACCGGTGTCCGCCGGAGCACCCGCTCGAGGATCAGCGCACCGGCCCCGATCACGTCGGCGCGACCGGGATGCATGAAGCCCAGCGCCCGGCGCTGCTCGACGCTCATCGCCAACAGCTCCGAGGTCTTGGCCTGCACCCCCGCGGTCGAGACGACGGCGTGGTGCAGCAGGGTCCGGTCGTACGACGCGAGGTCGAGCACCGCGGCGGCCGTCGTCGTGACCGTGCCGGCCACCCCGATCACGGCCCGAGCACGACCCGGGTCGACGTCGCACCCGTCCAGTGCCGCATCGATGTCGGCCGTCGCCGCGCCGATCTCGTCCCGGGTGGGCGGGTCACCGACCAGGTGCCGCTCGGTCAGCCGGACCGAACCGATGTCGAGCGACTGCGCCGCGGTCACCTCGCCGTGCTCGTCGCCGAGGATCAGCTCGGTGGAGCCACCACCGATGTCGAGCACGAGGTACGGCGGGTCCCCGGCCAGGGCCGGACCCAGCCCGCGCGTGGCACCGTCGTAGGAGAGCCGTGCCTCCTCCTCGCCCGGAACGACCTCCGGGTCGAGGTCGAGCCGCTGGCGCACCCCGTCGCTGAAGTCATCGGCATTGTCGGCGTCGCGCGCCGCCGACGTGGCACAGAACCGGGTCCGGGCGACGTCGTGCTCCGCGATCAGGCCGGCGTAGGTGTCGATCGCCTCGAACACCCGCTCCAGCGCTGCGTCCGACAGGCGTCCGGAGCGGTCCACGCCCTGGCCGAGGCGGACCATGCGCATCTCGCGCACCAGCTCGCGCGCCGTGCCGGTCTCGGGATCGAGGTCGGCGACGAGCAGCTTGATGGTGTTGGTGCCGCAGTCGATGGCGGCCACCCGGGTTGCACTCAACTCCCTGCCTCTGCTTCCTGGATCGGCTCCGACGGTGTCTCGACGCACGGACCGGCAGCCCACCACGCGCCGAGCAGCGCCAGCACCTCGTCGCCCAACGGGTTCACCCCGGGCCCCTGGGCCAGGGCCTGTCCGGCCAGCACGTGCAGGCACTTGACCCGGTCGGGCATGCCGCCGGCGGAGACACCGGCGATCTCCGGGACCTCGCCGATGTCCGCGCGCGCCGCGAGGTAGGCCCGGTGCGCCCCGGCGTACGACGCAGCGAGCGGGGGGTCGTCGGCGAGGCGATCGGTCATCTCCCGCATCAGACCGGACGACTCCAGGGTGCCGATGGCCGAGGCCGCCCGTGGGCAGGTCAGGTAGTAGGTGGTCGGGAACGGCGTGCCGTCGTCGAGCCGCGGCTGCGTGGTCACCACGTCGGGACTGCCGCACGGGCACCGGTGACCGACCGCGTGCACTCCCCTGGCTTCGCGTCCGAGCTGGGCGAGGACCAGGGCCCGGTCACGCGGGTCGAGACCACTCACCTGGCGTCGGAGGAGATCGACCCGGTCGGGGTCGGCGCCTTCTTCGGCGGGTGGTCGGCCTTGCGCAGGGAGTCGTACTGCTTGCTCCACCACGACGCCGGGGTCTTGCGCACCACCTGGTCGGGATCGGCGAGCTGGTCGCTGGTCTCCAACGGCTTGCCGTCCTTGCCGATGACCTGGTAGGCCGTCTCACCGGGCAGCACCCAGCCGAAGCGGGCCCGCGCCTGGTCGGCGACGTAGGAGTCGTCGGAGAACCGCTTCTTCTGCTTCTCCAGGGTCGCGATGTCGGCCGAGGACGACGCGATCTCGGCCCGCAGGTCGGCGATGTGCGAGCGCTGCTGCACGTAGGCGCGCAGGCTCGAGCCGTAGGAGACCACCAGCACGGCCAGCACCACGGCCAGGATCGCCATCCGGCCGGTGAACCGGTGGCGCTTCGGGACCGGTCCGGCCCCGGACGAACGCCCCGGCCCCGAGCGGGAGGTCGCCACCGGCTTCTGGGGCGACTTCCGGGCCGGGCGCTGGGCCGTCTTCTGGGCCGTCTTCTGGGCCGTCTTCTGGGCCGACTTCTGGGCCGACTTCTGGGCGGGCACCTGCACCCTCGTCGCACGAGCCGTCGTACGCCGGGACGGCAGACCACCGCGGGCGCCGGGACGTCCGGCACCCGCGGGTGGTCGACGACGGGAGTCGGCCACCGTCGATCAGGCCCCGAACCGCGGGAAGGCGGCGGCGCCGGCGTAGCGCGCCGCGTCGCCGAGCTCCTCCTCGATCCGCAGCAGCTGGTTGTACTTCGCGACCCGGTCGGAGCGGGCGGGTGCGCCGGTCTTGATCTGGCCGCAGTTCGTGGCGACCGCGAGGTCGGCGATGGTGACGTCCTCGGTCTCACCGGAACGGTGGCTCATCATGCAGCGCAAGCCGTTGCGGTGCGCCAGGTCGACGGAGTCGAGGGTCTCGGTGAGCGAGCCGATCTGGTTGACCTTGACCAGCAGGGCGTTGGCCGAGCCCTCGTCGATGCCGCGCTGGAGCCGCTCGACGTTGGTCACGAACAGGTCGTCGCCGACGACCTGGGCCTTGGTACCGAGCTCGTCGGTGAGGATTTTCCAGCCCGCCCAGTCCTCCTCGTCGAGGGGGTCCTCGATGCTGACGATGGGGTAGGACGAGACCAGCTCGGCGTAGTAGGCGGTCATCTCGGCCGACGTCTTCGACCCGCCCTCGAAGGCGTAGGTGAACTCGTCCCCCGATGACGTGGCGAACTCGCTGGCCGCGACGTCCATCGCCAGGGCGATGTCGGTGCCGAGCGTGAGCCCGGCGGCCTCGACGGCCTCCGCGATCAGGTCGAGCGCCGCCCGGTTGGAGTCCAGGCTGGGGGCGAACCCGCCCTCGTCGCCCAGGCCGGTCGAGAGGCCCTTCTTCTTCAGCACCGACTTCAGGGCGTGGTAGACCTCGGCCCCGCTGCGCAGCGCCTCGGCGAAGGTCGGCGCCCCGATCGGAGCGATCATGAACTCCTGCACGTCGACGTTGGAGTCCGCGTGCGCGCCGCCGTTGAGGATGTTCATCATCGGCACCGGCAGCACGTGGGCGTTGGGCCCGCCGACGTAGCGGTAGAGCGGCAGGCCCGCCGACTCGGCGGCGGCGTGCGCCACCGCCAGCGAGACCCCGAGGATCGCGTTGGCGCCGAGCTCGGCCTTGTTGGGGGTGCCGTCGAGGTCGAGCATGATCGCGTCGATCGCGCGCTGGTCGCTGGCGTCCTCCTCCTCGATCGCCGGGCCGATCTTGTCGAGCACCGCGTCCACGGCCTGCAGCGTGCCCTTGCCGAGGTAGCGATCGCCGCCGTCGCGCAGCTCGACCGCCTCGAACTGGCCGGTCGACGCGCCGCTGGGCACCGCCGCTCGGCCCTGGGCACCGTCGTCGAGGAAGACCTCGACCTCGACGGTGGGGTTGCCGCGGGAGTCGAGGATCTCCCGGGCGTGGACGTCTTCGATCAAGGCCACGTGCTTCTGCTCCTGGGGGTCGTGAGGAGGTCGGTCGACGCCCCGGCACCGGTTGCCCAGGACGTCCCGACCAGCCTAGCGGCGTACGGACCGGTAACCGTGCATCTGCGGGCCGGGTCCCCGCCCGCGGTGGAACAGCCTCAGTCCACGACGCGGCGTACGGCGTCGCGCAGGGCCTGCTCGGCGTCCGTGCCGGCGGCGTGCGCCTCGAGCGCCAGCGCGAGCAGCCGCTCGCCGAGGTCCGAGGAGTCCGGGTCGGCGTGCACCGGGCTCCCGGCGCGGCCGACGCGATCGATCACCTTGTCGGCGTACAACAGGGCGGGCAGGGACGTCGGCAACCCCTCCGTCGGGTGCTCGCGGGCCTTCTCCGTGCGCTTGATCTGCTCCCAGGCCTCGTTGATCTCGGCCGGCGTCGAGGCCGCGGAGTCACCGAAGACGTGCGGGTTGCGCCGGACCAGCTTGGCGATCAGGTCCGCCGCGACGTCCTGCACGCCCCAGCCGCCGGCCTGCTCGGAGATCGCGGCGTGGAAGTAGACCTGCAGCAGCAGGTCGCCGAGCTCCTCGCGCAGGTGGTCCCAGTCGCCCGTGACCTCGCCGTCGTCGATCGCCTCGAGCGTCTCGTGGGTCTCCTCGAGCAGGTAGCGGGCCAGGCTGCGGTGGGTCTGCTGGGACTTCCAGGCACACTCACGACGCAGCCGGGACATGATCTCGACCAGCTCGATCACCGGCGGGACGGCGTCGGGCAGCGGCTCGCTCACCCGCAGAGCTGGCCCGGAGGCAGCTGGCCGAGGAAGCCCGCCGAGGTCGACCCACCGGCCGCCGACTTGGCGTAGCTGGTCACCGGCTCGGAGACCGAGCCGTCGCCGGCGCCGGGCTTCTCGCCCGGGCCCACGTTGTAGCGCGGGTTGACCGAGACGTCCTGCTTGCCGGCCCAGGAGCCGATGACCTTGACCCCGGCGGTGCCCGCCTGCTGGGCGGTCGCGCCGGACGAGCCCTGCTTCTCCAGGGCGGCCTTGCCCACGCTCTGGGCGATCAGCTGGCCACGGACGACGTCGACGATGGCCTTGGTCAGGGCGTCGGCCTCGGTCTTGGACAGCCCGCGGGCCTCGGCGGCGAGCTGGGTGCGGGCCTGGCGCAGCTGGGTGCCGTCGTACTTCACTGCGAACTTGTCGCCGAAGGCGTTCTCGAGGGTGGACTGGTACATCGCGTCGACGATCGTCCAGGTCAGCTTCGCACGCGGTTCCTGCTGGGACTGCTGCTGGGACTGCTGCTGCTGCCCGGCCGAGGCCAGCAGGTTGCACTGGGCCCGGACGACGGTGGCGACCGTGTCCCGGCTGACCGAGCGGTCCCCCACTGAGAAGGCCGTCCCGGGATCGTGGGCGGCACAGCCGGTCAGCACGGCGGCGCTCAGGCAGACGGCGGCGATCCGGGCGATCCGGGCGGACCGGTTGCGGGGGCGGCGACGGGTCACGGTGCTCAGGGCTCCTCGGGTACTGCGACGATCGGTGACGGCACCAGCATGCTACGGGGATCGGCCTCACGAGAGGTCCGAGGGTGCCCGATCAGGCTCCGGCCGGCACGGGGGCGTGAGCGGGGTCGATCACCGAGTCGATCACCAGCCGGGCCCAGGCCAGCAGCTCCTCGTCGCGCGGCGGCTGGCCCCCGATCGTCGTGGACGTCGGGCGCGGGACCAGCACGGTGCGGGGCCCGGGCTTGACGATGCTCTTGGGATGCAGCCGTTGCAGGCGTACGACGGCCGAGTCGGGCAGGTCGACGGGTCCGAAGCGGACGTACTTGCCCTGGGCCTGGATCTCGGTCAGCCCGGCCTGGCGGGCGCGGCCGCGGAACCGCGCCACCTCGAGCAGCCGGGCGACCTCCATCGGCGGCTCGCCGTAGCGGTCCAGCATCTCCTCGCGCAGCAGCGCGACGTCGTCGTCGGAGCGGACCTCGGAGAGCCGCTTGTACATCTCCAGGCGCAGCCGCTCGGAGCCGATGTAGTCGTGCGGCAGGTGCGCGTCGATCGGGATCTCGATCCGCACCTCGTCGAGGACGTCCGGTGCCTTGCCGTCGCTGCGGTACTCGGTGACGGCCTCGCCCACCAGTCGGACGTACAGGTCGAAGCCCACGTCGGCGATGTGGCCGGACTGCTCGCCGCCGAGCAGGTTGCCGGCGCCGCGGATCTCCAGGTCCTTCATCGCGATCGCCATGCCGCCGCCGAGGTCGGAGTGCTGAGCCAGCGTCGCCAGCCGCTCGTGCGCGGTCTCGGTGAGCGGCTTGTCGGGCGGGTAGAGGAAGTAGGCGTAGGCCCGCTCCCGGCTCCGCCCGACCCGGCCGCGCAGCTGGTGCAGCTGGGAGAGGCCGAGGGTGTCGGAGCGCTCGATGATCATCGTGTTGGCGTTGGACACGTCAAGCCCGGACTCCACGATCGTGGTGCACACCAGCACGTCGAAGCGCTTCTCCCAGAAGTCCAGCATCACCTGCTCGAGCTGGTGCTCTCCCATCTGGCCGTGCGCGGTGGCGACCCGGGCCTCGGGGACGAGCTCCTTGATCCGGGCGGCCGCCTTCTCGATCGAGTTGACCCGGTTGTGGATGAAGAAGACCTGGCCGTCGCGCAGCAGCTCGCGGCGTACGGCGGCACTGACCTGGCGGTCCTCGTAGGCGCCGACGTAGGTCAGCACGGGGTGCCGCTCCTCGGGCGGCGTGGTGATGGTGGACATCTCGCGGATGCCGGTGACGGCCATCTCGAGCGTGCGCGGGATCGGGGTCGCGCTCATCGAGAGCACGTCGACCGAGGTGCGCAGCCGCTTCATCTGCTCCTTGTGCTCGACGCCGAAGCGCTGCTCCTCGTCAACCACGATCAGCCCGAGGTCCTTCACGCGCACGTCGGGGCCGAGCAGGCGGTGCGTGCCGATCACGACGTCGATGGAGCCGTCGGCGAGACCCTCCATCACCGCCGTCGCCTCCTTGTCGCTCTGGAACCGGCTCAGCCCGCGGATCTCGACGGGGAACCCGGAGAACCGCTCGGCGAAGGTCGCGAAGTGCTGCTGCACCAGCAGCGTCGTCGGCACCAGCACGACGACCTGCTTGCCGTCCTGGACGGCCTTGAAGACCGCGCGCACGGCGATCTCGGTCTTGCCGTAGCCGACGTCGCCGCAGACCAGGCGGTCCATCGGCACGATCTGCATCATGTCGGACTTGACCTCGTCGACCGTGGTCAGCTGGTCCGGGGTCTCGTGGAAGGGGAAGGCGTCCTCGAGCTCGCGCTGCCACGGGGTGTCCGGGCCGAAGGCGTGGCCCTTGGTGGCCCGCCGGGCGGCGTACAGCTTGATCAGCTCGGCGGCGATCTCCTTGACCGCCTTGCGGGCCCGGCCCTTGCGCTTGACCCAGTCGCCGCCGCCGAGCCGGTCGAGGCTGGGCTGCTCGCCGCCGACGTAGCGGGTGATCTGGTCGAGGGTGTCGGCGGGCACGAAGAGCTTGTCGGCCGGGGCGTTGCGCTTGGAGGAGCCGTACTCGAGCACGAGGTACTCGCGCACCGCTCCCTGGAACTCCCGCTGCTTCATCTCCACGAAGCGACCGACGCCGTGCTGCTCGTGCACGACGTAGTCGCCGGCCTTGAGCTCGAGCGGATCGATCTGCTTCTTGCGCCGGGTCGGCATCTTGCGCATGTCGCGGGTCGCGGCCCGCTGGCCGAGCACGTCCTCGCGGGTCAGCACGGCCAGCCGGGTCGTCGCGTCGACCAGACCGTGCGGCAGCGCGGCGCAGGTGACGGTGACCAGGTGCTCGGCGGGCTCGTCGGTGAGGTCCTCGACGTACGTCGCCGCGACGTCGTGCTCCCCCAGCACCTCGACCATCCGCTCGGCCGGTCCGGTGCCCTCGCTGAGCAGCACCACCCGCAGACCCTCGGCGAGCCAGGTCCGCACATCGGCCACCGCCCGCTCGAGGTCGCCGCGGTACTCCTCGGCCGGTCGGGCGTCGATCGCCCGGGTGCCGACCGCTTCGCCGGGTCGAGGCAGGGCGGAGTCCTGTCCCGACACCTGCGACCCGTCGTCCGCACCGTCGGCGATGCCGAAGGGACTGATGCTCCACCACGCCTGGCCGTGCTCGAGGACCGTCCCGCGCACCTCGCCGAGCTCACGCAGCGAGGCGGCACCGAGATCGATCGGGGCGGTGCCCCCGCCTGCGGCACTGGCCCAGGAGGCGCCGAGGAACTCCTCGCTCGTGGCGACCAGGTCGTGGGCGCGCGATCGGACCCGCTCGGGGTCGAGCACCAGCACGGTGGTCGTGGCCGGCAGCAGGTCGACCAGCAGCTCCATCTCCTCGACCAGCGCAGGGGCGAGCGACTCCATCCCCTCGACCGCCACGCCCTCGGCCATCTTCTCGGTCAGGTCGCGCAGCTCGGGGTGGGCCTCCCCCAGCGCCTTCGCACGCTGGCGGACCTCGGCGTCGAGGAGCAGCTCACGGCACGGCGGCGCCCAGAGCCGGTCGACGGTCTCCACCGTCCGCTGGTCGGCGACCGCGAACGAGCGGATCCCGTCGATCTCGTCGCCGAAGAACTCCACCCGCAGCGGGTGCTCCTCGGTCGGGGGGAACACGTCGACGATGCCGCCCCGGACCGCGAACTCCCCGCGCTTCTCGACCAGGTCGACCCGGGAGTACGCCGCCTCGGCCAGCCGGCGTACGACGTCGTCCAGCTCGGCCTCGGCGCCCACGCTCAGCTCGACCGGGGTCAGGTCGGCCAGACCGGGCACCTGCGGCTGAAGCACCGAGCGGATCGGGGCGACGACCACGTCGAGAGGACCGTTGCCGGCCCCCGTGACGTCGTCGCCCGGGTGCCGCAACCGGCGCAGCACCGCCAACCGGCGACCGACGGTGTCGCTGCGCGGACTCAGCCGCTCGTGCGGCAGCGTCTCCCAGGCGGGGTAGTAGCCGATCCGGCTCTCGGGCACGACGTCCGCGAGCAGCTCGACGGCGTCCTCGGCCTCCCGCGCGGTCGCGGCGACGACGAGCACGGTGCGGCCCTCGTCGACGAGGCCCTTGACCAGCACCGGGCGCAGCGCCGCCGGGCCGGTCAGGTCGAGCATCGCGAGAGTGCCCGCCTGCGCCTTCGCGTCGGCCAGGACGGGGTGGCGCAGCAGGTGGTCGGCCAGGCCGGTGATGCTCACGTCGGGGCTCCTAGGAAAGGCGGTAGGCGCACACCACGAACGCCCCCAGCCGAGATCGGCGGGGGGTGCGGTGACGCCGCACCCATCCTACGAGCCGGCACCGACACGCCACCGTGCGGCTACCGTCGAGTCCATGAGCGACCCCCGACCACCACTGCCACCGTTCGACGAGGAGTCCGCCCGCGCCAAGGTGCAGGCCGCCGAGGACGCCTGGAACTCCAAGGACCCGGTCAAGGTGGCCGGCGCCTACTCCGAGGACACCGTCTGGCGCAACCGCTCGGAGTTCCTCACCGGTCGTGAGCAGGTGACCGCCTTCCTGAGCGGCAAGTGGGAGCGGGAGCACGAGTACGCCCTTCGCAAGAGTCTGTGGGCGTGGTCCGGCAACCGGATCGCGGTGCGCTTCGCCTACGAGTGGCACGACGACGACGGCCAGTGGTGGCGCAGCCACGGCAACGAGAACTGGGAGTTCGACGACCTCGGCTACCTGCGCCGACGAGAGGCGAGCATCAACGACGTCGCGATCGAGGAGTCCGAGCGCCGGATCCACGGCTCCCGGTCCCCCGACGAGACCGACGAGATCCCGCTGCGCTGAGGCCGTCAGCTCTGGTCGTTGCCCGAGCCGTACCTGCCCTCGCCGGGCTGACCGGTGAGCTTCACCTGGGTGATCACGATCGGGTGGTCGGAGGAGCGTCGTACGGTCGCGCTGTTGTCGCGGTGGTAGCCGGAGAAGTCGACGTCGGCGGTGCCCATGATCCAGTCGATCCAGGGGTGGCGGGAGACGTGGCAGCCACCGCTGGCCGTGCTGCTGTCGGCCGAGTGCATGTGCGCGGCCGGAGCCATCCGGCAGAAGTACGCCGCCCGGTCATTCATGTCGCCGGAGACGATCAGTGGGATCTTGGTGGCGGCGCGCACCGCGTTGGCGTCGGCGATCTGACGCCCGACGGCGCTCGCGCGGTAGCGGCCCGCCGGTCCGTGCACGTCGGCCGGGTTGTGGTAGCTGGTGACGTAGAACGACGTCCCGCTGGTCTTGTCGCGCAGCAGCACCCGCGGCATGTTGCGGATGTGACCGCCGAAGTAGGGGTAGGGCCTGGTCTCCACCTTGAGCAGCTGGAACCGGTCCTTGCGCCAGATCACGGAGTTCTCACCGTCGAGCTTCTTGGGCCCGCTGCCGCACGGGTAGCAGCCCCACGAGCCACCGGTGATCCGCATGAACGTCCCCTGCTGGGAGGCTGCGAACTCCTGCACGGAGGCGACACCGACGTTGGAGCGGTTGAACAGGTCGCGTGCGATGGCAGTCCGCGTGCCCACACCGCCCCGGTGCGAGGCGCCCTGCAGGTTGAAGTTGGCGAAGGTGATCCGCGCGACCGGGCGTGCCGTCTTGGCCTTCTTGCGATCGGTGCTCAGCTGCTGCGCCTTGGAGGCGAGGTCCTCGAGGGCCGCGGCCCGCCCGGCGACCGCCTGGTCGAGCGCGCGGGTGACGGCCTTCTTCGCCTTCTTCGCCTTCTTCGCCCTGGTCGACTGCGTGGCCGTCGCGCCGGGCAGTGTGAGGTCCGAGGAGGACGCCGTCGTCGACGGGATCGCCGGGCTCGGTGCCTCCGAACGCTTGCTCTGCGGGGGTTCGGGCGGACCCGTCGCCGCGCGGACCACCAGGACCGCGCCGATCACGGACAGGCACAGGGCGACGCTGATCAGCGGCACCTTGATCGCCGACTTACCTTTCCCGAGCACCGGCCAAGGATATAGGTCGTGGCCAGGCAATGCCCGCGAACAGTGATCTGTGCCGACCTTCGGGACTCAGCTGCCGATCCCGGCGCGGTACTGCGCCCGGACCACGTCGGCGGACAGCGCCGAGGAGTAGACCGCCACCTCATCGAGAGTCCCGCCGAAGTAGTCGCTGGTCGGGGCGACTGGGCCAGCCGCTGAGATTGTCGAAGGCGATGCGCCAGTAGCCCGTGTAACCCTCCGCCGTGGTGGTGCCCGGGTCCTTGGCGACCGGATCGCCGTCGACGTAGAGCGCCATGCCGGCACTCGACAACGTGGCCACCACCTGGTGCCAGGCTCCGTCGTTGTAGGGCGTCGAGGCCGGGGAGGTCACGGTCTTTGTGCCAGCGACGTAGACGCCGAAGACCAGCTGGCCGGAGTCGGTCATGTAGACGTGCCGGTCGTACTGACCCGATGCGCCGCTCTGCTGGTTGCCGTAGCCGATCAGCTTGCCACCCCTGGCGTAGTTCTTGGCCGTCTTGAACCAGAGTGAGAGCGAGAACGTGTTCGTCGGCGGCGCCGTAGCGGCGGCGCTGGCGTAGCCGGTGGAGCCGTCGAACCTGACGGCGGTGCCGCTGTCACGTCGGCAGGCGCGGGCCGCTCCCCGTGTCGTGCCCCCGGTGCTGACGTTCTCGCTGCCGCTCGTGGTCTGCCGGTAGGCACCAGGACGGTTGTTGCCCGATGAGTCGACGGCGGTCGTGCTGGTGCCCGTCTCGTCGAGCTTCCAGTAGAGATAGGGGCTGACGGCTGTCTTGATGCCGGAGTCGCAGGTGAAGTACTGGTTCGCCGTGATCCCTGCACTGGTGGCGGTGGCCGTGTCGGAGAAGGCCGCCAGGGTGGGCGTGATCGGCGCCACCACCGCGCCCAGTCCGACGAGGGTCGTCGCCAGCAGGGCTGCGCCGGCGCGGTGACGGGCCATCGGACGGCCCGCTGGAGGCAGGCTGCCGCTCCGGACGCGACCGTTCACACGCTCGGACCGATCACCCCGGTGCCCCTGGTCGCCATCGTGTCGGTCGTCGCGCTCCTCCTGCCCGTCCCGGCGGAAGGCGAGGAAGAACGTCGAGGCGACCAGGGCACCACCGGCGAGCATCCCCCAGGGGCTGGAGGCCGCACTGACGGCGTACCCGAGGCGGGGCACGCTGCCGCGTACCCGACCCACCGAGGTGACCGGGTAGGTCTCCTGGTCGGGAGCGGCGTTGGCGTCGCCCTTGAGCGTGAGTGTGGCGCCGGAGCCCGAGCGATCGATCGAGACCACGCGGTGGGTGATCCGGACCCCGGCCGAGTTCAGCACGCTGACCACCTGGCCCACGCGGACCTGCGAGGCCGGGACCCGCTCGGCCAGGGCGAGTGCGCCGGTCGGGATGGTGGGGGCCATGGAACCGGACCGGAAGACCAGCGGCGTGACCCCGAAGGCGAACGCCCCGACCGTAGCCAGGATGCACAGAATCCCCAACGTCGCGCCGAGTCCCAGCACGGCCCCGCGCCAGAGCGAGCGGCCCGGGCGTGACCCGTTCACTGGAGCTGGCTCGCCGTGAAGGCGAAGCTGGCCGACGCGGTGCTCCCCTGCAGGCTGTTGCCGGCACCGCTGAGCAGGCTGACCTGCACGCACACGGTGGAGCTGGCGTTGCCGGCGATCGTCTGCGAGGTGGCGATCACGGAGGTGGCGGTCGCGTTCAGAGTCTTCGCGGTGGTGCTCGCCGTGCCGGAGCAGGACTGGGTACGCACCCCGGCGCTCGACGTGCTCACCGCGCCGGCGACACCGCCCGGGTAGGTGGAGAACTTCAGACCCGAGCTGTCGGTGGCCAGGTTGCCAGTCGCGGTGGCGGTGGCGGTGTACGTCAGACCCACCGAGCCGGCGTCGGCGACGGCGAAGGACGCCGCAACGCTCTCACCAGGCACCATGTCGCCTAGGGCGAGCGTGTTCACCGCGGTGGTCTGGTTCGCGCCGGTGCCGGTGGTGGCGGCGGCGTTGTTGAGCTTCAGGTCCAAGGTGCCGGCGGTGAAGGACCCCGTGCTGGCGGTGGCCGAGTCGGAGAACGAGGCCAGGGTGCCGACCGATCCGATCCCGAGCAGGATGCCGAGCGAGAGCAGGGCGCAGACGTGGGCCCGAGCAGGGCTCCACCGCATCGCGGCACGACGCCCGGCCGGGGTCGTCGAGGGTTCAGAGCTGTACATCTCGGTCCTCTCCTTCTCTGTGGCGCAGGGCGCCGGTCATCGTGGTGCAGCCGCGCAGGTTCACCGGATTCGTCCTTCGGCTGCGGACATCAGGGCTGATGGGTGGCGCTGGCCCCTGCGCTCTCGGGCCGCACCGGCGAACATGGTGGCGGCGTACCCCAGCAAGGAGACGACGACCAACACGATCGCCCAGTGCCGCTGCGTGCCACCCACGAGCGTGGTCACATAGCCCAGGTAGGGCACGTAGTAGGCCCGCTCCCCGCGGATCTGGACCGGCTGCACCGTCTTGGCGTCGGCGACGTCGTTCGCGTCCCCCTTGGTGGTGAAGTGGTAACCCCCCGTGGAGTCGATCCCGACCTCCGTCACGCGGTGGGTGACCACGCTCGGGTCACCCGAGTGGAGCTGGTAGGTCACCACCGTGCCGATCCCGACGTGGTCGGTGTCCACCGGCTTGGTGACCACCAGCGTGCCGGGTGGCATCGCCGGTCGCATCGAGCTGGTCAGGATCACGTACGGCGTCCCGGCCATGGCCCGCGGCACCAGCACGGCCAGGAGCAGGACTGCCCCGACCCCGAGGATCACCAACCAGGCCACGACCTGAACGGCCCGTCCGAGCCCGCTGCGAAGCGGACCCGGACGAAGCGGCTCACGGACCAGATCCGCCGCCGTCGACCCCAACTCAGGCAGCCGGGACGGCATTCGGGTCGGCCTGGGTCAGCTTGACGGTAAGCGTGTCGAGCGTCGCCGTGAGCCCCTGGGTGTCGTTGGCGTTGACCTTGGGTGCGGTCTCGTTGGTGCCGTAGGGGACCGTCACGTTGAAGGTGGCCGTGAGCGTCGAACCGTTGTCCGCGGAGTTGACCGTGCCGCCGTTGGCGATGCTGCGCGCGTTGGTGCCGTTGAGCGCGTACGTGGCGGCGTTGGTCAGCGTCAACGAGCTGTCCGTGACGGCGGTGGTGCCCTTCTTCGCCGTGTAGGTCAGGGTCGAGGGCGCCGCCACGGTGGCGGTCAGGTTGTCGCCGGTGGCGCCGACGGTGAAGGTGCACTTCTTGGTGATCTTGTCCCCGGGGACGAACAGCACGGCCTTCTGGCCGGCCTTGGCCGCACCGGTCTGGTAGACCCAGTCCGCGTCGCAGGAGCCGCTGCTCAGCGTCAGCGTGCCTGCTGTGATCGACCCACCGTCTGCGGTGGCCTGCGTGGACCAGTAGGCCAACGATCCCGCTCCCCCCAGCAGGATGACCCCGGCCGTGGCGATGGCCAGTGCGCCCTTCGATGACTTCTTCATAATGCTTCCCCCTGCTCAGTGCCGGCTCGCCGAGTGCGGCCGTGCTAGGCAGAAGTATCCGGACAAACCCCTTGAAAACCGAACTAAAACCGGCAAATATGAGCCGGGTCACGATCGCGGTCTAGCCCAGTTCAGATTGAGACCCTGAGCAAGGCATCCGAAGCGGCCGCAGCGTCGAACGCATGGTCTCGATCGACCCGCTCGACTCCCGAGATGCGGGGCAGCCGAACTCAGGCTCAGGTGACGACGACCTCGACCCGCTGGAACTCCTTGAGCTCGGTATAGCCGGTGGTCGCCATCGATCGGCGCAGCGCACCGATCAGGTTCATCGTGCCGTCGGCCACCCGCGACGGGCCGAAGAGGATCTCGGCCAGCGTGCCGACCCGCTCCATCTCCACCCGCTCCCCGCGCGGCAGCTCGGCGTGGACCGCCTCGCTGCCCCAGTGGAAGCCCTGGCCCGGCGCGTCGATCGCGCGGGCCAGCGGAGAGCCGACCATCACCGCGTCGGCGCCGCACGCGATCGCCTTGGCGAGGTCGCCGGAGCGTCCGATCGAGCCGTCCGCGATCACGTGCACGTAGCGGCCGCCGGACTCGTCGAGGTAGTCGCGCCGCGCGGCAGCGACGTCCGCGACCGCGCTGGCCATCGGGACGGCGACACCGAGCACGGTGCGGGTCGTGTGCGCGGCGCCGCCACCGAAGCCGACCAGCACACCGGCGGCGCCGGTGCGCATCAGGTGCAGCGCCGCCTGGTGGGTCGCGCAGCCACCGACGATCACCGGGACGTCGAGCTCGTAGATGAACTCCTTGAGGTTCAGCGGCTCGGACTGGGAGGAGACGTGCTCGGCGGAGACCGTCGTCCCCCTGATCACGAACATGTCGACGCCGGCGTCGACCACGGTCTTGGCGAACTCCTTGGTGCGCTGCGGGCTCAGTGACCCCGCCACCGTGACTCCCGCGTCTCGCACCTGACGGACCCGCTCGGTGATCAGCTCGGCCCGGATCGGCTCGGCGTAGATCTCCTGCATCCGCTGGACCGCCGCCTCACCGGAGAGCGAGGCCACCTCGGAGAGCAGGTCGCTCGGGTCGTCGTACCGGGTCCACAGGCCCTCGAGGTTGAGCACCCCGAGCCCCCCGTGGTTGCCGAAGGCGATCGCCGTCTCCGGCGACATCACGGAGTCCATCGGAGCGGCCAGGACCGGGAGCTCGAAGCGGTAGGCATCGATCTGCCAGGCGATCGAGACCTCCTCCGGATCACGGGTGCGCCGACTGGGCACGATCGCGATGTCGTCGAAGGAGTAGGCGCGGCGACCCCGCTTGGCGGCACCGATCTCGAAGTCGTTCACGCGCCCGATCCTCCCATCGGCCGCGATCGGTGTCGAAGCCGAACCGGATTTCTCGACGGTTTTCTCGCCCCGGAGGTGTCGGTCGGCGCGCGGCGGCGCGTCACAGGTGCAGGAGGATGGGCACGGGCCCGTCCCACAGCCGGAGGAGAAGACCGATGGAGTACATGTTCCTGATCACGATGGACGACGCCGCGATGTCCGAGCCAGCGACCGCGACCCCGGAGTCCGGGGAGGCCGCGATGGCCGCCTGGCTGGAGTACAACCAGAAGCTGATCGACGGCGGGCACTGGATCGCCGGTGGGAGCCTGCAGCCCGCGGCGTCGACCACCGTCCTGCACAAGACGGACGGCAGCGTCTCGGCGACGACCGACGGTCCGTACACCGAGAGCAAGGAGCAGGTGGCCGGCTTCTACACCGTGCGGGCCGCGGACCTCGACGAGGCGCTGGCCCTGGCCGCTCAGATCCCGGTGCGGGGCGTCGCGGCGATCGAGGTCCGTCCGCTGATGTGGCGTCCCGACGCGTGAGCGAGGACCCGGCAGGTGATGCGCTCGCCGTGCTGGCCCGCGACGGCGCCGGGCGGGTGCTCGCCCTGCTGGCCGCGCGGTTCGACGACCTCGACCTGGCCGACGAGGCGGTCCAGGACGCCCTCGTGGAGGCGGTGACGGCGTGGCCCGAGCGCGGTGTGCCTGACAACCCGGTGGCCTGGCTGTTCACGGTCGCCCGACGCAAGGCGCTGGACCGGTTGCGCCGGCGGTCCAGCGCGGACCGGCGGACCCGCGCCGTGGCGGCCGAGCTGGTCGAGCGAGCCGTCCCGGCCGACGAGCTCCTGCTGGTCCAGCAGGAGGGAGCCCCCGAGATGCCCGACGAACGCTTGCGCCTGCTGCTGCTGTGCTCTCACCCCGCGTTGTCACGCGAGGCCCAGGTCTGCCTGACCCTGCGCCTGGTCGGTGGCCTGAGCACGGCCGAGATCGCGGCGGCCCTGTTCCTCGCCGAGGCCACGCTGACGCAGCGGATCGTGCGGGCCAAGCGCAAGATCCGCGAGGCCGCGATCCCGCTCACGCTGCCGAGTGCCGTCGAGTCGCGGCTGGGGGTCGTGCTGGACGTGCTCTACCTGATGTTCAACGAGGGCTACCTGCCTCGGGCCAGCGAGGGCGTGGTGCGGGTCGACCTCGCCGACGAGGCGATGCGCCTGGCCCGCCTGGTGCGCACCCTGGCCCCCGGGTCCGCCGAGGCGGCCGGGCTGCTGGCGCTGATGCTGTTCCAGCGCTCGCGCTTCGCGACCCGGGCCGACGCGCACGGTGACCCGGTGCTGCTGGAGGACCAGGACCGCTCGCGCTGGGACTCCCCCGCGATCGCCGAGGGCAACACGGTGCTGGCAGAGGTGGTGGCGATGCGCGCGCCCGGACCACTGCAGCTGCAGGCGGTGATCGCCGCGCAGCACGCGAACGCCAGGACGGCCGCCGACACCGACTGGACGACGATCGCCACGGTCTACGCGCAGCTGGTCGCGATGACCGACTCCCCGGTGGTGCGCTTGAACCGAGCGGTCGCGGTGGGGATGGCCGACGGCCCGCTGGCCGGTCTGGTCCGGCTCGACGAGGTGACCGGGCTGGACGACCACCACTTGCTGCACGCCGTGCGGGGGGACCTGCTCGAACGCGCCGGGCGGCCCGGCGAGGCCCGGCAGTGCTTCGCCCGCGCCGCGCGCCTGACCGACAACCCCAGCGAGCGACGACTGCTGGTCCGCCGCTCCGCGGACCCGGGCTAGTGGGCCCCGCCGACGGCGGAGACCTGGAGCTGGGAGTGGCCGCCCGGGTCCGCGGCCTGGCAGGCCTGGGTCGCGAAGGCGACGTAGACGGAGGCGAGGTTGTCGGGCGGGTAGACCCGGAAGCCGTCGGACGTGGTCGGCGCGCAGTCGTCGGCGTCGTACACGCCGGCGTCCACGATCTTGACCACGGCGCTGGTGCTGTCGCCGGCCGCGAGGGTCACCGTCCGGACGCTGCCGTACCGGTCGGCCGGGGTGCCGAGCTGGGTGCCGTCGCCCTTGCCGACGAACGAGACCCCGGGGTGTCCGCTCATCGTGCAGGTCGCCGCACCGGTGTTGGCGAAGGTGAGCAGCACGTACACGCTGCCGGCCGCCGCACCGCCCGTCGGTTGCTGGAGGCCGACCGAGAGCTGACTGTTGGCGCAGACACCCGGCGTACGACTCGGCGACGAGGCCTGGGCGCTGCTGGGGGAGCTCGAGGGAGCCGGTGCCGCGGTGTCCCCTCCGCCGTCGCCGCCAATCCCCGACGACGTCGCCGGCGGCTCGGACCTCGACGGGGTCGGGGAGGGTGTCGGGGTCGAGGACGTGCTGATCTCACCGGAGCCCGCGTCGGTGCTGCCCGAGGACGTGGTGAGGCCGTTGCCGCAGCCGCCGAGGGCGCCGACCGCCACCAGTGCGGCGCCCGAGGCGGCCAGCAGGCGCGCGCGAGGTACGTGCTCGAGCTTCGTCATGTCGATGACGCTAGTGCGCCGCGATCGCAATCGCGGCACGCGCCGATCACGTCCGGGCAGAGGTTCGATCACGGGCTCGTGACCTGGTCGTGACCCGGCCGCGCGCCAGTCCCCCGGTGGTCGGCAAGCCACCAGGGGGACGTGAGCGCGACGTCCCTCAGCTGGCCCCTCCGACCGCCGAGACCTGCAGCTGGGAGTGGCCGCGGCCGAGCTTGCCCTGGCAGGCCCGGGTCTTGTAGGGCACGTAGACCGAGGCCCGCGAACCCGGCGGGTAGACCCGGAAGCCGTCGGCGGTCGTCGGTGCGCACTGCTTGACCCCGAAGTTGCCGGCCCGGACGACCCTGACCTGGGCCGTGGTCCTCGCGCCGGGCTGGAGGGTGACCTTCGTGACCTTGCCGTAGCGGTCGGCGGAGGTGCCGAGCTGGGTGCCGTTGCCCTTGCCGACGAAGGAGACGCCGGGGTGACCGTCCAGGGTGCAGGTCGCCCGGCCCGAGTTGGTGAAGGTGAGCAGCACGTAGGCGCTGCCCGCGGCCCCGCCACCGGCCGGCGTGGCGAGCCCGACGTCGAGCTCGCGGTCGGTGCACCGCGAGACCGCGTGAGGGGCGGACGATCCCGAGCTCGACCTGTGCGAGGAGGACGACGAGCCCGAGGACCTGGTCGACCCGGAGGACCCGGTCGAGCCGGAAACGTCCCCGTCGTCGGTGGACCGGGCCGGCGACGGCGAGACGGACGGGTCCGACGCTGCGGACGAGGGTGTCGGCGTGGCGGAGTCGCTGATGTCTCCGGGGCTGGGGGAGCTGGTGGTCGAGGTGGTCAGACCGTTGCCGCAGCCGCTGAGAGCACCCGCGGCGATCAGTGCGGAGGCGGCCGAGACGGCCAGGGTCCTGGGACGAGAAGTGTGCAGGAAGTGCGTCATGACCACGACGTTAGGCCGGGCAGACATCGCGCGCGGCACGCGCCGGTCACGGCCGCGACGCACTTTGCTCACGAGCTGGTGACGCGGTCGTGACCAGTTCGCGAGGTTGGCTCGAGAGGCCGGTCGGTCGGGAGTGCGAGCATCACCACGGCGCCTCCGGACTCAGCGTTGCCCAGCCTGAGCGCGCCACCGAGGAGCCGGGTCTGGCCCTCGGCGATGACCAGGCCCAGTCCGTTGCCGCCACCGCTTCGGTCGGTGCGCCGGAAGCGCTGCGGTCCGTCCGCGAGCAGCGCCGCGTCGAAGCCGGGTCCGTGGTCCCGCACCGTGATCTCGGCCTGGATCTGGATCACCTCGACCGGGGGCGCTCCGGTCGGTGAACCGTGCCGCAAGGCGTTGCGGACGAGGTTGCTCAGGACCCGCTCGAGGCGTCGGCGATCGGTCAGCAGCTCGACCCCTCGGGGGTCGGTGCGCACCACGACCTGGTCCTCGGCGTACTCCCCGGACGCGACGCCACGTCGGATCGCGCGGGTGACGACCTCGGCCAGGTCGACCTTCTCGAGGTCGGCGGTCTCGTGCCCGCGGTCGAGCCGGGCCACCTCGAGCAGGTCCTCGACCAGCGTGGTGAGGGCGGCGGCCCGGTCACGCACCATCTGGGCCGGCCGCGAGTCGTCGAGCAGCGCGGCCGCCGTCACCAGTCCGGTGACCGGCGTGCGCAGGTCGTGGGCCACGTCGGCGGTGAAGCGCTGCTCGGCGCGCAGACGTCGGTTCAGCCGGTCGGCCATGGCGTCCACGGCGTCGGCGAGGTCACCGACCTCGTCGCGACGCCCGCCGACCGCCGCCCGCATCGAGGTCGGCTCCTCCCCGCCGGACACCGCCCGGGCGGTGCGCGCCGCGAGCCGGAGGCGCCGCGCGAGACCACCCGCCGAGAGCAGTCCGACGAGGATGGCCAGGACCACGGTCACGACCCCGGCGAGGACCAGCGAACGGTCGACGGCCCGGGTCGAGGCGTCGGCCACCGTGATCCGGGTCCGGGTGCTGAGCACCTTCTCTCCCACCCGGCCGGCGGCCTCGATGGTGCGGGTGCTGCCGCCCTCGACCAGGGTCGCCCGCGAGCCGTCACGGCCGAGCGCCCCGCGTAGCCGGGCGGGCACCGAGTCGTCGTCGATCCTGGCGTCGTAGCTGAGCAGGCCGGTCTGGCGGTAGATCGACATCGCCGAGCGCAGCTGGGAGTCGGCGACCGACCTGGCCTGGTGGACCCGGTCGGCCTGGATCAGCAGGTGCACGGCCACGCCCAGACCGATCACGGCCACCAGCACGATCCCGGTGATCACGGCCGCGATCCGCAGACGCAGGCTGGCCGGCACCCAGGACCCGCGTCCCTCGGACCGGGGCTCAGGCACGGAGCTTGTACCCGAAGCCGCGCACCGTCTCGATCCGCTCGGTGCCGATCTTGGCCCGCAGGCGCTGCACGTGGACGTTGACCAGGTGGTCGTCGTCGGCCCACTCCTCGTAGTCCCAGACGTTGTCGAGCAGCGCCCGGCGTGAGACCACGGTGCCCGGGCTGCGGGCCAGCTCGAGCAGCAGCTTCATCTCGGTCGGGGTGAGGGTCACCGGCTGGTCGCCGCGGCGTACCTCCAAGGAGGCGCGGTCCAGGGTGAGATCGCCGAAGCTGGCCACGTCCGGGGTCCCCTCGTCGCCCGTGCGTGTGGGTCCGGCCACCTGCTCGGCGCGGCGCACGACGCTGCGCAGCCGGGCCAGCAGCACCTGGATGTCGAAGGGCTTGGTCACGTAGTCGTCGGCGCCGGCCTCCAGACCGCCGACGATGTCGACGGCGTCGGTACGGGCGGAGAGCAGCACGAAGGGTGTGGTGGCGACCTCGCGCACCCGGCGGCACAGGCTCACCCCGTCGAGGCCGGGCAGCATCACGTCGCACAGCACGAGGTCGAACGCCGGACCGTCGGGACCGGCGAAGGCGTGCCAGGCGTCCAGCCCGTCGTCGTGCCAGGTCACGTCGTAGTCGTGGCGCTCGAGGTGCAGCTTGGTGGCCTCACCGATCACCGGGTCGTCCTCGACCAGGAGTACCCGTGGGGGCTCGTGCATCGCGGCCGTGGTCCTTCCTCCAGGGGGTCGGGCCGGGTCCTGCGCCCGCCGACGAGGCTACGCCGAAGCGACGGTGGTCTCGTGGCCCGTGTCTCGCAGCCCGCCCGATGCTCCCACTCTCAGCCGCCCGGCGACGCACGCACCCTGACGACGTCGAGCAGCCGAGGGCCGCGGACCCGGGACGCTAGCGCGGCGACGCGGACGAAGCGGAGGCGGAGATCGCACGGAGCTGGGCCAGCAGGTCACGCTCGAGCTGGACCAAGGTGCGCTGCTCCCCCTCGGCGACCCAGAGCCCGAAGGCGATGCGGAAGACGGTGATGCCCGACTCGGCGGCCAGGGTGGCGACGGGTTCGGCGACGCCGCGGTCCCGCAGCGCCTGAGCGATCGCTCCCGCCAGCACGCCCATCTTCAACAGCTCGCGCTCGGCGAGCCCCGCCGTGGCGTCGATGACCTCCTGGCGCCGGCGTGAGTGCTCGCGCCGGTCCTCGGAGAAGTACTCGCTCGCGGTGCTGGTGAGCGCGGCTGCGACCGCCTCGAGCGGGGCCGTGTCCGGCGGCGCGGCTGCCACGGCGTCCACGAACAGCTGCACCAGGTGCTCCTGGCCGTCGAAGAGCACCTCGCGCTTGTCGGTGAAGTGGCGGAAGAACGTGCGCTCGCTCAGCCCGACCGCCGCGGCGATGTCGGCCACGGTGGTCTGCTCGAAGCCCTGCCGTGCGTAGAGGTCGAGGGCAGCGCCCTGCAGCCGCTGCCTCGCGCCTGACTCCCAACGCGCCATGCGTCCATGCTAGGCCGATGACAGTGACTGACATCGTCGTGCTACCTTCGATGGCAGTCAATGACATCAGTCGTGACGTCGCCGCACCACCCGAGCGAAGAGGATTTCTGACATGCGCGTCTTTGTCACCGGAGCATCAGGCTGGATCGGATCGGCCAGCGTCGAGGAGCTGCTGGCGGCCGGGCACGAGGTCGTCGGCCTCGCTCGATCCGACTCGTCGGCAGCTGCTCTCGAGGCCCGGGGCGCCCAGGCACGCCGGGGCGACCTCGACGACCTGGCCGGCATCCGGGCGGGTGCCAGCGAAGCCGAAGCGGTGCTCCACCTGGCCAACAAGCACGACTTCACCGACCCGGCAGTCTCCAACCGCGCCGAGCGCGCGGCGGTCGAGACGATCTGCGAGGCGATGGCGGGCACCGACCGCCCCTTCCTGCTCGCCTCGGGCGCGGCCGGGCTGGCCCAGGGCCGACCCGGCACCGAGGCCGACCCCTCACCCGGCCACGGGCCCGACTCACCGCGCGGTGGCGCCGAGAACCTGGCGCTGGACTACGTCGACCGGGGTGTGCGGACGGTGCCGGTGCGGTTCGCCCCCACGGTGCACGGCGCCGGGGACCACGGCTTCATCGCCGTGATCACGGCCATCGCGCGCGAGAAGGGGGTCTCCGGCTACGTCGGCGAGGGCGACAACCGCTGGTCCGCGGTGCACCGCTCCGACGCCGCTCGGCTGGTCCGCCTCGGGCTCGAGCAGGCGTCGGCGGGGTCCCGCCTGCACGCGGTCGCCGAGGAGGGTGTCTCCACCCGAGCGATCGCCGAAGCCATCGGCAGAGGGCTCGACCTACCGGTCTCCTCGATCGAGCCGGACGACGTGCCCGACCACTTCGGCTGGATCGGGATGTTCTTCGGGATGGACCTGGCGGCGAGCAGCCAGGTCACCCAGGACGCGTTCGACTGGCACCCGACCGGGCCGACCCTGCTCGACGACCTGGGCGCCGGCGCCTACTTCCGCGACTGACCCGTGATCAGTGGCCGGAGAGGTGGCCGGAGAGTCGCCCGTGCATGTGCCTGCTGGCCTCGTTGAGACCGTGGATCTCCACCGTGCGCCCGCGCGCGGCGTACTTGGTGGTGACGGCGTCCAGGGCCGCCACCGTCGAGGCGTCCCAGACGTGGGACTCGGACAGGTCGACGACCACCCGCTCGGGGTCGCCGGCGTAGTCGAACCGGGTGGGCAGGTCGTTGCTGGAGGCGAAGAACAGCTCGCCGGTCACGGTGTAGACCGCGCTGGCCGTGCCGTCGTCGGCCTCGACCAGCTCTCGTCGTACGTCGGCGAGGTGCGCGACGCGACGGGCGAACAGCGCCATCGCGACCAGGGTGCCGACGACGACCCCGATCGCCAGGTTGCTGGTGGCGACCACGACCACCACGGTCGTCAGCATCACCGCCGTCTCGCTGCGCGGCATCCGGCGCAGGGTCGAGGGCCGGATGCTGTGCCAGTCGAAGGTGCCGACCGAGACCATCACCATCACCGCGACCAGCGCCGCCATCGGGATCAGCGCGACCTCGTCACCGAAGCCGACGACCAGGACCAGCAGGAAGACACCGGCCAGGAACGTCGAGATCCGGGTCCGGGCCCCGGACGCCTTCACGTTGATCATGGTCTGCCCGATCATCGCGCAGCCGCCCATCCCGCCGAAGAGGCCGGTGATCAGGTTGGCCACGCCCTGGCCCCAGCTCTCGCGGGTCTTGGCCGAGCCCGTGTCGGTGATGTCGTCGACGAGCCGAGCGGTCATCAGCGACTCCATCAGCCCGACCAGCGCCATCGCCAACGCGTACGGCGCGATGATCCGCAGCGTCGCCAGGTCGAGCGGCACGTCCGGGACGAAGAACGACGGCAGGTTGTGCGGCAGCGCGCCCTGGTCGCCGACGTCCGGCACGGCCACGGACGCCACGAGCACGAACCCGGTGAGCAGCGCGATCGCGACCAGCGGTGCCGGCACGACCCGCTGCAGGCGCGGCAGGAGCACGATCACCGCGACGCCGACCGCGGCCAGCGGGTACACGAGCCACGGCACCCCGACCAGGTTGGGCACCTGGGCCAGGAAGATCAAGATCGCCAGTGCGTTCACGAAGCCGACCATCACCGAGCGCGGCACGAAGCGCATCAACCGGGCCACACCGAGCAGGCCCAGCAGCACCTGCAGCACCCCGCCCAGCAGGACGGTGGCGATCAGGTAGTCGAAGCCGTGGTCACGCATCACCGGCGCGATGACCAGCGCGATCGCACCGGTGGCGGCCGAGATCATCGCCGGGCGGCCGCCGAGGAACGAGATCGAGACGGCCATCGTGAAGGACGCGAACAGCCCGACCCTCGGGTCGACACCGGCGATGATCGAGAACGAGATCGCCTCCGGGATCAGCGCGAGCGCGACGACGAGCCCCGCCAGCACCTCGGTGCGCAGCAGGCGCGGGGAGCGGAGCGCGGCGAGGACGGACGCCGGCGCCGCGACGGGGGTGGGCGCGGTGCGGGCAGGACGGGGCACGGTCGTGCTCAAGAAGAAGTCTCCGGTCCGGAGTCGAGGGTGAGGTTCGGGTGCGCGCCTGGCGCGCGGCCGACATCAGCGTCGGCGAAGTCTGCCCTGATCATATCTGTGTCCCGCACCCGTCGTCGCGCCGCGGCGTGGTGAGACCCGACACCGCCTCTACCCGGGAGGGCGGGTCAGGTCGAGGTGCATCACGTGCAGCCCGACGTACTCCCCCGACGGACGCCGGAAGGCACCGGGCACGGTGCCGACCACAGCGAACCCGAGCCGCTGCCACAGCCGGACGGCGGAGGCGTTGGTCTCGACCACGGCGTTGAACTGGATCGCCCGGAAGCCGTGCTCCTCGTGCCAGGCCACGACGTGCTCACCCAGCGCCCGGCCCACCCCGAGGCCGCGGGCCGCACCCGCCACCACGAACGACGCAGTGCCGACGTGCGAGCCCTGAGCGACCCGGTTCGGGCCCATCTTGGCACTGCCCAGGACCGTGCCGGCGGCGTCGACCGCCACCACCCGGTGGGCCGAGTCGGACCAGAACGCCCGGGCCGGCTCCACCCCGATGCCGTGGTCGAGCGTGTAGGTCTCCCCCGCGGCCGCGACCTCCTGGACGATCGCCACCACCGCCGCCCAGTCGGCCTCGGCCAGCGGACGGACCTCGAGACGGCGCTGACGCGCGCCCTCAGCCACCGCTCCGGCTCATCGTCCCGCGTAGTTGGGGGCCTCGACGGTCATCTGCACGTCGTGCGGGTGCGACTCCTTGAGGCTGGCCGCGGTGATCCGGATGAACTGCCCCTTGTCCTGGAGCTCGGTGATGGTGCGAGCGCCGACGTAGAACATCGACTGGTTGAGTCCACCGACCAGCTGGTGGGAGACCGCCGACAGCGGACCGCGGTAGGCCACCTGGCCCTCGATGCCCTCGGGCACGAGCTGGTCGTCGGAGGTCACCTCGGCCTGGAAGTAGCGGTCCTTGGAGTAGGACTTCTTCCCGCGACTGCTCATCGCGCCCAGCGAGCCCATCCCGCGGTAGGCCTTGTACTGCTTGCCGTTGACGAAGACCAGGTCACCGGGGCTCTCCTCGCAGCCGGCGAGCAGCGAGCCGACCATCACCGAGGACGCCCCCGCGACGATCGCCTTGGCGATGTCACCGGAGTGCTGGAGCCCGCCGTCGGCGATCACGGGCACGCCGGCCGGCGTCGCGGCCAGGGCCGCCTCGTAGACGGCGGTCACCTGTGGGGCCCCGACGCCGGTCACGACGCGGGTGGTGCAGATCGACCCGGGCCCGACGCCCACCTTCACCGCGTCGGCGCCGGCATCGACGAAGGCCTGGGCACCGGCCCGGGTGGCGACGTTGCCGCCGATCACCTGGACGTGACGCGTCGCGGGGTCGCTCTTGAGCCGCTTGACCATCTCGATCAGCATCCGCACGTGGCCGTGGGCGGTGTCGGCGACCAGCACGTCGGCACCGGCCTCGACCAGGGTGGTCGCGCGCTCCCAGGCGTCACCGAAGTAGCCGATCGCCGCACCGACCATGAGCCGGCCGTGGCTGTCGTTGGAGGCGTGCGGGAACTGCTCGGACTTCACGAAGTCCTTGACCGTGATCAGCCCGGCCAGCCGGCCCTGCTCGTCGACGATCGGCAGCCGCTCGCGCTTGTGCTTGCGCAGCAGGGTCGTGGCGTCGTCACGAGAGATCCCGACCGGCGCGGTGATCAGCGGCATCGGGGTCATCACCTCCTCGACCTTGGTCGAGGCCCACTCGGCGACCGGGGTGAACCGCAGGTCGCGGTTGGTGATGATCCCGATCAGCAGGTTCTCGACGTCGACCACCGGCAGGCCGGAGACGCGGTACTCGCCACAGATCGCGTCGAGCTCCTCCAGGGTGCGGTCGGGAGTGATCGTCACCGGGTTGGAGATCATCCCGGTCTGGGTCCGCTTGACCAGATCGACCTGGTAGGCCTGATCGGCGATCGAGAGGTTGCGGTGGAGCACACCGAGACCACCCTCACGGGCCATGGCGATCGCCATCCGGGACTCGGTGACGGTGTCCATGGCCGCGCTGACCAGCGGCATCCTGATCGAGATCTCCCGGGTCAGCCGGGTGGTGGTGTCGATGTCACCGGGAGCCAGGTCCGACTCGCCGGGCAGCAGCAGCACGTCGTCGTAGGTCAGGCCCATCGGGCGGAACTTCTCGGGTACCTCCGACATGCACGTCCTCCTCGCGTCTCGAAGACTCATCCTATCCAGCGGCAACGCCACCTCGATCCGCGCGTCGGTGCACCCCCGTGCGCCAGACTGGGCCAGTGCTTCGCCCTGCCAGCGCCGCCGCCGTCGTGCTGCTCGCAGTGACGACCCTCGCCGCTGCGGTGGTGGTTCACGCGTGCCGGCGAGCCACGGCACGCCGGTTCCCCAGACTGCTCCCAGCGCAGCGACGTACGCCGTCGTGCAGTACGGCAGGCGCGTGCGTGGAGGCCCCCGGATCGTGTCCGGCGGCCGGACCACCCCGCTGCCGAGGAGCACCGCCTCCGCGACCTGGCTGAGCAGCGGGAACGTGCTGCTCGAGGACGGCCGGCGCGCCTGGGTGGTCGACCCCGGCACCGGTCGCCGGGTCGGCCCGGCGGTGCCGTACGGCGCCGGCCCGACGGTGGCGCGATCTGGGTGCAGTGGTACGTCGACAGCGAGAACGACGAGCTCACCGACCACGGGGTGCTGCGCATCGCCAGGACCACCACGGAAGTCGCTCGCAACCGCCCCGTCGTCCGACTCCGCCCGAGCTCCGACGGCACGGCCCTGCTGGCCGTCGTGCGTCACCACGGCCACCGCGTCAGCTGCACGGGCTGCTCCGCGGACAACCGCGCCGAGGAGTGGGACACCCGGACCGGTCGCGCGGTCGACCTCGGCCCGCTGCCCGGTGTCGAGGCGTGGCGCGAGACCGCCATGGACAAGGTGGGTGACCGCGTGGTGGTCGCGACCGCGGTCGCGGACGGCGAGCGCACCGGCTCGCTGCAGACCTGGGTGCGTGACGACGACGGGTGGTCGGAGCGACGCGCCCAGCGCGACAGCACCACCCGGTGGCAGGACGGACACCCGCTGGTCCAGGCCTTCACGATGCGTCTCGACCGTGGCGACGGCGCCCCCTACGCCCTGCGCTACGCCGGCGGCACGCTGCTCACCCCGGCCCAGGCCTGCTCGAGCAAGCAGGGACGGTCGTGCCCGACCATCAGCGCACCGGGATCGATGCTGCCTCGGTAGCGGCGACACCGGGAGGACTCAGGCGGGGACGGGGTCGTCGTCCGGGGCGATGCTGCGCGGGGCGAGCGGGCGGATGTCGGCCAGGGAGATCCGGATCTGGAGCAACCCGTGCTTGAGCTTGATCAGCCCGCGCAGGCCCAGCCGGTCGAGCATCGCCAGGGTGGCGCCGCCCTCGCTGATGCTGGAGCCCAGCTCCGCACCCGGCGCGACCAGCAGCAGGTCGGTGTGACCGGCGTGACGCGCCACCCCGGCGAGCATCACGAAGACCGCGCGTCCGATGCCCCGGCGTCGCCACGTCGGGGAGACCACCACGGTGGCCGTCCCCCCGGCGTCGAGGGAACCGGTCGCGACCACGCTGTCGCCCACCTTCGCGATCACGGCGTCGGGAAGCACCTCGTAGACCACCGCCGTCGCGGCCGCGTCCGTGCTGGCCTCGAGCGCGCCGGCCGCACCGATCACGTCGAGGAGGGCGGAGACCCGGGCGTTCTCCGCGAACGACCAGGCCGACTGCGAGGCCCCGGTGAGCCGGTCCACGACCCTCCCGCGGTCGCTCGGCCGGGCGATGATCGCCTCGGCGGCCCGCAGCCAGCGGACCGGCTCGTCGACGAGGTCCTGCGAGCCGCACGGGCTCACCCGTACCGTGTCGCCACCCGCGCTCGCGACCAGTCCCGCGATGTCCTGGGCCGTCCAGGCGTCGACCGCCTCGAGCACGAGCTCGTCCACGACGCTGCCGATCTCCGGGAAGATCTGCAGCGCCAGGATGTTCAACCCGTTCTCGCCGCAGATCGCGGTCAGCCGCGCGAGCGAGCCGGGACGATCGGTCAGCGAGGTCCGTACGCGCCACAACATGGCCCGATGCTGCTCGTGTCGTGTGACGGGGACGGACGTTTCCTGTTTCGCCAGCGCTACGGGACCGGGGGTTTCGAGACGGCGCTGGCGCGCCTCCTCAACCACCGCAAGGGTCGCCGGCGCGCCTCCTCAACCACCGCAAGGGTCGCCGGCGCGCCTCCTCGACCACCGGAAGGGTCGCCGGCGCGCCTCCACGACCACCGCAAGGGTCGCCGGAGCGCCTCCACGACCACCGCAACCCGCTGGTCGAGGAAGGACGAAGACCGGACTCCAGACCGGGTGGCTCAGCTGTAGCCGGTCACCGTGAGGGAGCGGGCGAAGGCGTCGAAGATGACGCGCTTCTGGGCGGGTCGGGCCATCACCTCGTCGTACGTCGGAACGCCGCCGACCCGGAAGCCGCCCTTCTCCCGGACGCCGAGCGGGCCCCGGCCGACGCCGACCCTCGTCTGGAGGTCGTCGAGGGCCTCGTCGAGGCGCTCGTAGTGGTAGACCCGGTCCACGAGCAGGAAGCCGGAGTCGTCGAGGTACTGCTGATCGTCGAGCGGGAACCGGCCCTGCTCGAGGTACTCATCCCAGCAGGTCGGCTTGTCGGCCTTATCGTGGGCCGGCGAGTTGAGCAGCATCGCGAAGTGCGAGAGGCACTTGTCGACCGGGTGCCGCTCGAAGCAGAAGGTGTAGGCGGAGTCGTAGAACTCCGGCAGGCAGGCCCGTAGTCGCGCCGCCGACATGTGGTTGGCGAACGACGTGCCGTCAGCGCGGCGGTAGTTGCGCGGCTCGTGCGAGGAGCTGGGCGGGTTGATCGGGGTGACCACGTCGTCCGGGCCGCACTGCGCCGCCAGGTGCACCTCGAGCGAGGTGCCGGCGGTCTTGTGCGTCTTGACGAAGACGAAGCCGTGCGCGAACGACACGATCGCCATCGCTCACCTCTCTCCGGTCGCGGACCACCCTGCCACGGGTGGACAAGGACGACGGCTCCCCCGCATCGCGAGGGAGCCGTCGTCGGTGTCGAGCAGGTGGATCAGTGACCGTGACCGTGGCCCGCGGCCGGCTGGTCCGCGTCCTCGGCGGGCTTGTCCACGATCAGGGTCTCCGTGGTCAGCAGCATCCCCGCGATGGAGGTGGCGTTGGTCAGCGCCGACCGGGTCACCTTGACCGGGTCGAGCACGCCCTGGGCGACCAGGTCGCCGTACTCCTCGGTCGCGGCGTTGTAGCCCTGGCCGACGCCGAGCTCGCGAACCTTGGTCGTGACGACGTAGCCGTTCACGCCGCCGTTCTCGGCGATCCAGCGCAGCGGCTCGTCGGCGGCCTTGCGCACGATGCGCACGCCGACCGCCTCGTCGCCGGACAGCCCGAGGTTGTCGTCGAGCGCGGAGACGGCGTGGACGAGGGCGGAGCCGCCACCGGCGACGATGCCCTCCTCGATCGCGGCCCGGGTCGCGGACACGGCGTCCTCGATGCGGTGCTTCTTCTCCTTCAGCTCCACCTCGGTGGCCGCGCCGACCTTGACCACGCACACGCCGCCGGCGAGCTTGGCGAGACGCTCCTGGAGCTTCTCACGGTCCCAGTCGGAGTCGGTGTTCTCGATCTCGGCCTTGATCTGGTTGACCCGACCCTCGACCTCGGAGGCGTCGCCGCCACCCTCGACGATGGTGGTGTCGTCCTTGGTCACCACCACGCGGCGCGCGGTGCCGAGCACCTCGAGGCCGACCTGGTCGAGCTTGAGCCCGATCTCGGGGGCGACGACCTGGCCACCGGTCAGCGACGCGATGTCCTGCATCATCGCCTTGCGGCGGTCACCGAAGGCCGGCGCCTTGACCGCGACGGCCTGGAAGGTGCCGCGGATCTTGTTCACGACCAGCGTCGAGAGGGCCTCGCCGTCGACGTCCTCGGCCAGGATGAACAGCGTCTTGCCGGCGCCGATCACCTTCTCCAGGATCGGGAGCAGGTCGGAGACGGCCGAGATCTTGCCCTGGTGCAGCAGGATGTACGGGTCGTCCAGGACGGCCTCCATCGACTCCTGGTCGGTCACGAAGTACGGCGAGAGGTAGCCCTTGTCGAACTGCATACCCTCGGTGAACTCCAGCTCGGTGCCCATGGTGTTGGACTCCTCGACGGTGATCACGCCGTCCTTGCCGACCTTGTCGAAAGCCTCGGCGAGCAGCTTGCCGATGGTCTCGTCGCGGCTGGACACGGTCGCCACAGCGGCCATGTCCTCCTTCGAGTCGACCTCACGGGCGGCCTTGCCCAGCGCGCCGGCCACCGCCTCGGCGGCGAGGTCCATGCCCCGCTTGAGGCCCATCGGGTTGGCGCCGGCGGCCACGGCGCGCAGGCCCTCGTGGACCATCGCCTGGGCCAGCACGGTCGCCGTCGTGGTGCCGTCACCGGCGACGTCGTTGGTCTTGGTGGCGACCTCCTTCGTCAGCTGGGCGCCGAGGTTCTCGAACGGGTCGTCGAGCTCGACCTCGCGAGCGACGGTCACGCCGTCGTTGGTGATCGTGGGGGCGCCCCACTTCTTGTCCAGCACGACGTAGCGGCCCTTGGGGCCGAGCGTCACCTTGACGGTGTTGGCGAGGGCGTCGACGCCCCGCTCGAGCGCGCGACGTGCGTGCTCGTCGAACTCAAGAATCTTCGGCATTCGGTGTGTTGCTCCTTAAGAGGGTGGCGGGACCGGGTCGGCCGGGGCACTCGTCGACGTGCGACGAGTACCCCGGCCGGCACGAGATCAGGAAACTGACGGCCAAGACGTCGCGGGCGGAGAGGATCAGGTACTCCTCGCCGGAGTACTTCACCTCGGTGCCGCCGTACTTGGAGTAGATGACCTTGTCGCCCACGGCGACGTCGAGCGGGACCCGGTTGCCGTTGTCGTCGATGCGGCCCGGCCCGGTGGCCACGACCTCGCCCTCCTGGGGCTTCTCCTTGGCGGTGTCCGGGATGACCAGGCCAGATGCCGTGGTCTGCTCGGCCTCGACCGACTTGACGACGATCCGGTCCTCGAGCGGCTTGATGCTGACCGACACGATGTCGACCTCCACTTTCCGTTTGCGGTTGGCTTGTGCTGCACGTCTTGCTGGCTCCCGGCGTACGCCGTCGCGGGGGTCGTGCGTCGATCACCAGCGCTGGCACACTCACCAGGAGAGTGCCAGAAACGAAACTAGCACTCACCCCGACTGAGTGCCAGACGAGGGCCCGGAGAGGATCGTCCGGTGACTCCCGACGCGTTCGCCTGGCTGCTGAGCGCACCCGGTCAGGAGCTGATGACGCGGGGAGCCGAGATGCTGGCCGACGGCGTGGCCGTGCTCCGGATCGGCGAGCAGCTGCGCCGCACCAACGACGTGGAGCAGGTCTCGACCGCTCTGGGCCAGCTCGACCTGCGCGCGCGGGCCCGGGCCAAGTTCGGCGACGCCGCGGCGCAGATGTACTTCACGCCCGACGGCCTCGAGCAGGCGACGCGCACCAGGGTGAGTGCGCACCGCGCGAGGCGGCTCGCCGCCGCAGGGCCGCTGTCGGTGATCGATCTCGGCTGCGGGATCGGCGGCGACCTGATCGCCTTCTCCCGCGCCGGGCTCACCGCGGCCGGCATCGACCACGACCCGGTTCGCGTGGCGGTGGCAGCGGCGAACCTGGCGGCGCTCGCCCTGCCCGGGGCGGTGCAGGTCGCCGACGCGACCTCGCTCGCGCTCACGGGCTTCGACGTCGTCTACGCCGATCCAGGACGGCGGACCGGCGCCGGGCGGACCTTCGACCCGGACACCTGGACCCCGCCGTGGAGCTTCGTCAGCGGGCTGCTGGAACGCACCGCGGTGGTCAAGGTCGCCCCCGGGATCCCGCACGGCCTGGTGCCCGAGGGAGTGGAGGCGGAGTGGGTCAGCGACCGCGGTGAGGTCAAGGAGGCGGCGCTGTGGTCCGGTCCGCTCGCGACGGTACGGCGACGGGCCACGGTGATCGGCGCCGGCGGGCTGGCCACGCTCACCGACGAGGACGATCCGGGTGCGGACGTCCGGGCGTTGGGCTCGTTCCTCTACGAGCCGGACGGGGCGGTGATCCGGGCCGGGCTGGTGACCGCGGTCGCCGCGGGGGTGCAGGGCGGCCTGCTGGACTCCCACATCGCCTACGTCACCTCCGACGCCTCCTTCCGCACGCCGTACGCCCGCGGCTACCGGGTGCTCGAGGAGCTGCCCTACCCGGAGAAGCAGCTCCGCGCGGCCCTGCGGGCGCGGGGGGTCGGCACGCTGGCGATCAAGAAGCGTGGTGTGGACGTCGTGCCCGAGCAGCTGCGCCGGCGGCTCGCCCTGGCCGGTGACCAGGAGGCGACCCTCGTGCTGACCCGGGTCGACGGCAAGGGCACGGCCCTGCTGGTGGATCCCCTGTGAGTGAGCACCCTCGGGAGGAGGCCGCCCACGGGGTGGTCCACGACGACGCAGCCGGACCCGGGCCGCTGGATCGCCCTGGCCGTCTGCTGCAGCGCCCTGTTCATGACCCTGCTGGACGTCAGCGTCACCAACGTCGCGCTGCCCTCGATCAGCCGCTCGACGGGCGCCGGCCCGTCGCAGCTGCAGTGGGTGGTCAGCGGCTACACGCTCTCCTTCGGGCTGGTGCCGGTGCTCGCCGGGCGGCTCGGCGACGACCACGGCCGGCGCCGGATGTTCCAGCTCGGCGTGGCCGGCTTCGCGGTGACCAGCGTGCTGGCCGGGCTGTCCCCGAGCGCCGGGGTGCTGATCGCGGCCCGGGTGCTGCAGGGTCTCTTCGGCGGTCTGATCAACCCGCAGGTGTCCGGGCTGCTGCAGCAGATGTTCCGCGGACCCGAGCGCGGCCGGGCCTTCGGCGTGCTGGGCACGACGGTCGGGCTGGGCACGGCCCTCGGCCCCCTCGTCGGCGGGGTGCTGATCGCCCTCGGCGGGCCCGACCTCGGTTGGCGGCTGGTGTTCTTCGTCAACGTGCCGGTCGGGATCGTCGTGCTGACCCTCGCCCGTCGTTACCTGCCGCACACCCCGGCCACCGGGCAGCACCGGCTCGACGTCATCGGCTCGGCGGTGCTCGGCGTGGCCCTGTTCTGCGTGCTCTTCGGCGCCGTCGAGTACGACGCCAAGGGGCCCGCGGTGACCCTCCTGGTCGTGCCCGCACTCGTGCTGATCACGCTCTTCTTCGCCCGCGAGCGCCGTCTGACCCGCCTCGACCGCGACCCGTTGGTCGACCTGCGACTGTTCCGGCAGCCGTCGTACACCTCGGGCGTGGTGCTGGCGCTGCTGTACTTCCCGGCCATGGCCGGGCTCCCGCTGGTGCTCGCGATCTACTACCAGCGCGGGCTGGGCTACACCGCGCTGGAGTCCGCTCTCGGGATCACCGCCTACGCCGTGGGCAGCGCCGTCGCCGCCCCCGTCGCCGGGCGCTTCGTCAACCAGCTCGGCCGTCCCCTGGTGGTCGGTGCCGCGACCACCTTCGGGATCGGGGCGGTCGCGATGGCGCTGGTCGCGCGCAGCGCACCGACAGACCACGCGACGCTCGCGCTGGCCGTGCCGCTGTTCGTGATGGGCTTCGGCTCCGGCGCCGTGATCACGCCCAACCAGGCGCTGACCCTGATGGATGTCGACCCGGTGGGCGGCAGCACGGCCGGCGGCGTGCTCCAGACCGCCCAGCGGGTCGGGTTGGCGATCGGCCAGGCCGTCATCGGGGCGGTGTTCTTCGCCTCCGTCGACGGGGCGGGAGCGACGTCGTACGGCGACGCGCTCGGCACGGCCGTGCTCGTAGCCCTCGTGTTCGTCGCGGCCGCCGTCGCCGTCGGCCTCTACGACCTCTACCGGCACCGTCAGGGGCGTCCCCGGGATCGAGCACAGGAGGCCGACCGATGAGCTTCAGGTTGCCTGCCCCGGACGGATTCTCCTTGGCGGCCGCGAGTGGTTTCGCCGACGCGTTCCCCGGCACCACCACCAGTGCTCCCGTCCAGCCCGGCCTGCGCTTCGCCTGGGCGCTGGACGGGAGCTGGCGCGTCGTCGCGGTCACCCTGAGCCAGCACGGGTCGGGAGGTCACACCGAGATCCGCGGTGTGGTCGAGACCGGCACGGGCCGGGACGCCTCGGCGACGCTCACCGAGGCGGTGCGTCGCGACGTCGAGCGGATCTTGTGCCTCGACGTCGACGCGACCGGCTGGGCGGGCCTCGGCGCGCAGGACCCGGTCGTGGGCCGGCTCCAGGCGCGCTTCCCCGGGCTCCGGCCGGTACTGTTCTGCACGCCCTACGAGGCCGCCGCGTGGTGCATCCTCGGCCACCGCATCCAGATGGCCCAGACTGCTCGGATCAAGCAGCGCCTGACCGACGAGCACGGCGAGCGGGGTGCGTTCCCCGCTCCCTCGGCACTGCTCGCCCTGCCGGATCCGCAGCCCGGCCTGACCGGGCGCAAGGTCGACCAGCTGCACGCCCTGGCACAGGCCGCGCTCGACGGCGCGCTCGACCGCGACCGGCTCCGGTCGCAGGGCTTCGCCGAGGCCGCACGAGAGCTGCAGCAGCTGCCCGGGATCGGACCGTTCTCCGCCGAGCTGGTGCTGATCCGCGGGATGGGTGCCCCGGACGCCCTCCCCGTGCACGAGACGCGCTGGCAGCGCACCGCCCGGGCGGCGTACGGACTCCCCGACGAGGCCGGCCTCGACCAGGTGAGCGAGGCCTGGCGTCCCTACCGCAGCTGGGTGGTCCTGCTGGTGCGGGCCTCGGCCTGACCGCACCGTCGCAGCCCCGGATCAGCCGTGCGCGCGCCAGGCGTCCTCGAGCAGCTCGGCGACGACACCGGGGTCGGCGAGGGCGAGGTCGATCTCGACGGCCGCCAGCTTCTTGCCCCACGTCTTCTCACCGGCCCACGCGTGCTCGGCGACCGTGGCGATGATCTCGCCCTCGGGAAGCATGATCCGCAACGTCGTCTCGTCGGGCAGGGTGGCGAACACCGTGCGCCGACGAAACGACGGGAAGCCGTGGTGGTCGCGCTCGCTCGCGCCGTCCAACGACAGCGCGCACCGACGTACGTCGTCGGGCGTCATGACCACGCCCCGGGGCCAGCGGCTCCTCGCCGTCGCCTCGGTCGAGCTGGCCCTAGAATCGGCCCGTGGCTCTGCCGGACTCGGTCTACGCACGACTGCTCGCGCTGCGCACGGGGCTGCGCACCTTCGAGCGCTGGAGCGACCAGCAGGCCAGGGCCGCGGGGCTGACCCCGGCCCAGCACCAGCTGCTGCTCGCGGTTCGTGGCCATTCCGACCCCGTCGGGCCGACCATCGGCGAGGTCGCGGACTACCTGCTGCTGCGACACCACAGCGTGGTCGGCCTGGTCGACCGGGCCGTGGCCGCCGGCCTGGTGCGACGTGTCCGGGACGACGACGACCAGCGGCTGGTCAGGCTCCGGCTCACCGACAGCGGCGCCCGGCGCCTCGGTGAGCTGGCGACGCTGCACCTCGACGAGATCGAACGACTGGCGGCGGCCCTCTCGAGAGCCGGCGGCGAGCCCCCAGCCCCCAGCCACTGAGCAGCTCTCGCGGCTCAGGGGTGCGGGTGGTCGGTCCCGTGCGCGTGGTGCCAGACCGCGAGCGGGTGCAGCAGACGCTCGTGCCCGCAGTGCACGCAGCCGGGATCGGGATCGGCGGACGTCACGATTCCCAGCCGTCCGCACTCGGCACATCTCGGGAAGCGCACCAGACCGAGCATCCCGGCCAACCCGGCCAGGGCCAGAGCCGTGGTCGCCACGGCCAGGATCAGGATCAGCACGCCGGTGATCAGTTCCAAGGTCATCTCAGTCCCACCTCCGGGGTCGTCGATCCAGTGTATCGCACCACGATATCTATCGGTCGGCTCGAGGGCGGACGGCGGCTCGGCCGCTCAGCGGCTCGTCCGGCGCGACGTGATCCGGCGCCCGCCGAGCACCAGCAGCGTCGCGACCGCGATGCCGACGCAGTCGGCCAGGGAGTCGTGGACGTCACCGTCCCGGTTGATCGGCAGCACGGCCTGCAGCACCTCGGACAACCCGGCGTAGGCGACCAGGAGGACCACCAGCGGCCAGGGAGCGAGCTCGGCCAGCAGACCGGACAGGGCCAGCAGCGCGAACAGTCCCGCATGGACGAACTTGTCGTTCGTCTCGACGTCCGGCACGTGCGAGGACGGCGTGAACAGCACGACCAGGCTGAGCAGCACGACCACCGCGAAGCCCGCACGGGCCCAGCGCCGGCGCTCAGGCACCGATGTTGGCCCGCTCCGCGGCGATGCTGGTGTCGTCGCCGTGGCCGGTGTGCACGACCGTGTCGTCGGGCAGCGCGAAGAGCCGGTCGCGGATCGAGTCGACGATCAGGTCGGCGTCGCTGAACGAGCGTCCGGTCGCACCCGGTCCGCCCTGGAACAGCGTGTCGCCGGTGAAGACGCAGCCCAGCTCCTCGGCGTACAGGCAGACCGCGCCGGGCGCGTGCCCCGGCGTGTGCAGCACCCTCATCGTGGTGCCGCCGACCGGGATCACCTGGGCGTCGGCCAGGTCGGTGTCCCAGGCCAGAGCACCGTGCGTGAGCTCCCAGACCGGCCGGTCGTCGGGGTGCAGCAGGATCGGGGCACCGGTCGCCTCCCGCAGGTCGGGAGCCACCCGGACGTGGTCGTCGTGGGCGTGGGTGCACACGATCGCGGTCACGGTGCGGTCGCCGACGACGGCGAGGATCGGTTCGATCTCGTGCGGCGCGTCGATCACCACGCACGACGTGTCGTCGCCGACCACCCAGACGTTGTTCTCGACGTCGAAGGTCTCCCCGTCGAGGGAGAAGGTGCCGCTGGTGACGGCATGGTCGATGCGAGTGGTCATCGGTGCTGGCTCCTCGGGTTCGCTGGGACAACTCGTTCACCGTAGGCGCGCTGCGCCGACCGGGCACAATCCGCCGCGAGACCGACCAGGGCACCGACCACCCGCCGCCTGCTCCGATTCAGGTGCTCTGCCACTGCCGCGGGAGCGACCTGTCGCCCTATCCTGACGGCGATCCACGAACGAGGCCCGTCCGGGCACCGTCACCATCACCTGAGCTCGGGTCGCCGCCCGCCCCACGAAGCGCTCCAGGAGCGGCCGACTCACGCAACCCGAGCACCGAGGAGACCCGCGATGACCGATCTGGACAGTCGTACGCCGATGGCCGCAGGCGCACCCGACCCAGCACCCGACGAACCGTCGTCCCGGCTCAACCTCCCGGTCTTCGTGCCGGCGGCGCTGATCACCCTCGGCGTCACGCTGTGGTGCGTGATCGCCCCCGACTCGGCGCAGAGCACCCTGGCCTCGGTCGTGGGCAAGGTCTCGACCGGCTTCGGCTGGTTCTACATCGCCCTGACGACCTCGGTGCTGGTCTTCGTGATCTACCTGGCGTTGTCGAAGTACGGCTCGGTGCGCATGGGGCCAGACCACTCCCGTCCCGAGTTCTCCACCGGGGCCTGGGCCTCGATGCTCTTCGCCGCGGGCATCGGCACGGACCTGATCTTCTACTCCGTCTACGAGCCGGCCACGCAGTACCTCCATCCGCCCTCCATCAAGGGTGGGACCGTGGAGGCGGCCCGGGAAGGCACGGTGTGGACGCTGTTCCACTACGGGCTCTCCGGGTGGGGCATGTACACGTTGATGGGGATGGCGCTGGGCTACTTCGCCTACCGGATGAACCTTCCGCTCGCCGTGCGCTCGGCGCTGCACCCCCTGATCGGGAAGAAGGTGGACGGCCCGATCGGGCACGCCACCGACATCGCCGCGGTGCTCGGCACGATCTTCGGCGTCGCCACCTCGTTGGGCATCGGTGTGGTCAGCCTCAACGTCGGGCTCAAGATCGTCTTCGGCCTCCCGCAGGGGTTGGCCACCCAGTCCGCCCTGATCATCCTCGCCGTGGTGATCGCCGCGGTGTCGGCCACGACGGGGGTGGAGAAGGGGATCAAGCTGATCTCCCAGATCAACGTGCTGCTGGCCATCTCGCTCGCGCTCTTCGTGCTCGTCACCGGCAAGACCGCCTACCTGCTCGACGCACTGGTGCTCAACGTCGGGGACTACGTGCGGATGCTGCCCGGGATGACCAACCAGACCTTCGCCTTCGAGGACAACAGCACGTGGATGGGCCTGTGGACGCTCTTCTTCTGGGCCTGGTGGGTGGCCTGGTCGGCCTTCGTCGGCCTCTTCCTGGCCCGGATCTCGCGGGGCCGCACGATCCGGCAGTTCGTGCTGGGCGCGCTGATCATCCCCTTCACCTACATCGTGATGTGGGTCAGCATCTTCGGCAACGCCGCCCTCGACCAGATCCGCAGCGGCAACGCCTCCTTCCAGTCGGTGATCGAGAAGGGGACGGACCCCTCCCAGGGCCTGTGGGCGCTGCTGCAGGAGTACCCCGCGTTCCCGGTCGTCGCCACGCTGGCGATCCTGGTCGGCCTGCTGTTCTACGTCACCTCCGCCGACTCCGGAGCCCTGGTGATGGCCAACCTCTCCTCGAAGCTGCGCACCGCCTCCGACGACGGGCCGGCCTGGCTGCGGATCTTCTGGGCCGCCGCCACCGGCGCGCTGACCCTGGCGATCCTCTCCGCCGGCAACATCCTGGCGCTGCAGTACGCGACGATCATCGTGGGCGTGCCGTTCGCGCTGGTGCTGATCCCGGTGATGTGGGGCCTGTGGAAGGCGCTGTCGGTCGAGGGGCAGGTCTCCGAGAGCCGCTCGGGGATGCTGCCCGGCGTGATGTCGAGCCGCAGCGCACCGGCGGAGCCGACCGCCGGGCGTGCCCCGCACGTGCCGTGGCAGGCCCGGGTCAAGCGGATGATGACCTTCCCCGACCGCGACAAGGCCGACACCTACCTCAGCCTCCGTGGTGGCCCCGGCCTTCGACGAGGTCGCGGGTGAGCTGCGGGGTCAGGGCGTGGTCGTGGAGGTGGTGCGCGCTGCCGACGAGGGCGAGCAGCCCGGCATCGAGCAGCCCGGGATCGAGCTGGTCACCGACGTCGGGGCCGACCTGCCCTTCGTCTACCGCGTCCAGCGCCGCGAGCAGCCGATCCCGGCGTACGGCGGCTGGGCCCCTCGGGGCAACGAGCGCTACACCCGCCTCGAGGTGCACCTGCACAGCGGCGGGCAGGGCTACGACGTGATGGGCTACTCCCGCACGCAGCTCATCGACGACGTGCTCGACCAGTACGAGCGGCACCTGGAGTTCCTGCGGATCCACGACGCCTCGCAGACCTGAGCCGACCGCGGGTCCACGAGCGCGGCAGGCCGCCCCGGGCTGGAGCAGCCCGGGGCGGGCCTAGAGGATCACCACTGATCGCAGCACGTCCCCGGAGCCCATCTTGTCGAAGGCCGCCTCGATGTCGCCGATCGCGATCTCCTCGGTGACGAAGGCGTCCAGGTCGAGGCGGCCCGAGGTGTAGAGGTCGGTCAGCATCGGGAAGTCGCGGCTCGGCAGGCAGTCGCCGTACCAGCTGGACCTCAGCGCGCCGCCACGTCCGAAGACGTCGATCAACGGGAGGTCCGGGAGCTTCATGTCCGGTGTGGGCACCCCGACGAGCACGACGGTGCCGGCGAGGTCGCGGGCGTAGAAGGCCTGCTTCCAGGTCTCCGGCCGCCCGACCGCCTCGATCACCACGTCGGCGCCCTCGGCGCCCTCGTAGACCTCGCCGCAGATCCGCTTGATCTCCTCGACCGGGTCGCCCTGCGAGGAGTCGACGGTGTGGGTGGCTCCGTTGGCCCGGGCCGCCTCGAGCTTCTTCGCGTCGATGTCGACGGCGATGATCGGGCTCGCGCCGGCCAGCGCCGCACCGGCGATCGCCGCCACGCCGACGCCGCCGCACCCGATGACGGCCGCCGAGCGGCCCCGGGTCAGCGCACCGGTGTTGATGGCGGCACCGATCCCGGCCATGATCCCGCAGCCGAGCAGACCGACCGCCGCCGGACGAGCCTCGGGGTCGACCTTGGTGCACTGGCCGGCCGCGACCAGCGTCTTGTCCGCGAACGCCCCGATGCCCAGCGCCGGCGAGAGCTCCGTGCCGTCCTCCAGGGTCATCTTCTGCAGGGCGTTGTGGGTGTTGAAGCAGTACTTCAGGTCGCCGCGCCTGCAGGCCCGGCACTCCCCGCACACCGCGCGCCAGTTCAGCACCACGAAGTCACCCTCGGCGACCTCCGTGACGCCGTCGCCGACCGACTCCACGATCCCGGCGGCCTCGTGGCCGAGCAGGAACGGGAACTCGTCGTTGATCCCGCCCTCGCGGTAGTGCAGGTCGGTGTGGCACACACCACAGGCCTGGATCTTCACGACCGCCTCCCCCGGGCCGGGGTCGGGGACGTTGATCGTCATCTGCTGGACCGGCTCGCCCTTGGCCATCGCCACGATCCCCTGCACCTGCTGCATCTGCGCTCCTCGAGACTCGGTACGTCGCTGTCAGGCTCAGCCTGCCAGTACCTCGGTCACCGGCAGCGAGGAGTCGGCCGGCAGGTCGAGCGAGGACGGGGCGCGACCGCGGGCCACCATCTCGACACCGAGGGCAGCGACCATGGCGCCGTTGTCGGTGCACAGGCCGGGCCGCGGCACCCGGACCCGGATGCCCCGGGCGGCGGCGCGCTCCTCGCACAGCACCCGGAGCCGCGAGTTCGCGGCGACCCCGCCCCCGATCAGGATGTCCTCGATCCCCTCGCTGAGCGCCGCCTCGACCGCCTTGCGGGTCAGCACGTCGCAGACCGCCTCCTGGAACGATGCGGCGACGTCGGCGACCGGGACGGGCTCCCCGGCCCGCTCGCGGGCCTCGACCCAGCGCGCGACCGCGGTCTTGAGCCCCGAGAAGGAGTAGTCGAAGCGGTGCCGTTCCAGGTCGCGCCGCGAGGTCAGGCCGCGCGGGAAGTCGATCGCGACGCTGCTGCCCGATCGGGCCTGCCGGTCGATGTGCGGACCACCGGGGAACGGCAGCCCGAGCAACCGCGCGACCTTGTCGAAGGCCTCCCCGGCGGCGTCGTCGATCGTCGCCCCCAGCGCCACCACCCCGCCTCCGGCGTCGCCGCCGCCGGTGACGTCGCTGACCCGCAAAAGGGAGGAGTGCCCACCGGAGACCAGCATCGCCAGGCAGGGCTCGGGCAGTGGCCCGTGCTCGAGCTGGTCGACGGCGACGTGGGAGGCGAGGTGGTTCACGCCGTAGAGCGGCTTGTCGAGGGCGATCGCCAGCGCCTTGGCCGCGGCGACGCCCGACCAGCAGCGCCCCGGCGAGACCCGGCCCCGAGGTCACCGCGATCGCGTCGACGTCGGCGGGAGCGATGCCCGCCGTGGCGCAGGCCCGCTGGATGCTCGGCACCATCGCCTCGAGGTGCGCCCGGGAGGCGACCTCCGGCACCACTCCGCCGAACCGCGCGTGCTCCTCGACCGACGAGGCGATCGCGTCGGCCAGCAGGGTGTGTCCGCGGACGACACCGACCCCGGTCTCGTCGCAGGAGGTCTCGATGCCGAGCACCAGGGGTTCGTCGCGCGTCACGCGCGTCATCGTGCCACCGCGCGCTGCAGGACGAGTGCGTCGGTGCCGTCGCGGTAGTAGCCGCGTCGGCGGTCGATCTCGGCGAAGCCCGCGTCGGCGTAGAACCCCCGGGCCCCGGCGTTGGCCTCGCCCACCTCCAGCAGCACGCGCTCGGCCCCCCCGGCACGAGCGGTCTCGGTGACCGCCTCGAGCAGTGCCGTCGCGAGCCCCCCGCGCCGACACTCCCGTCGTACCGCGATCCGCTGCAGGTCGCCCACCTCGCCGGCGACGGTGAGCACGGCGTAGCCGTCGGGGTCCGAGCGCCCGGCGCCCACCATCGTGGGGTCGTGAGCGCCCGACAGCGGCTCGTGCTGTCCGAACCCCACGATCGTGTGGGTCAGCGACCCCTCGAGGGAGACCCGCGACCAGGCCTCGACCCCGAACAGCCCGGCGTCGAGCGCGACGAGCGCGGCCAGGTCGCGGGGCGCCGCCGGACGGATGGCCGGCGGGACGGCCGGCGGGTTCACGAGACCGGCTTGGGGGCCTGCATCGTCATCGCGTCGGGGCGGCGCAGGTAGAGCGGCTCGGGCTCCAGCAGCGCGTAGCGCTCGTCGCACGACCACGTCGCACAGCACCGCGGCGCTGGGGTGCTCCGGGCCGGCGGTCTGCGAGAAGGCCTCCGGGTAGAGCGCGCCGCCGTGCCCGACCACCAGCCGATCGGTCGCGGCCCCGCCCGGGCGCACGACGTCGGGGCCGCTCACCCGCCGGCCCGCGTCGTACGACGCGAGGTAGACCTCCTTGCGGCGCGCGTCGGTGGCCACGACGAAGTCCGAGAGCCCGGAGTCGACCGCCTCGGCGGCCAGCACGTCGAGCGTGCAGACCCCGTGCACCGGGATCGACAGTGCGAAGGCCAGCGTGCGGGCGGTGACCAGACCGACGCGCAGCCCCGTGAAGGGGCCTGGACCGACGCCCACCGCGATCGCGCTGAGGTCCGCAGCGGTCGCCCCGGCCTGTTCCAGGACTTCCGCGACACCCGGTGCCAGCAGCTCACCGTGGCGCATCTGCTCGTCGGCGAGGTACGTCGCGACGACACCGCGGCCGTCGTGCAGGGCCACGGTGACGCGAGGGGTCGCGGTGTCGAAGGCGAGGAGCACGGCGCGACGCTACTTCACCGGGCGCTCGGGCGACGCCGGCCGGGCGTCGAGCGGCGGCACGGGCACGGTCCGTGACGCGCTGAGCTCCTGGGCCAGCCCGGTGTCGAACCAGCGCTTGCCGAAGGGCGTGATCGTCACCGCGCGGTGCTCGGAGTCGCCTGTCGGGTCACGCTCGATCCGGATCTCCAGTCGGTCCTCGGCGAGTGCCTCGGCCAGCCCCTCACCCCACTCCACGACGGTCACGGCGCGGTCCAGGTCGGTGTCGAGGTCGAGGTCGTCGAGCTCCGCGGAGCCGTCGAGGCGGTAGGCGTCGACGTGCGCCAGGGCGGGTCCGTCGCCCTGGGGCCGGTGCACCCGAGCGATCACGAACGTGGGCGAGGTGACGTCGCCGCGCACCCCGAGGCCCGGCGCCGATGCCCTGGGTCAGGGTGGTCTTGCCGGCGCCGAGGTCGCCCGAGAGGATCACCAGGTCACCGGGCCGCAGCATCCCGGCGAGGTCGCGACCGAGCTCGTGCGCCGCCGACGCGTCGGGTACGTCGAGCCGGACCGGCAGCATCTTGCGCAGGTACAGCTGGGGTCCCTCGCGGCCGGCCTCGGTGTAGCCGAGCCGGGTCCAGAACCGCACCGTCGAGGGGAGCTCCTCGCGGGCGATCAGGCGCAGCCCGTTGTAGCGGCGGCGTACGGCTTCGGCCTCGGCCTCGGCGACGACCCGCTGCGCGATGCCGGTGCCTCGCCCGACACGCAGGGTGCCGACCCGGCGGAGCCCGAGCATGTCGTCGAGCGGCTGGAACAACAAGGTCGCGACCGGTTCGCCGTCGAGGGTGCCGAGCAGGCCGCCGTGCGCCGCGAGGGCCTCGGCGAGCGACTCCTCGGTCTCCGCCAGTCGCGGTGGCGGGAGGATCCAGTGGTGGGCGGTCGCCGAAGGCCCCGTGGATGACGCCCAGCACGTGACGGGCCTGCTCCGGGCCGATCAGGGTGACCTGCAGATCGGGGATCCGCTGCGTCCGGCTCATCCGCGGGCCGCCGTGAAGAGCTGTTCCAGGCTGGCGTTGACCAGCTCCGGCGCCTCGAACAGCACCATGTGTCCGGCCCCGGGCACCTCGACCAGCCGGGACCCGGGGATCAGCGAGGCCATCTTGCGGCTGTGCCCGACCGGGGTGAGGCGGTCCTTGGTGCCGCAGATGATCGGTCGTCGGGACGTCCGCGAACCGTTCGAGCACCGCGAACTTGTCGAGCTTGCTGAACCCCGGGAAGAACTCCGCCAGCACCTGCACCGGCGTACCGGCCAGCATCTCGTCGAGGAACTCGACCTGCGAGGCGGGCGCCTCCCCGCCGAAGGCGAACTGGTCGGCGACCAGGAAGCCGATGTTCGACCCCCTCGAGCGTGCGGAGTCGACCAGCTCGGGGGCGTTGGCCAGCGCCGTGATCAGGCGGGGCGCGACCAGCTCACCCACCCGGTCGGGGATGAACCGGCTCACCGTGCGGTGCGGGCGCAGTCCCCCCGCCGTGGTCGCGACCAGGCCGATCCCGCTGACCCGCGCGTCGAAGGTCTCCGGGTGCCGCTCGGCGAAGGCCATGATGCTCATCCCGCCCATCGAGTGCCCGACCAGCACGACCTTCCCGGTCGGGGCGAGCCGCTCGATCACCAGCGCGAGGTCGTCGCCGAGCTGGTCGATGCTGGCGTGCTCGCGCGGGGATCGGCCCGGACCGTCCGTGCGAGCGCTGGTCGTAGAACGCCATCCGGTGCCGCCCCCGCATCGCTCGACGCTGGAAGTGCCAGCAGTCCAGGTTCAGCGCGTAGCCGTGCACGAAGACCACCGTCGGCTGCTCGGGGTCGGGCTTCGCGCCGGTGGCGTACGGCGCGACCTCGTCCACCTCGGCGTGCAGGACGGTGCCGTCCTCGGCCTCGATCAGGATCTCCGTGCCGCGCAGGGAGCGGTACTCCTCCGCCTCGTCGGCCGCCGCCCGCCGGGCCTTCACCACGCGGCGCTCCACCACGGCGGCGCCGGCCAGCGTGGCCAGGCCGGCCACCCCGACGCCACCGATCCGGCGTACCCACGGGTTCATCGGGCCGCCCCGCCCGGGACGCGGCCCTCGAAGCGGCGCGCGAAGCGGCCACCGATCCGGGTGACGATCTCGTAGGAGATGGTGTCGCAGGCCTCGGCCCAGTCCTGCGCCGTCGGCTCGCCGTCGTCCCCGGGCCCGAACAGGAGGACCTCGTCCCCGGCCTCGGCGTCCAGCCCGCTCACGTCGACGACGAACTGGTCCATGCAGATCCGTCCGAGCACCCGGCAACGCCGCCCTCCGACCAGCACCTCGGCGGTGTTCGAGGCGTGCCGCGGCACACCGTCGCCGTACCCCACGGGGACCAGCCCCACCGTCATCGCCCGCTCGGCGACGAACGTGTGGCCGTAGGAGACCCCGTCACCGGGGCCGATGTCCTTGACCATGGCGAGCCGGGTGCGCGCGGTCATCGCCGGTCGTAGCCCCGCCGCGGCCGTGCCCGGCTGCCCCGGCGCCGGGTCGAGGCCGTACGCCGCCAGCCCGACCCGCACCGCGTCGAGGCGCGCGCTCGGGCGCAGGAGGGCGGCCGCCGAGTTGGCCAGGTGGACCGGCGGCTCCAGCCCGGCCCCGGCGGCGAGGGCGACTGCGTCCCGGAAGGCGGTCTGCTGCGTATCGTTCGCGGGGTGGTCGGGCTCGTCGCTGCACGCGAAGTGCGACCAGATGCCGCTGACCCGGATCTCCCCCGTGCGCGCCAGGTCAGCGGCGACCGCGAACAGGTGGTGCCACTCGTCGCGCTGTGCGCCACCGCGGGACAGACCCGTGTCGACCTTGAGCTGCACGTCGACGGGACGACCGGACCTCGCGCCCCCGGCGATGGCCACCAGCTGTGCCGCGTCGTACGCCGTGACGGTGACCCCGCGCCCGATCGCCGGGCCGTAGTCCGCACCCGGGGTCGCCAGCCAGCACAGCAGCGGGCCCTCGTCGCCCGCGTCCCGCAGGGCGACGGCCTCGGCGGGGGTCGCGACGGCGATCTGGTCGGCGCCGGCCCCGCGCGCGGCGCGCGCCACCTCGAGCATCCCGTGGCCGTAGCCGTCGGCCTTGACCACCACGATCAGCCCGGCCGGTGCGACCAGCTCACGCAGTCGGCGCACGTTGCCGCCGATCGCGTCGAGGTCGACCACGATCTCGGCGTAGGGCGGGTTGTCGGGGGGCATGACCGACGTCATTGTTCCAGCCTCAGCCGGTCGGGCTCCCCAGGGTCCGATCCAGGGTCCGTCCAGGTCCGCAGGGTCCGGTCCAGGGTGCGCCGCAGGGTCTCGGGAAGTGCGGCCGCCACGTCGCCGGCGGTGATCGGGCCCCCGGCACCGGCCAGGCTCGCGGCGGTGCCGTGCAGCCAGGAGCCGACCGACCCGGCGTCGTACGGGTCCAGACCCGCGGCCAGGAGCGCACCGCACAGCCCGGCCAGCACGTCACCGGCTCCCGCGGTGGCCAGCCACGGGACCCCGGAGGTGGTCACGTGGACCCGGCCGTCGGGATCCGCGACCACGGTGTGGCGACCCTTGAGCAGCACCGTGACGCCGTAGTCGGCCGCCGCGCTCCGGGCGTGCTCCAAGGGCGAGGCCTCGATGCTCGCGCGGTCGACACCGGTCATCGCGGAGAGCTCGCCGGCGTGCGGGGTCAGCAGCATCGGCACCCCCGGCTGCTTGGGCACGTGCTGCAACGCGTCGGCGTCGGCCAGGACGGCGACCGGACCGTCACCACGCTCGTCGCCCAGCGAGTCGGCCAGGGCCTGCTCGGCGTCGTCCCCGCCGCCCGAGCCGACCACCCACGCCTGGACCCGGCCGTCGCCGACGACGACCTCCGGGTGGGCGGCACGCACGGCGTCCGCCGCGGCCCCGTCGTAGCGGACCATGCCGACCAGCCCGGCACCGGCACCGGAGGTGCACAGCACCGCCGCACCGGGGTACTGCTGCGACCCGGCGCGTACGCCGACCACGCCGCGGGTGTACTTCTGCGCGAAGGCGTCCGGGCGCGGGAGCAGCGCCGCCACGTCGTCGGTCTGCAGCGCCTCCACCACCGGCTCGGGCAGGTCGAGGCCGAGCTCGACCAGGTGCACCACCCCGCAGGCGTACGACGCCGGGTCGAGCAGGTGCGCGACCTTGTGCGTGCCGAAGGTGACGGTCAGGTCGGCCCGGACGTGCGGCCCGTCGAGGCGGCCGGTGTCGACGTCGATCCCACTGGGCACGTCGACGGCGACCGTGGGCACACCGGCGAACCGGGCCACCGCGGCGGCCGCGTCGTCGCGCAGTCCCGGGCGCCCGCCGATGCCGAGGATCCCGTCGACGACGACGTCCGGCGCGTGCGCGTCGTCCACCGGCACCACGCGCCCGCCGGCGGCGCGAAGGGCGGCCAGCCCGGGCTCGTGGACGCTGGAGCCCAGCAGCACCACCTCGACGCTCGCCCCGCGCCGGGCCAGGAAGGTCCCGGCCCACAGCGCGTCCCCCCCGTTGTGGCCGGAGCCGACCAGCAGCAGCACCCGCACGCCGTACACCCGCCCGAGAAGGTCGGCGATCGCGCTGGCCAGCCCGTACGACGCCCGCTGCATCAGCGCACCCTCCGGCTGGCGGGCGATCAGCACGGCCTCGGCGGCCCGGACCTGGTCGGCGGTGTGCGCACGTCTCATGGGCCCAGTATCGGGGTTGTGCGCCCCACGACGCGGCCCAGCGCGTCGTGAGGCACCCAACCCGCGGACGCGACCTGTGGACGGCGCGCGTGGTCAGCTGCTCGCAGTGGGCGTCGACGCCGACCGGGTCCGCAACGAGTTGCGCGGCGGCCGCTGGCGCGAGCTCACTCCGCGCGTCATCAGCACGACGACCGGGCCGCTCACCCGTGGTCAGGCCCTGTGGTTGGCTACGCTGCACACCGGCGGCGAGTCGTTGATCGGTGGACTCACCGCAGCAGCCGAGCACGGTCTGCGGAGGTGGGAGCGACCGACGATCACCGTGCTGGTCGACGACGAACGCATCTTCGAGGCCGTCCACGGGCTTCGCATCGTGCGCACTCGGCGCGACTTGCCCGACTTCCGGGATCCGTCGAGCGAGCTGCCGCTGTGCCGACTGGAGCCGGCTGTCCTGCTGCACGCGGCCTACGCCCGCAGCAGCCGCGAGGCGCACGGCTTGCTGGCGGCGTGCGTGCAGCAGCGCCTGACAACACCCGAGCGGTTGCGGCACTGGATCGTGCGGATGCGACCCCTGCGTCGCAGCAAACCCTTGCAGGTGACCCTGCTCGAGATCGAGGGTGGGGCACACTCGGGGGCCGAGCTCGATGTGGGTCGGATGTGCCGTGAGCACGGACTTGCTCAGCCCGCCCGTCAGACCCCCCGCATCGGGTCCGACGGGCGCACGCGCTTCACCGATGCCGAGTGGCTGCTCCCGGACGGCCACCTCGTCGTTCTCGAGATCGACGGAGGGTTCCACATGGAGGTGGAGCACTGGGAGGACGACCTGAGCCGGCAGCGTTCCCTGACCTCACGGGATCGCTCGGTGGTGCGAGCAACCAGCCGAGAGGTGCGGGAGCGGTCGGCGATCGTGGCGCACGACCTTCGGCGTCTCGGCGTACCGGGTCGTGTGTCCCACGACGCGGTACAGCGCGTCGTGGGGCTCACGACCCCTCGAGGATCACCACGGCACTCGCGATCCCAGCGTCGTGCGACAGCGACAGGTGGGTGTGCACGGCGCCCAGCTCGGCCGCGCGCGCCGCCACCGTCCCGCGCAGGTCGAGGCGGGGGCGCCCGGAGTCCTCGGTGAAGACCTCGGCGTCGTGCCACTCGAGGTTGCCCGGGGCGCCGAGCGCCTTGGCCAGCGCCTCCTTGGCCGCGAACCGGGCCGCCAGTGACTGCACCCCGAGCGCGGCCTCCGCGGGTGTGAACAGCCGCTCGCGCAACGCCGGCGTGCGCTCCAGGGTGGCCCCGAACCGGTCGATGCCGACCACGTCGATGCCGACTCCGACGATCATCGGATCTCGACGTCGCTCGCTGCCACCCGCTGCTCGACCATCAGCTACTCGACGGTGACGGACTTGGCCAGGTTGCGGGGCTGGTCGACGTCGTTGCCCATCACCGTGGCCAGCTCGCAGGCGAACAGCTGCAGCGGGATCGTCGCGACGATCGGCTGCAGCAGGGTCGGCACCCTCGGCAGCCGCAGCAGCGAGTCGGCGTACGCCGTGACGTCGTCGTCACCCTCCTCGGCCAGCACCAGCGTGCGGGCGCCACGGGCGCGGACCTCCTGGATCGCGCTGACCATCTTGTCGTGCAGCTGGTCCCGACCCTGGGGCGGGATCACGCAGAACACCGGCAGGCCCGGCTCGATCAGGGCGATCGGGCCGTGCTTGAGCTCGCCCGCGGCGAAGCCCTCGGCGTGGATGTAGGCCAGCTCCTTGAGCTTCAGCGCCCCCTCGAGCGCGACCGGGAAGCCGGTGTGCCGGCCCAGGAACAGCACCGCCTTGGCGTCGACCATCGACCGGGCGAGGTCGTAGATGTCCTCGGCGCCGTCCAGGACGGTCTGCACGTGGGCCGGCATCTTCTCGATCTCCGCGACCACCGCGCCGATCTCGTCGCCGTACATCGTGCCGCGGACCTGGGCCAGGTAGAGGCCCAGCAGGTAGCAGGCGACCATCTGGGTCAGGAACCCCTTGGTCGACGCCACCCCGATCTCCGGGCCGGCGTGGGTGTAGATCACCGCGTCCGACTCGCGCGGGATGGTCGAGCCGTTCGTGTTGCAGATCCCGAGCACCTTGGCGCCCTGGAGCCTCGCGTGCCGGATCGCCATCAGGGTGTCGGCGGTCTCCCCGGACTGGCTGATCGCGACGACCAGGGTGTTGCGGGTCAGGATCGGGTCGCGGTAGCGGAACTCGTGGGAGAGCTCCACCTCGCACGGGATCCGGGTCCAGTGCTCGATGGCGTACTTCGCCACCAGGCCGGCGTAGTTGGCCGTGCCGCAGCCGATCACCACGATCCGGTCGATCTCACGCAGGTCCCCGTCGGAGATCCGCACCTCGTCGAGCTGGAGGCGACCGGCCTCGGTGTGCCGGCCGAGCAGCGAGTCGGCGACCGCGCGCGGCTGCTCGAAGATCTCCTTGCGCATGAACCAGTCGAAGCCGTCCTTCTCGGCCGCCGAGAGGTCCCAGTCCACGTGGTACCGCGTGCCCTCGGCCGGGGTGCCGTCGAAGCCGGTGACCTCGACGGCGTCCCGCGTGATGGTGACGACCTGGTCCTGGCCGAGCTCCATCGCCTCCCGGGTGTGCTGGATGAAGGCGGAGACGTCGGAGCCGAGGAAGTTCTCGCCCTCGCCGAGCCCGACCACCAGCGGGGAGTTGCGGCGCGAGGCCACCACCCTCGACGGGTCCTGGGCGTCGATGGCCACCAGCGTGAAGGCCCCCTCGAGGCGCCGGCTGACGGCCTGCATCGCGCTGGTCAGGTCGGCCCCCGCCAGCACCTCGCGCTCGAGGAGCTGCGCCGCGATCTCGGTGTCGGTCTCGGAGAGCTGCTCCACGCCCGACTGCTCGAGCTCGGCGCGCAGACGGGCGAAGTTCTCGATGATCCCGTTGTGCACGAGCGCCACCCGGCCGGTCGGGCCCAGGTGCGGGTGCGCGTTGACGTCGTTGGGCGGGCCGTGCGTCGCCCAGCGGGTGTGCCCGATCCCGGTCGTCGAGACCGGGAGCGGGTGATCGGCCAGCGCCTTCTCGAGGTTGGCCAGCTTGCCGGCCCGCTTGTCGGTGGCGATCAGCCCCGCGCCCGTGCTGTCGACCAGCGCGATCCCGGCCGAGTCGTAGCCGCGATACTCCAGGCGCCGGAGCCCCTCGACGACGACGTCACGCGCCTGCTGCTGGCCGACGTACCCCACGATTCCGCACATGGGGCGGAGTCTAGGAGAAAGGCTCGTCCCGGACCGCACGCGGACCGCACCGTGCCCATAGGCAACAATCAGGACCCATGAGCCACGGTTCCCCCGCGGAGACGCGTGACTCCTCGCCCTACGTGGAGCTGGAGCGCGCCGCGTGGGCCGGACTGGCCAGCTCCTCCGACGACGTGATCGGCCAGCCGCTCAGCGACGCCGAGATCGGCCGGCTGCGCGGGCTCGGCGACCAGCTCGACCTGCGCGAGGTCGAGCAGGTCTACCTGCCGCTCTCCCGGCTGCTCAGCCTGCACGTGGGCTCACGACGCGAGCTGTACCGCGAGCAGGAGTCGTTCCTGCGCCGACCGCAGCCGCCGCGGACCCCGTTCGTGATCGGGCTGGCCGGATCCGTCGCGGTCGGCAAGTCGACCACGGCACGCGTGCTGCAGCAGATGCTGGCGCACTGGCCGGAGCACCCGTCGGTCGCGCTGGTGACCACCGACGGCTTCCTGCACCCCAACGCCGAGCTCGAGCGTCGCGGGATCCTCGGGCGCAAGGGGTTCCCGGAGTCCTACGACCGCCGCAAGCTGCTGCGCTTCGTGATGGACATCAAATCCGGCAAGGACGAGGTCGAGGCGCCGACGTACTCCCACCTGGTCTACGACGTCACGCCCGAGGAGACGGTCGTCGTCTCCCACCCCGACATCGTGATCATCGAGGGGCTCAACGTCCTGCAGCCGGGCCAGGTCCACGAGGACGGCCGCACCGGGCTGGCGGTCAGCGACCTGTTCGACTTCTCGGTGTACGTCGACGCCAAGGAGGCCGACATCCGGCGCTGGTACACCGACCGGTTCCTGAGCCTGCGCCAGACCGCCTTCAGCGACCCGGCGTCGTACTTCTCGCGGTACGCCGGCTTGTCCGACGCCGAGGCCGAGGCCCAGGCCGGTGAGCTGTGGACCTCGATCAACGGCCCGAACCTGCGCGCGAACATCGCGCCCACCCGGTCGCGGGCGACGCTGGTGCTGCGCAAGGACGCCGACCACTCGGTGCGCTACGTGCGCCTGCGCAAGCTCTGAGACGATGCCTGCGTGCTGCACCTCGAGCTGCGGGTCCCCTCCGAGCTGACCGACCAGGTGGTCGACCGGCTCGTCGAGGACGACACGGTCACCAACGTGGCCGTCCTGCCCGGTGGCTTCCGCAAGCCTCCCGGCTGCCTGGTGCTGGCCGACGTCGCCCGGGAGAACGCCTCGTCGGTGATCGAGGACCTCAAGGGCTTCGGGCTGGCCGAGCACGGGTCGATCTCGATCCACGCCGTCGACACCCTGCTCAGCGCCGAGGCCGACCGGGCGGAGAAGGCAGCACCCGGCGCACCGGACGACGGAGTGGTCTGGGAGTCGGTGGAGCAGCGGCTGCGTGAGGACTCACGGCTGACCTGGGTGTTCCTGGTCTTCATCACCCTGGCCGGCCTGATCGCGGGCGCCGGGCGGATCCTGGACCAGCCGATCCTGATCGTCGGGGCGATGGTGGTCGGACCGGAGTTCTCGCCGATCGCGGCGATCTGCTTCGGTCTCGCGCGTCCTCGCGCCTCGATCCTGCCGCGCGCGGTCGGGACCCTGGTCGGCGGCTTCGGGGTCGCCCTGGTCGTCTGCACGGTGGTCTGGTCGGTGGCCCACCTCTTCGGCGCGTTCACCCCGGCGCAGGCCGGCACCGGCGAGCTGACCGACTTCATCGTCCGTCCCGACGGCTGGTCCTTCGTCGTCGCCTGCCTGGCGGGCGTCGCCGGCACGCTCTCGTTGACCACGGCCAAGTCCGGACCCCTGGTCGGCGTCTTCATCTCGGTGACCACGATCCCCGCGGTCGGCGCCGCGGCGGTGTGCCTGGCCTCGGGCGTGTGGTCCGAGGTGGGCTCCTCGCTGAGCCAGCTGGGGCTCAACGTGCTCGGCCTGGTGCTGGCCGGCACAGCCACCCTGCTGCTCCAGCGCTCGGTGTGGTCGCGCATCGGCCCGCCGTCCGTCGACACCCTCAGGGCGGCGTCGGGGGTGCCCGCGCCGTTCGACGGGGCGGGCTGCGCTCCCCTCGCTGACCCCGGACGTCGAGCGCGAACGGGTGTAGCGTCACCAGTACGGCGTTCCAGGGCGCCACCGGTCCGCGGACAGGGCTCAGCCCACCTGCTTCGTACGACGATGCACCACGAGCACCTCTTTCGCCCCGGCGGCGCGGACTTCGGGACACTCGCGAAGGAGGCTTCGATGCCTGGTCACACACCCGCTCGCTGGGACCTGCCGGACGACCCGAGCCTGGACTGGCTGCGCAAGCGCGCCAAGCTGCTGCGCCGGGCGTACGCCGACCCGGCGGCCGACCGGCACGACCTCGCGGTCGAGCTGGTCACCACCTACGATCCGCCGGCGCCGGTGGGTCCGATCCCGCTGGCCCGGGCGCAACGAGTGCTGGCCCGGGCCTTCGGATTCGCCGGCTGGTCGAAGCTGCGCGAGCACCTCGCCGTGATCGATGCCTTCTCGCGGCCGATGAAGGCGGAGCTCGCGGATGAAAGCCCGGTCGACCGCTTCCTGCGGACCGTCTGCCTCAGCTACACCGAATCTGCCGCCGCCGAGCATGCGGCCGAGATGCTGCGGGCGGAGCCGTCCCTGGACACGGCGAGTGCCCACGCATGGCCGCGTGCGGTCGCGCCCCAGAGCTGGCCCGGCTCCTGGACGACGACCCAGCCGCCGTGCGGGGCCGAAGGCGGCCCGCACGCGCTGGCCACCCTTGCTCTATCTCGCCTACTCCCGGCTCCAGCTCGCCGACGCCGGCCTGGCCGGTAACCCGGTCGCCACCCTTCGCGTGCTGCTCGACCGCGGCGCCGACCCGAACAGCGGCTTCCTCTGGAAGGGCTTCACCTCGCCGTTCACCGCGGTGACCGGCGTGCTCGGCGGCGGTGAGCGGGACGAGTGGCCGCACCCCGCAGGCGGTGGACCTCGCGAACCTGCTTCTCGACGCCGGCGCGGACCCCAACGACAACCAGGCCTTCTACAACCGGATGTTCGAGCCCGACGACTCCCACCTCGGCCCGCTGCTCGCGCACGGCGCGGGTCACCCGCACCCGAGCCCCTGGCGCGAGCGGCTGGGGTCGGCGTACCCGAGCCCGGAGCAGATGGTCGGCGAACACCTGCGCGGCGCGGCGGAGCAGCGGCTTCACCGATCGGGTGCGGATCGCTGCTCGAGCACGGCGTCGACCCGAACACGGTCGGCTACCACCCGGTCCTCGGCGACCAGACGGCCTACGAGATCGCGGTGCGCAACGGACACCGCTCGGCGGCGGACCTGCTGGCCGCGGCGGGCGGGCGCAGCGACCGGATCGACGAGGTCGACCTGCTGCTGTCCGCGGCGCTCGCCGGCGACCACGACGCGGTGACCCGCCTCCGCGGAGCCGACCTACCTGCGCTGCGACGCGACGCGATGCGGCTGGCCGGGGAGCAGCACGACGTCGCCGCCCTGGCCGTGCTGGTCGATCTCGGCTACGACGTCAGCGCTCGGGGGCGCCGGCGGACGACGGCGCTGCACGAGGCCGCGCTGCGCGGCGACGTGGCGATGTGCCGGTGGCTGGTGGCGCACGGCGCCGACCGCACCGCCGAGGACGAGCGCTTCGGCGGCACACCGTCGGGCTGGGCCGCGCAAGGGTCACGAGGCCCTGGCGCAGGAGATCGCTCCCGCTAGCGGGTGATCCGCTCGATCTCGTCACCGCGGGTGCCGGTCACCCACAGCGTGTGGCTGCCGGGCGCGACGGCGACGGTGTCCGGCTGACGCACCGTGGGGTAGGCCGCCACCTTGCGCGGCGTCCCGCCGGAGAAGTCGACGCCGACCACCTGGTTGGACGCGGTCAGGGTGACCCAGACGATCCCGGTGCGCAGGTCGCGTGTCGATGCCGTACGGCGTGCCCCCGACGTCGATGCTGGCGACCTGCTCGAGCGGGTCGAGGTCGAAGAGCAGCAGCTTGCCGGCACGGGTGTCGACCACCACCTCGCGGTGGCCGGTCGTCAGGGCGGCGTGGGTCGGCCCCTCGCCCGCAGGCACCCGGGCTGTGCGCTCGAGGTGTGGCCACGTCGTAGGTGCTCAGCGTGAAGGCCTCCTCGTCCAGGGCCGCCAGCACGTTGCCGTACGTCGCCAGGCCGCCGGGTCGCTCGAAGTCCTTCTTGGTGGCGACCTGCTTGTTGTGCCGGACCACGGAGAACGAGTGGGTGAACTCGTCGCCCACGATGATGTCGCCGTTCGCGGTCCGACGGCGTCGTGCGGGTGCTTGAGCACCGGGGTCGAGATCGCGCGGGCCGAGGGCAGGAAGACCTGGAACAGCCGGTCGGAGGTCTCGTCGGGGACCAGCACCGGCCCGCCCGGCTTCGCGAGCTTCACGTGCCGGGCCTTGCCCGGCAGCGGCACCGACGCCTTCTGCGCGAGGCTCTCCGGGTCGAGCAGCAGCAAGCGGTAGGGGTCGTGCACCGCGACCGCGACCAGCTTGGTGGTCGGGTCGTAGACGATCCCCTGCGGCTTGGCCGCGACGTGCACGACCGTGCCGGCCGGAGCGGTCGTCAGCTCCGGCGAGGTCGCCGGTCCGGCGCCGGGGAGCTTCGACCGGCCGGGACCGCGCCGCCGCACGCGGCGAGGGCCACACACGCCAGCAGGGCCGCAGCGAACGCTGCGGCCCTGCTGCTCGTGCTCATGGTGGACGAACCTATCGTCAGGCGCCCTTGCCGGTCACGGTGACGGGGACGTTGCCGCGGGTGGCCTTGGAGTACGGGCAGACCTGGTGGGCCGCCTCGACAAGCTCCTGGGCCTTGGCGTCGTCGACACCCGGGATGGTGGCGGTGATGTCCGCGGTGATCGCGAACGAGTCGCCCTCGGGGCCGAAGCCGACGGCGATGTCGACGGTCGAGGCCGGAGGCGTCCACGCCGGCGTCCTTCGCGACCATGCCGAGCGCGCCCTGGAAGCAGGCGCCGAAGCCGACGGCGAACAGCTGCTCGGGGTTGGTGCCGGTGCCCGGCCCACCGGTCTCCTTGGGAGCGGTCAGGTCGAGGTCGAGGATCCCGTCCTCGGACTTGGCGTGGCCGGCGCGGCCACCGGTCACGGAGGCCTTGGCGGTGTAGACGATCTTGGTCGGTGTGTTGGTCATGTCGTCGCAACACGGCGGTCGGGCGGGATGTTCCGCAGCCGGCACGAGCCGACGGGCTCACGCCACGACGAGGAGGGCCACGAGCGCACCGGCCAGCACGAAGATCGCGGCCGAGACGAACACGAAGCGTCCGTCACGCGTCTGCAGGACCAAGAAGCCGACCCGGGTCTCGTGCAGGTACCGCAGCCGGGAGAGCGCCGCCATCGCTACGGTGAGCCCGACGCCGATCAAGGAGATCCCGAGCACCTCGCCCACGTCCTGCTCGGAGAGCAGGATGATCGCGACGGCGAAGACCGAGGAGAGGCCGAGCAGGGTCAGGGTCCGTTGGAGGTTGTTGCGCTCGAACGGGTACTGACGGCCCCACAGCTGTTCGCGCCGGTCGTCGCCCTCAGCCATCTCGCGCTCAGCCTCGCGGGACCAGGACCAGCACGACCACCCCGGCGCCGACCAGGACGATGGCCCCGGCGAAGAGCACGGGCACGCTGAACCCGGGCAGGGGCCGGCGTCGGCGCAGGGCCAGCTCGGTCGTGCTCCAGCGGTGCACGCCGAGGGCACAGGCACCGAAGGCGATGGCGACCAGGGCCAGGGCCAGGACCTCGCTGCCGAACCACGGACGCTCGAGGAAGAGCCGGTCGATCGCGACCGCCGAGGCCAGCAGGGTCACCGCCAGCCGCAGCCACGCCAGGTAGGTGCGCTCGTTGGCCAGGGAGTAGAGCGGGTCCGGCTCGCTGCCGTGGTCGTAGACACCACGAGGCAGGCGCGGGCGGTCGGGCGCCTGCCCCTCCAGGTTCACGACCTCGTTCTTGGCCACCCCTGCACTGTAGGCCCGCCGGGGTGCCGGGCCGGCTCTTCTACACCCGGGTCGGAACCGGCCGTCGCCCGAGGTGATCGAGGTACCAGCCGATGAAGTGGCGCACCGAACCCTCGACCACCGGTGAGAGCGGGCCGGGACGGTAGGCGCGGGAGCGGATCCCGGCGTAGTTCGCCTCGCAGAGCTTCCAGTCCTGCTCGCTGGTCGCGGTCCAGACCGCGGTGAGCCCCTCGAGGTCGACGTCGTCGTCCGCGGCGTCCGCGTCGACCAGGAAGCAGACCTCCACGTCGGTCACCGATGCACTGATCGGGGTCAGACGCGTGGTCATCGCGTAGTCGAGGTCGGCGTGGGCCCACATCGTCGGCAGCGTGATCAGGCGCAGGCTGCCCGGGTCGTCACCGACCTCACCCATGCGTGGCGCGACCGGAGCCCCGTCCAACGACTCCGTGCGGTAGCCGGCCCGCAGCGGCAGCCGCGCGACCCGGAACCACGCGCCGTCGGGGAAGCTCACGTCAGCGGGCGCCAGCCCGTCCGCGTGCCAGCGGGCGTAGGCCTGGGCGAGCAGGACGTCGTACTGCTCGTTGTGGCGTGGATCGCCGTGCGTGCCGAACTCGAAGTTCGACTCGAGGAACTCCGGGTGGTTGTTGCGGCAGTGGTAGCACTCGCGGTTGTTCTCCACGAGGGTCTTCCAGTTCGCGTGGACGCGGTACCGCGTGCGGTGCACCACGCGCGCCCGGTCCAGGCGGTGCGGCGCGAGCTGGGCGCTGATCGCACGCTCTGCGGGCTCGAACGGCGGGGGGTCGTCGGCCAGGGAGACGAAGACCAGTCCCGACGCCTCCCGCACGGTGGCCCCGGCCAGCCGGACCCCCACCTTGGCGAAGTCGTCACCCATCAGCCTCGCCGCCCGCAGCCGACCGTCGAGCCCGTAGGTCCACTGGTGGTAGGGACAGACCAGAGCCCGCACGCTCCCCCGCTGCTGCTCGCAGATCCGCGAGCCACGGTGCCGACAGACGTTGTGGTGGGCCCGGAGGCCGCCCTCCTCGTCGCGGACGACGATCACCGACTCGGTGCCGAGCTCGAAGAGCAGGTAGTCGCCGGGCGCGGCCAGCTCGCAGCTGTGGCCGGCGAAGAGCCAGCCGGTGCCGTAGACCGTGTCCAGCTCGTCGGCGAAGATCTGCTCGTCGAGGTAGTAGGCGGCCGGGAGGGTCCAGCCCGGCGTGGTGGGTGGAAGGGGGTTCGCCGCGGGGGCGAGGACGAGCGGTGCTTCAGACATGGTGGGTCGCCTCGAAGTGCGGGTCGTTGAGGGCGGGGCGGTCGAGCCGGAACTCGTGCAGCGGGTGGTCGCTCTTGCCGCGCAGCGCCAGGTCGGCCAGGACCTGCCCGATCACGCTGGCGAACTTGTAGGCGTGTCCGGCCCCGACGGCCACCGCGACGTTCGGGTGCTGCGGGAGGGTGTCGAGCACGAAGTTCTGGTCCGGGGGCAGCGTGTACAGGCAGGTCTTGGTGTAGAGGGTGGGCCCGGCGAACCGCGGCAGGTGCTCGCCGAGGAAGTCGAGCTGACGACGCTCGCGGACCGGGTCCGGCTCGAAGGTGCGGCCCTCCGCCGACGTGGCGGCGCCGCCGTTGTGCTGGCCGAGCTTGGTCGCCACCTCGCCGTACACCGGGAAGCCGTAGAAGTTGTGCTCGCCGTGCCACATGAACACCGGGAAGCGCTCGGGGGAGAAGTCGAGCAGGTGCGGCGTGGCGTAGTAGGTCACCTGCTCCTGGGTGACCGTGAGCGGCAACCGGTGCCCGAGGCCCTCCAGCATCCGGTTGGTCCAGGCGTCCGCGGCGACCACCACCTTCTCGGCCAGGTAGGTCTCCTGCGCCGTCACGACCTCGACGTGCGGACCACTGGGGCGCAGGGCGAGCACGGGCGTGCGGTCCAGGACGGTCGCGCCCGCCGCCCGGGCCAGGGCGACGTGGGTGGCGTTCGCCTTGGCGGCGTCCACGATCCCCGACTCGGCCTGGTAGAGGCCCCGCTCGGAGCCGTCGAGGTGGAACTGCGGCCACCGCGCGGTGATCTCCGCGGCGTCGAGCTGCTCGAAGTCCACCGCGTGGCGGCGCATCACGTCGACGTACCCGGCCATGTTGCGGGTGCCGGTGGCGGCCGCGTCCCGTCGGGCCACGTCCTCGATCACCAGTCCGCCCGTGCGGGTCAGCAGCTGCACGCCCGAGGCCCGCTCCACCTCGTGCCAGGCGTCGTACGCCGCAGGGGCGAGATCGGCGTAGGCGTCCTGGTGCTGGGCGAGGCGGATGATCCGGGAGTGGTCCTGCGATGCACCACGGTCGTGGCCGAGCGCGAACTGCTCCAGCCCGAGCACCGCCGGACCGGCCTCCTGGGCCAGCCAGTGACAGGCCGCGGACCCGAGCCCACCGCACCCGATGACGATGACGGGGAAGTCGGTGTTCATGGATCCACCCTGCCCCCGTGCGAGCAATTGGCAAAGCAAATCAGAATCGTACTTCTGACTGTTTGGATAGGCTCACGCTTATGGATCTCGACTCCCGGCGGCTGCGGGTCTTCCTGGTGGCGGCCGAGGAGCTGCACTTCAGCCGGGCCGCCCGGCGGCTGCACCTGAGCCAACCGGCCCTGAGCCAGCAGATCCGGCTGCTCGAGCGTGACCTGGACGTCGCGCTGTTCGTGCGCACCAGCCGCCAGGTCGCGCTGACGCCGGCCGGTGAGGCGCTGGTCCAGACTGCTCCTCGGGTGCTGCACGAGCTCGAGGGAGCGGTGGAGGCGGCCCGACAGGCCGCCCGAGGCGTCACGGGTCGGCTCAGCGTCGGCTCGGTGCGCACCGGCCTGGCCAGCGTCGTACCGACCGTGATGCGCGCCTACACCCTCGCTCACCCCGACGTGCGGTTCGAGGTGATGCACATGGACACCGGCCTGCAGCTGCGCGCGCTGGTCGAGCGCAGCATCGACGTCGGGATCGTCCGGGCCGCCTCACCGACGCCCGCGCTGGAGATCGAGCTGCTCGTGTCCGAGCCGCTGATGCTCGCCATGCCGGAGAACCACCGGCTCGCCGGTGAGGAGCGGATCGACCCCACCGACCTGGCGCGGGAGCGCTTCGTCAGCTGGCCGCGCTACCTGGGCGCCGACTTCTCCGACATCGTCGTGACGTTCTGCCGGGAGCACGGCTTCAGCCCGGACGTGGTCAGCGAGGGCGGCGACATCGACACCCAGCTGGCCCTGGTCGCCGCCGGCTTCGGGGTGTCCCTGCAACCGGCCTTCTACGCCGGAGCCTGTCCCAGCGGCGTGGTGTTCCGGGCGCTGCTGGGCTCACCGCCCCAGGTCGCGCTGCAGATGGCCTGGCGCCGCGACAACCCGCCGCCGGTGGTCACCCACTTCGTGGAGACGGCCCGGCGGCTGCGGGGGACGGTCGCCGGCTGAGGAGGGCCGCCAGGCCCGTTCGAGAACCCCGAGATACGACGGCGACGGGTGTCTAGAGCGCCAGCTGGCGGCGTACGACGTCCGCCAGTCCCTCGGCGACCGCCTGGGCGTGCTCTGCGGAGGTGGCCTCGACCATCACCCGGACCAGCGGCTCGGTGCCCGAGGGCCGCAGCAGCACCCGCCCGGAGTCCCCGAGCTCGGCGGAGGCCTCGGCGACCGCGGCCGCGAGGACCTCGTCGGAGTCGGTGCGGGCCCGGTCCACGCCGGGGACGTTGAGCAGCACCTGCGGCAGGCGGGTCATCACTGCGGCCAGCTCGGCCAGCGGCGACCGGGTCTGCGCCATCCGGGCCAGCACGTGCAGTGCCGTCAGCGTGCCGTCGCCGGTGGTGGCGTGGTCGGTCATGATCACGTGCCCGGACTGCTCGCCACCGAGGTTGTGCCCGCCGGCCTTCATCGCCTCGAGCACGTAGCGGTCACCGACCTTGGTCTGGCGGACCTCGACGCCCGAGGCGGTCATCGCCTGCACGAACCCGAGGTTGCTCATCACCGTCGCCACCACGGTCGCGGCGTGCAGCCGACCGTTCTCCTTCAGGGCCAGCGCCAGGATCGCGAGCAGCTGGTCGCCGTCGACCACGGCCCCGGTGGCGTCGACGGCCAGGCAGCGATCGGCGTCACCGTCGAGGGCGAACCCGGCGTCCGCGCCGTGCTCCAGCACGGCCGCCTGGAGCACCTCGAGATGGGTCGAGCCGCAGCCCTCGTTGATGTTCAGCCCGTCGGGCGCCGCGCAGATCGCGATCACCTCCGCACCCGCGTCACGCAGCGCCTTCGGGCCGAGGGCCGAGGCGGCTCCGTGAGCGCAGTCGAGGACGACCTTGACCCCGTCCAGGCCCGATGGGCCCCGCCCTCGAGCGTGGCGACCAGGTGAGCGGCGTACTCATCGACCGCGGTCGGGTGCCGGGTCACGCGGCCGACGTCGCCCCCGACCGGGCGTTGCCACGGCTCACCCATGCGACGCTCGATGGCGTCCTCGATCACGTCGTCGAGCTTGAGGCCGCCGCGAGCGAAGAACTTGACGCCGTTGTCCGGCATCGGGTTGTGCGAGGCGGAGAGCATCACCCCGAGGTCGGCGCCCAGCGCCCCGGTCAGGTACGCGACACCGGGCGTCGGCAGGGCGCCGAGCAGGAGCACGTCGACTCCGGCCGAGGCGAGCCCCGCCACCACCGCGGCCTCGAGGAACTCCCCCGAGATCCGGGTGTCGCGCCCGACGACGGCGAAGGGCCGGTGCCCGACGAAGGCACCGGCCTCACCGAGGACGTGCGCGGCCGCGACCGACAGGTCGAGGGTGAGCTCGGCCGTGAGCTGGCCGTTGGCCAGCCCACGGACGCCGTCGGTGCCGAAGAGACGGGTCATCAGGACTGCGGCCTGCGACGACGCAGGATCAGCGCTTGGTGAACTGGGGTGCCTTCCGGGCCTTCTTGAGGCCGGCCTTCTTGCGCTCGATCACGCGGGCGTCGCGGGTCAGCAGGCCGGCCTGCTTGAGCGAGGGACGGTTGGCCTCCACGTCGAGCGCGTTCAGCGCCCGGGCCACGCCGAGGCGCAGCGCGCCGGCCTGGCCGGTGATGCCACCGCCGTGGATGCGGGCGATCACGTCGAAGCGGCCAGCGAGGTCGGTGGTCACGAAGGGCTCGTTGACGACCTGCTGGTGCAGCTTGTTCGGGAAGTAGGAGTCCAGGGCGCGGCCGTTGACGGTCCACTCCCCGGTGCCGGGCACCAGGCGGACCCGGGCGACGGCCTCCTTGCGGCGACCGGTCGCGGCGGACGGGCCGATGGTCGCCGGACGCTCGGGGGCGTCGGCGGACGGCGCGCTCTCGGAGGAGTAGGCGACGCCGGCCTCGTTGACCTCGAAGGTCGACTCGGACTCGGTGGAGTTCTCAGTCACGTGTTGTCTGCTCTCGTCTCTAGCGTCGCGGGGATTACTGGGAGATCTGCGTGATCTCGAACGGCACGGCCTTCTGCGCCGTGTGGGGGTGCTCCGGACCGGAGTACACCTTGAGCTTCTTGATCACCTGGCGACCGAGGCGGTTCTTGGGGAGCATGCCCCAGACCGCCTGCTCGATGACCTTGCGGGCGTCCTTCGCGAGCTGGTCGCCGATCGCGATCGTGCTCAGGCCGCCGGGGTAGCCGGAGTGGCGGTACATCATCTTGGTGGTGGCCTTGTCGCCGGCCAGGCCCACCTTCTCGGCGTTGATCACGATCACGAAGTCACCGGTGTCGACGTGCGGGGCGAACATGGCCTTGTGCTTGCCGCGCAGCAGGGTGGCCGTCTGGACGGCGAGCCGACCGAGGCGGACGTCCGTGGCGTCGATGACGTGCCACTTGCGCTCGATGTCGCCGGGGCGGGGGGTGTAGGTGCGCACGCTGAGGTACTCATCTCGTTCGTTCGTCCCGGGCGCGGAGGACCCGATGCCCGGGTGGGTGGAGCGACGACCTCTGACGAACACTGCCCGGCTCGCGCGCCATCGTCATCGGCACGCAGCGTCCGGGTCTGCACCGCCTCCACAGCTTGGAGCACGGCGCGGCAGGAGTCGCGACAGGCAAAGATACCGGCTCGCGCGGGCGGGGGTCAAAACCACGGCCCGGCCCGACCGGGTGAGGCGGGCCGGGGGGCGAGGAATAGGTTGGGTGGTGCACGTCAAACCGACAAGGAGTGAGTCGTGAGCGACCAGAAGACTTCCGGCAGCACTTCGGGGGAGACCCTGACCGTCCGTGACAACCGGACCGGTCAGGAGTTCGAGCTCCCGATCACCGACAACACCATCAAGGCCGGCGACCTCAGCCAGATCAAGCTGGGCGACGACACGCCCGGTCTGGCGACGTACGACCCGGGCTTCACCAACACCGCCTCGTGTCGCAGCGCGGTCACCTACATCGACGGCGAGAAGGGGATCCTCGAGTACCGCGGCTACCCGATCGAGCAGCTCGCGGAGAAGTCGACGTTCCTCGAGGTGGCCTACCTGCTGCTCACCGGCGAGCTGCCCTCGAAGACCGAGTACGAGCAGTGGGTGCACGACATCACCTACCACACGTTCGTGCACGAGAACGTCAAGACGTTCATGCAGGGCTTCCGCTACGACGCCCACCCGATGGGCATGCTCGAGGCCTCGGTGGCGGGCCTGTCGACCTTCTACCCCGAGTCGGCCAACATCCACGACTCCGAGGTACGCCGCATGCAGGTCGTGCGGATGATCGCCAAGATGCCGACCCTGGGCGCCTGGGCGTTCCGGCACGCGCAGGGCAAGCCGTACGTCTACCCCGACAACGACCTGTCCTACACCTCGAACTTCCTCGCCATGCTGTTCAAGATGAGCGAGCAGAAGTACGAGCCGGACGAGCGGCTGACCAAGGCCCTCGACGTGCTGTTCATCCTGCACGCCGACCACGAGCAGAACTGCTCCACCAACGCGGTCCGCTCCGTCGGCTCCTCGCAGGTCGACCCGTACTCGGCGGTCGCCGCCGGTGTCGGCGCGCTCTACGGCCCGCTGCACGGCGGCGCCAACGAGGCGGTGCTGCGGATGCTGCGCCGGATCGGCAGCAAGGAGAACATCCCCGACTTCATCAAGGGGGTCAAGGACGGCAACGAGCGGCTGATGGGCTTCGGGCACCGGGTCTACAAGAACTACGACCCCCGGGCCAAGATCATCAAGAAGGCCTGCGACGACGTCTTCGAGGTCACCGGGGTCAACCCGCTGCTCGAGATCGCTCAGGAGCTGGAGAAGATCGCCCTCGAGGACGACTACTTCGTCAGCCGCAAGCTCTACCCCAACGTCGACTTCTACTCCGGGCTGATCTACGAGGCCTTCGCGTTCCCGCCGGAGATGTTCACCGTGCTCTTCGCCATCGGGCGCACGCCGGGCTGGCTCGCGCAGTGGCTCGAGCTGGTCCAGGACAAGGAGCAGAAGATCGCCCGGCCGAAGCAGATCTACACCGGCGACCGCGAGCTGACCTTCACCCCGCGCGAGGAGCGCTGGGCCTGACGGTGGGGCTGACGGTGGGCCGCAGCCTGTGACACGAGGTCCCGTTCCGGCCACGGAGCGGGACCTTGGTGCGTTCCGGGCGTCCCTCGCGACGGCCCTCGCCGCCCTGGTCCTGACCTACGTCGCGCTGCGCGGTGGCTGGCTGGGCCCGGACGTCGGACGCGGTGAGAGCTTCTGCGAGGCCGCGCGACCGGGGCTGCTCGAGCAGCCGGCCAACTCGTTGAGCAACCTCGGCTTCGTCGTCGCGGGCCTGGCGGTGGGGTGGCACGCCCGGCTGGGAGCCGGACGGCTGGCGCGACCGGGACTCGCCACGGCGTACGCCGTGCTGGTGGTGCTGCTGGGACCCGCCAGCATGGCGATGCACGCCACCCAGAGCGAGCTCGGCGGCCGCCTCGACCAGCTCAGCATGTACCTGGTGGCGGGCTTCGCGGCGGCCTACGCCCTGATCCGGGTCCTGGACCGGGCCACCACCTCCTTCGTCGGGTGCTTCGCCGCCCTGGTGGTGCTCAGCGAGGCGGTCGAGCAGCTCGGCAGCCACGTCCCGGTCGTGCACAACGCGGGCAACGCCGCCTTCGCCGTGGTGCTGGCCACCGCCATCGGGCTCGAGGTGCTGCTGCGTCGCCGTGGTGGACGGACGCTGGAGGCGCGGTGGATCCTCGCCGCCGTCGGATCCTTGGCGGTGGCCTTCGTGATCTGGAACCTCACCCAGGACGGCAGCCCCCTGTGCCACCCGCACTCGCTGCTGCAGGGGCACGCGGCGTGGCACCTGCTGTGCGCCGTCGCGGCGTACTGCCTCTACCGCTACTGGTGCTCCGGATCGACCCCGGCCGACGCCCGGACGGATGTGGTTGAGTACCGAGATGAGCGACCTCACCCTGACCGGCCACGCCGGCGACCTGCACGCCCGTGAGTGGCTGCCCTCGGGCGACGCCACCTGGATCGCGCTGCTCTGCCACGGGTACGGCGAGCACGTCGGGCGCTACGACTACGTCGCCGAGCGGCTCACCGCCGACGGTGCGGCGGTCTACGGCCTCGACCACGTCGGGCACGGGCGCAGCGACGGCGAGCGGGTGCTGGTCGCCGACTTCGAGCCGGTCGTCGCCGACTTCCGCGTGCTGGGCGACGCGGCGCGCGAACGGCACCCGGACCTGCCGGTGGTGCTGATCGGGCACTCGATGGGCGGGATGATCGCGGCCCGCTACACCCAGGTCCATGGCGACGAGCTGGCCTGCACGGTGCTCTCCGGGCCGGTCCTGGGGCGCTGGGAGGCCGTCGACTCGCTGCTCGGCGCCGAGGAGATCCCGGACACCCCGATCGAGCCGTCGACCCTGTCGCGCGACCCCGCCATCGGCGAGGCGTACGTCGCGGACGAGCTGGTCTGGCACGGACCGTTCAAGCGGCCCACCCTCGAGGCCTTGAACGCCGCGATGGCCACCATCCGCGACGCCGGTCCGATCACCTCGACGCCCGTGCTGTGGCTGCACGGCGAGGAGGACCAGCTGGTGCCGATGGTCGCGACCCGCGAGGGCTGGGCCGACCTGGCCGGGGCGGGAGCGCAGGCCACGTCGTACCCGGGAGCCCGGCACGAGATCTTCAACGAGACGAACAAGGACGAGGTGCTCGACGACGCCCTGGCGTTCGTGCACCGGCACCTGCCGGGCTGAGCGACCCGGGCTGGGCGCTCAGCTGTTCGCGGGCGTGAGCGGCTCCTCGGGCTGCTCGCCCAGGGCGGCGCCCTCGATCTCCAGCAGCGAGGCGGAGTTCCGCTCGGCCTCGAACGCCCGGTGCCCGCCCCGCAGACCGAAGAGCCGCTTGGTGTAGACGATGTAGACCACCGCGAAGACGTTGACGATCATCGCCGCGATCCGCAGCCAGGTGACCTTCTCGACGATCTCGTAGACCTCCAGCGGGATGAAAGCGCCGGTGCCGACCACCGCGAGGTACTCGCCCCACCGTTTCATCAGCCACAACCCGGTGCCCTCGCCGAGCTGGAGCACGCCGTAGGCGAGAACCCCGACGGCGACCAGCACCAGGGTGGAGTTGCGGGCCGACAGGGCGTCCTCGATCAGCTTGACCGGGCCGGCGCTCTGCAGGTCGATCCCCAGCTTGTCGGCGACCGGCTTGAGCAGCGGCAGGTAGGTGTCGAACACCTGCTGCAGGGCGTCGCGCGAGCCGTTGAACTTGTACACGCCGTAGGCCAGCGCCAGCAGCAGCAGGCCTCGGACGAACCGCTCCACCGCGAGCAGGCGCAGGATGAACGCGTCGCGCAGCGCGCGCCCCCGCAGCACGATCGGGGCGTCCTCGGCCGGCCCCGATCCGTGCGGGTCGCCGGGCACGTAGGTGCCGCAGCGCAGGCACCGCCAGACCACACCGGCCGGGGTGTCCGCGTGCAGCCGGTCGGCGAGGTCGCTCTCGCTCGGGCGGTAGGTCACGTGCCCGTGCCAGCCGCAGCTGCGCAGGTTCCAGTCGAAGTCCGCCAACGGCTTGTGCACGGCCCCAGCCTAGGGCAGGGCGAGGCGTGGGATCCTGAGCACGACACGACGACGGCGGGAGCCCCCATGAAGCTGGCCATCCACTGCGCGAACCTGAGCTACGACGGCGGGCCCAGCGCGCTCGTGCCGACCCTGACCGGCATCGCGAAGGCCGCCGACCAGGGCGGGGTGACGACGCTGACGATGATGGACCACTGGTTCCAGATGGAGAACCTCGGCGGTCCCGAGCAGCCGATGCTGGAGGGCTACACCTCGCTGGGCTACCTGGCCGCCCAGACCGAGCGGCTCGAGCTCGGGCTGCTGGTCACCGGGGTCACCTACCGCCACCCAGGACTGCTGGCCAAGATCGTGACCACCCTCGACGTGCTCTCGGGTGGCCGGGCGATGTTCGGGGTCGGCGCCGCGTGGTACGACCGCGAGCACGCCGGACTCGGCGTGCCCTACCCGTCGACCTCCGAGCGCTTCGAGCGCCTCGAGGAGGCGCTGCAGGTCGTCAAGCAGATGTGGAGCGAGCAGGACGGGGCCTACGACGGCACGCACTACCAGCTGGCCGAGACGGTGTGCGTGCCCGCGCCCGTGCAACCGGGCGGGCCGCGGGTGCTGATCGGCGGGTCCGGGGAGAAGAAGACCCTGCGCCTGGTCGCCGAGTACGCCGACGCCTGCAACCTGTTCCCCTTCCCGCCCGAGGAGATGGCCCGCAAGATCGCCGTGCTCGACCGGCACTGCGAGGAGGTCGGGCGTGACCCCTTCGCGGTGCAGCGGACCGCCATCGCCGCCGACGACCCCTTCGACGACCTCGACGCCTTCCTGCGCACCGCCCAGGCCTACGCCGACCTCGGCATCGACCAGCTGTGGGTCGGCCCGCCGACGACGGACGCCGTCGGCTGGACCGAACGGGTCTGCACCGAGCTGCTCCCGCGGCTGCGCGTCCTCGGCTGAGCCCGGTGCGGCGCCTGCGGATCGCGGTTGTCGGCCTCGGCACGGCCGGGCCGGCGCTCGCGGTGCTGCTGAGCGACCGTGGGCACGAGGTCACCGTGCTGGAGCGCGAGCGCGAGCCAGGAGCCGTCGGGGCGGGGATCTGGCTGCAGCACCTCGGCCAGCAGGTGCTCGACCGGCTCGGGGTGCTCGGCGATCTGCAGGCCGCTTCGCGGACCGTGTCGCGGGTGCACGGCCTGACCGTGGCCGGACGCACCGTCATGGACTTCGGCTACGCCGACCTGCCGGGTGCCGTGCCCGCGCTGGGGGTGCATCGCGGCGCGCTGTTCGACCTGCTGCGCCGGCGGCTGGCGAGCTCGGCCGCGACGCTGCGCTGCGGGGTCACGGTCACCGGCGTGCGACCCACCCCGTCCGGCACGCTCCTCGAGACCGGCACCGGTGACCTCGGGCCCTACGACCTGGTGGTCGGCGCCGACGGCGCGCGATCCGTCGTACGCCGGGAGCTGGGGGTCACCGTCCGGGACCGGCCCTACCGCTACGGCGCCCTGTGGGCGGTGGTCGACGACCCCGACCGGCTGGCCGGTGACGAGCTGCGCCAGGTGCTCGACGGCACCCGGCGCTACTTCGGGGTGCTGCCGACCGGGTCCCGCCAGGCCTCGATCTTCTGGTCGGTGCCAACTGACCGGATCGTGTCGGGCCAGGCCGACCTGACCGCGTGGCGGGCCGCGGCCCGGTCGTTCGCCGGGCCGTGCGAGCCGCTGCTCGACCGCGTCGAGCGGCTGCTGCCCGCGCGCTACCGCGACGTGGTGGTGCGCACGCCGTACCGGCTCGCGGAGGGCGCCGCGGCCGTGCTCGTCGGTGACGCGGCCCACGCGATGAGCCCCCAGCTCGGCGCCGGCACCTCGATCGCCCTTGCCGACGCGTGGAGCCTGCACCGGGCCCTGGCCACCACCGGGGACCTGCCCGCCGCGCTGGTGGCGTACGCCCGGGACCGGGCCGCGCACGTGCGGTGGTACCAGTGGTGGTCGCGGCTGATGATGCCCGTCTTCCAGAGCGGCCTCGACCCGCTGGCACTCCCCCGCGACACGCTGGCTCCCGGCCTCGGCCGGGTCCCGTTCGTGCGTCGCCAGCTGGTGGCCACCCTCACCGGTGACCGGACCTCGCCGTGGGGCTCGTGGACCCCGGACCGGGTGTGAGTCAGTACCAGAGCCGGTGACCCAGCCGCCTCAGCCCCTCGCGCAGGGAGTAGCCGAAGCTGACCACGCGCTCCTGGCTGTCGCGGGTCGCGGTGCCGAGGATCCCCCCGAGGATCGTGGCGGCGACGACTGCGGTCACCAGCACCACCCGTTGCTGCTGGGCCAGCACCGCGTAGACGACGGCGACCACCCCGAGGACCAGCAACGCCCACAGCACCGGGAGCAGCCGGTGCGGCCCCTGGTCCTGCGGTGCACGTGCCATGGGGCCATCGTGCCGAATCCGACGCCCGCGCTCCAATCGGGCGGCGATCGGACCTCAGACGGTACGCCGCTCCCGGTCGTCCCAGTACGGCCGGCGCAGGTCGCGCTTGAGGATCTTTCCGGTGGGGTTGCGGGGCAGCGCCTCGACGATGTCCACGGAGCGCGGGCACTTGAAGCGGGCCAGGCTCTCCCGGCAGAAGTCGATCAGCTCCTCCGACGAGGCATCGGCACCCGGGTGCAGGCTGACCACCGCCTTCACCGCCTCGCCCCAGCGCTCGTCGGGCACCCCGATGACGGCGACCTCCAGCACCGCGGGGTGCTCGGCCAGCACCCGCTCGATCTCCGGGGAGTAGACGTTCTCCCCGCCGGTGATGATCATGTCCTTGAGCCGGTCCTCGACGTAGACGTAGCCGTCCGCGTCCACCTTGCCAAGGTCGCCGCTGCGGAACCAACCGGCACCGGTGATCGCGGCGTCGGTGTCGTCGGGCTTGCCGAGGTAGCCGGCCATCAGCTGCGGGCTGCGGAACCACAGCTCGCCGTGCTCGCCGGTCGCGAGCTCCTCGAGCGACTCGGGGTCGACCACGCGCAGCTCGACCTCGGGCAGGCACCGCCCGGCCGAGACCAACCGCTCGGGGTGCTCGGGGTCGCGGTGCTCGGCCGGCATCAGGTGGGTGATCACGCCACACACCTCGGTCAGCCCGTAGACCTGGATGAAGTCGGTGTCCGGCCACGCCTCGATCGCCGCCCGCAGCAACGGCATCGGCATCGGTGCGGCGCCGTAGCAGTAGGTCTTGAGCCGGGCGAAGACCTTGACCGCGTCCTCGCCCGACGCCAGCACCTGGGCCAGCACCGCCGGCACCAGGAAGGTGCGGTTGGCACCCGCCAGGATCGCCCCGGCCAGCGAGGCGCCGTCGGGGTCGCGGGTCATCACCGTCGGCACCCCGTCGTGGATGCCGAACAGGACGTACGACGACCCGCCGACGTGGAACAACGGCATCGAGACCATGTTCTTGTCGCCCTCGTCGAAGGCCCACCCGTCGTGGGCGTTGACGGTGTGCTTGATCATGTTGCGCTGGCGCAGCATCACACCCTTGGGCCGCCCGGTCGTGCCGGAGGAGTACATCACCAGGTAGACGTCCTCGGGATCGGTCTCGGGGCTGCGCCCCACGGGGTTCGCCGCGGCCAGCAGCGCCTCGTAGGCGTCGGGGGCCCCGTCCTCGGCCCCCTCGGGGGTCACCTCGACGACGTGCTCCACGGTGGGCAACCGGTCACGGATCCGCTCCACGAGAGGCATCAGCTCGGTGCCGACCAGCAGCACCTTGGCCGAGCAGTCGTTGACGGCGTACTCGACCTCGTCCACGGCCGAGCGGAAGTTCACGACCGCGTTGGCCGCCCCCAGGGTCGCGGCGGCGAGGCTGAGCTCGACGCAGGCCGGATGGTTCTTGTCGAGGAAGGCGACCACGTCGCCACGTCCGACACCCATCTGCGTGAGCGCCCCGGCCAGCCGGCGGACCCGGTCGTCCCACTGCGACCAGGTGAAGGTGCGCCCGAGGTAGCTGATCGCCTCACCGTCCGGCCGGGTGGCCGCCCAGTGCGCCAGCCGATCGTCGACGAACCTCGGCTCCGGCAGCCCGGAGTGGTCGAGCGGGCCGGGCGGGATCTGGGTCATGGAGTGGCTCCCTGCTCGAGGTGGTGCGTGACGAGGGACACACGGTCTCAGACGGACCGACGAGCGGCCAAGCGTCTCGGGTTCCCCATCAGCCGGAGAGCCCCACGTCGAGGTACGACGCGGCGAACTGGCCGGTGGCCAGAAGAGCGGCGTACCTGGCGAGGTCACCGTCCGCCTCGCTGGTGACCACCTCGACCCGCACCCCGCGCGAGTCGGCGGCGTCGACCAGCTCGCGCCGCGACTGCTGCACGTCGGGCTCGCGCGACCCGTCGTCGAGCACGACCAGCGACGGGCGCATCTCCGGCTCCGGGTCGGCGAACGGGTCGGCGAAGACGTCGGTGGTCGTGGCCCGCTCGATCACCGGCAGCACCGCCTCGACGGTCGCGGCCAGCGCCGAACGCCCGGTGGCCCGGCGGATCGCCTCGGCGACCCGGCGCGAGGCCCGGGCGGCCAGCACGCTCCCGCCCCAGAGCACCGGGTTGGTGTCGGCGATCGCGCTGGCGAGGTTCTTCGCCGGGTTGACCGCCAGGTCCCGGTAGGGCGAGCAGGACACGGCCACCTCGTCGAGCGCGTCCGCGACCGTGTCGGGCGAGCACACCGGGGCCAGGTCGAGGCGCTCGAGCAGCTCGAGCGCGACCACCGCCACGGCGAGCTGGTCCCCGGTCTGGGTCGGCAGCATGATCGTGTGGCGACCCTGGGCGTGGTCACCGACCAGCGAGCGCTCCGGGCAGGCGACGACGAGCTGGCAGCCGCGTCGCAGCGCCTCCGCCACGCAGCCGGCCGTGGCCGGGTCGTTGCCGTCGGGGGCGAGCACGACCACCAGGTCGAGGCTGCCGGCCCACCCGGGCAGGCGCGCCCCCGGCCAGGCCACGAACGGCACCGGGCACCACGGCTCGAGCACGGCTCGCAGCAACCGGGAGTCCGGGCCGGCGGCGATCACGGCCCGAGGACGGAACCCGCCGAGCTGCTCGGTGCCCCGGCGTACGGCGTCGATCGCCGCCGCGGCCTCACGGCGCACCCGCGCGCCCGACTCCGCGAGGGTGCGCAGGCGGAGGTCGGCGCGGCTCAGGGCGTTCGCGTCGTCGAGCAGGCTGTCGTCGAACATCTCAGAGCCTCGCGATCAGGGCTTGCGGGCCTCGTCGACGAGCAGGATCGGGATGTCGTCGTGCACCGGGTAGGCGTACCGGCAGCCCGTGCAGACCAGCTCGGCGGCGGCATCGTCGATGCGCAGCGGCTGCAGGCAGTTCGGGCAGGCCACCAGCTCGAGCAGCAGGGGGTCCAGATTCATCTTGGCGTTCATCGGGGCCTCCTGATCACCGCGAGCACCTCGTCGCGGACACGGGTCATGGTCGGTTCGTCGGCCCCTTCGACGTTGAGCCGTAGCAGCGGCTCGGTGTTGGAGCGACGCACGTTGAAGAAGCCGGTCGGATAGCTGACCGTCATCCCGTCGAGATGGTCGATGTCGGCGTCGGCCCAGGTCCGGGCCAGCTCGTCGAGCACGACCTGCGCGTCGTCGACGGTGGAGTTGATCTCCCCCGAGGCGACGTAGCGGGTGTACGGCGCCAGCACCGCGCTGAGCGGCTGGTCGGTCTCGGCCAGCGCCGCCAGCGCGTGCAGCGCCGCGAGCATCCCGGAGTCGGCGCGCCAGAAGTCGCGGAAGTAGAAGTGGCCGGAGTGCTCGCCACCGAAGACGGCATCGGTCTCGGCCATCGTCGCCTTGATGAAGGAGTGCCCGACGCGGGTGCGCACCGGGGTGCCTCCGAGCTCGGTGACCAGCTCGGGCACGGCGCGCGAGGTGATCAGGTTGTGGATCACCGCCGAGCCGGGTGACTTGGCCAGCTCGCGCGAGGCGATCAGACCGGTCAGGCTGGACGGGTCGACCGGCTCGCCCCGCTCGTCGACCAGGAAGCACCGGTCGGCGTCGCCGTCGAAGGCCAGGCCGACGTCGGCGCCGGTCTCGCGCACCTTCGCCTGCAGGTCGACCAGGTTGGCCGGGTCGATCGGGTTGGCCTCGTGGTTCGGGAAGCTGCCGTCGAGCTCGTAGTACATCGCGGTCACGTCGAGGTCGAGCCGCTCCAGCACGGCCGGGGCGGTCAGCCCGGCCATCCCGTTGCCGGCGTCGACGACGACCTTCAGCCGGCGCCCCGTGACGGGGGCCAGGGCCAGCAGGTGGTCGGCGTACGCCGTGAGCAGGTCCTGCTCGGTGGTCGCTCCCGCTCTCTCGGCCGGCGCCGGCTCGGGAGCCGCCACGGCGTCGCGGATCTCGGCGAGCCCGGTGTCCAGGCCGACGGGGACGGCGGCGGCCCGGCACATCTTGATCCCGTTGTACGCCGCGGGGTTGTGGCTGGCCGTGAACATCGCGCCCGGCAGGTCCAGGTGTCCGGAGGCGAAGTAGAGCCCGTCGGTCGAGCACAGCCCGATCAGCACGACGTCGGCGCCGGCGGAGTTGGCCCCGGCGGCGAAGGCCCGCGACATCCCGGGCGAGGAGGGCCGCATGTCGTGGCCGACGACGACCCGGTCGGCCCCGGTGACCGCGACGAACGCGGCACCGACCCGGCGCGCGAGCTCCTCGTCGATCTGGTCCGGCACCAGGCCACGCACGTCGTAGGCCTTGAACAGCGCCTGGAGGTTCGCGCGGTCGGTGGTGGGCACGGTCCGAGGGTAGTGCCCTCGGGAGGTCGTGCCGATCTCAGGCGTCGTGCTGACCGTCGTACGGGCCGTCGTACGGGCCGTCGTAGCCCGGTGTCGTCACCGGGCCGGCGGTGGACGACTCCTCGACGGCGCGCAGGATCCGCAGGTGTCCGCGACGGGCCACCTCGCGCGAGCCCTCGACGTTCTCCGGGCGGGGGGCCGGCACCGGCGGGCGGCCGGCCTCGCGGACCAGGTTGGCCAACGCGACCAGGTCGTCGTTGGAGGGGGTCGGCGACGACGGCTCGTTGGCCAGTCGCATCACCTCCCAGCCGCGGGGGGCGCTGAGGCGCTCGCTGTGCACGTCGCACAGGTCGTAGGCGTGCGGCTCGGCGTACGTCGCCAGCGGGCCCAGCACGGCCGCCTGGTCGGCGTAGTTGTAGGTCAGTGTCGACACCGCCCGGCGTCCGCAGGCCGTGCGCGAGCACCGGCGGGTGGGTGTCACCGGTGCACCCCGCCGGGGTCTGAGAACCCTCGCTCGCTGCTCACGGTCGCGACGCTACCCGTCACCGGCCGGGACGCCGACTAGGCTCGCGGGGTGTTCGACACCACCGGCTCCACCGAGTCGTCCGGAGGCGGTCACCCGCGTCCGGGACCGGGCCTGCGGGACCGCCGCGGCCGCGGGCCGCGCGGTCCGGACTTCCGGCTCGGACCGCTCGCGCCGGACGGAGTGCCGGCCCACCGCAGCCGTTCCGAGCGCTTCGACACCCTCGCCCTGGCGGTGCTCGACGACATCGAGTCCCGCTGGGTCGACCGGCTGCCGCCCCTGGACCTGGCCGTCGAGGACGTGCCCGCCCTGCCCGAGACGTGGTCCTCCGACCGGGTGCCGCTGGGGTCGCTGACGGCGGCGACCCCGACGGCGCGAGCCCGGATCGTGCTCTTCCGCCGCCCGATCGAGCACCGCGCCGAGGACCGCGCCGAGCTGGCCGCGATCGTCCTCGCCGTGCTCGTGGACCAGGTCGCCGACATCCTCGGCGTCGAGCCCGGCGACGTGCACCCCGACTACCCCGAGCCGGACTGAGCCCGCATCCACCGATGGCCGCCGTAGCGAGTCTCACCAGGAGGGTGCGCATGATCCGGCCGGAGGCAGCGTGCTCCATCCCGGCGGCACCGTGGCGGTGAGGGCCAGCTGGACGAACCGGCGCACGGCGGGGCCGTGCGCCGACGTCGGCGCCCACTGCAGCGTGAAGGGCACCAGCACCTCCGGGCGTACCGGCAGCACGACGTCGTCGCGGTGGTCGGGACTCAGCGAGGAGATGGTGGGCACCCAGTCCACGCCGGCCTGGTCCGCCCACCGCGCTGCGTGCAGGTCCGTCTCGTCCAGCTCGACCGACGGCGGGGTGATCCCGGCCTGCGACAGCGCCTGACGCTGGGCCACCGCCCACGCAGGGAACAGCTCCTCCCGGGCGAGACCGACCACCTCTCCACCGAGCTCCTCCAGCCTCACCGACGTCCGCGAGGCCATCGGGTGACCGGGACGCAGCGCGACGAGCAGCGGTTCGCCGCAGAAGCTCACGCCGACGACGCCCGCCGGGGCCGGGACCACCCCGCAGGTCAGGCCCACGTCGACGTCGCCCCTCGCCACCGCTGCGGTCAGGTCGGGCAGCCACATCCGTTGGGTCTGCACGACGACGTCGGGCAGGTGCTCGGCCAGCAGGGCGAACAGGTGCGGGGCGAGGACCGGGGCCACGGGTGGCGTCACACCCAGCCGCACCGTGCCGCGGGTGCCGTCGGCCAGGCGACGGACGGCGGCACCGGCGTCCGCGACGTCGGCCAGGATCGTGGTGGCGCGAACCAGCAGCTCGGCACCGGCCTCGGTCAGCTCGACGTGGCGGGTCGTGCGCAGGAAGAGTGCTGTGCCCAGCTCGCGCTCGAGTCGCTGGACCATCGTGCTCAACGTCGGCTGACCCAGCTGGAGCCGGGCCGCCGCACGACCGAAGTGCAGCTCCTCGGCCAGCACCACGAACGCTTCCAGGATCCGCAGCTCCACGCGACGAAGGTACGCCGATCCATCGCCTGTGGCGATCAGTTCCATCGGCAGATCGGTCTTGGCGAGGCCGCGCGGGCGCTGGAGGGTAGACGGGCAGGCGCGTCTCGGACTCCGGGCCGCGACACCGAGGAGGAACCACCGATGACCACCACGACCTCGACGCCGGGCATCGCCGCCACGGCGGCCGGCTCGGCACCGCCCCGACCCCGACTCACCCCCAACCTGTTCGGGATCTGCTTCGGCGTCGCCGGTCTCGCCGAAGCGTGGGGGGCCGCGATCCCGCTCGGGTTGCCCGCCGTCGTGGCCGACGTGCTGTGGGTGGCGACCGGCCTGCTGTGGGCCGTGACCGTGACGGCCTACCTGCGCGACGTGATTCGCGGCGGCCGACTCCGCACCGAGCTGACCGACCCCGTGCTGGCCCCGTTCGTCCCGCTGCTGAGCATCGTCGCGATGCTCCTCGCAGTCGCGCTGGCCGAGCACGTGCGCACCGCCGGCGTCGTGCTCTTCGTCATCGGCATCGTCGCGACGGTCGCGCTCGGCGGCTGGCTGACCGGGCAGTGGATCCTCGCGGAGATGACCCTGGCGCAGTGGCACCCGGGCTACTTCCTGCCGACGGTCGCGGGTGGACTGCTGGCCTCCGACGCCAGCTCCGCGCTCGGCTACGGCGCGCTCGCCCGGATGATGTTCGGCTACGGGATCCTCTGCTGGGTGCTGCTCGGCTCGATCCTGCTGCTGCGTCTGCTCACCCAGCCCGCGTTGCCGACGCCGCTGCTGCCGACGATGGCGATCGAGGTGGCCCCTCCGGTCGTGGCCGGGATCGCGTGGTTCGGCCTCAACGGCGCCCGCCCGGACACCCTGGCCCTGGCGCTGGCCGGCTACGCCGTGCTGATGGCCCTGGTTCAGCTCCGACTGCTGCCGGCGTACCGGACGGTGCCGTTCGGCCCGGGCTGGTGGGCCTTCTCGTTCTCCTACGCCGCGGTCTTCGTCGACGCGATCCGGTGGCTGGACGTGGAGCACGCCGCCCACGCCCGCACCTGGGCGGCGGTGCTGCTCACGACGGTCAGCGTGGCCCTGCTCGCCCTCGTCGTGCGCACGGTCGTGGCCCTGAGCCGCGGCACCTTCTGGCCGCGAGCCGTCGCACCTGCACCCGTGCCCGAGGTCCCCTGAGACCGACGCCTCACTCGGCGCCGGGTCGCACCACTGGCACGCGCAGCGCCGAGAGCACCGGTGCGAGGGGAACGGCGGAGAAGGTGGAGCCGCGCTCGACGAGGACCGAGCCCGCGACGTCGCCGGCAGCGGTCACCTCGACCGACGCGACGCCCGGGGTCAGCTTCACCGGCACGGTGCTGCGGGCCGGGATCGACATCTGCTCGCTCTTCAACCGCGCACCGCGCTCGCCGAGCTGGACCACCGTCACCTTCGCGGGCTTCTCGCGCGCGGCGTTCGATCCGGAGCCGTCGGCGGGGGAGCCGTCGTCGGCGGTCAGCACCAGGGTCTGCTTCGCGTCGATCGGCAGCGAGGCGGCCGCCGGACCGCGCCAGCGCAGGCCGGGTGCGGCGTGCACCAGGTCGGTGACGCCCGGCACGACGTACCCACCGGTGATCGGCTGGTCCGCGTCGACGACGATGGCGGTGCCGGGCTTGCGCAGCCGCTTGGCCAGCGGCACGGTGATCACCGAGCGGGGTGGCACCGTCTGCTTGTCCAGCCCCCGCGGCAGCCGGGTGCCGTTGACGTCGGAGAAGCGGACCTGGACCACCGCAGCGGTTCCGCCGGGGTTGGCCAGCACCAGCCCGGCGCCGTCTCGCAACGCCTGCGGCAGGTTCGGGACCTGCAGGGCCGTGTCCACCGCGCTCGGCGGAGGCAGCCCGTTGAGCACCAGGTGGGTCGCCGGGGCGTGCTGGTCGGGCAGGTACTCGGCGGCCGGCTCGGCCTTCGGGTCGAGCACGTCCAGGGTCTGGTCCTCGACGGCGGCCACCACCAGGCCCCGCGAGACCTGTACGTGCACGGCGAGGTTGCCGTCGGTCGGTGAGACGTCGGCGAGCTCCAGCACCCGACGCTCCCCCGACTTCACCGAGACGCCGCGCAGGCCGGCGCCACTGACCGCGCCCTGGTTGCCGTACACCGACACGTCGACGACGGCCGGTCCCGGACGGGGGTTGAAGATCACCAGCCGCGAGCGGTGCGCCGGGTTGGCGCCCGCACCCGTGAACCACCACGAGGCGCGCGGCGAGCCGCAGCTCGTCATCCCACCCTTGTCCTGGGCCCGGTCGGCGAAGATCCCCCGCGTGGCCGTTCCTCTGGTCAGCACCGTGATCGGGTCCCGGTCCGGGTCGGTGATCGATGTGCGGGCCCCGGCGGCGAGGTCGAGGTCCTGCTTGCCGACCGAGATCCGCCCGCCCTCGTTGCCCGGCAGCCGCCCGACGTACGACGTGGACGCGCTGCTGCTGCCCGGGCACACCAGCTGCCTCTCGGCGGGACTGGTCAGCCGGTTGGCGGTGTCCGCGCCCGCGCTCGCGACCGGGTCGGCCCGCCCGGCCAGGGCCAGTGCTCCGGCGGTGACGAGGACCAGCAGCACGACCACGACCGCGGCCACGCGGCCACCGGACCTCGCTCCCCCCGACCCCGCGTGGGTCGGGGAGGTGCTGGTGGCCCGGCGCGCTCCCGGCTGGCTCATCGGGTCCTCCTGCGGGTCGGCATGGCAAGGACGATGCCGGCGATCACGGCCAGCAGCTGGAGCGCCGCCCAGACCAGGTGCAGCGGCTGGCCGGCCCTGCTGGTGCTGCTCAGGCTCGCGGCGTACTGCAGGCGCCAGGACGCGTTGGCCGTCGAGCCGGCGCTCGCGCGGGAGAATCCCGCTCCGGCGTCGATCGCACCGGAGACCTTGTCGCTGACCGGGGCGGGGACGTAGACGTAGGCGACGCCGTACGACGCCAGGCGACGGGCGTCGTCGGGCTGCGGGTCGGCCAGCAACCGCTGCACGATCCCGGTCAGCCGGTCGTCGGGCGGCGTCAGCGCAGCGATGGCATCGTCACCGAGCGGCAGCGCGCCCTGGCGCAGCACCTGGTAGGCCACGCCGTCCCTCAGCCCTCCGCGCAGGACCAGCACACCGTCGGCCGGCTGGGTCCGCGACAGCTCGCTCATGTACGCCGGCACCGCGGCCGAGGAGCCACGGTGCAGCGGCTCCGTGACGCCCTGACCCACCAGCCACCAGCCCGCGCCACCGACGACGGCCAGGGCCGCCGCGGCCAGTCCGAGCGCGGCCACGGGGGCCCGCAGCACGGCACCCGCGTCGGCGAGGTGACGGCGCAGGTCGCCGGCGGCCACGGTGGCCGCGGTGACCAGGCCGGCCTGCACCACGAGCAGCGGGAAGCCGGCGTAGGGGTGGAAGTCGCCTGAGAGTCCGGGCAGCGAGACGACCACCGTGGTCGAGGCCAGCAGCACCAGCGCGGCGACGGCCGAGACCAACCACGCCACCAGCACCCGGACGCGGGTGTCGGAGCGCAGCAGCGCCAGCAGACCGGCGACCAGGACGCCGATGCCGATCCAGGCCGGCGCCGAGCCGGGACCACCGAGGCGTCCGAGCAGCAGGTCCAGGGGACCCGGGTCGAGCGGGAGGACGGCCGCTCGCCCGGCCTCGACCAGCAGCGCCCCCGGCGAGGCCAGCACGCCCAGGAACCACGGCAGGACCAGGACCGGTGCGGACACCGCGATCACCACCGGTCCGAGCCACCAGGTCGCCTGACGCCACCTCTTCCGGTCGGTCACGAAGCCGCGCACCACCAGCACCAGGAGAAGGACCAGCGCGATCAGCCAGGCCGCCGGCACGAAGGCGACCAGCAGGCCGAGAGCGATCGACGTGCGCCACACCGCGCGCCAGCGCGGGTCCCGGTCGGCGCGGCCGAGCCCGAGTGCGGCCGTCGCCAGCCACGGCAGCACGATCGCGCCGGCGAGGGTGCCGATCCGGCCCTGGGCGAGGGCGCCGGAGACCACCGGCAGCAGGGCGTACGCCGCGGCTCCCGCGAGCGGAGCCCAGGCACCGGCGGTGACCCGGCGCAGGAAGCGGACGGCGGAGAGGAACGCCAGCGGCACGCCGAGCACGACGATCACGGCGACCGCCCAGCCGGGGTGGGCCAGCAGGACCGTGCCGAGCAGGGCCATCGGCAGCAGGTACCCCGGTGCGGCGGCCGACGAGCCGGTGCCCAGGTCGTGCTGCCCGGCGAGACCAGGCCGACCACCAGTGCCCGACCCCGTCGGGAGCAGCCGGCAGCGCACCGCCGTTGAGCGCCCCGCCGCCGAGCAGGTCGCGGGCTGCGACCAGCCCGACCACCAGGCTGCCCAGCACCAGCCACAGCCGGGGATCGGTGAGCAGCAGCCCGACCAGGCTCGGCTCCGCCGTGGAGTCCTCGTCGTCGAGCTCGACGGTGGACGCGGTGCGGACCGACCGGCCGCCGATGCGTTCGCGGGTCACGTCGACCAGGGCGGATCCGAGGTCGCCGACGTCGTCGAGCGCGTGCCGGACCGGCAGCCAGGTGGGCGCCAGCAGGTGCCGCACCTCCTCGGCCGGGACCTGCGCGGCCCGCGCGCGCGAGCGCCGGGCCGCGAGCAGCCGTCCGGGCCGGCCCAGGGTCGAGCCGAGCGCCTGCAGCTCGCCCCAGGCCTCGCGCGGGGCCCGGACCAGCAGGAAGCCGAAGGTGCGCACCAGCCCCGCGAGCAGCAGCCAGAGCGACCGGAACGGCAACGAGCGACCCGAGCCGTTGGCGAGCAGGGTGCGCAGTGCGGCGGCCCGCGCGTCCCGGTGGTGATGCGTGGTCAGGCTGCCGCGGCGCAGCCCGCGGGCGGCCGCCTCGGCGTGGAAGACCAGTGCCTCCGGCACCACCATCGTGGGGTGCCCGGCGCGCGCGGCGCGCCAGCCGAGGTCGATGTCGTTGCCGTAGAGCGGCAGAGCCGGGTCGATGCCGACCTGCTCGAGCACGTCGCGGCGCACCAGCAGGCCCGCGGTGTTCGCGGCCAGCACCACCCGGCGTACGTCGTGCTGGCCCTGGTCGTACTCCCCGCGCTCGAGGCCGGTCTCGCGGCGCCCGTTGCCCGAGATGGTCACCCCGAGCTCGAGCAGGCGCCGCAGCGAGGGCCACTCGCGCAGCTTGGGCCCGAACAGGCTCACCCCGGGGTTGTCCTCGGCGCGCCTGCGAGCAGGTGCTCGAGGGCGTGCGGGTCGGGGGCGCTGTCGTCGTGCAGCAGCCAGACCCACTCCGGCTCGCCGTCGCCGCAGCCCGTGGGATCCGCTGCAGGCCGAGCTCGACGCTCTCGGCGTACGACGCCAGGTCGTCGACCTTGTGCACGTCCCAGACCCCGTTGCCGCGCAGCACCTGGACCGACTCGTCGCGCGAACCGGTGTCGATGGCCGACGTGGTGCTCGAGGATGCGCGGTCTGCTGCTCCACCCCGGCGACGACGGCGGGGAGCCAGCGGGCACCGTTGTGGCTGACCAGGAGGACGGAGACGTGCACGACGGATCAGCCTATGGCCCGCACCCCGAGCCGGGCCAAACCTGTGGCCCAGGTGCGCTCACAACGTGGCGGAAGTCTCAGTCCGGCTCAGACGGCGCGCTTCTTCAGCTTGCGGCGCTCGCGCTCGGACAGGCCGCCCCAGATCCCGAAGCGCTCGTCGTTGGCCAGCGCGTAGTCCAGGCAGTCGCCGCGCACGTCGCAGGTCAGGCAGACCCGCTTCGCCTCGCGGGTGGAGCCGCCCTTCTCCGGGAAGAACGCCTCCGGGTCGGTCTGGGCGCACAACGCACGCTCCTGCCAACCGGCATCCTCGGCTTCGTCTTCCTCGAGCAGAAACAGCTCTCTCACGTGTGTGCTCCTTCGACCCGCCGGCGGGTGGACCGCCCGCCGCTGATTGCCTCTGACTGCTGTGATCCATTTCGTGGCCGACGCCTGCCGCGCCTTCCACGGAGAACCACAGTGGTGTGATTACATGCCTGTCGCTCGTGGAAGTCAAGCGGAACGGCACAGCCCGCTGACCGGCCGGGCCTGTCCGTCGTGCCCGATTTGTCGGCTCTGGTGGATCGGCGCAGTCGCTCTCCCGCCGCCCGGGACCGCACCGTTCCGGCCCGCCTCGTAGGGTGCGCAGGTGTCCGGAACCGCCTCTGCTCCAGCTCCTGGTCCACTGCCCGCCCGGATCACCGTGCTCTCCGGTGGCGTCGGTGGCGCCCGCTTCATCCAGGGACTGCTGCGCCTCGTCGCCCGCGCCTCCACCCCGGAGGACCCGGCACCACGGTCACGGTGGTCGCCAACACCGGGGACGACATCTGGGTGCACGGGCTGAAGGTCTGCCCCGACCTGGACACCGTGATGTACACCCTCGGCGAGGGGATCGACACCGAGCGCGGCTGGGGACGCACCGGGGAGACCTGGCAGGCCAAGGACGAGCTGGCGGCGTACGGCGTGGAGCCGACCTGGTTCGGGCTCGGGGACAAGGACGTCGCCACCCACCTGGTGCGCACCCAGATGCTCGACGCCGGCTACCCGCTCTCCGCGGTGACCGAGGCGCTGTGCCGGCGCTGGCTGACACCCACCTACGGGGACCGCCTGCGCCTGCTGCCGATGAGCGACGACCGGACCGAGACCCACGTCGTGATCACCGACCCCGCGGACGGCGAGCGGCGGGCGGTGCACTTCCAGGAGTACTGGATCCGGCACCGCGCGCAGGTCGACGCCCACGAGGTGCTGGTGATCGGGCTGGCCGAGAGCAGCCCGGGACCCGGCGTGCTGGAGGCGATCGGCACCGCCGACCTGGTGCTGGTGCCGCCGTCCAACCCGATCGTGTCGGTCGATCCGATCCTGGACGTGCCCGGGGTCCGCGACGCCGTACGACGCACCCCAGCGCCGGTGGTGGGGCTCTCCGGGATCGTCGGCGGGGACCACGTGCACGGGATGGCCCGACAGGTCCTGGGAGTCCGCGGGATCGAGGTCTCCGCCGCCGGCGTGGCCGAGCACTACGGCGCCGGCAGCGCCTCGGGGATCCTCGACGGCTGGCTGGTCGACGAGGTCGACGCCGACCAGGTCGCGCGGGTCGAGAACGCCGGGATCCGCTGCCGGGCGGTCCCGCTGATGATGCGAGACCACGACGCGACCGCCGACATGGCCGGGGCCGCGATCGACCTGGCCTTCGACCGTGGCTGAGTCAGGTCCCACGCTGCAGCTGTTCGCCCCCGACGGGATCGGCGAGATCGCCGAGGGCACCGACCTGACCGCGCTGGTGCTGTCGGCGACCGGGCACGACGGGCTGCACGACGGGCTGCACGACGGGCTGCACGACGGGCTGCACGACGGGGACGTCCTCGTCCTCACCAGCAAGGTGGTCAGCAAGGCCGAGGGGCGCAGCCGCCCCGGCACCCGCGACGAGGCCCTGCCCGGGGAGACGGTCCGGGTGGTCGCCCGCCGCGGTCCGACCAGCATCGTGGTCAACCCGCTCGGGCTGGTGCTGGCGGCCGCCGGGATCGACGCCTCCAACGTCACGCCCGGCACGGTGCTGCTGCTGCCCGAGGACCCCGACGCGACGGCGCGGGGGATCCGGGCGGGCCTGCTGCAGCGGACCGGTCGCAACGTCGCCGTCGTGATCAGCGACACCGCCGGGCGCGCCTGGCGGTTCGGGCAGACCGACCTGGCGATCGGCGTCGCCGGGATCGAGCCGCTCGACGACCACGCCGGGCGGGTCGACGGCTACGGCAACCCGCTGGCCGTGACCGCGCCGGCGGTGGTCGACGAGATCGCCGCCGCCTCCGAGCTGGTCACCGGCAAGCTCGGCGCGCGCCCCCTCACCCGCGTGCGCGGACTCGCCGATCGGGTGCTGCCGCCCGGCGAGCACGGTCCTGGCGCTCGCGCGATCGTGCGCCCGGTCGGGCAGGACATGTTCGCCCTCGGCAGCAGGGAGGCCGTCCTGGCTGCCCTGGCCGGGGAGCAGCCGACGTCGTTCGGCTCCCCCGCCTCCCCCGACGACACGGTGCGAGCGCTCGAGCAGGTCGGGCTGACCGCTCGTCCGACCGGGCCGTCCGCGGGCGACGACCTCGTGGTCGACCTCGGGCCGGCCGACGCCGAGGCGCGCTGGCGGCTGGGGATGGCGACGTACGCCCTGGGCTGGGTGGTGGCCGAGGGCACGGACGGGAGCACGCTGCTGCGCCCACGCACTCCGTAGACTCCCCTGCGCAGAGCCCCCGAGCAAGGAAGAATCCCGGACCCGTGGCGAAGAAGAGCAAGAACGCCGCCCGCAAGGCGCAGCTCGAGCAGATGCGACGCGAGCAGCAGCGCAAGGAGCGGCTGCGCAGCTGGGGCATCCTCGGGGTCTGCGGGGTCGTGGTGGTCGCGCTGCTCGGCTTTGCGATCACCAAGTACATCGGCGACCAGCGCGAGCAGGACCGCCTGGACGCGCTGCCGCTGAAGAGCATCGGGGTCAGCCGGGCCTCGGCCGGGTGCAGCGCGACCAAGACCGAGAACGCCACCGGCAACCAGGACCACATCGCGGAGCCGACCCCGATCACCTACCCCGACGCGCCGCCGGCCTTCGGCGCGCACCGGCCGAACTTCCTCCAGGGCTCGGAGATCAAGACCTTCTACACCCGCTCCGACGTCCCCGACATCACCCGGCTGGTGCACAGCCTGGAGCACGGCTACACGATCCTCTGGTACGACGACGACGTGAAGCGCAGGGCTCGAAGGAGTACCAGGCCCTCCAGCGGCTCGGCAGCCGGCTGACGTGAGCGACAAGTTCATCGCGGCGCCGTACATCACCAAGGACGACGGCGGCACCTTCCCCAGCGGCAAGTAGGTCGCGCTGACCCACTGGACCGGCCCGAGCGACCAGAAGGGCGTCTGGGAGTACTGCTCCGGCGTCAGCGGCACGGTGGTCGTCGGACTTCATGAAGAAGTACGACATGGACGACGCCCCGGAGCCCGGCGGGATCTGATCAGCGCGACCTGACTCAGGTCAGCTCGTGCAGGTCGCGCTGCTTGAGCGCCGCCACCACGCCCTTGACCTCCTGGGCCCGGTCCAGCGTGGTCACCAGGAGGGCGTCGCCGGTGTCGACGACCACGACGTCCTCGAGCCCGACGACGGCGACCACCCGGTCGCCCGGGCACCACCAGACCGGTGCTGTCCAGGGCGACGACCCGGTCGCGGTCACCGAGGACGGCCACCGCCGTCCTCGTCGGTCAGCAGGCGACGCCAGGAAGGCGAAGTCGCCGATGTCGTCCCAGGCGAAGGTTCCGGGCACCACCGCCACCCGCCCCTCGGCCGCGGCCGGTTCAGCGACCGCGTGGTCGATGGCGATCTTCTCCAGCCCCGGCCACACGTCGTCGAGGGTGCTCGGATCGGCCGCGATCGCGCGCAGGCCCGCCGCCAGCTCGGGGTGCTGCTCGGCCAGCAGGTCCAGCAGCACGGTCGCCCGGGCCACGAACATCCCGGCGTTCCAGCGGTACTCCCCCGACTCGACGAACGCCGGGCCCGCTCGGCGTCCGGCTTCTCGACGAACTCCGTCACGGTGCGAGCCGTCTCGGACCCCTCGATCCGGGCACCGGCCCGGACGTAGCCGAAACCCGTCGACGCCGAGGTCGGCTCGATCCCGATGGTGACCAGCAGCCCGGTGGCCGCGACCTCGGCGGCCTCGCGCACGCAGGCCGCGAAGGCCTCGGGGTCGCTGATCACGTGGTCGGCGGCGAACGAGCCGATCAGCCCCTCCGGGTCGTCGCGCTCGACCGTCGCCGCGGCCAGCCCGATCGCGGCCATCGAGTCGCGCGCCGACGGCTCGGCGATCACCTGTGCGGCCGCGAGGTCGGGGAGCTGACGGCGTACGGCGTCCTGGTGCGCGGCCCCGGTCACGACCAGCACCCGACGATCCACCAGCGGCGTGAGCCGGTCGACGGTGCCCTGCAGCAGGGTGCGCCCGGTGCCGGTGAGGTCGCTCAGGAACTTCGGGGCCGCCGCCCGCGAGAGCGGCCACAGCCGCGTGCCCGCCCCGCCGGCGGGGACCACCGCCCACAACCGGTCGAGCGGATGGAACGAGGCGGCACCACCGTTGGTCATGCGCCGATCATCCCACCGCCGACCGGGCAGGAATTCACGGCCCAGAGCGCCGACCGGGCACAAAGTGTCAGTCGCGCCACCGGCTCGTGCGAATTCGTGACCGGTCGGTGCGTACAGCGGTGAAAAAGTGCCCGGTCGGCGGATACGGTCGTGCTCGTGCCGACCAGCTTCGTCGAAGTCCTCCGCCAGCGCCTCGATCCGCGACGCGACCCGGGCCAGCCCCTCGTGACCTTCTACGACGACGACACCGGGGAGCGCACCGAGCTCTCGAGCACGACGTACGCCAACTGGGTCGCCAAGACCGCGGGCGTGCTGGTCGAGGACCTCGACCTGGCTCCCGGCGACCGGGTCCGGTTCGCCCTGCCGACGCACTGGCTCGGACCGGTCTTCCTCGGTGCGGCCTGGCTGGCCGGGCTCGAGGTGGTCCAGGACGGGCCGGTGGCGCTGCTCGTCGACGGGCCGGCCGGACTCCCGCAGGAGGTGGCGGCGGCCCAGCGGCTGCGGTGCGCGCTGCTGCCGTTCGCCGTGGCCTCGCGCGAGCCGATGCCGGCCGGGGTGCTGGACTACGCCACGCTGTGGCCCGGCCAGCCCGACAGCTTCCTCGGCCAGCCCGGCGGCGTCGGCGACCCGGCGTACGCCGGACAGGACCAGGGCACCCTGCTCGGCCTCCAGGGCTCGCCCGACCGGGTGCTGAGCGACCTCGACCCGCTCAGCCCCGAGGGCGTGGCCCTGTTCGTGAGCACCCTGGTGGGAGGGGGATCCACGATCTGGGTCGCCCGTCCCGTCGCGGAGAAGTGGGAGCACCGGGCCGCCAGCGAGCAGGCCACGCGGACCGTGCGCCTGTGAACGCACGGTCCGCGTGGCCCTCCCCACGAAGGTGACACCTGCTCACCCCCGACCCTGGGTCCTTCTCGCCTCGAACGGCTGAGCCGAGAGCTCAGCCGACCAGGTCGTACCCCCCGAATCCGGCGGCCAGGAACTGCGGCGTGCCGAAGCCGCCGCTGCTCGAGCCCGGCAGCAGGTAGAGGTCGCCGGTCGCCTTCTCCCGCACGATCAGGTCGGCCCGACCGTCACCGGTCGCGTCGCCGTGCCCGACGACCCAGTCGTAGCGTTCGTCGATCGACTGCGGTGCGGCCTGGCCCAGGACGTACGGCACGAACGACCCGTCACTCGCGGACAGCCGCGACGCCGCCGAGCTCGCGCCCCACAGGCCCGCGCCGATCTGGTTGTAGGAGCGCAGGGACGCGGGGGCGTCGATCCGCGGCCACAACCCGGTCTTGCCGTTGCCGGGATAGATCTTGAGCTGGCCGCTCTTGCTGACCCCCACGAGATCGGGGTGGCCGTCGCCGGTGACGTCGCCGACCGCGCTGAAGTGGGTCAGGGCGGCCACGCCGTCGACCAGCTCGGTCCGCTTGCCGAAGGTGCCGGAGCCGTCACCGAGCCGGAGCCACAGGCTGTCACCGTCCTCGCTGCGGGTGACCAGGTCGGCCTTGCCGTCACCGTTCCAGTCCCCCGGGCTGAACAGCGCCTTGGCGTCCTTGACCGTGCTGGTCCCCATCAGCGCGCCGGTGTTGGTGCGGCCGTTGGTGCCCCGCACCACCAGCCCGGCGTCGTCGTAGCCGACCAGGCCCTGGGCCGCGGACCCGCTCTTCGAGCCGAACAGCTGGCCCATCCGGACCGTCCTGACCCCGCTCAGCACCGGGAACGGTGTCAGCGCGTGGCCCAGGCCGCCCTTGCCGTCACCGGGGAGCACGGTCACGTTGCCGGCCTTGTCCCGCACGGCCAGGTCGAGCACCCCGTCGCCGGTGAGCTCGGCCCCGCCGAGCACCGCGCTGGTGCCCGCCGGAGTGTCACCGAGCACGCGCGGCCGACCGAGCCCGTCCGGGGTGCCCGGGAGCAGCGTGAGCTTCCCGGTCGCGTCCAGCCCGGCCAGGTCGAAGCGGCCGTCCTTGTCGAAGTCGCCCACCCCGACCAGCGGTCCGCCGGTCCAGCCGCTCAGCAGCAGGGTGGGTGCGGAGAAGTCGCCCTTCCCGTCGCCACGGGCCAGGTAGACGTCGTCGTCCTTCTGCACCACCAGGTCGGCGTGGCCGTCCCGGTCGAGGTCCTTGGCCGCGTTGATCCAGCGGTACGACGCGAACGCGGTCGACGGGTGGCTCAGCTTGGTCACCTTGCCCGTGCCGTCCCCGGCCCGGACGTAGAGCCGCTTGGTCGCCCTCGAGCGCACGACGAGGTCGCCCTTGCCGTCACCGGTCACGTCGCCGGCCGGCACGAGGGTGTCGAACTCCGAGCCCCAGGGGCCCTTCGAGGTCACCGGGTCGGCGAAGCCGAACACACCACCCGTCGGCACCACCCGCACCTGGTCGGTGCTCTTCTCGCGCACGACCAGGTCCGGCCACGAGCCCCGGACCACGCTGGTACGACGCGGCAGGTCACCCGTGGGCACCGGCATGTGGGTCGCCGGCATCACCGGCGCCGGTGCTGGTGTGGGCGTCGGGGTCGGGGCGGGAGCCGGGGTCGAGCCCGTGGAACCGGTCTTCTGGATCTTGGCCGCCATCGCCCGGATCTGTGGGATCTTGGCGTACAGGTAGCGGCCGGGGCAGGCCGTCTGCCCGACGTCACGGTGGCCGTTGATCGCGGCCAGGTAGCGGTTCTTCACGTAGACGTGCGTGGCGGCCGCGTCGATACCGTAGAGCGAGAGCTTCCAGGCGAAGAGCTTGGCGTAGGCGTCGATCACGACCTGCGGGGGCTGGGCGATGTCGTAGTTGCCGATGGCCGACATCGCGAAGGAGACCTCGTTGTAGCCGAGGGTGTGGGCGCCGACGACGGCCTTGTCCACCCCGCCGTACCGGCCCTCCCAGATCTTGCCGAACCGGTCGACGAGGTAGTTGTAGCCGATGTCGCGCCACCCTCGTGCCTTCACGTGGTAGGCGTAGATGCTGCGCAGCAGCGCCGGCACCTGGGCCGCGGTGTAGTTGTTGGCGTTGACGGTGTGGTGCACGAAGCCGGCCTTGACGGTGCCGTACGACGGCGCACCCTGCTCACGGATGTGCTCGTCCGCACCCCACTGGGCGCGGGAGTAGATCTGCGGCTTCGGGGCGACCTTCATCGCCGACAGGCTGATCCCGGCGGCGGCGTTCTTCTGCTCCGCGGCGGTGCGCGGTGTCTCGGTCTGCTTCGTGCCGGCCAGGTCGGCGGTGTCGATGGCGGGCGAACGCTTGACCACCTTGTCCTTGCCCGGGTCGATCAGCACCCAGCGCAGGCCGGCGGGCGCCTGCCCGGAGCGGGTGAAGACGCGGAACTGGGCATCGTCGACGGTGCCGACGACCGAGGGCTCGGTGCCCAGCCGCAGCGTGCGGCCGGACGCCGCCTCACCCTTGTCGGGGCCGTGGTCGTCGTGGTACTCCAGCTTCTGCCAGTCGGTCCAGGTGCCGGCCTTGCGGGTGCGGACGTCGAAGCGGATGGCGTCCTCGGCGTAGGCGTCGTCCTCGTTCCAGGTGGCCCCGACGGTGCCGAACCCGGTGACGCTCTGCACTCCGGAGGTCCGGGCCAGGGTGAGCCCGGCCTCCTCGAGCGGCGCCGTGGTGAGGCGCTTGGTCGTGGCCGCCACCTCGCGCACCTGAGGCTTGACCGGCTTGGTGGCGGTGTAGGCGTCACCCTCGGTCACCGCCGGCGCCAGCCGGCCGGCGTCAGCGCCGGGGTCCTCGATGTCGAGGTGCAGCACTCCGGCCGCCGCGATGGCCATGGACAGCACGACGGCGAACGCCATCAGCTGGGAGTTCAGGGTGACCAGATGAGACTTCTGGAACGCTCGCATCGACATGGGGAAGTGGCTCCAGGGAGGGGAAGAGATTCACAGGAGCAACAAGTTTCACACCAGAAACACTATTCACAAAAGGGGCAAGAATGAAGAACACAGATGTAATTCGTGAATGACAACGGTGTTGTTCATCGAGATTCGTACGGCCCCCGCGGACCCGGCCCCGATCCAGGCTCAGATGTCGGCGCCGAGCTCCTCGTCGGACTCGGCCTCGGACGTCTCCTCGCCGTCGTCCTCGTCGTAGTGCAGGAACTTGATGCCACCGTCGACCGAACCGTCCTCGACGACGGTGGAGTCGTAGTTGAGGTGCCCGGACTCGAGCACCAGGATCCGGTCGCACATGGCCCGCACGGAGGCGGCCGCGTGGCTGACGTAGAAGATGGTGGTGCCCTGCTGACGGATCTCCTGCATCTTGGCCATGCACTTCTTCTTGAACGGCCGGTCCCCCACGGCGAGCACCTCGTCGGCGAGGAAGATGTCGGCGTCCACGTGCACGGCCACCGAGAAGCCGAGCCGGGCGTACATCCCCGAGGAGTAGTAGGAGACCGGGGTGTCGAGGAACTTGCCGATGTTGGCGAAGTCGACGATCTCGTCGAGGCGCCCGTTGGTCTCCGCCTCGCTCATGCCCATGATCGCGGCGTTGAGGTAGAGGTTCTCCCGCCCGGTCATCTGAGGGTGGAAGCCGGCGCCCGTCGCGATCAGCCCGGCGATGCGACCACGGGTCTTGACCGTGCCGGAGTCGGGCGACATCACGCCGTTCAGGAGCTTGAGCAGGGTGCTCTTGCCGGAGCCGTTGAGACCCATCAGTCCCACCGACTCGCCCTGCTCGACCTCGAAGGAGACGTCGGACAGGGCCTGGAAGCTCTCGCTGATCGGCATCCGGCGTGCCGTTGCCACCGCGATCTGCTTGAGACTGCGGTGGTAGTACATCGTGAAGACCTTGTCGACGTGGTCGACCTGGATGGAGGTAGGCATCGTCGTCGTCTCAGATCCGCTCGGGGAACTTGACCTCGAGGCGGGTGAACACGCGCTGGCACCACCACAGGAACACCACGCAGGCGACCAGGGTGATCGAGCCCCGCAGGATCAGGTCGGGCGGGAAGACCAGGTTGGCGCGGTTCCCCGCGGCGATCTGCCCGTGGTTCAGGTCGTGGGCGTTCACGCCGTACCAGAAGAACCGCTGGACCAGGATCACCGAGTCGGCGACCGGGTTGCCCATGTAGATCTGGTAGAGGATCGGGTGCGACTTCGAGATCGGCTCGATCCGGGCGTAGGCGTACATCATCGGGACCATGAAGTGCATCAGGTTGGTGATCGTGCCCACGATGTTCTGGAAGTCGCGGTAGTAGACGTTGACCGCGCTGAACAGCAGACCGGCCGCCGAGGCGAACAGCGTGATCGTCACCAGGCCCAGGATCAGGCAGACCACGCCGGTCAGGTCGATGCTGAAGCCCGGAGAGCACGCAGAAGAAGATCAGCAGGAGCACCTGCGGGAAGATGTGGTAGAAGCCGACGATGACGTGCGAGACCGGGAAGATCTCGCGCGGGATCGGCATCTTCTGCACCAGCGTGCGGTTGGTCCAGATCGACCGGGTGGAGCCGCCGAAGACCTCGGCGAAGAAGTGTGTGAAGACCAGGCCGCAGAACAGGTGGATCGCGAAGTTCGGGACGTCCTTGTGGGCCGACAGGATCACGCCGAAGATCAGGTAGTAGGTCGCGAACCGGATCGCCGGTTGGATGTAGGACCAGAACAGCCCCAGGATCGAGGCGGAGTACATCTTCGCGATCTCACGTCGCACCAGCAGGCGCAGCATGTACGGCTGGCGGAGCACCGCCAGCACACCCGTGGCGGGCGAGGGCGGGCTCAGCGGTGCGTCGACCGTCCGCATCTGCCGGGGCGCGTCACTCGCCTCGACCACCGGCATCGCGTCGGCCTGCTTGTCCGCGAGCCGACGCGCCCGCAGAGCCGCGTTCTTGCGTCGACCCGACTCGTCGGTGACCGGCTTCGGCTTCTTCGACGGGATGGCGGGCTTCTGCTGCTGGTCGTTGCTCACGAGTCCTCCGCGGATCGAGCGAACGTGTCCCGCCACGCCTGCGGCGAGGTGATCTCTGCGAGGCTCCCACGGTACTGCTCGACGAGCGTCGGCCACTCCCGCCACAGCTGCTGGTGCAGGTCGACCGTCTCGCGGGTCAGCGCCCGGAAGTGTGCCGGGTCGCGCTGGTAGAGAGCAGCCGAGGTGCCGTCGTTCATCGACACGACGGCGGAGTCGAAGCCCGCGAGGCGGTACCACTTGGCGTCCGTCGCGCGCACCTCCACCTCGGGGTGCCGCCGGGACAGCGCACGGGGCGGCTTGAGCTGGCGCAGCGGTGCGAGCAGCGCGGTGAGCCGGACCGCGCGACCGGTGGGAACCCCGGCCCCCTCTCGGCCCTTGCGGGCCGGCTTGGTCCGCTTCACCGCCGGGAAGGCGTCGGGGTCGGCGTGGAGCTGGGCGTCGCTGAACTGCTTGCGGTGGGTGTTGACGTCGCTCAGGCGGGTCGGCAACAGCTCGTGCAGCCGATCGGGACCGGCCAGCACGTCACGCAGCGCCATGTGCCGGATCTCGACGGTGGAGTACTGCATCGAGACCAGCTGGGCGATGGTGTGGTTGAGGTCCTCTCGCACCAACCTCCCGCCGCGGGGGTACGTCGAGTGCAGCAGTGCGGCGATGAACCGGTTGCGGACGTGGAAGTAGGCCTGCCAGTCGAGGGCGTCGTTCTTGTCGCTCCACGGGATGTGCCAGACCGCCGCACCCGGGAAGGTCACCGTCGGGTAGCCCGCCTTCTTGGCCCGCAGCCCGAACTCGGAGTCGTCCCACTTGATGAACAGCGGCAGCGACAGGCCGACCTCCTCGAGCACCTGGCGCGGGATCAGGCACATGAACCAGCCGTTGAAGTCGACGTCGACCCGCTGGTGCATCCAGCGCGTCGACCGCAGGTTGCGCGCGGAGAAGTCCCAGTCACCGAAGACGCCCGGGGCCGACTGCCACCAGAACCGCCACGGCTGGATGATCTCGCCGAAGCTGTGCATCCGGCTGCGCGCGTAGAGGTTGAACATGTGCCCGCCCACGATCGTGGGGCGACGCGCCAGGTCGGCGAAGGTGACGGCGCGGATCACGCCCTCCGGCTCGCAGACGACGTCGTCGTCCATGCACATGAAGTACGTCGCCGTGGCCTTCGTGACCGACTCCAGCTGACCCCGGGCGTAGCCACCGGACCCGCCGAGGTTGGCCTGCTCGATCAGCCGCAGGGTCGCACCGAGCGCCGCCTCGGCCTTCGGGAAGCGCTCGGAGTCGGCCACCTTGTCGGTGCCCTGCTCGACCACGAACACCGTGTCGAGGTAGGGCCGCAGGTCGGCGTCGTCCCCCAGCTGGGAGAGCAGGTCGGCACAGAAGTCCGGACGGTTCATCGTGGTGATCCCGATGTCGACCGTGCCGTGCTCGGCCTTCTCGTCGGGCACCTCCGCGGTCCACTCCGCGGACTCGACCACGACGTCGTTCTCGCCGGCCACGACGTCGTACCAGTACCAGCCGCCGTCGACGAACGGCTTGAGGGTCAGGTCGAAGGTGAGCGTGGCCGAGCCCTCTACGTCCACCGTCTCCGACGCCACCCGCTGGCTGTTGCCGCGAGCCATCGACTTGTAGACGATCAGGTTGGCCCGGCGCCCGGTCAGGGTGACGGTCAGGCGTACCGCACCGACGACCGTCCACCGCCGCCAGTAGCTCGCCGGGAAGGCGTTGAAGTACGTGCCGAACGACAGCCGCTCCCCCGCGAGCACCCGCATGGCGTGGCGGGACTCGATCTGGTCGGAGTGCAGCGCCGTACCGCTCCGCGCGCCCTGGCGCATCTGGACGGCGTTCATCTCCTGGGCCTGGCGGTTGGACCCGACCTCGTACTTGTCGGCGTCCAGGACCAGGCTCTCCGGGTCGACGTAGAGCGGGAGCACGTCGAAGTCCCGGTCGACGGGAAGAATCTGTCGCTGCAGCAGTCTGGTGGCGCTCATTCGGCTACCCCTCCGGAGGTGAACGGCGCGCCCTCGGCGAAGTGCGGCCGGATCAGGTTGTCGTACATCGACAGCGCGGACCCGATCGCCATGTGCATGTCGAGGTACTTGTAGGTGCCGAGCCGACCGCCGAAGAGCACCATCGGCTCCGCCTTGGCCTTCTCCCGGTACTTCAGCAGCTTGGCGCGGTCCTCGGCGGTGTTGACCGGGTAGTACGGCTCGTCGTCCGGGCCCGCGAAGCGGCTGTACTCGCGCATGATCACGCTGGAGTCCGTGGGGTAGTCCCGCTCGGGGTGGAAGTGCCGGAACTCGTGGATCCGGGTGAACGGCACGTCCGGGTCGGGGTAGTTCATCACCGGGGTGCCCTGGAAGTCGCCCGTCGTGACGACCTCGCGCTCGAAGTCGAGGGTCCGCCAGGACAGCGAGCCCTCGGAGTTGTCGAAGTACTCGTCGACCGGGCCCGTGTAGACGATCGGCACCTTGGCGACGTACTCGTCGCGGACGTCGAAGAAGTCGGTCTCGAGGCGGATCTCGATGTGGTCGTCGTCCGCCATCCGCTCCAGCCACGCGGTGTAGCCGTCGACCGGCAGGCCCTCGTAGGTGTCGTTGAAGTAGCGGTTGTCGTAGGTGTAGCGCACCGGGAGCCGGCTGATGATGTCGGCGGAGAGCTCCTCGGGCTTCGTCTGCCACTGCTTCGCGGTGTAGTGGGCGAAGAACGCCTCGTACAGCGGGCGCCCGATCAGCGAGACCCCCTTCTCCACGAAGTTCTCCGGCTCCTTGCCGTCGAGCTCACCGGCCTGCTCGGAGATCAGCGCCCGCGCCTCGTCGGGGCTGTACGCCGCGTCGAAGAACTGGTTGATGGTGCCCAGGTTGACCGGCATCGGGTACACCTGCCCCTGGTGGCTGGTGTAGACGTGGTGCTGGTAGCCGGTGAAGTCGGTGAACTGGTTGACGTAGTCCCACACCCGCTTGTTGGAGGTGTGGAAGAGGTGGGCGCCGTACTTGTGCACCTCGATCCCGGTCTCCGGGTCGGCCTCCGAGTAGGCGTTGCCCCCGAGGTGGGAGCGGCGATCGAGCACGAGGACGTTCAGCCCGAGGTCGCGCGCGCAACGTTCGGCGATGGTCAGCCCGAAAAATCCGGAGCCGACCACGACAAGGTCAGGATTCAACTCAACTACTCCACTTCGACGACTCCCCGGCACGTCTGCGTGCTCGGGGGCGGGTCCCGGCGAGCGCGCCCGAGCGATACGCACGACACGCGAGCCTGACTCATCCTAACGAGGGCGTGCCGCCACGGGGTCGAGCCACGACGGGGACGTGTCGCATCCCACCCGCCGCGAGCACCGCACGAAGCACGTTACGGGCTTCGGCCCGCCCACCGCGAACCGGACTCAGCGCGACCACGGCGAGAGCGATCGCCCACGGCTTGCACCGCACGAGGACGTTCTCGCCGTAGCGGAAGTGCACGACGAAGAGGTTGCGGTACATGTAGAACCCCTTCCAGCCGGCCAGGTCGTGCTGCTGGTCGAAGTCGAGCTGGCGCACCAGCACGGCGTCCCGCAACGCCCAGATCGTCCAGCCGGCCCTTCGGGCCCGGATCGCGTAGTCGACGTCGTCGTAGAAGATGAAGTACGACGGGTCGGGCAGCCCGATCGCCGCCACCACGTCCCGGCGCACCATGAAGCCCTCGAACGCGACGTTGGCCAGCGCGACGCGTGCCGGCATCGCGGAGCGCTCGCCGTACGTCGTCTCCACCATCTTCGTCTTGGGCTTGATCGCCAGCGGGTTGGCCAGGTCGAAGACCAGCGCCGCCTTCTCCACCAGGGCACCGGAGCGGTCCTCCCGCACCGCCATCAGGCACGCCTCGTCGCTCGCCATCAGCACCGTGAGGCAGTCCGGAGCCGGCACCACGTCGTCGTCCATCAGCCAGATCCGGTCGAAGCCCTGGTCGTAGGCCGCCGCGACCCCGAGGTGGAAGCCACCCGCGCCACCGACGTTGTCCGGTTGGCTGAGAACCTGCAGACCGGGGTTGTCCGCGTCGACCAGCACCTGCGCGGTGTGGTCGGTGCTGGCGTTGTCCACCACGATCACGGCGTCCGGCACCCGCTCGAGCGCGCCGAGGCCGTGCAGCATCCGGGCCAGCAGGTCGGCGCGGTTGAAGGTCACCACGACCACGGCAACGGTCTCGGAGCTCATCGCAGGTACCTCGTGTGCTTGCCCCAGCGACCGTAGAAGCCGTCGTGCATGGCCCCCAGCGACATCCGGAGGCGAGCCAGGTCGCGCCGGGTGAACAGGTAGAACCAGACCGTCTTGACGAAGAACGCGAGCACCCCGAGCGGGCCGACGTACTGCTTGAGGTTGGCCACGTTGTTGCGGCACATGCAGTAGTGCTTGAGCTCGGAGGGTGAGTGGTTGTACGTCGTGCGGCCGAACATCTCCGGCGTGCCGAGGTCGTCGGTGGCCGGGTGCCGGAAGCGCGCCGCCACCACGGTGGCGATCCGGGCCCCGGCCGCGCGGGCGCGCCAGAGGTACTCGACGTCGTCGCCCCAGATGAAGAACTCCTCGCGCACCGTGCCGATCCGGCGCACCAGGTCACGGGTGAGCAGCACGCCGTTGAACGGGATCACGACGTCCTCGATCATCCCGTCCCGGGCCGCTCGTTCGACGTCGACGAGGTCGTGCACCACCCGTGAGCGCCCGGGCAACCGGATCGGGAAGCTGAGCCGACCGGGGTCGTGCTCGGCGACCACCGCCGGACCGACGAAGTCGTGCTCGCCGCCCTGTCCCTGCACGTGCGGCAGCAGCAGCTCGAGACAGTCCGGGTCGGGAACCCCGTCGTCGTCCATCAGCCAGACCAGTTCGTGCCCACCGACCAGGAACTCCTCCAGCCCGGCGTGGAAGCCGCCGGCCCCGCCGGTGTTCGAGTCCAGCCGAATCACCCGCAGCGGCACGCTGAGCTCTCCGGCCAGGGCCTCCAGGTCGGCGACCGTGTCGTCGCGGGAGGCGTTGTCCACCACCACGATCTCGTCCGGGACGACGGTCCCGGATGCGACCGCCCGGACCAGCCGGGTGACCAGGGCGGAGCGGTCGAAGGTCACCGAGACCGCGACGATGCGCGCTTGCGGACCCGGGTTCGACACCCGCCGACCCTACTCAACGCCACCACGTCCGGTGGGACCCGCGGTTGACCGGGCCGGCCCCGGATCCGGGGTCGGGCGAATGTACGGTGCCCAGCATCGGGAGCGGGACCGGATCGGGGAGCGTCGTGGCACGCAGTTCGCAGGAGATCAACGACCCATCGCGCCTGGACTCGCCGCACGTCGACCTCGCCGCCCGGACCGGGTGGCTGGTGCGGACCTCGCGGTTGCACCGGCCCGAGGGGTCGCGACTGCTGACGGACCTCGCAGACGAGCTCGGGGTCTCCCCCGGGACCCTCAGCCGGTGGGAGACCGGGCGGGTGCCGCTCACACCGGTCCACCTCGAACGGCTCGAGACCGTGCTGCCGGCGGCGGCCGGGTCGATCCGCGGTCTGGTCGCGCTGCTGCGCCACCAGCTCCTCGGCCGGGGGGCCCGGTCGGCCCGGCGCGGGCCGGCTCGCCCGAGCCCGGGTGGTGGTCCGGACCTCGCCTCGACGAGCGCCCAGGTCCGGGCCGTCTTCGAGGGTGGGGCCCGCGGACTCGACTGGATGCACCTCGCCGACGCGGTGGACGAGGGTCGCCTGCTGGTGCCGTGGCCGCTGATGGAGCCCGTGCTGGCCTCGTTGATCAGCGAGCACGCCCGTTCGGTGGTGTGTGGCTACTTCACCCGCGAGGAAGCGCTCCTGCGGCTCGTGCAGGGCCCCTACGGACCGCGCCTGCAGGCGATTCTGATCGAGACCGCCCTGGCGCCCGACACCCAGGCCCGCGTCGACACGCTGGGCTCGGCCGGGCAACGCCCGACGCCCGAGGTGTTCACGCTTGATGTGCCGCCTCCTCGCCGACGAGCGCGACGAGGTCTTCCGGGGTGCCGCCTGGGCGCTGGAGTGCATGTTCCGCCAGGGCGGCCTGGCCGTCCGCCCGCTGCTCCCCCACCTCGAGCGGGCGCTGGCGGGCCTCCCCGACGAACGTCGCTCGACCGGGTTCGAGCTGCTGGCCAGCCTGCCGGCCGGCATCCGTCGCACCCTCGGCCCGGCGCTCGGCACGCCGCCGGCGCCGCAGGGGCTGGCGGCGCTGCCCGCACCGGCCCGCCGGGCCGTGGCCCGCGAGGTGATGACCGGCGTGGCGGAGCAGCTGGACACCGCGCCGGACCCGATGCTCGAGCGCCTCGCGCTGGAGTCCCTGTTCGACGCCTACTGGAGCAAGCGGCTCTTCGCCCGGTTCCTGATGATGGCGCCGCCCTACGCCCACGTGGTCGGCGACTGCGTCGTACGCGCCCTGGACGGCGTCGAACGGGTCGACCAGAACCCCATGGGCACCGCGGCCCTCGACTTCGTCTCCAGCGTCGGGTCGCCGCAGGGAATGGCCCTCGTGACGGCGTGGGCCCGCGACCGGCGGAGCTCGACCCGTCGGCGGGGACTGGTGGCGCTGGCCCACTTCGGCTCGGACCTCGACGCCGACCTGCTCACCGAGGCCGTCCAGGTCGGGGGCGCGACCACCACGAGTGCGTTGTACGCCGCCGGCATGACCGGCAACCCCCTGCTGGCGTACTGGGCCGCGGACGAGACCGCGTCACCCGAGGTGCGCGAAGGTGCCGCCTGGTGGCTGCGGCACGGGTCCCGACTGGCCGAGTGAGCCGGGATCAGCAGGCGGCGCCGAGGTCCGCGGTCTCGTTGGCCGTGTAGCCCTGGTGGATGTTGCCGTAGGAACCGCCGGTCGTGCCCTCCGAAGTCCCGGCTGCGGGCTTCTTGGCCACCGGCCCGGACGCCTTGTGGCCCTTCTTCGAGGCGCCGATGGTGGACTGGACCTGGCGTTGGATCTTGGCGATGTCCGGGGCGTAGGTCTTGATCGTCGGCGGCACGAAGGAGACCGTCTGCACCGGCTGCTTGCGCGCCTCGAGAGCCAGCTTGACGAAGCGGTCCAGCTCCGAGGCCGGGATGTCGGTGCGGAGCATCGCGGCGCCGGCCGAGGCGATCTTGCCGAAGTTCAGCACCACCTGCTTCGGGCTGAGCTGGTGCAGCATCGCGTTCATCACGCACTTCTGCCGCGCCATCCGGGAGTAGTCGTCCGCGGCCATCCGCGAGCGCGCGAACCACAACGTGTCGGCGCCGTTGAGCTTGCGGGTGCCGGGCTTGATGTAGGACTTGCCGTCGAAGTCGCCGATCGCGCCCTTGGGGATCGGGTCGCGCACGGTCAGGGTGACGCCGCCGACAGCGTCGACCAGCTTGCGGAACCCGTTGAGGTTGACCATCGCGTAGTAGTTCATCTTGAGCCCGGTGATGCCCTCGACCGCCTCGGTGGTGGCCTCCACGCCCGGGTCGTCGTACCCCTTGAACAGGCTGCGGTGGTCGGCGGCCCAGGTGACCAGGGAGTTCAGCTCGCACTCGCTGCCGCAGCGGTAGCCCTTGGGGAACTGCTTCGCCATGATCGAGCCCTTGGCGAACGGGAAGTTCAGCATGTTGCGCGGTAGCCCGAACAGCACCGTCTTGCCGGTGTCCGCGTCGATGCTGGCGACCGTGATGGAGTCCGGGCGCAGCCCGGTGCGGGTGACGCCAGAGTCGCCACCGAGGAGCAGCACGTTGAAGCGGCCGCCATGGGCCGCGGTGACCGAGGAGGCGGTGAACAGGGTCTTGATCACGCCGCGCTGCACGGTGACGACGTGGGCGCCGAACAGGAGCGCACCGACGACGGAGAAGCAGAGCACCCCGTTGATCCCGACCATGGCCAGGCGCTGCTTCTGGCGCAGCCCCAAGGGGTCGCCGAGACGCCAGGAGTCCACGAACAGGTAGGCCCAGCCGATGGCCATGGCGAACAGGGCGAAGCGGACCAGGGCCAGGAACGTGGTGTTCGCGGCCAGCCAGAACCAGAAGCTGTCGAAGACCAGCCCGACCAGCAGCACCAGGACCGCGAACCCGACCAGCCCGCCGACGACCCGGAGCGCGATCCGACCGACCCGGCGGTTGCCCACCGCGATCTGGGCGGAACCCGGCAGGACCAACGTCATCAGCATCAAGGTGACGGCTCGGCGGAATCGGACCCGGCGCAGGTCGGCACTGGACTGCGCCGGCCGGCGCGCGGCGGGCGCGGATGATCGCTCGAGCAACCCGGGGGAAGAAGCGGGCGGCATCAAGGGCCTCTCTGTCTGGGGCACAGCCGGGGGAAGTGGCGGCGCGCCCAGTATCACCAGCCACATACGTCACACAGGTGACCGACGCGCCGGAACCCGAGGACTCCTGGGAGCGGTGACGGGGAAGAATCGCTGCCGATGTCTGCCACCGCGCTCTCGCTGGTCCTCACGGCGGCGGTCTGTCATGCGCTGTGGAACGCCGCCGCCCGCGGGGCTCGGGCGGACAGCGGACTGTTCGTCTTCCTCTACTCCGCGGGGGCGTGCGTCCTGTGGCTGCCGGTGGCCGCGGTCTGGCTGGTCGTCGCCGACCACCCGCACCCGAGCTGGACCTGGGTGGGCGCCGCAGCCGTGACCGGCGGGTTGCACGCGGCGTACGGCCTGGTGCTGCAGCGCGGCTACCGGCGCGGCGACCTGAGCCTGGTCTACCCGGTGGCCCGAGGGGTCGGACCCCTGCTGACCCTCGTCGTGTCGGTGGCGGTGCTCGGTCAGCGACCAGCGGTGATCTCGGCGTGCGGTGCCGTGGTCGTGGTGGGCGGCATCGCCGTGATCAGCGCGCCGGACCGGCTGGCCGAGCGCAGCGCCGTTCTCACCGGACTGCTGTGGGGCGGGGCGACCGGACTGACGATCGCCGCCTACACGCTCTTCGACTCCCTCAGCGTGAACCGGCTGGAGGTGCCTCCGCTGCCCTACTACGCGATCAGCCTGACCGTCACGACGCTCGCCCTGGCTCCCCGCACCTGGCGCCGTCGCGGCGACCTGGCTGGTGCGTGGCGCCTGGACCGGCGCCCGGCCCTGGTGGTCTCCGTGCTCTCGCCGTTCGCCTACCTGCTGGTGCTGGAGGCGGTGCGGATCGCGCCCGTTGCCCTGGTCGCGGCGACGCGCGAGAGCAGCATCGTGCTGGGGACCGCGCTCGGCGTGCTGGTCTTCCACGAGACCGGTGGGCGGCGCCGCGCCGCGGGAGCGGTCGTCGTGCTGATCGGGATCGGCCTCGTCGCCCTCGGGTAGCGTGCAGGCATGCCCGAGCGTCCCCCCGGTCGCGACCCGGACGGTCGCGACGAACCGGAGTACCACTGGCTGTACGGCAGCGAAGGCTCGCTGCAGCAGCCCCCACCCTCCGACGACCCCGAGCCGACCCGGATGATCCGCGCCCAGCCGCGCCCGGAGTCGCAGGACCGACCGCAAGAGCGCGCCCGTACGGCGCGGCCGGTCGCTCCGGCCCGGTTGCCCAGTGATCGAAACAGTGATCGAAACAGTGAGCGAAGCAGCGAGCGCTCTCCACAGCGCCCGGACCAGGGCACGGGCCGTGGGCGCGGGCTGCTCGCTCGGTTCGGGGCCCGACGGATCATCCTGTCCGTGCTGGCGCTGTGGGTGGTGTTCCTGATCGCCGTGCCGGTCTGGGCGTGGTCGAACATCGACCGGGTCGACGCCGCACCGACGGTCTCCCGACCTGCCGACCAGCCCGGGACGACGTACCTGCTGGTGGGTTCCGACAGCCGCAAGGGCCTGACCAAGCAGCAGCGCCGCACGCTCGGCACCGGCAACGCCGGCGGTCAGCGCACCGACACCATCATGCTGCTGCACGTCGGCTCGGGGCCCAACGTGCTGCTCTCGATCCCCCGCGACTCGCTCGTGCCGATCCCGGGGCACGGCACCACCAAGATCAACGCGGCCTACGCCTACGGCGGCCCCAAGCTGCTGACCCGCACCATCGAGCAGGACACCGGGGTCCGGGTCGACGACTACGTCGAGATCGGGATGGGCGGCGTGGTCAACGCCGTCGACGCCGTCGGCGGGGTGCGGATCTGCACCAAGAAGCGGCTCGATGACAAGCTCGCCAACCTGCACCTGTCCAAGGGCTGCCACCCGCACGCCGACGGCGCCACGGCGCTCGGCTACAGCCGGAGCCGGCACACCCAGCAGCTCGGCGACATCGACCGCGCCGCGAACCAGCGCAAGATCGTGGCCCAGGTCGGCGACAAGGTGAAGTCGCCGATGACCGTGCTGAACCCGTTCCGCTACCTCGCGGTCGCCAAGGCCGGGTCCAACACGCTGACCATCGGCCAGGGGATGAGTCCCCTCGCCCTGGCCCGCTTCGCCTGGGCGATGTCGCACACGACCGGGGGGAGCGGCAAGACCTGCTCGATGCCGATCAGCGACCTGGCCGTGCACTGGGACCGGGATCGTGCGCTGGCGCTGATGAAGCTGATCAAGACCGACCGGACGTCGGCCATCCCCAAGCGACTGTGCACCGCGAGCGGGCTGCCCGGCTGAGCCGATCCGTTCCCAGGCTGAGACGATCGGCGCCATGAGCTATGCGACCCTCGACTGGGCCGTCGACGCCGACGGCATCCTCACCCTGACGCTGAACCGTCCCGACGCGCTCAACGCCTTCGACCTGGTGATGGCGCGTGAGCTGATCGAGGCCTTCGAGCGCCTGCGGGCCGACGACGAGGTGCGCGCGGTCGTGGTGACCGGAGCCGGTCGCGCATTCTGCGCCGGCATGGACCTCTCGGCCGAGGGCAACGTGTTCGGCCTCGACGAGGATGCGAACCCGACGCCGGCAGACCTGCGCGAGCGGCTGACCGAGGAGCCGTTCGAGTCCGGCGTGCGGGACACCGGCGGCAAGCTCACCCTGGCCATCCACGCCTGCGACAAGCCGGTGATCGCCGCGATCAACGGTGCCGCGGTCGGGATCGGCGCCACGATGACGCTGGCGATGGACGTGCGGATGGCTTCGGAGAAGGCCCGGATCGGGTTCGTCTTCGGCCGGCTCGGGATTGTGCCCGAGGCCGCCTCGTCGTACTTCCTGCCACGGATCGTGGGCCTGCAGACGGCCCTCGAGTGGGTGTACACCGCGGACGTCCTGACCCCCGAGCAGGCCCTCGAGGGCCGGCTGCTGCGCTCGGTGCACGCCCCCGACGACCTGCTCCCCGAGGCGTACGCACTGGCTCGCCGGTTCGTGACCAACCGCTCGCCCGCGGCGATCGCGATGGCCCGACGGCTGCTGTACGCCGGCTCTGGCTCGGCGCACCCGATCGAGGCCCACCGGCGCGACAGCATCGCGATGTGGCACGCCTCGGTCGGCGACGGCAAGGAGGGCGTGGCCGCCTTCCTCGACAAGCGTGACCCCGTCTTCACCGAGCGGGCCAGCCAGGTCCCGGACCTGGACTGAGCCCCGCGCGATCGCGACGACGCGACCGTGACCCGCAACCCCCGTCGCTCGTTGCAGGTATGACGGGCCGGCGCCGATGAACGCCGACCGAACTGTTCCCGGTCCTGCAGGGGAAGACCGTGGCACCAGTTGAGCTGCCCGGGCCGCCCGAACTGCCCGGGTGGCCCGGGTCCTCACCACCGCAGCTACATCGCATGGATCCGCCGGTGGTGCCAGGCGCAGAGCGGTACGGCGTCGGCGAGGTCGGTGGGTCCGCCGTGACTCCAGGGCTTTCGGTGGTGGATCTCGCACCAGGCGAACGGTCGTTGGCAGTCGGCGGCGGCGCAGTGGGTGTGTCGGATCGACAGCGCGATGCGTTGGGTGTCGGAGTACAGGCGTCGGGTGCGGCCGAGGTCGAGCGGGAGGGACTTCCCGCCGAGGACCGCGGGCAGGATCCCGGCCGAGCACGCGAGCCGTCGGGCTTGGCCGGCGGAGACCTGGTCGTCGGTGTCGAGCCGGGCGGTCTTGAGGTGTCCGCGCAGGGTGTCGAGGTCGAGGTGGACCACGACGGTGGCGGCGGTCTTGGCGTGCAGGTGGTCGGTCGGGAGCCGCTCGAGCAGGGCGGCGAAGGCCTGGCCGCGGCGGGTCGACCAGTCGGTCCTGTGATCTGTGGCCGGGTCGCTGCCTGCTCGTGCACCGGGAGTGGTGTTGCGTCGCGGTGCGGTCATCGCTTCGAGGATCTTGCGCAGGAACGAGAACTGAAGAGCCGGGACGGTGAAGTGTCCGGTCACGGTGGCGTCGTCGTTGACGTGGAACGTGAACGACGACGTGGCGTAGGCGGTGTCTTCCTCGGTGGTCACCTGCTCGTTCTCGGCCGCGTCGACGACCGTCTCGTCGGGCTCGATCGAGGCGAGTGCGCGTCGGGCGGCCCGGCGGAGCTGCGCGGGGTCGAACCGCGCGGCCATCGCGACCAGGTCGGCTTCGACCCGGGCACGCTGCTGGGCGGTGACCCGGGCCGGGAGCTGGGCCAGGGCGTGGGTGATCACGCCCGCGTGCTCGGCCGAGAGCGCACCCTCGGCCAGCGCGTCACCGGTGGCAGGAGCCGTGCCGAGGTCGTCGGCCAGCCGCGCCTGACGGGCGGCCGCCGGTCCGGACTGGCGGGTCTGGCGGGCCAACCAGGCCGCCTTGTCGGGGAACCCGTCACGTCGAGCGGCCGCGGCGGTCTCCCCGCGGGCGACGAGTCGCAGCTTCAGGGCATCGAAGCGACGCCCGATCCGCTCCAGGTCACCGACCAGACCCGCGCACTCGGATGGTGCGAGGTCGTCGTCGACGCCGGCGAACATCCGGTCCAGGGTCGCGTTGACCTCGCCCACGCCTGCGGCGAGCGGACCGGGGTCCGGTGCGAGGTCGAGTGCTGCGGTCATGACCTCACTGTAGTCGAACACATGTTCGAGCGTCAAGTCTATTTCACCCGGCTGATCAGTGTGATGTCTCAGAACTGTCACCGATGTCCTGAGACATAACAGTTGCCCGTGACGGATTGAACGTCACCCGGCAGCCGCCACCGCCACCGGTCTTGACCCGCGTTATGGAGGCTCCCCCCTCTGTGTCAACCGGTCGCTTCGAGAGCTTTTTCGAGGGAACTGTTCCGAGTGGTGGGCGAGGTTGTAGTCTCGGTGCCGCGGGTCCGGGAAGTGACTGATCCGAAGTGTCGATTCGCGGGGGTAGGTCGACCGCGCTGGATTCTTGAGTCGCCCCGCAGTGTCCTCCCGGGCCCGCGCCAGCGAGTTCCGCTGACAAGGTGAGTGCTGCTCGTCGGGCGTCGGCGAGGATTGTCGGCAGACCGCGTCGGAGCTGCGGCGCATCGGACGACCGGTCATGGACGCGATGTTGACCGGGCGGGCGACGCCTGAGCTGGAGCAGGTCTTCGAGCAGGTCGCCGCGGCCGACGGTGTGATCGCGGTGACACCCGCCTTCAACGCCTCCTTCAGCGGACTGTTCAAGTGCTTCTTCGACATCTTGCCCGACCTGACCCTGTCCGACATGCCGGTGCTGATCGGTGCGTCCGGAGGGACCGAGCGGCACTCGTTGGTCCTCGAGCACGCCTTGCGCCCGATGTTCTCCTACCTGCACGCCGTGGTCTCGCCGACCGGGGTGTACGCCGCCACGGAGGACTTCGGCAACCACGACGTGAGCGGTGGGCTCAGCGAGCGGATCGCCAAGGCCGCCGCCGACTTCAGCCGGCTGCTGGGCTCCTGCGGCCCCCGGACCCGCCGCGACCCGCTGGGTCAGGAGCTGGAGGCAATGCAGCGCCTGCTCGGTGAAGGCGGCGCTCGACCCGGCAGGCCCCAGTCATGGCGAAACGACGTTCGCCCGAAACGAACTCGTGCGGCGTGACTGGGGCGGTGACCAAGAAGCGGACGACCCGCAAGCTCCGGTGCGTAGATGAGAATCGGCGGAACCGCGGCGGACGCTCACGTGCGCATCGAGCGACGTCCAAGTACGTGTCGAGCGTGCACGCAGAAAGGGCCAGTCGCACCGGCTCCAGCTGGTTGGGCCGTGCGTTCTCACCGCGATTGGTTGAGGTGGACCATGGCGTCGTAGAGCTGTTGCTCGGTCATGGGCGGTTCGGTAATCGGGTGGGCGCGCTCGGCTCGGTAGGCGTCGAGCATGAGGTGGAGCTGACGCCGCCAGGCGTCGGGGGCGGCGACGCTGGTGGCGTCGATCATCCGGCCGTTGGACCAGATGAGGTTGACGATGTCGGCTCGGGACATGTCGGAGCGCGCCTGGCCAGCCTGCTGGGCCCGGGTGAGCACGTCCTCGATCTGCTGGCACATCAGGTGGGTCTGCTGCACGATCAGATGACAGGTTGACCTGCGTGATGACCCTGCGTATGGCCGTCGAGCAAGGCTCCCGGTACGCCTGCCTTCGAGCGAGTGAGTCCTCGACACCTGGTGTCGACGGAGACTGACCGTACGGGTGGGAGACTCGGACCGATGACCATCGCCGAGGATGGCTTGGAGCCACAGGACCCAAGCCACCTGCCGACACCATGGGGTGCGGTCGCCGGACGGGCCGACATCGCGATCACACTGCTGATCGGCCTGTACTTCGCGTGCTCGCTCGTGATGCTGCCGCTCGTGCCGGCGCTGATCGGGTCACACCCGTTGCTGCTGGAGATCGTCAGCGGGTCGACCCTGGCCGAGGTCACGGTCGGGGCGCAGAGTCGGCTCGGCGAGGTGCCGTTGTGGTTCGCGGTGGTCGCTGGCGTGCCCGGCACGATGATGTTCGACTGGATCTTCTGGTGGGCCGGGCGGCGTTGGGGCGTTCGCGCACTGCACCTGTTCCTGGGCCGCGACTCCTCGCCACGTGGAGTGGCGAGACGTGCGGCGAGATCCGCGCGGCTCGAGCGGACGGCCGAGCGGTTCGGGCCGGCCGCCATCGTGCTCGCCTACTACCTGCCGCTCCCCTCGCTGCTGGTCTACGCGGCCGCTGGCCTGTCCGGGATGCGCCTGCGCACGTTCCTGGCCCTGGACCTGCTCGGCACGCTGCTGTGGGTCGGCCCCGTCGTGGGCCTGGGCTACGCCATCGGCAAGCCCGCCGTGGACGTCGTCCACCGGATCGACCACTACTCCTTGCTCCTCGCCATCCTGGTGACCGTGGTGGTGATCGGTCTCCAGGCTCGCCGGAGTCGCCGCTCACCCAGCTGACGGACCCCAGGCGTCATCTCGCCCTCCCCGAGCACTCGCCCACGAATGCCCCGCCCCCAAGGTGCGCGAGGCGGCGCACGAGATCCGCGTCGTACGCCGCTTCCGGCTCACCAGGGCCGGGTGCCGGTCTCGTCGCTGAAGGTGCCACTCGGGCCATCGTCCGGCAGCGTGGCGAGCGTGAGGAAGACCGCGGCACCCTGCTCGGGCGTACGCGTCCCCTGGTGGCCGTTCAGGTCGGTCGCGACGTACCCGGGGCACCCGGCGTTGATCAGGATGCCGGTCGCGCTGAGCTCCTTGGCGTACTGGATGGTGACGGCGTTGAGGTAGGACTTGCTGGGCGAGTACGCGGCCGAGATCGGGCCGACGGCTTCCGCCTGCGCGGTCTGCAGGGTGAGGGATCCGACCGTGCTCGAGACGTTGACGATGCGTGGTGCTGCGGCCCGCCGCAGCAAGGGCAGCATCGCGTTGGTGACCCGGATGACGCCCACGACGTTCGTGTCGACGACGGCGAGGACCTGCTCGGCGCTCACCTTGGTCGGCTCCTGCGGCATGCCGCCGGTGATGCCGGCGTTGTTGACGAGGACATCGAGACCCCCCTGCTCCTCGAGCTGGGTCGCTGCGGCGGCGACGCTCGCGTCGTCGGTCACGTCGAGGGGGACGCCGAACACGTCGTGTCCGCCGGCCCTGAGCTTCTCCACGGCCTCGTCGCGGCGACCCGCGTCGCGCGCGCCGACGCCGACGCGGAACCCGAGGCGGGCCAGGCCGGAGGCGATCTCGTAGCCGATGCCCTTGTTGGCGCCCGTGACCAGTGCTGTCTTCTTCGCGGTGCTGTTCTCTGTCATGTCCCGATCTTGTGCCGGCACCTGCTCGGCTCCAACACCGATCGGACAGATCTCGATACCGCGCGGGTATGACGCCAGGCCAGCGGCGTAGTCTCAGCGACGTGGAGACCCGTGAGCTGCGCTACTTCGTCGCCGTCGCCGAGGAGACGCACGTCGGTCGGGCGGCCGAGCGTCTCGGCATGGCCCAACCACCGCTGTCGCGTGCCATCGCCCAGCTCGAGCGCCGGCTCGGGGCCGACCTGTTCGTCCGTGGACCCCGGGGCATGGCCCTCACGGACGCCGGCCAGACCCTGCTGCGCGAAGGGCGGACGGCACTCGCGGCACTCGAGGCAGCCGAGCGACGTACCCGCCGCGCGGCTGACGCGGCCGGCGGCGTCTCGGTGGTGCTCACGGCCAAGGCCGGCGCGTCCAGCGAGCTGATGGCCAAGCTCCTCGACGCCTATGCCTGCGAACCCGACGCGGTCGACATCGAGGTGGTGCTGAGCCCGCCGGGGCACCAGGCCGCGATGCTGCGCGACGGCCGCGCCGACGTCGCGATCCTGCACCATCCCTTCGACGACACGAGCGGGTTCGACGTGGAGGCGCTGACCGTCGAGGACCAGGTCCTGATCCTCCCCTCCGGCCACCCCGCGAGCCGCCTGACCTCACTGACGGTCGCCGAGGCGGCCTCGATCCCGGGCCTGCCCATGCCGCGCTGGCCACACCTCGACGGCACCTACCCCGACGGACCGGGTCCCGAGCTGCGCGACCTGACCCAGGTGCTGCAGCTGGTGCTGCTCGGTCGCACGGCGATCGTGCTGCCGGAGTCGGCGCGCGCCAACCTCCGCGACGGACTGGCCATCGTGCCGCTCGCGGACGCACCCCAGGTCACGACGGTCATCGCGTGGCCGCCCCACAGCACCTCGACCGGCGTGGCCGGACTGGTGCGCACCGCCGCACGACTGTGAGAAGCCGTGGTGCGACACAGGTTCGAGAGACGAACCGGTCAGGCGGGCAGCAGACCGCCGGGGCCCGCCCTCGCGCCAGATCCCGCGGCGTCCTGCACGCGATCGCGGCCACCCCGTCGGTGTGTGCCCACGAGGGCCTCGGTCACGTCGTCCCGACCTGCTCACGGTCGAGCTGCAGGGTGGCCGCCAGCCCACCCATCGCACCGGCGACGTCCTCGAAGGTGACGTCCGCCTCCAGTCCCGGGACGCGGATCCTGGCTCGACGAGGAGTGAGGGCGTGGGCGAACCAGCCGGTGTCTCGTCGATGCCAGGTGCGCACGTACACCTGGCCGCCCGCGCAGACGGACCCAGATCGGCGGCCGTGCCCGAAGGCTGCCGTTGCTGCGTCGGAGCCGACGCAGGACCGCGCGGGCGGGCCGCTCCTCCCCCGGCTCGGCCCTGGTCATCCCAGCGACGCGCTCGCTGCGCGCAGCTCGTCCAGGGCCGCCAACGCGTACGGCGCCAGGGCGTCGTCGGCGTCACGCTCGGTCTCGGACCACTCGGCGAAGCCCCGCTTGAAGGCCAGGACCCCCAGCTCGCCCGCGAGCTGCGCGAGCGGGTCGGGCACGCCGCGCGCGACCAGGGCGGTGGTCATCGCGGCCGCGAGACCGACGCTCTTGAGGACGTCGCGTTCCTGGAGCTCGGCGCTCGCGGCGACCGCCGCCTTCAGGCGGGGGCCGAGGTCGCGGTTCGTCGAGCCCATCGCGCTCGAGGCCCGCTCCAGGCCGGCGGCGACCGCCTCGAGCGGGGTGGCGCCCTCGGGCGACTCCCCGATCCCCGCCACCAGCAGCTGGCTCAGGGCCTCCTGCCCGGCGACGAGGACCTCCCGCTTGTCGGGGAAGTGCCGGAAGAAGGTGCTCTTCGTGATCCCGGCGCGCTCGGCGATCTGGGCGACCGTCGTGGCGTCGTACCCCTGCTCGGTGAACAGGTCGACCGCCGCGACGACGAGCCGCTCACGCGCGCCTGGCACCCATCGAGACATGTCGTCCACCATAGCGATGGGACTCTTGTCCCATCACGGTGCTAGCCTGACGGGACAAAGGTCCCATCACTCGCTCGAGGAGATCCCATGCACGTCTTCGTCACCGGCGGCTCCGGCCTGATCGGCTCCACCGTCGTCGCCGAGCTCCGCAGGCACAACCACACCGTGCTTGCCCTGGCCCGTTCCGAGGCGAGCGCGTCTGCGCTCGAGGAGCGGGGAGCGCAGGTGCAGCGCGGCGACCTCGCCGACCTCGCCGCGCTGCGCACCGGTGCCGAGCAGGCCGACGGGGTGATCCACCTGGCCTTCGCCAACGACTTCAGCAGCCCCGAGACCCTCGCCCACGCGGTCGAGGAGGAGAGCGCCGCACTCATGACCCTGGGCGAGACGCTCCTGGGCAGCGACCGCCCGTTCGTCACGGTCTCGGGCACGCCGTTCGGGCCGGGGCGGGTCTCCACCGAGGCCGACCCGGTCTCGACGGACGGCCCGGTCGGCGGTCGCGGACGTGCCGTCCAGGCGATCCTCGACCTGGCCGACCGGGGCGTCCGCGGCTCGGCCGTGCGGCTGCCACGCACCGTCCACAACCAGGGCAACGGCGGCTTCGCCGGGTTGCTGACCGACATCGCGCGCCGCACCGGGGTCTCCGGCTACCCGGGCGACGGCACCCAGCGCTGGCCGGCCGTGCACGCGCTCGACGCGGCCGTCCTGTTCCGGCTGGCCCTGGAGAAGGCGCCGGCCGGGACCTCCTGGCACGCGGTGGCCGACGAGGGCGACGCCGTCCGCGACATCGCCGCGGTCATCGGCGCCCGTCTCGGACTGCCCGTCGAGACGGTCCCGGAGGAGACCTACGGCCCGCTCGGGCCCATCTTCGCGATGGACCAGCCCGCGTCCAGCACCCACACCCGGCAGCAGCTCGGTTGGACACCGACCCACCCCGCCCTGCTGGACGACCTGGAGAACATCCAGCCCTGACCGGTCGGTACCGCGGGGGTAGGACTGCCGGGACCAGGACAAGCGCCCCGGGCCCCCGCACACTGGGGTGATGAACCCCGGTGAGTTCGGTCGGACGGTCCGTCGGTGGCGGGACCGGGTCTCCCCCCAGGCCGTGGGCCTGCCCTCGGGCAGCCGGCGACGCGCGGCCGGGCTGCGGCGCGAGGAGCTCGCCGGGCTGGCCGCGATCTCGACCGACTACCTGACCCGCCTGGAGCAGGGGCGAGCGACCTCACCGTCGTTGCAGGTCGTCGAGGCCCTCGCACGCGCCCTTCGCCTCTCGGACGCGGACCGCGCCTTCTTCTACGAGCTCGCCGGACACGTCGCGCCCGGACCGGACGTCGTGCCGTCCCGCATCACCGGGAGCGTGCAGCGGCTCCTCGATCGGCTCGCCGACACCCCAGCTGCCGTCTACGACGCGAGCTGGACCCTCCTGGTCGCCAACCAGCCGTACGACGCCCTGATGGGTGACACGACGACCTGGCGCGGGCTGGAGCGCAACGCGGTCTGGCGCAACCTCGTCGGCCCTGGCACGCGGGCCGTCCAGTCCCCGGACCAGCTGGCCGACTTCCAGGCCGGCATCGTCGCCGACCTGCGCCGGACCGCCAGCCGGTTCCCGGCCGACCGCGCCCTGCAGGGCCTGGTCTCGGAGCTGGAGGCGCACAGCGGGCGCTTCCGCACGCTCTGGGAGACCGACGAGCTCGTCTCCGACCAGGGCCGGTCGAAGCGCAAGACCATCGACCACCCGGCCGTCGGGCGGATCACCGTGGACTGCGACGTTCTCGTCGTCGCCACCGACGACGTGCGGATCATGGTCTACTCCGCCGATCCCGGGACCGACGACGCCGAGCGCCTCGCGCTCGCCGTCGTGCTCGGCACCCAGGACCTCGTCGGCTGACAGACCGGTCCGACCGGGACCACGGGTCCTAGGAAGAGGAGGCGACTGGTCGAGCCGCCTCGAGGGTCGCAGGCTCGACCCATGAGCGAACAGAGCAGCACCACGTCACCACTCGCACTCGTCACCGGGGCGTCCTCGGGCATCGGACGGGCCTTCGCCGAGCGCCTCGCCGTCGACGGCTACGACCTGATCGTCGTGGGGCGCCGGGAGTCCCGCCTCACGGATCTCGCCGAGGCGCTGCCGGGGACGATGACCCGGGTCGTCATCGCCGACCTGGCCACCGACGCCGGCATCGACACGGTGGCCGAGCTGTGCGTGGCCGAGCCGCTGACGATGCTGGTGAACAACGCCGGCGTCGCCCACTACATGCCGATGGCGGACCTGCCGGCCGAGCGGGCTCGCGAGCTCCTGCACGTCAAGGCGGTCGCACCCGTCATGCTCAGCCGCGCGGCGCTGACCGGGATGATCGCCCGCGGCCGCGGCACCATCGTGAACGTGGCCGGCATGCTCGCTTTCGCCGCCCCCGCACCGGCGCCCGCTCCGCAGGGCCGGCGCGCGGCGTACGTCGGCACCCTGGCCGGCACCGTGGCGATGACCCAGACCCTCGACGCCGAGCTCGCGGGCACCGGCGTGCACGCTCACGTGGTCTGTCCGGGCGTCGTCGCGACCGAGTTCCACGAGGTGCAGGGCATGGACCTCTCCGCGGTCCCGCGGATGTCCGCGGCGAACGTCGTCGACGCGGCCCTGGCCGGCATCACCCTCGGCGAGGTCGTGAGTGCCCCGGGCCTGGCGGACCACGGCCTCCTGCAAGCCGTCTTCGACGCCGACCTGGCGGCGTTCGGCGCACAGGGCGCCGACCTCGCCCCGCGCTACCTCACCTGAGCCCGTGGTCGATCCCCACCGGGTCGCCGAGATGTTCCGGGTCCCGGTCCGTGCGCGTCGACGGTCCACGTTGGACGGGAATTGCTGCCGTCGGCGCCTCGACGAGCTGCAGACGCCGCGAACCGCGCGACTCCGGCGCCTGCTCGTCCGGCCCGCTCGTGTCCTCCCCGTCCGGCACCCGGGCGAGGTCGTCGTAGCGGAACCACCGACTCGGCATCGTGACCGTGCCGAGCTCCCGGCGCAGGTCACGCGCCAGCGCAGTGAGGTCGATGGCCCCCGGCCCGTGGGGCAGCGGGTCTGTTCTCGGCGGGCTCTCGCGCAGGAGGTCCCTCAGGCGTTGGTCGGTGATCGACCGGTCGGCGACCGCTGCCAGGTGCGCGGCCGGCTCGCCCGGGGAGAGCAACGTGGTGCGCCGGTCCGACGCCCGCAGGCGCACCAGCAGGGGCGCGAGGTCGGGGGCTCGCGAAGCGATGACGAACTCCTCGAAGTGCACCTCGGCCCGCAGGGCCTCGACCGCGTCGATCACCAGCCGGACGAGCGCGCCGTTGCCGGTCTGCGACGGGGAGGGGCAGTCGATCACCTCGAACCCGGCTTCGGCGAAGGTCGAGCGCAGGGTGGACAGGTACAGCCGCTCCCCCTCCCTGGCCGGGTGCGGGACCCACCCGGCCGGGTCGACGTAGCAGCGCAGGACCAGCCACCGGCGCGACGCCTCGCCCACGGAGCCGGCGGCGAGCCGGTCGAGCCAGCGCCGCGGCTCCTCGACGAAGCGGATCGCGAGCGCCGGATCGACGTCGGCCAGGCCACGGAGCACGTCCTCGAGATCGAGGTACAGCACGCTGCGAACCGGCGACACGCAGGCAAACTAGCCCGTGGGCGCAACCCGGCGCGCGGAATCGCCCACGGGTGGGCGGACCAACTGAGCCGGGCCTTCGGTGATAGCCCGCCAAACCCTCCCAGACCGGACGGCCTCCTTGGGCGGAGCCTCTAGAAGTTGCCGTCGAGCAGGGCCCTCAGCTCGTTGAAGTGCCGCTCGGCGGCACCCTCGTCGTACATCGAGGTGTCCGCCATCGAGTAGCCGTGCGGGGCACCGGGATAGATCTCGTTCGAGGCGGTCAGCCCGGCCGAGCTCAGCGCCTGGCCCAGCTGCTCGACCGCCTCGGCCGGGTTGGAGGTGTCGTTGTCGGCGTGGCCGAAGACGAACGCCGCCCGCGCCTGGTCGAGCGCGGCGTGCGGGCTGTCCGGCTCGTCGGTGACCAGGCCGCCGCCGTGGAAGCCGCCGCAGGCGACCACGACGTCGGGGTGGCCCGTGGCCGCACGCACGGCGAGCCGGGCTCCCATGCAGTATCCGGTGACGCCCACCCGCTGGCCCTCGACCCCGTCGAGACCCTGCAGCGCCTCGAGGTACGCCGTGATGTCCGGCACCGCCAGGTCGCTGGTCAGAGCGCCCACCCGCGGCATGGCCTGCTCGAAGAAGGCGTCGCGCTCCCCCGGCTCGCGCAGGTCGGTGTGCGGGCCGACGGCGTCGACGTCACCGTCGCGGTAGAACGCGTTGGGCGCCAGCACCACGTAGCCCCAGCTCGCGATCCGGTCGCACATCTCGGCGATCTGCGGGCGGACCCCGATCGCGTCCATGAAGAACAGCACCCCCGGGCCGCTGCCGGCCTCCGGGCGGGCGACGTAGGCCTGGGCGGTGCCGGCGGCGGCGGGGATGTCGATGAGGTCCATGTTCGGCACGTTAGCGCTCAGCAGGGTGCGCGGAGCAGGTGACCCCGGTAGACGCCGCGCACGGTGCGCATCGCGACCGTCACCCAGGCCCCGACCAGCCCGACGAAGAACAGCCCGGCCGCCACGACCAGGAAGTCGGCGTGCGTGAGCGAGGCCAGGCCCGAGGTGCCGGTGACCACGGTGCCGACGGGGAAGGTGAACGACCACCAGGTCAGCGAGAACGGCATCCCCTGGCGCACGGTCCGCACGGTCACGGCGATCGCCAGCGCGCCCCAGAGCATCGCGAACCCCCACATCGGCGCGCCGTACACCAGCGCCATCGCCGCGAAGGCGGTGCCGTACGGCGCGGGCAGGGTCGCCGGCGCGCTGGCGCCGAAGTTGTGGGTCGCCGTGATCGACTGCCCCAGCGGGCCGAGCACGATCCACAGCGTGGGCACGGCGGCAGCCGCGCCGACCTTGTGGTGCACCAGCCGGCTCCAGATCAGGGTGATCACGACCAGGCTGGCGACCAGGGTCAGCCCGAACATGACCGTGCAGGCCAGCTCCAGGGTGAGCCGGGCCTGTCCCGCGGGCAGGAACGGGATCAGCAGCGGACCGGTGGCCGCGCTGACCATCGGGGGCACGATCGGCATCAGCCAGCCACCGAAGGCCGAGTCCGACCGGACCTCGTGCTGGGTGAAGGCCCGGAACGGCACCGCGACGGCGGTCCACAGCCCGAGCAGCGTTCCGGCCGTCCACAGCACCGCATCGATCCCGACCGCGGCCGACTGACCGACCAGCGGCTGGCCGACCAGCAGGGCGCCGGCACCGACGGTCATCAGGCCCATCGCCGGAGCGCCGTAGAAGTGCGACATGACCGGGTCGGTCAGGTGTCCCCGGGCCGTTCTCGGGTGCTGCACCCAGTGGATGACGGTGGCGGTGGTGATCACCCCCAGCAGCAGCACGTCGAGCACCCAGATCGCTCGCGCGGCGACCATCAGCCCCGGCACGTGGAACGGCAGGGTGGCCGCGGCATTGGCGACGATGCCCGTGCCCATCACCGAGGCGAACCAGTTCGGCCCGACGAACCCGAACGCCGGGTGCCCCTGGAGGTCGGCGAGGAGGCTGCGGTGCGGGACGTGGTCGGCCGCAGGCGCGGTCTCGGTGCGGTCGTCGAGTGCGGTCATGGTCTGAGTCTGGGTCCGTGTCCGCGCATGCGGTAGCCGGCATCATCCTGTGCACCCACAACCATCACCTGTGCTGAGCGTAAGGTCTTTCCTGTGGCTTCCCGCGTACCCGACTTGGCCGGACTCCGACTTCTGGTCGGTGTCGCCCGGCACGGCAGCATCGGCGGCACGGCTCGAGCCCACGGGGTCAGCCAGCAGGCGGCCTCCGAGCGGCTGCGGGCGATCGAGGCGCAGATCGGCCTGACCCTGGTCCGACGCGGTGCCCGCGGCTCGGAGCTGACACCGGCCGGCGTGGTGATCGTGGAGTGGGCGTCACGCCTGCTCGATCTCGCCGACGAGATCGACCAGGCCATCGACGGCCTGCGCACCGACCGCGGCCGGGACCTGACGGTCTGGTCGAGCATGACGGTCGCCGAGAGCCTGCTCCCCCGCTGGCTGGTGCTGCTGCGGCAGCGCCAGGAGAGCGAGGGGCTGAGGCCCACCACGGTCAGCCTGAACGCCGCGAACACCACCCACGTGCTGCGGGCGGTCGTGGACGGCACCGCCGACCTGGGGTTCGTCGAAGGCGTCGGCGCCCCGCGCGGCGTGCGCGCCGTCGCGGTCGGGCGCGACGAGCTCGTGCTGGTCGCGCCGCCCGGCTCCCCGCTGGCCCGCCGGCGTACGCCGTTGCGCGCCGACGAGGTCGCCGCCCTGCCGCTCACCAACCGCGAGCCCGGATCCGGGACCCGTGACGTCGTGGAGGCGGCCCTGGCGGCGCACGACCTCGAGCCGGCGCCGATGATGGTCGAGCTGACGACGGCGACCGCGGTGCGCGAGGCGGTCGCCGCTGGGAGTGCGCCGGCCTTCCTGAGCCCGCGCGTGGTCTCGCGCGACGTGGAGGCGGGCCGGCTGGTCGTCGTCCCCACCCGCGGGCTGGCCCTGACCCGCACCTTCCGGGCGATCTGGGTGGGCAGCTCCGAACCCCCCGCCGGACCCGTGCGCGAGCTGGTCGCGGTGGCCCGGGCGCGCTCGAGGTCGAGCACCTAGGCTGGCGCCCGTGAGTGAGGACGTGTGAGCGAGCCGCAGGAGCCCGACTACCGGTTCACCCTGGCCAACGAGCGCACGTTCCTGGCCTGGATGCGCACCAGCCTCGCGCTGCTGGCCGGCGCGGTGGCGGTGGTGCAGTTCGCTCCCGACCTCGGCTCCGCGTGGTTCCGGGAGTCCTGCGCCGTCGTCCTCGCGCTGCTCGCGGCAGGCACCGCGGCCGGGGGCCTGCTCAGATGGCGGGCCACCCAGCGGGCGATGGAGCGCGGTGAGCGGCTCTCCCGCGGCGGGCTGCCCGTGGCGACGGCGATCGGCCTGGCCCTGGTCGCGGCGGCGGCGCTGGTGACGGTGGTCGTGGACCTCACCCGGTGAGGGGTTCGACGCGGGGAGCCGTGCTGGACGCCGGGCTGCAGCGCGAACGCACCTCGCTGGCCTGGACCCGCACCGCACTCGCCCTGGTGGCCAACGGGCTGCTGGTGCTGATCCGCCACGAGCGCGCCTTCCCGCTCCCCGTCGCCGCCAGCCTGTGCGGGCTCTCGCTGGCGATGGCGGCCGTCGTGCTCGTGCACGCCGGTCGACGTGGCCGGATCGTGGTCCAGGTCGACCGCGACATCCGGCCCCCCACGGCGTACGCCGCCTTCCTGGCCGCGAGCATCACCCTGCTCTGCCTCGCCACCGCGGCCTCGGTGCTGATCTGGCGTTGAGTTGGGCCCGGCGCCGGGCTGATGGCCGGTACGTCGCGACGGAGTCCTGACGCCGGCGGGAGGCCCAACTCGACCCGGCGCGAGGCCCAACTCAACGACGCAGGTGGTCCAGGCCGGAGTAGACCGACAGGGCGTTGCCGCCCAGCACCAGGGCGGCGGTGTCGTCGTCGAGACCGAGGTCGACGACCGCGCGGGCGTTCGAGGAGGTGCTGGGTACGCCGGGCCAGTCGGTCGCGAAGATCCACCTGCGCGCCAGTCGGGCGAGGTCGTACTTGGCGTAGTACTCCGGCAGCCGTCGCGGCGGGAGGCCGGAGAGCTCGATCCAGACGTTCGGGTGGGACAACGCCATGAACCCGGCCGCGTCGTACCACCAGCCGCGTCCGCCGTGCGCCAGCACGACGTCGACACCCGGGAAGTCCCGCACCACCGGGAGCAGGTACGCCGGATCGGCGAGCTCGTTCATCGAGCCCGGGAAGGTGCTGGTGCCACAGTGCACGATCAGCGGCACCCCACGCTCGGCCAGCACCTGGTAGGCCGGGTAGAGCGCGCGGTCGTCACAGCGGAAGCCGCCGTGCACCGGGTGCAGCTTGAGGGCCGCGGCGCCGTGGTCGAGCTGGCGGCGCAGCTCCTCGGCGATCGGGAAGTGCAGGTGCGGGTTGACGTTGGCGACCGGGCGGAAGCGGGAGGGGTTGTGCTCCACGATCGGCAGCAGGTCGTCGAAGAGCTGCATCCCGGTCGCCTTGGGACTGTGCTCGCAGAACAGCAGCGCCGCGTCGACCCCCTCGGCGTCGAACAGGGCGTCGAGCTCGGCCGGGACCGGCACCCCGTCGGCGTCCCAGACCCGGTCCAGCAGCCCCGCGGGCCCGAAGTCGTGCGCCCACTGCACCCACGCCGGAGCCAGCGAGCCGAGCACCGGGACGTGCACGTGGGCGTCGACGAGGACCTTGTCGTCCAGCATCAGCGGGTCCTACGCCTCGCGGACCATCGCCGTGTCGACGCCGAGGTCACCGACCTTGCCGGCACCACCGGGCTTGCCCAGCGGCTCGTCCCGCCCGGGCAGCACCTCGGTGAAGAACGCGGCGTTGTCCTCGACGTGCGGCTCGTCGCCCTCGAGCACGCGTCGGTCCTGGCTGATCGCCTCGACCGGGCAGACCGGCTCGCAGGCCCCGCAGTCGATGCACTCCGAGGGATGGATGTAGCTCTTCCGCTCGCCTTCGTAGATGCAGTCGACGGGACACTCGTCCACGCAGGCCTTGTCGTTGACGTCGATGCAGGCACTCGCGATGACGTAGGGCATCGGGGCTCCTTCCGGGAGCGATCAGGGTACGGCGGTCAGAGGACGATCTCGGCCGTGTCCGGCGCGGGGTCCGTGGCGTCGACCAGCATCGCGCGCACCTTGAACCGCTGCAGCTTGCCGGTCGCGGTCTTGGGCAGGTCGTCGACGAAGACCACGTGCCGCGGCGCCTTGAAGTGCGCCAGGCCGTCGCGGCAGAACGCGACCAGCTCGGCCGCCTCCACGGGGTCACCGTCCCCGTCGGTCACGACGGCGGCGACCGGCTTGTCGAGCCCGTGGTCGTCGGTCATCCCGACCACGGCGGCCTCGAGCACCCTCGGGTGCTCCAGCAGCCGGGCCTCGACCTCCGCGGGCGAGACCCAGATCCCGCCGGCCTTGAGCATGTCGGAGTTGCGGCCCAGGCAGGTGTAGTAGCCGTCGGCGTCGCGCACGTAGGTGTCGCCGGTGACCAGCCAGCCGTCGCGGAACACCTGCTGGGTGATCTCGGGGCGCTGCCAGTAGCCGAGTGCCACCGACTCACCGCGCACGTGCAGGGCGCCGGGCTGGTCCGGACCGAGCTCGGCAGCCGTCCTCACCCCGGACCACCACGTCGTAGCCGGGCACCGCGCGGCCCGTCGTACCGGGTCGGATGTCGTCGGGAGCGTTGGACAAGAAGATGTGCAGCGCCTCGGTCGAGCCGATCCCGTCGATGATGTCGACGCCGAACCGCTCCTTGAACCGACGCAGCAGCGGGGCCGGCAACGACTCCCCCGCGGATGCGGCGAGCCGGACCGAGGCGAAGGTGTCGTCGGGGATCGAGCTGGCCAGCAGGGCTGCGTAGAAGGTCGGTACGCCGAAGAACAGCGTCGGCCGCTCGCGCGAGACGCGCGCCGCCACGGCGCCGGGGGCTGGTCGTCCCGGCTCCAGCACGGTGCTGGCGCCCGACCGCGAGCGGGAAGAACATCGAGTTGCCGATGCCGTAGGCGAAGAACAGCTTGGCCACCGAGAACGTCACGTCGTCGTCGGTGATCCCCAGCACCTGCTCGCCGTACGTCTGCACACGTGGCGCAGGTTGGCGTGGCGGTGCATCGCGGCCTTGGGCTGGCCCGTCGTGCCCGAGGTGTAGAGCCACAGCGCCCAGTCGTCGTCGGTCGTCTCCGCCGCGGCGTGCTGGCCGGGACCCGCTGCGGCGCCTGCGGCGAGGAAGTCGACCCAGCGGGTCAGCCGGGCGGTCGCCGGCACCGCCAGGACGGCGCCCGAGCCGGCGTCCTCGACCAGCACGGCGTGCTCGACCTGGGGGGCCGCCGCCAGGGCCGGTGCCGCGGCCTCGACGAACTCCGGGGTGCACACCAGCATCCGGGCCCCCGAGTCGGCGAGGACCTTGCCCAGCTCGGTGCCGGTCTGCATCGTCGAGACCGGGACAGCGACGCACCCGGCCCGGAAGGCGCCCAGGATCGCGGTGAACATCGCGACCTCGTCCGACATCACGAGCATCACCCGGTCACGGGGTCGCAGCCCCGCTCGCGGTACGCCGCCGCGACCTGCCCGACCCGCGCGTCGAGCTCGGCGTAGGTCAGGCTCTCCGACGGCGCACGTACGGCGAGCACGTCGCCGCGTCCGGCCCCGACGTGGCGGGTGACCAACCAGGTGGCCGCGTTGAAGGGCTCCGATCCCATCGGCTCAGACCCGCTGGTGGTCGTAGTCGCCCCGCTGCCCGGAGCCGTAGCGTCTCAGCGCCCCGTCGGGACCGGAGGCGTTGGGCCGGATGAAGATCCAGTTCTGCCACGCCGTCAGCCGTCCGAAGATCTTGGTCTCGGTGGTCTCCGGACCGACGAAGCGGTGGTTGGCCTCCATCCCGGTCAGCGCGTCCGGCGAGAGCGAGGCCCGCTCCTCGAGCACGATCCGGATCTCGTCGGCCAAGTCGATGTCGTCGAGCGCCATCGTCACCAGGCCCGCCTCGTCGGCGGCGCGCGGCGTCGAGGTCGGTGCCGAAGGTCGCGCGGGCCTTCGCCAGGTCGTCGGGTCGGCCCCAGAAGCGCGACTCCAGCGCGAGATGAGCCGTTGCCCATCGGGTAGGCGCCGTCGTTGGCTCGCCTCGGTGAGCCGGACGAGGGCCGGGTCGGCGTCGGGATCCACGTCCTCGTAGACGCCGTCCAGCATGTACTGCCGGTCGCAGGCCAGCGCCACCTCGGCCAGCAGCCCGACGAAGCAGCTGCCCGGCTCGATCACCGCGATCAGGCTGCGGCTGGTGACGTCGAGGCGCTTGAGGGTGCGCTTGAGGTAGTGCCGCACCTCGTTGACGAACCAGTCGTCGGCCAGGGCGGCCAGCTGCTCGTCGTAGGCGAGGACGCGCCTCGGCGTCGCCCTTCGTCCGGAACACCCAGGTGCCGAGCTCGGTCTCGTTGGTGCGCAGCCGCAGGACCAGGTCGTCCAGCTCGCGGGCCAGCGCCATCGGCCAGTAGTCGACACCCTGCGCGAGCACGCCCGCGGCGTCCGTGGGCGGATCCTCGGTCGGGGCGTCGATCTCGATCTCCACCCGGCGCCCGTCGCGGTCGATGCGGGCCCGCAGGTGCGGGTACGCGAGCCCGTCGTCGGACTCGGTGCGCTCGAGCGGGGTCAGCGCGACGCCCTGGTCACTCGTGAGACCGCCGGGCCGCGACGATGCCTCCCCCAGGGCCTGGGCGCGCTCGCTCACGGTCTCGGCGAAGCGGTTGCGCGGCACTGTCGCGTCGACCAGCCCCCACTGCACCGCCGTGTCGCCGCGGTACCCCTCGGACTTGGTGGCGAACAGGTCGGCCCGGTCCTTGCGCACGTGGCGCTTGTCGACCACGCGGGTCAACCCACCGGTGCCCGGGAGCACCCCGAGCAGCGGCACCTCCGGCAGTGACACGGTCGAGGACCCGTCGTCGATCAGGATGATCTCCTCGCAGGCGAGGGCGAGCTCGTAGCCGCCGCCGGCGGCGGTGCCGTTGACGGCGGCGAGGTAGGTCTGCCCCGAGCTGAGGGTGGCGTCCTCGATGCCGTTGCGGGTCTCGTTGGTGAACTTGCAGAAGTTCACCTTCCACGCGTGCGAGGACTGGGCCAGCATCCGGATGTTGGCTCCGGCGCAGAAGGACTTCTCGAGCCCGCCGGTCACCACGACGGCCCGCACCTCGGGGTGCTCGAAGCGCAGCCGCTGGACGGCGTCGTACAGCTCGATGTCGACCCCGAGGTCGTAGGAGTTCAGCTTCAGGGCGTAGCCCGGGACCAGCCCGCCGTCCTCGTCGACGCTCAGCGTCAGCGTGGCGACCGCCCCGTCGACCTCGAGGCGCCAGTGCTTGTACTGCTCGGGGGAGGTGTCGAAGTCGACCACCGGCGGTGCCGTAGGCCCGGAGTCGTTGGCTTCGGTTCGCTCGTCGACCGCGGTCATCCGGATGCCTCCTGTTGCGCGCTTGGCTGTGGTGGGCGCCACGTCCACCAAACTACTACGTCACCGTGGTGAATCGTCAACCGTTTGTCGACAGTAGTCCGTCGCAGTGCGAGAATGTCGGCGATGACCTCCCCCACCGCGTCCGCTGCGGGCTCGCTGTCCGCCAGGCGTCGCCGCCAGCTCGGTGGGGCGAGCGCCCGTTCGACGTTGCTCACCGTGCTGGGCGAGTTCGTCCATCCCAGCGGTGAGAGCGTGTGGACCGCCACTCTGATCGAGGCCCTGGCCGCGCTCGGCACCGAGGAGAAGTCGGCGCGCCAGGCGCTGACCCGCACGGCGAACGAGGGCGTCCTCGCCTCCGAGCGGCACGGTCGACGCGTGCTCTGGTCGCTGACCGAGCAGGGCACCCGCCTGCTGGGCGAGGGCACCGAGCGGATCTACGGCTTCATGCGCGACCGGCACACCTGGGACGGGCGCTGGCTGGTGCTCAGCGCGCCGATCCCGGAGACCCAGCGCCAGCTGCGGCACCGGCTGCGCACCCGGCTGACCTGGCTCGGGATGGGCAGTCCGACGTCCGGACTGTGGATCAGCCCGGACGTCGGGCGTGCCGAGGAGGTACAGGCGGTCGTCGACGGGCTCGGCCTGGGTGACCTCGCCTTCGCGTGGTGCGGTCCGGCGGCCGCGATCGGATCTGAGGCGCGCCTGCTCGCCGAGGCGTGGGACCTCGACGCCGTCGAAGCGCGCTACCTGGAGTTCCTCGACGACTTCTCGACCCGCTCGGCCGACGACGACGTGGCGGCGTACGTCGCCCAGGTGCAGCTGATCGAGGCCTGGCGCCGCTTCCCCTTCCTCGATCCCGACCTGCCCGGCACCCTGCTGGACCATGACTGGCCCGGTCCCCGCGCCGCCGACTGCTTCCACGACCGGCACGCGTCCTGGCACGAGCCGGCCCACCGCGCCTGGGCGGCGTACGCGACAGCTGGCGGGCCCCGCCCGGACTGAGCCGCATCCGTTGAGTTGGGCCTCCCGCCGGTGCCAGTTGGGCCTCCCACCGGTGCCAGTTGCGCCTCAACCCGGTGCCGGGCCCAACTCAACGAGTGCACGTCTCGTCAGTACTGGTGCTCGTCGACGTCGACGTAGCCGCCCTGGTCCTCGCTGCCGGGGGCCCGGTCGCCGTCGGCGGCGGGGTCGTACGACGAGGCGTCCGCGACGGCCTGCGAGGGACCGGGGCGGGCGTCGGTGCCGCCTGGCGGGGGTTTCGAGACAGGACTTCGTCCCTCCTCGACCGCCGAAGGGGACCGGCCGTCCTCAACCGCCGAAGGGGACCGGCCGTCGTCGACCACCGAGGGGGACCGGCCGTCCTGCCCCGCCGGGGCACGGAGCACGCGCTTGCGCAGGTCGCCGTCCGTGGCGCCGCGGAAGCCGCGCACGACCAGCCAGTCGTGGACCAGGTCGCGCTGCTCGTGCTCGCCGATCACGTTGTAGACGTAGTTGATCCCCCGGGCGGCGGCCTCGTCCTCGAGGTGGTCGAGCACGAAGCTGCCGACCCCCTGCTCCTGCCGTCCGGGGTCGACCGCGAGCAGGATCTCGGCGTCGCCACCCCAGCCGATGTCGAGGCGGCCGAACCCGACGACCTCGTCATCCTGGCGCGCCGACCACCACTCGCCCGGCAGCGGGTCGCCGTCGGAGAAGGGGAGCACGAACGCACCCTCGGGAGCGCCGCCGATCACCCGTTGCTTGTCGGCGTCCCAGACCGGGTCGTCCTCGCGCCGCCAGGAGAGCTCCGAGGATGTCACGCGGCACCTGGACGGGGTCCCCGCGGAGCTGTTCGCGGGGAAGCGCAACGACGCAGCGAAGAAGTTCGTGGGGTGTTCACGCCAGGCCTTCCTCGGCCAGGTGCACGTAGTCGAACTCGACCGGCTGGTCGTTGATCCCGGTCTGGGGAGGGGCGATCCAGCCGGCGAACCTGCCGGCCTCGTACTCCGGCACCATCAGGTCGGCGACCGCCTGGCGACTCTCCGCCGAGGGCAGCCAGCCGTCGACCTGCTCGGCCCACTGCTCGTCGGTGAGGACGTCGCCGTGAGGGCCGACGTGGTGCTGGGCGTAGGTGCCGACCCGTCGGTTGAAACCCTCGTGCGGCAGGTAGAGCCGCTCCTCGAGACCGGCGTCCTCGAGCGCCTGGTTCCAGCGACGTACGCCGTTCGCGCAGTCGGCGACGTACTCGTCACGGAGGTCGAGGTTCAGCGCCGACAGCATCGGCACCTCCTTCTCGACGATCGCACCGTCGTCGACGACGTTCATCGTCCGCTCGTCCTCGAGCAGCACGTGGTCGTCCTTGCGGCGGGTCTCCTGCCAGCGGCCCTTGAGCCCGGAGGAGTAGTAGTTGCCGGCGTTGGTGGACTGCTCGGAGCCGAACAGGTCCATCGAGACCGAGAACTGGAAGTTGAGGTACTGCTGGATCACCTCGAGCGGGATCACCCCGTCGGAGAACCCGGCCTCGCCGGTCCCCTCGTCCCGGCGCTGCTTCATCACCTCGGCGGTGCGCTCGACCACGCGCTGCACACCGGTCGTGCCCACGAACATGTGGTGGGCCTCCTCCTTCAGCATGAACTCGCAGGTCCGGCCCAGTGGGTCGAACGCCGACTCCTTGAGGGTGCCGAGCTGGTACTTGCCGTCGCGGTCGGTGAAGTAGGTGAACATGAAGAACTGCAGCCAGTCGGTGGTCTCCTCGTTGAAGGCGCCGAGGATCCGCGGCGCGTCGAGGTCACCGGAGTTGCGCTTGAGCAGCTGCTCGGCCTCCTCACGGCCCTCACGCCCGAAGTAGGCGTGCAGCAGGTAGACCATCGCCCACAGGTGCCGGCCCTCCTCGACGTTGACCTGGAACAGGTTGCGCATGTCGTAGAGCGACGGTGCGGTCTCGCCCAGGACCCGTTGCTGCTCGACCGAGGCCGGCTCGGTGTCACCCTGGATCACGATCAGCCGCATCAGGTCGGCCCGGTGCTCGCCGGGCACCTCCTGCCAGACCGGCTCACCCTTGTGCTTGCCGAAGCTGATCAACTTGTCGGGGTCCTGCTCGGCCAGGAAGATCCCCCAGCGGTACTCCTCCATCGGCACGTGGTCGAAGTGCGCCCAGCCGTCGCGGCCGACCGCGACCGCCGTACGCAGGTAGACGTCCTTGGTCGGCAGCTGCGGACCGAGGGCCTTCCACCAGTCCAGGAACTTCGGCTGCCAGCCCTCCAGCGCGCGCTGGAGACGCCGGTCGTCGTTGAGGTTGACGTTGTTCGGGATCTTCTCCGAGTAGTCGATCTTGCTCAACGGCCCGGTCGGCTTCGGGGCCGCCCGGTGCGGTCGGCGCCGGTGCGTTCCGGGGTGGTGGTCATCGCGTGCTCCTCGAGGGCCGAAGTCGTCCTCCCTCAAGTTCTACACTTACATGCGGAAATGCCAAGGCTTTGTCGCACGTTCCTGGCGACCGACCACACCCTGCGAGGGCGGCGGCTCAGATGACCTTCTCGCCGTACATCTCCCCGAGCGGGTCGGCGATGATCTCGAGCCGGGCGCCGTCCGGGTCGCAGGAAGTACGCCGAGACCTCGGAGTGGATGTCGTAGTCGACGCCGGCGGCGTCGAGGTTGGCGACCAGGTGCTGCCAGCGCTCGGGGTCGACCGAGATCGCGACGTGGTGCAGCCCGCCGATCACCTCCCGCGAGGGACCCAGGTCGAGCCCGGGGAAGTCGAAGAAGGCGATCGTGTTGCCGTTGCCGATGTCGAAGAAGAAGTGCGTCGAGCCGGCGTAGTCGCGGTTCTCCAGCAGGTCCGTGAGCGGGAACTCCAGCACGCCCTGGTAGAAGCGGATGGTCCGCTCGATGTCGCCGCTGATCAGCGCGGTGTGGTGGGTGCCGCGCCCGGACGACGCCGGCCGCTCGGCGGCGGGTCGCAGGTACTCCTGCTCCAGGCGGTCGCGCTGGGTGCGCAAGGCCTCGACGTCGATGTCGCTCATGACTGTGCCTCCGTGTCTCGGTGTGCTGTGACTCGTGACGGTCGGGGCTGGGGCTGGGGCTCAGGCGCGCGAGCCCGGCGTGCATCTCCCAGACCAGGATCTCCGCCGGCTCGGTCGGCGCTGACCCGCTGGCCCCCGGTGGCGGTGAGGCGCACGGCGTCCCCCTCGCCCAGCGGACCGGCACCCTCCAGGGTGACCGCCGCCGCGAGGCGACGAACAGGTGCAGGTACGGCGCCTCGGGCAGCTCGACCGACTGGCCGGGCCGCAGCCGCGCGACGTGCAGGGCGGCGTACTTGTTGCGGATCCGGATCGCGGTGTCGCCCTCGTGCTTGGCCATCCCGGACGCCACCGGCACCAGCGCGCCGCCGAGCAGGTCGGCGTCGATCTCGAGCTGCTCGTAGCCGGGGGTGATCCCGGACTCGTCCGGCAGCACCCACATCTGCACGAAGTGCACGGGGTCGGTGCCGCGTCGCTGCCTCGACCTGGCGCCAGGAGTCGTTCTTCTCCGAGTGCAGGATGCCGGTGCCGGCGCTCATCCGCTGGGCCAGGCCGGGGTAGATCAGCCCGTTGTGGCCGGTGGAGTCCTGGTGCACCAGCGAACCCTGCAGCACCCAGGTGACGATCTCCATGTCGCGGTGCGGGTGGGTCTCGAAGCCGGTGCCGGGTGCGACGATGTCGTCGTTGTTGACCATCAGCACGCCCGTGGTGGGTGTTGTGCGGGTCGTAGTGCTGGCCGAAGGAGAAGGAGTGCTTCGAGTCCAGCCAGTCGATCCGGGTCTTGGCCCGCTCGTCGGCCCGGCGGACGTCGAGGCTCGGCCGGTCGCCGGTGATCGTCGTCGTGCGGTCATGGTCCCCACTCTCCTCTCGATGTCGTCGGGATGTCCCGATGATTGCCCAACTTAGGTGACATGTCAACTATTGGGTTAGGATGGCGCCATGACCCGATGGCTGAGCAACGACGAGCAGACGGTGTGGCGAGCAGTGGCTGGCCGTCAACGGCGCCCTGCCCGCCGCGATGAACCGTCGGCTGATGGCCGACTCCGGACTGTCCCTGCAGGACTTCGACGTGCTGGTCCAGCTCACCGACACCCCGGCCGCGCGGGTGCGGGTCTCAGCGCTCGCCCAGGCCCTGGGCTGGGAGCGCAGCCGGCTCTCCCACCACGTGAAGCGGATGACGACCCGCGGCCTGGTCGCCCGCGACGACTGCGTCGACGACGGGCGGGGGGCCTACGTCGTGCTCACCGACACCGGCCGCGAGGCGATCGAGGCGGCCGCTCCCGACCACGTCGAGACGGTGCGCCGCCTGGTCTTCGACACGCTCGACGCCGACGACCTCGCCGCACTCCGCTCGATCAACTCGCGGGTGCTGGAGCGGCTCGACGCCGAGGAACGGTGATGTCGCGCGACCCCGGCGTCCACCACCCCCGCCCGACGCGGCCGGCCGGGCTACGACCAGGCGACCGTGCTGCGCCGGGCGATCGAGCTGTTCAACACCCAGGGGTACGACGCCACCAGCATGGGCGACCTGGCCCGCGAGCTCGGCTTCTCCAAGTCCGCGATCTACCACCACGTCCCCTCCAAGGAGCACCTGCTCGCCCTGGCCCTGGACGAGGCGCTGGGCGAGCTCACCGAGATCGTCGAGACGGCGACCGGCCCGGGCGCGCAGGGAGCGGCGTACGACCGGCTGCGCGCGGTGGTCAGCCAGAGCGTGGAGGTGCTGGTGGCGCACCAGCCCGCCGTGACCCTGCTGCTGCGGGTGCGCGGCAACAGCGAGGTCGAGCTCGACGCGCTGCGTCGGCGCCGCGCGATCGACGGCGCGCTGGCCGGGCTGGTGCAGCAGGCCGTGCGACGAGGGAGCACTGCGCGCCGACGTGCCGCCGGAGCTGGTCAGCCGGCTGCTGTTCGGGATGGTGAACTCGCTGGTCGAGTGGTACCGCCCCGGCCGGTCGGTGGCCGTCGAGGAGCTGTCCCGGGCCGTCACCGCGATGGCGTTCGAGGGGCTGAACGCCTAGGCGCGACCCTCCGGACACGCAGAACGTGGCGGAAGCACGCGATCCGGCTCCGGGATCCGGGTTCGTCATGTCCGACGGGCCGGTGGATCCGGGTTCAGCCTCCGACCGGACGGCCCAGGGAGCGGGACCGGCCACGGAGCTCCGCGATCACCACGCTGTCCGAGGTGCGCCGCACGGTGACGTCGTAGAGCCCGGATCGGCCGCGGAGCGCGGTCTCGCTGGCGGAGGCGACCAGCTCGTCCCCCAGCCGGGCGGACTCGAGGAAGGTGACGTCGAAGCCGGCGGCGACGGTCATCTGCCCCCGGGAGTTGCAGGCCGCGGCGAACGCCGAGTCGGCCAGGGTGGCGATCAGCCCGCCGTGGCAGATGGCGTAGCCGTTGACCATGTCCTCGCGCACCGTCATGGCCAGCTCGGCGGCGCCGGGGGCGACGGCCAGCAGTCGCATCCCCAGCGACCGGCTGGCCCGGTCGCGGCCGAACATCAGCTCGGCGCTGTCGTCGGCGACCTGCTGCGCGGACCGCTGCGCCTCAGGCATCGAAGTCCACCGTGACCTCGTCGGAGACCGGGTAGGACTGGCAGGTCAGGACGAACCCGCGCTCCAGCTCGTCGTCGTCGAGGGCGTAGTTGCGGCGCAGGTCGACCTCGCCCTCGGTGACCCGGGCCCGGCAGGTGCCGCACACGCCGCCCCTGCAGGCGAACGGCAGGTCGCTGCGCGTGGCTCCGGCCGAGTCCAGGATGCTCGCTGCACGCGGCATCGGCGAGGTGGTGCTGCGCCCGTCGAGCACGAGCGTCACCGACGCCACGTCACCCTCGACGACCGGCTCCTCGCGCTGCACCTCGGGCGGCGGCTCGTCGACGTAGAACAGCTCCGCGTGCACCCGGTCCTTGGCCACGCCCAGCTCGGTGAGCACCTCCCTCGCACCGGTGACCAGGCCGAACGGGCCGCACAGCCAGACGTGGTCCATCCCGGCCACGGGCACCAGCACCGTCAGCAGCCGGCGCAGCCGCTCGGGGTCGAGCCGCCCGGAGAACAGCTCGACGTCGCGCGGCTCCCGCGAGAGCACGTGCACGAGGTCGAGCCGTGGCCCGTAGCGGTCCTTGAGGTCGGCGAGCTCCTCGGCGAACATCACCGATCCGGTGGTGCGGTTGCCGTAGAGCAGCGTCACGGCGGCTTCGGGGTTGGTCAGGACCGAGGCGATGATCGAGAGCATCGGGGTGATCCCGGATCCCGCGGCGACGCACAGGTGCCGTCCACCCGCCTCCGGGTCGGCCCGGAACGAACCGGTCGGGGTCTGCACCTCGACCACGTCGCCGGGGCGTACGTCGTGCACCAGCCAGGACGAGAACAGCCCGCCACCGGGGATCTCGCGCACCCCCACCCGCGGCCGGGCGCCGACCGGGGCACAGATCGAGTAGGTACGCCGCTCCTCCTCGCCGGCGACGGTGCGGCGCAGGGTCAGGGACTGCCCCGCCTCGAAGGCGAAGTCGTCGGCCAGCTCCTCGGGCACGTCGAAGGTCACGGCGACGGCGTCGTCGGTCAGGGGCTGGACCGAGGCGACCGCGAGCGCGTGGAAGACCCCGCGCGCGGTGCTGCGGGACTTGGTCGCGACCGACATCTCAGATCTCCTTCACGTGCTCGAACGGCTCCAGGCACCCGGTGCACCGGTAGAGGGCGGTGCACGAGGTCGGCCCGAACTCCGAGGTCAGCTCCGCCCGGTCGGCCCCGCAGCGTGGACACCTCACCGAGCGACGCACCGGGATCAGGTTCAGCGCGATCGGACCCTCTCGGCGCGGGGCCGGCCCAGGGGCCGAGAGGCCGTGCTCGGCCAGTGCACGCCGCCCGCGCTCGGAGATCCAGTCGCTCGACCACGGTGGGCTGAGGCTGACCCGCACCTCGACGTCGGCGTACCCCTCGGCGCGCAGCGTGCGGACCAGGTCGTCGCGCATCGCGGCCATCGCCGGGCACCCGGAGTAGGTCGGGGTGATCGTGACGACCACTCCCCCGTCCTCGCCGGTCTCGACCCGGCGCAGCACCCCGAGGTCGGCCAGGGTCAGCATCGGCATCTCCGGATCGACCACGCGCCCCGCCACCTGCCACGCCGACGTCGTCGGACGGGGGGCCACCGCTGTGTCGCGGCCCGCCACTCCGCTCACCAGAGCCCCACCGGGTGGGCGCGGGCGACCGACTGCATCTCGGCCAGCATCGGCGAGAGCGCCTCCGTGTGCCGGCCGTCGCGACCGGTGCCACCCGCCACCGGGCCGACCTGGGGCACGTCCGGCCACTCGACGCCGCTGACCGAGAACACCTGCTCGAGCAGCACCCCCACCTCGTCCGCCAGGCCCGACGGGTCCACCCCGATCCCCTGCTCGGCGGCGGTCCGCTCCACGGCGGTGCACCGGAACAGCTCGTCGTACAGGCCCAGCACCAGCGGCAGCGCGGCGTCGAGCCGGGTCCGGGACTCCTGCGTGCCACGAGCCAGGGTGAGGAACCAGCGCCCGGCGTAGTCGCGGTGGTAGGCCACCTCGTTGACCCCCTTGGCCGCGATCGCGGCCAGCACCGGGTCGGTGCTCGCGGCCAGGCGCTGGAGCAGCGCGAGGCGGTAGGTCGCGAACACCAGCAGCCGGGTGATCGTCACCGCGAAGTCGCCGCGCGGAACGACGTCCTCGGGCTCCACGAGCCGGACGTTGCGGAAGGCCGCGTCGTCGCGGAAGTAGGCCAGCGCGTCCTCGGCCGGCACCGGTGAGCCCTCGGGCAGCACCGGCACGACGCCCGGGTCCGCGGCGGCGGCGCGGGCCAGCAGCAGCCGGGCCTGACCGAGGAGGTCGAGCGCCACGTTGGCCAGCGCGATGTCGTCCTCGAGGTCGGGGGCGCGGCTGCACCACTGCGAGAGCCGGTGGGAGTAGACCAGCGCGTCGTCACCCAGCATCAGGGAGTACGCCGCCAGCACGGCACCGTCGACCCCCTCCGGCACGGCGGTGTCGACACCCGCGAGCGGGTCCTCGGCCTGGGTGCCGAACGCCCAGCTCGCGTCGTCGCCGTTGGCGGCGAGGCCGTCGTAGACGGATTCGTGGTCCTCGTGGCTCACACCTGGCTCCAGACGATCGGGGGGTTCACATGTGGGGGACGTCGTCGGGGATGGAGTAGAAGGTCGGGTGCCGGTAGACCTTGTCCCCGGCCGGCGCGAACAGCGGGTCCTTCTCGTCGGGGCTGGACGCGGTGACCTGCTCGGCGCGCACCACCCAGATGCTCACGCCCTCGTTGCGTCGGGTGTAGACGTCACGCGCGTGCCGCACGGCCATCTCGTCGTCGGCGGCGTGCAGCGAGCCGACGTGGACGTGGTTCAGCCCCCGCTTGCCCCGCACGAAGACCTCGTAGAGCGGCCACTCGCCGCTCGAGGACTCGCCGAGACCGGTCGGCACGCCCTCCAGCGGTACGGCGCCGTGCCCGCCGTCCGCGGCGAAGTCGCTACCGACCGTGGTTCCGGCCTCCTCGCCGCTCACCGGGACTCGACCCGCCGTTCGGTGCGCGCGAAGGCGCTTGCCGCGTCGCGCACCCATGCGCCGTCGTCCCAGGCCGCGCGCCGGTGCGCTGATCCGCTCGGCGTTGCAGGGTCCACCGCCCTTGACCACGCCCATGAACTCGTCCCAGTCGGGCTGGGCGAAGTCGTGGGCGCCACGCTCGTCGTTCCAGCGCAGGTCGGGGTCGGGGAGGCTCACCCCGAGCGCCTCGGCCTGCGGCACGGTCATGTCGACGAACTTCTGGCGCAGGTCGTCGTTGGTGTCCCGCTTGATGCCCCACGCCATCGACTGCTCGGTGTTGGGCGAGTCGGCGTCGGGCGGGCCGAACATCATCAACGAGGGCCACCAGAACCGGTCGACCGACTCCTGCACCATCGCGCGCTGCTCGGCTCGTGCCGCGCATCATCGTGCTCAGCAGCTCGAAGCCCTGGCGCTGGTGGAAGGACTCCTCCTTGCAGACCCTGACCATCGCCCGGCCGTAGGGACCGTACGACGTGCGGCACAGCGGCACCTGGTTGCAGATCGCCGCTCCGTCGACCAGCCAGCCGATGGTGCCGACGTCGGCGTAGGAGAGCGTCGGGTAGTTGAAGATCGAGGAGTACTTCTGCTTGCCCGCCGATCAGCTTCTCGGTGAGCTCCTGGCGCGAGACCCCGAGGGTCTCGGCCGAGGAGTAGAGGTAGAGCCCGTGACCGGCCTCGTCCTGCACCTTGGCCAGCAGGATCGCCTTGCGCCGCAGCGACGGCGCCCGGGTCAGCCAGTTGCCCTCGGGCTGCATGCCGATGATCTCGGAGTGCGCGTGCTGGGCGATCTGGCGGACCAGCGTGGCGCGGTACTTCTCCGGCATCGCAGTCCCGCGGCTCGATCCGGTCGTGGCGCTCGATGATCGCGTCGAAGACCGCTCCTGGAGCTCGTCCGTGTCCGGCTCGGAGAGCCGATCGGTCCGATCCGACTCGGTCGACTCCTGATGATTACCGACCGATCGGTCAGTAATAGTCTGGCACGGGCGACGCCTCGACACGCAACGCCCTCGATCACCGACCTCGTCGCTCGGCCGGCCGCTCCTCGATCACCGCGATGATCTCCGGGCGCATCCGCGTCGGGTCGATGACCGCGTCGACCGAGCCCACCTCGGCCGCGCGCCGGATGTCGTGGACGCCGTCGAACTCGGCCGCCACGGCGGCTGATCGTCTCCGCGCGCACCGAGGCCCGCAGCTCGCCGAGCTCGACCTGCGCGGTGGCGCGCTCGTTCCCGCTCGACCCCGCGATCCGGGCCTCGAGCTGGCGGATCGAGGGGTGCGCGGCCACCCGCTTGGACACCTCGCCGGCGAAGACCACCGCCGCCGCCGGGGCCCCGCCGATGACCGAGGCGAAGGACCCGTCCACCGCCAGCACCGTCATGCCGGGTTCAACCGCTTGGAGAAGACCACGAACGCACCGCCGTGGTATCGCGAGATCACGCAGAACACGATCGGCCCGCGGAAGTTCGACGATCGCCCGGCCGATCTCGGCGCCGTACTCGAGCTGGAGGTTGCGCATCGAGTCCGGCGAGCCGTCGAAGCCGGACAGGTTGGCCAGCACCACCACCGGCCGGTTGCCGCTGGCGGCGTTGATCGCGCGGGCGACCTTCTTCGACGACCGCGGGAACAGCGTCCCGGCCGTGTAGGTGTCGGGGCCGTCGGTGGGCGGGAAGCCGCGTCGTGGCACCGGGCGGGACTCGATCCCGAGCAGGGTCACGGCGTGCCCGCCCAGGTGCACGTCCTGGACGACGGCCGTCTCGGCGTCGGCCATCCCGGCCCAGCGCTCCAGGACCGGGCGGTCCTGGTCGACCAGCGCCCGCATCACCGTGCGGATGTCGAAGGCCTTCTTGCGCTCCCGGTTGCTCTCGGGCGAGAAGATCTCCCCCACCGTGGTGAAGTCGCTGCCCTCGACGTCGTGGGGGTACGCCGAGATGTCGCGGTCAGTCGGATCGCTGGTGGAGCACGACCGGGGGCCGGTCTCGCCCGGGGCGACGTAGCTGTGCTCGTAGTGGGCCATCAGGATCGCGAACGACCCCGCCAGGTCCTTGGCCCAGTACTGCGCCTGGCCGTTCGGGCCCATCACCCGGTCGTAGCCGCCGATGCCGTAGTTGTCCTCGGCCGAGACGCTGCCGGAGAAGTCCAGGGTCTGCTTGCCGGTGAGCACCATCGTGCTGTCCGGGGTCATCACCAGGATGCCGCGGGTGTGCATCAGCATCGTCGCCTCGGCGTTCCAGTAGGGCTGCGCGCCGACGTTGATCCCGGCGACCACGACGTTGATCTCGTGCCCGGCCTGGGTGAACTCCACGATCCGGCGCAGCGCGGCCGCCACCCAGTCCATGTTCTCGGTGCCGGAGTCCATCGAGATCCGGGCACCGGCCGAGAGCGCGAACCACTCGAGCGGCACCGCCAGCTCCTGGGCGAGGTCGAGGGCGGCGATGATCCGGCGGCACTCCGGCTCGGAGACGGCTCCGAGCGCCATCGTCGGGTCGCCGCAGAGAACCACCCGGGTGACGCCCTCGGGGTGCAGGGGGGTCGGCGTACGGACCACACCGACCAGGATCCCGGCGGTGTTCAACCCGTAGGGCCGATCGACCGGGACCAGGCGACCCTCGTCGTCGAGGTCGTGCTCGACGCAGCTGCCTCCGGTGCCGGTGAGCACGTCGAGGAGCTCGTAGGGGTAGACCAGCCCGCGGCGGCGGGACTTGAGCACCTTCGTGGCGTAGTCGTCGAGCGGGCGCAGCGGCTCGGTGGCCGGCTCCTCGACCGAGGACACGACGCCGGCGCCCGGCTTGGCCGCGAAGCGCAGCACCAGCGGCACCGGAGTGCCGTCGGGGCCCTCGACCCGACCGTGCGCCACCACCTCCTCGATGCCCACACCGTCGCTGAGCGGAGTGATCTTGGCCTGCAGCGCGGTCAGCTGCGAGACCTCGGCGGTGACCAGGGGCCACACGTGCACCCAGACGTAGTTGGTGTCGAGCCTCGCGCCGGCCGATCCACGCGCGGTGCGCACACGACGGATCGCCTCGAAGCAGTTCTCGATGGCCCGCTCGGCGTGCGGGACGGCGACGACGTCACCGCTCTCGTCGCGTACGACGGCCATCTGGCGCACCTGGGCCAGCGCCACCAGTCGTCGGTCGGCCGGGTTCTCCCGGGCGACGCACTCGTAGAGGAGCACGTCCTCGGGCGCCTGGAGACGTTCGACGTCGAACTCGCGCAGCCGCCACAGGTCGAGGCGCCGACCGACCATCGGGTGCATGCCGCGCACCAGCCGGTCCTCCTCCACCCCGGCACCGGTCCCGGACGGGCGGAAGGTGAAGTACTCGACGTCTCGGCCGCCGCCCGGCGAGACCGCGACGGCCACGCGGCGCACGTCGTGGGCGAACCCCAGCCGGCCGAGCAGCTCGCCCAGCTCGGCACCGCACTCGTCGGGCGACTCGGGGGCCTGGGCCCAGTGCAGGTAGAGGTCGACGACCCCCTGGTGTCCCTCCGGCCGGTCTGCGACCTGCTCGGCACGAGGTCGCTCGCCAGCCGGGAGCCCGGCTCGGCCAGCTCGGCCACGGTGCCCGATCGTCGAGACCAGGTGCGTCGGCCGCTCGTCCAGCGTGTAGTTGGCCAGGACGAAGGGGCGGCCGTGGCGCGAGGTCGAGGCGAGTCGTGCAGGTCGTACTCGCGGTAGTGGCGGCGTACCAGCACCTCGAGCATCGGCTCGTGCTCCGGGACGCCGCTGCTCGAGACGCTCGGCCAGGAAGGCCACGATCTGCTCCGGGATCGCGACCAGCGCCTCGACGCGCTCGGCGTGGTCGGGGGCGTCGGGGTCCGCCGCGAGCGCCTCCACCTCGGCGCGGACGCCGGCCAGCACCCCGGAGCGCTCCTCGGTCGACGAGCGGCTGGTCGAACCAGCGGAACCGCACGCTGCGGGCGACGTCGCCGATCACCGGCGACCGCAGCTGGGTGGCCCGGACCAGGCGCTCGAGGACGCCGCGGACCTGTCCCGCGAGCGGCGCGCCGGGCGGCGGCTCCTCGCTCCAGCGCTGCAGCAGCGTGATCACGACGTGCGGGTCGGAGGCCGCGCTGGGCGACGAAGATCCGGAACAGCGCCTCCTCCAGGCTGAGGCGTGCGCTCGAGGTCGGCGACACCGTAGTGCGCCAGCACCGTGCGCAGCCGCTCGCTGAACTGCTCGGGCAGTCCGCCGCGCTCGACGTCCAGGCTCTGCAGGTAGGTGTGGAAGTGCTCCTGGGAGCTGTGCACCCGCAGCTCGGAGTGCAGCTCCTCGGCGGCCGGCCGGTTGCGGCTCAGCTCGGCCAGGTCGGCGAAGGTGGCGAGCACGTCGAGCTCGTCGGTGAGCACGTCGACGCCGTCGGCGAGCAGCTCCGCACGCGCCTCGAGGTACGCCGCCAGCGGACCACCGCTGGACGGCGTGGGCACGTCGTAGCCCAGCATCGCGGCGACCAGCAGGCCACGCGCCCGCGTCGGCGCGAGCCGCAGCCGAGTCGTCCGCGTCGTCGGGCGGGAGGTCGAGCCCGGGGCCCTCGGGCGAGCCGGCGGCCACGGTCGGGGACTCGGCGTCGTCGTCGACGGCCTCGAGCCGCACCAGCGCGGCACCGGTCTCGACCTGGCTGCCGGTGATCACCTGCAGCTCCTTGACCCGGGCGGCGAACGGCGCGCGCAGCACCGTCTCCATCTTCATGCTCTCCAGCACCACGACGGGTGCGCCCTCGTCGAGCACGTCGCCGACGGCGACGGGCGTGGCGACCACGAGCGCCGGGGAGGGCGCCCGCAGCACGCCGCCCTCGTCACGGCCGACCCGGTGGGTGACCCCGTGCACCTCGACCAGGTGCATCGGGCCGTGGGTCGCGGTGACGATCGGGAAGCGCACCCCGTTGACGACGAGCCGGGCGTGGAAGTCGTCGATGCGCTCGAGGGCCACCTCGACGCTCTGCTCCACCTCGCCCGGGTCGACCTCTGGGCGACGGTGACGCGGTACTGCTGGTCGGCGCACTCCAGGGTGGTCACGCGGTACGTCGTGCCCGCGCAGCTTGAGGTCGATCGGACGGCCGACGACGTGCTGCACCTGCGGCCGCCCGCCGTACGCCGACTGGATGAGGTGGCGCGATCTCGAGCCGCAGCTGCTCCTCGTAGGCCTCGATCCCGGCGGCGACCAGCGCCACGCCGGAGTGCGCGTGAGTCGACCAGCCGGCCCTCGCCGCGGACCCGGTCGATCCAGGCGGTGTCGGCCCAGCCGCCCTCGCCCGGTGGTCACCTCGGGCTGGTCGAGCAGCTCGAGGATGAAGCTCTTGTTGGTGGCGCCGCCCTCGATCACCACCGTCGTCTCGCGCATCGCGCGGCGCAGCCGGCCCAGCGCCTCGGGGCGGGTCGCGGCCGTAGGCGATGACCTTGGTGATCATCGAGTCGAAGTCGGGCGGGATCACGTCTCCCTCGCTGACCCCGGTGTCGACCCGCACCCCCGGTCCGGTCGGCAGCTCGAGCAGCGCGATCCGGCCCGGCGCGGGGGCGAAGTCGCGGTCCGGGTCCTCGGCGTTCAGCCGGGCCTCGACCGCGTGGCCCTTCTCGGCCGGCCTGTCGCCCTCGAGCCGGCCGCCGGCGGCGACGTGGAGCTGGGCCCGGACCAGGTCGACGTCGGTGGTGACCTCGGTGATCGTGTGCTCCACCTGGAGGCGGGTGTTGACCTCGAGGAAGGCGAAGGCCCCGGTGCCCGGGTGATAGAGGAACTCCACCGTGCCGGCGCCCGCGTAGTCGACGGCGAGCGCCAGCCGCTCGGCGGACGCCTTGAGCTCATCGGTCTGCTCGGACGAGAGCAGGGGCGAGGCGGACTCCTCGATCACCTTCTGGTTGCGCCGCTGCACCGAGCAGTCGCGCACTCCCAGCGCCCAGGCGGTGCCCTGACCGTCGGCGATCACCTGCACCTCGACGTGCCGGGCCCCGGAGACCATGCTCTCGAGGAAGACCCGGTCGTTGCCGAACGCCCGGCCGGCCTCCTCGCGGGTGCGCTGGTAGACGTCCTCGAGCTCGGCGTCGCTGGTCACCTTGCGGATGCCGCGCCCCCCACCGCCCGCGGTCGCCTTGAGCATCAGCGGGTAGCCGATCTCGTGCGCCGAGGCGAGCGCCTCGGGCAGCGTCTCGAGGGCCCCGCGGCTCCACGGCGCGACCGGGACCCCGACCTCCTCGGCGATCAGCTTCGAGCCGATCTTGTCCCCGAGCCGGCGCATCGCCTCGGCGCTGGGACCGATGAAGGTGACGCCCAACCGGTCGCACAGGTCGACGAACGTCGGATCCTCGGCGACGAATCCCCAGCCGACCCAGACCGCGTCGACCCGGGTCTCGAGCATCGCCTTCTCCAGCACCGCGAGGTCGAGGTAGGGGCGGGCCGAGGCGGGCCCGAGGTTGTAGGCCTCGTCGGCCTCGCGCACGAACATCGCCGCCCGCTCGGCATCGGTGCAGAACGCGACGGTGCGGACCGGCTCGCTGCCGGTCCCCTCGGCGTTCAGGTCCCGCACGGAGTGGATCAGCCGCATCGCCGCCTCACCCCGGTTGACGATGCCGATCCGGGAGAACGTGCGCTCCCCCACCGGCGTCGTCCCGCCCTGGTCCTGGATCTTCGCCTCGGCTCCCGTCACCACGCGCTCGACCCTAGTCGTTACCGCCGGGTCACTGGTGCAGCCGACGACGGTCGCGCCCGCGCCGGCTCACCGCGCCGCCACTCGATCGCTCGCACTCGCGCCGTCGGGTACCGGCTCGGTGACCGGCCCAGGGCCCGGGCGCCGACTCGCCGGCAGGGCGAGGGCGGGGACGACCGCGACGACGGTGATCCCGATCGCCCACCAGAACGCGCCGTGGAAGGCACCCGTGGCTCCGTGGTCGAGGAGCGCCTGGAGGGCCACGGCGACGATCGCGGTGCCGAAGGAGGCGCCGACCTGCTGGGAGATGCGGGTGTTCATGGTGGCGTGCGGGATGCCTTCGGGGCGGATGTCCTGGTAGGCGACGGACATCGGCGGGATCAGCACCGCCCCGATCCCCAGACCGCGCACGAGAAGCGCGGCTGCCAGCCACCACAGGTTCGACCCCGGCCCCGCCAGCGCGAACGGGACGGTGGCGAGCGCGACCACGAGGAAGCTGGCGATGGTGACGCGACGCGCGCCGAGCCGGTCGACCAGCGAGCCGACCAGGAATCGCGAGGCGAGCGCGCCGACACCCTGGGGGATCAGCAGCAGTCCGGCGACGAGCACGCTGCCGCCGCGCACCTGCTGGTAGTACAGCGGGAGCAGGAACATCCCGGCGTACATCGCCGCACCGGCGGTGAAGAGGACCGCGGAGGCGCTGCCGAGCGAGCGCAGGCGCAGAAGCCGGATGTCGACGATCGGCTGACCCTCGCCGGGCCTCGATGCCCGGAGCACGAAGGCGGCGAGCAGCGCGATCCCGGCCAGGAGCGGCACCAGCACGCCGGGGTGGGTGATGCCGCCGTCCTCGGCCAGCTGCGAGAGGCCGAGCAGCAGCCCGGCCAGCGCGGGGGCGAGGAGCACCAGGCCGATCCAGTCCAGGCCGGAACGTGCGGCCGCGGGAGCGGGACGGTCGTCGGGCAGGAACCGCCAGGCGAGGACCAGGCCGGCGGCGATCACCGGCACGTTGATCAGGAACAGCCAGCGCCAGCTCAGCCCGCTCAGGATGACCCCGCCGATCACCGGGCCGAGAATCGGACCGATCGCCATGGGCAGGCTGACCGCGGCCATCAGCCGGCTGCTGACCCGACCACCCGCCGCTCTCACCGCGAGGGTCTGCATCAGCGGGAAGATCAGGCCCGCGGCGAGCCCCTGGAGCACCCGGAAGCCGATCAGGCTGGTGTCGTTCCACGACACGGCGCACAGCACGGAGGCGAGGACGAACAGCATCAACGCGCACATCCAGACCCGCTTACCGCCCCAGCGACGCTCGGCCCACCCGGTGACCGGGATCGCGACGGCCATCGCCAGCAGGAAGCCGGTGACCACCCACTGGATCGTGGCGGTGGTCGAGTGCAGCTGCACGGCCAGCGTGTGGACCGCCAGCGTCACCATCGTCGAGTCCAGGATCGCTGCGATCCCGCCCACGACCAGTGCCAGCAGCGCGTTCCTCACCTGTGGCGACAGCTTCGCGCCGGTGCTCTCCGTCATCGTCCGGACTCCCCTTAAGAGTTGTTTTCGTCTCTTAGAAGACTAGGGCGGGCGTATACGGAATGCAAACCTTCCTTATAGTTGAGCCGTGACCGCCCCCGCCGCCCCGCCCTCGCGCCATCGCCGTCGGGGCCCCGAGCTCGAGGTCGCACTGCTGGACGCAGCCTGGGACGAGCTGGTCGAGGCCGGTTTCGCCAAGCTGACCATGGAGTCCGTCGCCGCCCGCGCCGGCACCGGCATCGCCGTGCTCTACCGCCGCTGGGCCAACAAGGAGGAGCTCGCGCTCGCCGCGCTCGAGCAGTACCGCAGCAGCCGAGTGATCGACCTCCCCGACACCGGCACCCTGCGCGGCGACCTCGTCGCGGCCCTGACCGGCATGGGCGAGGCCCGCGCCGGCTTCTTCGCCATCGCTGCGGCCATCGCCTTCTCGGGTCTCTCGACCAGCATCGGACTCTCCCCCGCCCAGGTGCGCGACAGGATCATCGGCGACCAGCGGCTCTCGCGGGTGCGGAGCATCTACCAACGTGCCCACGACCGCGGCGAGATCGACCTGGAACGGATCCCGGCCGCCGTGCTGCTGATGCCGTTCGACCTGGCGCGGCACGACCTGCTGATGGACCTCGAACCCATGGCACCCACCCGCATCGCCTCGATCGTCGATGAGCTCGTCCTGCCCCTCGTCCTGCTCCACGCCCCCCAGCAGGGCGCCGATCCGAGGGACTCGCCCTAACGCCTCGGTCGCCGGTCGACGATCCGCTTCATCTTGCCCACCGACCGCTCGACGGTGCCGGGGTCGACCACCTCGACCCCCACGCTGACCCCGATCCGGTTCTTCACGTGCTCGCGCAACCGCCCGCCGGCGCGGGTGGCAGCCTCGAGGGAGGCCGCCTCCCGCCGCTCCACCAGCACGGTCATGGCATCGAGGGTGCCGTCACGGTCCAGGACGCACTGGAACTGCGGCGACAGCTCGGGCAGGGCCAGGATCAGCTCCTCGACCTGGGTCGGGAACAGGTTCACCCCGCGCAGGATGATCATGTCGTCGGTGCGCCCGGTGATCTTCTCCATCCGCCGCATCGTGCGCGCCGTGCCGGGCAGCAGCCGGGTCAGGTCGCGGGTGCGGTAGCGGATCACCGGCATCGCCTGCTTCGTGAGCGAGGTGAAGACCAGCTCGCCCTCATCGCCGTCGGGCAGCACCTCGCCGGTGACCGGGTCGACGACCTCCGGGTAGAAGTGGTCCTCCCACACGTGCAGGCCGTCCTTGGTCTCCACGCACTCGTTGGCGACGCCGGGCCCGATCACCTCCGAGAGCCCGTAGATGTCGACCGCATGCATGTCGGTGCGCCGCTCCATCTCGGCCCGCATGTCGTTGGTCCACGGCTCGGCCCCGAAGATGCCGACCTTGAGCGAGGTCGAGCGCGGGTCGATCCCCTGGCGCTCCATCTCCTCGATGATCGAGAGCATGTACGACGGCGTGACCATGATCAGGTCGGGCTCGAAGTCGGAGATCAGCTGCACCTGACGCTCGGTCATCCCGCCGCTGACCGGGACCACCGTGCAGCCGAGCTTCTCCGCACCGTAGTGAGCGCCGAGGCCGCCGGTGAACAGGCCGTAGCCGTAGGCGTTGTGCATGATGTGCCCCGCGCGACCGCCCGAGGCCCGGATGCTGCGCGCCATCACGCCTGCCCACATGTCGACGTCGTCGCGCGTGTAGCCGACCACGGTGGGCTTGCCCGTCGTGCCCGAGGAGGCGTGCACGCGCACCACCTGCTCACGCGGCACCGCGAACATGTTGAAGGGGTAGTTGTCCCGCAGGTCGGCCTTGGCGGTGAACGGCAGCTTCGCGAGGTCGCCCAGCTCCCGGACGTCGTCCGGGTGCACCCCGGCCGCGTCGAAGGAGGCGCGGTAGTGCGCGACGTTGTCGTAGGCGTGTCGCACCGACCAGCGCAGCCGCTCGGTCTGCAGGGCCCGCAGCTCGTCGACCGACGCGGTCTCGATCGGCTCCAGCTCACCGGGCTTCGGGCTCAGATCGTGCATGGACGGGCACTCCAGACGTCATCGACCGGCACCATTACCGACCGTTCGGTCAGGCTAGGCCGTCGCCACCGCACCACGCCACCACGCCGGCTGTTCCGGTGGTTGAGGAAGGACGGTCCCCTCCGGTGGTTGAGGAAGGACGGTCCCCTCCGGTGGTTGAGGAAGGACGAAGTCCTGTCTCGAAACCCCCGCAGCAGCCACACCTCGTCCGGTCTCGAGACGGCGCTCGCTACAGCTCGGCGGACGCGTCCAGGTCCTGGCTCTCCTGCTCGAGGGCATCGGTGAGCAGTCCCACCAGCGCCTCGAGCTGGACGTCGACGGAGGAGGAGACCTCCTCGTCGGAGCCGTCGAGGGCCCGGGCGGCGAGACCGGCCTTGGAGTCGATCAGCTCCGCGATCCGGGTGTCGATCGTCTGCGAGGCGATGATCCGCCAGGCGGTGACCGGCTCGGCCTGACCGATCCGGTGGATCCGGTCGATGGCCTGGGTCTGCTCGGCGTCGGTCCAGGAGAGCTCGGCGAGCACCATGTTCGAGGCGACCTGGAGGTTGATCCCGACGCCCGGCGGCCATCAGGGAGCACACCACGATCGAGACGTCGGGGTCGTTGACGAAGGCGTCGATGTTCTTGCTCCCGCGCCGTGCGGCGTCTGGTCGCCGCGGATCGAGGAGTAGCGGATGCCGCGGGCGGCGAACAGCTCCTCGGCGGTGTCCATGACGTCGATGTGCTTGGCGAAGAAGACCACCTTGCCGACGTTGCGGGCCAGCTGCGCGGCGTAGTCGGCGGCCAGGCTGGACTTCGCCTGCCCGATCCGCCGCATCATCTCGAAGACGTTCTCCTCCGACTTCGTCGTCGTGGTGTCCTCGCGCTCCCAGGTCGCGACCCGGCGGACCAGGTCGTGGTCGATGCCCTCGACCACCACGCCCGACGTACGCGTCTCCAGCGCCTTGCGGTAGCGCGAGACCAGACGGCGGGCCAGCTCGCGCTCGGCAGCCCGGATCGAACGTCCGGCCTCACCGTCCAGCTCGACCGGCAGGTCGGCGACCCGGCGGGCCGGGATGTCGGCGGCGACGTCGACCTTGCGCCGGCGCACGATGCCCATGTCGATCACGCACTGGCGCGCGGCGCGGTAGAAGGCCGGGTCGGCCGGGGTCAGGCCGGTCTCCTCCAGCGCCGCCATCAGCACCGGACCGGGCTTCTTCTCCTCGGTCCAGCCGAGGAACTGCCAGATCGCGCGGAAGTCCTCGATGTCGTTGATCAGCGGCGTGCCGGTGAGCGCCATCAGCAGCGGCCGGACGCTGCGCGCCCGGATCTGCTCGGAGAGCCGCAGCACGTGCTGCGAGCGCTGCGAGGACTTGTTCTTGATGAAGTGCGCCTCGTCGACGACCATCCCGCGGAAGCCGTGGTGGCCCGAGCCAGCCGACGTGACGGTCGAGCACCTCGTAGTTGACGACCACGATGTCGGCGAAGCCGTCGATGTTCTCCCCGTCGCCGTGGATCACCGTCGCCTTGCGGTGCGGCGTCCAGAGCTCGGTCTCGCGGGCCCAGCTGGTCTTCACGACGTTGGGCACGACGGCCAGCAACGGGTAGGCGTCGGCCGCCTCGGCGGCCAGCAGCGCCTGCGCCGTCTTGCCCAGGCCGGGCTCGTCGGCGAGCAGGAAGGTGCGGTGACCCTCGGCGGCGGCCTCGACCAGCGCAGCCTGGTGGCGCATCAGCTCACGCCCGTCCGGCGCGACCAGGGAGTCCGGCTCCGGGAGCGTCATGCACGAGGTGGCACCGCCCGACGCCTCCTCGAAGGCCTTGAACAACGGTCCGAACAGCTCCCAGCTGGCCAACCGATGGGTCCTCGGCCTGCGCTGCTCGACCGTGGAGAAGTCGGGGGTGAGGAAGGGGTTCGCCAGCTGTCGTGCGATCACCGACTGGGGGACGACGCGCCGCTCGACGTGCTCGGTCGGAGCCGACTCCGGCTCCGGTTCCGACTCGTCCGAGGCCACGGACGCCTGGCCCGCTGCGCGCTGCATGTCCCGGCGCAGCTCCTTGGCCTCGAAGTTGATCTCTGCCTTCTCGTCGAGCAGCACCAGCAAGGAGGTGTCCCGGGTGGCGGTCTTCGCCAGGATCGTCGCGACGCCGTCCAGGCGCTTGAGCTGGGCCGCCTTCTGCGCGGCGCTCAGCTCGGTGTCGGCGTTCAGCCGGGAGCGCTCCTCGCGCACCAGCAGCGCCACCACCTGGAACTTGGTGCGGCCGTTGGACTTCACCCGACCGCGCTGCGACATCGCTTCGACCTCGCGCACCGCCCGGGCCAGCACGGGAATGATCCCCTCGTTGTCGAGCTCACGGCCGTTGCGGCGCTGGCCGTTGCGCTGACCGCCCCGTTGGGCGTTGCGCTGACCGCCCCGCTGACCGCCGGGCGCGTTGCGGGTCGCCGTACGAGTGCCGCCGTTCTGGCCTCGTCGAGCCAAGGCATCCTCCTGGTGGACCGGTCCGGCGGACGTTCGTCTCGCGGGACATGTGCGATCGCACGCCGGCGGCTGGTGCCCCGGCATCACGACCTCGACCGGACCAGGCCCGCGAACCTCACTGACCTCACCGGTGCGACGTCGACCGCCTGCGCGAGACACGAATGCCGCTGAGCAGCGACGGCGCGGGGGTCGTTGTGCCACCACTGTAACGCGAAGCGACTCATCTCGCCCGTCGACCGGCAACACCGGCGGGCGGGATGCACCCGTCCGGCTGCCCCGACATGCAGGAGTGTCGGGGCAGCCCTCGACGGTGGCTGATCGTAGACTTCTGCCTGTCCGTCCGACCGCGACCACGACGAGCTCGGCTCAGGGCATCCGGAGGGTGACCTCACCGACCTGGCCCGGCCGGTCCGAGACGACACGGGCGACGCACACACAGAGCTGGCTCCCTGCGGACTGCTGGGTCTTGCTGAGGAAGACGTCGCGGTGGTCCAGGGCGCCCCGCACCTCAGCCACCGGCATCCGGCACAGGCCGCACTCCCCCTTCAGGCAGTCGTACATCAGGTCGGCGCCCGCGCCGGCCAGCGCCTCGAGCATGGTGCGTCCGGGCCCGACCTCCGTGCGGATACCGAGCTCGGGGATCCCCACGACGAAGGACTCGGGGTCGAACCAGCCGCTGTTGCCGAACGTCTCGTAGCGCAGGTTCGGCCCGGGGAGGCCGGTCTCCTCCCAGGCCCGGCGCACCGCATCCATCAGCCGGATCGGGCCGCACATGTAGAGCTCCGTGGCCGAGGCGGACCCGGACTCGACCACGGACGCGACCAGGGCCTCCACGTCCAGGCCGGTCTGCTCGTCGTCGACGTGGCGGACCAGGCGCTCACCGTGGGTCGCGGCGAGGTCGTCGGCGTAGGCCATCGCCGCACCGCTGCGTCCGACGTAGTGCAGGACGTAGTCGAGGCCCAGGGTGCGCAGCAACCGGGCGCCCTCGACCAGGGCCGTGATCCCGATCCCCCCGGCCAGCAGGACGTAACGGGCCGCCCCCAGGCGCAGCGGGAAGTTCTGCAGCGGCCCGGCGCATTGCAGCGTGTCGCCCGGCTCCAGTCCGTGCAGGTACGCCGAGCCGCCGCGCGACTCCCGCGCACGCAGCACGGTGATCGCCAGGCGGGAACCGTCCGCCGAGGAGTCGACGACCGAGTACGAACGCACCTCGTCGGTCCCGGAGACCGGCACCCGCACGTCGATGTGGCTCCCCGCGCGGCTGCCGGTCGTGCGGGCGCGCGTTCGAGGACTATCCGACGGGCGGAGTCGGTGAGGTCATCGGTCTCGACCACCCGCGCCGTGCTCCACGAGGGCCGGCGTCCGGTCGCTCATGGCGCCGTCAACGCCGGCTCGGCAGCCGGTCTCTCGTTGCCGAGGCGGCCCTCCACCTCCAACATCCGGTCGAGGATCCGGCGTACCCACATGCCACCCGCGTCGACGGAGAGGCTGTAGAACTCGTGGTCCGGGTGCGCCTCGATGCCGCGCTGCTGGGCGACCAGCATGTCCTCGTCCTCCTTGAAGACCCCGTGCACGCCCTCGCGCAGCTCGGTGGTGATCAGCTGGCTCTCGAGGCGGTAGTTGCGCATGAAGGCCCAGAAGTAGTGACAGCTGGTCGTCGGTCTCGGGCGTGATCGTGTTCATCACGTAGCCGTTGACGCCCTGGCTGACCGGTCCCCCTGCGGCGCGCCGGTCCCCGCCCGTGCGACACCGACGTCGATGCAGATGGTCGACGGGGCGTAGTAGTGGATGATCTGCCACCGGTCGACCGGCCCGTCGAAGTCAGGGAAGACGTCGCGCATGTTCTTCGCCCAGAACGGCGGCGCGGTCACGTCGTAGCATCCAGCGCTCGACGGTGACGCTGCCGTCCGCCTCCCGACGGGTGCTGGAAGTCGGACCCGCTCAGCTCGGCCTGGCCCAGGCTGTTGCCGTGCACGAACTCCTCATGGGTGAGGTCCATCAGGTTGTCCAGCACCAGCTGGTAGTTGCAGGGTGCCTCGATCGTCTCCCCGTCCCCGGCCCACTCCGGGTCGTCCATCTGGTGCATGTCGGGGATCAGGTCGGGGTCGGCGAGAGTCATGTCCCCCGGCCAGACCCAGACGTAGCGGTAGCGGTCGACGACCGGGTAGGAGGCCACCATCGCGCTCGGGTTCACGGTGTCCTGGGCGGGCATCCTCATGCAGCGTCCGGCGGAGTTGTACTCCAGGCCGTGGTAGGGACAGCTGGATCTCGTCCCCACCGAGCAGCGTGCCCATCGACAGCGGGGCCAGCCGGTGCCAGCAGGCGTCGGCGAGCGCGACGGCGCGCCCGTCATCGGTGCGGTAGAGCGCCATCGAGATGTCCGCCACGGTGCGGGCGAGCGGCGCGGTGGAGGTGACCTCGTGGTCCCAGGCCACGGCGTACCAGGCGTTGAGCGGGTGCGGGAAGATCTTGGCCGTCACGCTTCCGGGCGGGGAGAGAGTCGTCATCGGGTACCTCCGGTAGATGAGCCCCTACGTTGCGTGAGGTCCCGTGAGCCCCGCCACACCTCTTCCGTTGAACGGCAGCCCGAGTGGTGGTTGGGTGGCGCACGTGCCCGCACGAAGCGCCCCCGGTGTGAGCGTCACGCGACGTGCGCTCGGACTGCTCGACCACTTCGCTGCGACGCGACCGTTGCTCACCCTCTCCGAGCTGAGCCGAGCGGCTGCGATGCCGTTGAGCACGACGCACCGCCTGCTCGACGACCTCGAGGCATGGGGGGCGGTCGAGCGCGGCGCGGAGGCGCTACCGGATCGGGATGCGCTTGTGGCAGGTCGCCTCCCTGGCTCCGATGGGCGTGCCCCTGCGCGAGGCGGCGCTGCCGTTCCTCGAGGACCTCTACGAGGCCACCCACGAGAACGTCCAGCTGTCCGTGCTCGACGGTGAGAACGTGCTGTACGTGGAGCGGCTCGCCGGTCGCGACGCCGTGCGCACGCTGGTCCGCGTGGGCGGTCGGTTCTCCCTGCACGCCACCGCCGGCGGTCTGGTGCTCCTGGCTCATGGTCCGCACGCACTTGCGGAGAGCGTGCTGGGCGGGAACCTCGATCGCTACACGTCGCACACGATCACGCAGCCGAGCCAGGTCCGGCGGATCCTGGCCGAGGTGCGTCGCGACGGCTACTCCTACTGCGAGAGGCAGGTCACCGACGACGCGATGTCGGTGGCTGCTCCGATCCGTGGAGCGGGTGACGAGGTGCTTGCCGCGCTGTCCCTCGTTGCCCCGTGCGACCGGCGTCGACGCGCTGAGCTGGCGGCACTGGTGCGCACCGGGGCTCGCGGGATCTCGCGGGTGCTCGGTTCACCCCGGGCCCAGCACCCGCCCGACGCCGTACGTCTGGATGCGGACGGCGACACCCGCCCGTGACCGGACCGGCTCCCGTGGCGGCGCTCAGAGCTCCGACTGCACCCCGGCGAGCAGCTGGCGAGCCATCACGATCCGCTGGACCTGGTTGGTGCCCTCGTAGATCTGGGTGATCTTGGCGTCGCGCATCATCCGCTCGACCGGGTAGTCCTTGGTGTAGCCGTAGCCACCGAGCACCTGAACGGCGTCGACGGTGACCTGCATGGCGGTGTCGGAGGCGAAGCACTTGGCGGCGGCGCCGAAGAAGGTCAGGTCGTCGTCACCCCGCTCGGAGCGACCGGCGGCGGCGTAGGTCAGCTGCCGGGCCGCCTCGACCTTCATCCCCATGTCGGCGAGCATGAACTGCAGGCCCTGGTTGGCCGCGATCGGCCTGCCGAACTGCTGCCGCTCCTGGGCGTACTCCAAGGCGTGGTCGAGGGCGCCCTGGGCGACCCCGACGGCCTGTGCGGCGATGGTCACCCGGGTGTGGTCGAGGACCCGCATCGCGAGCCCGAAGCCGTCACCCTCGGTGCCGACCAGCCGGTCGCCGGGGATCCGCACGTCGTCGAGGTACACCTCGCGCGTCGGGCTGCCCTTGATCCCGAGCTTCTTCTCGGGCGCGCCGAAGCTGACGCCTGGGTCGGACTTCTCCACGACGAACGCGCTCGTCCCCTTGGCGTGCTGCTCGGGGTCGGTGGAGGCGAAGACCAGGTAGTACTCCGCGACGCCGGCGTTGCTGATCCAGCGCTTCACGCCGTTCAGCACCCAGCCCTCGCCGTCACGGACCGCACGGGTCCGCATCGACCCGGCGTCCGAGCCGGCCTCGGGCTCGGAGAGGCAGTAGGCGAACATCGCGTCGCCGGAGGCCAGCGGGCTCAGGTAGGTCTTCTTCTGCTCCTCGGTGCCGTCGAGCAGCAGCGGCATCGAGCCGAGCTTGTTGACGGCCGGGATCAGGCTCGAGGACATGCAGGCCCGGGCCACCTCCTCGATCACGATCGCGGTGGCGAGCGCGTCGGCGCCGGCCCCGCCGTACTCCTCGGGCACGTGGGGGGCCGCGAAGTCGCTGGCCACGAGCGCGTCGTACGCCTGCTGCGGGAAGGTCGCGTTCTCGTCGACCTCCGCGGCGAACGGTGCGACCTTGGCGTCGCACACCGCCCGCACGGCCTCGCGGATCGCCTGGTGCTCCTCGGAGAGGGCGAACATCGGCTGATCGGGCGTCGCGGCACTCATGGCGCCGATGGTAGGACGTCCTTGTAACCGTTGGGTAGGCAACGCCCCACGGTCCTCCGTCTACGCTGCGCCCATGTCGGGAGAAGGGGCGGTCGAGGCCCCGCCGTCGCCTCCCGACCGGGCGTCGGTCTCACGGACCGACACGGTCGTCAGCGTGGTCCTGGTCGTCGTGGCGTGGGTGGGCGCCGCGCTCGTGCTGGGTCTGGTGCTGTTCAGCCTCACCTTCCTCGACGACTGCGACCGGCCCGCGTGCAACGTCCCGCGCGGCCTGCACGTCTTCTACGCGGGCGTCCTCCTCACGGTGGCGGTGGCCCTCCTGGGCGCACGCCGGACCTTCGCGCGACGGCGGGGTCGGCGCTGGCCCTTCGCGCTGCTGACGCTGGGGCTGGTGGCCCTCTGCGTGGTCGGCACCGCGCTCGGGTTGTACGTCGGCCTCGACCTGCACCCGGAGCTCTTCGCGCGCCAGCAACTACGGTGAGGCCATGACATCGCCTGGCAGGACCCCGAGGCCGTCCGGCCTGCTGCTCGACGAGTGCGAGACCTGGGCGGTCGTCGGCCTCTCCGGTGATCCCACGCGCACGGCGTTCCGGATCGCGCAGGTGCTGCAGCAGCACGGCAAGCGGATCGTGCCGATCCACCCCGACGCACCGACCGTGCACGGCGAGCAGGGTTACGCCACGCTCGCCGACGTGCCGTTCGGCATCGACGTGGTGGACGTGTTCCGGCGCTCGGAGTCGGCCGGGGAGTTCGCCGACCAGGCAGTGGCGATCGGCGCGCAGCGGGTGTCTGGTTCCAGCTCGGCGTGGTCGACGAGGCCGCCTTCGCGCGCACCACGGGCGCCGGGCCGCTCATGGTGATGGACACCTGTCCGGCGATCGAGTGGGGCAAGCGCGGCTGATGCCCGGCCCGTTCGACCTGCGCGTGCGCCCGGGGCCCGGCGTACCCCACGGGCTGACGGTGCCCGAGACCGACCTCGTCGAGCGGTTCTCCCGCTCCTCCGGCCCGGGGGGACAGTCGGTGAACACCACCGACAGCCGCGTCGAGCTCAGCCTGGACGTCTCCGCCACGGGCGCCCTCGACGACGCCCAGCGCTCGCGTGCGCTGCGCTCGCTCGGTACGTCGGTGCTCACGGTCGAGCGCGTCCGAGCACCGTTCCCAGCACCGCAACCGCCTGGCCGCCCGCGAGCGCCTGGCCGACCGGCTCCGCGACGCGATCGCCCCTCCCCCGCTGCCCCGGGTGCCGACCAAGCCGACGCGCGGCTCGAAGCGGCGACGGTTGAAGGCGAAGAAGGAGCGCGGCCAGACCAAGGCCCTGCGCGGTCGGGTGCGCGACTGAGCGAAGCCCGACGACGGCCTGCCTCCGCGTGCGATCGATGAGTCCAATCCGCGGGTCGGGTCAGTCACAGTGACGAGAGGAGCACTCGATGAGCACGATCATCGCCGACATCTCGATGTCGCTCGACGGCTACGTCACCGGGCCCACCCCCGGTCCCGGGCTCGGGCTGGGCCGGGGCGGGGAGCCGCTGCACCACTGGGCCATCCACCCCGACGATCAGGAGCAGGAACTCCTGCGGGCCTCGACCGGAGGCACGGGAGCGGTGGTCATGGGCCGACGCCTCTTCGACATCGTCGACGGGCCGAACGGCTGGTCGTCCGAGATGGGGTACGGCGCCCGGGAAGCTGCCGACCCGCCGTTCTTCGTCATCACCCATGCCGCCCCGACCGAGCACCGCCTCACCGACCTCGACTTCACCTTCCTCACCGATGGACCGGCCGACGCGGTCGAGCGGGCCCGCGCGGTCGCGGGTGACGGCGACGTCGTGGTGATGGGAGGAGGCGAGGTCATCGCCCAGTGCGTGCAGCTCGCCCTCGTGCAGATGCTGCGGATCCACCTCGCGCCCGTGCTGCTGGGCGCTGGCACGCCGTTGTTCGACGGCGCGACGTTGCGGACCCTGGATCTGGTGGATTCGGTTCACACGACGCACGCCGTGCACCTGACGTTCGCGCTCTGAGTCCGCGGTCAGTCCCTGGCGCGGCCACTCAGAAGCCGAGCCGATGGCCCGACTCCCCACGCACGACCTTGCCCTTCTCGTGGGCCGACGCGCGCAGCTCGGCCTGGAAGTCGCTCATCCGCTGCTGCAGGTCGGCGTCCGTCGCGGCCAGGATGCGTACGGCGAGCAGCCCGGCGTTGCGGGCGTTGCCGACGGCGACCGTGGCGACCGGCACGCCGGCGGGCATCTGCACGATGGAGAGCAGCGAGTCCATCCCGTCGAGGTGCTTCAGCGGGACCGGTACGCCGACCACCGGCAGCGGGGTGACCGCCGCGAGCATGCCCGGCAGGTGGGCCGCGCCGCCGGCACCGGCGATGATCACCGACGAGCCCGCGAGCCGCCGCCTGGCGGCCGTAGTCGAGCATCTCCTCGGGCATCCGGTGCGCCGAGACCACGTCGGCCTCGTACGGGATCTCGAACTCCTCCAGCGCCTGCGCCGCGGCCCTCATCACCGGCCAGTCGGAGTCGGAACCCATCACGATCCCCACCCGGGGCCCGACCCGCACGTCCTCACTCATTCGCTCTCCTCACCGAGGTCGCCACGGAACCATGCTGCCGCATGCCGGGCCCGCTCCAGGCAGTCCTCGAGGTCGTCGCCGTAGGCGTTGACGTGGCCGACCTTGCGCCCGGGCCGCATCGACTTGCCGTAGAGGTGCACGCGCAGCCGAGGGTCGCGGGCCAGCGCGTGCGGGTAGCCGTCGTAGAGCCGAGCCGTGTGCTCGCGGACCACCGAGGATGTTGACCATCACCGTCCACGGCGCCCGGGCGTCGGGCGCGCCGAGCGGCAGGTCGAGCACCGCGCGCAGGTGGTTCTCGAACTGGCTGGTGACGGCGCCGTCCTGGGTCCAGTGACCGGTGTTGTGCGGGCGCATCGCCAGCTCGTTGACCAGGATCTCGCCCGAGGTCGTCTCGAACAGCTCGACCGCCAGCACCCCGGTCACCCCCAGCTCGGCGGCGATCCGCATCGCCGTGCGCTGTGCCTCGACGGCCAGGGCCGGATCGAGGCCCGGGGCCGGTGCGATCACCTCGTGGCAGATCCCGTCGCGCTGGGTCGAGGCGACCACCGGCCACGCCGAGACCTGGCCGGACGGCGAGCGGGCGACCAGCGCGGACAGCTCACGGCGGAAGTCGACCCGCTCCTCGGCCAGGATCCGTACGCCGCTCTCCGCGGCGACCTCGAACGCCTCGGCGCAGCCCGCCTCGCTGTCGACGAACCAGCACGCCCTTGCCGTCGTACCCGCCCGCGGGTGGTCTTCAGCACGCACGGCAGCCCGAAGGCCAGCACCTCGGCCACCTCCGTCACGACGGCGTTGCGGGGGCAGGGCACCCCGAGGGCGCCGAGCCGCTCGCGCATGACCGCCTTGTCCTGGGCGTGCACCAGCGCATCGGGCCCGGGCCGGACCGGCAGCGTCCGCTCCAGCGCGCGCAGGTGCTCGGTCGGCACGTGCTCGTGGTCGAAGGTGACGACGGCGCAGCCCTCGACGACCCGCTGCAGCGTGGCCAGGTCGCGGTAGTCGCCGACCTCGTGGTCGGGCACCACCTGGGCCGCGCTCACGCCGTCGGCCTCGGCCAGCAGCCGCAGACCGATCCCCATCGCGGCGGCCGGCTCCGCGAGCATCCGGGCCAGCTGGCCGCCACCGATCGACCGCGACGGCAGGAGACCCGGGGTCCGACCGGGGCTGCCGACCTTCCCGGGCTGGAGCGACTCGCCACGTCGCCCGACCCTTCGAGGTGAGGGCATACGCTCGGACCGGACGATGCCCGACGCAGCGCACTGACCTACGTCCTGGTGGACGGCGAGAACATCGACGCCACCCTCGGCCAGTCGATCCTGGGTCGCCGCCCGCACTCGCACGAGCGACCCGCGCTGGGACCGGCTGCTGAAGTTCGCCGAGGACACCTGGCAGCAGCCGGTGAGGGCCTGTTCTTCCTCGCCGTCAACGGCGAGCTGCCGATGTCCTTCGTCCAGGCCCTCACCGCCATCGGGTTCCAGCCGGTGCCGCTGTCGGGCGACGGGACGGTCAAGGTCGTCGACGTCGCCATCCAGCGCACCCTCGACGCGCTCGCCGAGCGCGACGGCGACGTGATGCTGGCCAGCAACGACGGTGACTTCCTGCCGCAGATGGAGGCGCTCGTCGACTCCCGGCGTACCGGGTCTGCTGGCCTTCCGGGAGTTCCGCAACGCCGGCTTCGGAGCCCTGATCTCCCGCGGGATGGAGATGTTCGACCTCGAGTACGACGTCGGCCGCCTTCAACGAGCCGCTCCCCCGGATCCGGATCATCCCGATCGAGGAGTTCGACCCGCTCGCCTTCCTGTGAGCCGGCCTCCCCGGCTCAGCGCGGCGCTTCACGCGCGACCGGGCTCGAGGTCGCCGAAGCCGTGCACCGGGCGCGACGGGCAGGGTGCGCAGGGAGAAGCTCTCGACGGCGGCAGCAGCTCGGCGGTGCGCTGGTCGGCGATCACCCGGTTGCGCCGGGCGACGGTGGTCATCCGGGCGGCCAGGTTGACCGCGGGACCGAAGACGTCGCCCAGCCGCAGCACCACCGGGCCGGTCGCCAGTCCGACGCGGACGTCGGGCAGCGTCGTTGTCGCGGCCGACCTCGGCGACGATCTCGGCGGCCACGTCGTAGGCCGCCTCCGGCGGACTGCGCAGACGTAGAGCACCGAGTCGCCGAGGGTCTTGATCACCCGGCCCTGGTGCAGGGCGACCGCGTCGGAGGCGCGGCTCTCGAACGTCTCGACCACCTCGCCGATCTGGTCCTGCGTGTGCTCGTTGCTGTACGCCGAGAACGCCGACCAGGTCGGCGAAGCCGATCGTCACCTCGGCGGTGTGCAGGTCCTCGTCGTTGGCGCCGAGCGCCTCCACCCGGGACACGGCGGCCGAGAGGTGGCGGCGCCAGGCGTAGATCAGCAGCTCCTCGAAGCGGCGGCCCAGCTCGTCGTGCAGGCGCAGCGCGCTGCCGATCCGGCTGCCGGTCGCCTCGTCACCGGCCGCCAGCTCCTCGACGCGCCCGACCAGCGTCGCGACCTCCCACTCGGCCAGCCGGGCCACGGTGTGCCCGACCGCGCGGGTCATCCGGAGCACCGTCTCCTCGTCGACCGAGCCGGACTCGACCAGGTAGCCGATCGGTGCTCAGCGCCTGACGTCGGCGGCGGTGAAGGCCGCCTGGGCGCCGGCGTCGGCGAAGCCCAGGGCCCGCCAGAACTTGCGCGTCTCCTCCAGGCTGAAGCCGGACGCGGCCGAGACCTCCTCGCTGGTCAGCTCGGGAGCCGTCCCGAGCATCGCCGTCCTCGAGCTCGCTCCGGGTGGGCCGGGGCGGCTCAGGACGCCGTCATCGTCGCCACGGCCCCGGGGCCCCTGGTCGCCGCCGGGGACCGAGAGCAGGTTGCTGAGCTTGAGGTGGATCTCCTCCACGTGCGGGACGTCGGGCAGGACGACCCGACCCGTGGTTGCTGGCGTCGGAGACGATCAGCGTGCCGCACCCGAGCATCCGGTCGAGTGATCCCGTGCTCGTAGGAGACGTCGCTGATCCGGTTGAGCGGGATGTCGTGGCCGGTGCGGGTGAAGATCCCCTGGCGGGTGATCAGCCGGCGACTGGTCAGGGTGTACGCCGAGGTCACCCACCGCAGGAACGGCCGCACGCTCCACCACACGACCAGCACCAGCGCCACCAGCCACACGAGGTAGCGCAGCGCCGCGGTGTCGAGCGCGGCGGCGAAGGCGGACGCGACCACGCAGACCAGCAGCACCAGCGCCGGCACGATCAGTGCCTTCCAGTGCGTGCGCGTGCTCACCACGACGCTCTCGCCCTCGTTGAGGAGCCTGCGGGAAATGGCCACCTGCCGATCATGGCAGAGCGGCGGTTCCGACTCACCCGGTCTGGGCGGCTCCGGCCCACGACCTACCGGGCGACCCGGAGGTGGACCACGTCACCGGCGCCGACCGCGAACCGCCCGGTGTCCGTCTCGAGCACGATCCGGCCGCGCTCGTCGACGTCGACGGCCCTCCCACGTCGCTCGCCACCGCCGGGCAGGTGCGCCACCACGTCGCGCCCGAGGCTCACGCAGGTCGCGAGGTACGACGCCCGCAGCCGGGCCTGACCGCCCGGGGCGGCCCAGTCGGCGAGCCGCACCCCGACGGCGCCGAGCAGGGCCTCGAGCAGCACCGCCCGATCGGTGGCGGCGCCCTCCAGCGCCAGCGACGTGGCCGTCTGCGTGCGGCAGCCGCTCCTGGTGCACGTTGACCCCGACCCCGGCGACGGCCAGCGAGCCCCGCGGTCCGGACACCCGCTCGAGCAGGATCCCGGCCAGCTTGCGCTCGCCGACGAGCACGTCGTTGGGCCACTTGAGCCCGGCCGGCAGGCCCGAGGTCGCCGGCACGGCGTGCAGGGCGTCCAGCACCGACAGCCCGACCAGCAGTGGCAGCCAGGGCCACCGCTCGTCCGGCTGCCCCGGGTCGAGCACCATCGAGGCGGTGAGCGCGACCCTCTCAGGGGTCTGCCAGGTGCGGTCGAGCCGCCCCCGACCGGCGGTCTGGTGATCGGTGACGACGACCAGACGAGGACCGGCACCGGTCCGGACCCGCTCGGCGGCAAGGGCGTTCGTCGAGCCCGTCGCGGCGGCGTACTCCACCACCCAGCCAGGCACCCGGGCCTCGGCGAGGGTGCGGGTCTCGGGGGGCGGGGGCCGATCGGGGTCGCTGTTCACAGCCACTAGATTGACGCACACCCCGCCCATCTCGGCTCTCGGCCGGCGAGCGTCAGCCGTCGCGTCGAGACCCAGCATCCACACGGAGGCATCCCGTGAGCGCACAGCCCGATCCCGAGCCCGACGTCGTGGACCAGGCCGGTGGCGTCGACGTCCCCGACGACATCGACATCCACACCACGGCCGGCAAGCTCGAGGACTTCGTGCGGCGCAGCGAGGTGGTGCGCGAGGCCGAGGACACGGCCGTCACCAGGCAGCACGACAAGGACCGGCTGACGGCCCGGGAGCGGATCGAGCGGCTCTTCGACGAGGGCTCGTTCGTCGAGCTCGACAAGCTGGTCCGGCACCGCAGCACCAACTTCAACCTGCAGGACAAGCGTCCCTACGGTGACGGCGTGATCACCGGCTACGGCACCATCGACGGGCGCCAGGTGTGCGTGTTCAGCCAGGACTTCACCGTCTTCGGCGGCTCGCTCGGCGAGGTCTACGGCGAGAAGATCACCAAGGTGATGGACCTGGCCGTCAAGAACGGCTGTCCGATCATCGGGATCAACGAGGGCGCCGGCGCCCGGATCCAGGAGGGCGTGGTCAGCCTGGGGCTGTACGGCGAGATCTTCCGCCGCAACGTGCACGCCTCGGGCGTGATCCCGCAGATCAGCCTGATCATGGGCTCGTGTGCCGGCGGGCACGTCTACTCCCCCGCCCTCACCGACTTCACGATCATGGTCGACGGCACCTCCAACATGTTCATCACCGGTCCCGGCGTGATCAAGACCGTCACCGGTGAGGACGTCACGATGGAGGAGCTCGGCGGCGCCCGCGCCCACAACACCAAGTCCGGCAACGCCCACTACATGGGCGCCGACGAGGACGACGCGCTGGAGTACACCAAGGCGCTGCTGTCCTACCTGCCGCAGAACAACCTCGACGAGGCCCCGGCGTACGACGAGCCAGGTTTCGGGCCGGGGATCTCGAGCCGAGCGACCTCGACAACGCCCTCGACGCGATCATCCCGGACTCGCCGAACCAGCCCTACGACATCCGCGACGTGATCACGACCGTGGTCGACGACGAGGAGTTCCTCGAGGTGATGGAGCTCTTCGCGCCCAACATCGTGATCGGCTACGGCCGGATCGAGGGCCGCTCGGTGGGGGTCGTGGCCAACCAGCCGATGCAGTTCGCCGGCACCCTCGACATCGACGCCTCGGAGAAGGCGGCGCGCTTCGTGCGCACCTGCGACGCCTTCAACGTCCCGGTGCTGACCTTCGTCGACGTGCCCGGCTTCCTGCCCGGCACCGACCAGGAGTGGAACGGCATCATCCGCCGCGGCGCCAAGCTGATCTTCGCCTACGCCGAGGCCACCGTGCCGCTGGTCACGGTGATCACCCGCAAGGCCTACGGCGGGGCCTACGACGTGATGGGCTCCAAGCACCTCGGCGCCGACGTCAACCTGGCCTGGCCGACCGCGCAGATCGCCGTGGTGGGTGCGTCCGGCGCGGTGGAGATCCTCTACAAGAAGGAGCTCAAGGAGGCCGACGACCCCGAGGCCACGCGCGCCGACCTTGATGCAGGAGTACGACGACACGCTGGCCAACCCCTACCTCGCCGCCGAGCGCGGTTACGTCGACGCCGTCATCGCCCCGCACGACACCCGCGCCGAGGTGGTCAAGGCGCTGCGGCTGCTGCGCACCAAGCGCGAGACCCTGCCCCCCAAGAAGCACGGGAACATCCCGCTGTGAGGGGGCCCGAGGGGCCCCGCACAAGGGATGGAGCCGAGTCGTCCGAAACGCCCGGCGAGCGCAGCCAGCCACGGGCGTTTCTGACGACTCGGCGATCACGGCACAAACTTCACACGAAGGCACGAGCACGAGCGAAGCGACGTGCGGTCCCCACCCCACCACGAAGGCACGAGACCGAGCGAAGCGAAGGCCGTACCTAACCCGGCCACGAAGTCACCCGGCCGAGCGAAGCGACGTGCGGTCCGCAATCTCCTGCGTCTGCGACGCCTCACCGACTCCTGGCCGTGCGTTTGCGACGCCTCGGCGTACGCTCACGCCGTGGCCGACGACCCCGAGACCCCCCTGCTGCGCGTGATCACCCCCGGCGCGAGCGACGAGGAGATCGCGGCGCTGGTCGCGGTGGTCTCGGCGACGGCCGCCGCGGGAGGTGCGGGTGCGCCCGCGCCGAGGCCGGTCTGGTCGGCGCCCGCCCGGATGCACCGCACGGCCCACGCCTCAGGGCCGGGCGCCTGGCGGGCCAGCGCCCTGCCCCGCTGACGCGGATAGTCCCGAACGAACGGCCCCGACACGCCCAGAGCTCAGGGGCCGTTCGTTCGGGACTATCCCCCGGGCACGGCTAGCGTGACGGCGTGCCGCACTCCCCTCGACTGGTCCTCGCCTCCGCCTCGCCGGCGCGGTTGCGCACCCTGCAGGCGGCCGGGGTCGACCCCGAGGTAGTAGTTTCTGGAGTCGACGAGGAGCGCGTCGAGCTGGGCGACCCGGCGTCGTACGCCCTCAAGCTGGCCCAGCTCAAGGCGGTCGCGGTCGCCGCCACCGAGCCTCGTTCGCTGGTCATCGGCTGCGACTCGGTGCTCGAGCTGGGGGGCAAGATCTTCGGCAAGCCGCACACCCCCGAGGAGGCCAACCGCCGCTGGCGCCAGATGCGGGGCCGCGCGGCGGTGCTGCACACGGGGCACTGCGTGATCGACACCCACCGGGAGGCCTGGTTGGCCCGCTCCGCAGCGACCCAGGTGCGCTTCGCCGACGTCAGCGACGACGAGATCGCGGCGTACGTCGCCACCGGCGAGCCGCTCGAGGTGGCCGGCGCCTTCACCCTCGACGGCCTCGGCGCGGCGTTCGTCAGCGGGATCACCGGGGACCCGCACAACGTGGTCGGGATCAGCGTCCCGCTGCTGCGGCTGATGTTCGACGAGCTCGGCTACGCCTGGACCGACCTGTGGACGCGCTGATCAGGACTGACGCGCGCGGATGCCACCACCGTTGACCCCGCGCCCGCGCATGGCCAGCACCGCCTCGGTCCGGCTGCCGGCACCGAGCTCTCGCAAGATCATCTGGACGTCGCGCTCGACCGTGCGCGCCGACATCTCGAGCAGCCGGGCGATCGAGACGTCCTTCTCCCCGACGGCCAGGAGCCGGGCCACCTCGAGCTGACGCCGCGAGAGCGGCGGCTGCGTGCCCGGAGCCAGGACCGGAGCCGAGACCGCGACCGTACGGTGCCAGATCTCGAGCACCGCCTCCAGGATCTCCGGGTGCTGGGTCACCCAGGACGAACGCTCGCCGTCGGTCGTGTCGGGTGCCTCGATGGTCAGGTGCTCCTCGTCGATCACCATCGCTCGCAGGAACACCGGTGCCAGCCGGGTCGAGGGGTAGATCGACGAGAGCAGCGGGTGGGTGTCGAGCGTGTGCGGTCGGGTCAGCAGCAGGGTCTGCGTGCCGCGTGCCTGGGCGGCGTGGGAGAGCTGGACACCCGGATCCTCGGGATCGTAGAAGTACCGCGGCTGCAGGACCCACACCGAGCGCTCGGCGTTGGGGGCCATCTGCTCGAGGTGATCGACGAGGGCGCCGAGCCCGACCAGCGGTCGCAGGTGCTGCGAGCCGGCCAGGTCGGCCAGCATCGCGCGGACCTCCTCGCTGCGGCGGCGCAGATCGACGATCCGCTCCGACTCCACGAGCTCGGGGGGAAGGACCGGACCGCTCATCCCAGGACCGCCGGCCGGTCTCGCGTCACCAGTCGCCCGGGGACGGAGACGTCACGTGCACGCCCCCTGCGCCGGCGCGTGGCTGCTCCATCCCCGGACGGTTCAAGATGTCGGACTACGGCCCCTGTTGTCGCCCTCATGGAGCCTATTGTCGGCTATCCGCCACCAGAACTGGTGGCTATTCGACCGGCAGGCCGAGACCCCGTGCGATCAGCATCCGCTGCACCTCGGAGGTGCCCTCACCGATCTCGAGGACCTTGGCGTCACGGTAGAAGCGCGCCACCGGGTACTCCTCCATGAAGCCGTAGCCACCGAAGACCTGGGTCGCGATCCGGGTCGCGGTGACGGCCGACTCGGTGCTGTAGAGCTTGGCGACGGCGGCCGCCTGCTTGAAGTCCTTCACGCTCGGCCCGCTCCCGGCGTCGAGGCCGTCCTTCATCGCGGCGGCGCGGTAGGTGAGCAGTCGCGAGGCGTGCAGCATCGTCTCGAGGTCGGCGATCTGGAAGGCGACGCCCTGCTTGCGCCCGACCGGGCCGCCGAAGGTGGTGCGCTCACCGGCGTAGCCGACCGCGGCGTCGAGGCAGGCTTGGATGCAGCCGACCGCGAGGGCGGAGATGGCCACCCGTCCGTCGTCGAGGGTGGCCAGGAACTGCGCGTAGCCGCGACCACGCTCGCCGAGCAGGTTGGACTCGGGCACGTGCACCTCGTCGAAGGACAAGCGGGTGGGTGTCCGAGGCGTGCCAGCCGAGCTTGTCGTAGGCCTTCTCGGCGGTGAAACCGGAAGTTCCGCTCGGCACCAGGATCGCGCTGATCTCTGGCTTGGCGGTCCCGTCGGCGCCCTCACGCTCACCGGTGCGCGCAGTCACGGTCACGAGCGAGGTGATCTCGGATCCCGAGTTGGTGATGAACTGCTTCGACGCCGTTGAGCACCCACTCGCCGTCGACCAGCTCGGCCTTGGTCTTCGTGGCGCTCGCGTCGGACCCGGCGCCCGGCTCGGTCAGGCCGAAGCCGGCCAGTGCCCGCCCGGCGACCAGGTCGGGCAGCCAGGTCTGCTTCTGCTCGTCGGTGCCGAAGGTCTGGATCGGGTTGATCCCGAGCCCCACCGCCGCCTCCAGGGTGATCCCGATGGACTGGTCGGCGCGACCCAGCTCCTCGATCGCCAGGCACAGGCTGGTGAAGCCCGCCGTCGGTGCCGGCCAGGCCGGAGCCGCCGTACTCCTCGGGGGCGGTGAGCCCGAACAGGCCGAGGTCACCCATCTTCGCGACCAGGTCGACGGGGAAGTGGTGGTCGTGGTCCCACTGGGCGGCGTGCGGGGACGACCTCCTTGTCGGCGAAGTCGCGGACGGTGCGCCGGAACTGCTCGTGCTCGGGGGACAGCTCGAAACTCATGGATCCATGCTACCGGGCCAGGTTAACGATCGCTAACCAGCGATCCGCCCGCCGTCACTGCCGTCATCGGCGGCATCGGCGTCATCGGCGTCATCGGCGTCTCGGCGCTCGATGGTCGCGGTCAGCTCGCGCAGGCGCCCCTGCAGGTCGTGCGCCTGCTCGGGGCTCAGGCCCATCGCCTCGCGGATCACGCACTGCACGTCTTCGAACCGAGCGCGCATCGCCTCCCCCGCATCGGTCACACCGATCTCGACCACGCGCTCGTCGAGGCGGCTGCGGGCGCGGGTGACGAGCCCGGCGGACTCCATCCGACGCAGCAGCGGCGTCAGCGTGCCGTGGTCGAGGCGCAGGGACGAGGCGATGTCCCGGACCGCCAGCCGGGAGCGCTCGTGCAGCAGCACCAGCACGAGGTACTGCGGGTAGGTGAGCCCGAGATCGCCGAGCAGGGGCCGGTAGCGGGCGGTGACGGCACGCGAGGCGGCGTACAGGTCGAAGCAGAGCAGCGCCTCGAGGGCCGGCGGCCGGTCTCGCGACCGGTTCGGCTGCTGGTCCGGCGCGGCGGACGAATCGGACGACATGGATCTCCTCCTTGTCCCTGCACTTTAGCGTGGGTACATTCATCTTGTGCACAAGATAACTGGGCGCCCCGACGACACGAAGGAGTGACGGCAGATGCCGACACGTACCGCACGCACCGCCTGGAACGGCGGCCTCGAGGACGGCTCCGGCCAGGTCGAGCTGAGCAGCTCCAAGGTCGGCACCTACGAGGTTTCCTTCCCGACGCGCTCCGCCGATGACGCCAACGGCCACACCAGCCCCGAGGAGCTGATCGCCGCGGCTCACTCCTCCTGCTTCGCCATGCAGCTCTCGGCGTTCGTCGCCGAGGCCGGCGGCACCCCGCAGTCCCTCGAGGTCACCGCCGAGGTTTCCCTCGGCGCGGACCCCGCCGACGGTGGCTTCAAGCTGACCGGCATCGCGCTCAAGGTCGTCGGCGAGGTCGACGGTCTCGACGAGGCCGGCTTCAAGCGGGCCGCGGACAAGGCCAAGGCCGGTTGCCCCGTGAGCAAGGCGCTGACCGGGGTCGAGATCACCCTGAACGCCTCGCTGGAGGGCTGAGCTCCCACACCCCACACGGCGCCCGGCCCCGAGAGGGCCGGGCGCTGTGTTGTTCTCGGTACCGGATCAGCCCGGATCAGGAGGCGTCGCAGGAGTACCGGTGCTCGGTGTTGGTGCAGACGTCGTGACCCTCGCGGCCGTCGACGGTGTCGTTGCCCGGTCCCCCGTTGACGACGTCATCGACTCCCGACCCCGTGACCGTGTCGTCACCGGCCCGCATCGAGGCGTGCAGCCGGTAGTAGTACCCGCCCATCACGTCGTCCGGACCGGCGCTGCCGATCACGTTCCAGGGCAGGAAGTCGGCCAGGGTGACGTGCTCCGCGCTCGCGATGGTGCCCGTGGTCGCCGTGGGCCGCCAAGCGACCGAGATCGTGCCTGCGCTCAGGTCGAGGCGGGCCAACGGGTACTGCGAACCCTTCGGCGGGCCGTTCCGGCCGGGCACGGTGTCGGCCCGACCCAGGCCCACGGTGTCGTCACCGGAGCCACCGTCCGCGACGTATCCGGAGGTCCGGCTCAGCTGGAGCTCGAGGTCGTCGTCGCCGGCGCCCCCGTAGACCTTCGACGGCTGGTCGGAGAAGCTGATCACCTGGTCGTTCCCCGTGCCGCCGCGCAGCACTGCGCGTCCTTCGAAGGAGCGCACGAAGTCGTCACCGGGACCGCCGTCGATCGTGTCGTCACCGGCGTCGCTGCCGTCTTGGTCGGCCTGACCCTCCAACGTGTCGTCACCTCCACGCCCGTCGATGGTGTCGCTCCCGGCTCCACCCTCGATGGTGTCCGGGCCGTCGGAACCGATCAGGGTGTCGTCGTGCACGGAGCCGAGGACCTCCAGTCGGGGCTGCAGCACGATGGTGTCGGTCCCCTCACCGCTCGCCGTACCCGTGGCCCCGGAGAGATCCACGTGCACCGCCGTGGGTGACTTGGACCAGTCCACGGTGTTGAGCCCGCTCCCGTCCGCGGCCTCGTGGGTGTCGACGCCCACGTCGAGGTAGTCGTCGCCGGCGCCGCCGCGCAAGGTGTCCCCGCCGACGTACTGACCGGCCCGGCCGAAGTAGACGCTGTCCTCGCCGCCGAGGAGCCGGTCGTCGCCGGAGCCGCCTACGAGGAGATCCGCGCCGCGGTTGCCGCAGACCAGGTCGTTGCCCGGACCGGCGTGCACGACGTCGTCACCGGGCCCGGCCCAGATCACGTCGTTCCCGCTGGTGCCGGCGATCGTGTCGTCACCGTCGGTGCCGACGATCGTCGCCGCCCGACCGTCGCAGGTGTGGCCCGGAGCCGCTGCGCGGGGCGAAGCGTGCGCAACCCCGCCGCCGACGCCGAGGCCCGTGAGGGCGGTGGCCGCCAGTCCGGCGACGAGGAGACGACCGCTGTTGGTGAGGTGTGAGTTCATGGCCGCGACGCTAGGCAGCGAACCTCACGCCCACCTCACGACGACGTCTCCGTCCGGTCCCGATCGCGCGACAACCAGGCGGTAACCTGCGGGCGGCGTACCCCCGAATCCAGGAGAGAGCTCCCGTGCCCGACATCAAACCCCTGCAGAAGGTGCTGGTCGCCAATCGTGGCGAGATCGCGGTGCGGGTGATCCGCGCCTGCAAGGACGCCGGCATCCCCAGCGTCGCGGTGTACGCCGAGCCCGACCGCGACGCGTTGTTCGTCCGGCTGGCCGACGAGGCGCACTCGCTGGAGGGGGCGACGCCGGCGGACACCTACCTCGACATCGACAAGATCGTGGCAGCGGCACAGAAGTCCGGGGCCGACTCCGTGCACCCCGGCTACGGCTTCCTGGCCGAGAACCGGGACTTCGCCCAGGCCGTCCTCGACGCCGGGCTGGTCTGGATCGGCCCGCCGCCCGACGCGATCGAGAACCTCGGCGACAAGGCGAAGGCCAAGCACATCGCATCGAAGGTCGATGCGCCCCTGGCCCCCGGCACCAAGGACCCGGCCAAGGACGCCGACGAGATCGTCGCCTTCGCCGAGGAGCACGGGCTCCCGATCGCCATCAAGGCGGTCTACGGCGGTGGCGGGCGCGGCCTGAAGGTCGCCCGCACGATCGAGGAGATCCCCGACGCCTTCGAGTCCGCGACCCGCGAAGCCGTCTCCGCCTTCGGCCGTGGCGAGTGCCTGGTGGAGAAGTTCCTCGACCGGCCCCGACACGTCGAGACCCAGTGTCTGGCCGACTCCCACGGCAACGTCGTGGTGATCTCCACGCGGGACTGCTCGCTCCAGCGCCGCAACCAGAAGCTGGTCGAGGAGGCGCCCGCGCCGTACCTCACCGACGAGCAGGTGACCAAGCTCTACGAGAGCTCCAAGGCGATCCTGCGCGAGGCCGGCTACGTCGGTGCCGGCACGTGCGAGTTCCTCGTCGCCGAGGACGGCACGATCTCCTTCCTCGAGGTCAACACCCGGCTCCAGGTCGAGCACTGCGTCTCCGAGGAGGTCACCGGGATCGACCTGGTCCGCGAGATGTTCCGGATCGCCGCCGGCGAGGAGATCGGCTACGACGACCCCGAGACCCGTGGCCACTCCATCGAGTTCCGGATCAACGCCGAGGACGGCGGCGCCAACTTCATGCCCGCCCCCGGCACCCTCACCGCCTGGCAGCCCCCGAGCGGACCCGGCGTACGCCTGGACGGCGGCTACGTCGCCGGCGAGACCATCCCCGGCTCGTTCGACTCCCTGATCGCCAAGCTGATCGTCTCCGGGCGGGACCGCACCCAGGCCCTCGAGCGTTCACGCCGGGCACTGGCGGAGTTCGTGGTCGACGGGATGCCGACCGTGATCCCGTTCCACGCCGCCGTCGTCGACGATCCTGCCTTCATCGGCGACGACGACGGGTTCGGCGTCTACACCCAGTGGATCGAGACCGACTTCGACAACCAGATCGCGCCCTACGCCGGCGAGTCGGTCGAGGCGGACGAGCCGGAGGATCGCCAGCGGGTCACCGTCGAGGTCGACGGTCGTCGCCTCGAGGTCGTCCTGCCCGGCGGCCTGGGCGGGCTCGCCACCGGCGGCGCGCGGGGCCAAGAAGCCCAAGCGCAAGGCCGGCAGGAGTGCCGGCGCCGCGGCCGTCGGGCGACTCGGTCACCTCGCCGATGCAGGGCACCATCGTCAAGGTCGTCGTCGAGGAGGGCGCCACCGTCGAGGAGGGCGACCCCGTCGTGGTGATCGAGGCGATGAAGATGGAGCAGCCACTCAAGGCGCACAAGGCCGGCACCGTCACCGGCCTCAAGGCCGAGGTCGGCGCCACCATCGGCAACGGCGAAGTGATCTGCGAGATCAAGGACTGAGCGAGTCCGCGACTGTTGGTCGAGCAGCGAGCGCCAGCGAGCGACGTCGAGGCCCCTGAAGGGTCCGGCCCTGGCCAGGCCGTCCTGGCCGGGGTCGTCGGCGCCGTCGCCGGCTTCACCTCCGCCTTCGCCGTCGTGCTCACCGGCCTCCGGGCCGTCGGCGCCACCCAGGAGCAGGCGGCGTCCGGGCTGCTGGTCGTCTGCGTGACGATGGGCGCCGGCAGCCTGTACTTCTCGCTGCGCCACCGCCGCCCGCTCACCCTGGCCTGGTCGACCCCGGGCGCTGCCCTGCTGGCCTCGGTGGCGACCCCGGCCGGCGGGTACGCCGACGCGATCGGAGCCTTCCTGCTCGCCGGCGCCCTCTACCTGCTGACCGGGCTGGTGCGCCCGCTGGCGCGCTGGGTGACCGCGATCCCCTCGGCCCTGGCCAACGCGATGCTGGCCGGCGTGCTGCTGTCGCTGTGCGTCGAGCCGTTCCGCGCCCTCGCGGTGTCGCCGTGGGCGGTCGACCCCGGTGCTGATGGCCTGGCTGGTGATGCTGCGGATCTCGCGGCGATGGGCGGTGCCCGGTGGCGTTCGCGGTGACGCTGCTCGTCGTCGCGCTCAGCGGCGCGCTGGCCGACGTCGACCCCGGCCGCCCTGGTCGCCGCGGCTGACCTGGACCACGCCCGGCTTCGACCCGGTCATCGCGGTCGCGATCGGCGTCCCGCTCTACCTGGTCACGATGACCGGGCAGAACATCCCGGGCGCCGCGATCCTGAACACCTACGGGTACGACGTCCCGCTGCGCCCGATGCTCTCCTACGACCGGCGCCGCCACGGTGGCTCACCGCCGGTCTGGGCGGCTACTCGATCAACCTCTCGGCGATCACCAACGCACTGACCGCCGCCCCGTCCGCCCACCCCGACCCCGACCGGCGCTGGATCGCCGGGGTCACCTGCGGTGGGCTCTACGTGCTGTTCGGCGCCGCTCTCGGCCGCGGTCGCCGCCGTCACCGTCGCCGCTCCCGCGGGCGTCGTCGCCGCGATCGCCGGAGTGGCCCTGCTGGCCGCCTTCGGCAACGCCGCCGGCTCCGCCCTGGCCGACGGCGAGCACCGGGAGGCCGCGCGTGATCACCTTCGTCGTCGCCGCGTCCGGCCTGGTGATCGGCGGCATCGGTGCCGCGTTCTGGGCCCTGCTCGCCGGTGGGCTCTACCTCCTGGTGACGAGGTACCGGTCGGGGTCCCTCGTCGTCGGACGCAGGTGACGTCCCCTCGATCGCGCCGCTCGAGCGTGCCTGGGGAGTTCGGACCCTCGTTGCCTCCGTCCGACTGCGAGGGGCCCTCAGGCGCGGTGGTGCAGGCGCCGGGCCGCCTCGGCGATCGAGCCGCTCAGCGAGGGGTAGACGGTGAACGCCTGGGCCAGCGCGTCGACAGTCAGCGACTGGGCCACCGCGATCGAGAGCGGGTGGATCAGCTCGGAGGCGCGCGGGCCGACGACGACGCCACCGACGACGATCCCGGTGCCGGGGCGGCAGAACAGCTTGACGAAGCCGTCGCGGATGCCCTGCATCTTGGCCCGGGGGTTGCCGGCCAGCGGCAGCATCACCGTCTCGGCGTCGATCTCGCCCGCGTCGACGGCGTTCTGGGTGCAGCCCGACGGTGGCGATCTCGGGTGAGGTGAAGACGTTGGACGAGGCCTGGCGCAGGTCGAGCGGGGCCACCGCGTCGCCGAGCGCGTGCCACATCGCGATCCGGCCCTGCATCGCGGCGACCGAGGCCAGCATCAGCACGCCGGTGCAGTCACCCGCGGCGTACACCCCGCGCGCCGAGGTGCGCGAGACCCGGTCGACCGCGACGAAGCCCCCCTCGTCGAGGTCGACGCCGGCCTCCTCGAGCCCGAGGTCGTCGGTCTTCGGCACCGAGCCGAGCGCCAGCAGGCAGTGCGAGCCCTCCACGGTGCGCCCGTCGGTGAGGTCACCGTGACCGCTGTCGCCGTCGCGCACGACCGAGGCCATCCGCGACTTCGACAGCACCGTCATCCCGCGCCGCTCCAGCACCTTCTCGAGCACCTGCGCGGCGTCGGCGTCCTCGCCGGGCAGCACCCGGTCACGGCGAGGAGACCAGGACGACGTCGACGCCGAGGGAGAGGTAGGCGCTGGCGAACTCGGCCCCGGTCACCCCCGAGCCGACCACGACCATCCGGCTCGGCACCTCCTCGAGGTCGTAGACCTGCTCCCAGGTCAGGATCCGCTCCCCGTCGGGCTGGGCGGAGGCCAGCGTGCGTGGTGCCGCCCCGGTGGCGACCAGCACGACGTCGGCGCGCAGCGCCTCGCGGCCGCCGTCGGACGAGGTCGACGCCGACCTGCTGCAGCCCGTCGAGTCGTACCGGTGCCGACGACGACCCGCACGTCCTCGCGCTCGAGGCGGCGCGCGATGTCGGCCGACTGGTCGGCGGCCAGCTGCTTGACCCGGCGGTTGACCCGAGCCGAGGTCGACGACGCACCCGGGTCGCGGCGTCGCCCTCGGCGTCGGCGAAGTTCACGCCCAGCTCGGGCGCCGCCGGCGAGGTCGATCATCAGCTCCGAGGTGGCGATCAGGGTCTTGCTCGGCACGCAGTCGGTCACGACCGCGGAGCCGCCGAGGCCGTCGGAGTCGACGACGGTGACCTCGGCCCCGAGCTGGGCTGCCACCAGGGCCGACTCGTACCCGCCCGGACCTCCGCCGATGATCACCACACGCTCCACGCCGACCATTCTGGACTGCTCGTGACGTGGCTCCCAATCGACGGGCCGTCCGACGCAATAGCCTGCTCGTCGTGACGCTGTACGCCGCCTACGGGCCCAACCTCGATCCGGCCCGGATGAGCGAGCGATGCCCGCACTCACCTCTGCGCGGCACCGGCTGGCTGGAGGGCTGGCGACTGACCTTCGGGGGCGAGGAGATCGGTTGGGACGGCGCCCTGGCCACGATCGTCCAGGACACCTTCGAGCAGGTCTTCGTCGCGCTGTACGACGTCACCGACCCTGGACCTGTCGGCTCTCGACTCCTGGGAGTCGGCCGATACCGGCATCTTCCGCAAGGTCAAGGTCCGGGTCTCGATGCTCGACGGCGAGGAGGTGGCCTGGGCCTACGTGCTCGACGCCTTCGAGGGCGGCCTGCCTTCCGCGCACTACCTGGGGCTGCTCGCCGACGCCGCCGAGGCCGCCGACGCACCGGCCGACTACGTCAGTGCCCTGCGCGCCCGGGAGTGTCGTTCGACGGGTCTGTGAGGTCCGCCGCCACGCAGACCCGGTGGGGCAGGGGCACCTCGGTCCTACACGGTGAACACAAACTTAACGGCGATACAGCCGCGAATGTCTTGCACATCACCCCCTGTGCGGGGTATGAAGTGTCTGTGGGTCTTTCGATCTGATGTGGCCCGGATCTGCCCAGCTCTACGGCACTCGGAGGACCCATGACCACCACGGCCGAGCCGGACCCCACGACCGACCAGGACGAGCCGAGCCTCAAGCGCCACGTCGGACGTCGTCGGGCTGCTCTTCGCCAGCATCGGCTCGATCATCGGCTCCGGCTGGCTCTTCGGCGCCTTCAACGCCTCGACCGAGGCCGGGCCGGCCGCGATCATCTCCTGGGCCCTCGGCGCGATCCTGATCCTCTTCATCGCGCTGTGCTACGCCGAGCTGGGCGTGATGTTCCCGCTCTCGGGCGGCGTGGTCCGGTTCCCGCACATGTCGTTCGGCAACTTCGCCAGCTTCACCAGCGGCTGGATCACCTACGTCGCGGTCTCCACGACGGCACCGATCGAGGTGGTCGCGGCGCTGCAGTACGGCACGAAGTACGCCGACTTCACCACCGCCACACACGGTCAACGGCGACACCGTCTACACCCTGACCACGCTCGGGCTACGGCGCCGCGGTCGTGCTGATGGCGGTCTTCGTGGTGATCAACTACTTCGGCATCAAGTGGTTCGCCCGGATCAACAACGCGCTGGTCACCTGGAAGATCTTCATCATCCTGCTGGTGATCGTCGCGTTCTTGTTCAGCGCCTTCCACGGCGAGAACTTCAGCTCCCAGGGCTTCGCGCCCTGCCGGCGTGCACGGCATCTTCACCGCCATCGCCACCAGCGGCATCGTGTTCTCCTACCTCGGCTTCCGCCAGGGCATCGAGCTGGCCGGCGAGACCGACAACCCCAAGCGCAACGTGCCGATCGCCGTGATCGGCTCGGTGCTGCTGACCGCAGTGATCTACGTGGCGCTGCAGGTCGCCTTCATCGGCTCCCTGCGACGCCGAGCTTCATCGCCAACGGCTGGGACAAGCTGAGCCTGGGCAACAACGGCGACTCCGACTTCGGCCCGCTGGCCCAGGTCGCGAGCGTGCTCGGACTGGGCTGGCTGGCCGTGCTGCTCTACATCGACGCGGTGGTCTCCCCCGGCGACACCGGGCTGATCTACACCACGATCACCTCGCGGATCTCCTTCGCGATGGCCCGCAACGGCAACGCGCCCGCAGAGCGCTCGGCCCACGACCACCGACAAGGGCGTCCCGCTGGTCGGTCTCGGCGCTGGCCTTCGTGATCGGGCTGGTCGCGTTCCTGCCGTTCCCGAGCTGGCAGCAGCTGGTCGGCTTCGTCAGCTCGGCGACCGTGCTCTCCTTCGCCTCCGGCCCGCTGGTGTTCGCCTCGCTGCGCCAGCAGATGCCCGACAAGGAGCGCCCGTTCCGGCTGCCCGGCGGCCACACCATCCCGCTGCTGGCCTTCTGGGGCTCCAACCTGATCGTCTACTGGTCGGGCTGGACGACGGTGTGGAAGCTGATGATCGCGGTGCTGCTCGGCTTCGTGCTGCTCGGCGTCTTCATGGCCACCGGCGGGCTGAAGGGCAAGTCCCTCGACCTGAAGTCGGGCATCTGGGTGCTCCCCTGGCTGGGCGGGCTGACCCTGCATCTCGTACCTCGGCAGCTACCCCGAGCCGTTCGCCGGCAACCTGGGCAAGCTCAACTTCGAGACCTCGATCGGGCTGGTGCTCCTGCTCTCGGTCGCGATCTACGTGATGGCCTACACCATGCGGCTCTCGCCCGAGACCAGGCCCAGGCCTACATCGACGAGACCGATCAAGGAGGCGGCGGTCGAGGACGAGCAGCTCGGCGCCGGTCACTGATCACCTGGTATCGCAGCGCTCCAGATGTGACGCACTCGACCCGGGCACTCCCCACTCGACTCACCTAGGGTGCCCGGGTGACTGCTGTCCCGACGTACGCCGAAGCCGCGGCCGAGCCGCGGCCGTCCTGGCCGAGCGCACCGGGGTGGCCACCCACGACGTGGCCCTGGTCCTCGGCAGCGGCTGGCTGCCGGCCGTCGACGCCCTGGGCGAGACCACGGCCGAGATCTCCAGCACCGACCTGCCCGGCTTCGCCCCACCCGCCGTCGCCGGGCACGCCGGCAAGATCCGCTCGGTGCGCTGCGCCGACCGTGGGCCGATCGGCACCTGCTGGTCTTCCTGGGCCGCACCCACCTCTACGAGGACCTCGGCGTGCGCGCGGTGTGCCACGGCGTGCGCACCGCCGCCGCGGCCGGCTGCCGGGCGATCGTGCTCACCAACGGCTGCGGCGGGCTGACGCCGCGCTGGACGCCCGGCACCCCGGTGCTGATCAGCGACCACCTCAACCTGACCGCCGACCTCGCCGATCGAGGGCGCGAACTTCGTCGACCTCACCGACCTCTACAGCCCGCGGCTGCGCGAGCTGTGCCGCTCGGTCGACCCCTCGCTCGACGAGGGCGTCTACGTGCAGTTCCGCGGCCCGCACTACGAGACCCCGGCCGAGGTGCGGATGGCCGGCGTCCTCGGCGGGCACCTGGTCGGGATGTCGACCACGCTGGAGGCGATCGCCGCCCGCGAGGCCGGGATGGAGGTGCTCGGGCTGTCCCTGGTCACCAACCTCGCCGCCGGCATCTCCGACGCCCCGCTGAACCACGAGGAGGTCCTCGCCGCCGGCCGCGACGCCGCCAGCGGATGGGCGACCTGCTCGCCTCGGTGGTGCCCCAGATCTGAGCCCCCGCCCCGGTCAGGTATGGCGATGAACCGGCACTCCCCACCACGGCAGGCCGTGGGGAGCGTCGGTAGGTCGTGGGGAGCGACCTCGACGCTCCGGCGCCCCCGGCTCAGCCCAGCAGGGCGTGGACGGCGTCTCGGGCATCGTCGAGGGCCAGCGGTGAGCCTCCGGCGGTGAAGGCCACGGTGGCGCCCTCGTGGACGACCGCGAGCTGGCGGCCCAGGTCGGTGGCCCGCTCGACCCCGGCCTCGAGGAGCAGCCGGATGTACAGATCGCGGGTCCAGGCGGTCTCGGCCCGGATCACCTCGATCGCAGCGGGCGAGCGGCCGGACAGCTCGGCGTAGGCGTTGACGAACCCGCAGCCGCGCCGGCCCTGCGCCAGCCACGACCTCGCTGGCGTCGAGCACCGCCACGCACCCGGGCGGTCCCGGTGGCCGGGACCCGCGTCGAGGTGCTCGCGCGACGTGCGTCCGCCAGCGCTCGAGCCGGGCCTCGAGGTAGGCCACCACCAGTCCGTCCTTGGAGCCGAACCGGTCGTAGAGGGTCTTCTTGGTGGTGCCGGCCTCGCTCGGCGATCAGCTCCACGCCGACGGCGGTGATGCCGCGCTCGTAGAACAGCCGGCTCGCCGCGTCGAGGATCCGTTGCCCGGCCGGGGTCAGGGTCCGGGTCGCCGGTACTCCGTGACCTGGGTCATGGTGACCTCCGCGTCCACTGCGAGTATACCGACCGGTGTGGTTACCTATCTCCATGGCCCTGCCACCGACCCTCTCCCGACACCGCGGCCCGCTCTCCTCGGTCGCGCTGGTGGTCCTGTGGAGCAGTGGGTTCGTCGGCGCCGAGCTCGGGGCCCGGGCGCACGCCGTACCCCTGACCCTGCTGGGCTGGCGGTTCACGGTGCTCGCCGCCCTCCTGGTCGTGGTCTGGGTCGTACGCCGGCACCCCTGGCCGACGTGGCGGGCGTGGCGGCGCCAGGTCGTGCTCGGGCTGCTGTGCCAGGCGGCGTACCTCGCCCTGGTCTTCGAGGGCGTCAGCCACGGCGTGCCCGGGCGGTACGGCGGCCCTGATCGCCGCGCTGCAGCCGCTGCTGGTCGCGACCGTGGCCGGGCGGCTCCTCGGCGAGCACTCGACCTGGTCGATGTGGCTGGGCATGGTGCTCGGACTGGCCGGGGTCGACGCTGGTGGTCGGCGGCGACCTCGGCAGCGGTGACGCGCCGCCGTGGGCCTACGCCCTGCCCGTCGCCGGGATGCTGTGCCTCGGCAGCGGCACCGTGCTCGAGCGACGGATCAAGCCGGCCGAGGACCTGCTGGAGACGATCACCATGCAGTCGGTGGTCGTCGCGGTCACGATGATGACGCTTGGCGCTGCGTCTTCGGCCAGGCCGCGCCACCGACCGACCTCGGCTTCTGGCGCACCGTGGTCTGGCTGGTCGTGCCTGGCCAGCCTCGGCGGCTACGTCATGTACGTCTTCGTGGCGCGCACCCAGGGCGCCACCGTGGTCAGCACCCTGCTCTACCTGACCCCGCCGACCACGATGCTGTGGGTGTTCGTGATGTTCGGCGAACCGGTGACGGTGCTCGGCCTGGCGGGCCTCGTGGTCAGTGCCTCCGGTGTGGTCCTGGTGCTGCGCGGACGACGGCGGGCGGCGCGCGGCCGAACGACCCCCGGTGACCATGCCGGTGCCCCAGGGAGTTGGCTGGGCCCATGACTGACTCCACGATCGGGACCCGCACGCTCGGCACCACCTCCGCCCTCGACGTCTCCGCCCTCGGCCTCGGCTGCATGGGGATGAGCGAGTTCTACGGCACCGGCGACGAGGGCGAGGCGATCACGCACCATCCACCGCGCCCTCGACCTCGGGGTCACCTTCCTCGACACCGCCGACATGTACGGCCCCTTCACCAACGAGCAGCTGGTCGGGCAGGCGATCGCGGGTCGCCGCGACGAGGTGCAGCTGGCCACGAAGTTCGGCAACGAGCGGCTGCCCGGACGGCACCCGCGCTCGGGATCAACGGCAGCCCGGAGTACGTCCGCTCCGCCTGCGACGCCTCCCTGCAGCGCCTCGGCGTCGACCACCTCGACCTCTACTACCAGCACCGCGTCGACAAGTCCGTGCCGATCGAGGAGACCGTCGGGGCGATGGCCGAGCTGGTCGAGGCCGGCAAGGTGCGCCACCTCGGGCTCTCCGAGGCCTCGGCCGACACGATCCGCCGCGCGCACGCCACCCACCCGATCACCGCGCTGCAGACGGAGTACTCGCTGTTCACCCGCGACCTCGAGGACGAGATCCTGCCGCTCCTGGTCGAGCTCGGCATCGGCCTGGTGCCCTACTCCCCGCTCGGGCGCGGGCCTGCTCACCGGCGCGATCACGCCGCGACTCGCCTCGAGGACGGCGACTCCCGCGGCGCACGGCGTACTTCCCGCGCTTCCAGGGCGACGCGCTCGACGCCAACCTGGCCCTGGTCGACCAGGTCAAGCGGCTCGCGGACAGCCAAGGACTGCACCCCCGGCCAGCTCGCCCTGGCCTGGGTGCTCGCCCAGGGCCCGACCCTCGGCCTCGGCGTCGCCCCGATCCCGGGCACCAAGCGGGTGAGGTACCTCGAGGAGAACGCCGGCGCCGCCGGCGTCGAGCTGTCACGCCCGACGACCTGGCCGCGCTGGCCACCGCCGTCCCCCGCGACGCCGTCTCCGGCGCCCGCTACGGCGACATGAGCTCGATCGACGCCTGAGCCCTCCGGTGCTGCGGGTGTGGGTCGCCCGACCCCCACGATCGTGGGGCTGTGACCGCAGGTCGGGCCGCGCCGAGGTCACCACCCCACCCTGGTCCGGGCCGGAGGCCCGATCACGGACCCCCGGCCGCTGGCTGCCTACGCTGGACACCATGTCCCCCAGTCCGTCCAGCGCCCGCTACGTCACCCACACCGTGGCCGACGAGATCGCGCACGTGCGCCTCGACCGGCCCGACAAGCTCAACGCGCTGACCCTGGCCACGCTGCGCGAGCTCGCGACGACGGCGCACGCCCTGCGCCACGACCGCACCCTGCGAGCGGTGGTGATCAGCGGCGAGGGCGCGTCGTTCAGCGCGGGGCTCGACTTCGCCTCCGTGAGCGCGGGACCCGGTCGGGATCGCGCTCGTCGTTCCTGCCCGTGCCCTGGCGCGGCACCAACACCTTCCAGGAGGCCTGCTGGGCGTGGCGCCGGCTGCCGGTGCCGGTGGTCGCGGCCGTGCACGGGCACTGTTACGGCGGCGGGCTGCAGCTCGCCCTCGCCGCCGACTTCCGGATCACCGCGCCCGACGCCCAGTGGTCGGTGCTGGAGGCCAGATGGGGGCTGATCCCCGACATGACCGGGATCCGCACCCTGTCCGAGCTGGTCGGCATCGAGCGGGCGAAGCGGCTGACCATGACCGGCACGCACGTTCACCGGCACCGAGGCCGCCGCGATGGGCCTGGCCTCCGAGACCGACGACGACCCGCTGCGGGCCGCCTTCGACCTCGCCCACGAGCTGGCTGAGCGCTCCCCCGACGCGCTGGCCGCGGCCAAGCGGCTGTTCAACGCCGCCTGGACCTCGAGCCTCCGGGCCACCCTGGCCCGCGAGCGGGTCGAGCAGCTGCTCCTGCTCGCCGGGGCCAACACCCGCGCCGCCCGCACCGCGGCGTTCGGCAAGGTCGCACCGGCGTACGGGCCCCGCGCGCGGGTCTGAGCCGCGCAGGGGTCAGGGGATCATCCAGCTCAGCACCGGAGTGGCCTGCAGACCGACGATCACGCACATCAGCAACAGCATCAGCAGGCTCCAGCCGATCACCTTGCGGAAGATCTCGCCCTCGCGCCCCGACATCCCGACTGCTGCCGCAGCGATGGCGAGGTTCTGCGGGCTGACCATCTTGCCCAGCACCCCGCCCGAGGAGTTCGCCGCCGCCATCAGCACAGGGTCGAGGCCGGCCTTGCCGGCCGCCTGCACCTGCAGGGCACCGAACAGCGAGTTCGACGAGGTGTCCGAGCCGGTCACGGCCACCCCGATCCAGCCGAGGATCGGCGAGAGGATCGCGAACAGACCCCCTGCCCCCGCCAGCCACACCCCCAGCGAGGCGGTCTGGCCCGACAGGTTCATCGCGTAGGCCAGGCCGAGCACCGCCATCACGGTGATGATCGCGGAGCGCAGCTCGACGTACGTCGAGAGGTACGTCGACCACGCCCGCGCGGGCTTGAGCCGCAGGATCACCATCGTGATCAGCCCGGCGATCACCAGCAGCGTGCCCGCCGCCGGCAGCCAGTTGAACTTGAACGTGGTCGCGACCGGGTCGCCGGCATCGTTGGCGATGTCGAGGCCCGGCCAGCTGAACACGTAGGTGAACGGGGCCTTGGCCAGGAAGTCGACGACGGCCGGGATGTTGGTGAGCGAGAAGATCGCGATGATCACGACGTACGGCGCGTAGGCCCGCAGCACGTCACCCCGGTCCTCGACGGAGGGCCGGCGCTCGTTGTCGGCGCCGCCCGAGGTGCCACCGGTCCTGGTCGCGGTCGCCGTGCTCGACGTGCTCGAGGTGGTGGGGCGCGACCCGGCACCGGCAGCCCCCCCGGCGGCCGCCGGGGTCTCCGCGATCGCGCGATCGCCCTCCGCAGTGGCCATCTCCGCCGTCAGCACCTCCTGCGGGGACCAGACCCGCACCAGCAGGACCAGCGACAGTGCGGCGAGCAGCGAGGCGATGATGTCGGTGAGCTGCACGGAGAGGAAGTTCGAGGTGAGGTACTGCGCCACCGCGAAGACCAGCCCGGAGACCAGCGCCGCCAGCCAGGTCTGGCGTACGCCGCGGCGGCCGTCGACGATGAAGACCAGGATCAGCGGGACCACGAGGGCGAGGAGCGGGGTCTGCCGCCCGACCATCGAGCCGAGGGTGCGCAGGGCGTCCGAGTCGGAGAGGCGGGGGTCGTCGCTGACGCCCGACGCGATCGGGGCCAGCGTCACGATGGGGATGGCCAGGGCGCCGTAGGCGACCGGGGCCGTGTTGGCGACCAGCGCCACCGTGGCCGCCTTGATCGGGGTGAACCCCAGCGACATCAGCATCACCACACAGATCGCGACCGGGGTGCCGAAGCCGGCGAGCGCCTCGAGCAGGGCACCGAAGCAGAAGGCGATGATGATCGCCTGGATGCGCTGGTCGGCGCTGACCTTCTCGAAGGACTGGCGCAGCACCTCGAAGTGCCCGGAGGCCACGGTCAGGTTGTAGACCCAGACCGCGTTGATCACGATCCACAGGATCGGGAAGAAGCCGAACAGCGCTCCGTCCAGGGCCGCGCTGATGCTTTGCCCCACCGGCATGCCGAAGAGCACGACGGCGTCGACGACCGCGACGAGGAGTGCGATCAGGCCGGAGACCCAGGCCCGTACCTTGAGCCCGCCCAGCAGCACGAAGAGCACCGCCAACGGGATGACCGCGCACAGGGCGCTGGCGGTGAGCGACCCGCCCACGGCTTGGAGGTCCTGCTGGAACATGGTCTCTCCCGGTGCTGGGTTCGGGGGCCCGGCCGCAAGGTGAGACCAGGTGTGCTGCGCCGTGAGTGTCACACGCCACATCGGGCCCTGACTAGGGCGTGTCTCCTGATCCTGGTCGTCGCGAGCGACGTCCGGTGCGTGCGATGGCAAGACGAGAGAGTGCTGCTGTGGCAGCGCCACTGCGAGCGATTCCGGCGCCGCCAGCGTGCGTGCCGGGCGCCGCGCAGCAGGCCACGGGATCAGGAGAAACGCCCTGGTGCAGCGGGAACGACTCCCGACGAGACCACGCCCGGCCGTCGAAGCCCAGCAGAGCGACCTCCTCGGCCAGGGCTGCGATCGGTAGGCCCGCCAGCACGTCCCGTTCGGCCGCGTCGAGCACCTCGTCGTCCCCCTCGGCCACGGTGAGGTGTGGCACGACGTCGTCGAAGGCGCCGCCGTAGGGCGGGTACGCCGGCCAGCGTGCGGCCACCGCCGCGGTCAGCTCGCGAAACGGCCGGTCCGGCTGCGGGTCGAGCCACACCACACCCGCGAACCGTCCGGTGCACGCCAGCTCCAGATCGAAGGCCGGCACCGCGGAACAGATCCCGGCCAGGGCTTCTCGCACGTCGTCGCCGATCTCGGTGAGCGGCAGGAACGGGAACAGCACGCTCACGTGGGCGGGCACGCCGTACGCCGCCGACGCGTCGTGCGACGCCCGTAGCCGACCGACCACCGGTTCTGCGGCCGGCACCGGCACGACCAGTGCGGTCTGCCCGATTGAGAACCGAGTCATCCGGACACAGTGCCCGAGTGATCCGGCGGTTGCCAGACGTCGAGAGATCGCCGCGCCCTCGGTGCGTTCTCCCGGATCACCGACGCCAGCGGGTCAGGCCGGACCTGACCGGCAAAGTTTCCGGGAAAGTGATCGCGGCACAGATCTTGGCTTTTTGCGCCGTTTGCTGTTCACAATGGCTCATGGACCTGTCCGCGCGCCGCGCCCGACTTGCCGGGGCCGACCCCGCTGAGCTGGGGGCGACACTCAAGGCAGCGCGGGTCGCGGGTGGTCTCACCCAGGGCGCGGTGGCCCAGGGACACCTCAGCATCGGTTACCTCTCCAGGATCGAGTCGGGTCAGCGTCGCCCCGGCTTGGCGCTGCTCGAGGTCGTCGTCGCTCGCCTCGACCTCGACCTCGACGAGTTGCTGACCCCGCCCGAGCTGGCCCCCGTCGTCCCGCAGCCCATCTTGGACTTCGCCGAGATCGCGGTGAGTCTCGGTGACGCCGAGAGCGCGCTGGGCCACCTGCACACGCTCGACCCCACGGGTCTCACTGACGCCGACAGGTGGCGTCTCGACATGGTGCGCGCCCAGGCGTGCGAGGCCACCGGTGACCTGAATGGTGCGATCGAGACCCTCGAGCGGCTCCAGTCGCGCGACACCGACGAGCTCAGCCGGATGACGCTCGGGATGTCGTTGAGCCGGTGCTACCGCGACCACGGCGAGTACGCGAACGCGATCCGCGCCGGTGAGACGGCCCTGCAGGGTGCCGACCGGTTGGGACTGCAGGCCTGCGACGAGTCCGTGCAGCTCACCGTCACGGTCGCGGCCGCCTACTTCGAGCAGGGCGATCGCGAGCTCGCGATCCGGATGTGCCGGCGCGCGGTCGCGACCGCCGAGGAGCTGGGCTCGGTCAAGGCCCGGGCGTCGGCCTACTGGAACGCCAGTGTCATGACCATGGAGCAAGGTCGGGTGGCCGAGGCGGTCCCGCTGGCTCGTCGTGCCTTGGCGCTGCTCGAGAGCGGCTCGGATGACCGCAACCTCTGCACGCTCCGCGCCGAGGTCGGCCACATGGAGCTGCTCCTCGACCCGCCGGACGTGGTCGGGGCCCGGGAGCACTTAGAGGCCGGCCCGCGACGAGATGCGGATGAGTCACGCCTCGCACACCGACACGCTGCGGTTGCGGCTGGGCCTCGCGCGCTGCGACCTGCTGGACGGCCTGCTCGACTCCGCAGAACACGCCGGCGTGGCCCTGCTGGACGAGGTCGGGGACATCTCCCCCCTCATCGAGTCCGACGCGCGGCTGCTGGCCGCGCAGGTCGCCGCCGCACGCGGTCAACACCGAAGTCGCGCGCGGTCACCTGCTCACGGCCGCGCATCGTCTGGTCGCAGCGGGGAACGACCGGGGCGCGGCCGAGCGGTGGATGGACCTGGGCGCGCTCCTGGAATCGGTCCACGAGGTGGAGTGCAGCCAAGGACGCCTACCGCGCTTCCGCCGTCGCCAGCGGGGTACGCCCGAGCCTGATGCCCGCGCCGCGCGGTCACGGCAACTGCTCGGACGGACCTAGCGCCTGCTCGGTGGATCACGTATGACGCACCCACCGAACGACTCCTCAGCTCGCTTGCTCAGCAGCACCACCCGTTGTGGGTTCCGGCAACGTCGACGTGCATCGTGCTGGCGCTGACCAGGCCGACCGAGCCGAACGAGAGTGCGGCGGTGGCGACGGCGGAGGCGATGATCTTGGCGGTGCGTGACATGAGTGGTGTCCTTTTCCTGGATTGATGGTGCTCGTGCACCCAGTCCAGGGGGTTGCCCACCGTCTTGCCAAGCCCAGCCGCACGTTTGGCCTACGGAGATACGCCGAACCGTCTCACATGCTGGATGGTGGATGGGGAGCCTACGCTCCCACCGCGTCCAGCAACACCCACCACCCGGCCCACCAGGGCAACCTGATCGAGTGCCGGGTCAGGGCCGATCGATCCACTTGGACCGGACCGGCGGCGTCCAGGCGGCGAACCGGTCGAGCAGCCGACCCGCGTCGTCGTCGACCAGGAGCAGGTCGACGTGCTCGCGGCGGACGAACCGCTCCTGGACGGCGTGGTCGAGGAAGGCCACCAGGGGCGACCAGTAGCCCTCGACGTCGAGCAGCCCGATCGGCTTGGCGTGCAGGCCGAGCTGGAGCCAGGTGAAGGTCTCGAACAGCTCCTCCAACGTGCCCGAGCCGCCCGGCAGGCAGACGAAGCCGTCGGCGAGGTCGAGCATCAGCTGCTTGCGCTCGTGCATCGAGGCGACCACGTGCAGATCACTCAGCCCGGGGTGTCCGATCTCCTTGTCGTGCAGGTCTCCGGGGATCACCCCGATCGCCTCGCCCCCGGCGGCCAGCATGGCGTCGGCGAGCACGCCCATCGTGCCGACCGAGGCGCCGCCGTACACCAGGCCGAGCCCACGCTCCGCGAGCAGGCGGGCGAGCTCCTCCGCGGCCCGGGTGTACGCCGGGCGGGCGCCCGGGCTGGAGCCGAGGTAGACGCAGATCCGCTTCATGCGAACGACCCTAGGTCGTCGGCGGGCCCGGCCCGCCGGGCGTGGGACAAGTCCGCCTGGTGCTGACCAGCTGCGACGCCTTCGAGGTCTTCCCGCCCTTCCCGTTCACCCTGCTCTTCCGGGCCGGGCGTCACCCCGCGCTGCTGCGCACCCTGCTCCGACCCACCCAGGTCGGCCGGGTGCGCACCAGGCCACTCGGGTTCGGCCTGCTGACCGAGCGCCGCCTCAGCGCCGCGGAGACGGTGGACCGGGGCTCAGGCGGACCGGGGCCCTGGCCCCCGCGCCACACCACCGAGGACCCAGGCGAAGAGCACGAACCCCGCGACCACGGCAGAGCAGACGATGACCGCAGCGTCGTCCGCCCCCGCGAAGGCCATCACCAGGGTGACCACCCCCACCACCGTGAGCACGACCCCGAGGGCGGCGAAGCCGGCGTGCGGGAAGACCCGCTCGAAGACCACGAAGTGCACGCCGAGCACGATCACCACCCAGGGCAGGGCGGCGTTGTCCAACCCGAGAGCACGGGTGAGCAGCGCGGCGCCGATCGGGATCGCCAGCCCCTCGGCGAGCACGATCCACCCGTACGCTCGCATCTGGCCACGCGTGCGGTGCAGCCCCAGCGGGAGCGGAGGCTGACGCAGCACCAGGACCACCGAGACGGCGAAGAGCACGAGACCGACGAGCCGCAGGATCGTCGGCCACGGCCCGCCGGCCGAGCCGGCGTTGCCCAGCACGAAGACGAGCCCGCCGACCGCGCCGATCAGGGCACCGGCCCTGGCGCCGTTCCGGGCTCCGAGCAGGGTGGCCATGCGTCGATGCTCGCACGTCGCTTCGGTAGGTTGCCGGACGTGAGCGACGAACTACCCGCAGACCTCAGCACCCGTGCCCGCGCCTGGGCCGACGACGACCCGGACCCGCAGACCCGGGCCGAGCTGGAGCGTCTGATCGAGGAGGCCGGTGACGACGAGGCCGCCGCGGCCGACCTGGCCGACCGCTTCGACGGCACCCTCGAGTTCGGTACGGCGGGCCTGCGCGGCGCACTCGGCGCCGGCCCCAACCGGATGAACCGCGTGGTGGTGCTGCGAGCAGCAGCGGGACTCGCGGCGTACCTGCGCGCCAACGGGGCCGACGAGACCGACTCCGTCGTGGTCGGCTACGACGCCCGGCACAACTCCGACCTCTTCGCTCGTGACACCGCCGAGGTGGTCACCGGCGCGGGGATGCGCGCACTGGTGCTGCCGCGACCGCTGCCGACCCCGCTGCTGGCGTTCGCGATCCGCGACCTCGGCTGCGTGGCCGGCGTGATGGTGACGGCCAGCCACAACCCGCCCCAGGACAACGGCTACAAGGTCTACCTCGGCGGCGACGACGCGGTCACCGGAGGGGGCAGCCAGATCGTGCCGCCCGCCGACGCGGACATCGCCGAGCAGATCGCAGCGGTCGGCGCGGTCGGCGACATCGCGCGAGGCGACGGCGGCGAGGTGCTCGGCGACGACCTCGTCGACCGCTACCTCGATGCGGTCGTCGCGCTCGTCGGCCCCGGCCCGGACGCCACGCGGGCCGACCTGAGGGTCGTCTACACCCCCCTGCACGGCGTCGGGGGCACGACGGTCGAGACGGTGCTCGAGCGAGCCGGCTTCGCCGCGCCGCACGTCGTCGTACGCCAGGGCGAGCCGGACCCGGAGTTCCCCACGGTGGCCTTCCCCAACCCCGAGGAGCCGGGCGCGATGGACCTCGCCATGGATCTCGCGAACGAGGTCGGCGCCGATCTGGTCGTGGCGAACGACCCCGACGCGGACCGGTGCGCCGTCGCCGTCCCGGGCGGCTCGGCCTCCGCCGCGGGCTGGGCGATGCTGCGCGGCGACGAGGTGGGCGTGCTGCTCGCCGACCACCTGCTGAGCACCGGACGACAGGGCACCTACGCCGCCTCGATCGTCTCCTCCTCGCTGCTCCAGGTGCTCGCCGAGGCGGCGGGGCAGCCGCACACCGAGACCCTGACCGGTTTCAAGTGGATCGGCCGCGTCGAGGGCCTGGCGTTCGGCTACGAGGAGGCGCTCGGCTACTGCGTCGACCCCGACCACGTGCGGGACAAGGACGGGGTCTCCGCCCTGGTGCTGATCTGCGAGATGGCGGCGGGTCTCAAGGCCCGGGGTCTCGGCCTGCGCGACAGCCTGGACCGGATCGCGCGGGAGCACGGTCTCTTCGCGACGGACCAGCTCAGCGTCCGGATGAGCGACCTCGACCGGATCCCGGCCACCATGGAGCGCCTGCGCAGCACGCCCCCGACCAGCCTCGGCGGGCTCGCCGTCGAGGGTGTCGACGACCTCGCCGAGGGATCGGGCGGCCTGCCGCCGACCGACGGGCTGCGGTTCCGCCTCGCCGACCGGGCCCGGGTCGTCGTACGACCCTCGGGCACGGAGCCGAAGATCAAGTGCTACCTCGAGGTGGTCGTGCCCGTCGGTGCGGAGGAGGACGCCGTCGAAGCGGCGCGCATCGTCGCGGCCGGACGTCTCGACGCCATCCGGGGCGACGTCCAGGCGGCAGCGGGTCTCTGAGCCCGTGGCTCAGAGCAGGAGCAGCACGACCAGCACCACGGCGAGCCCGAGCATCGACGAGATCAGCCACCACACCGGCTGTCGCCGTACGGCCCCCTCGGTCTCACCGAGCTGGCGGGCGTCCCTGCGGGCGGTGGACACCCGTTCCTCGAGCAGGTCGATGGTGCTCAGGCGCGGGGTCGGCTCGGGTGCGCTGGCGTGGATTCGCCGCGCCATCATCGACCCCATCGGCATCCCCTCGCTCTGCGGACGCACCATGTGTCGCACCTTGCGCCCGATCGCGACACCGACGTACCGCTTGCTGCCCACGTGCACGAAGGTCGCCGAGCGCACCTGGAACTCATCGACCACTCCGAGCGGGACCTCGATGTCCTCGAGCGGGTTGATCAGCACCAGGGTCCGCCCGCGTACGGCGATCTTCGGCCGGACCAGGAAGGCGTAGACCGCCAGACCCCCGAGCAGCAGCGCCAGACCCCACCGCGCTCCTTGCAGGCTGCGGTCGGTGACCAGCACGGCGACCAGCAGGCCGACCACGGCGACCAGCCCGGTCCAACCGATCCCGGTGCCGCTGGTGGCCGGATAGGTGTGGGTGTCGCCCGGGGCCGGCACTCGCCTGCGGCGTCGCTTCGGCTCCTCGGCGGGCGTGGTCATCACCCCAGCCTACGATCCGCCGCGGGGATGGCGCTCGGGTCACGCGCGTGCCACTGTGGCCCAGGTCACACTCGTCTCGATCCTCTGCTCGGAGGCCGCCATGACCGACACCCCCACCCGCCCCCTGGGCGCTCCGAGTGCCTGGGGCCTCAGCCGACGCACCCTGCTCGGCTCCGCCGCCACCGGAGCCGCCGCCGGAGGGGTCGTGCTGGGTGCCGGCCCCGCCCGCGCGGCCGAGGCGGCGCCGGCCTTCCGCGAGGCAGCCGGCAGCCGCCGGGTCGCGGCCCTGCTGCGCCGGATGACGCTGAAGGAGAAGATCGGCCAGCTGCGCCTCGCCAACACCCTCGAGTCGGCCCAGCAGGCCCTTTCCAGCACCGGCTGCGGCGGGGTGCTCTCGGTGGTCGGGGCGGCGAAGATCAACGCGCTGCAGAAGCAGGCGGTGGAGCAGACCCGGCTCGGGATCCCGCTGATGATCGGGCTCGACGTGATCCACGGCTACACCACGAACTTCCCGATCCCGCTGGGCCAGGCCGCCAGCTGGGACCCCAAGGTCAGCGCCTCGGACGCCAAGACCTCGGCCATCGAGGCCCGGCGCAGCGGGATCAACTGGACCTACTCCCCGATGCAGGACGTCTCCCACGAGCCTCGCTGGGGCCGGATCGCCGAGGGCAACGGGGAGGACCCCTACCTGACCACCGCGTTCGCCGTGGCCAAGGTGCAGGCCTACCAGGGCCAGAGCCTGAGCGGGCGCAACGCCCTGGCCGCCTGCGCGAAGCACTTCGTGGCCTACGGCCAGCCCGAGGGCGGGCGCGACTACAACACCGTCGACGTCTCCATCCAGCGCCTGCACAACCTCTACCTGCCGCCGTTCAAGGCGTGCGTCGAGGCGGGGGTCGCCACCGTGATGGCGAGCTTCAACACCATCTCCGGCGTGCCGGGACACGCCGACGTCTACACGATCCGCGACGTGCTGAAGAAGCGCTACCGGTTCGAGGGCTTCGTGGTCAGCGACTACACCGGGATCCAGGAGCTGATCCCGCACGGCATCGCCGGCGACGGTGCGGACGCGGCGCGTGAGGGCATCAGCGCGGGCGTCGACATGGAGATGACCAGCACCAACTACGTCGAGCACGCCGAGCAGCTGCTGCACAGCGGCGCGATCACCAGCCGGGAGATCAACGACGCCGTACGCCGGATCCTCCAGGTCAAGATGGACCTCGGCCTGTTCGACGACCCCTACGTCAACGAGAAGCTCGAGACCACCGCCCCGTCCGCCACCTCGCGCAAGGCGGCCCGCTCGGCGGCCGAGCGCAGCCTGGTTCTGCTGCGCAACGAGTCGGGTCTCCTGCCCCTGAGCCGCGCGGTCAAGGTCGCCGTGATCGGCCCGCTGGCGACGCTCACCTACGACCTGAACGGCACTTGGTCCGGGCTCGGCACGGGCGCCTCGACCACCCCGCCGCAGACCATCCTGTCCGCGATCCGGGAGACCTCGAACGTCCAGGTCCGCCACCGCCAGGGCTGCGCCGTCAACGACTCCGACACCTCGGGGATCGACGCGGCGGTCAACCAGGCGCGGGCCGCCGACGTGGCCATCCTGGTGCTCGGGGAGACCGCCGACATGAGCGGGGAGGCCGCGGCACGCAGCGACATCGGGCTGCCCGGCGTGCAGCAGCAGCTCGCCGACCGGGTCGCCGCGGCCCAGCCGAACACCGTCGCGGTCCTGGTCAACGGCCGTCCCCTCACGCTCACCGCGCTCGCCGCCGCCGTACCCGCCATCCTGGAGGCCTGGGCACCGGGGCTCGAGGGAGGTCCGGCCGTCGCCCGGGCGCTGTTCGGACTGACCAACCCGGGCGGCAAGCTCCCGGTGAGCTTCCCGCGCTCGGTGGGCCAGCTGCCGATCTACTACAACCACGAGAACACCGGGCGCCCCTACGACCCGGACAACAAGTACACCTCGAAGTACCTCGATCTGCCCGACGGACCCCTGTACCCGTTCGGACACGGGTTGTCCTACACCAGCTTCGAGGTCGGCGGCGTGCGCCTGTCCGGCACCACCCTGGCGCGGCGCAACGGCTCGGTCACCGTGAGTGCGGTGGTGCGCAACACCGGCAAGCGGGCCGGTGACGAGGTCGTCCAGCTCTACGTGCACGACCCCGTCGCCAGTGTCGTCCAGCCCGTCCGTCGCCTGCGCGGCTTCCAGCGGGTGACGCTCGAGGCCGGCCAGTCCCGTCGGATCCGGTTCACCCTCACGCCCGAGGACGTCGGCTTCTACGACAACGACGCCAAGTTCCGCGTCGAGCGTGGTGAGATCGAGGTGTACGTCGGCAGCTCCTCCGAGGCGCCCCTGGCCGGCAGGCTCGTCGTGCGCTGAGCGCCCTTCGTTCATCACCACGAGGTCGGCGACACTGACGCCGGACCTCGACGCCGGACCTCGACGCCGACCTCGACGCCGGACCTGGACGCCGAACCTCGTATCCGGGCGCGGGCCCCGTCGCGGGCCCCCTCGCCTCCGGCGGTGGCAAGTGCCTTCCCAGCCCTTCCGCGCTCGCCGCGTCTCGCGCACTCGTCGGCGACGACCAGGCCTTGACAAATGTGACAGGCACCACTGTAATCGTTTTCTGTAAACGATTACAGGAGAGCACTTGACGACCATCCAGGATGTTGCGGCCCGCGCCGGCGTGTCCGTTGCCACGGTTTCTCGGTGGCTGTCGGGCCAGCAGGTGCGCTCGGCCGACGACGTGAGCCGCGCCGTGGAGGATCTCGGCTACCGACCCAACATGTCGGCCCGCTCGCTCAAGACCGGCCGTCGCGGGGCGGTGGGTGTGATCGTTCCAGACATCGCGAACCCGTTCTTCGCCGCCGTCGTGAAGGGTCTCGAGCGAGCCATCCCGGACGGGTCGATCCGGATGCTGCTGGCCAACAGCGAGGAGTCTGCCGAGCTCGAGGCTGAGCTCCTGGCGGACCTCCTCGACCGGGTCGACGCCTTCGTCCTGGCCCCGGTCAACGAGCTCGACTCCGCCCCACTCGAGCTGGGCCGCCAGGGCGTGCCCCTGGTGCTGCTGGACCGTGAGGTCGATGGCGACGACCCGAGTCACCCGCACGACGTGGTGCTGGTCGACAACGCCGCAGGCGCAGCCTCCGCCGCGCGACACCTGCTGGACCTGGGCCATCGTCGGATCGCGATGATCAACGGTCCGGCGAGCACCACACCAGGGCGGGAACGTCGGGCCGGCTTCCTCGCCGTGCTGGCCGAGGCCGGCCTCACTCCCCAGCCCGAGTACGACCTCGTCGGAGACTTCCGGGAGGGTTCCGGCGATCGCCTCACCCGACAGCTGATGACGCTCACGGAACCTCCCACCGCTTTGTTCACGGCCAACAACGAGATGACCGTCGGTTCCCTGCGGGCGCTGCAGGACCTGGCCGTCGACGTGCCGGGCCGGCTGTCCCTGGTCGGCTTCGACGACCTGGTCCTGGGCTCGCTGCTCAGCCCCCCGCTGACCTGTGTCGCCCGCGACGAGGTCGCCCAGGGCGAGCGGGTGATGACGCTGCTCCTCGGTCGACTCTCCGGCACCGACACCACGCCGCCACGACGCGAGGTGCTGCCGACCCGCCTGGTCGTTCGCGGCACCACCGCGGCACCCGCCCCTCGGACCACGGGAGACCCCGCATGAGCGAAGTACTGGTGGTCGGCAGCATCACCACGGACGTCACGGCCTTCGCCGAGCGGCTGCCTGAGCCGGGCGAGACCGTGATCGGGCGCGACCTGACGCTGGTCCTCGGCGGCAAGGGCGCGAACCAGGCGGTCGCAGCGGCCCACTTCGAGACCCCCACGATGATGGTCGGCTGCGTGGGCGACGACGTCTTCGCCGACCTCGCGCTCGCCGGACTGCTCGAGCACGGCGTGCGCACCGACCTGGTCCGCAGGGTTCCGGGACCGACCGGGGTGGCCCACATCAGGGTCGACGCCGCCGGTCAGAACGACATCGTGATCACGCCGCTCGCCAACGAGCTGGTGCGACCCGAGGACGTGGACGCGGCCATCGCCGCACACGCCCGACCCGGTGGCGTCCTCCTCCTGCAGCTGGAGATCCCGGCCGACATCACTGTCTATGCGGCCCGTGCCGGGCGGCTCGCCGGCCTCGTGGTGGTCCTCGATCCTGCCCCGGCGGTCGCAGTGCCGGACGCGGTGTGGGGCCTGGTCGACGTGGTCACACCCAACGAGAGCGAGGCGAGCGCGATCACGGGCATCCACGTCAGTGACGCCGCATCGGCCCGGCGCTCCGCCGGGTGGTTCCTGGACCGCGGAGTGCGGCACGTGATCGTCACCCTCGGCGAACACGGAGCGCTGCTGGCCACCTCGGGGGGCAGCACCGAGTTCGCGCCCACCCCGGTGGAGGCCGTTGACACCACGGCCGCCGGGGACGCCTTTACCGGGACCCTCGGCGCGGCCCTGGCCTGCGGCCAGGAGATGGACAGTGCCGTACGCCATGCGATGGCGGCCGGCGCCCTGGCCGTCACGCGCGCGGGCGCCAGCCCCTCACTGCCGACCCTCGAGGAGATTCTCGCGCGGGTCGCCACGTCCCGACCCACTCAGCAGGAGCACGCATGAGAAGCAACGGCGGCACCCTCAACGCGCAGCTCTCGCGCGTGATCTCGGAGCTCGGGCACACGGACCTGCTCGTGGTCACCGACGCCGGGCTTCCCACTCCCGTCGGAGTCGAACGGATCGACCTGGCCCTGCGGGCCGGCCTCCCGACATTCCTCGACGTGCTCGACACGGTGCTCGCCGAGGTGGCGATCGAAGGAGCGCTGCTGAGCGCAGAGATCAAGCACGCGAGCCCCGACATGCTGCTCGAGATCGACACCCGGCTCGGCGAGCGCGGTGTCCGCTCGTCCTTCGCGCCCCACGACGACTTCAAGGTCGCCACCGCCCGGGCCCGGGCGGCCGTCCGCTCGGGCGAGTTCACCCCCTACGCCAACGTGCTGCTCACAGCCGGCGTCGTCTACTGAGGTCGGTGCAATGAAGCTGCAAGCGCGCAACGTGCACCAGTCCTTCGGCGAGAACCAGGTGCTGCGAGGCGTCGACCTCGAGGTGGACGGTGGCGAGGTCGTCGCACTGGTCGGCGAAAACGGTGCCGGCAAGTCCACCCTCACCCGGGTCCTGTCCGGGGTCTACCGCCCCACCGCGGGCACGGTCTCGATCGACGGCGAGCCGCAGTCGTTCGCCCGACCCCAGGACGCCATGGACCGGGGAATCTCAGTGATCTACCAGGAGTTCCGGCACAACCTGTTCCCGCACCTGAGCGTGGCCGAGAACCTCTTCGTCCGCGAGAGCGGCCGGGGGCACGGCCGGATGTTCGTGAACAAGCGCTCGCTCGTCGACGACGCCCAGGAGCTGCTCGCCGCCGTCGGGCTCGACGTCGACGCCCGCCGACCGGTGGGCCGGCTCGGAGTGGCCGAGCAGCAGATGGTCGAGATCGCCAAGGCCCTGGCCGACAACCTGGAGCTCCTCGTTCTCGACGAACCCACTGCGGCGCTCGACGACCGCGAGTCCGAGCAGCTGTTCGAGCAGGTCCGTCAGCTGCGCGAACGCGGTGTCGGGGTGCTCTACATCAGTCATCGTCTCGATGAGGTCTTTGCCCTCGCCGACCGGATCGTGGTGCTGCGGGACGGCCAGGTCGCACTGGAGTCGCGGACCACGGACACCACCCGCGACGCGGTCGTGGCCGCGATGGTGGGTCGCAGCGTCGACAACTTCTACCCCAAGGAGCACCACACCCGCGACGACGTACCGGTGCTGAGCGTGCGCGGACTCTCGGTCCGGGGTGCCTTCTCGGGGCTCGACCTCGACGTCCGTCCCGGCGAAGTGCTCGGCCTGGCCGGAGTGCTCGGCTCCGGGCGAAGCCAGGTGCTCCAGGCGCTGTTCGGGATGCTGGCCGTCGAGGCGGGCGTCATCAAGGTCTCAGGACGCCCGGTCCGACCGAGAACACCTCGCCGAGCCATGCGCGCCGGTCTGGCCTATGTCGTCCCCGACCGCGGTGCCAGCGGACTGCTCCCCCAACGTTCCACCGCCGAGAACATCTCCTTGGCGTCCCTGTACGCCTATGGCGGGAAGACGGGCCTGGTGGCGCGCGGTCGCGAGCGCGCCGCCGTCGACGAGGCGATGGCAGACCTGACCGTTCGTTCCGCCAGCCCGAAGCTGGAGATCAGCCGCCTCTCCGGTGGCAACCAGCAGAAGGCGCTGCTCGCTCGGTGGGTGCTCACCAACCCTCGGGTCCTGCTGATGGACGAGCCCACCCGCGGTGTCGACGTCGGCGCCAAGACCGAGATCTACCGGATCCTCAACCGCCTGACCGCCGAGGGCGTCGGGGTCGTGCTGGTCAGCTCCGACCTTCCTGAGCTGGTCGCGATGTCGGACCGGGTGCTGGTGATGCGTGCCGGCTCGGTCGTGACCGAGCTGAGCGGCGACGCCTTGGACCAGCAGAACATCCTCTCCCACTCCCTGGAGGCAACCCGATGAGCCCGAGCACGACCTCGCCCACACGACCACCGACGCTCCCCCGGGCGCTACGTCTGCTCGGGGAGCTCCGCTCGCTGTGGATGCTGATCGTGCTCGGCATCGCACTGAGCTTCGCCTCACCGGTGTTCGCGACCTCGAACAACCTGCTCAACGTCGCGCTCGCCACGTCGGTAACAGCGTTGCTCGCGGTCGGCCAGACGTTCGTGATCATCCTCGGCGAGATCGACCTCTCGGTAGGGGCGACCCTCAGCTTCACCGCCGCGCTCACCGCCCTCACCCTGCGCCACCAGCCGACCCTGGTCGGTGTCGCGGTCGGGATCGGGGTGGGCGCCCTGGTCGGTCTGGTCAACGGCATCCTCGTCACGAAGACCCGGATGCCGTCGTTCATCGCGACGCTGGCGATGATGTCGGTCCTCGCCGGTCTTGCGCTGCAGGTCACCAAGGGCAACCCGATCGGTGTGCGCGACTTCTCCTTCCAAGACATCGGGCAGTCGTACGCCGCCGGCGTGCCGGTCCCGGTCTGGATCATGGTCGTCGTCTTCGTGGTCTTCGGTCTGCTGCTCGCCCGCACCCGCTTCGGCCGCTACGTCTACGCCACCGGCGACAACGCCGAGGCGGCCCGCCTGTCCGGCATCCCGACCGTCCAGGTGAAGATCCTCGCCTTCGTGCTCAGCGGTTCGCTCGCCGCGCTCGCCGGCTTCATCATCACCGCGCGGCTCTCCACCGCGGAGCCGACGGCCGGCACCGGCCTCGAGCTGGAGGCGATCGCGGCCGTGATCATCGGCGGCACCAGCCTGGCCGGCGGTCGCGGGGACATGCTCGGCACGGTCGTCGGCGCACTGATCCTCGGCGTCATCGACAACGGGATGAACCTGCTCGACGTCAGCCCGTTCCTGCAGAGCGTCGTCAAGGGCCTCGTGATCCTGCTGGCCGTCCTGCTCGACCGGAACGCCGCGGTGATTCGTGGCTGGTTCCGGCGCTCCGCTCCACCCCCAGCCTCCACCCGCTCGGGTCCCACCCCCCACTCGGACGGCGACAAGCAGGCATCGCCTGTGACCACCTCTCCTACCCGCACCATCGAAAGGGCAGCTCAATGAACCTCAACAAGAACCGGACCCTGACCGGCGTCGTCCTGGTCGCCATCCTCAGCGCCTCTGCGCTGTCCGGCTGCTCCCGCAAGGAGGGCAGCAACTCCGCCGCCGGCGGATCAGGGGAGAAGCGCGACAAGTCGGCGGTGATGATCATGAGCACGCTGAACAACCCCTTCTTCGTCTCGGTGAAGAACGGTGCCGCCGCACAGGCCAAGAAGAACGGCCTCAAGCTCGACGTGCAGAACGCCAACAACAGCGACGCCACAGCCCTCAACCTGGCCACCACGGCGGTCTCGAAGCAGCCGGGCGTGTTGATCCTCGACCCGGTCGGCAGCCAGTCGGCGACGTCGAGCGTGACCGCCGCCAACCAGGCGAACATCCCGGTGATGGCCTTCGACCGCCAACCGGACGGTGGCAAGCTCTCGACCTTCGTCGGGTACGACGCGGTCCAGGCCGGCAAGAACGCCGCGGACTCGCTGGCCGAGGCGCTCGGCAACAAGGGCAAGATCGTCGAGATCCAGGGCATCCTCGGCACCAACGTCGCCCAGGACCGTTCCAAGGGCTTCGAGCAGGAGATGAAGAAGCACCCGGGCATCACCACCGTCGCCAAGCAGTCGGCCGACTTCGACCGGGGCAAGGCGTTGAACGTGATGACGGACGTCCTGCAGGCGCACCCGAACGTCGACGGGGTCTACGCCGCCAACGACGAGATGGCCATGGGCGTCCTGGCCGCGCTGAAGTCGCGCAAGCTGGCGGGCAAGGTCAAGCTGGTCGGCAACGACGGCATCGCCGACGCCCTGGCCGCGATCCAGGCCGGCACCATGTACTCGACCAACGCGGAGTCGCCGTACGCCCTGGGCCAGCAGGTCGCCGGCCTCGCCACCGATCTGGTCGCGGGCAAGAAGGTGAAGACCAACAAGGTCCTCGAGGGCCAGCTGGTCACGAAGGACGACGTGCAGGCCTACGCCTCGCACCTGGTGAAGATCGGGGACTCTGCGGACGTCCCCGCGTCGCTCCGGTGACCAGGGCGGGCACGGGCGCCGAGACCACACCAGGCGCCCGTCCCGCTCTCCCCGAACCGCCTGTGGTCTGGGAGAGTGACGACATGAACACGACGACCGCCTCCATCGCCGATGTGGCGGCGTCCGAATCGACCCTGCGACGCTTCCTGCACGGCCTGCCCGGCGTCGACGAGGTCGGCGCCGACCAACGGGCCGCGGGCCTCGGCACCCGGTCGATCAAGACCACCGCCAAGGAGTTCGCGATCGACCTCGCGATCCGGATGGTCGACCTGACCACGCTCGAGGGCAACGACACCCCCGGCAAGGTGCGCACGCTGGCGGCCAAGGCGATGCGGCCCGACCCGACGGACTCCACGCTGCCCGGCCACGGCCGCGGTCTGCGTCTACCCCGACATGGTGGCGGCCGCCAAGCAGACGCTCGGTGACTCGGGCGTCAAGGTCGCCTCGGTCGCGACGGCGTTCCCCAGCGGCCGGGCCGCGCTGGACGTCAAGCTGGCCGACGTGCGCGACGCGGTGGCAGCGGGCGCCGACGAGGTCGACATGGTGATCGACCGGGGTGCCTTCCTCACCGGGCGCTACCTCTCGGTGCACGACGAGATCGTGGCGGTCAAGCAGGCCTGTGCCCGAGACGTCGGACCCAGCGCCCACCTGAAAGTGATCTTCGAGACCGGCGAGCTGCAGACCTACGACAACGTCCGCCGCGCCTCCTGGCTGGCGATGCTGGCCGGCGCCGACTTCATCAAGACCTCCACCGGCAAGGTGCAGCCCGCCGCGACCCTGCCGGTCACGATGGTGATGCTCGAGGCGGTCCGCGACTTCCGCGAGGCCACCGGGACCCAGGTCGGGGTCAAGCCCGCCGGCGGGATCCGCACTTCCAAGGACGCGATCAAGTACCTGGTCACCGTCAACGAGGTGGCCGGCCCGGACTGGCTCGACCCGGACTGGTTCCGCTTCGGCGCCTCCAGCCTGCTCAACGACCTGCTGATGCAGCGCAGCAAGATCCGCACGGGCCACTACTGGGGCCCCGACTACGTGACGGTGGACTGAGCGTGCGCCGATCCACCACCGCAACCACCAAGGAAACAGGCGACCGAGCCATGACCAACGACGTCTTCAGCTACGCACCCGCGCCCGAGTCGCGCGCGGTCGTCGACATCCGCTCGTCGTACGGGCATGTTCGTCGACGGCGCCTTCGTCGACGGCGCCGGCAAGGCGTTCAAGACCATCAACCCGGCCACCGAGGAGGTGCTCGCCGAGGTCGCGGAGGCCAGCGAGGCCGACGTCGACAAGGCGGTCAAGGCGGCCCGGCGTGCGTACGAGCGGGTCTGGTCGCGGATGTCGGGCGGCGAACGCAGCAAGTACCTCTTCCGGATCGCGCGGATCATCGCCGAGCGCAGCCGCGAGCTGGCCGTGCTGGAGTCGATCGACAACGGCAAGCCGATCAAGGAGTCGCGCGACGTCGACATCCCGACGGCCGCAGCACACTTCTTCTACTACGCCGGCTGGGCCGACAAGCTGGAGTACTCGGGCTACGGCACTGCTACCTCGGGCCCGAAGCCGCTCGGCGTCGCCGCGCAGGTGATCCCGTGGAACTTCCCGTTCCTGATGCTGGCCTGGAAGATCGCCCCCGCGCTGGCCTGCGGCAACACCGTGGTCCTCAAGCCGGCCGAGACCACGCCGCTGACCGCGCTGCTCTTCGCCGAGATCTGCCAGCAGGCCGAGCTGCCGCCCGGGCGTGGTCAACATCGTCACCGGCGCCGGTGACACCGGCCGTGCGCTGGTCGCTCACCCGGACGTCGACAAGGTCGCCTTCACCGGCTCCACCGACGTCGGCCGCGCGATCGCCAGGTCCGTGGCGGGCACCAAGAAGAAGGTGACCCTCGAGCTGGGCGGCAAGGCCGCCAACATCGTGCTCGACGACGCGCCGATCGACCAGGCTGTCGAGGGGATCGTCAACGGGATCTTCTTCAACCAGGGCCACGTGTGCTGCGCCGGCTCCCGGCTGCTGGTGCAGGAGTCGGTGGCCGAGGAGGTCGTCGAGCGGCTCAAGCGTCGGATGGGCACGCTGCGCGTCGGCGACCCGCTGGACAAGAACACCGACGTCGGCGCGATCAACTCAGCCTCGCAGCTGGCCAGGATCCGCGAGCTGTCCGGCGTCGGCGACGCCGAGGGCGCCGAGCGCTGGTCGGCGCCGTGCGAGCTGCCCGACCAGGGCTTCTGGTTCGCCCCGACCATCTTCACCGGGGTCTCCCAGGCGCACCGGATCGCCCGGGAGGAGATCTTCGGCCCGGTGCTCTCGATCCTGACCTTCCGCACCCCGGACGAGGCGGTCGAGAAGGCCAACAACACGCCGTACGGCCTGTCGGCCGGGATCTGGAGCGACAAGGGCTCGCGGATCCTGTGGCTGGCCGACCGGCTGCGCGCCGGCGTGATCTGGTCCAACACGTTCAACCGCTTCGACCCGGCCTCGCCGTTCGGCGGCTACAAGGAGTCGGGCTACGGCCGCGAGGGCGGCCGCCACGGACTGGAGGCCTACCTCGATGACTGATCGCATCGACGTCAAGAAGACCTACAAGCTCTACGTCGGTGGCGCCTTCCCGCGCTCGGAGTCCGGGCGCACCTACGTCGTCAACGACGCCAAGGGCCGGTTCCTGGCCAACGCCTCGCACGCCTCGCGCAAGGACGCCCGCGACGCCGTGAAGGCGGCCCGCGGGGCGTTCGCCGGCTGGTCGGGTCGCACGGCGTACAACCGGGGGCAGGTGCTCTACCGCGTCGCCGAGGTGCTGGAGGGCCGCCGCGACCAGTTCGAGGCCGAGCTGCGCGCCAGCGAGGGGATCACGGCGGCGAAGGCCGCGCACGTACGTCGACGCCGCCGTCGACCGGCTGGTCTGGTACGCCGGGTGGGCCGACAAGATCGCCCAGGTCACCGGCGGCGCCAACCAGGTCGCGGGCCCGTACTTCAACCACTCCGCCCCCGAGCCCAGCGGCGTCATCGCCGTGGTCGCGCCCGCCGGTCCGCTGCTCGGGCTGGTCTCCGTCGTCGCGCCGGTGATCACGACCGGCAACACCTGCGTCGTGATCGCCTCCGAGCCGCACCCGCTGACCGCGATCACGCTGGCCGAGGTGATGGCGACCTCCGACGTGCCCGCCGGCGTCGTCAACGTGCTGACCGGACCGCAGGCGGAGATCGCGCCATGGCTGGCCTCCCACCTGGACGTGAACGGCCTCGACCTGACCGGTGTGGACGACAGCCAGCTCGCCGTCGACCTCGAGGTGGCCGCGGCGGACAACCTCAAGCGCGTCCGTCGCCCCGCCACCGAGGACCTGCTCGCCCCGCCCGCGCTCGAGCGGATGACGCGGTTCCTCGAGATCAAGACGGTCTGGCACCCGATCGGGATGTGAAGGCGTCCGCGGGCACCGGTCCCAGGTTCACCACGGTATGCAGGGAAACATCGGTCATATCGGAACCTGCCCACGGCGAACCCGCGCTTTCCATGACATGCACATCATGGGAAGTACGGGTTCGTCTGCATACCGTGGTGAACCTGGAACCCCGGGCGAGCGGCTCGCCGCAGGCTGGCAGGATGCGCGGGTGGTCTCGGTCGTCGTGCTCGCCGGGCCGTCCGGTTCGGGGAAGTCCCGGCTGGCCGGTCGCCTCGGGCTTCCCGTGCTGCGCCTCGACGACTTCTACCGCTCGGCGGACGACCCGTCCCTGCCCCACCTTCCGGGCGGCCTCGTGGACTGGGACGACCCGCGATCCTGGCTGCTCGAGGAGGCGGTGGAGGCACTGCGGCAGCTGTGCCACGACGGGGTGACCGAGGTGCCGCACTACGACCTCGCCACCAGCAGCCGCGTGGGTTCGAGCCGACTGGCTGCCGGGGGCGCGCCGTACGTCGTGGCCGAGGGGATCTTCGCCCAGGAGGTCGTCACCGGGTGTCGCGACGCCGGGCTGCTGGAGGTGGCGATCTGCCTGACCCAGCCCGCGGCGCTCACCTTCTGGCGACGCCTGGTGCGTGACCTGCGCGAGCACCGCAAACCACCGCTGGTGCTGCTCCGGCGCGGTCTGCGCCTGGCCCGGGAGCAGCGCCACGTGGTGCAGCACGCCGTGGCGCTGGGCTGCCGCCCGATGTCCGGTCGGGAGGCGACCGCGCTGCTGGCCGCGCGGATGAACGCCGCCCGGCGATGACGTCGCCGGCTGCAGCCTTCTGGTCGCTGCAACGCACGGTGGTCGATGCGGGACGCGGGCTGATCTGGCGCTGGCAACGAGCCCCCCGCGCCGGTGTCGGCGGTCCGCTGCAGTCCGCCCGCCTCGACCTTCTCGCCCGGCACCGGCTGGTGCAGCCCGACCGCACCAGCTGCGGCTCCTCCACCCTGACCGTGCTGCGGATGCTGCGCTCCCCGGCGTACGCCTCGGTGGTGCTGGACGCCGACGACCCTGCTCAGGTGTTCGCCCACGCTGCCCTGGGCGTGCGGCGTCGTACCAACGCGCTGCGGGACGCCCGTGGTCACCTGCAGCTGCCGTGGCCGGCGAGCCTCGGCGTACGCCCGGCGGCGATGGTGCGCCTGCTCGACTCCGCGTCCGGGTTCGGTGCTTCCGGGGTGCGCTACCGCAACCGGGTCATCGACCCCGCCGCGGCCGGCCCGGCGTACGACGAGATCGGGGCGCAGGTGCGGGCCGGGGAACCGGTGCCGCTGTACGTCGGCGACGGGCACTGGATGCAGCACATCGTGCTGGTCGTGCGGGCCGCACCGGATCGGCTCAGCGTCTACGACCCCGCCCGCGGTCACGAGGTGACGATCACCCGCGAGGACTTCCTCGCCGGCACCATGTCCGTCGCCGGTTGGCCGCGCCCGTGGCTCGCCGTCCTGCCGCGCTGAGCGGCGTCGGCCGACCAGGTCGACCGAGCGTCCAGATCATCTCTGGTTGAGGAACGACATCTGCGCGATGTCGTCCTACCGTCAGTCCATGGACAACGCCGGTGAAGCCCCCGCAACCGCCCTTGCGCCCGAACGCGCCGACCTCCTGGAGACGCTGCGCCAGCACCGCGGCCTGTTCCTGGTCACCGTGCGGGGTCTCGACGACAGCCAGGCCGCGACCCGCACCACGGCCAGCGAGCTCACCCTCGGCGGCCTGGTCAAGCACGTCACCCAGGTCGAGAAGCAGTGGACCGACTTCATCGTCGACGGTCCCGCTCCCACGCCGGACCTGGACTGGAACAGCATCGACTGGAGCAACCCCCCGCCCGAGGCCCAGGCCTTCCTCGACGGTCACCGGATGGTGGCGGGCGAGACCCTCGCCGGACTCCTCGAGACGTACGCCGAGGTGGCCGCGGTCACCGACGCCCTGGTCGTGACGGCCGACCTCGACCTGCGCCACCCGCTGCCCGAGGCGCCGTGGTTCGAGCCGGGCGCATCGTGGTCCGTGCGCCGGGTGCTGGTGCACGTGCTCGCCGAGACGGCGCAGCACGCCGGGCACGCCGACATCATCCGCGAGTCGCTGGACGGCCAGAAGACGATGGGCTGAGACGTCGCAAACGCAGCCCGGTAGACCGCTGAGACGTCGAAGACGCAGCATCCGATGCGGTGGCCCGAGGCCTCGCGATCTTCCGTCGCCGTGCGTTTGCGACGCCTCGGAGCCGTTGAGCCGTGCGTTCGCGACGCCTCGGAGCCGTTGAGCCGTGCGTTTGCGACGCCTCGGTCAGGTCAGCTCGGCGAAGAGGTCCACCGGGTTGCCGTCGGGGTCGTGCAGCACCGCGTAGCGCATCCCCCAGAAGGCGTCCCACGGCGCCAGGTGCCCCTCGGCGCCGGCGGCGACCAGCTCGGCGTACGTCGCGTCGACCGCGGCGGGTGACTCGGCGGCGAAGGCCAGCGCGACGCGATGCCCTCCGGACGGCGGGGTCCAGGAGTCGTCGAACGACGAGATCACGGCCGGGGTGTCGAAGGCCAGGCGGAGGCCGCCGAAGGCGACGTCGACGTGGGCCTCCGACTCGGCGCCCTCGGGGACGTCGAGGCCGAGGCGGCGGTAGAAGGTGAGGGAAGCGGCCATGTCGGCGACGACGAGCTCGATGAGGGCGGGAGTCAGGTTCATGGCGCCGACGCTAGACCGAGCTCTGCGACGACGCCGTGAGCGGCGTCGGCTCCTCGGTGCGGTGGACGCGCGCCGTCGAGTCGGGACCGGCCACGAACAACCTCACGCCGTCGAAGATCAGGTCGAGGCAGCCGTCCGGCAGGATCCGCTGCTCGTCGACGGACCCCGTCGAGCGCCACACCTCGGCCCCGGGGGCGACGCGGCGCTGGGCGTACATGCCCCGAACCTACGACCTGGGCCGAGCCTTGTCCCAGGTCGATCCGTGCGCCGTCACCTGGGCCACGTCGCTGCTCGGTGAACCGTCAGAGACCGCGAGCCGCCGAGCGATCCGGTGCAGCTGGGCGCGACCGATGTCGTCGAGCAGCTCGGCGTTCTCCTCCTCCATCTCCTCGGCCAGCCACCGGGCGAAGGCTCGCACCACGTCGCGGAAGCCCTCGAAGCCGCGCCGGGTCAGGGTCAGTCCCTCGGGCGCGTCCTCGACCAGACCCGACCGGACCGCGTCGGCGATGGCCGGCGCGATCACCCCGAGCGGCATCCGGTGCGCCCGGGCGATGGCGTCCGGGTCGGCGAACCCGCCGCGGGCCTGCTGGATCGCGACCTGCCGCACCACCCACAGCTGCACGGAGTCCAGGCCGGTGCCGGAGGCGGCGACCAGCGAGGGAGCGATCTGCGGGAAGCGACCCCGCAGCAGCCGCACGGCCTGGGCCTCGAGCTGGTCCTGCGAGGTCCGGTCGTCGGGCATCCCGAAGCCCTTGCCCACGTCGCTCGCGCCCGCCTGGGCCAGCCCCCGCAACGGCACCTGCCGCAGCAGCAGAGCGACCAGGAAGGCGAACAGCGCGACCGGGACGGCAGCGGCGAAGACGGTCTGCAGCGACTCCGCGTAGGCGTGGAGCACCACGGCCCGCTGGTCGGCGGGCAGGGCGTTGGCCCGTTCGGGGTTCGTGGCGTCGCCGAGCGGCACCCCCGAGGCCACGATGGTGCCCAGCTTGGGGGTGAGCTGGTTGGCGTAGACGGTGCCGAAGATCGCCGCCCCGAACGAGCTGCCCATGGTCCGGAAGAAGGTCACCCCCGACGTCGCGACGCCGAGGTCGCGGTAGTCGGCGGTGCTCTGCACGATGATCGTCAGCACCTGCATCGCCAACCCGATCCCGGCGCCGAAGACCAGCATCGCCAGCGACGTGGTCCAGAAGCCGGAGAACTCGTCGAGGCGCGAGAGCAGGTACATCCCCACCCCCATCACCAGCGCCCCGGCGATCGGGAACGGCTTGTAGCGACCGGTCGTGCTGACCACGTTGCCCGCCGTGATCGAGGAGACCAGCAGGCCGAGCACCATCGGCAGGGTGCGCAGGCCGGAGACCGTGGCCGAGACCCCCTGGCAGTACTGCAGGTAGGTCGGCAGGAAGGTCATCGTGCCGATCAGCGCGAAGCCGACCACGAAGGCGAGCACCACGCTGACCGAGAACACGTTGCGGCGGAACAGCCGCAGCGGCAGCAGCGGGTCGCGCGCCCGGTGCTCGACGTACACGAAGCCGATCAGCAGCACGACGGCGCCGACGAAGAGCCCGATGATGGTCGGCGAGCCCCAGGCGTACTGCGTGCCGCCCCAGCTCGTGGCCAGGATCAGGGCCGAGGCACCCGCCGAGACGAACCCGATGCCGAGGTAGTCGATGGTGGGCCGATCCGTGCCGCGGGTCACGGGCAGCAGTCGCAGGGCCAGCACGAAGATCAGCACGGCGATCGGCACGTTGACGTAGAAGACCCACCGCCACGACAGGTGGTCGGTGAACAACCCGCCGAGCAGCGGACCGAGCACCGTGGTCACGCCGAACACCGCACCCAGGGCGCCCTGGTACTTCCCGCGCTCCCGCAGCGGGATGATGTCGGCGATCATCGCGGTGGCCGTGACGGTCAGTCCGCCACCGCCGATGCCCTGGACGGCACGCATCGAGATCAACCAGGTCATCGACCCGGACAGCCCGCACAGCGCGGAGGCGACCGTGAAGACCACGATCGAGGCCACGAAGATCGTCTTGCGTCCGTAGAGGTCGCCGAACTTGCCGGCCAGCACCGTGGCGATGGTCTGGGTGAGCATGTACGCCGTGACCACCCAGGTCATGTGCTCGGTGCCACCGAGGTCGCCCACGATGGTGGGCAGGGCGGTCGCCACGATCGTGGAGTCCAGCGCGGCCAGCAGCATCCCGCCCGCGATCACCGCGAAGGCGAGGTTGCGCACCGCGCGCGACAGCTCCACCGGCGCGACTTCCAGCTCTTCGGCGGCTTCGGGGTCCTCGAGAGTCGTCACGGCCCCATGGTCGACCCAAAGCGGACACGAGGGAAGCCCGTCAGCGCCGCACGAGCACCTCGTCGAGCGGCTTGCGCTCGATCGCGGGCACCGTCGCACCCGGGGCCGGGTAGCCGACCGGGACCAGCAGGAACCCGCGCTCCTCGACCGGGCGGTCCAGGATCTGGTTGAGGAACTTCATCGGGCTCGGGGTGTGGGTCAGGGTCGCCAACCCCGCCTGGTGCAGCGCCGCGAGCAGGAAGCCGACCGCGATCCCGACCGACTCCTTGACGTAGTACGGCTTGGGTGACGCCGGCCCCTGGTGCACCTCGAAGACGACGATCAGCGCCGGCGCATCGGTGAGGAACGGCTTGTCGGCGTCGGTGCCGAGGACCGCCAGCGCATCCAGCCACTCCTGGGAGGCCCGGCGCTCGTAGAACGTGCGCTCCTCGGCCTCCGCCAGCTCGCGCAGGCGCCGGCGTACGTCGGGATCGGTGACGACCACGAAGCGCCACGGCGCGATGTTGGCGCCGCTCGGGGCACTGGCGGCGGCCCGGATCGCCGCCTCCAGCACCCCGTCGGGGATCGGGGTGTCGGCGAAGTCGCGGACGGTACGCCGGCGCGCCAGGTCGTCGGCGAAGGCCACCACCCGCTCCCGCGCCTCCTTCGGAGGTACGTCGGATCTCGGCGCCGGCACGCCAGGGACGGCGTCGTCCGCGGAGCGACTCACCGGGCCAGCCGGTCCGCGACCACGGCCCACACGTCCGGGTCCAGACCCAGGCCGATGTGGGTGGAGGCGACCTCGACGTGCTCGACGTCGGGCGAGACCCGGTCGATGCAGGACGGCCAGGCGACGACGCCGTCACGTCGGGTGTAGATCGCGGTCAGCGGGACCGTGATCGGCGAGTCCGCGTCGAGCCGTGCGACCGCGGCTGCCGCCTCTGCGCGCACGTCGGGCGGGTAGGCCCGCGCGACGGCGGTGAAGGTGGCACCGCCGACGACCGGTGTGCCGTAGGTGATCACACGGCGCACGACGTCGGGGTGGCGCCGCGCGACCTCACGGGCGATCACCCCACCGAGGCTCCAGCCGACCAGCGAGACCGGCCGGCCGGACTCGTCTGCGAGCCGTCGCACGAGGTCGGCCACCCGGCGGGCGTCGCGCTCGGGACGGCCCGCGTTGGTGCCCAGTCCCCAGCCACGGGCGTCGTAGCCGAGGCGGCGCAGGTAGGCCCGGACCGGCGCACCGGAGACTTCGGGAGCCCGCCAACCGGGCAGGTCGAGCACGGTGTGACCGTCGCCGCGCGGCGCCCGGGCCAGGCGCGGGGCAGCCGCGACCAGCCGGGTCGCCGCGAGCCCGGAGCCGAGCTCACGCAGTCCCGCGCGCACCGACGGCGTACGGCTGGGGGCCGGTACGTCGCCCAGGTCGGTCCGGGCGACGGCCCGGGTCCGTAGGCCGGTCAGGCCCAGGAGGTCCGGAGGTGGCACGGGGAGCTCACGCCCCCAGGGCGACGTACCCGGGCTTGATCACGTCGTTGATCAGGGCCAGCCGCTCGTCGAAGGGCAGGAAGGAGGACTTCATCGCGTTGACGGTGAACCAGCGCAGGTCGGCCAGGCCGTAACCGAACGCCTCGCTGAGCGCGGTCATCTCCCTGGTCATCGACGTACCGCTCATCAGCCGGTTGTCGGTGTTGACGGTGACCCGGAACTTCAGCTTCGTCAGCAGCCCGATCGGGTGCTCGGCGATCGAGCTGGCCGCGCCGGTCTGGAGGTTGGAGAAGGGGCACATCTCGAGCGGGATCCGGGTGTCTCGCACGTACGCCGCGAGCCGGCCGAGCGAGACCGTGCCGTCGTCGGCGACGCTGACGTCGTCGATGATCCGCACGCCGTGGCCCAGCCGGTCGGCGCCGCACCACTGGATCGCCTGCCAGATCGAGGCCACCCCGAACGCCTCGCCGGCGTGGATGGTGAAGTGCGCGTTCTCGCGCTGGAGGTACTCGAAGGCGTCGAGGTGCCGGGTGGGCGGGTAGCCGGCCTCGGCCCCGGCGATGTCGAACCCGGCCACGCCACGGTCGCGCCAGGCCACGCTCAGCTCGGCGATCTCACGCGAGCGCGCCTGGTGCCGCATCGCGGTGAGCAGCTGGCGGACCACGATGGCTGGCCCTCGGGGGTCGTCGACGCGGCCACGCCCTCGTCGAAGCCCTGCTGCACCGCCGCCACGACCTCCTCGAGGTGCAGCCCGCCGGAGACGTGCTGCTCGGGGGCGTAGCGGATCTCGGCGTACACGACTCCGTCGGCGGCGAGGTCCTCCACGCACTCGCGCGCGACCCGGATGAGGTTGTCCGCGCTCTGCATCACCGCGACCGTGTGGTCGAAGGTCTCCAGGTAGCGCTCCAGGGAGCCCGAGTCGGCCGACTCGGTGAACCAGCGCCCGAGGGACTCGGCGTCGCTCGCCGGGAGCTCGTGGCCGATCTCGGCGGCGAGCTCGACGATGGTCGCGGGTCGCAGGCCACCGTCGAGGTGGTCGTGCAGCAGCACCTTCGGGGCACGTCGTACGACGGCGGCGGACAGCGGGATAGGTTCACTCACACTGAACATCCAAGCACCCAGGCAGGAGCACAGCATGCGCACCTTCAGCACGCTCGAGGAGATCCGGGCCGCCGTCGGGGAGGACCTCGGCACCTCCGAGTGGGTCGAGATCGACCAGGACCGGGTCGACCGGTTCGCCGACGCGACCGGCGACCACCAGTGGATCCACGTGGACGTGGAGCGGTCCAAGGACGGACCGTTCGGCGCCACCATCGCGCACGGCTACCTGACGCTCTCGCTGGTCCCGATGCTCGGCGCGCAGGTGATGACGCTGGACACGCCGGGCGCCAAGCTCAACTACGGCACCAACAAGGTCCGCTTCCCCACTCCCGTCCCGGTCGGCTCGAAGGTGCGCGCGCACGTCAGCGTCGCCGACGTCGCGGAGGTCAAGGCCGGACAGCAGGTGACGGTGAAGTACTCGATCGAGATCGAGGGCCAGGACAAGCCCGGCTGCGTCGCCGAGACGGTCGTGCTGCTGCTCGGCTGAACGCTCCCGTTGGTCGAGGAAGGACGGGGTCCGGCCTCGAGACCCTCCTACGCAACCTGGTGACTGACCTGACCTCGTCGCAGGATCGAGGGACGCACGGTGGTCGAGGAAGGACGAAGTCCTGTCTCGAGACCCCCGTCGCAGTCCGGTTGACCTCGGGCTGCACGGTGGTCGAGGAAGGACGAAGTCCTGTCTCGAGACCCCCGTCGCAGTCCGGTTGACCTCGGGCGCACTTGAAGGGTCACCATGAGCACATGACCGCGACCGACCCAGGCACCGACCCGGGCACCGGCAGCACCGCCGTCACGCCCTCGGTCCGCGAGGAGGTCTTCGGCGCGGCCAACCGGACCGTGACGGTCGGGATCGTGCTGCTGATCAGCCTGGTCGCGTTCGAGGCGATGGGGGTCGGCACGGCGATGCCGGCCCTGGTCGACGACCTCGGCTCGGTGTCGTCGTACGCCTGGCCCTTCGTCAGCTTCGTCGCCGCGACCGTCGTCGGGACCGTGCTCGGCGGTCGCTGGTGCGACCAGCACGGACCCCGCGCGATGCTGCTGGGGGCACCCGTGGTCTTCGGGCTCGGCCTGCTCGTGGCCGGCACCTCCACCACGATGGCCCAGGTGCTGGCCGGGCGCACCCTCCAGGGGCTCGGGGCCGGCGCTCAGGGCGTCGCGGTGTACGTCCTGATCGCGCTCGTCTACTCCCCCGCCGCACGGCCGGCCGTCTTCGGGCTGATCTCGTCGGCCTGGGTGCTGCCCTCGCTGGTGGGACCACCGGTCGCCGGCTTCCTCACCGACCAGCTGTCCTGGCACTGGGTGTTCCTGGCGCTGATCCCGGTCGTCGTGCTGGCCCTCCTCCTGCTGCTGCCCGCAGCCCCGCGGATGACGGCACCCGAGACGCCGCCCGTCGTACGCCGTGGGCTGGCGTCGGGCGCGGTCGCCGCGGCCGTGGGCGTCGCCGCCCTGAGCTGGGCCGGGCAGCACCCGAGCGGCCTCGGCGTCCTCGTCGCCGTGGTGTCGCTCGCGCTGCTGGTCGTGGCCCTGCCCCGGCTGGTGCCGGCCGGCACGCTCGCGGCCAGCACCGGGGTGGGCGCGACCGTGGTCTCGCGCGCGCTGGTGGCGGGCGCCTTCTTCACCGCCAACTCCTACCTGCCGCTGATGCTGACCCGCACCCACGGCTGGTCGCTGACCGCGGCCGGGCTGCCGCTGATCGCGGGCTCGCTGGGCTGGTCGGCCTCGGCCGCCTGGCAGGGCCGGCGTACCGACCTCTCGCGGACCGTGCTGCTGCGCTGGGGGTTCGTGCTCGTCGGTCTCGGCATCGCGATGCTGCTCGCCGTCGCGCCGGCCGGTGGCATCGCCTGGCTGGCCTTCCCCGCGCTGACCGTCGCGGGCACCGGGATGGGGCTCTCGTTCTCCTCGATCTCGTTCCTGCTGCTGCACCACTCGGCCAGCGCCGACGTCGGCTTCAACGCCTCCTCCGCCCAGCTCTCCGACCAGCTCTCCCAGGCCTTCTTCGTCGGGCTCGGTGGTGCCCTGCTGGCGCTGCTCAGCGTGCCCGCTCACGCGCTGCCGCTGCTGCTCGTGGTGCTGGTGCTGCTGGCCGCGCTCGGTGCCCTGGTCGCCGGGCGCACGGCCCGGGACTGACCGCGTCGACCATGCCCGCGAGCGGGGTGCCCGCGCCCTCGAGGCCTACCCGGTCACCGCCACGGACGTGATCACCGACGAGCTGCACGTCGGCATCCGAGACGTCCTCGTCGAGGCCGGCTTCACCGAGGTGCTGCGCCCGACCCCCCACCGGGCGGTGCTGCGCATCGACTTCTGACCCCCCTTGCGGGTGTCGGTGACGACCGGGCCCCGCCCGTAGGGTCGAGTCATGTCTGAGAACCCCAACGAGCCCGAGCGCATCGACGACGAGACGACTCCAGAGGGCGTCGACGGCACCCGCGAGGGCAATCCCATCGCCGGCGTCGAGATCAGTGAGGAAGAGGCCGACCGCGCCGTCGAGCCGGACGACAAGGCCGCCCCGCTCGACGGCCCGCAGGCGGGTCACGCCTGAGCCCCGATCCGTCGTGAGCGGGTAGTCCCTGACGAAATGATCGGGAAATCGCCGGATCCGGGTGCAGAACGTCAGGGACTACCGGCCGGCCCGGGCTCACCCCAGCGCGTCGCGGGCGGCCTGCTGGCCGAGCGCCGTGCGCCCGAGGAACTCATAGCTGCCGCGGTCCTGGAGCTCGTTCGCGGCCTCGGCCAGGGCGGCGTACGCCGCGAACGCGAAGGCGCCTCCGACCGACACCCGTCGTACGCCGAGCCGGCCGAGCTCCGCGACCGTCGGCACGCCTGCGCTCGCCAGCACGTTGAGCGGGCGGTTTGAGCACTCGACGGCAGCCCGGATCGAGTCGGGTGACTTCAGGCCGGGCGCGTAGAGCACGTGGGCGCCGGCCTCGGCGTACGCCGCGAGCCGAGTGAGGGTGTCGCCGACGTCGTCATGGCCGCGGATCTGGTTCTCGGCCCGGGCGGTGAGCACCAGGTCGTCGCCGGCCGCGTCCACGGCAGCAGAGATCCGCTCGACCGCCTGCCCCAGTGGGTAGATCGTGTCGGACACCGGGTCGTAGTCCTCGATCGAGCAGCCCGCCAGACCCGCCTCGACGGCGGAACGCACCACCGCGGCCACCTCACCGGGGTCGTCGGCGAAACCGTTCTCGAGGTCGGCGCTCACCGGGAGGTCGGTCGCACCCACGATCTCCGCGGCGTGCGCCAGCGTGGCCTCGCGGCCCAGGGCGCCGTCGGCCCGGCCGGCCGCCAGGGCCGCACCGCTGCTGGTCGTGGCCAGGGCGGCGTACCCCAGGGCGGCGAGGAGCCTGGCCGAGCCGACGTCCCAGGGGTTCGGCAGCAGCAGCGGCTCCGGAGCGGCGTGCAGCTCGCGGAACTCCTCGACGATCGCACGGGTCATGTCGCCCACAGTCCCACGCGACCGACGCCGGCGCGAGGCCCAGCTCAACGAAGGTTGTGGGCCCCGAAGGCGTCGGGAAGGACCTGGTCCATGGTGCGGACGCCGGATCCGGTCATCAGCTCCAGGGTGGGACCACCGTGCTCCAGGAGCAGCTGCCGGCACCGACCGCACGGCATGATCACCGCCGCCTCGCCGTCCACGCAGACGAAGTGCGTGAGCCGTCCTCCCCCGCCGAGGTGCAGCGCGGAGACCAGGCCGCACTCGGCGCACAGGGTCACGCCGTAGGACGCGTTCTCGACGTTGCAGCCGGTGACCACCCGCCCGTCCTCGACCTGCGCGGCGGCACCCACCGGGTAGGAGGAGTACGGCGCGTAGGCGTGCCGCATCGCCTCGACCGCCTGCGCCTGGAGCGGCGGCCCAGTCGAACCCGTCAGGCTTGACATAGGGCTCACCGTCGGCGGCGGGCGCGCGCACCTTCCCGACCAGGCCGGCCACGGCGAAGATCGTGGCGAGGTAGGGCAGCATCCCCAGGAAGCTCGACGGGATCGAGGTCACGGTGATCGAGAGCAGGGTCTGCAGCGCGGAGGCGAAGCCGAACAGCAGTGCCGCCGCGACCGCCCCGCGGGGGCTCCACCGGCCGAAGATCACGGCGGCCAGAGCGATGAAGCCGTTGCCGGAGGTGATGTTCTTGCCGAAGGCGCCGACCGAGCCGATGGTGAAGTAGGCGCCGGCCAGCCCGGCGACCGCCCCGCCGAGGATCACGTTGCGGTAGCGCATCGCGAGCACCTTGATCCCGACCGTGTCGGCGGCCTTGGGGTGCTCGCCGATGGCCCGGGTGCGCAGCCCCCAGCGGGTGCGGAACAGCGCCACGTCGACCACCACGATCAGCACGTAGGTCAGGTAGACGACCACGTTGGCCTGGAAGAGCAGCGGCCCGACCAGCGGGATGTCGGAGAGCAGCGGGATGTCGAACGGCGCGAAGACCGTCGGCGAGTTCAGCTGGGTGACGTTCTGCTGCATGAAGGCGTCGTAGAAGAAGCCGGTCAGGCCGAGCGCGAACACGTTGAGCACCACCCCGAGCACCACCTGGTTGACCAGGTAGCGGATCGCGAAGAGCCGCCAGGATGGCGCCCATGAAGGCCGCCGGCGACCGCGGCGCCGACCAGCCCGACCCAGGTGCCGAGCAGGGTGCCGAAGAGCGCGCCGCCCCAGGCACCGGCGAGCATCTGGCCCTCGATCGCCACGTTGATCACCCCGGAGCGCTCGCACAGCAGCCCGGCCAGCGCGCCGAGGATCAGGGGCACGGAGAGTCCGATGGAGTTCTGCAGCAGGCCGAGCAGATCGACCCGGACCCCCTTGCCGTGCGCGGAGACCCAGCTCAGGAAGGCGACCAGGAACAGCAGCGCCGAGCCGCCCACCAGCAGGGTCAGCCGACGACTGGGGAACCCGCGCACGAGCTGCCACGCCGCCAGCGCCAGCAGCACCACGCCGATCACCACGCCGGTGAGCAGGCCCGGCAGCACCAGGTCGGGCAGGTGGGCCGCCCCGGTCGCCGGACCCAGCTGGAGCCGGGCCCGGCTGGCCGGGTCCAGGCTCAGCCCGAGCGGGAAGAGCACGACCACACCGAGCAGCACGACGAAGAGGCTGGACCCGATCCTGGCCTTCGCCGTGAGCGGTCGCTCGGTCCGTCGGCTCCCGCCCCGGCCGGGCGACGCCCCCGACTCGGGCTGTTCGGACCTGGTCTGGGTCGTGGTCATCCGTTCCATCCCTTCGCCAGCGCCTGGCCGACGCCGGAGCCTGAGTCCCGGAGCCGGAAGATCGCCCGGATCACCGCAGGAGCAGCGATGAAGAGCACGATCAGGGACTGGATCACCTGCACCAGGTCGATCGGTGTACCGGTCGCGGACTGCAGCTGCACACCTCCGGCGCGCAGCGCGCCGAACAGCAGGCCGGCCAGCACGATGCCACCCGGTCTGGCCCGGCCGAGCAGCGCCACGGTGATCGCGTCGAAGCCGATGCCGGCGTCGATGTCGTTGGTGATCTGGCTGTTGGTGCCGAGGATCTGGCACGCACCCGCGAGCCCGGCCAGCGCGCCCGCGATCACCATCACGACCACGATAGCTCCGCTCGACGTTCATCCCCGCCGTACGCGAGGCGAACTGGTTGGCGCCCACCGCTCGCAGCGCGGAAGCCGAGCGTGCTGCGCTCGAGCAGCCACCAGATCGCGTAGGCGGCGAGCCAGGGCCAGGAACAGCCCCGCGTGCACCCGCAGCGTGCTGCCGAGCAGCTTCGGCAGCTGGGCGCTGTCCTCGACGGTGCGTGAGATCGCCTGGCCGTACGGCGGGGCCTGGAAGCCGCGCACGGACAGCAGGTAGGCCAGCAGGCCCAGCGCGACGTAGTTGAGCATGATCGTGGTGATCACCTCGTGGGCCCCGGTCCGGGCCTTGAGCAAGCCGGTGATCCCGCCCCACAGGCCGCCCCCGACAGCGCCGGCGACAACGGCCGCGATCACGTGCAGCACGATCGGCAGGTCCCAGGCGAAGCCGACGTAACCCGCGAAGATCGCGCCCAGGATGATCTGGCCCTGGCCACCGATGTTGAACAGCCCGGCCCGGAAGGCGATCCCGACCGAGAGACCTCCGAGGATCAGCGGGGTGGCGTTGACCAGGGTCTCCGAGATCGGTCCGAGGTAGCCGGACAGGTTGCCGTTGGCCGCGATGCGAGGGTTGAAGATCGCGCCCTGGAACAGCGCGACGTAGCCGCGCCAGGCGGCCTGGGCGCCGAAGGTGAAGGTGTCCGGCGGGTACTGGAAGAAGTAGCCGAGCGCTCGCCGGGTCTCGGTCGTCGGCGACAGCGATCAGCACGCCACCGATCAGCATCGCGACCACGAAGGCCAGCAGCGTGACCAGGGCGTCGCCCTGGGCGAGCCGGGTCAGCAGCCCGCGTCTCGTGGGTGGAGGCTCCGCCTCGACCGAGGGAGCCCCGGGCTCGGCGGCCGGATCCTGCAGGTCGGTCACGACGCCTCCTCGGTGTCGGTGGCAGCCGGCCCCGGTCCACGGGGAGTCTCGGGAGCAGGGGGGTCGCCACCAGCGGTGCGCCCGGAGGTGTCGCCGGCCATCAGCAGCCCGATCTGCTCGGCCGCCGGTGCCGGCCGGCACCTCACCGATGATCCGGCCCTGGTACATCACGCCGATCCGGTCGGCGAGGCCGATCACCTCGTCGAGCTCGGTCGAGACCACGACCACTGCGGCTCCGGAGTCACGCGCGGCGACGATCCGGCTGTGCACGAACTCCATCGAGCCGACGTCGAGACCGCGGGTCGGCTGGGCCACGATCAGCAGCCGCAGCGTCGCGCGACATCTCCCGCGCCAGCACCACCTTCTGCTGGTTGCCGCCGGACAGCGTCGAGGCGGCCAGGTCGACCGACGGGGTGCGGACGTCGAACTCGGCGACCCGGTCCTCGGCGAAGCTGCGGATGTAGGGCAGGTTCAGCGAGAGCCCGGAGGAGTAGGGCTTGTCGTCGTAGAGGTCGAGGACGAGGTTCTCGGCGACGGTGAAGCTGCGAGACCAGCCCGTCGTGCAGGCGGTCCTCGGGCACGTAGCCGACCCCGGAGTCGAGGATGTCGTCGATCGAGCTGCGCGTGATGTCGATACCGTCGAGGACGACCCGGCCCGACGCCTTGGCGGTGAGCCCGACCAGGGCCTCGGTGAGCTCGGTCTGGCCGTTGCCCTGGACCCCGGCCAGGGCGTAGATCTCGCCGGCCCGCACGCTCCAGGTCCACCCCGTCGACGACGGGGACACCGTCGTCGTCGAGGATCCGCAGCCCGCTCGACCTCGAGCCTGGCCTCGCCCGGCTGGGCCGGGGCCTTGTCGATCTCGAGCTCCACCGGACGCCCGACCATCATCGAGGCGAGCTCGGCGGCCGAGGCGCTCGGCTCGGCCTCGCCGACCACCTTGCCGCGCCGGATCACGGTGATCCGGTCCGCGACCGCGCGGACCTCGCGGAGCTTGTGCGTGATGAACACGATCGAGGTCCCCCCGGCCTTCAGCGAGCGCATCACCTCGATCAGGTCGTCGGTCTCCTTCGGGGTCAGCACGGCGGTGGGCTCGTCCAGGATCAGCACCTGGGCGTCACGCACCAAGGCCTTGACGATCTCGACGCGCTGCTGGACGCCGACCGGCAGGTCGCCGACCAGGGCGTCCACCGGAACCTGCAGCCCGTACTTCTCGGAGATCTCGCTGACCTGTCGGCGCGCGCGCCGACGGTCGAGGAACCCCAGGCTCCGGGTCTTCTCGTGCCCGAGCTCGACGTTCTCGGCGACCGTGAAGACCGGGATCAGCATGAAGTGCTGGTGCACCATCCCGATGCCGGCCGCGCATCGCATCACCCGGGCCGGAGAACGCGCACCGGCTCCCCGTCGACCAGGATCTGGCCCTCGTCGGGCTCGTAGAGCCCGTAGAGGGTGTTCATCAGGGTGCTCTTGCCGGCGCCGTTCTCGCCCAGCAGGGCGTGGATCTCACCCGGCTCCACGACCAGGTCGATCGAGTCGTTGGCGACCAGCGAGCCGAAGCGCTTGGTCATGCCCCGCAGCTCCAGACGCACGGCTGTCCCTCCCTCTCCCGATGACTGCTGGTCGAATCGCGCTCACCCTACGACGCCGGTCCCGGCGCACCTCAGGACGTGCGCAGCAGACCCGGGCCGAGCCACGGTGGGTGGCTCGACCCGGGTCGCTGGACCCCTACTGGGGCTGGCTGGGCGAGGTGATCTTGATCTTGCCGGACTGGATGTCCGACGAGACCGACTTCAGCTGCGACTGCAGGTCGGAGGAGACCTTCGAGGCGAAGTCGTGGAACGGGGCCAGGCCGGTGCCGCCGTTGGCGAGCGTGCCGACGTAGTTGCCCGACGGGAACGAGCCGGAGGATGCCTTCTCGACGTACTGCTGGGTCGAGGTGGTCAGGCCCTTGGTGACGCTGGAGACGAAGTACTTGCAGTACTGCGGGACGCTCTCGCAGCCGTCGGTGTCGACCCACAGCACGTTGAGCTTGCCGCCCGAGGCCGCCGCAGAGGCCCCAGCGCCGACGCCCGTGCCCCCGGCGACCGGGAAGACGATGTCGGCGCCCTGCTGCTGGAAGGCGTTGGTGATCGACTTGCCCTTGTTCTGGTCGGTGAAGGAGCCCGCGAACGTGCCGGCCTTCTGGTTCTTCTCGTTCCAGCCCAGCACCTTGACCGACTTGTTGTTGGTCTTGTTGTAGTACTGCACGCCTTCCCAGAAGCCGTCCATGTAGATCGTGACCGGCGGGATGTTCAGCCCGCCGAAGGTCGCGACGGTGCCGGTCTTGCTCATCCCGGCGGCGAGGTAGCCACCCAGGAAGCCGCCCTGGGCGGTGTTGTACTGCAGGCCGTAGACGTTGTCCCCGCTGGAGCCGTTGTCGATCTCGGCGTACTTCTGCTTCGGGTTGGCCGCCGCGACCTTCTTGACGGCGTCGGCCATCAGCCCGCCCACGGCGATGATGGTGTCGCAGCCCTTGTTGGTCTCGGCGTTGAGGTTGGGCGTGTAGTCGTTCTGGGAGTTGGAGGAGACGTAGGAGATCTTCGAGGCTGCTGTTCTTCTTCGCGGCGGCCTTGAGGCCGGCGTAGGAGCCCTCGTTGAACGAGTGGTCGTCGACGCCGCCGGTGTCGAGCACCATGCACGCCGAGAACTGCTTGCCGGACGACGAGCCGCTGTCGCTGTTGCCACTGTCGGCGGGGCGACCGCAGCCGGCGGCGGTGGCCACGAGGGTGACGGCGCCGAGGCCGACGAGGATCTTGGTTGCTGGACGCACGAGGTGGTTCTCCTCCACTAGGGCAACGACGCCCGTGTGCGGCGCCGCGATTGGCTGCACACTAGACCCGACCGGGTACCGAGAGAACCAAGTCGGGCAACCGGCCTCGAGTTGTTATCGCTCGGTGACCAAGCGCCGCCACGAGCGGGTCGATCAGGCGGCGGTGGACGGGCTCAGCCGGGATTGACCAGCGTGGCGACGGCCACGCGCGCCAGCAGCCGGGCCCCGATCCCGACGGCGCGCTCGTCGACGCGCAGGTTGCCCTGGTGCAGGTCGTACGTCGGGCCGTCCGGACTGCGGGTGCCCAGGCGCCCCATCGCTCCGGGCACCTGCTCGAGGTACCACGCGAAGTCCTCCCCGCCGAGGCTCTGCTTCGTCGCCTGGACCCCGTCGGGACCGAGCAGGTCGGTGGCCACCCCGGCGAGCAGGTCGGTGGCCCGGACGTCGTTGACGACCGGCGGCACACCACGGATGTAGATCACCTCGGCCTGCACGCCGTACGGCGCCATGATCTGCTCGATCAGCTCGCGCACCAGCGCCTCGGCCTGGCCCCAGGCCATCGCGTCGAGCATCCGCACGGTGCCCAGCACCTGCCCGCTCGAGGGGATCACGTTCATCGCCGAGCCGGCCCGCACGGCGCCCCAGACCACGCTCGCCCCGGCACGCGGGTCGAGGCGACGCGACAGCGTCGCGGGCAGCTCGGTGACCAGCTTGGCCAGGGCGAAGGTGAGGTCCTGGGTCAGGTGCGGTCGGGAGGTGTGCCCGCCCAGGCCGGTGAGCCGGACCTCGAGCGAGTCGGCGGCGCCGGTCAGCGGCCCGTCCCGCAGGCCCAGCGCGCCGACGTCGACGCTCGGGTCGCAGTGCAGCATGAAGATCGGTGCCGACGCCGTCCAGCACGCCGTCGTCGATCGAGGTGAGCGCGCCGCCCGGCATCACCTCCTCCGCCGGCTGGAAGACCAGTCGCACCGGGCCCGGCAACCGGTCGCCGAGCGAGGCCAGCGCCAGTCCCGGCGCCGAGCAGCGCCGTGGTGTGCACGTCGTGACCGCAGGCGTGCGCCACCCCCGCCGACCGTGCTGGACCAGGGTCCTCGGTGCGGTCGTCGACCGGGAGCGCGTCGAGGTCGGCGCGCAGGGCGACCATGCGGGGCGCCACGCCCTCGCCGGCGTGGTCATGGTCCGGCCCGAGGTCGGCGACCAGGCCGGTGCCCGGCAGCGGGCGGGTGCGGACGCCGGCGTCGGCCAGCCGCTTGCCGATGAGCTCGGTCGTGCGTTCCTCGGCGCGGGAGAGCTCGGGATGCGCGTGCAGGTCGCGCCGGACGTCGATCAGCTCGGGGTCGAGCCGGCCGAGGACGGCCTCGAGGTCGGCGTACAGCTCGGAGGCAGAGTCCTCCGCAGCAGCACCGGGCGGAACCTCGAAGGACACCCCGCGAGGGTATCCGGAGCCGACCGACTACTCCGCACCTGCTCCGGGGCGTCCCGGCGAGCTCACCGACGGCTCGAAGCTCCACACCTCGCTGTGCGTGCCGACCGGCTTCGGGGCGGGCCCACCGTCACGCTCGCCGGCACTGCGGTGGCCGTGCTCGAAGGCGGCCGAGGAGGTCCAGGCGGCGAAGGCCTCCTCGTCGCGCCAGCGGGTGACGACCAGCCAGGTCCGGCGCTCGTCGTTCGGCTTGAGGAGCTCGAAGCCCTCGAAGCCCTCGGCGTCGTCCACCGAGCCGGCGCGGGCGGCGAACCGGTTGGCGAGCTCGTCGCCGGAGTCGGAGGCGACGGTGATGGCGTTGATCTTGACGACGGTCATGACCTCGATCCTGCCACCGGGCTGCCCAGCGGCCCCGCACGGCTCAGCTCGTCGGTGCGTACCACTCCAGGAGATCGCGGATCATCCGCTCGCCGTCGTCGAGGGCGCTCGCGTCGCGTCGCGTCCCGCCCACCGCGACCGCGCCCTCCAGCAGGTACAGGACCCGCTTGGCGAGGAGGTCGGCCCCGCCGTACGCGGCGGCGGAGAGGATGCCGGCGATGCCGGTCTCCATGTCGTCGAGCGAGTGCTGGATCACGGCGAGGGCCTCGCTCTCCTCCTCGGAGAGCTCGGCGGCGGCGTTGATGAAGGCGCTGCCCCGGAAGACCTCCGGCTGGACCGGACGGGCGTAGGCCCGCACGTACGCCACGACGCGCTCGACCGGGTCGTCGCCGATCTCGTCCCAGACCAGGCGCAGCTTGGCCTGCCACTGCTCCTCACGCTGGCGCAGGTAGGCGGCGATCACCCCGTCCTTGCTACCGAAGTGGTTGTAGAGCGTGCGCTTGGAGACGCCCGCCTCGGCGGCCAGCGTGTCGACCCCGCTCGCCCAGATGCCGTCGCGGTAGAAGCAGCGCGCAGCAGCGCTCAGGATCCGCTCGGGAACCTCGTCGTGACCAAGGTCACCCGTCGAATCGGTCTGCTCGGACTCGCTCACCGAGCAACAGTACACCGATCTGTGTACCATCGATGTTGTCAGTACACCGACCTGTGTAACCCATCCGTTCACCAGAAGGATCTGAGCACGATGTCCGCAGTCATCCCCTCCCTCTCCCGGCGCTTCTCCCGGATGCGCACCAACGGCCGGAACTCCCGCGCCGCACGCGCGTCCACCGGAGCCCAGAGCACCTCGCTCGGCGAGAGCCTGGCCATCGGCCTGGGCTGCGACATCTACAAGCGCCGGGGCTGACCCGCCCCGGCCGAGCGGCTTCCCTCGGCGCCGGCCACGCCGGCTCGCGGAGGCGCGCCAGCGCCGTCTCGGGCCCAGGGCGCGCCGCCCCGGATCCAGTCCGCCACCCGACAACCCGGTGGTTGAGGAGGCGCGCCAGCGCCGTCTCGAAACCCCCGACACACCGCCGCGGACCCGAGCCGCCACCCGGACAGCCCGGTGGTTGAGGAGGCGCGCCAGCGCCGTCCTCAACCAGCGACCATGGCCCGGCAGCCCGGTGGTTGAGGAGGCGCGCCAGCGCCGTCTCGAAACCCGACGCACCAGCGCCAAGGTCCCGGGCCACGGTCGTCTCAGTCGGAGTCGTAGGCCGCGATCAGGCGGTCGGCGGCCAGCGGAGCGGGCAGGTCGCCGGCCAGCACCGCCGTGCTGACCTCCTCGCGCACCCGACGGACGCCGGCCGACCGGCGCAGCCGCTCGCCCAGCTCGTCGCGCACCAGCGCCCAGGTGAAGTCCAGCTGCTGGCGCGCCCGCTTGGCGGCGAGCCCGTCCTCGCCCAGGGACGTCGCGGTGGTCGAGCACCGCGCTGCCACACCTCGTCGACACCGTTGCCCTCCAGGGCGGAGCAGGTCAGCACCGGCGGCACCCAGTCGCCGGGCGCTGCACCATGCGCAGCGCCCCGGCCAGCTCCCTGGCCGCGGAGCGCGCCTCCCGCTCCCGACTCTCCCCACCGACGGCGTCGGCCTTGTTGACCGCGATCACGTCCGCGATCTCGAGGATCCCCTTCTTGATCCCCTGGAGCGCGTCACCGGTGCGGGCCAGGGTCAGGAAGCAGAACGTGTCGACCATCCCGGCGACGGTGACCTCGGACTGCCCGACGCCGACCGTCTCCACCAGCAGCACGTCGTACGCCGCCGCCTCGAGCACGAGCATCGCCTGCGTCGTGGCCCGGGCCACCCCGCCGAGGGTGCCCGCCGCCGGGCGAGGGCCGGATGTAGGAGCCGGGATCGGCGGCCAGCCTGGCCATCCGGGTCTTGTCGCCGAGCACGGAGCCACCGGTGCGCACCGACGACGGATCCACGGCGAGCACCCCGACCCGCTGTCCCGGAGCCGGTCAGGTGCTGGCCGAGGGTCTCGATGAAGGTCGACTTGCCGACCCCGGGCACGCCGGAGATGCCGACCCGCACGGTGGGGCTGCGGTTCAGGTCGTCGCCCTCGGCCAGGGCGGACAGCAGCTCCCGGGCGGCCTCTCGGTGGTCGGCCCGGCCCGACTCGACCAGGGTGATCGCGCGCGACACGTCGGCCCGGCGGCCCTCCCGGACACCGTCGACGAGCACGGGGACGTCGTACGGCCACCCCGGATCAGTGGCCGAGCTGGTCGGCCAGCTTCGCGAGCAGGTCGACGGCGGCCTCGGCGATCACGGTGCCCGGCCCGAAGACCGCGGCGGCACCCATCTCCTTGAGCGTCGCGACGTCGTCGGGCGGGATGACACCGCCGATCACGATCATGATGTCCTCACGACCCTGCTCGGCGAGCGCACTCTTCAGCTCCGGCAGCAGGGTCAGGTGCCCGGCCGCGAGCGAGTTCACCCCGACGACGTGCACGTCGGCGTCGACCGCCTGCTGGGCGACCTCCTCGGGCGTCGAGAACAGCGGGCCGACGTCGACGTCGAAGCCGAGGTCGGCGAACGCGGTCACGATCACCTTCTGGCCACGGTCGTGACCGTCCTGACCCATCTTGGCGACCAGGATCCGCGGGCGCCGACCCTCGTCCTCCTCGAACTGCTCGGTCGCGGCGAGCACCTTCTCGACCGCCTCGGAGGAGCCGGACTCGGACTTGTACACCCCGGAGATGGTACGGATCACCGCCTGGTGCCTGCCGTAGGACTTCTCCAGCGCCTCTGAGATCTCCCCCACCGTCGCCTTGGCCCGGGCCGCGTCGACGGCCAGCTTGAGCAGGTTGCCGTCCATGTCCTGCGCGCCCTCGGCGACCCCGGCCTCGGCGGACCTGGTCAGCGCCTCGAGGGTACGGCGTACCTCGTCGTCGTCGCGCTCCTCCCGCAGCCGCTCGAGCTTGGCCAGCTGCTCCTTGTAGACGACGGCGTTGTCGACCCGTCGGGCCTCCACCTCGTCCTCCTCGGCGAGACGGTAGGTGTTCACCCCGATCAGCTTCTGGACCCCGGAGTCGAGGCGGGCCTGGGTGCGCGCCGCTGCCTCCTCGATGCGCATCTTCGGGATGCCCTGCTCGATCGCCTTGGCCATCCCGCCGGCCTCCTCGGCCTCACGGATGTGCGTCCAGGCCCGCTCGGCGAGGTCGTGGGTGAGCTTCTCGACGTAGTAGGAGCCGGCCCACGGGTCGATGGTCCCGGCGGTGCCGGACTCCTGCTGGAGCAGCAGCTGGGTGTTGCGCGCGATCCGGGCCGAGAAGTCGGTGGGCAGCGCGATCGCCTCGTCGAGGGCGTTGGTGTGCAGCGACTGGGTGTGCCCCTGGGTGGCGGCCATCGCCTCGATGCAGGTCCGGTTGACGTTGTTGTAGACGTCCTGGGCGGTCAGCGACCAGCCGCTGGTCTGCGAGTGGGTGCGCAGCGACGTGGACTTGGGGTTCTGCGGGTCGAACTCGCCGACCAGGCGGGCCCAGAGCGCGCGGGCCGCGCGCATCTTGGCGACCTCCATGAAGAAGTTCATCCCGATCGCCCAGAAGAAGCTCAGCCGTGGCGCGAAGGCGTCGATGTCGAGCCCGGCGTCGAGCCCGGCCCGGACGTACTCGATCCCGTCGGCCAGGGTGTAGGCCAGCTCGAGGTCGGCCGTGGCCCCGGCCTCCTGGATGTGGTAGCCGGAGATCGAGATGGAGTTGAACTTCGGCATCTTCTCGGCCGTGTAGCGGAAGATGTCGGAGATGATCCGGATGCTCGGCTGCGGCGGGTAGATGTAGGTGTTGCGGACCATGAACTCCTTGAGGATGTCGTTCTGGATGGTCCCCTTGAGCTGCTCGGGCGCCACCCCCTGCTCCTCGGCCGCGACGATGTAGAGCGCCATGACCGGCAGCACCGCGCCGTTCATGGTCATCGAGACGCTCATCTCGTCCAGCGGGATGCCGTCGAAGAGCTGCCGGGCGTCGAGGATCGAGTCGATCGCCACGCCGGCCATCCCGACGTCGCCCTTGACCCGCGGGTGGTCCGAGTCGTAGCCGCGGTGGGTGGGCAGGTCGAAGGCGACGCTCAGACCCTTCTGCCCGGCCGCCAGGTTGCGCCGGTAGAAGGCGTTGGACTCCTCGGCGGTGGAGAACCCGGCGTACTGGCGGATCGTCCACGGCTGGGTCGTGTACATGGTCGGGTAGGGCCCGCGCAGGAACGGGCTCAGCCCCGGCAGGGTGTCGAGCGCGTCGAGCCCGTCGAGGTCGGCGGGGGTGTAGAGGGTCTCGATGTCGATGCCCTCGGGCGCCGGCCACGGCTCCCCCCGCTCCGGCTCGGGCGCCGGCTCGGCCTGCTCCCCCACCAGCGGCAGGTCGGCGAAGCTGTCGGGAACACTCATGCGCACTCCTCGCTCGTCAGGCTCGTCGTCCGCGGATTTCGAGACAGGACTTCGTCCCTCCTCGACCAGCGAAGGTCCGCGTCCCCGGTGGTTGAGGACGCGCGCCAGCGGCGTCGGTGAACCTTCGGTGCACTCATGCCTGCTCCCCTTCGCGAGCTGCTCGCGCGCCGTGGTCAGGAACTGCACCGCATCGACTCCCACGGCACAGCTGTCGTCGACACCGAGGTCGGCTGGTCTCCCCGCGACCACGACCCAGCCCGCACCGGCCTCGCGCAGGGCCGTGACCAGGTCGGCGCCCCACTCGGCGTACGTCGGGTCCGTCCCGGCCAGGCACACCACCGGCTGCCCGGCGTAGGCCGCGACGACGTCGGCGGCCGACTCGGTCGGGCCGGCGTCCTCGACCCCGATCCCACCGGCCGCGAACAGGTTCCGCGCGAAGCCGGCGCGTGCGCTGTAGGAGGCCAGCGGCCCCATCGTCGCGAGGAAGACCGGCCTGCTCGCCGGCTCGGCCCGGAGGTCCTCGAACTGCCAGCCCCAGTGCCGGGCCTGGACCGCGTCCGCGTCGGGCTCGCGCTCGGGCAGGCGCTCCTCGAGGTTCGGGAACTCGCTGAGGCCGGTGATCGGACGTCGCCGGGTGGCCACCTCCGCGTCGCGGCGCCGCGCGAGGTCCTCCACCCGGTCGGTGAGCGCGGCGCGGGCGGCCTCGGAGGAGGCTCCCCCGTCGGACTCGATCCGGCCCAGCTCGGCCCAGGCGGCGACCGTCGAGGTCGTCGGTGAGCCGCTCGACGGCGTACGCCCCTCCCGCCGGGTCGGTCACGGCGGCCACGTGGGACTCCTCGATCAGCAGGGCCGAGGTGTTGCGGGCGACCCGCCGCCCGAGGGCGTCGGGGCGACCGAGGCCCGTGTCGAAGGCGAGCACCGTGATCGCGTCCGCCCCACCGACCCCGGCGGCGAACGCCGCCACCGTGGTGCGCAGCATGTTCACCCACGGGTCGCGGCGCGTCATCATCGCCCGGCTCGTGACCGCGTGCTGGCGCTGTGGCACGTCGCCACCGCCGCTCGCCTCCAGGATCCGGGCCCAGAGCCGCCGGGCGGCGCGCAGCTTGGCGATCTGCAGGAACTGCTCGTCGGTGACGGAGTAGCGGAACTCGACCAGGCCGGCGGCCTCGTCGACCGAGAGGCCGGCGCCGGTGAGCACGCGCAGGTGGTGCACTCCGACGGCCATCGACCAGCCGAGCTCCTGGACGTCGCCCGCCCCCTGGTCGTGCAGCGCGGAGCCGTCCACGACCGCCGCCAGGACACCCCGCTCGTGGGCCCGCCGGGCGATGTGCACGAACGCCTCGGCCCCGGTCGTCACCGGGTCGGCGGACAGGTTGCTGCCCGCCGCCGGGGTGCCGTCGTAGGCGTCCAGCAGGTCGGCGAGCGCTTCCGGCTGCGTCGCACCCGGTCGGTGCAGCGCGACCGGCGCGACGTCGAGCAGCACCCCGGCCAGGGCAGCCGCGAGGTCGGTGCCCTCGTCGAGACCGAGCAGGAGCGAGGTCGCGCCGGTCTCGAGCTCGGCGAGCGCGGTCTGGTTGCTGGCGGCGGCGTCGTCGCCGACGACCAGCGAACGGACGTCCCAGGCGCCGGTCCGCAGCGGTCGGCCGCGGGTCTGCAGGTCACTCACGAGCCTCGACGTGCCCAGCGGCGAGACCTCGATCCCGTCGAGGGTGGTGCGGGTCAGCTTCTTCCAGACGTCGCTGTCGGGGTCGTCGTCGCCGAGCCGACGGGCCTTGCGGAGCACCCCGGCCGCGGCTGACTCCCAGTCGGCGACGTCGTGGGCGGTGCCGTCGTCCAGGGACAGCGCCCCGGCCGGTACGGCATCCTCGGGCGCCTCGAGCGGAGCTTCGGCGTCCGGGGAGTCCATAGCCGAAGAATAGGGAGAGGGAATGACGGCGGCCACCCGCTGTGAACTATCCGACCTTTCCCGAGCCTGTGATCCGCCACGGGATCCGCCACGAGATCCGCCACGTGCTGCTCACCCGGCGTTCACCATCCGGTGACCGGGGTCGGTCATGATGGCGAGGTGCGCGCCGTCATCGTCACCGGAGCCTTCCCGCCCTCCCCCGAGTCCGTCTCCACGACGACCAAGCACCTCATCGACGAGGCGGTGCGCCAGGGGCACGAGCCGAAGGTGGTCACGACCGGTCTCGGCCCGACCAGCTACCGCGGCATCCCGGTCGCCCGGGTGCGCAGCGGCGACGCGGCCGGGATCTCCCGTGAGCTCACGGCGTACGGCCCGGACCTGGTGCACATCGCTGATCCCCGCCTCACCGGCTCCGCCGCGCTGCGGGCGGCCCGACGCCTCGGGCTGCCGAGCGTGGTCAGCCACCACAGCCTCGGCTCGGGTCCGCTGTCCGACTGGCGCGGGTCGATCGCGAGCAGCGGCGCCGACCGGAGCCTGGTCGGCTGCCTGTTCGCCCAGGAGGGCCTGCGCGCGGCCGGTGACCCCGCCGAGCTGTGGCGACCGGGCACCGACCTCGACCTGTACGCCGACACGATGCGCTCCGAGACGCTGGTGGACCGCTGGGCCCGGGGCAGGTCCGGCAAGCACCTCCTGGTGGTCGGCTACGTCGGCCCGGTCGACCGGCCGAACGTCGTACGCCGTCTCGTCGACATCGCCGGGCTGCGCGGCGTGCGACTGGTCGTGGTGCGAGCAGGGGCCGGGGCCGAGAGGCTGCGCGCCCGGATCCCCGGGGCGAAGGTGCTCGGCGACGTGGGCGGAGTCGACCTCGCGCACGCGGTGGCCTCCTTCGACGTCCTCGTGCAGCCCCGCAAGAAGGACCTCGACTGCCACGACGTACGCCGGGCCCTGGCCAGCGGCGTGCCGGTGATCGGCTTCGCCACCGGCGGCATCATCGACCTCGTCGCGCACCGGGTCAACGGCATGCTGGTCGACCCCGCCCGTCGACGGGCGCTGTGTGCCGGCGTGGAGCGGCTGCGCGACGACCCCGAGCTGCGCGGCAGCCTCGCCGCCCGCGCCCGGGAGAGCCTGGCCGGACGCACCTGGGCCGACGCCTACGCCGAGCTGCTCGAGGTGCACTGGTCCTCGGTCCTGACGACCGGGCAGGCGCACGCCGGCTGAGCCCGGATCTGCCGATCCCCCGCCCGGGTCGTGACCCGAGCCCTACGCTGAGCCGGTGCACACAGGGCTGCGTCACTTCCTGGCCGACCCTGTCGCGAACTGGCGCAGCGGCACCGAGGAGAGTCAGCGCCACAGCCTCCTGCTGCTGATGCTCGGCGTGAGCGTGAGCTTCGTGGGCTCGGTGCTGGTGTACGCACTGGTGCCGGTGACGGCCTTCGTCGTCTGGCTGCTGCTGGGCATGCTGATCCTCCGCTTCCGCCAGCTCCGGCTGCTCTCCGCGTGGATCGCCGTGGCGGGAGTGGCCGGCGTCCTGCTGGACCCCCCGGTCACCGGGGTCCGGATCTCGGCGACGATCAGCCTGCTGGTCTCGCTGGCGATCGGCCTGTACGCCTCGAGCCGGCAGCGCAGCGGCCTGCCCGGCCCGGTCGGCGAGGCGATGCTGGCCGACCTCCGGGACCGGCTGCAGGCCCAGGCGCGGGTGCCCGAGCTGCCCAACGGCTGGCACACCGAGACCGCCATGATCGCGGCGTACGGCGCGGGCTATGGCGGCGACTTCCTGGTCGCCGACCTCTCCGAGGACCAGCGCCACCTCGAGATGATCCTGGTCGACGTGTGCGGCAAGGGTGTCGGGGCCGCGACCGAGGCCCTGCAGTTCGCCGGCGCGCTCGGTGGCCTGATCGGGTCGTTGCCCCCGGTGGCGCTGTTCAGCGCGGCCAACGCCTTCCTGCTCCGCCAGCCCTCCGAGGAGACCTTCGCGACGGCGGTGCACGTGCTGCTCGACCTGGAGACGGGCTGCTGCCGGCTGACCAGCGCCGGGCACCCGCCGGCCCTCGTCTGGTCCTCGTCCGACGGGGCTGCGACGCGCACGTCGGGGCCGGTGTGGCGCCGCGACCCGGCACACGGTCTCGCCCTGGGCGTGATGCACCGCCCCGACCTGGAGTCCTCCACGTTCGTCCTCAGGGCCGGTGAGGCGCTGATGTTCTACACCGACGGCGTGGTGGAGTCGCGCCAGGCCGAGCTCGACGAGGGCATCGCCTGGCTCCAGGACACGGCCGCGACCGCGGCGGGGCGTGGGTTCCCCGGTGCCGCGCGCCGGATCATCCGCCAGGTCGAGCGCGGCGACGACGACCGCGCGGTCCTCCTGCTGTGGCGGGACGCGACGACGGCCTCCTGAGCAGCCGGGTCAGCCCTGCGCCGCCGGTGCCACCACCCCGTGCAGGCACACGTCGTGGCGCCGTACGCCGTCCGGTGCGTCGGGGTCGCGCAGCGGCAGGTAGCTGCGGCGCAGACCCTCCTGGACCATCCCGGCCGCGAGCGCCGTCCGGCACGACGCGAGGTTCTCGACGCTGTGGTCGAGCTGCACGCGGGCCAGTCCGGGACCGGCCTCGTCGTGGAGCAGCCAGCGCACCATCAGGGCCAGGGCAGCCGTCGCGACGCCCCGCCGGCGCGCGTCCGGGTGCACGGAGTACCCCACGTCGGCGATGCGCAGGCCCTCGTGGACGTCGTAGCGCCACGAGATCGTCGCGAGCAGCCGGTCCGCGGCACCGGTGCCGACGACGACCAGGACGCCGGGGACGCCGTCGCGCAGGTGCTCCCGCGACTCGGCGATCCGCTCGTCGAGGGCGTCGGGAGCGGTTGGTGGGTCCACGAAGGCCGGCAGGCCGAAGCGCAGCTGGACGGGGTCGGTCTGCGCCTCGAACCAGCGCTGCCGGTCGTCGGGGCGGGCCGCTCGCAGCGCGGTCGTGTTCCCTCTGATCAGGGCGTCGGGGTCGGGCACCCCCCGATGCTCACACACCCCTTCGGGGGGGCGCATCGGGCCCCTGACCTGCGGATCAAGACGCATCTCACACCCAGGGTGCTGTTCCGGAGCATTTTCCGGCGGGTATCTTGCCAAGAGTGGCGACGCAGACACCTACCCCGACCTCCTTGGCCAAACGGCCCAGGTCGACCCGCTCCACCATCGCGCTGAAGCTGCTGATGGCGACCAGCGGGATCATCTTCGTGCTCTTCGTGCTGGTGCACATGTACGGCAACCTCAAGGCGTTCGGTGGGCACGACACCTTCAACACCTACGCCGAGCACCTGCGCACCTTCGGCGAGCCGATCCTGCCGTACGCCGGGCTGCTGTGGATCATCCGCGTGGTGCTGATCGTCTCGATCGTGGTGCACGTGACCACGGCGATCATGCTGTGGCGACGCTCGGCCGCGGCCCGCCCGGTCAAGTACGCCGTCAAGCGCAGCGCGCACAGCTCGTTCTCCAGCCGCACCATGCGCTACGGCGGCCTGACGCTGCTGCTGTTCATCGTGTGGCACCTGATCAACTTCTCCATCGGCCGGGTCAACGTCTCGGGCGGCGCCACCAACGACCCGTACAACCTGCTCGTGGACACGTTCGCGGTCTGGTGGATGACGATCATCTACCTGGTCGCGATGGTGACCCTCGCGCTGCACCTGCACCACGGCACCTGGTCGGCCATGCAGACCCTCGGGCTCACCAGCAGCACGAAGGCCCGCGTGCGGGCCAAGACCCTCGGCTGGGTCGTCGCCGTGGTCATCGCCGGCGGCTTCTCCCTCGTCCCGATCTTCGTCCTCGCGGGCGTCATCACCAAGTAGCTACAGACTCAAGAAGGAGCGTTCGCTCATGTCAGGCTCCGACCTCACCGGCCTCACCGCGTTGAACGAGGCACCGACCCAGACCTCCGACGACGCCCACGGCTACTACGTGCCCGGCGAGAAGATCGTCGACGCCAAGGCGCCCACCGGACCGATCGCGACCCGGTGGACGAACCGGATCTTCGACAACCGGCTGGTCAACCCCTCCAACCGGCGCAAGCTCGACGTGATCATCGTCGGCACCGGGCTGGCGGGTGGCGCCGCGGCGGCGACGCTCGGCGAGGCCGGCTACAACGTCAAGTCGTTCTGCTACCAGGACACCCCGCGCCGTGCGCACTCCATCGCGGCCCAGGGCGGGATCAACGCCGCCAAGAACTACAAGGAGGACGGCGACTCGACGTACCGGCTCTTCTACGACACGGTCAAGGGCGGCGACTACCGCAGCCGTGAGTCGAACGTCTACCGCCTGGCCGAGGTCAGCGCCAACATCATCGACCAGTGCGTCGCGCAGGGCGTCCCCTTCGCCCGGGAGTACGGCGGTCTGCTCGACAACCGCTCCTTCGGCGGTGTGCAGGTCTCGCGCACCTTCTACGCCCGCGGCCAGACCGGCCAGCAGCTGCTGCTCGGGGCCTACCAGGCCCTGGAGCGCCAGGTCGAGGCCGGCACCGTGTCGACGTACACCCGCCACGAGATGCTCGAGCTGATCCTGGTCGACGGCCCCGACGGCCCTCGGGCCCGTGGGATCGTCGCCCGCGACATGGTCACCGGTGAGATCGAGACGCACACCGCCGACGTCGTCGTGCTGGCCAGCGGTGGCTACGGCAACGTCTACTACCTCTCGACCAACGCGATGGGCTGCAACGTCACCGCGACCTGGCGCGCGCACCGCAAGGGCGCCCTAATGGCCAACCCCTGCTACACGCAGATCCACCCGACCTGCATCCCGGTCTCCGGTGACCACCAGTCCAAGCTGACCCTGATGTCCGAGGGCCTGCGCAACGACGGCCGGATCTGGGTGCCGAAGAACAAGGAGGACTGCGACAAGGACCCGCGCGACATCCCCGAGGAGGACCGCGACTACTACCTGGAGCGGATCTACCCCTCCTTCGGCAACCTGGTGCCGCGCGACATCGCCTCGCGCCAGGCCAAGAACGTCTGCGACGAGGGTCGTGGCGTCGGCCCGCTGGTGGGCGACTTCCGGCGTGGGGTCTACCTCGACTTCGCCGACGCGATCGACCGTCTGGGCAAGCACGGGATCGAGGAGAAGTACGACAACCTCTTCGACATGTACGAGCAGATCACCGGCGACGACCCCTACGAGATGCCGATGCGGATCTACCCCGCCGTGCACTACGTGATGGGCGGGCTGTGGGTCGACTACGACCTGCAGTCCAACATCCCGGGCCTGTTCGTCGCCGGCGAGGCGAACTTCTCCGACCACGGCGGCCAACCGGCTGGGCGCCTCGGCGCTGATGCAGGGCCTGGCCGACGGCTACTTCGTGCTCTCGAACACGATCCGCGACTACCTCGCCGACGGGCCGTTCGACAAGATCGAGGACGACCACCCGGCCGTCGTGGAGGCCCGGCGCAACGTCGAGGAGCGGATCGAGAAGTTCCTCTCCATCGACGGCGAGCGATCGGCCGACAGCTACCACAAGGAGCTCGGCCAGATCATGTGGGAGTTCTGCGGGATGGAGCGCTCCGAGGACGGCCTGCGCAAGGCGATCGACATGATCCGCGAGCTGAAGCAGGACTTCTGGTCGAACCTCAAGGTGCTCGGCACGGCGGCCAGGCCTGAACCAGTCGCTGGAGAAGGCCGGCCGGGTGGCCGACTTCCTCGAGCTCGGTGAGCTGATGTGCATCGACGCGCTGAACCGCCGGGAGTCGTGCGGCGGCCACTTCCGCGCCGAGTCGCAGACCGACGAGGGCGAGGCCCTGCGCCACGACGGCGAGTTCGCCTACGTCGCGGCCTGGGAGTTCGGCGGGGACGAGGGACAGCCCGTCCTGCACAAGGAAGACCTGATCTACACCGCCATCGAGCTCAAGCAGCGGTCCTACAAGTGAAGGACGAGAAGTGAACCTGACCCTGAAGATCTGGCGGCAGCCGGACGCCGCGACCGAGGGCGCGCTGATGACCTACCCGATCAGCGACATCTCGGGGGACATGAGCTTCCTGGAGATGCTCGACATCCTCAACGAGCAGCTGAACGCCGAGGGCGAGGAGCCGATCGCCTTCGACTCCGACTGCCGTGAGGGCATCTGCGGGATGTGCGGGCTGATGATCAACGGCTCGGCGCACGGCCCCGAGGTGACCACCACCTGCCAGCTGCACATGCGCTCGTTCTCCGACGGCGAGACGATCACCATCGAGCCGTGGCGCTCGGAGGCCTTCCCGGTGCTCAAGGACCTGGTCGTCGACCGCAGCTCCTTCGACCGGATCATCCAGCCAGGGCGGCTACATCTCGGCCAACACCGGCTCGGCGCCCGAGGCCAACTCGGTGCCAGTCCCCAGCGAGAACGCCACGCGGTCGTTCAACATGGCCACCTGCATCGGCTGCGGTGCCTGCGTCGCGGCCTGCCCCAACGGCTCGGCATCGCTGTTCATGGGCGCCAAGATCACCCACCTCGGCCTGCTCCCCCAGGGTCAGCCCGAGCGCGACTCCCGGGTGGTCGACATGGTCGCCCAGGCCGACGCCGAGGGCTTCGGTGGCTGCACCAACATCGGTGAGTGCACCGCCGCCTGCCCCAAGGAGATCCCGCTCGACGTGATCTCCCAGCTCAACAAGGACCTCCGCACCGCCATCAAGCACGGTCACTAGGAGCAGAGCCCGCGTCTACCCCCGGGCTCAGCGTGAACCGCTGCTGGGGCACCCAGCCGGGCGCCTCGTCGTAGGTGTAGAGCCAGAAGCCGTCGCACTGGAACCGCGCCTCGAAGCCGGCCAGGTCACCGAACGCACCGGTCGAGCGCCGGCTCGACCATCTCGTGGGCGATCGTGACGTGCGGGTGGTACGGGAAGTCCAGGCTGAGGTCGAGCGGCCCGGTGCGCACCGACTTGGCCAGCAGCTCGCACTCGGAGATGCCCTCGACGAGGTTGACGAAGACCACCGGGGAGACCGGGCGGAAGGTCCCGGTGCCGCGCAGGTGGATCCCGAAGGACGGGTGCGCGCGCGGCCACCGACCCCAGGTGCTCGACCGACCTCGGCCAGGTCTCGTCGGCGACGCGGGTCGGCGGCACCAGGGTGATGTGGGTCGGGATCCCGCTGGCCTCGGTGTCGCCGAGGGAGATCCGGAAGTCCTGCAGCCGGCTCCCCGCCGGGTCGGGCACCGCGACGGAGACGCCGATCAGAGCCACACCGGCAGCCTAGGTGATCCCTCAACCACCGCACCCAACCAACCCGCGGCACGCCCACGGGCCCCGGGTTTGTACAGTCACCCCCGTGAGGCACCGCTCGTGAGGAATCCCCGATGAACGACTCCTTCCAGGCGGCCGAGGAGCGCAGCCGAGCCCTGGAGCAGCGTCTGGGCGAGCACCCCGAGCAGTTCCGGATGCTCACCGGCGACCGGCCGACCGGGGCCCTGCACATCGGGCACTACTTCGGCTCGATCGCCAACCGCGTGCGGCTGCAGAACAGTGGCGCCGACTCCTGGGTGATCATCGCCGACTACCAGGTGATCACCGACCGGGAGATCTCCGGTGACATCCGCGGCAGCGTGCGCAACCTGCTCGTCGACTACCTCGCCGCCGGGATCGACCCGGCTCGCTCGACGATCTTCACGCACTCGGCGGTGCCGGCGCTGAACCAGCTGCTGCTGCCGTTCCTGAGCCTGGTCAGCGTGGCCGAGCTGCAGCGCAACCCGACCGTCAAGGAAGAGGCGGCCAGCGCCGGGATCACCTCGATCAACGGGCTGATGCTCACCTATCCCGTGCACCAGGCCGCGGACATCCTGTTCTGCAAGGGCAACATCGTGCCGGTCGGCAAGGACCAGCTGCCGCACGTCGAGCAGACCCGGGTGGTAGCCCGCCGGTTCAACGAGAAGTACGGCGAGACCTTCCCCGAGCCGGATGCGCTGCTGTCCCCTGCCACCAGCGTGCTCGGCCTCGACGGCACCAAGATGAGCAAGTCGCGTGGCAACACCGTCGAGCTGCGGATGAGCGCCGACGAGACCGCCCGGGTGATCAAGAAGGCCAAGACCGACAGCGACCGGGTGATCACCTTCGACCCGGCCACCCGGCCCGAGGTCAGCAACCTGGTCCAGCTCGTGGCCTGGTGCGAGGGCATCGCCCCCGAGCAGGTCGCCGCCGAGCTCGGCGACGGGGGTGGCGGCGCGCTCAAGACCCGGGTCACGGACGCCGTCAACACCTACTTCGCGCCGCTGCGGGCCCGCCGCGACGAGCTCGCCGCGGACCCGGCGTACGTCGACGAGGTGCTGGCCCAGGGCAACGCCCGGGCCAACCAGGTCGCCGACGCCACCCTCGACGAGGTCCGCACCAAGATGGGCATGAGCTACTCCTAGCCGTGACGCCCGGCCCCCCTCACCGGGTTTCGAGACGGCGCTGACGCGCCTCCTCAACCACCGTGGACCACGCCGGGACCACCCCAACGGTGGTTGAGGAAGGCCGAGTCCCCACGCTGGTTGAGGAAGGACGAGTCCCCACGCTGGTTGAGGAAGGACGAGTCCCCACGCTGGTTGAGGAAGGACGAGTCCTGTCTCGAAACCCCCGCCGGACGTCCACCTCACCCGGTTTCGAGACGGCGCTGACGCGCCCCTTCGACCAGCGTGACCCCCGTCAGGCGCGCTGGAGCCCGCGGGCCGTCGTACGGCGCTGCAACAACGCCGAGACGAGCAGCACCAGCAGGCCGGCGAGGGACAGACCAGCGCCCACGACGGCGGGGGCGGTGTAGCCGTAGCCGGCCGCGATCACCAGACCGCCGAGCCAGGCACCGAGGGCGTTGGCCATGTTCAGCGAGGCGTGGTTCAACGCCGCACCGAGGGTCTGGGCGTCACCGGCGACCTCCATCAGCCGCAGCTGCAGGTTGACCACCAGCACCGAGGAGACGACGGCGATCACGAACATCACGACGATCGAGGCCCAGCCGGTCTGTGCGGTGACGGCGAACAGCAGCAGCGCCAGGCCCATCGCGATCGAGGAGCTGATCAGGGAGCGGAACACCGACCAGTCCGCCAGTCGACCGCCGAGGAAGGTCCCGGCCGTCATCCCGAGGCCGAAGACCAGCAGGAACCAGGGCACCGCAGAGTCGTTGAGCCCACCCACGCCGGTGATGGTCGGTGCGATGTAGGAGTAGACGGCGAACATCCCGCCGAAGCCGACGGCCCCGACCAGCAGGGTCAGCCACATCTGGGGACGGGCGAACGCGCTCAGCTCGCGACGTCCGGTCGCCTCCGGGTCGCCCGGGACGTGGGGGACGAACATCAAGATCATCGCGACCGAGACCAGGGCGAGCACCGGTGACCGCGACGTACGCCGAGCGCCAGCCGAGCTGCTGGCCGAGGTACGTCGCCGCCGGTACGCCGGCGACGTTGGCCACCGCGAGTCCCAGCATCACCAGGCTGACCGCGCGGCCGCGGCGCTCGGGGGTGGCCAGCGACGCCGCCACCAGGGAGGCGACCCCGAAGAACGCACCGTGCGGCAGGCCGGAGAAGAACCGGGCGGCCGTGAGCAGCCCGTAGCTGCCGGCCAGGGCGCTCGCCGCGTTGCCGACGGCGAACCAGCCCATCAGCGCGACCAGCAGGCCGCGCCGGGGCAGCCGGGCACCGAGGAAGGCGATCACGGGCGCGCCGACGACGACGCCCACGGCGTACGCCGAGATCACGTGGCCACCCACCGGGATCGAGACCCCGACGCCGTCGGCGATCTGCGGCAGCAGCCCCAACGTCACGAACTCGGTCGTGCCGATCGCGAAGCCACCGGTCGCGAGGGCCAGCACGGCGAGACCGAAGTGCCGCGCGGTCAGAGCCCTGGTGGGTCGCTCGAGGGTGGCAGTCACCTCCGGAGAACGGGTCACCCTGTCCACTATTCCCGTTGCGACGAGGCTCACGCCACTGGGAACCTCGTGTCCATGGTCATCTCCGTCCCCCTGCTCGTCGACACCGACGGCGCGTCGGTCGTCTCGCTGCGTCGGCACGCCGAGAGCGACGTAGCGCGGGTGCTCGAGCAGTGCCTCGACCCGGTCAGCCAGGAGTGGACGACGATCCCGGTGCCCTACTCGATCGACGACGCCCGCCACTTCGTGCGCGACATCGTCCCAGGGGTCTGGGACGCGAGCCAGGAGTGGGCGTTCGCGGTCGACGTCGACGGACGGTTCGGCGGCACCGTCTCGTTGCGCGCGGAGGGCTCGGACCGCGGGGAGGTCGCGTACGGCGCGCACCCCGACGTCCGCGGCACCGGGGCGATGGAGCGCGCGGTGCGGCTGCTGCTCGGCTGGGCCTTCGCGCCCGCGCCGGAGGGCCTCGGGCTGCAGACGGTGAGCTGGTGGGCCAACCGCGGCAACTTCGCGTCGCGGCGGCTGGCCTGGCGGCTCGGCTTCGACGTCGTGCCGGGCGTCGTACGGCGGTGGCTGCCGCAGCGTGACGAGCTGCTGGACGCCTACGTGGGCAGCCTGCTGGCCACCGACGAGCGCCGGCCCCGCTCACCGTGGCTGGACGTGCCGACGATCGAGTCCGACCGGGCACCGCTGCGGCTGCGCCGACCGCGCGACGCCGACCGGCCGCGGGTCGTCGAGGGCTGCCGCGACCCGTCCACGTCGTACTGGATCAGTGCGATCCCGCGGCCCTACCCCGAGTCGCACGCCGCCGACTGGGTGCTGCGGTGCGGTGAGGCGGCCGCCACCGGCTCCTCGGTGACGTTCGCCGTGGCCGACCGCGAGGACGACCGGCTGCTGGCGGCGCTGGACGTCTTCGACGTGAACGAGCGCTACGCCTCGGCGGAGGTCGGCTACTGGGTGCACCCGGACGAGCGCCGCCGCGGTGTCGCGGCCGAGGCGGTGCGGCTGGCCTGCCGGCACGCGCTGCTCGCGACGGAGGACGGCGGGATGGGCCTGGCCCGGCTGCGCGCCCACGCGGGCGTGGGCAACACCGCCTCGCGCGCGGTGCTCACCGGCGCCGGCTTCCGCGAGGTCGGTGTCGAGCACCTCGGCACGCGTACGGCGGACGGTCTCGCCGACGCGGTGCTGTTCGAGCTGCTGGACGCTGCCCGGCTGAGTCGGGCTCAGCCGCGCAGGGTGGCCAACGCGGCGTTCAGGGTCTCCGACGGCGTCATCACCGTGGTCGCCTTCGCGTCGTCCGGACGGAAATAGCCACCGATGTCCGCCGGCTTGCCCTGCACGGCGATCAGCTCCTCGCTGATCGTGTCGGCCTGCTCGGCCAGGGTCTTGGCCACCTCGGCGAACGCCTCGGCCAGGTCGGCGTCGCCGTCCTGCCGGGCCAGCTCCTCGGCCCAGTAGCGCGCCAACCAGAAGTGGCTGCCCCGGTTGTCGATGCCCCCGACGCGGCGGGTCGGCGACTTGTTCTCGTTGAGGAAGGTCGCGGTCGCCTTGTCCAGGGTCTCGCCGAGCACCCGGGCGCTCTCGTTGCCGGTGGTCTCGGCGAAGTGCTCGAGGGAGACGGCCAGGGCCAGGAACTCACCGAGGGAGTCCCAGCGCAGGTAGTCCTCCTTGACCAGCTGCTGCACGTGCTTGGGCGCCGAGCCACCGGCGCCGGTCTCGAACAGCCCGCCACCGTTGATCAGCGGGACGACGGAGAGCATCTTGGCCGACGTGCCGAGCTCCAGGATCGGGAACAGGTCGGTCAGGTAGTCGCGCAGCACGTTGCCGGTGACCGAGACGGTGTCCTCGCCCTGGCGGATCCGCTCGAGGGAGAAGGCGATCGCCGCCTCCGGCGCCATGATCTGGATGTCCAGCCCGTCGGTGTCCCCGACGACGTCGCGGTCGGGGAGGTACTCGTTGACCTTGGCGATCAGGTTGGCGTCGTGCGCGCGGGTCTCGTCGAGCCAGAAGATCGTCGGGACGCCGGTCGCCCGCGCCCGGGCGACGGCGAGCTTGACCCAGTCCCGGATCGGGACGTCCTTGGTCTGGCACATCCGCCAGATGTCGCCCTGCGAGACCGGGGTCTCCAGCAGCACGTGGCCGTCCTCGTCGCTGACCCGGACCAGGCCGGTGCTGGGGATCTCGAAGGTCTTGTCGTGCGAGCCGTACTCCTCGGCCGCCTGGGCCATCAGCCCGACGTTGGGCACCGAGCCCATCGTGGCCGGGTCGTAGGCGCCGTGCGCGCGGCAGTCGTCGACGACGACCTGGTAGATCCCGGCGTACGACGAGTCGGGGATCACCGCGAGCGTGTCGGCCTCCTCACCGCGGGGGTCCCACATGTGGCCCGAGGTCCGGATCATCGCCGGCATCGAGGCGTCGACGATCACGTCGCTGGGCACGTGCAGGTTGGTGATGCCCTTGGCGTCGTCGACCATCGCCAGCTCCGGACCGGACGCGAGACCGGCGTCGAAGGCCGCCTTGATCTCGGCCGCCTGGGGCAGGCCCTCGATGCCCTTGAGGATGCCGCCGAGCCCGTCGTTGGGGCTCAACCCGGCCTCCGCGAGCACGTCGCCGTACTCGGCGAACACGTCGGGGAAGAAGGCCCGCACGACGTGGCCGAAGATGATCGGGTCGGAGACCTTCATCATGGTCGCCTTGAGGTGCACCGAGAACAGCACGCCCTCGGCCCTGGCCCGGGCGATCTGGGCGGTGAGGAACTCGCGCAGCGCCGCGACGTGCATCGCGGTCGCATCGATCACCTCGCCCTCGAGGACGGCGACCGGGTCGCGCAGCGGGGTCGTCGTACCGTCGTCGGCGACCAGCTCGATGCTCACCGAGCCGGCCTTCTCGATCACCGTCGAGACCTCGCTGGAGCGGAAGTCGTCGGCCTGCATGTGCACGACGTTGGTCTTGGAGTCCTTGCTCCACTCGCCCATCGAGTGCGGGTGGTTGCGGGCGTACTGCTTGACGCTGGCCGGCGCGCGGCGGTCCGAGTTGCCCTCGCGCAGCACCGGGTTGACCGCGCTGCCCTTGACCTTGTCGTAGCGCGCGCGGGTGTCCTTGTCCTCGTCGCTCTGCGCGTTCTCGGGGTACGCCGGCAGGTCGAAGCCCTGCTCCTGGAGCTCGGCGATCGCGGCCTTGAGCTGCGGCACGGAGGCCGAGATGTTCGGCAGCTTGATGATGTTCGCCTCGGGCGTCTTGGCCAGCTCACCCAGCTCGGCGAGGGCGTCGTCGACCCGCTGGTCCTCGGGCAGACGGTCCCCGAACTGCGCGATGATCCGACCCGCCAGCGAGATGTCGCGGGTCTCCACCGGGACACCGGCGACGCCCGCGAAGGCCTCGATGATCGGCAGGAACGAGTACGTCGCCAGCAGCGGCGCCTCGTCGGTGTGGGTGTAGATGATCGCCGGGGTCCTGCTCTTCGCTGAGTCGCTCACGCTCGTCACGCTATCGCGGGCGCCGAACCCGCTCAGGTGCCGGTCCGGGCGACCGGTTCAGCATCTCGTCAGCGGCCCACCAGTCGGCGACGCAGCTCGCCGGGCGGACCCTTGCGCTTGACCTCGACCGATCCCATCAGCGCCAGACCACGCACGCGCACCACCGGTGAGTCGGGGCCGACCTCCGCCGCCACGCGGGCGCGGGACTCGGTGTAGCTGCCCATGACCCCGATCCCGTCGACGCGCACCGCGGTCTGCGCGTCGACGATCACCTCGACGCTGCCCATCACCGCGTTGGCGTTGATCACCACCTCGCCCGAGGCGAAGCTCGCCTCGCGCAGGTCGATGACCACGCCTCCCATCACCGCGGTCGCCGTGTGCGTGGCGCCGATCGTCCACTCACCCACTCGTTTGCAGTCGCCCATCATCGCGAAGGACGCGTCGTGCGACGGCGCTGCCTCGGGCAGGACCCGACGCCGGGGTGCCGGTTGCGAGGTCGGGGCCACCGTGGGCAGGTGCTCACCGGCGGCCAGGTCGAGCGTGATCGGGACCAGGTCGCCGTACGTCTTCGCGGCGTACGTCGCCTCGAGCCGCTCGTCGAGCTCGGTCAGGTCGATCCGACCATCACCGGCGGCCTCGCGGAGCACCTCGGCGACCTTGTCCCGGTCAGCGTCGGAGATCCGGACGTCGTGGGGATCGAGCGGCTCCATGCCCGTCAGGCTAACCCTCCCCGGAGCCCGGCTGCCGGAGCGGCCGCGACCTTGCTAGCGTCACAAGTGACCACCCCAGATCCGAGGAGCCTCTTGTGAGCACCACACCGTTGAAGGTCGCTGTCACCGGCGCGGCCGGCCAGATCGGCTACAGCCTGCTGTTCCGCCTCGCGTGCGGTGACCTGCTCGGCAAGGACACCCCGATCGAGCTGCGCCTGCTCGAGATCGAGCCGGCGCTGAAGACCCTCGAAGGCGTCGTCATGGAGCTCGACGACTGCGCGTTCCCGACCCTGGCCAACGTGGTGACCGGGTCCGACGCCGGCACCGTCTTCGAGGGCGTCAACCTCGCCCTGCTCGTCGGCGCCCGCCCCCGCGGCCCCGGCATGGAGCGGGCCGACCTGCTCGAGGCCAACGGCGCGATCTTCACCGCCCAGGGCAAGGCGCTCAACGAGGTGGCGGCCGACGACGTACGCATCGGGGTGACCGGCAACCCGGCCAACACCAACGCGTTGATCGCGATGACCAACGCCCCCGACATCCCGCGTGAGCGCTTCACCGCGCTGACCCGCCTCGACCACAACCGGGCGATGTCCCAGCTGGCCGCGAAGACCGGCGCCGCGGTCACCGAGATCAAGAAGATGACGATCTGGGGCAACCACTCCGCCACGCAGTACCCCGACCTGTTCCACGCCGAGGTCGGCGGGCAGAACGCCGCAGCGGCGGTGAACGACCAGTCCTGGATCGAGGACGACTTCATCCCGACGGTCGCCAAGCGCGGCGCCGCGATCATCGAGGCCCGCGGTTCCTCCTCGGCCGCCTCGGCGGCGTCCGCCACCATCGACGCCGCCCGTGACTGGCTGCACGGCTCCCCCGCCGACGACTGGGTGTCCATGGCCGTCGTCTCCGACGGGTCGTACGGCGTGCCCGAGGGCCTGATCTCGTCGTTCCCGGTCACCACATCCGGCGGCGACTACTCGATCGTCCAGGGCCTCGACATCGACGACTTCTCCCGCGGCCGCATCGACGCCTCGGTCGCCGAGCTCGCCGGCGAGCGGGACGCGGTCAAGGGGCTCGGCCTGATCTGAGGCCTCGGGCGCCGCTGTGCCGGTCCCGATTCCGCAGGTCCCAGGTTCACCACGGTATGCCGGCGAACCTGGGCTCCCCACACCTTGCATGTCATGGGGAGTCCGGGTACGTCGTGGGGAGTGACGTTCGAGGACGTCAACGATCAGACGGCCTCGTCGAGGTAGGCCCTGAGCCATCGAGCGGTGGTTACCGGGCGTTCGACGTCGAGCCAGACCAGGCGCACCATCCCGCAGTGCGTCGCACGCCGGATAGCGTCCTCCCGCTTCTTCTCCTCGAAGAGGACGTCGCTGGCACTCTGCCCCTCCTTCAGCAGCCGGCCGAACTTCACTTTCCCGTCGAACTCACCGAAGGTCCTGCGCCTGGCCCAGTCGAAATCGGTGATCCCGATCAGCCGGCCGTGGGTGTCGTACACGCGGCGCTGCAACTCGGGCGCAGGCAGGCCTTGGTTGAAGAACAGCCACCGGCAACGGGACTCGCCGACCGACTCCGAACGACCATCTCCCATTCGCACCGCGACTTGGAGGTGCTGACTGCCCGGCCAGTGCTGGATCACGTCGTAGGTGTTGCCCACGTCGATCGCCGTGCCGAGCTTGAGGTGGAGCAGCGAGTCGATGCTCACCAGGCTCTGCTCGGTCGTGCCCAGGAGCCCGGTCTCGAGGGTGGCGCGGGTCGGAGCAGTCACCAAGCTCCCGTCGAGTCGCCCGATGTCATCCGGCTCGAGGGCCCAGGCCTCGTGATGCACCACGTCGGACTCCGTGCGTCCCGCGCCACCGTCGAGCCGAGTCACGTGGACGCGCGAGAGATCGACGCCCCACAGCGCGATGCCGTGCAGCAGCGTGGCCGTGACGTGGCTGAACGCCACCCGGTCCCCGTAGGAGCGGTGGACAGCCGCCGCAAGAAGGCGGTGCCGCTCGATCTCGCCGGCCGCCGACCAGACGGGGTACGGCACGAAGGCGCCCCGGCGCACCCGGTGCCAGAAGCGGCCCCGGACCGCTCGGGCGATGGCGTAGTCGTCGTATCCGAGGGCATAGGCCTCCTGGGTGAGGAAAACGCCGTGCTTGGCAGCGATCACTTCGAGCGGGTCCATGGGCAGAGCGTGACGCTCATGGCCGGCACCGGCGAGGGGTACCCGCGGGCCTGTGGAAAACCCCCGGCTCTGTCCACGACGTACCCGGACTGTCCACGACAAGCACGTCGTGGGGGGCTCGGGTTCGTCGGCATACCGTGGTGAACCTGGAACGGCGGCGACGAAGGAAAACCCGGTCGACCGGGGTACCGCGCGGGCCTAGCGTGACTCGGATGGAGACGATGGTCGAGGTCGGGGCGGACCGGGTCTGGGTGGCGGACACGGGCGGGGACGGGCCGGTGGTGGTGCTGGTGCACCCGGGGATCCACGACGCGACCGTGTGGGAGCCGGTGCTGCCACTGCTGGAGGACTTCCGCGTGGTGCGGTACGACGCGCGCGGGTACGGCCGCTCGCCGTTCGCGACCGAGGAGTTCCGGGCGGGGGACGACCTCGCCGCGGTGCTGGACGCCCGCGGGCTCGATCGGATCCACCTCGTCGGCAACAGCATGGGCGGGCGGACCAGCCTCTCGTTCACCCTCGCCCAGCCGGAGCGCGTCCGGTCGCTGACCGTGCTGGCGCCCGGCATCCTCGGCTACCCGTGGGCCGACGACGACCCGGCGCTCGAGCGGGCCTACGCCGAAGCCCTCGAGTCCGGTGACCGCGACGCGATGATCGAGGTCAGCCGGCGGATCTGGTGCGCCGCCGGGACCGATGACGCGCTGCTGGCCCGGCTCGGCGCGGCGTACGACGCCGACGTCGCCCAGGAGGGCCTCGAGCTCGACGACCCCGAGCAGTGGTCACGCGTCGACACCATCGACGCGCCGACCGCGGTGGTGATCGGCACGATCGACGTCGCCTCGATGGTCACGGCGAGCACCGACCTGGCGGCGGCCGTCCCCGGCGCGGAGCTGGTCCGGCTCGAGGGGGTCGACCACCTGCCGTCGCTGCGGGCACCGCAGACGGTGGCCGACGTCGTACGACGCACCGCGGACCGCGCCGGCTGAAGCGCTCAGCGCACCGGCTGGTCCGGGATGGTGGCGGCGAGGAAGATCAGGAAGCCGCCGACCAGGACCAGCGCCAGGACGTCGAACCAGCGCCGGCGCACCCGCAGCATGCCGGCGTCGTACTCCCCGAGGCAGAGCCGGGCGAGCGCTGCGAGCAGCAGGCCGGCACCGATCACCGTCACGCCGCGACGCCAGCTGGCGAAGGACACGAACCCGATCCCGACCACGGTGACCACCAGCACCAGGAAGTAGAGGGCGCCGCCGAGGGTCTTGGGCCGTTGCAGGGGCGGGAGCTGGCGGGCGTTCACCTGGGTCGCGCTCACCCGTCCGCCGGCGTGGCCGGCTGCTCGGCGATCTGCACGATGTTGGACAGCAGCATCGCCCGGGTCATCGGGCCCACGCCGCCGGGGTTGGGCGAGCGCCAGCCGGCGACGTCGAAGGCGGACTCGTGGATGTCGCCGGCCAGCTTGCCGTCGACGCGCGAGACCCCGACGTCCAGCACGGCGGCCCCCGGCTTGAGCATCTCGCCCGTGATGATGCCGGGTACGCCGGCGGCCGCCACCACGATGTCGGCCGTGCGCACGTGCGACGCGAGGTCGCGGGTGCCGGTGTGGCACAGCGTGACGGTGGCGTTCTCGCTGCGACGCGTCAGCAGCAGACCCAGCGGCCGGCCCACGGTCACCCCACGCCCGACCACGCACACGTCGGCCCCGGCGATCTCGACGCCGTGGCGGCGCAGCAGCTCGACGATGCCGGACGGCGTGCACGGCAGCGGGGCGGGCTTGCCCAGCACCAGCCAGCCGAGGTTGGTCGGGTGCAGGCCGTCCGCGTCCTTGGCCGGGTCGATCAGACCGAGCACGCGGTTCTCGTCGCGGCCCTTGGGCAGCGGGAGCTGGACGATGTAGCCGGTGCAGGCGGGGTCGGCGTTGAGGGTCGCGACCGCCTCCTCGATCTCCTCCTGGCCGGCCGTCTCCGGCAGGTCCACGCGGATCGAGTTGATCCCGACCTCGGCACAGTCCTTGTGCTTGCCGTTGACGTACCACCGGCTGCCCGGGTCGTCACCGACCAGCACCGTGCCCAGCCCCGGGGTCACCCCGCGCGCGGCGAGCGCCGAGACGCGCTCGGTGAGCTCCGCCTTGATGGTCGCCGCGGTGGTCTTGCCATCCAGGATCTGCGCAGTCACCGGGCCATCCTAGTGGTGCGGATCCGAAGTCCCGGGAGGGTCGGCGTCGTCAAGAGCCGACGCCGCGAGGTGCTGCCGTGGCGGTGCGGAGCGCCGTCGAACTCCGGCCACGGCCCACGAGGAGATCGCGCGAGCCCCGCGGGAGGGGCGACCCGGTCGCCGGGCCGGTCACGAGCACCGGGCCCCGTTCTTCGGTGCCTTCTCGTCGAGCAGGTACGTCGAGATCGCGTCGTCGACGCACGCCTTGCCCTGGAAGGTGACGGTGTGGCCGTCGCCGTCGTTGGTGAGCAGCACTCCCTGGGGCAGCCGCCCGGCCACCTTCACCCCCGACTCGTACGGCGTGGCCGGGTCGCGCGTGGTGCTGACCACCACGATCGGCGGCGATCCCTTGGCGCTCACGTCGGGCAGCGGCTCGGGCTTCACCGGCCACAGCGAGCAGCGCACGTAGTCGTTGACCAGGCCCTCGCCGAGCAGAGGCGCCTTCGCGGCGATCGACTTGGCGTTGGCGAAGACCTTGTCGGGGTCGCGCGGCCAGGTGCTGTCCAGGCAGCCCACCGCGAAGTAGATGTCGAAGCCGTTGCCGTAGCTGCCGTCCTGGTTGCGCATCAGGTAGCTGTCGGCGAGGGCGACCAGGGTGCTGCCGTCACCGGCGAGCCCCGAGGTGATCGCCTGGGACAGCACCGGCCAGGACTGCTTGTTGTAGAGCGCCGCCCCGATCGCGAGCTGGATCACCCCCGGTGTTGCCGGCCGGTCGGCGGAGGCAGCCGGGATGGGCTGCTTCTCCGACGCCGCGATCACGGCCTTCACCTTCGCCCGGGGCTCGGCGCCCAGGACGCAGCTCGGGTCGGACTTGCAGTCGGCGAGGTAGGCCTTCAGCGCCTTCTCGAACCCGACCGCCTGCTCGTCGGCGCCCTGCAGCCCGCTCTTCTCCGTGTCGACCACCCCGTCGAGCACCATGGTGCGGATCTTCGTGGGGAACAGCTGGGCGTACATCTGCCCGATCGAGGTGCCGTAGGAGTAGCCGAGGTAGTTCAGCTTGTCGTCGCCCACGGCCTGCCGGATCCGGTCCATGTCCCGGGCGACGTCGAGGGTGCCCAGGTGCGCGAGCAGACCCTTCTCCTTGGTCGCGCACTCGTCGACGTACTTCTTGCTGATCGAGAGGTACGCCGTGCGGTCGGCGGCGTCCTCGAACGTCGGGTCGGTGTCGTACATCTTCTGCAGGTAGGTGTGGCAGCTGATCTTGGGCTCGCTCCGGCCCACCCCACGCGGATCGAAGCCGACGATGTCGAACCGGGCGCTGACCTTGGCCGGCACCGAGAGGCTCTTGGCCAGGTCGATCCCCGAGCCACCCGGGCCACCGGGGTTGACCAGCAGCGAGCCGATCCGGTGGGCGGTGTCGGTGGCCGGGCGCCGGAGCAGGGCCAGCTTGATCGTGGTGGCGTCGGGGTCGTCGTAGTCGAGCGGCACCGTCACGGTGCCGCACTCGAAGCCGCTGTCGCAGGCCTTCCAGTCCACGCTCGACTGCGCGCCGGCACTGCTCGAGGCCGCCCCGGACGCCGACGGCGACGGGTCGTCCGAGGAGCCCTTCGCGGAGCCCGAACCGCCCGAGCAGCCGGCCAGCAGGAGCACGGCGGCGAGGACCGGGACGAGCAGCGAGATGCGACGCATGCGCAGAAGTGTGTCAGGCAGTGCCGACACCACCGGACAGGCTCGACCTCCGACGGGTCGGGCCTGCGCCGGGGTCAGGGCAGACCGGCGGTCTCATCGAGGCTCGGCCACACCGCCGGCGGGCCAGGACGGTGGTGCGCAGCCCGCGGGAACCCGTGGATCCGGGTTCAGTGGAAGAAGTGCCGGGTGCCGGTGACGTACATCGTCACCCCGGCCGCGGCGAGGGCGGCGACGGTCTCGTCGTCCCGCTTCGAGCCGCCCGGCTGCACCAGCGCCCGGATCCCGGCATCGACCAGGATCTGCGGCCCGTCGGGGAAGGGGAAGAACGCGTCCGAGGCGGCGTACGACCCGGCCGCCCGCTCCCCCGCCCGCTCGACGGCGAGCCGGCAGGAGTCGACCCGGTTGACCTGGCCCATGCCGACCCCGACCGAGGCGCCGTCCTTGGCCAGCAGGATGGCGTTGGACTTGACCGCCCGGCACGCCTTCCAGGCGAACGCGAGGTCGGCCAGCTCGGAATCGGAGAGGGCCTCACCCGTGGCCAGGGTCCAGCTGGCCGGGTCGTCGCCGCCGTCGTCGAGCACGGCGTCGACCCGGTCGACCTGCTGCATCAGCAGCCCGCCCGAGATCCCGCGGAACTCGACCGGGGCGGGCCCACCGGGCCCGCGCTCGTCGACCGGGCACCGCAGGATCCGGATGTTCTTCTTCGCCTGGAGCACCTCGACCGCGCCGTCGTCGTAGGCCGGGGCCACGACCACCTCGGTGAAGATCTCGGCCACCTGCTCGGCCATCGCCACCGACACGGGGCGGTTGACGGCGATCACGCCACCGAAGGCCGAGACCGGGTCGCACTCGTGCGCCCTGCGGTGGACGACGGCGATGTCGTCGGTCTCCTCGCCGACCGCGATCCCGCACGGGTTGGCGTGCTTGATCACGGCCACCGCGGGCCGCTCGAAGTCGTTGGCGGCGCGGCGGGCGGCGTCGGTGTCGACGTAGTTGTTGTAGGACATCTCCTTGCCGTGCAGCTGCTCGGCGCCGGCGAGTCCGCCCGTCCCGTCGGAGTAGAGGGCGGCCGGCTGGTGCGGGTTCTCGCCGTAGCGCAGCACCGCCTGCTTCTCCCAGGTCGCTCCGGCGAAGACCGGGAAGCCGGTGGGCTCCCCCTGCTCGTCGAGGCTGGAGTCGGACAGCACGGAGCCCATCCAGCTCGCGACCGCCACGTCGTACGCGGCGGTGTGGGCGAACGCCTCGGCCGCCAGTCGCTGCCGCTCGGCCAGGGTGAAGCCACCGCCGCCGATGGCGGCGACCACGTCGGCGTAGCGCGAGGGTGAGGTGACGATCGCGACGGACGGGTGGTTCTTGGCCGCCGCCCGCACCATCGACGGGCCGCCGATGTCGATCTGCTCGACGCACTCGTCCGGGCCGGCGCCGGAGGCGACGGTCTCGGCGAAGGGGTAGAGGTTGGAGACGACCAGCTCGAACGGCTGCACCCCGAGGTCGGCCAGCTGCTGGACGTGGGAGTCCAGGCGCAGGTCGGCGAGGATCCCGGCGTGCACCTTCGGGTGCAGGGTCTTGACCCGCCCGTCGAGGCACTCGGGGAAGCCGGTGAGGTCCTCCACCCGGGTCACCGGCAGGCCGGCCCGCTCGATCAGCGCGGCCGAGCCACCGGTCGAGACCAGCTCGACGCCGGCCTCGTGCAGAGCGGTGACCAGGTCCTCGAGACCGGTCTTGTCGTAGACGGACACCAGGGCCCGCTGGAAGCTGATCCGATCGGACATGACGTTCTCCTCATCATCGTGTGATGAGTGCACCCAGGCGTTCGATGCGCTCCGTCCGCCCTCGAGGGGCTCACTCCCCGGTGGTCGCCCACCTGCGCCAGTCGTGTGCGACCAAAGTAGCGCTCGACAGGCGCTCACGTGCAACCCGGCTGCTGCGAGCGACCCCGGGTGCGTGCGACGGGGGGACCGGGCCGCAGGTCGGCCGGCACGGCGCCGCCTCAACGCCCGAACCTGACCACCCGGCCGTCGACGCGGAAGCCCTCACGGGCCAGTCGACCGACGCTGTCGACCAGCATCGCCCGCTCGGCGTCCTTGATCCGTTCGTGCAAGGACCCGACGGTGTCGTCGTCGGCCACCGGCACGGCGCTCTGCGCGACGATCGCGCCGGTGTCGACCCCGGCGTCGACGACGAAGAGCGTGCAGCCGGTGACCTTCACGCCGTACGCCAGCGCGTCGGCCGGACCGTGCATGCCCGGGAAGCTCGGCGACAGCGCCGGGTGCGTGTTCACGGTGCGCCCGCCGAAGGCGTCCAGGAAGGAGTCCCCGACCAGCTTCATGAACCCGGCCAGCACCACCAGGTCCGGGGAGAACGACGCCACTCGCGCGGCCAGCGCGGCGTCCCAGGCCGCCCGGTCGGGGTGGTCGGCCACGCGCTCCACGAAGGCCGCGACGCCGGCCCGGTCGGCCCGGGCGAGGCCCTCGATGCCGTCCCGGTCCGCGCCTACCGCGACCACCTCGGCGCCGTAGGCCGGATCCGCCCCGGCGTCGAGCAGCGCCTGCAGGTTGGTGCCCGATCCCGAGACGAGGACGACCAGGCGGGCACTCACGCGGGACAGGCTAGTGGAGCGTCGCGGCCAGATCGTGGTCCGGGGCGATGTCCGGGTGCGTGCATCGCAAGACGTCGGAGCGGCGCTCTAGCGGGTCGTCCAGCAGGTGACGGCGACGCGGCGAGGTGCGTGCTCGAGCGTCGCCAGCGGCCGTGACTCACCGGCGACGGGCCACCGGTGGCGCGGGTCCGGAGTCCGCGGCTGCTCGGCGTCGTCGGGGTGCGTGCACCGTCGGGCGGCCGGACCGGGCCGTCCTGGGCCGGGTCACTTCTCAGAGGTGACCTGGACGGTGTCCTCGGTGTCGGGACCGGACTGGTCGTCCGTGTCCGAGGCGGCGTCCCAGTCGGTGTCCCAGTCGGTGTCTGAGTCGGTGTCTGAGTCGGTGTCTGAGTCGGTGTCCGAGTCGGTGTCCGAGTCGGTGTCGGTCTCATCGCCCGGTGCGGCCGCCTGCGCGACGAACCGCGCGAGCAGCTCCCGGGCGCCGAAGCTCTCCCCGGCGTCCGAGGGGGCGTCCGAGGGGGCGTCCGAGGGGGCGTCCGAGGCCGCGTCGGAGGTCCCTTCGGTGGGAGGACGGGGACGAGGACGGGACCGAGGACTGGGCCGAGGACTGGGGTGAGGACGGGGCCGAGGACGGGCCGAGGACTGGGCCGAGGACTGGGCCACCGAGGTGTTCCGGGTGAGCCGCACCGTCTCCTCGTCGGGGCGGGACGGGATCAGCACACGGGGCGTCGGGGTGCCGCCCCGGCCGGCGCCGGTGGTCGGCGCGGTCGCGGTCCCGACGTCCTCGGGCGGACGGCGGCGCTGGAGGAAGGTCGTCACCAGGGCTCCGAGCAGTCCGCCGAGGCCCATCGAGAGCACCGCTGAGACCAGCACCTGGGCGGCGGGTGCGCCGATGTCGGCCATCCGACCGTCACCGAGGGCACCGCCACCGAGGGCGGTGAGGAGGCCCGTGAGCAGGCCGGCCAGCGCGCCGGAGGCGATGCCGCGCAGCGCCGCGAGGTCCCAGGCGCGCACCGGGTGCCGACGCTGGACCAGGGCGACTCCGAGGGCGGCGGCCAGTGGCGGCAGCACCATCGTGGCCGTGGCGAGCCACGGTGTGGCGCCGTCGTCGGGCAGGGCCGCCAGCAGCGGGAAGGCCGGCATCGGGCCGAGGGCCACGACGCTGGGGCTGATCGTCGTACCGGTGCCGATGGCGAAGCCCGGTCCGACCACGTAGGCCGCCCCGAGCAGGACGGCGTTGGGGGCGAGGACCGCGCACAGCAGCACCAGCATCACCGCGTCGCCGGGCGCGAGCCCGAGCTGGGAGACCAGCGACGCCGCCGAGCCGAGGTGCAGCACGAAGGAGACGGTGACGAGCACGGCCGCACCGGCCAGCAGCGCGAGGACGACGGCCAGCGCGCTGCGGACGACCGGCCAGGCCCAGCCGGGCAGCCGGGCCCGGACCAGGTGCCAGCTGCCGGTCGCGCCGATCAGGCCGACGGACCCGGCGCCGAGGCCGACCACCAGCGCACCGAGCACGCTCAGCGCGAGGTTGCCGCCGACCGCGTCGGTGCCGGCGAGCACGGCGGTGACGACCGTGACGGCGACGTAGCCGAGGCCGAAGAGGCCGATGGCCCGGCCGAGGTCACGACCTGCTCCTGCGGCACGGTCCCCGGCGCGGTCGGTGTCGGCGGGCGCGGCGACGGTGCCCGCCCAGCGTCCCGAGCGGTACGCCGCCCAGGCCAGCAGCAGGGTCAGCCCGAGCGGCACCACCGTGTAGTCGACACCGGCGTAGCTCAGGTGCGAGCCGTGCGCGACCAGCCAGGCGTCCGCCCCGACGCGCAGCGCGTCCTTGGTGTTGCCGTGCGCCCCGCCGTCGGCGAAGAACCACCCGGCCAGCGCGACGGCCTGCAGCACCACGATCCCCGCCAGTGCTACGCCGGCCCCCGCGACAGCGGAGGTCACCGCGAGCGGGCGACCCCCCAGCGACGTCGCAGGAGGGCCTCCGGGCGTTCGCTGACCGGCCGGGCGCGACGCGGAACCCCGGTCGGGCCCACCTCGGGATCGGCCACGGGCTTGGTCCTGGGGACGGTTCTGCACAGACGTCATCGCCGCTCCATCGTGACCCACCAGGGCGCTCATTCGGCGCTGCCACGCCCGCGCCGCGGGTGTGGCAGCGGCTCACTCCCGCCCGCTGCCACCCCGGTACCCTCGACGCGTCATGGCCAACACCTTCCGCGGACGCCGTCGCAGCAGCGTGCGTACCTCCTACCAGCCGACCACGGACCGCACCCCCGACCCGCCGGCCGACGGTGGGGCCACCGGCGCGCGACGCGTCAGCGGCCGGGCCAGCGCGGCCGCGCGGTTCGACGCCTTCTACGCCGCCAGCTGGCAACCCCTGCTGCTGCAGGCCTACGCCGTCAGTGGTGACCTGCACGTGGCCACTGACGCCACCCGGCGGGCCTTCGTCGACGCCTGGCACCACTGGTCGCGCGCTGAGTGGCGGGGCCCGGGCGAGTACGTCCGCTCCCAGGCGTTCGCGCGCGGCACCTGGCGCACCCGCACCCAGGTCTTCCGCCGCGCCGAGCCGGTCGAGCCGGAGCAGCAGGAGACGCTCACCGCACTGGCCGGTCTGAGCGCCGCGGCCCGCAAGGCGGTGGTGCTGGCCTGCCTGAGCCAGATCGAGCTGCACGACATCAGCCGCCAGATCGCGGAGACCGACGAGCGCACCGTCACGCTGGTCGACGAGGGTCTCGAGGGGCTCGGGGCGGCTCTGGGCCTGCCGCCCGACGACGTCCCGGTGCGCCTGCACGCGCTCGAGCCCGCCGCTCGGGCCGCGGCCCGGCCGACGGCGTCGGAGATCCGCGCGCTGGGCGTACGCCGGCGCCGCGGCTGGCTGGTCGGCGGGTCGGCCGCCGCGGTGGCGCTGACCCTCGGCGCGGGTGCCCTGGTCCAGGCCGCGCCGAAGGAGGTCGTCGCCCCCGTCCCGGCGTCGCTCGGGTCCGCGGTGACCCAGAGGATGCTCCTGCCGACCAGTGGTCTCGCCCCTCTCGGCCGACCGGCCAGGTGGTCCGTGCTCTCGACCGGCAACAACACCGAGGGCACCGGGCTGAAGACCTTCTGCCAGGCCTCACGCTTCGCCGACCCGCAGGGCCTGCGGGCCTTCGTGCGCACCTACCGCCTCGGCGGCGACCTCCAGCGCCGGGCCGTGCAGACCATCGAGCTCTCCCGCAGCCGGCGCCAGTCCGACAAGGCCTACCACACGGTGCTCGGGTGGTTCGGCGGCTGCAGCACCAGCCGGCTGCAGCTGCTCTCGTCCTACGACGTCCAGGGTCTCGGCGACGAGGCCGAGGTGATCAAGATGCGCGCCCAGAGCCCCCGGGCCGGCGACGCGGGCGACGGCTCGAAGGGCGGCGGAACGGGGCTGAACAGCTACGCCGTGGGGGTCGTGCGCACCGGCAGCATCGTCACCTGGACCGCCTTCACGACCGACGGGGCCAGCAACCCCAGCACCGACAACCTCGTCAGCGGGCTGTCCCACGCGCTCCAGCGCGTCTGCACGAGCCGCGCGGCAGGATCCTGTGCCGCGCGCCCGGCGGTGCAGGAGAACCCCCCGCCGCCCTCGGGTGAGCAGGCCGGGATGCTGGCGCTGGCCGACCTGCCGCCAGTGCCGGGAGTCAGCGCCCAGTGGGTCGGCACCGACGCAGCGACGTCGAGGACCAACCCCTCGGCGACCACCTGTGACAACGCCGACTTCGTCGCCTCCGGTGCGGACCCGGCGTACGTGCGCACCTTCTTGATCCCCAAGGCCAAGCTGCCGACCCGCTTCGGGCTCAGCGAGACCCTCGGGGAGTTCCCGGGCCGACCCAAGGCGCAGGGCCTGATCGACCAGGTCACCAAGCAGATGGCCTCGTGCGAGGACCGCGACCTGGGCGCCAGCATCACCGAGGAGGCCTCGCGCCCCAACGGCACGGGCGACTCGACCTGGCACCTGTGGCGGCTCGAGAGCGAGGTCAGCTCGAAGCAGACCATCGACTACTGGATGGGGGTCGCCCGGGTCGGCAGCAACGTCGCCCAGGTCTCGTTCGTGCCCGGCGACGGCAAGCAGGACCTCTCCAAGGCGGAGTTCACCGCCCTCGTGGTCCGGGCCCGTGACCGGCTCTTCGAGCTCGGGGCGAAGGCCGCGACGACCGCGCGCCCGTCCGCGTCCCCTTCTGCTTCCGGGTCGGTCTCACCCAGCGCCGGAGCCGGGAATGGCTGAGCCCGCACCCGGGACCGCACCGGGACCGACCCGCAGCGACGCCGAGGACCTCGACGCGAGGAGCCTGCTGCGTGGCACCCGGGACCGGTTCGACCTGCCGGACGGCGTGATCTACCTCGACGGCAACTCGCTGGGCGCCCTGCCCCGGGCGGTGCCTGACCGGGTCGCCGCGGTGCTCCGCGAGGAGTGGGGCGCCGGCCTGATCCGGTCCTGGAACGCCGCGCCCCAGGGCGCCGACTGGATCGGCCTGGCCCGACGGGTCGGCAACCGGATAGCGCCCCTGGTCGGCGCGCTGCCCGGCGACGTGCACATCGGCGACTCCACCACGGTCAGCCTGTTCAAGACCCTGGTCGCGGCGCTGCGGATGCGACCCGACCGCCGGGTGCTGGTGATCGAGCCGAGCACCTTCCCCACCGACGCCTACGTCAGCGCCGGCGTGGCCCGGCTGACCGGCGCCGAGATCCGCTGGTGCGACCCGGCCGACCCCGTGGCCGCGCTCGACTCCGACGTCGCGGTCCTCGCGCTCACCCACGTCGACTTCCGCACCGGTGCGATGTACGACCTGCCGGGCATCACCGCCGCGGCCCACGATCACGGGGCGCTGATGCAGTGGGACCTGTGCCACTCGACCGGTGCGGTGCCGGTCGACCTGACCGGTGCCGGGGCCGACATCGCCGTGGGGTGCAGCTACAAGTACCTCAACGGCGGACCCGGCTCCCCGGCGTACACCTGGGTGGCGCCGCGCCTCCAGGGCGACCTCGAGCAGCCGATCACGGGGTGGATGGGTCACGCCCAGCCGTTCGCGATGAACCTCGACCACGAACCGGCCCCGGGGATGGCGCGGATGGCGTCGGGCACCCCGCCGGTGCTGGCCCTGTCCGCTCTCGACGCGGCCCTGGACGCCTTCGACGGCGTCGACCCGAGCGACCTGCGCGCCGTCTCCTTGTCGCTGAGCGACCTGTTCATCGACCTGGTCCGGGCCCGGTTCGGCAACGCCCTCCCCGTCGTCACACCACTGGCCCACGCCCGCCGCGGCAGCCAGGTCTCCCTGCGCCACCCGGCGGCGTACGGCATCGTGCAGGCGCTGATCGCCCGTGGCGTGATCGGCGACTTCCGCACCCCGGACCTCGCCCGATTCGGCTTCGCGCCGCTCTACGTCACCCACGTCGACGTGTACGACGCCGTCGAGCACCTCGCCGCCGTGCTCGACGCCGAGGAGCACCTCGACCCGGCGTACGCCACCCGCAGCGCCGTCACCTGAGCCAGGCTGACCCGACTACGCTGGCAGCACCCACCGCGAAGGAGCACAGACATGGTTTGGCTGATCGGCGGCATCATCGTGATCGCAGCCGCCTTCGCCCTGCTCTGGCGCACCAGCGCCCCGCCGACGAACGAGCTGCTCCCGGCGACCGACGAGGCAGAGGCCGCCGACCGCGACTGAGGGGCGCCGGCCCCCTTCCGGTGGTTGAGGAAGGACGAAGTCCTGTCTCGAAACCCCCGCAGCGGCCACACCTGACCGGGTTTCGAGACGGCGCTGACGCGCCTCCTCAACCAGCGCAAAGGCTCGAGACGGCGCTGACGCGCCTCCTCAACCAGCGCAAAGGCTCGAGACGGCGCTGACGCGCCTCCTCAACCAGCGCAGGTGTGACGCCGACCCACCGAGGCGGAGCCCGCCAGGGCCCTACGACCCGTTGAGGATGTCCCGCATCAGCTGGGCGGTCTCCGAGGGCGTCTTGCCGACCTTGACCCCGGCTGCCTCGAGGGCCTCCTTCTTGGCCTGGGCGGTGCCCGAGGAGCCGGAGACGATGGCGCCGGCGTGGCCCATCGTCTTGCCCTCGGGGGCGGTGAAGCCGGCGACGTAGCCGACGACCGGCTTGGTGACGTGCTCCTTGATGTACGCCGCCGCCCGCTCCTCGGCGTCGCCGCCGATCTCGCCGATCATCACGATCGCCTTGGTGTCCGGGTCGTTCTCGAACGCCTCGAGCGCGTCGATGTGCGTCGTCCCCACGATCGGGTCGCCGCCGATGCCGATGGCGGTGGAGAAGCCGAAGTCCTTCAGCTCGAACATCATCTGGTAGGTCAGCGTGCCCGACTTGGAGACCAGGCCGACCGGGCCGGAGCCCGAGATGGTCGCCGGGGTGATCCCGGCCAACGCCTCACCCGGGGTGATGATGCCGGGGCAGTTCGGCCCGATGATCCGGGTGCCCTTGCCCTGGGCGTAGGCCCAGAAGTCAGCGGAGTCCTGGACCGGCACGCCCTCGGTGATGATCACCAGCAGCCCGATCCCGGCGTCGATGGCCTCGAGCACGGCATCCTTGGTGAAGGCCGGCGGCACGAACGCGACCGACACGTCGGCGCCGGTCTCCTTCATCGCCTCGGCGACGGAGCCGAAGACCGGCAGCTCGACGTCACTGCCGTCGGCGCTCTTGTGGGTCACCGTCGTGCCGGCCTTGCGGGCGTTGACGCCGCCGACGACCTGGGTCCCGCACTTGACCATCAGCGCGGTGTGCTTGGTGCCCTCACCGCCGGTGATGCCCTGGACGATGACCTTGGAGTCCTTGTTGAGGAAGATCGACATTGCTCAGGCTCCTGCCTTGCTCGCGAGCTCGGCGGCCTTGTCGGCCGCGCCGTCCATGGTCTCCTCGAGGGTGACCAGCGGGTGGTTCTTGTCCTGCAGGATCCGCCGGCCCTCGTCGACGTTGTTGCCGTCGAGGCGTACGACGAGCGGCTTGGTCGCGTCGTCGCCCAGGATCTCCAGGGCGCCGACGATCCCGTTGGCGACCGCGTCGCACGAGGTGATCCCGCCGAAGACGTTGACGAAGACGCTCTTGACCTGCTCGTCACCGAGGATCACGTCGAGCCCGTCGGCCATCACCTGGGCGGAGGCGCCGCCACCGATGTCGAGGAAGTTGGCCGGCTTCACGCCGCCGTGCGCCTCACCGGCGTACGCCACCACGTCGAGGGTGGACATCACCAGCCCGGCGCCGTTGCCGATGATGCCGACGGCCCCGTCGAGCTTGACGTAGTTCAGGCCCTTGGCCTTGGCCTTGGCCTCGAGCTGGGCGGACACCTCACCGGCCTCGGCAGACTCGGCGTACTGCGCGTGGTCCTCGTGGCGGAAGCTCGCGTTGTCGTCGAGGCTCATCTTGCCGTCGAGCGCCTCGAGCCGGTCGCCCTCGAGCCGGGCCAGCGGGTTGACCTCGACCAGCGTGGCGTCCTCCTCGACGAAGGTGGCGTAGAGCGCCTTCACCATCGCGGCCGCCTGGTCGCCCAGCTCGGCCGGGAAGCCGGTCGCCTCGACGATCTCGGCAGCCTTGGCGTCGTCGACGCCAGTGCCGGGATCCACCGGGATCTGCTTGATCGCGTCGGGGTTGGTGCGCGAGGTCTCCTCGATCTCGACCCCGCCCTCCACGCTGGCGATGCACAGGTAGGAGCGGTTCGAGCGGTCGAGCACGAAGGAGAAGTAGTACTCCTCGAGGATCTGCTCGGCGGGCGCGATCAGCACCCGGTGCACGGTGAGGCCCTTGATCTTCATGCCGAGGATGGCCTTGGCGTGCTCGACGGCCTCGTCGGGGGTCTTGGCCAGCTTGACGCCGCCCGCCTTGCCGCGCCCGCCCGCCTGGACCTGTGCCTTGACCACGACCGCGCCACCGACCGCCTCGGCCGCCGCTCGAGCGTCCTCCGCCTGGTCGACGACCGTGCCGACGGTCACCGCCACGTCGTGCTTGGCGAAGAGCTCCTTCGCCTGGTACTCCATCAGGTCCACGGGTTCAGCCCTCTCGGATCGACTCAGGTGGGCGCGCGACTCGCCTGCGGCCCCGTTCGACCCTAGACCTGGCCCGCCCGGCCCCTCCACCGGGCCCGCATGACCTCGACCACACCGCATCGTTGTCCGAGCCCGTCGACAGCACGCTGCCGGCCATCGTGCAGCGGTTCGCCCCGGACGCCGGATCCCGCTGGTGCTCACGGCCGGCGACGCGGCGTACGGCGGCAAGGTGGCGCCGCAGCCGGTCACTCTGCGCACCAGCATGGACGCCCCGGGAGTGCTCGGACCACTCCTCACCTCACGCCTCACACTCGGGCAACGAAGCCGCCGCGACGGCGACTTGCGGGAGATTGTCGGGCTCTACGAGATCGGGCTTCCCCTAGCCCCACCAGCGTGCTTGGATCACGGGAGTTTTCGGGGGGCTCGTCGAGTTTCCGGATCCATCACGCGTCGGTTACTGTTTCGGGCGGCATCGGGGACCGATCAGAAGGACGTGGAATGGGTAGCCATCGGGCGAACCGGGCAACGACGCGAGCGATCGCGGCCGCCCCGAGCGCAGCGGGCGGACGCCGGCGCGCCGTCAAGGCGACCCGAGTGGACCGGCACCCCCTGACCGGCCTGCCGATGATCCCGACCCTGGTGGGTGCCGTGGCCGTGACCGCGGCCGCCGGGGGTGCGGTCAGTGCAGGCGCCAGCGGGGCCGCTGCCGCCGAGGCGACGCCGACCGGCGCTCAGGTGCAGGCGCCCAGGTTCGTCCAGTTCGACACGATGGGCCTCGACGCCGACCTCGGTGACCGTCAGCGCGCGATCTCGCGCGACTCCGCTCGCGACGCCGAGCAGGACGCCGCCGACACCCGGCTGCAGAACACGGTCGAGACCCAGGCCACCCAGCGCAACGCGGCCCTGTCGAACCTGGCCCGCTCGGCCGAGAAGCAGGCCTCCAAGATCAAGCTCAACCAGTGGTTCCTGCCGACGAGCGGCTACCACCTCACCGCCCGCTTCGGTTCGGCCGGCGGTCTGTGGGCCAACAACCACACCGGCCTCGACTTCGCCGCCCCCACCGGCACGCCGATCGTGGCCGTCGCCAACGGCACGATCACCTCCACCGGCTACGACGGCTCCTACGGCAACAAGACCGTGGAGACCCTCTACGACGGCACCGAGCTCTGGTACGCCCACCAGTCCGCGATCGACGTCCACGTCGGCGACGCGGTGCGTGGGGGCCAGACGATCGGCAACATCGGCTCGACGGGCAACACCACCGGTCCGCACGTCCACCTCGAGGTCCGCCCCGGCGGCGGCGACCCGGTCGACCCGTACACCGCGCTGGTCTACCACGGGCTGCACCCCTAGCACCTCGCTCCCGCGGCCGCTCGGCCATGCTGAAGTCCGTGCTCACGGCTCCCGGTGACATCCGTCGCGACTTCTGCAGGCTCCGGCGTACCGGTTCAGCAGGCGGACGTCACAGCTTCTCCACCGGCGCGTAGCGCAGCAGCAGGCGCTTGACGCCCTCGGTGCCGAAGTCCACCGAGGCCACGGCGTTGTCTCCGGACCCCTCGAGCGCGACGACCGTGCCGAGCCCGAAGCTGTCGTGCTGGACGCGGTCGCCCGGGTCGAGCGACGGCACCGCGCGCCCCGCCGTGGCCTTGGTCGCCACATCGGCCTTCGCCGCGGCCGCACCGAACCGGCGCTGCACGCTGCCGGTCAGGCCGCTGCCGAACGGCTTGCCCGAACCGCCCCCCTCGGAGTCACCACCGGAGCCGTAGCCGTACGACGGGCGGGTCCACACCGCCTGCTCGGCCTGGGTCCGTCGCCAGTCGACGAGGTCGACGGGCAGCTCGTCGACGAAGCGCGACGCCGGGTTGTGCGCCGGCGCGCCCCAGGCGGATCGGACCACGGCCCGCGAGACGTAGAGCCGTTCGCGGGCGCGGGTCAGGCCGACGTACGCCAGACGCCGCTCCTCCTCCAGCTCGGGCTTGTCGCCGAGCGAGCGCTGGTGCGGGAAGATCCCGTCCTCCAGCCCGGTCAGGAAGACCACCGGGAACTCCAGCCCCTTGGCGGTGTGCAGCGTCATCAGCGTGACCACGCCGGGTGAGTCCTCCCCCGGCTGGTCGGGGATCTGGTCGGCGTCGGCGACCAGCGCGACCCGCTCGAGGAAGTCCGTCAGCCCCGGCGGAGGCGCGTCGGCGCCGTCGTCGGCCGGGTCCGCGGACGGCCCGACCACCGGGTCGTCGGCGAACTCGCGGGCGACCGCGACCAGCTCGGCGAGGTTCTCCACCCGGGTCTCGTCCTGCGGGTCCTCGGAGGACTCCAGCTCGCTCAGGTAGCCGCTGCGAGCCAGGACCGCCTCCAGCACCACGTCGACCCGCTCACCGGCGGCGACCATCTGACCGAGCTCCTCCATCATCGCGACGAAGCCCAGGATGTTCTTGCGCGAGCGCGTGGCGAGGTCGGGCACGTCGTCGGCGCGCTGCAGGGCCTGCCAGAACGTCGTGCGGTCGCGCTGGGCCAGCGACTCCACGCACGCCTCGGCGCGGTCCCCGATCCCCCGCTTGGGGGTGTTCAGCACCCGCCGCAAGGAGACCTCGTCGGCCGGGTTGACCAGCGCCCGCAGGTAGGCCAGCGCGTCGCGGACCTCACGCCGCTCGTAGAAGCGGACCCCACCGACCACGCGGTAGGGCAGGCCGACGCGGATGAAGACCTCCTCGAACACCCGGGACTGGGCGTTGGTGCGGTAGAACACCGCGACGTCGCCGGCGCGGGCCAGCTTCTCGTCGCTCAGCCGGTCGACCTCCTCGGCGACGAACCGGGCCTCGTCGTGCTGGTCGTCGCCGACGTAGCCGACGATCCGCTCGCCGGTGCCGGCGTCGCTCCACAGGTTCTTCGGCTTGCGGGAGTCGTTGCGGCTGATCACCGAGTTGGCTGCGGTGAGGATGGTCTGGGTGGAGCGGTAGTTCTGCTCGAGCAGGATCGTGCTCGCGTCGGGGAAGTCCAGCTCGAAGTCCATGATGTTGCGGATGTTGGCGCCCCGGAAGGCGTAGATCGACTGGTCCGCGTCGCCGACCACCATCAGCTCGGCCGGCTGCACGCGGTCCTGCGGGGCGGGCGTCGCAGCGGTCTCACTCTGCTCGAGGTCCTGTTCCAGCTGCTGGGCGCACAGCTCGTGGATCAGGGCGTACTGCGCGTGGTTGGTGTCCTGGTACTCGTCGACCAGCACGTGCCGGAAGCGTCGCCGCCAGTTCTCCCGGACCTCCGGGAACTCCCGGAACAGGTTGACGGTGAGCATCAGGATGTCGTCGAAGTCGAGAGCGTTGGCGGCGCGCAGCCGGCGCTGGTAGTCGGCGTACGCCGCGGCGTACGTCTCCTCCTGGTGGTTGCGGGCGTCCTTGATCGTGTCGCGGGGCTCGAGCAGCTCGTTCTTGGCGTTGGAGACCCAGTTCAGGATGGCCCGGGGCGCGAACCGCTTCACGTCGAGCTCCAGGTCCTTGCAGACCAGGGTCATCAGCCGCCGGGAGTCGGCGGCGTCGTAGATCGTGAAGCTGGACTTGAAGTCGAGCCCGGAGGCGTTGAACTGGGTGATCTCCTTGCGCAGGATCCGCACGCAGGCGGAGTGGAAGGTCGAGACCCACATGATCTTCGCGCGGTTGCCGACCAGCTCGGTGACCCGCTCGCGCATCTCCGAGGCGGCCTTGTTGGTGAACGTGATCGCCAGCACCGAGCCGGGGTGGGCGTCGCGCTCCGAGATCAGCCACGCGATCCGTCGGGTCAGCACCCGGGTCTTGCCCGAGCCGGCCCCGGCCACCACGAGCAGCGGCGCCCCCTCGTGCACGACGGCCGCCCGCTGCGGCTCGTTGAGCCCCTCGAGCAGCTCGTCCTTGGTCGGGCGACCGCGTCGTTTCGGGGCCGCGTCGGCCGCCGTCTCGGCGGCACTCGGGTCGGGCACCGCGGACGGCAGACCGGGGATCGGGAACTGCGTGCTCATCGTGGGTCCAGACTAGTTCGCCGCACCGCCACGTCGCGCACCAGCAAGGCCTCGACCACCCCAGGCGGGGGCCCCACGGTGGTCGAGGAGGCCCGCCAGGGCCGTCTCGAAACCCCCGCACCCGAGACGTCGCCCCAGGAGGTTTCGAGACAGGACTTCGTCCTTCCTCAACCATCGGGGGCACCCACGGTGGTCGAGGAGGCCGGCGGTCGGCTCACCGTGGTCGAGGAGGCCGGCCAGGCGGCCCGGGTCGTCAGGCGCGCACGAGGGGGTCGCCGACGGCGATCTTGCCGGGGCGCACCACGTCGGCGTACACCCCGGCGCAGGCCCACGTCCCGCCGATCTGCGGGATCTCGATCCGGTTGTGCCTGGCGATCGTGCGCAGGGTGTCGCGGTCGTCGGCGAGCCCGGCCTGGGCGAGCGTCGTCATCACGCAGCGCATCGTGGCGAACGAGAACCGCACCCGGGTGGTGCCGAGGTCGGCCTCGGTGCCGGGCCAGTCGTTCTCCACGAACCCTTCCTGCTGGGTGTCCACGACCAGGTTCGGACGGTAGCGGCGCGGATCGAAGTCGGAGCCGGGCGCCAGCTCGGCGAGCCGGCCCAGGGTCGCCTCGGTCAGCACGTGCAGCGAGGAGAGGTCGAAGAAGGTGCCCTCGGCCCCGAACGGCGAGAGGTCGAAGCTGCTGATCACCTCACCGGAGTCCTCGTCGCGGGCCCGGGTGCCGCTGATCACCTTGGGCGGCGCGAGCCCGTCGATGTCGGGCCAGAGCTCCTCGAACCTCGCTCCTTCCGGCGGCTCCGTGACCAGGCGTACGTCGCGCCCCAGCGCCGCCGAGAGGGCGGCGTCGGTGCCGGGGTCGTCGCTGCGACGCACCCGCTGGTCGGGGAACGTGATCGCCACCGGCGGGAGCGGTGCGGCGGGGACCGGCTCCTCGACGTACGCCGCGGTGAGGTCCAGCAGGGCGGCCCAGCGGCGCGGCACCTTGGCGCTCGCGACCACCCCCGTCTCGACGTCGAGGACCGCATAGCCGCGGTCACCCAGCACACCGCGCTCGTCGACGTGGACGCGCTCGCGCGTCTCGCCGGTCATCGACTTCACGGGGTAGCGGTACAACGCGCTGACGGCCATGGCCCCATTCAAACCACTCGGCCCGCGCGTCGTCGCCCACCCACGCGTCGGGATCGGGACGCACCGGCGCCGGCTCGGTCGCGTCGCGGGCGCCGCCGGTACGGTCCCGCCATGGCGAAGTTCACCAAGGCGGAGCTGGCCCAGCAGTACGGCCGCACCCTGCCCGACCTGGTCGGACCCGGGCTGCGGCTGCTCTTCGTCGGGATCAACCCCGGCCTGTGGACGGCGGCGGTGCAGACCCACTTCGCCCGTCCGGGCAACCGCTTCTACCCGGCACTGCTGAAGGCCGGGATCTTCAGCGACCCCGTCGACTCCTCGGACGGGATGAACGACGCCGACCGGGCCGCCTTCACCGCCCGCGGTCTCGGGATCACCAACCTGGTCGCCGCGGCGACGGCCCGCGCCGACGAGCTCACCACCGAGGAGCTCCGCGCCGGCGGCGAGCGGCTGACCCGGTTCGTGGCCGAGCACCAGCCGCGGGTGGTCGCGGTGCTCGGGGTGACGGCGTACCGCAGTGCCTTCGGGGCCCGCCGCGCCGTGGTCGGGCGCCAACCCGACGGGTTGGGCGGGGCCGAGCTGTGGGTCGTGCCCAACCCGTCCGGCCTCAACGCCCACGACAGCGTCGACAGCCTCGCGGTGGCGTACGCCGAGGTGGCCCGGGCCGCCGGGGTCCTCTGAGCCCGGGCCCGCGGGCGGGCCACCGCGGGCGGACGTGAGCAGGGTTACGGCCGCACGGCTTGCCTCGAGGCCCGTCGGCTTCGTACGGTTGGATCGTTCCAATAACTCGAAGAAAGGACGCCAGCATGACCCGCGTACGTCGCATCCTGACCGCCGTCGACAGCTACACGCTGTGGGCGTTCAACACCCAGTCCCCGTTGTCCCACCGCGGCTACCGCCGCTGAGCAGGACCGAACCCGCACAGCCGCCCGCGCCCGTCCCCCCGGGACGCGGGCTCGGCGAGGGGCCCCTCGCCGACCGACGACCGTCCACCTCGCGGTGGGCGGTCGTTGGCGTCTCCGGGCTCAGCGGGGGCGGCGCTCGATCGCGCGCTGTTCGTCCCGGGCGATCTTGCGCTTCTGGTCCTCGATGATCTGGCGCTTGGTGATCAGCACCTGGGCGATCCGGCCGAAGGTGCCGAGGCTGATGAAGATCGGCCAGGGGAAGCCGAAGCCCGCCAGCGCCCAGATCACCCAGCAGACCAGGGAGGGCCCGAAGAAGGTCGCCACGGCTCCCGCCCGGATCTGGGCGTACTTGTCGTGGGCCTTGGCCTGCAGCGACTCCGGGGTCGAGGCGACCGGCAGGTGGTGGTCCGGGGCCAGGTCACGGATCGGGTCGACCAGGTCCCCGAGGGTCTTCGCCTGCGTCAGCCGGGTTGAGCGCTCGTCGTACTCCTCGCGGTCGACGCGGCCGTCGGCGTAGGAGTTCGACAGCACGTCGAGGGCGGCGTTGCGATCGGCGTCGGAGGCGCGGAGCCCGGCGTTGGCCGCGAGCCGCGGATCGCTGCTGAACTTGTCCCAGGGGATGACGTGGGCATCGCTCATGGCCCGAGTCTAGGTAGTCCGGCCCGCCGGCTCCCGGATGATTTGTCATGGCCGGTGGGTTGGGATCAGGTGTGAGCGACACCGCCTTCGACTACTCCAACTCCAGCGGCCGCCCGCCCGGCCCGGTCATCTCGCTGGCCGGGCGCTTCCTGGCCGGTGTCCGTGAGGTGCAGACCCACGTCGAGCCCTACGCCCGCGCCTGGGAGTCGCACAACCGCGCCGCCCTGGAGCGCCGCGATGGCGACGGCGGACCCTTGTGGGTCACTCTCGGCGACTCGATGGCCCAGGGCATCGGCGCCTCGGCGTACGACCAGGGGTGGGCCGGCCAGCTCGCCGGCCTGATCGACCCGGCGTACCACCACGTCAACCTGTCGGTCTCGGGCGGCCGGGTCGAGGACCTGCTGGAGCGTCAGCTCCCGGCGATGGACCGGCTCGGCCCTCCCGACCTGGTCACCGTGATCATCGGCAGCAACGACCTCTTCAACCGTCGGCACCGCCGCGAGCTGCCCGAGCGCGCCGCCCGGCTGATCGCGCAGCTGCCCGTCGGCGCGGTGGTCGCCACGCAGCCCGGTCGCTCACCGCAGGCGCTCGACTTCAACCACCAGCTGCTGGCCGCGCGCCAGCTGGTGGTTGCCGAGTTCCGTGACCCCCGGATGGCGAGCTGGGTCGGCAGGCTGGCCAAGGACCACTTCCACCCCAACGACCGCGGGTACGCCGCCATGGCCGCGCTGATGGCCGAGGCGGTCGCGCACCGCGATGCCTGAGGGGCACACGATCCACCGGTTGGCGCGCCGCCACCAGCAGCTCTTCGCCGGCCAGCAGGTGGGGGTGGACAGCCCGCAGGGGCGCTTCGCCGAGGGAGCCGCGCTCCTCGACGGCCACACCCTGCTGGCCGCCGAGGCCTGGGGCAAGCACCTGTTCCACGTCTACGAGGGTGACCTGCGCGTGCACGTCCACCTCGGGCTGTTCGGCAAGTTCCGCGACGGGGCCCGGCCCGCGCCGACGCCGCGCGGAGCGCTCCGGATGCGGCTGCTCGGCGAGGAGCGCTGGCTCGAGCTGCGGGGGCCGATCGCGTGCGAGGTCCTGACCCCCGCGGAGTGCGACGCCGTCGTGGCCCGGCTCGGTCCCGACCCGCTGCGTCCCGGGACCCAGCGGGCCACCGACGCCGCCGGTGCCGAGGTCGGGGCTCGACTGGCTCGCAGCCGCGCCCCGATCGGCACCTTGCTGATGGATCAGTCGGTGGTCGCCGGGGTGGGCAACGTCTACCGCGCCGAGGTGCTGTTCCGCCACCGGGTCGACCCCTTCATCCCGGGGCGCGACCTCGACCCGGCGGTGTGGGAGGCGATCTGGGCCGACCTGCGGGTCCTGATGCGCGCCGGCGTGCGCGCGGGCCGCATCGTCACCACCCGACCCGACGACCGCGAGCGCCCGCACGGTCGCCCGCGGCGGGTCGACGCCTACTACGTCTACCGGCGCGACGGCCTGCCGTGCCGGGTCTGCGGCACGCTGGTGCGGCGCACCGAGCTCGGCAACCGGAACCTGTTCTGGTGCCCGACCTGCCAGCCGGCCGACTGAGCCCGCACCCGCGCCCGCGCTGAGTCCGGCGTCAGCCCCGTCGAGCGGGGCCCGTGCCGGTCAGCGCTTCTCGCAGGCGATGCCGTCCTTGTCGCGGTCGCTCTTCTTGTTCGCGTTGTAGAGCGAGGTGTTGTGGGTGAACCCGACCACCGGCTTGCCCGAGGTGTGGTCGTGGGCGCCCGTGCGCCCGACACCGTGCTTGTAGACCTTGTTCAGCGCGGTGCAGTTCGCATACGTCTTCGACGCGGCGTCCGCCTGCGCCGCCGTCCCGGCCAGCAGCAGCGTGGTCGCGGCCGCGGCGATGAGCATCTTCTTCATGGTGTCCTCCCGTTGCCGCCCGATGCGGCCCGGGCAAGTGTGCGCAACCAGTGTGGTCGGCGTGGGGTTTTGCGAGAATTCGACCGTTACGACGAGAACCGCGGGGCATCGTGCTCGTCGAGCACCGCGCGGGCGTGCGCGTACTTCGCGGCCAGGCGCTCGCGCAGCTCGGGATCGAGTCGGGCCAGCCGCACCGGATCACCGTTGTCGGCGACGTCGGCGGCCTTCACGATGCGCGCGACCGGGTCGGCGCAGGCCCGGCGTACGGCGTCCTCGTGCGACTCACCCGCTCGCTTGGTCAGGGCGAGCACGGCCTTGACGATCCGGCGCGGGAACCCGTGGGAGGTGAGGTCGGCCGCACTCACGCCGCAGTCCTCGACCACGTCGTGCAGCCAGGCGGCGGTCTCGGCGTCGGGCCCGTGCAGCGCGGCGCGGACGGCGACCCGTGCCGGGTGGGTGATGTAGGCCGCCCCGGCCTTGTCCACCTGGCCCTCGTGCCACCCGGTAGCCAGTCCGCGGGCCTTCCAGGCGAGGTACTTCGGGCGTTGGCAGGAGCCGCACGGGCGGTAGCCGGCCGCGACCGCTGTGATCTCGTCGGCGAAGAACACCCGGTGCGCCAGCATCGCGTCACGGTGGCGTCGGAGCTGGTCGCGGGCGACGCCGCACTCCATCGTCCCGTAGACGAGCTGCTTGCGGTTGCCGCCGTACTCACCCTTGGTGGGGCTCGGGTACGTCGAGCCGTCGGCCCCGGTCAACGTGTAGGCCTTCATCGGCACCGGCTCCTGTCGTGAGTTGTCCGAAGAATCGTCGTCGGCGGCTGCCGGTCGTGGCGAACGCGGTCCACCGCCGACGACATGACGGAGCCCCAGCCCGAGGTCGAGCGGATGCTGCGCCTCGTGCGCCGAACCGGCAGCTGGGAGCGGATCCGGGCCGAGCTCAACGGGCCCCCTCGAGCTCCAGCAGGAGGCGCTTGCGGGTCTCGCCACCGGCGTACTGACCCAATGAGCCGTCGGAGCGCACCACCCGGTGGCACGGCACCACGACCGGGAGCGGGTTGCGCGCGCACGCCGTACCCACGGCGCGCACGGCCTTCGGGCTGCCCGCGAGCCGGGCCAGGTCGGCGTAGCTCGCGGTCCGGCCGAAGCCGATGTCGCTGAGGTGGCGCACCACCTCGAGCCGGAAGCCGTGGGCCAACCGGGTGTCGAGGCCGACGTCGAAGCGGCGCCGGGTGCCGGCGAAGTACTCGTCGAGCTCGACCGCGACCCCGTCGAGCCGGCCGGGAGCACGCAGGATCCGGGGACTGACCTGCTCGGCCAGCTCGACCAGCACCGCGTCCTCACCGAGCTCGACGAACCCGACCCTGACCAGCCCGACCTCGGTGCTGGCCAGCAGCAGCGGGCCGATCGGCGTGTCGTGGGTGCGGTAGGCCACGTCGACGTCGGCGCTGGCCTCGAGACGCGCGTGCAGGCGCACGATCGTGGTCGCGTCGACGTCGGTGCTGATCAGCTGTCTCGGCTGCGTCATCACAGGATCTCCCTCAACTTCTTGATCGCGTCGGCGCTGGCACGCCGCGCGGCTGCTTCGGTCCCGCCGAGCACCTCGGCGACCTCGCGGTGCGACAGCCCGCCGAGGTGGTGGTAGGCCACGGACCGGCGCTGCTTGTCCGGCAGGGTGCGCAGCGCGGCGTAGAGCGGCTCGTCGTCCGTGGGGTCGCGGTCGTGGGTGCTCCGCTCGGGGACCTCGTCGCTCGGCACGGCCCGCCGCTGCTCGCCCCGGCGTACGTCGATCGCCTTGCGGTGCGCGACGGTGACCAGCCAGGCCTCGAGGTTGGTCGACTCCGGCAGGCCCGGGTAGGCCCGGAGCGCCGCGAGGAACGTCTCGGCCCAGGCGTCCTCGGCGTCCACGGGGCCGACGACGGCGCGACAGACCCGGAGCACCGTCGGACCATGGTTCTCGACGACCTTCTCGAACGGCAGCACGACCGGTAGACGCTCCTCGGGCGGGATGTGTGAGATCAGGCTCGCACGTAGGCTCGGAGCCATGGGCCTCTACGGATCATCGAAGACCGTCACCCACGCGCAGGCACAGGCCGCGGCCAAGGACGGCGTCGCTGTGTACTGGCGCCCGGGCTGCAGCTTCTGCCTGGCCCTGAAGACCACGCTGCTGGGCCGCACCGACCGGGCGTCGTGGGTGAACATCCACGCCGACGACGAGGCGCGCGCCTACGTCCGCAGCGTCAACAACGGCAACGAGACCGTGCCGACGGTGGTGATCGACGGCGTCGCCCACACCAACCCGTCACCCGGTGCCGTGCGCAAGCGGCTGGCGCGTGAAGGCTGAGACCCGCACCCTCAGCCCGGATCCACCGATGGCCACCGTCGTGAGCGTCACCAGGCGGGTGCGGTGGCAAGACGCCGGCGTGTGGGCCTATCGGTGTCTGGTGAGCGTCGGCGACGCCGCCAACGGGCCCGGATGGTGGCGCGCAACAGGTGGAGAGCGGTGGATCCGGACTCAGCCCCGCCGCCCCAGCCGGTTCTCGCACATCCGCGTGCACCCCAGGCGCACCCCGCCACACCGGGGCGTCGAGGAGGACCGCGGGTGCAGCTCCACGATGTGGAGCACGATCTCGCATTCGCAGAAGGCACCCGAGAGGGCGAGGCGATGCTCGAGCCGGGTCGCGCGCGGTGCCGTCAGGTCGCGGTGTCGGACCGCGAAGCGCAGGGTGTGGTCGCACCCGAGCTGCTCCAGCATCCGCAGCACGTAGCAGGCCAGGCACTCGTCGGGTCCAGGATCGGATCAGCTCCTGGGCGAAGCCCCGCAGCAGCCGCTCCGCGGTCTCCTCGACCGGGATCTCGGTCATGGTTCGTCCCTCCGACACCACCGTTCTACGACCCGGCACCGACAGTTCCGCAGAGCGCTTTGCCAGACTGGGCGCGTGCCGGATGACTTCGTGGTCGCGCGCAACCCGGACGGCGACTCCGCTCTGCCCTACCTGCTGCGGATCCCCCTGCCCGACCGAGCGGTGATCCTCAAGGCCCGGGAGACGTGGCCGCGCAAGGCGAAGGTCTACTGCCACCGGGTCGAGGAGTGGCCGAACGACCCGGAGATCCTCGAGCGGGTGCCGGTGCGCAGCTGCGTCGGGCGGGGCGCGTCGATCGACCTGGTGCTCGACCGGGGGCGGGAGAACCGCTCCCAGATCGTCTTCACCCGGATCCGTGGTGGCCGAGCGGCGATCTTCTGGCAGACGGCGCGGACCTCGAAGCAGGCCCGTCCCGCGGTCGCCGTGCCCAGCGCCCGGGCGGCGGGACTGCCCGACCTGGAGATCGTCGTCGACTCCCACGAGCGCTACGGCTACACCTTCGCGGACCGGCAGGTGCACACGCGTCGGGCCGCGCTGGTGGCCGGTGACTACGGGCTGGTCCGCGACGACGTCCTGCTGGCCAGCGTCGAGCGCAAGAGCATGACCGACCTGGTCAGCTCCCTGACGACCGGCAAGCTGAAGTACCAGCTGGCCGACCTGGCCGCCGTACCGCGGGCGGCCCTGGTGGTGGAGGACCGCTACTCGGCGGTGTTCAAGCTGGACCGGGTGCGGCCGGCGGTCGTGGCCGACGGTCTCGCGGAGTGCCAGGTGCGCTGGCCGACGGTCCCGATCGTGTTCGCCGAGACCCGCAAGCTGGCCCAGGAGTGGACCTACCGGTTCCTCGCCGCGGCGTCGGTCGCCGTGGCCGAGGAGGCGCACGGACAGGTGTCGACGCACCGCCTCGCCGTGGCGCGCTCGCTGGCGCCCGCTCCCCCGACGACCGCCGAGATCCGTGCCTGGGCCCTCGAGAACGGACACCTCGTGTCCGACCGGGGCCGGGTGTCGCGAGTCGTGCTCGACGCCTTCTGGGCGGCTCGCCGCTAGCGCGAGTGCGGGCCGCGCCGCCACCCGGGCCAGTGCCCCGCACCCGAGACAAGCCGCGCAAGTCGCGCCCTGGGCACGCACCTCCCCGCGTGCCGTCACTTGTTGGACGACCTGGTGGAGCGCCGCTCCGGCGTCTTGCGACGCACGCACCCGGCCATCGCCCCGGACCACGATCTGGCAGCGACGCTCTACCAGCCGGTCGGCGAGAGGATCAGTCGGCCCCCGAGCAGCAGGGCCCCGAGGTCGACGAGCAGGAAGACTCCGACCCACACGAGCGCCGGCAGGTGGGTGAGCCGGGCCAGCTGGTCGGCGTCGCTCGAGGGCGCCCGCCCGCCACGTCGGGTCCGGTGCAGCTCGAGCACCGTCTTCGGCGCGGCGAGCAGCAGGAACCAGGTGCCGGCGTACGCCGCCAGCGACTGCAGCGTGCCGCTCGCCCACCACGAGACCGCGAACACCAGGACCCCGGCGACCAGCACGGCGTACAGGCCGTGGAAGTTGCGGATCTGCAGCAGCAGCAGGGCCAGCAGCACGAGCACCAGCCACAGGACGCCGAGGGCGTGCTGGCGGTGCAGCAGGTACGCCGCACCCACGCCGATCAGCCCCGGACCGACGTACCCGGCCGCGAACGTCGCCACCATCCCCGGCCCGCGTGGCTTGCCGCTGGACAGGGTGACCCCGGAGCTGTCGGAGTGCAGCCGGATCCCGGACAGCCGGCGCCCGCTGAGCAGGGCCGCGACCCCGTGCGAGCCCTCGTGGGCGATCGTGACCACGTGGCGGGTGACGCTCCAGGAGGCGGGGTGGGCGACCACGACCAGCGCGACCAGGCCGGTCGCCCACAGGGCGCCGAGCGCCGGCGCGGGCTGGGTGCCGACCACGTCGGAGACGACCTGCTGCAGCGACTCGCTCACGCGCTCACGCTAGGGCGTGTCTCCTAATGAGATGGTCTGCTGCGCGGCGCCCGCGACGACCAGGATCGGAAGACACACGCTGGTGGCCGCCGCACCGGGCACGGGCACGTTCCTCGTCAGCCTCGGCGACACAGGCAGGCCGGTGCCGTTGCCCCGAACCGGTCAGGCCCCCCGACCTGACCGAACCGGGGCAACCGCCCAGCTGTGATGCCTAGCCCGTGCTTCGTGCGGCCCGGGCGTCGGACTCGACGACGACCCGCAGGGCCTGTCGCAGCAGTGGCACCAGGGCGACCCTGCCGTCGTGCCGCAGCCAGGTGATCTGCCCGACGATGGCCTCCTGGTTGTGACCGAAGATGTGGGCGGCGAGCCGGGCGTCGACCGAGCCCGGCTGGTCGGCCTCGAGGTGCATCAGCGTGCGCAGGCAGATCCGCGGCGCGACGGCCGGTGAGAGTGCGACGGCGCCCTCGGCCGGGTGCTCGGGCTCCGCAGGCTCGGCGAGGCTCTTGCGGCCCCCGACCCGGCCGACCAGGTCACCGGCGAGCTCGTCGTAGGCCGCGAGTCCGTGGGCGACGGCCTCGAACAGCTGATGCGGCACGAAGGGGCGGCCCGGGACCCGGCGCCGGGCCAGGATCCGCTCGCCACGGTAGGTGTAGGTCGCCCCACGAGGGTCCCGGTTGAGGATGTTGACCTCGGCCAGTGCCCGCGCCGGGTCCTCGACGTCCTCGACCAGCACCGAGAACACGTCCACCGCGGGGGCGTCGTCGACGACCCGCACGTGCACCTCGGTCTCACCGCTGACGAACCGGATCTCCCCGTCGTCGTCGACCAGACCGTCGCGGAGCAGCGGCTCGAGGCTGGACGCGACGAGCCGCGTGAGCTCGTCGTGGCTCTCGGGAAAGCTCACCGGCTCCTCCCGTGGGGGCTCCGGGCTCGTGCGGGGCCGGGGGCCCGGGGCCGACAGCGCGCCGATGAAGGAGGGGTGCAGGACGCCGAACGCCTCGCGCAGCGTGCGCTCGGTCATCAGCGCGAGCTCGTCGTACGCCGAGCCGTCCACGCCGCGCCAGTGCGTCACCGCCGGCTCGCTCTCGTCGGCCAGCCGACACCAGCCGATGTAGCTCAGCAGGGCGATCTCCGTGGAGCTCAGCCGCCGACACGCGTCGCCGTCGTTGCCGAGGACCTCGCCGACGACGCCTTGCAGCTCGACCACGCCGAAGCGCACGTAGGGCAGCGTGTCGCCGCTCCCGGTGCCGAGCGCGAGCGCGTCACCGGGCGCCAGCGCCGCCAGTCGTTCGGCGAGATCGACGCGGAACGTCGTCCAGGCGGGATCCAGCTCGTCTGCCCAGGGGCCTGAGTTGTCGTGCACGGAACGCTCCTTCCGACTCGCGTCGCACCGAGAAGTCGCGTGGACTTCCACTGGTTCAAACGACTGTTCCGCCGGAAGGTCCCGCGGTTCGTCGGTCAGGGCGTGGTTCGGACTCACCGCCGCACCGGATCGCTGTCAATTTCATCGGCGCTCAACCGGTGGACCTCCTCAGCTTGGCGTTGACGTCGAGCTGAGCCAGGTCGGCGGCCGCGAGACCGGCGGCCCAACCCTCGCCGTTGCTGATGCTCGTGGGACGTGAGACGAGGTGCGGCACCATCGCGGTGAAGGCCTCGGCCACCCGCTCCTCGTGGTCGCGCAGGACCGGCAGGAACCGGGCCGACACGTCGGCCCTCGGATCGTCGGCGCCCTCCTCGAACATCTCTCGTGCAGCCTCGTCGACCGCGGCCCGCAGCCGGGCGCCGATGCCCGTGGCGTAGGCCAGCAGGAACGCCTGGCGGAAGGACCGCGTGCGCGCCACCCCTCCGGCGTCGTAGCGGCGACCGTTGCGCAACATCGCGCTGTTGGCCTGCACCAGCAGCGACGTCACCAACAGCTCGACCGCGTCGAGGTCGGCGGCAGCCCCGACCACCACGCAGAACGCCAGTCGCTGCGTGAGCGCGCTCTGGCAGCGGTTCGCGCCGGCCACCGTGTGGACCAGGGCGGCCTTGGCCCGGACGTACGGCGGGTCCAGCCAGATCCGGCGTACCTGGGGGGCGTTGGCGTCGGTCCGGCCGCTGCCCCGGCCGCCCGGCTGACCCTGGTCGAGCAACCGGCCCAACGCGTAGTGGCTGATCAGCTCCTGGGCCTTCGCCGACAGCGCCTCGGCCTCCTCGTCGAACTCGGTCGACTCGGCCTTGGCCAGCAGCGCCCGCACCCGGGCCAGCTTGGGGTGCTCGGCCGCACCGGCCCCCGCACCGGCGACCAGGTCGGCGGCCTCCAGCAGCGGAACCACCCCCAGCAGCGCCGCGACCTGCAGCCCGGAGGCCAGGGTGGACGGAGTGTCCAGGCGCAGCCGGGCCGGCGTGGCGATCGCCTGCACCGCCGCCAGCCAGGTCGCGGAGCTGCGCGGGCGGCGCCGGCTCTCCTCGCGCAGCACTGCCGCCAGGGTCGCGAGGTGGTGGGGGTCGCCGTGTCGGCGCACGAGCTGGGCCAGGTCGCCGGGTCCCCAGCCGCCTGCGGTGACGTCGTCGGCCAGCCGGGCCAACAGCTCACCCGTCGCCTCGGCGACCACGTGCGCCGGGGCCGGGTGCACCGAGCGCAGCAGCGACTCGGCACAGGCGACGAGGGCGTCCTCGTCCAGCTCGTGCTCACGGATCCGGGTGACCGCCCGGACCACCTGACGGGCGACGAGCGCGGCCGCATCGGCGTCGTCCCGGACGCGCTCGCGCCGGAAGAGGTGCTCGGCCCCCGGCGGTCGGGCCGCGGATCCCCGGTCGTCGGACCGCTGCCGCTCCCGTCGACGCTGCTCGGCCGCTCGGCGCTGCTGGTTGTTCATCCCCATCCGGTCCCCCCAGACCTCGCTCGCAGGACCCGTTCCCTGCTGCTCGCCGATCCTAGGGACGACGACCGACAGTCGCGGGCCGGGCGGTGGTCGGCCGGGAGTCGTCGCTGAACTCGCGAGTAACTTCCCCGCACCGCTCTCGTTGGTCACCTCGAGCGAGGGAGAGGCACACCGATGAGGTCATGGATGCACCGGACGACCGCCGTGGTCGCCACCGTCACGCTGCTGGCCCTGGGCGCACCGGCCGTCTCGAGCGCCGCCCCGGCGTCGGACCCGCTGGCCGGCTCCTTCTACACCTACTCCGGGGGGACGCCGCTCACGCAGCTCCGGCCCGGCACGGTGCTCAAGAAGCGGAGCCTCACCTACCGGGTCCAGGGGATACCGCTGCCGCTCAGGGCGACGCAGATCCTCTACCGCACGTCCGACCAGGTCGGCACCGCGGTCACCAACGTCACCACGGTGCTGCGTCCGCCGGTGCCGCTGGGACGCACCCCGAAGGTGGTCTCGTACCAGTCGTTCTACGACTCCCTCGACCCCGCCGACGAGCCGTCCGCCGCGATCAGCGGCGGCTCGGGGCTCGGCAACGGCATCGTCGACGCCGAGACCGGCCTGATCGCGCCGATGCTGCTCGCCGGCTACACGGTGGTCATCCCCGACACCGAGGGGCAGCAGGCCGACTTCGCCGCCGGCCCGGAGTACGGCGTGACCACGCTGGACTCGCTGCGCGCCGCCTCGCGGGAGACCTCGACCGGCATCGGCACCACCTCGCGGATCGGGATGGTCGGCTACTCCGGCGGCGCGATCGCCAGTGAGTGGGCCGCCGAGCTCGCCCCGTCGTACGCCCCGGGGGTCGCCGAGCGCCTGGTCGGCACCGCGATCGGTGGCGTGCTGGTCAAGCCGAGCACCAACCTGCACTACGTCGAGGGTTCCGCGATCTGGTCCGGGGTGATCCCGATGGCGCTGGTCGGCGTCGGGCGGGCCTTCCACCTCGACCTCTCGCCGTACCTCTCGGCCTACGGCAAGCAGGTCTACGCCCAGCTCCAGGACGCCTCGATCGCGGACGTGCTCGGCCACTACCCGGGGCTGACCTGGAAGCAGATCGCCAAGCCGGCCTACCCGACCCCGGAGTCCGTGCCGGTCTACGTGCGGTCGGCCAACCAGCTGATCATGGGCACCGGCGGCACCCCGAACGCCCCGCTGTTCATCGGCCAGGGCACCCGCGGCGAGCTCGAGGGCACGCAGACCGGGCCAGCGGGGATCGGTGAGGGCGACGGCGTGATGGTCGCCGGTGACGTCCGCTCGCTGGCGCGCAAGTACTGCGGCAGGGGCACGACCGTGCAGTACCAGCAGTACCCGCTCTCGCACACCACCACTGCAGCCGCGTGGCTGCCCTCGGCCGTCACCTGGCTCCAGGCGCGGTTCGCCGGCATCAAGGCCCCGGACAGCTGCTCCTCGATCGCGCCCGGCAACTCGCTGGCGCCGATCACGGTGCAGAAGTAGTGCTCAGTCCCGGGCGGTCAGCACGTCCTTGGCGATCCGGGCCAGGGTGACGGCTCCGACCGCCCGGAACGGGTGCAGCGGATCGGGATCGCGCGAGCCGGTGGGACCACCGAGCTCGGTGTGCGCGAGCGCGCTCATCACCACGTAGGCGTCGCCGGGGTCGTAGCCGTGCTCGTCGACGAGCAGGTCGAACATCGACTCGTAGGCCATCTGGATCGAGTCCTGCACCGGGTCCCCGAGCCCGACGCACACCCACTCCTCACCGGTGTCCACCTGCGGCGCGCGCAGCGGTCGACGCAGCGTCCCGGCCTTGACCAGGTCGACGGTGACGGTGGCCCGACCGGCGATCTCGATCGCGACGAACGAGCTCTCCCCGCGGCTCATCACCGCGTGCAGGTCACCGATCGCGAGCAGCGCGCCCGGCACCTGCACCGGGAGGTGGACCGTCGAGCCCGGGCGGGCGTCGGTCAGGTCCATGTTCCCGCCGGTGGGGTACGACGGCATCACCGTCGACATCGAACCGTCGGCCGGCGCGACCCCGACGCAGCCGATCATCGGTCGCACCTGGCAGGTCAGGGTGTCGGTGAGGCGCACCGTGCCGTCGGCGACCGGGACCCGGCGTACGAAGAAGTCCTCGCCCATCCGGCCGGTCAGCGCGCCGGCACCGGGGATGTAGACCGACCAGCCGTGCTCGGCCATGGCGATGTCGTGGATCGTCACCGCCAGCACGTCGCCAGGCTCGGCGCCCTCGACGTGGACCGGACCGGTCACCGGGTTGAGCGTCGCGGTGACCTTGGCCAGGTCGCGGTGCTCCTCCATCTCGGCGTAGGCGGCGTCGTCGGTCTCGAAGGCGATCCGGTCCCCGGCGCCGGGGCTGACGCTGAGCACCGGCTCGTACGACGCGTCGTAGCCCGCACGGGCCTTGTCCTTGGTGATCACGTGCTCGGCCATCAGATCTCCTCGGCAGCGGTCTCGCTGAACGCGTGCTCGGGCAGGATCTCTCCGCCCTTGGCGCGGTAGTACAGCATCACGCCGACGCCGATCACCAGCCAGACCAGGCCGCCGATCTTGGCCGCGGCCTCGGCGTTGACCAGCACGTAGCCGATCACCACGAACCCGACCACCGGACCCACCCAGTGCAGGAACCAGCGCCGTGAGTGCTGCCGGAAGCCGAACCACACCACGACGGAGACGTGCAGCAGCAGGAACGCCGTCAGTGCGCCGAAGTTGACCAGCGAGGAGATGGTGTTGATCTGGCCGACGAACGCCAGGCCCAGCACCAGGGTCAGCCCCGCCACCACCAGGATCGCCCGCTCGGGCACCCGGGTCCGGTCGTTGACGTAGGACAGGAACTTCGGCAGCCGGCCGTCGCGACTCATCGAGAACAGCAGCCGCGAGGTGGCGCTCTGCGCGGCGACCGCGTTGGCGATCCCGACCGCGAGGGCGTTCATGGCCAGGAACGCGATCTGCCAGCCGTGGTTGCTGACGCCCTGGACGATGCTGAAGAAGGCGTTGTTGGCCTGCGCGTCGGTGAACGAGGTGCGGTCGGGCACGAGCATCGCGGCCAGCCAGGTCTGGGAGATGAAGAAGAAGGCCACGATGACCAGCCCGCCGATCATCGCGAAGCCGGCCGATCCGCGCCCGCCCTTGCTCTCCTCCGACAGGGTCGCGATCCCGTCGAAGCCGAGGAAGCTCAGCACGGCGATGCTCAGCGCGGTGGCGACCAGGCCGGGGCTGAACTCGTCGGGGTTGAAGATCGGCTTCGCGGTCAGCTCGGCGCCGTTGGTGCCGTGGATCAGCGCGACGATCGCCATCACCACGAAGATCACGATGAACAGCACCTCGGCGGCCAGGAACAACCGGTTCACGATCGCGGTGAAGGAGATCCCGACGTAGTTGACGCCGGTGTTGATGGCCAGGAAGACCACGATCCACACCCAGCGCGGGATGGCGGGGAAGATCCCGGCCATCGACTCGGCCGCGAAGACGTAGAGCAGGGTCGGCACCAGCAGGTAGTCGAGCAGGATCGTCCAGCCGGCGAGGAAGCCCAGCTGGGGGTGGATGCCGCGCCCGACGTAGGAGTAGACGGAGCCGGCGATCGGGAAGGCCCGCGACATCTGGGCGTAGGAGAGCGCGGTGAAGATCATCGCGACCAGGCCGATCAGGTAGACCAGCGGCACCATCCCCTTGGCCTCGTTGAAGACGACCCCGAAGATCGCCCAGGGTGCGATCGGCACCATGAAGACCAGGCCGTAGATCAGCAGGTCGGCGGTGGACAGCCCCCGGCGCAGCTCCTGCTTGTAGCCGAACTCCTCGACACCGCTGTCGTCCCGGGTCTGGGCCATGGGTTCCTCCTGCTGCTCGGTGGGTTCAGTCGTGCTGGCGGAGGAAGGACCCGACGACCTCGGCGAATGCTTCCGGTTCCTCGACGTGCGGCATGTGGCTGGAGTCGGCGAAGACGTGCGAGCGTGCGCCCGCGATGCGCTCGACGAACGGCGCCCAGGTCGCCGGGCGCGCCTCGTCGTACGCCCCGGAGACCACGAGCGTCGGCACGGTGATCGCGTCGAGCCGCTCGACCACGCTCCAGTCCGTCAAGGAGCCGATCACGTGGAACTCACTCGGCCCGTTCATGGTGTGGTAGACGGTCGGCTCCGCCTCGAGCTGGGCGAAGGTGTCGCTGACCTCGGGCGGGTTGGGCACGACCCGGCACACGTGCCGGTCGTAGAAGACCTGCATCGCGCCGGCGTACTGCGATGAGTCGGTGGTCCCGGCGCTCCTCGTGCTCGGTGAGCGTGGCCTGGACGTCGGCGGGCAGCTCCTCGCGCAGCTCGCCGGCCGCTTCGAGCCACAGCGCCATGCTCGCCGGTGAGTCGCAGATGGTCAGGCTGACGATGCCCGCGGCGTCGGCGAGCACCACCTCCGGCGCGAGCATGCCGCCCCAGGACTGGCCGAGCAGGTGGAAGCGGTCGATCCCGAGCGCGTCGACGACGCTGCGCAGCTCCTCGACGAACAGCTCGACGCGTCCAGAAGTCGGCCGGTGCGTCGGGCAGGTGGGTGCTGCCGCCGCAGCCGATCTGGTCGTAGTGCACGACCGCGCGGCCGTCGGCGGAGAGGTTGGCCATCATCAGCGTGTAGTTGTGCCCCGCCCCGGGGCCACCGTGCAGGACGACGAGGGGGCTCGCGTCGGTGGCCCCGAGCTCACCGGTGATGCGGTACCAGGTCTGGCCACCGCGCGTCTCGACCGTGCCGGTCGTGGTCGCGTCGGGGAATCCGCGAGTCCTGCGTCGTGGCCATGGGCCGCCTCTCCGGTGGGGGTGCGTCGTACCCTGGCACTTAAATGGTCTGCTTACAATACCTTTGCCGAGTCCTGCCTAGACTGCTCCCATGAGCGTCGAGGAAGCCGGCCCCGCGCGCGCGGCCCACGACCATCCTTGACCAGCTCGTTGGCCGACCGGCTGGTCACCGCGATCGCCGTCGGCGCCTACTCCCCCGGCGAACGGCTGCCCGCCGAGCGCGAGCTCGCCGAACGCCTCGGGGTCAGCCGGGTCACGCTGCGCCACGCTCTGGGTCAGGTCGCCGACCTCGGCCTGATCGAGGTACGCCGGGGCCGCGGCGGAGGCAGCTTCGTCGCGGCGGTGTCGTGGGAGGACGTCGCTCCCGAGACCGCCCGCCGGACCCTCGAGGTCGAGCTGCCCCGCCTGCTCGACCTCTTCGACTACCGCTGCATGGTCGAGGGGATGATCGCGCGTGCCGCGGCCGAGCGGCGTACCGAGGAGGACGTGGCGCAGATGCGCGACGCCCTCGACCCGCTTCCGCGACGCCAGCTCGATGATCGAGGCCCGCACCTTCGACCGCCGGCTGCACGGGCTGGTCGGCGCCGCCGCCGGCAACCCGCACCTGACGTCGCTCTCGGCCCAGCTGACCGCCGCCGCCACCTTGGGCTTCGGCTCGGAGCCCTACGAACCCGAGTTCATCGAGGTGGCCACCGCCCAGCACCAGGAGCTGGTCGACCTGATCGCCGCGGGCGACGCCGATGCGGCCGGTCGCTGCGCCCAGCACCACTTCTCCCTGACCCTGGAGACGATGCGCGCCAGCCTGCGCCGCGCGACGCAGAACCGCACCCCCTGACCCCAGAGCCTCGTTGGTTGAGGAGGCCCGCCAGGGGCGTCTCGAAACCCGCCGCACCCCACGCCGTACCTCCCCAGGTTTCGAGACAGGACTTCGTCCTTCCTCAACCAGCGACGGTCCCGATCCCGGACGCAGCCACCCCTCACCCCCGCTGGTTGAGGAGGCCCGCCAGGGCCGTCTCGAAACCCGCCGCACCCGACGCCGCGCGTCGCGTGGTCTCGAGACAGGACTTCGTCCTTCCTCAACCAGCGACGGCCCCGATCCCGGACGCAGCCACCCCCCCACCCCCGCTGGTTGAGGAGGCCCGCCAGGGCCGTCTCGAAACCCGCCGCACCCCACGCAGTGCCTCCCCAGGTTTCGAGACAGGACTTCGTCCTTCCTCAACCAGCGACGGTCCCGATCCCGGACGCAGCCACCCCTCACCCCCGCTGGTTGAGGAAGCCCGCCAGGGCCGTCTCGAAACCCGCCGCACCCGACGCCGCGCCTCCCCAGGTTTCGAGACAGGACTTCGTCCTTCCTCAACCAGCGACGGTCGCGGCCCCGGACGCAGCCACCCCCCACCCCCGCTGGTTGAGGAGGCCCGCCAGGGCCGTCTCGAAACCCGCCGACCGGACGCCGTGCGTTGCGTGGTCTCGAGACACTCTCAGACCCGTACGACGCTGACCAGACCGAGCTCGGCGGGCGCGTCGAAGTCGGTGTCCTGGGTGACGACGGGGAGGTCGTGGGCCATCGCCACCGCGGCGATCCACGCGTCATTGGCGTCCATCCGGCGTCCGGCCTCGTGCAGGCGCACGCGCAGTCGCGCCCACTGGGCGGCCACGGTGGCATCGATGTCCAACGACGCGACCGCAGCGACCCGGTCCAGGGTGGCCAGCCGTCGCGCTCGGACGTCGGTGCCGCCCGCCGCGAGCACCCCCGCCTGCATCTCGGCCAACGTCACGACACTGACGTAGCCCTCTTCCGGCAGGCTCGCGGTCTCGATCGGACGACCCGACTCCCGGGCGATGAACACGCTGGTGTCGAGCAGTCCTCGGGTCATCATCCGATCGGTCCGAGATCATCGGTCGTGCCGACACCGAGCGCTCGCAGGTCGTCGGTGAGCCCGGGATCGGCCAGATGAGCCTCCAGCAAGCTCACCATCGCGGCCCGGGTCAGGTATCCCGGACGCTGGTCCGTGGGCGGCACGACCTCGGCCACCACCTTGCCGTGCACGGTCACCGCGACCCGGCCGCCCTCGGAGACCCGACGCAGCACGTCGGCCGTGTGGTTGCGCAGGTCACGCGACGCGACTCGGTCCATGTGGCAGAACGTAGCATCTATGCCACACTCATTCCCTTGCCGCCGGTCCTCTTGGCTCCTGCTCCCTCGGCGAGGGCGTGAGCGCGTCCTCGCACCGGCTCCTGCAAGAGCCTCCGCCAGCGCGCGCCACCCGGCCTCTCGCCGCGGTTGCGTGCAGCGCTCGACGATGGCCGCCCTCAGGTTGTCGTCGATGAGGGCGGAGACCAGCAGCACCGCCATGTGCGAGGCGAGTGCCGGGTTGCCGGAGACCTCGTCGAGGACCAGGTCCGCGAGCGCCACAGCCGCCGTCCGGGGGTCGGATTCGGAGCCGTCGCCGGCGCGCAGGCCTGCCGGCCCCCCGTGCGGCAGGTCGGTGAGGAACGACGTCGGCTGCAGCGCCGAGAACCCGAGGGGGAGGCGACCCTCCACCCGCGCCTGGACCAGTGCAGCCGTCCAGTCGGCGTCCTCCACACGCGGTCCCCACGCCACCCCCTGCGCGGTGGTCTCGTCGACGAACAGCGGGCGGGACTCGAACATCAGTCCCGGTCCGACGCCGACCGGCACCAGCCGACCGAGCACGTGCTCGTCTGCCTGGCGACCCCAGCTGCTCCCGATGTTGAGCACCTCGCGCGAGCGCCCGTCACGCAGGTCGGTGATCAGCAACCGGTCGTCGATCACGTCGTCGAGGCGGTAGCCGCCCAGCTCGGCGTCGGCCCACTCCTCGATCCGGTCGGCGCGATCGATCAAGCGCGGATCCGCCGCCTCACCCAAGAAGTCGGACAGACCGCCGTACTCGTAGGTGGCCAGCTGGGCGCAGACCCAGTCACCGCCAGCCACGTCGCCGGCGAACTGGCGCGGATCCTTGCCCATCGGCCGCAGATGATCGACGCCGCGGTAGGCCGTCTCACCCGTGGTGACGAGCGCCCGCCTCCCTGGCTCGATGTCCTCGACCAGCAGCCGGCGCAGCACCTGCGCGACGATCCAGCGCGAGACCATCCACGGCGACACGTCCGACCCCAGCTGCAGCAGCTCGCGCAACCGCGACTCGCGCAGGGAGCCGGTGAGGTGGGGGCCGGCCAGGTGCAGCTCGAGGGCGGTTGTCGCATCGCCACGTGCCTCGGCCTCCACCCCGCGCCGTACGACTTCCAGGTCGCCCGGGCCGAAGCTCAACGTGTGCTGCGCGGTGCGGGCACGCCGCGGGCGCTCCTGCTTGCGGGTCGTACGGGACCTGTTGCGCGGGTTCCGTCCGCGGGAGTGCGCCATGGGCCCACGCTGGTCCTCGGAGCCGTACTCCGGGGCCGTCGACAGCGAGCCTGTGCACAACCCGGCTCAGGCTGCTACGTGTGGACGTCGAATGACGCACCACACCTTGCGGCCACGACAACGTCGCGGTCAGGGACTGCGTCGAACGCGGAGCCCACGCTGGTCGAGGAGGCCCACCAGAGCCGGCTCGAAACCCACCGACCCGATGCGGTGCGGTGCGTGGTTTCGAGACAGGACTGCGTCCTTCCTCAACCAGCGACGGTCCCGGCGTCCGGCCTGTGGACTCGACCCGATGTGGTCGTGAAACGACACACCAGGTGCCGCTCAGCGCCAGCCGAGCTCCGGCGCGACGTCGGTCACGACCGTCTCCAGCACGTGGGCGCAGTAGTCGACGCCGAGCTGGTTGGGGATGGTCAGCAGCAGGGTGTCGGCGGCGGCGATCGCCTCGTCGGCGGCCAGCTCCTGCGACCAGCCGGTCGGGCTCGCCGGCGTAGGTCTTGCCGAAGCGGGCCGTGCCGCCGTCGAGGTAGCCGACCTGGTCGCTGCCGCGGCCCTCGCGGCCGAAGTAGGCCCGGTCGAGGTCGCTGACGATCGGGAAGATGCTGCGGCTCACCGAGACCCGCGGCTCGCGGCCGTGGCCGGCGTCGGCCCAGGCCTTGCGGAACCGCTCGATCTGCTCGGCCTGCAGCTGGTGGAACGGCACGCCGGTGTCCTCGCTGAGCAGGGTCGAGCTCATCAGGTTCATCCCCTGCTCGGCGGTCCACTCCGCGGTCGCCCGGGTGCCGGCGCCCCACCAGATCCGCTCGCGCAGACCCGGCGAGTGCGGCTCGATGCGCAGCAGCCCGGGCGGGTTGGGGAACATCGGTCGCGGGTTGGGCTCGGCGAAGCCCTCGCCCTCGAGCACCTCGAGGAAGCACCGCGGTGTGCTCGCGCGCCATGTCGGCGTGGTCCTGGCCCTCGGCCGGCTGCGTAGCCGAAGTAGCGGTAGCCGTCGACGACCTGCTCCGGTGATCCCCGGCTGATGCCGAGCTGCAGCCGGCCGCCGGAGATGAGGTCGGCCGAGCCGGCGTCCTCGGCCATGTAGAGCGGGTTCTCGTAGCGCATGTCGATCACGCCGGTGCCGATCTCGATCCGGCTGGTGCGCGCGCCGACCGCGGCGAGCAGCGGGAACGGCGAGGCGAGCTGCTGGGCGAAGTGGTGCACCCGGAAGTACGCGCCGTCGGCGCCGACCTCCTCGGCGGCGACCGCGAGGTCGATGGACTGCAGCAGCACGTCGGAGGCCGAGCGGGTCTGCGAGTGCGGCGAGGGGGTCCAGTGGCCGAAGGACAGGAACCCGATCTTCTTCATGATCGTTGAACCATCAACCTTCTGCTTCTCTTCCCGCTGATCCCCGGCCCCGGGCGCAACCGGAGCGTGATACGCTGCGTCGATGGCTACCGATCCCGTTCCCATCAGCGACTGGTCTGCACAAAGGCACGACCGATCCCCACGCCGTCGCGGCACGGTACGACGCATGGGCGGAGGGCTACGACGCCGACCTGAACTCGTGGTCCTACCAGGCTCCCGACGGTCGTGACGCAGATCGTGGTGACTCGCCAACCCGAAGCCGGCTCGGTGTTCGACGTCGGGTGCGGCACCGGACTGGTCGGCCAGGCCCTTGCGCCGAACGCGGAGTTCGCCGGGTCACCTGCACGGACTCGACATCTCGAGGGCGTCGCTCGATATCGCCGAGCAGAGCGGGGCGTACGACCTCGTCGAGCACGCCGACCTCCAGCAGCGGCTCCCGTTCGAGGACGACAGCGTCAGACTGTCGGGGTCTGCGTGGGAGTGATGACCTAGCTGCTGGCCGTGGAGGTCGTGTGGCGCTAGCTCGCGAGGGTCGCCCGCCCGCTTGGCCTCGTCGTCGTCAGCTCAGCGTGTGGACCTCTGGCAGCCCCGTTAGCGCCCCGCCATGCATCGACCGGTTGGAGCAGCAGGGCGTCTGGACGCCTCTGGAGATCACCGGCCCGGCCTCGTACCTGCCCAGGGGTACGGCGGGACGCCGGAGGTCCCGTCGTACTACGTGGCCGCGCTGGTCGGCTGACCCGTTCGGGAGGCCTGGCGTCAGCGAACGTGCCACTTACGGGCTCCCTCGTTGCTCGACCGCTCGGGACGGGAAGGTCAAGCCCAGCGGCCTTCACCGCAAGCACCCTCCAGGCGTCCGACGCGCATCGCGGCCGGAGGTCCAGCCAACCCGAGAGCGGGTCTCATGGCCAGCCTCGTCCGCGCATCCGTCTTCGCCCGACAGACTCGCGTACGCACGCATCTCCAACAATGCCCAGCCCTCCGCCCCGGTCATGCTCGGCTGGCGGATCTTCGACGGACGGGTGCCGCCGCTGCTGTGCTGCGGTCTCGACGTGGCCCTCGCGACTTACCAGAGGTTGTGAATGTTTTGAGCGTGCGGCTGCTCGCTACAGGCGCCCGCTGAATGCACTTGACGTCCTCTCGTGAGCGTGACCAACACTCCTCTCCGAGCGCCTCTCAGACCTTCTGGCTTGGGCCCTGACCGACGAAGAACTGACGTAGGTGCTCGCGCAGGTCCGGATCGCAGACGTAGACGTAGGTGCCGCGGATCCCGCGGGTGAGCAGGACCGCGTAGATGTTGCGGACGAACTGGAGGAGGTCGTCGTCGGTGTAGGTGATGCCCGAGCGTGGGGTTGTTCGCTGTGCCGTCGCGTGTCGAAGTAGTTCGGCCCGGTCGAAGACGACACGGCCGCGGTCGGGTCGTAGCGCAGGTCCCGGCCGATGATGACGCCGGCGTAGTTGAGGTCGTAGCCCTGGATGGTGTGGATGGAGCCGACCTCGTCGACGGAGGTCGGCGAGTTGACCCAGTCGACTGCGGTCTGGTTCCAGCGGAGCTTCACGCCGTCGATCTCGATGTCGATGCGCGTGCGGGTCGTTCTTGCTGCTCCACTGCCAGGCGTAGCCGGCGAGCAGTCGTGCGAGCCCGGCCTCGCGTTCTCTCGCAGCGATCGGTCGCGCGCATCGCGGCCGAGGTCGTCGAAGAAGCGCAGGTCGTAGCCGGGGAACTCGCTCGGCGTGCTGGCGGTTGGCGCTCAGAGCACGGCCGGACGTAACCGACGTAGTCCTGCACCGGCGCGCACCCGCATCTGCGACGTCAGCTGGTAGTAGCGCCGCGCTCGCTGGGCGGTCGTGACGAGGTCATCGAGGGCTGAGCGTGCGGAGGTCGGCAGGGCGCACCGACTGCGCGGCGTCGACGAGGTAGATCTGGTGCTTGCTCTTGGCGGTGATCCAGTCGAGCTGGGTGCTTCGACAGGTCGTCGTGCGCCGAAGAGCTTCGACGTTGATGTCCGCGAACATCGCTGTTCTGCAGGCCCGACGGCCTGGTTCGCGCGCTGGTTCAGGCGGTGGGCCTCGTCGACGATCAGCAGGTCGTAACTGCTCGGCGCTGCTGCCCACCTCGAACGGGGTGAGGACCATGGCGCGGGTCGAGCCCGGGAGTCTTGCTTGAAGACCTTGCTCGATCGACTTGCGGAGCGACTGCTGCGGCACGACGAGGCCGACCCGGAAGTCGTCGAGCAGCTCTGGGTAGCCAGGGTACGAAGAAATCGGACAGGACCGAGTCGCCGTCGCCGGGTTCGCGTCGAGATCGGCGTGCTGGATGTCGCTGAGCAGCTTGATGAGGATAGATCGCGACGACGGTCTTGCCGGTGCCGGGGTCGCCCTGGATCACGATCGCGGCTCGGGCGTCGTGTCTCGAGGTCGTCGAACAGGCCGCTCGAGGATGTCCTCGACGGCGATCGGCCTGGTCGGCGGTCAGCGCCTTGAAGGGCGACAGCTTGAAGAGGTCGGTGTTCTCGATCTCGCGGACCGGGCGGGTGAACAGCCCGCGCTCGCGAGCGTCGTCGAAGATCTCGTCGAACTTCGCCTGGTAGTCCGTCGCGGCCGTAGTAGTCGGCGTCGGTGATGCCCTCGTTGCGGTTGAGGACCTGGAGCTGGCCGTCGCCGGCGAGCAGCCGGATGAGGTAGGACTCGAGATCGAGGCAGACCGACTTGTTGAAGGTCGCGTCGATGACGACGCGTGCGCAGTGCTCAGCCGACGCTTGTCGCCGAGTCAAGATGTTGCCCCAGTCCGCGCCGCCAGCGTTCAGCGACTCCCCGACGTACACCTCTCGGGAGTCGTCCAGGGTGTAGACGACCGGCCAGTTGCGCTATCGGCTATCAGCCCCCTGCAGCCCACCGTCGCAGCTGATCGCCGTTCGAAGGAGAACTCTTGGATCCCAAAGCTCGTCATACTTCGTGCTCCGTCCACGGGAGTTCTCGACCGGGTACTTCGCCCTGGGTCGACGCGCAAGCTTGTTCAACACGATCTGATCGGGGTCGAGACCGAGCCGGTCGGCCGAGCAGGAAGGCAGTAGGTCAGGACGTCGGCCAGCTCTCCCTCGACCACGGCTCCGTCGTCAGCGTCGACCGTTCCACTGGAAGCACTCCAGGAAGCTCAGCCGCTTCGATGACGATGCTTTTGGCGAGATTCTCGGGCGAGTGAAACTGCGACCAGTCGCGCTCCTGCACGAGTGCACTCAAGGCTCTGCTGACCTGGTCTGATGCCATGGGCTTCACTGTAGGCAGCCAGAACAGGGACATCTTGGCCGTACTGGTCAACCAGCGCTGCCATGAGGCGCGGGCCCGGCCACCAGCGCCTGCTCGCTGATGCCGACCGGGTGCTCGGACTCGCAGCGCAGCACCGCGTGCACCGGGGCGCCACAGTCGGTGTGCACGGTGTGGAACGGCGGCCCGTCCGGGCCCGGGTGCCCACGCGTCGCCCCACTCGCGCAGGGCCGCGATCACCGGCATCAGGTCACGACCCTTGTCGGTCAGGCGGTACTCGTGGCGCTCGCGCTGACCGGGCTCGCGGTAGGGCACCTGCTCGAGCAGGCCCGCGCCGGTGAGCTCGCGCAGCCGGCGGGCGGCGGTGGGCTCGGAGACGTCGACCCGCTCGGCGAAGTCGTCGAAGCGACGGGTGCCGAGGAAGGCCTCGCGCAGCAGCAGCAGGGTGACGCGGCTGCCGATCAGGTCGAGGGTGCGCGCGACCGAGCAGTTCTCGTTGCGCGACGCGGTGCGTTCGGCCAGGTGGTCCATGCCCAGCACCCTACCGATCTGACTTGCTATAACGCTAGTCAGCGGCTTAGGGTCCTGACTGTGACTGATGAAAGCCAGCCCGTCGACCTGCGCGTCCGGCTCGTCCTGCTGGTCGCGGTGGGGGCGGCGTTCATGTCCTCCCTCGACCTGTTCGTGGTCAACGTCGCCTTCGACGACATCGGCTCCAGCCTCGGCGTGGGCACGGCCTCGGGCCCCACGACGGCCGACCTGAGCTGGATCCTCAACGCCTACGCCGTCACCTACGCCGCGCTGCTCGTCCCGCTCGGCCGGCTCGCCGACCGCTACGGCCGGCGCACGATCTTCCTCGCCGGGCTGGCGCTGTTCACCATCGCCAGCATCGGCTGCGCGCTGAGCGGCGACGTGTGGGTGCTGGTCGGCTCCCGGGTGGCCCAGGCCGCGGGTGCGGCCGCGATGACCCCGACCAGCCTCGGGCTGCTGCTGGCCGTGCTGCCCCCGGAGCGCCGGGCGAGCGGCGTACGCCTGTGGGCCGCGGCGGGTGCGATCGCCGCCGCGATCGGGCCGAGCATCGGGGGCGTACTCACCCAGTTCGGCTGGCAGTGGGTGTTCCTGATCAACGTCCCCGTGGGGGTGCTGCTGCTGGCGCTCGGCGTCCGCGAGGTCCGCGAGGTGCGCCCCGACGCCGACGCGCCCGTGCCCGACCTGGCCGGCGCCGTCCTGTTCGCGGCCGCCGTCGGACTGCTCGCGCTCGGGCTCGTCGAGAGCCCGACCTGGGGCTGGGGCAGCGCCCGCACCCTGGCCAGCCTGGCCCTCGCCGCGGTGGCCCTCGCCCTGTTCGTGCCGCGCTCGCGTCGCCACGTCGCCCCGGTGATCCACCCCGAGCTGCTCGCCGTGCGCACGTTCCGCTGGGCCACGTTGTCGATGCTGGTCTTCAATCTCGCGTTCGGGGTGAACCTGCTGGTCAGCATCCTCTGGCTGCAGCAGATCTGGGGCTACTCCGCCCTGGTCACCGGCTTCGCGGTCGCGGCCGGTCCGGCGATGGTGCCGCTCACCGTCGCCTTCGCCGGTCGCTTCCTCACCCGCTACCAGCCGGCCACGCTGATCTCCGTCGGATCGGTGCTGATGGCGGTCGGCGTCGTGGTGCGGCTGGTGCAGATGGGCACCGAGCCGTCGTACGCCGCGGCCTTCCTGCCCGGCTGGCTGCTCGGCGGGATCGGGGTCGGGCTGGCCCTGCCCAACCTGATGGCGGGCGCCACCCACGACCTGCGCAGCGACCAGTTCGCCACGGGCAGCGGCGTGGTCACGATGGCGCGCCAGGTCGGCTTCGTGCTCGGGGTCAGCATCCTGTTCGCGGTCGTCGGCGACCGCACCGGCGTGGGCGCCCTCGACGGCTTCCGCACCACCTGGTGGATCTGCTCGGCCGTGCTGCTGCTCACCGCGGCGACCGCGACCGGCATGCGGGTCCGGAGCGTCCCGGTCGCCGTCCCCGTTTCCGGTGGTCGAGCAGCGAGCACCAGCGATTCAGGTCGAGCAGGGAGCGCCAGCGAGCCGTCGAGGCCCGCGTCGAGACCCGCGTGGAGACCCAGTGAGCCGATCACCCCACTGACCGACGCCGCTGAAGGAGGCCGGGTGGGTCACACCGCGAGGGTTTCCAGCGCTTCCGGGAGCTCCCAGCTCCCGCCGCGATCCTCTCGCGAGAGGCGCGCGACGAGATCGGGGATGTGCAGGGCGGTGGCGGCGGTCGTGGCCGTCTGCACCACTCGCACCCCGAGAGCCGTGCGCGGCATGCCCAGTCGCAGGAGGCGCGGGTGGGCGGAGCCCTGGATCTCCTCGACGAAGGGCCGCAGCACGGTGTCGTAGTTGCTCAGCGCCACCGGGATGTCGTCGGAGTGCCGGTTGATCTCGTCGCCGAGGACGTAGGCGCCGACGAGCCCGCCGGAGATCCCCATCCCGCTGAACGGCGACGCGCAGTGAGCGGCGTCGCCGAGCAGCACCACCCGCCGGTCGGACCAGGTGGGCGTGCGGACCTGGACGACCTCCTGGGAGTAGAAGTTCTCCGCGGCACCCATCGCCTCGATGAAGCGGTCGGTCTGCCAGCCGGCGCCGCGGAACCGTTCGGCCCAGAACTGCTTCTGCCGCTCGACCGGCTCCCGGTGCACGGCCGAGGCCTCCTGCGACGACTCACGCAGGATGAAGTACACCTGGGTCTCGTCGGGGTTGTGGCTCCTGCGGAACATCATCCGCCCGCCCGGAGCGACGTAGGTGTCGCGGATGTCGCGGTCCGACGCGATCCGGGGGATGAACCAGTACGCCATGTGGATCCCCAGCCGCACGTAGGGGTCCGGCGAACCGGTCGGCAGGATCGCGCTCCGGACGCGGGACCCCTGGCCGTCCGCGCCGACCAGCAGGTCGAACTCGCTCGGAGGATGCCGTCGGAGAAGTGCGCCACGACGCGGTCCTGGTGCTGCTCGAAGTGGTCCAGGGCGATGCCGAAGCGGTAGTCGACGTCGTGCTTCGTCGCGTCGTGCAGGATCCGGACCAGGTCCCCGCGCATGATCTCGTACTCCGAGGTCAGGCTCTGGCGACCCTGCCCCGACGTGTTGGCCATGATCGTGCCCCTGGCCCGGCCCCGGGCATCGACGAACCTGACGCCGGGCTCGTCGACCAGCTTGTGACTTGACGACGTCGAGCAGGCCCATCCGGTCGACGGCGTCGACGCCCTGAGCGCGGAGATCGACCTGGGCCCCGCCGGCCCGGAGCGCCGGGAATCGCTCGACCACCGTGACGCGGTGGCCGCCTCGGGCCAACCAGTAGGCCAGGGCCGGCCCGGCGACGCCACCGCCGCAGATCAGCACCTTCAGGGACGAGCTCGGGGTGGGTCGCATGGTGTCCTCCTGAAAATCTTTCACTGATAGGTTCGGTTCCAACGGTGACCTATCGCTGATAGATTGTCAACGTGGTCAAGCTGCAACGGGAGAACGTGCTGGTCGAGGCGCTCGACCTGCTCGATGAGGTCGGCCTGGACGCGGTCAGCACCCGGGCGCTGGCGAGACGACTGGGCGTCGAGCAGCCGTCGTTGTACTGGCACTTCGCCAGCAAGAAGCTGCTCCTCGCCGCCATGGCCGAGGCGGCCATGACACCGCACGCGACGGCCCCGCTACCGTCGCCTGGCGATGACTGGCGGGCATGGTTCCTCGAGAACAACCGCAGCTTCAGGCGCACGCTGCTCCTCCGCCGCGACGGCGCCCGGCTGCACGCCGGGAGCCACCCCGGCGGCACTGACCTCGAACGGACCACGCACAAGCTGGCGTTCCTGGTCGCTTCGGGGGTGCCCGAGCGGAGCGCACAGATGGCGACGCTGGCCGCCAGCCGCTTCACGGTCGGCAGCGTGCTGGAGGAACAAGCCGACGCGGTCGGCGCCGACGGCAGCGACGACGGGATCCCGTCGACCCCGATCGACCACGAGGAGGCGTTCGAGGCCGGGCTCGGCCTGATCCTCGATGGCCTCGTGAGACGACTCCCTGGTTGAGTCATCGGCTCGTCCCTGGGACGGCTCGCCGGCGCGGGTGGACGACGAACAAGTCCTCGTGATCGTGATGCGGGGGCTCACCCACGGTTCAGCTGTGCGTCTCCGGCATCCCGGCCCCGCCCACGGTGAGCGCGGCGAGCGACACCAGGTCGCCGGCGGCCCGACCCGGCCAGCCGTGCACCGCCCGACGCCATTTCTCGGGTACCGCGCTCGCACCCCAGCGCGCACCGAGCAGCGCACCGGCGATCGCCGCGACGGTGTCGGTGTCGTCGCCGATGCGTACGGCGGCGTGCAGCGCGTCCTGCAGATGGTGCACTCGGAGCGTCGCCCGGCACCGGCGTCTGCAGCACCACCGAGGCCGCGGCCTGGAGAGCGGTGACGGTGAACCCGTTGGGCGTGAACCGCCCGGGTGGTGCCGTCTCCGCCTCCCCGAGCCACTTCGTCCACTGGTCCCGGCGTTCCTCGGGCAGCAGGTCGAGCCCGCCGCGTACGTCGATGTCACCGTCGCGCACCGCCACCCGGATCGCCTCGCCCCACAGCACGCAGGAGTCCCCGGCCAGCGGGTCGGCGTGCGTCAGACGACGCGACCGCGCGCGCCGCCTGCGCGCAGGCGTCGCGGTCGTCGAGGTGGGCGAGCGCGACCGGCCCGGTGCGCATCAGGGCGCCGTTGCCCGCCGACAGCGGATGCCCCTGGGCGTAGACGGCGGCCTCGAGACGCATCACCTCGCCCAGCCCGCCCCGCCGGTCGGACGGCGTGCCGACGTCGCCTCGAGCACCGACCGGGTCTGGATCCCGATGTCCGCCGGCCCGTCGTCGTACCAGCGCAGGAAGTCGGCCGCGACGGCGTCCAGCGCCTCGTCGGTGCGCAGGTCGGCACCCGTGGCCGCGACCTCGGCGATCGCGACCGCCATCGAGGTGTCGTCGCTCCACTCCCCCGGCGCGAAGTCGCCGAGCCCGCCACCCGTCATCTCGGCCAGCTCGTCGGCTGCTGGAGGCGTCGCGAACTCGTACGGCACCCCGAGCGCGTCACCGCAGCGCTTGGCCCAGGAGGACGCCGGCGGCGCGGTCGTGCTGGGCGGGGGTCAGGTGCATCGGGTCTCCACCCGGTCGCAGTCACGTGAGCTCGAATGATGGTGCCAGCCGATCATCCGCTCGACCTTCATCGGCCTGCAGCTCTCGACTACTCGGCGCGGCGTCGAGCTCGGACGCGTTTAGCGCGCGCCCGTAGACGCCTGGTTTCGTACGACGCCCACGTCAGTCTCTTGGACATGTCTACCCCGCGCAGGAGGTCGTCCAGCGAAGTGGTCGACTCGGGAACGGCTTCGACGGGCTCCTCGCCCGCCAGCACCACCCAGATGGTGTCGCCCTGATGCACGGTCTTGATGACCGCACCATCGACCAGCGTCGCGGCCTTCGCGAGCGCTTGTCGACGCCTGGCCTGGGACAGCGCTGCCCGCTTGCTCGCATCTACCGCTTGGGGCCCAACGGAATCCCATGCCTGCTTGACGTGTGGACCGTACTTGAGGGCGTACTTTCCGCCATTCTTTGCCAGAGGAACGAACCAGCTCATGCCACCATCATCTCCTCAGCTGGTGAACGAATTGCGCCGTCACATCTGCACGAGTGGGATCACACGCCCAGCCGCCGCGCGACCTCAGGCCCGCCCATCTCGCGGACGACGTCCGGGTCACCGACCACGATCAGCTGGTCGGTGGCGCGCGACATCCCGACGTAGAGCTTCTCGCGGGAGCGGTCGCGGACCTCGGATCGTTGACGCACAGCACGACCGCCGGCCGCTCGAGACCCTTGCAGCCGAGGACGTGGCCGTAGAAGACCTCCTCGTCGTCCCAGTAGGTCTTCCAGTAGCCGACCTGGCCGAGCGCGCTCGGTCTCGGCGATCTGCGTCGGGTGACGCTGATCCGGTGGTGAGCACGGCGATGTTGCTCGGGGCCCAGCCGCTGTCGAGCAGGATGTCGACGGCCGTCGTCGGCCATCTCGAGCGCATCCTTGCCGCGACCGGCAGGAAGTCGACCTCCACCCCGTCACCGCCCCGCGCGCGTCATCCGGGTCGGCGCGAGCGGCCCGAACGCCTCGTAGATCTGCTTGGTGTTGCGCAGGTTGTGGTCGAGGACCAGCGGCACGAGCGGCACCGGCGGCCGGCCGAAGCGGGCGAAGATCCGCTGGTTCTCGTCGGAGTAGACGTAACAGCCCGCCGGCCTCCTCGTCACGCATCGCAGCGCGAGCAGCGGGGTCCACCACGAGTCGGCGAAGTCCTGCGCCTCGTCGACGACGAAGGCGTCGAACCGCTTGCCCGTCGGGCAGCCGCCGCCGAGCTCGGCCATCGGCGCCGGCAGCCGTCCTCCCAGAACGCGCTGTCCTCGCGGTCGCCGTCGGGTGCGCCCCACTGCCGGCCGAGCTCGGCGTACGTCCCGACGAACGCCGGCCGCTGGCGCCGGTCCAGGTCGCCACCTCCGCTTGAGGTATCGCCGAGACCGATCGAGTAGCACAGCAGCGCCACCCGCTGGCCGGGCGCCCGTCGTGCCCGGCGGAGAGCTCCCTGGCCTGGGCGAGCGCGAGCACGGTCTTGCCGCTGCCGGCGCCGCCGCGGACCTCGACCCGGTGAGCAGCCGGGTCACCTTGAGCAGCATCGCCTGCTCGTTGGTCAGTCGATCGGCCGCGTGCGGCCGCTCGGCCGCCTCGGCGTTGAGGTCGTGCGACGTGTGAACCCGCGACCGCGCAGGATCTCGACTGACCAGCTCGACGTCGTCGGCGGTCGGCGCGACGCTTGCCGTGGCCAGTCCCGATCGCGTTGTCGGCGCACCCGCTCGGCGAGGTCGACCTGGTCGGCCTGCCCGTGAAGCGCCCAGCGCGGGCAGTCGGCGCTGCGAAGTCGCCGGGAAGTCGGAGTACGGCGTGACCACGCCGTGCGCCCACCCACTGCCCGCGGCCGCCCCACCGGGGGTCGGCCTCGACGTACTCGCGGATCGCGTACTTGGTCAGCATCGCCTGCTCGACCGGCTTCACCCGGTCCTCGTGGCCCATGGCGCGACGCCACCAGGAGTCGCCGTCGTAGCGGACCTGGCCGCCCTTCACCTCGAGCACCACGATCCCGACCTCGGGCCACAGCACGACCAGGTCGGCCTCGTGGTCCTTGTCCTGTCGGTGATCCGGAGCCCGGCGAGCAGGATCGCCTCACCCGGCAGCGTGTCGCGCAGCCGCTCCCACACCTGGCGCTCGGAGTCGGTCAGGAACGTCGGCTCCTCGGGCCGGCACCGTGCGGTCACCGCGACACCGCCCGGACCTCTGAGGACCCGCGATCCACTCCAGCCCGCACGACCCGCACACGCGGTCGTGCCCGGGGTGGACGCAGCCGACCGGCACCGCCCAGCCCGGGCCGTCGAGCGACCCGGCCATCAGCCCGATCACCAAAAGTGCGTCACCAACGAGGACCCGCAGCGTGGGCAGGAGCCCCGCTCGACGTCGTACGACTGTCACCGGGCCGACCGGCGGGGCCATCATGCCGGGCTCCCCTGCTCGAGCCCGGCCTCCACGACGACCCGCAGCGCGGCGCGGAGCAGTGGTACGAGCGTGGTGCGCTCCTCGCGCTTGAGCCGCGTGATCTGCTCGAGGATCGTGCGCTGGTCGTGGCCGAGCACGTGCGCGGCGAGCTCGGGCGAGACCGAGCCCGGCTGGTCGGCCTCGAGCTGCACGAGCGTGCGCATCCGCGAGCGCACGGACAGACGGCGCTCGGTCGGGGCCGCGGTCGGCTCGGCGAGCCAGCGTCGACCGCCGCAGCGCATCACCAGATCGGCCGCCACGGAGTCGACCTCGGCGAACTCGGCGAGCGCCGACACGCAGATCCTGGGCCACGAACGGCTCGACCGGGATCCGACGGCGGGCGACGATCCGGTCGCCGAGCACGGCGTACGTCGGACCGGGCAGGGCCCGGTTGAGCACGTTGACCTCGACCAGCGCGCGGTCCTCGTGCTCGAGCCCGTCGACCACGACGGAGTAGACCTCCAGCGCCAGCGGCTCCTCGAACACCCGCACGTAGGCCACCGATTCGCCGTACTGCACGGGGATGTCACCGTCACCGTCGTGCCACGGCTGGTCGCCGAGAACTCCGGTCAGCACCGCGTCGACGTGTGTGGCCAGCTCCTCGTGCGTCGTCGGGCACGACACCACGAGCTCCAGCTCCGAGGTGTCGACGCCGTCATCGGAGTCCGGGACGAGGCCTGCCCGAGCTCCAAGAACGCCGGGTGCACCACGCCGAACACCACCTGGAGCGCCTGCACCGTCATCCCGGCCAGCCGTGGAGCTCGTCGGAGTCCGCATCGAAGCGGTAGTTGGACTCGTTGGATCACTCTCGTCCTCCGGCGGGCGCCAGCCGATCACGCTGAGCACCTCCAGGTCCTCGCCGCCCAGCTTGTACGCCGGCGCCAGCCAGCGGTTGCCCGAGACCTCCCCGAGCACCCCGTCCTCGAAACCCAGGAACTGCACGTACGGCGCGCTCCCCTCCTGCTCCTCGGCAGCAGTCCTGCACCGCCAGGGTGACGACCTCCCCGCTCCCCCAGCACGGCCAGCCGCGCCGCCAGCACCTGCTGGAACTCCCACCACGCGCGGTCCATACCCTGCGCCCACTCACTGATCTCAGCACTCACGTGAGACCCCCTTTCCTCGACCCTGTGCCCCACGTTAGGTGTCGCCACCGACAGTTCTTGTCAGGTGGACCGGACAGGTCCGGTCGCAGCGTTCCCCGAGGCACGCGGTGCCGACAGTCACGCGCTACTCGACCGCGTTTTTCGACCAGACTTCGCACGTCCGTCGATTGGCAGAGCCCGATGAACGCGCCCGAGCTCGAGCACGCCGTGCGGCTGGCTCGGCATGAAGGCGGTCAGGGCCTCGGACCGGATGAGGACCGCCGTCCACTGCGCGCGCGACACCGCGACGTTGACCCGGTTGCGGTTCAGCAGGAAACCCATCCCGCGCGGCACGTCGCCGGCGAGGACGCGGTCATCGAGACGATCGCGACCGGCGCCTCCTGACCCTGGAACTTGTCGACGGTGCCGACCCGCACGCCGCGCAGCCCGGCCGCGTCGAGCTGCTTGCGGATCAGGTCGACCTGGGCGTTGTACGGCGCGACCACCAGGAAGTCGCGCCTGGTCCAGCGGCCGCGGCGTCGTCGACTCGTCCGGGTCGGTCCAGGGCGCGCCGAGGAGCGCGCCGACCTGCGCGACGACCTCGTCGGCCTCCTCCGGCGACTCGGTGCGGTTGCCGGTGTGGTCGACGTCGACGACCTCGCAGGCCGGGCTCGACGCCGTCGAGCTGACGCGCTGGACGCCGCGGCGTGCAGACTGCAGGCGTCCCTCGTAGGACAGCGTCGAGACCTTGGCGCAGAGCGCTCGGGTGCATCCGGTACGACTCGCCGAGGAAGTAGCCGAGGTCGTCGGGGATCGTGTCGTGCTCGTCCATGAGCCAGCCGAGCGCCGACGTGTCGACCGGTTCGGCGTGGGTGCCCTGGCTGACCTGCGGCAGCTGCTGCGGGTCGCCGAGCAGCAGCAGCCGCTGGGCGCGACCGACGCGGCGAGCGTGGGCGCGAGCGAGAACTGCCGGCCTCGTCGATGACCAGCAGGTCCAGTCCGCGCGGCGTCGATCAGCTTCGTCGTTGGCGAAGGTCCACGCGGTGCCGCCGAGGACGCAGCCGGTGTCGGCGTGCTCGTCGAGGAACGTGCTCGAGCCGTCTGTCGCTCGAGCTCGGTCCACGTCGGGCTCTGGGCGCGTCGGTTCTTGCGCTCTTGCCGACCAGGTGCCGGGTCGAGGCCCGGCCTTCACGATGCCGTCGAGCATGTTCTCCACGACGGCGTGGGACTGGGCGACGACGCCGACGCGCCAGCGGTGCTGCTCGACCAGCGTCTTGACGACCCGCGACCCGGTGATAGGTCTTGCCGGTGCCGGGCGGCCCCTGGACCGCGACGTAGGAGTCGTCCATCGCCGACGAGCGCCGCGACGACGTCGTCTGATCGTCGTCCCGTGTCGCGGCAGCGCGCGCGCCGCACGCAGCCGCGGAGTGCGCCGCGGCCAGCATGTCGAGCGCGGCGCCGCGTCGGGCAGCGCTCGCCGAGGCCGCAGCGCGCGGCGCGCGACCGTCCGTGATGGCGCTTCGATGTCCTGGCGTCTGCGGCGGCGTGCCGGGCACGAGCGCCACCGGGAGGTCGGCGAACGTGTCCGCCGGGCTTGCGACTCTCGGTGAGCAGGACGACCCGCGGGTCGTCGTGGTCGGTCGTCGAGCCTGTCGGCGTCGGCCGGCGCCGTACGGCGCGCCGTCGGGCCGCAGCACCTCGGGCGGTGCGGGCGTCGCGTAGACGACCTGGACGCGCTGCACCGGGCGTGCTGCCGGGTGCCCAGTCGCCGCGAGCCGTACCGTCCGGCGCGGGTTCGCTGCCTCTGCCGGCCTCGGGCACGCCCAGTCCTGCGACGACCTCGGCGGACTCGACGACGAACACGTCGCGGGTGTCGGCCCACTCGTCGAGCGGGTGCATGCAGGCGGTCGAAGTGCTCCCACCAGAACGGCTTGCGCTCGCGGCGGTAGTAGCCGAGGCGGTGGCGAGCATCGCGTAGGCCTGCTGCTCGGGCGTGCGCTCCGGCGCGCGGCGTCGGGCCGGACCTGGCCAGCAGCGTCGACGAAGACCGGGTCCTGCTCGGAGAGCTCCTCGCCCTGACGCCTCGATCCTCGGCTGATCTGGTCGCGCGACAGCCGGCCTCCGGCCGCGCGAGCTCGAGCAGCCAGTCGCGCAGCCGCAGGGTCGAGAGGCAGTCGTACCTGTTGTAGTCCGCGAGCGCCGTCGAGCCGCGCGTCCGCGGCCGTCCGGATCGCGTCTCCCGCAGCGTCGCGGTACTCGTGGTAGGCGACGACGGACGCGCCGCCGCCTGGACGTCGTCCTCGTCGCCGCAGCTCGTCGCCCATGTAGAGCGGCTCGAGCTTCTTGATGCTGTACGACGGCTGCGAGACGCGGACCGAGCCGCGGACCGTGGCGTAGAGGTCGACGAAGACCTCGGACCGCAGCAGGTCGTCGAGCTCGTCCTCGTTGGTCTGGTAGCGCATCGCGAGCCGCTTGAGCGCCGTGGTCTCGTACGGCGCGTAGTGGTAGATGTGCATGTCCGGGTGCTTGGCGCGGCACTCGGCGACGAAGTCGATGAACTCGACGAACGCCGCGCGCTCCTCGCCGCGAGCTCGTGCGCCCACAGCGGCACGAACTGCCGCTCGCGCGCGGCTCATGCACGCCCCACAGGTACTCCAGTCCCGATGCGCGACCAGGTCGCCCTCGTCGTAGAGCGGGTCGCCCTCGAAGTCGAAGAACAGGTCGCCCGCGCGACGGGGCCGGCAGGCGCGCGAGCGTCTGGCGGCGGTCGTGCAGCTCGTACTCGGACCGGCGCACCCTGCGCCGGCCTGCATGCTGCTTCCACTGCAGCGCTGCCTGGGCGCGCAGCTTGGCGAACGTCGCCGGCGCCATGCCCGCCGGCTTGCGTCGACGGCCGGCGAGGTCGGCGACGGTCTCGATGCCGGCGGCCCGCAGCTTGCGGCGCTGGTCCATGCGCAGCCCGGCCACCAGGATGAGGTCGTTCGGCTGCCTCGGCGGCGTGCTGGCACTCGGCGCACGCTGCCGCAGGCGACGATGGCGTCGTGCGCCCCAGGCGACGGGCGTGTCGCCGGCACGGTGCGTCGGCGAGCAGGACGCGGAGCCGCTCGCGGCGCTCGCGGAACACCGGGAGCACATCGGCGACCGGGAAGTCCGCACGCTCGCCGTTGCCGAGCAGGAGCGACACGGTCGACGACGAGCGGCAGGCCCAGCTCGCGGATCTGCTCGGCGTAGGCGCCGAGCTGCAGCAGCGCCTGCGGCTTGGCCTGACGGGCCAGCTTGGCGTCGCACACCACCCAGCCGTCGTCGGCGCCGCTCGACGAAGTCGGCGTACCCGAAGAACTCGCCGTCGAAGAACGCGGCCTGGTAGACGACGCCTCGGCGTCGGACGCGAACGCCCTCGCGTGGCGTCGCGAGCCGCCTCCAGCGCCGCCGTCGTGTACGGCGGTTGTCCGCACGCGGTCGAGTATCGACGACGTCACGGTCGGCCTGGAGCTCGGCGAGGAGTTCGCGCCTCGTGCTGTCCCCCAGTCGCGCGATGTGCTGCATGCAGCGGGTCGACCTTCGACTTCGATCCGGCTCGGCCCTGTGGAGTCTTGTAGTCGAGGGTGCGCAGGAGGGCGTACTCGCACGCCGCCGCGGCGGTCAGGTCCGAGGCGCTCCAGTGGAGATTGCCGTCGATGAGGAACACAGGCATTGCCTCTCGTTTTGGCTACGGCGCCGCGAACCCTGTCACGGGCTACCGCTTTCAGACTCGGAATCCGCCGATCGCTATGGCTCAGTCGCAGTCCGCGCAGTGACCTCCGGGCGCCTGCAGCTGGCACTTCGGGCAGGTCGGCACCTGGTGCTCCCCACGGACGGCTCGACGGTCACCAACGTTGCGAGCACCCGGCCCACGCTCGCTCGTCGAGCGCCTCTCCAAAGAGCTCGACCGCACGCTCGAGATCCTCCGGGCTCGTGAGCACGTCAGCGGTCACGTGCACGATCCCAGGTTTCGCAACTTTCGTGTCGGTAGAGCCGCCATCCGTCCCGCCCGGTCACCGCTCGGGCACGTTCGGGAGTGAGTCGCAGATCGGCGAACGCACAAGAGTTCACGTAGCAGGCGATCTGCGTATCGGCTCGGGGCCGCACGGCCACGTACTTGTCGCCCTCAGGATCCGCCGTGATCACCCGATCCGCCGCCACCCCGTCGTACGAGCTCGACCAGCGGGTGCTCGACCCGCAGCGTTGCCAGCCGCTCGCTGACCACCTCGGGCATCGTGTCGTCGTTCATCGTTGATCTCCGTTCTTCTCGTAGTCCCAGCCCAGGAAGAGCCGGCTGCACACGCCCGCCAGACCCGGCGGACCAGGATGTCGTCGAGGAGTCCTCGTCCCGCCGGTCGTGGACCAGCGAGAGCCAGCAGGTCGCTGAGCACCTCGTCCATCCGCAGGGTCTCCAGCTCCGGGTCCCAGACCAGCACCCGCCCGGTCGTCGTCTTCAGTGGAGCCGACGAACAGCACCGGGCGCCGCCAGCCGAACTCGCGGTGGGCCATCACCCGCTCCGCGGCGAAAGCACCTTTATGTGCGGCGACTGAGTTGCGAAGCAGGGCGCTGACCAGCGAGCCCGTGTGCGGCACCGGGAACGCCTCCTCCACGGCGTACGCCACGAAGCCGATCGCGCCGCAGAACAGGGCCCGGTCTCCGTCGACGATCCCGCGGCGGCAGTCCGGCGGGTACCGCGCGTCCAGCCAGGACGCCGCGAGCTGGGGTCGGTCGAGTCGAGGGGCGCCGGCCAGTAGTCGCCGCCTTCCCAATGCAGAGTTTCGCCCTGCGTCCGAGCCTTCTCGGGCTGCTCCTCCCCCAGCTCGTAGCCGGCGCCAGCCAGCAAGTACTGCGCCCACTCGCCGTTCATCGGACCTCCTGCTTCCTTGATCTCGCGGATCACCTGGTCGATATCGAGCTCGTCCGCCTCGCGCCACCTCCGTACGGCGGCCCGGTCCGCCCGCCGCTGCTGCTCGGAAGCGCCGGTCCGCTCGTAGGTGCCAGCGCAGGGCGTCCCCGGCGTACCGCCACGCAGGCCACCGGGCGAGCAGCTCGGATCGCGTCCAGCGCAGCCACGGGCTCCCAACCGAGGGCCAGCAGGACCGCGAAGACCAGCCAGACGGGCCCCGGTTGATGCCCATGTGACAGTGCACCAGCACGACCGACTGCGAGTCCGTCATTGCCTCGAGGACGAAAGCGACCGCTTCCTCGAACCACTCCGCCGGCACCGCCTGCCCGGCGTCGTCCATCCCGTGCCAGAGGTAGTTGATGGTCGGATCGAAGACGGCGACGAGCTGGCGGTCCTCCCACTCCATCCGGCAGTCCACGATGCTGTCGTCACGCCTGCGCCGATCAGCTCGAACAGCTGACGGAGAGCCTTGCCGGTGTCCTCACTCGCCAGGTCACCTCCGACCAACAGCTGCGGCGTGACGACGCTGGCGTTGGCGAGGTCGAACCTCGTGGTGGGTCGGACAGTCATGCGCTTCTCCTTCGGTCCTGGCCTGATCGGCCGTGGCACAAAGGTGACAGCAGAGCGCCGACACGAGGGGGTTACCCGGGTAACCCGCTACTGCTGCGGGGAGATCTTCTCGCGGTGATCGTCTGCGCGTCGTGCTCGTCGAGGTGAGTAGCCCAGCTGCTCCAGGTCCTTCGAGGTTCTCCCACCGCTGCCGGTTGATCCGGTCGCGCACACGGTGTCGCCGCGTTCTTGACCGCCTGCTCGCCCCGGCCCAAGTCGCTGAGCGGCAGTCGCCGCGAGATTCGCCGGTCGCTCTACCGGAAGCGCAACATGTGACGGAACAAGACAGCGAGCATGGCTCGGGTCGGCGGCTCGAGCTCGATCTGATCGACGGCCAGTGCGGGTCGTCCCCGAGGCTCGGCCCATCGACCGACGGTTGGTAACAGGACGTCGAGAGCGGGGAGGCTCACCCGATTCGATCTGAGACTCCGATCCGGCAGACATCGTCGAGCTCGGGCCAAGAGAGCTGGGTGTCCCGGTCTGCAGCGCCACCAGCGCGCCCGGTTCGAAGTGTGCATCGCCGACGAAGGCGTTCTGTACGCGCACTCGCGTCCTGGGCCCGTTCTTCAGCCAGCCAGCCCCCCTCGATCGGCGTGAAACGGACGAGCTGTCGAGGGAGCCAGTCGTCGTACAGCCGCAGCTGCACCAGGGAGCTCCACGGCCAATGCCGAGCTTCTCGTTGTCGGGGAAGCAGAAGATGGGCCTCTCCGGCGATCACCGACGAGAAGGGTCGTCCGGGCGTGAAGCGTCACTGGCTTACCTCGGGGACAGGAGAACCTGACAGGCCCTCGCAACTGAGGACACCATGTCAGCACAGACGAGCTCATGGAATGCCCGGATTCGGACAACGCTTGTCGGTCTCACGCCTACGTCCCTCCCGATGAGACGAGCTCAAAGACATCCCGAGTTGTCGAGAGCAGTTTCAAGGTTCTTAGGAACGACGGTCCAGGATAGTGGCGTGGAGAAGCGATGCTGCCTGATCCACGGTGGCTCTCCCAGCGACAAGATCGCGCAAGTGCGCGACACCTGGGCCGTAAAACTTGGTCGAACGTTCTCACCTTCTCCATCGACGTGAAGTGCGTCAGGTACACGACAAGACGAGACATCTCCCCGATCTCGAGTGAACGAAAACGTTCGGTGGCTAACATCTCACGCCGTTGACCTCGCGTGTCCCCAGGAGCGTAGGCAGCGGCCACAACCCTCGAAAACGATCCCGGGCCGCCGCACCGACCACCACTACCAAGGGAGCCGTGGAGGCGAACAGAATCGGATCCAGATGCATGTCGGCACAACGAGAAACAGCACGCTTCACGCCCCGCTCCTTCTTGGACTTGCAATGCACTACCTTCCGTCATCACGTAGTCGCGAGTCGGCTCGGCGCCATCGATCAATTCACGAGCTCGCTTTTGTGCCTCCGCCCAGAACTTCATCCGTCGTAGTTACGATTTGCCTGTCACGTTTGCGGTAGCCGACCCAGTACTCTGCAGTCGCCCACTGGCCCCCGAAACGATCGATCGTGAAGTCCGCGATCGTGTCGTCGCTCCAATCGGCTCGCGGGTAGTTCTCTGCGTGATCCCCATCCCTGGCCGCTCCGGGGGTTCAGAAATGCTGGGATTCGACGAGACAAAGCAGATCTTTGCTTCGCGCAGGTTGCCCTGCCCATCCCTCCGGTACCTGGAAGTTTTCCTGCTCTTGAAGCGCCACGATCTGATGGCACGGGTGAGCCCGGTCGCCTCGAGCCTTCTCAACCTCAGGGCATCGTGCAACGTGAAGAGCGAGATCGCGTAGCTCGTGGTCCATGCCAACTCCTTGACGTGCAGGTTCCCCACCGTACTAGCGGCGAAGGCGGTGTGGGTAGCGCAGCCACAGCACATCATGTAAAAGCCGGGGTATTGGAGTTGTACCGGGATTCGCGCCAGCTTGAGTAGTAGATTCTTGCCATGATTGGCGGACAAGTCGGCCTGGTCCGGCTCCGAAGCGTCCAGAATGGGTGCTCCGTCATGATTGACTCGTTCGGACAGCCGCCGACACCGACTGGGAGACGCTGTGCACGAAGGCCTCTACGAGCTGCTGGTCACCCACAAGGTCCAGGCTGAGCTGAGCGAGCTCGCCGATCTCAATCCGAGAGCTGGGCTCGATCGATCCTGCCGACCAGCCGCACGTGCTCTCGCGCCACCTCGGCGATCTTCTTGCTCGACGAATCGAGTCCGAGCGCGACCCGGATCGACGGGCTGACCTCGTACAGCGGGTGGCCGATCTGCTGGATCTGCCTGCGGAGTCGGCGGCTGCCCCCTTCGAAGCGCTGCACTCTCTCCGACTACCTCCCGGCCCCGGTCGCGTTTTCCGCTACGACCGTCGCCCGGCCACTCCTCTCAACGACGCCGCGCTCCTCACCAACTCCCACGGCGAGCCGTCGCTGGCCGGAGAATTGCGCGCCGAACTGCACTCGGCAGATCGCGTGGATCTGCTGTGCGCCTTCATCATGGTGCGCGGTCTGCGGCTACTCGCCCCCGAGCTGACCGCCATCGCGGAGGCCGGTGTGCCGCTGCGCGTTGTCACCACGACGTACCTGGGCGGTACCGAGCGAGAAGCCCTTGACCGGTTGGTGCGTGAGTACGGCGCCGAGGTCCGGGTGCAGTACGACGCCGCCCGGACGCGTCTGCACGCGAAGGCGTGGCTCTTCGAGCGCGAGACCGGCTTTCACACGGCGTACGTCGGCTCCTCGAACCTGTCGACCAGCGCGCTGCTGGAGGGGGTCGAGTGGAACGTCCGGCTGAGCCAGCAGGCGACGCCGTCGCTGATGGCGAAGTTCCGCGCGACGTTCGAGACGTACTGGAACAGCAACGACTTCCAGCTGTACGACCCCGACCTTCACCGCGATCAGCTCGACGATGCTTTGTTGGAGGCAAGCGGTCGAAGTCATGGCGGGCGCGCGACCCTGACGCTCTCGGGTCTCGACGTCAGCCCCTTCCCTTATCAACAGGAGATGCTGGACGCGCTCGAAGCGGAGCGCACGGAGCACGACCGGCACCGCAACCTCGTCGTCGCCGCCACCGGAACCGGGAAGACGGTGGTCGCGGCCCTCGACTATCGCCGGTTGATCCCACCCGGTGGCCAATCACCGTCGCTGCTCTTCGTCGCGCATCGCCGCGAAATCCTGGAGCAAGCCCAGCGCACCTACCGGGAAGTGCTCAAGGACGGCTCGTTCGGCGAGGCCTACGTCGGCGGCGCGCGGCCCGAGCGCTGGCGGCACGTGTTCGCGAGCGTGCAGTCACTGACGTCGTATGGAGTCGAGAACATCCCGTCGGATGCCTACGACATCGTCGTCATCGACGAGTTCCACCACGCCGAGTCCCGCACCTACCGACGCATTCTCGATCACCTGCAGCCGCGTGAACTGCTCGGTCTGACCGCGACACCTGAGCGCGCCGACGGTGTCGACGTGCGCAACTTCTTCGACAACCGCACCGCCGCGGAGCTCCGGCTGTGGGACGCCCTGGGCGCCGACCTGCTCTGCCCGTTCCACTACTTCGCCGTGGCCGACGGCACCGACCTGCGCCAGCTCGCATGGTCGCGCGGCGCGATACGACGAAGCCCAACTCTCCGACGTCTACACCGGCAATGACGCGCGGGCCGCCATCGTGCTCGAGCAGGTCCGCGCCCAGATCGGCAATCCGCTGGGGATGCGGGCGCTGGGTTTCTGTGTCTCGGTCGCCCACGCGCGGTACATGGCCGACGTCTTCAACGCCGCCGGCATCCCTGCGGCCGCTGTCAGTGGCACGACGACGGTGAAGGATCGAGAGCAGGCCCTGGCCGACCTTCGCGAACGGCGACTCAACGTCCTCTTCGCCGCCGACCTGTTCAACGAGGGCCTCGACCTCCCCGACGTCGACACCGTGCTCTTCCTCCGCCCGACCGAGAGCGCCACGATCTTCCTGCAGCAACTTGGCCGCGGACTGCGCCGTACGCCCGACAAGGCGGTGCTCACCGTCCTCGACTTCGTCGGCTTCCACCGCAAGGAGTTCCGGTTCGGGCCACGGTTCCAGGCCCTGCTCGGGTCGAGTCGCCGCGGATTGATCGACCAGCTCGAGAAGGGCTTTCCGTTCCTGCCGTCCGGCTGTCAGATCGTGATGGACCGGCAGGCCCAGCAGATCGTGCTGGACAACGTCAGCGCACAGATCGGCAAGCGCTGGAAGCCGATCGTGGCCGAGCTCCGCGCGCTGGGAGACGTCGACCTTCCAAAGTTCTTGGAGGAGGCAGCGATCGACCTCAGCGACATCGTCCGCGACGGGAAGCACTCGTGGACCGAGCTGCGCCGGGACGCCTCGCTCCCGACACCTGCCGGTGGCGAGCTGGAGAAGAAGCTGCTCAAGCGCGTCCGCGCGTTTGCCCATGTCGACGACGCCCAGCGCCACCAGGCCTATCGGCGACTCCTGGACTCGCCATCGCTCGCTGCGGCCTCGATCGTCGAGCGCCGCTTGCAACGGATGGTCACAGCGTCGTTGTGGAGCGACGGCGGTGGCTTCGACTCTGTCGACGCAGGAATGCGTGCGCTGGTGCCCGAAGTAGCGGTCCGACAGGAGATCAGCCAGGTCGTCGATTTCGCCTTTGACCGAGCCCGACGCGTCTCGTACTCACCAGGTGAGGCGTTCGCGGACATCCCGCTTCGAGTCCACGCGCGCTACCAGCGTGAGGAGATCCTCGCTGCCCTCGACTTCCCACGCCAACCGAACAGCTTCCGCGAGGGCGTCTACTACTTCGCCGACCTCAACATCGACGCCTTCTTCATCACCCTGAAGAAGTCCGAGGCCGACTACTCGCCGACGACCATGTACCGCGACTACCCGATCAGCCCGACGCTGTTCCATTGGGAGTCACAATCGACGACCTCCGTCGACTCCCCTACCGGCCGGCGCTACCTCGACGGCACCAGCACGGTGCTGCTCTTCGTCCGCGAGCAGCCAGCAGAACGAGTTCGGCACAGCGCCCTATGTCTTCCTTGGGCCCGGCGTCGTACGTCGCCCACGAGGGCAGCCGCCCGATCGCGATCACCTGGCGCCTCGACCGACCCCTGCCCGCAGAGCTTTTCGCTGCCGGTTCGGCCGCTGCCGTCTGACTTGAGGCGTGCGTCATTCGCGGGGGTATGACGCACCTTCACGAGCCGCGTCAACTCACGGCCGAACTCGCCCAGCGAATGGATCAGCTTCCACTCATGGTCACCCCTTCTCGATCGTGCTCATCACAACTCGTCGGCGAAGGCTGCTGCGCTCATCCATTTCACCTCGTGACGTTCCCAGGTTTGGCGGACCGCCAGGTCGTCGCTGACCACGGTGTAGACCTCACCGACGAGGGCTTGGCTGCGCTGGTCGGCACCGTCCAGGGCACATGCAACCAGGAGCGGGTCAGCCGCACCTTCGCCCGCGTACAGGTCGATGAGCTCGAAGTCGCCGACCGGGACCTGTCCCATCACGTCCTTCAGGTGCCGGAGAACCGATGGTGTAGTCTGTACTCAGTGGCGACAGCTCGTACCTGGTCGCGTACCGGCCAGCCTCGCGGATGACCTCGGACGGGAACCGTGCCATCTTCCTGAGCACCTTGGACGTTCGTTGCGCCCGAGGAATGTGGAACAGGGCGTTGTTGTCCATGAGATAGCGCCGGATGTCGCCGATCATGCTGCAGCCGGCAAGATCACGAATCTCGGAGACGGACAGGTGATTGAGGCAGACGCTGCGCCGGAACTCGCCAACGTCTACGCGGCCCGAGCCGAGTTGCGCAATCATGCGCGAGAAGTATTCGGTGCCGCAGTATCTCCTGACGGCGTTGATCGGCGTAACTTCGCCAGCGAGTGCTGCTTCTCTCGTTCGCGCCACGCACGGGCAAGTCGTCGAGCCAGGCGTCTGCGGTTTCGCGGTCGATGAGTCCCCGCTTCCACGCGCGCATAACAAACGCAGACGGTGTGACCTTGTATGCGTCAGCGCAGGTGCGTGCGGCCGCCGAGTCAGGCACTGACAGTCCTTTGGTTCGGCACGGGCATGAATACTTCGCCGGCAACGTCGTACTCGCGCCTGATGTCGCCGTCACCGGCCTTGTCCTCGAATGTGACGGGCGAGAAGCTGCCGTATCCGACGAGGGTGGCGAGGAGAACCATCGTGAAGATCTTCCGCCCCGCAGGTTCGAAGTCGCCCTCGTCGCCAGCAGCCAGGAACAGGTATGGGATCTTCTTCTCCTTGACGGTGAGCCCGGAGAACTTGATGCCTTGCGGGACCCGCTGGAGCATGTAGCCGGGCTGGTTGCGGGACACAAACAGCTGCTGGGCCTCGAACTGCTGGATCAGGTAGTTGAAGGCGCGCTCCTTCTGGCCGTGGGCGCGTAGCTCCGCAAGCGTGATCCGAGAGCGCCGCGGAGGACGTTTGCGTTTTCCACCACGCAGCGCTTAGTTTTGACGGGTTTGCCAAGGCATCCGACGACCTTGTTCTTCGGCAGCCCGGGTCGAGCAGTTTGAGGTGTTCTTGCTTCGCAGCAAGTCCTTGACGATGAGCTCCACGTCAGCCAGTTGCACTTCGTGCCGGGAATTCATCGAGAATGCCTGTTTGGACGTGCCTTTGAGCAGCAGCAAAGTCTTCCGTTTCACCTGGGCGCGGATGTTCTCGACCGGGGCGAAGACGACTCCAGGGGATGTCGGCGGCGTGGGCGTGGCCCACTAGGTCAGCCGAGCCGATAAGGCGTTTTCGCGGGCGTGGCGGATGTCGGCATACGCGCGGCGATGTGAGTTGTCGAAGAGTAGGTCGAATCCGGTTCGGGAGATGGGGACCGTTTCGCCGTTCAGTTTGACGAGTAACACGTCGTGCGGGTCGGGGTAGGTCATGCCTTCGCCTTGTTGGTATCGAATGGTCCACCGATTGCGGCCAAGAGGTCCCAAGTACCTGGGTCGCCGCCTACGGCTGATCTATGTAACCACTGCAGCCAGACATCTGCGGGGCGTATGGGAGCACCAACGAATCATCCGCAACATGGTCGCAGGCGGGGGAATGTCCACTCATTGCGGCAGACCCGGATGTAGCATTGGGCCTGCGTTCGCAGACCGCTGACAGCCTGGCGATCTCGAGGTCGATCGAGACCTTGTTATTCGAGAGAGACACTCGACCGCCGAGCCCACTAGTTTTGACACGTGAGTGCATCGGAACGAGTGAGAGCGAGTCGTACTGGCGACCGCTTCCACTACTTCTGGGCATCGCGTCGGGCGCTCAGGCTGCTCGACCCGACCTCCGAACTGTTGATGGTCGGCGTGGAGGGAACAGCAGACGCCGAGGAAGTCGCGGGCGAAGAAGTCATCGACGTTGCCGAGTACTACGGCGATAGGACGTCGGGGGACGTTGCGCTCGTCCGCTACGTGCAGCTCAAGCACTCATCGCTGCGGACAGACGATTTCATCGTCGCCTCAGAACTAAAGAACACGCTCACCAAGTTCGGTCAGAACTTCCGCGCGTCGAGAGAGGCGAACGACCCTCGACGGTTCGAGTTCGCGATCGTCACGAACCGAGAGCTGAACGAGAAGGTGCGCCTTTCGCTGACCGAGATCGCGGCTGGTTCGACGACGCCCACTCACCCGACCGAGGCTGCCTACCTGCGCCAGTGCATGGGCTTCGGGAATGACGCGGCTCAGGAAATCGAGTTCTGCAGTCTCCTGACGGTCGAAGACAAAGCAGCCGACATCGACGACGTCGAGCGAATGCTCCGGGAGGAACTCAATCAGTACTTGCCGGGAGGCGGTGCAGGCTCGGAACTCGCCGTCCTGATGAATGAAATCTCGCGCCTGGCGACTACCCAGGCGACGAGCCAGATCCTTTCGAAGAGTGAGCTGCTGCTCCTTCTTCGTACCAACGAGCACGATCTCTTCCCGGCGCCTCCCCAGTTCGAGGAGGTAGCCGACGTCATCAAGACCAACGATGTCGACGAGATCGTTGGTCTGCTTCGCGAGCCAGGCGCAAGCAAGATTCTGCTCACAGCTGTCGGCGGTGTCGGCAAGTCCGTCCTCACTCGTCTTCTTGCGGAAGAGCTTTCGGCCGTTGAAGGAAGCGTGGTCGTCAAGTTCGATTGCTTCGCTGGCGGCAACTACCGGAAAGTGACGGAGAAGCGCCACCGGCACGAAGTGGCTCTGACTCAAATCATCAACGAGGTCGCCACCAACGGTCTGTGCGACTTTCTCATCCCGTCCCCAGTCGCAGACGAACGACAGTACGTCCGGACCTTCATGCTTAAACTGCGCCAGGCATCTGAACGCCTGGCGACCATGGAACCCGAAGCCTTGATTACGGTGATCGTCGATGCTGCGGACAATGCGGCGATCGCTGCTTCGGAGCATGGGGACCGTAGTTTCGTCGGCGACCTGTTCTCGGAGGAGTGGCCGGCAAACACGCGCCTGGTGGCGCTGTGCCGCCCTGAGCGCTCGGACCTTCTAGGACTCCCCTCGCAAGTCCCCCTCCGTCCGCTTAAGGGATTCCAGAAGTCTGAAACCATCGCGCACCTTCGAACTCGATTCCCAGACGCGAGCGAGGGCCAGGGCGTTCACTTCCACGCGGTCAGCAGCGGCAACCCACGTGTGCAGGCGATGGCGATGGAGGTTGCGTCGACTGCCGACGAGGCGCTGGCCGCGCTGGACCGTGCGCAGGCCGGCGACGGGGAACCTCTCGATGAACTTCTTGCCGCCCAGATTCAGGCCGTCGCGGATCAGGGACAGCTCGCACCAGACGCGTTGAACCGCCTGTGCCAGGCACTTGCAACGCTTCACCCGACGGTTCCGTTGAGCGTTCTCGCCGAGATCGCAAGGTTGCAGCGAAGACGCGATCAGGAGCTTCGCCACGGCGCTCGGACGCGGGTTACATCTGACGGCAGACGCAGTGCAGTTTCGCGACGAGCCGACCGAGACTTGGTTCCGCAACAAGCATGGGCTCAATGTCGTCGAAAAGGGTGAGTTCGCGCGCAGAGTCGCGCCGATCGCTGAACGCTCCGCCTACGTCGCAAATGTTCTGCCGCAGGTGTACTTCGAAGCGGACATGCTCGACGAGCTGTTGAGCTTGGCCCTGTCAGACGAGAACTTGCCCGCGGATGCGTTCGAGTTGCAGCGACAGGAGATCGCGAGGTCTCGTGCCCGCTTCGCCTTGGGTGCTGCACTGAAAGCGGGGCGAACTGCCGACGGCGCGCTGATATCAGTCCGTGCCGGTGCGTTGTCGTCGGGTCGGGCCCGCAAGTTGGCCATGATCCGATCCCACACAGACCTGACCGCCAAGTTCGCGGATCGTGCGGTCGTCGAAGGGCTTTGCGCTGGGCGGCAGCTGGCTTCCGACTGGCCAGGTTCCAACCTGCATGTCGAGGCCGCACTGCTTTCGCACCTGCTTGGAGAGGAAGACACGGCTCGTGCTCGACTAAACTCCGCTCACGGCAACTTGGTCGCGATCTTCCGTCTGTCCCAAGAAGACAGTGTCCGGATCGGGGCGAACGTCGGCGCAAACGAGGTGGCCGACCTGGCGATGGCGGCGATCAACCTGGGTGGGGCGAGAGGGGCACTGCGCTACTTCAAAGCGTGGCGCACGGACTTTGCTCGCCAGGTCGCGCGCAAGCTCGCTGCTCGGCTTGCGGATGCCGGACGCCTCGATGACCTCTCGGCATTGGTGATCGCCGCCAAGAAGCGGCGTTACGTGAGACTGGCGGTTGCGGAAACGATGTTCGACTACGGCATCGTGCCGTCCGATGAGGCGACGGCATCGCTTGTCAAGACACTGCGCAAGCAGGACAAGGCTTTCAGGCCGCCTCGGAACCCCATGTATGCCGACGTCGATGTACGAGGCGTCGTATGGGGCTTGCTGCATGGGTTGCGACTGGCGTTGGTCGAACCGGCAGAAGCATTGGACATACTCAACCGCCATTTGCCTGAGAAACTCGCTGATGGAGTTGGAGGTCGTCACTACGGCCTGTCGGTGATGCACCTGCTGGTCGGTTACGCGCTGCGGTCGCGACTCAGCGGCACCGCTCTCGAAGCGAGAGACCTAGCAGGCTCTGATCTCCTCAAGGAACTCAACAAGCCCGCACACTCAGGATCTCGCAACGGGCGTGACTTCACTGCGAACATCCCCGCTTTGCTTCCGTGGGCGTCGTGTCTGGTCGACGCCACGATCGACGGTCACACCGATGAGGTTGTCGCGCTGCTGCGGAAGCTGTTCGACCAGGACCTGAAGTCAGTCAGCGACTATCAGACGCCCTTCGTTCTAGTGAACGGTCTCGCAGAGTTTTCCGTTCGCATCCTCGCGCTAGTGCCTGAGGCGGACTTGATCGGCCGCTTTCTAGACTGGCACCAGGCGGCAGATGAATCACTCAGCAGATCGCGCCTCGCGGTCATTCGCAACGCAGCGCGCTGCGCGGACCTTGCGACACTGGGGATTCGCGTTGCGAATCGTGGACACGATCTGGCGCAGGGCGACCGCACAGACGCGGATAGTCGTGTCGAAACGCTGCTTGAGATCGCGCGGGCCGTGCTCGCGACGAGCCACAGCGAAGCCGAGGCTTTGTTCAACGCTGCTGATGTCGAAGCGGAACGGGTCGGGGACGACATGTACGCGCGTTGGAATGCGCTAACGACGACTGCAGGGGCGCTGAAGAGCGGAGATCAACCAGAGCGTGCCTATCGGCTGTTCCAGATCGGTGAACTCTGGACACGGTCCTGGACCAGAACCCGGACGACCTTGCGGTACCTCTCTACGCGATGCACCCCTCGGGCTACTGCTCCTTCATTTCCCGCTTGCGCGATCGTCGACGGCTTGACTTCGATCGCATGCTTCGACCGTTGTTCCGAAACTCGTCGGGCGAGAACGGCGTCGTTGGTCGACTGTGCCTCTACGCCCTCGGGGCGGGGTTGCCGTGGCGGACGGTTGTGTCGGACCTTGAAGGCGAGCAAGCCGCCCATCTCGTTGAGGTGTTCGAGGACTTCACGCGGTACCACCGCGACGGAATCGGGGTTCCAGACGAGTCGTACTGACCGGCTCGGACTACCAGTCGAACGAGCGGAAGGCGTATGACCCGCAGGCGCTCTTTGGCGACACGGACTTCACAACGGAGGAAGCCTGGGCAGACGCGTTCGACCGGACGCCTGCGTACTACTCCGGCCAGCGCCAAACCTTGATTGAGTTCGCGATGGCCAAGCATGAGGCCGCGGTTCCTGATGTTCTCGAAGCACTGAGCAACTCGCCCGGGGCTGAGGAGCGGGACTACGTCGTAGCGGCGAAATGGGTCGCCGGGCAGGAATCGACGGTTGGCTTGAGGGCAGCTCAAGGTCGGTTCGCGAAGTCGTTCTCTACTCGGTTCGCGCGCGAGATCTCCACGCGCTCCTACGACAGGCCTGAGGTCGAGCAGTTCGCTGCCTCGGTCGGGGTGCCGGTCGAATCGATAATGGCCGACGCCCTTATAGAGGTCGGACGAAGCGCACACCAGTTGTCGTATCGCGAGTTCTTCAGCTTGGCGGCGCGGATCGCGACGACTCTCCCGGAGGCCGAATGTTCGAGCGTGTTCGACTCGCTCGCGGAATTCTTCGATGACATCGCCCCAGCGGACACGTCGTCCGACGGCCCGTACGACCAGGTCCATGCGCCGCCGGAGGACCTACACGAGGGCATGGCGGGGCTGGTGTGGGCCGCTCTCGGCGACATGGCCGTCAAGCGCCGGTGGGAGGCATCCCACGCAGTTCGCCTTCTCGTGCGAATCGGCGCGACGGAGATCCTTGAGAGGCTCGCAGGATTCGCAGTCGGGAACCTGAAAGCAGACTCATTCCACGACAGCAGGTTCCCGCCTTATGTCCTTCACTCGCGGTTCTGGCTGCTGCTAGCGCTCGACCGGGCGGCCTCCGAGCCTGAAGCGACGAATCTGCTCCCATTCGTCGACTGGCTCGTTGAGGTGGTCCGCGGCCCACGTCACGCCGCTCACCAGATTTTGGCGCAACGGACCCTTCAAACTCTGGTCGACAGCGGGATCGCGACGCTTGACGATCCGAGTGTGCTCGCCGACTCCTTGCTTCCCGATGTCGAAGATCTGGACTGGGAAGCGAAGCGAGCGAGGCCCGACGTGTTGGCCGACCGTGCAGCCCTCATCGACGAATCGCGGTCCTACCCGTTCTTCATGGACTTCCGGCAGTACTGGTGTCGTGAACTGGCAAGCATCTTCGGCGCCACCGAAGAGTCTGTCGCTAGCGTCGCCGTCGAGGTTGCGACTGGCCTGACTGGATACGGCGATGACATGTTCAGCCGCGACCCGAGACGGGAGGCCGGCGTCTTCGGTGAGTACACGAGCCACTCCGACCACCACAGTTGGCCAGAGGAAGAGGACTTCGACTTCTACTCGGGTGTTCATGCGTTGTTGGCGCTAGGGGCTCAGCTCGCAGAATCTCAAGTCGCTGCCAAAGAGCCAGACGAAGCGACCGACATGTACACGCAGTGGCTCAACGAGTATCTGCCCAAGCGGTTCGACGGTCGATGGCTTTCAGATTTCAGGGACGCCCCTCCGGTGCCGGCTCCTGAAAAGCGGCTCGCAGATCAAAGTCCCGCTGACGCTTGGCCATGGACGATCACTCCCGCCGACTTCGAGCGGATTGTTGGTGCCGGGACCGACTGGATCACCGTTCACTCCTCGGGGTACGTCGGCTTCCGAGACATGGGAGAGAACCAAGCCGTCTACAGCGCCTTTGTGCCTCACGAAACTGCCCAGTCGTTCTTGGTCGCGCTCCAGACCAACCCGCACGGCCCCCATGTCGAAGCGTTTCCAACAGCCGACGCTCCCGAAGACGATGAATTCGGAGAGGAGATCGACAAGGGCCCGTACCAACTCACGGGCTGGATCGACACCAGCGAGAACCGGGACGGGATCGACAAGGACGACGAGCGCGGTCAAAACCTCAGGTTCCCGCCGCCGCGCCCGGGTCGGGACATCGTCGAACGGTTCGGTCTGAGGACTGACCCTGACCACCGTTCCTGGCGCACGGAGGACCTGGAAGCATTCAAGAGCACCCGGTGGAGCGATACTCACAAGGGCTACAACGACTACGACACCGGAACGCGTGGTCACCAGCTGGTCGTCAACCGGGATTTCCTTCAGCGTGTCCTGCAGGAAGTCGACCAAACTCTTGTGATCCAGGTTGAACTGCGACGCGAAATGCACCGCGCTTCATATCAACGAAGGAAGGACGAAGAGTTTGACTACCTCGAATGGTCCTCAAAGGTCTATCTCTTCGGTCCGACAGGTCAGTGGACCGAGTACTGAGGCAGCACTCAACCTTGGAAGGGCGCTTGCCGCCCAACTCGAGGACTATGACCTGACGGGCCAGTGGGTCGCGCACCACCTTGCAGGAACTGGTCGCCGCCGCCGATGAGCGATGAAGCGACCACAATCGAGCAGCGCATTGCGATCATCGACACGATTCGCAGGTTGTGGACCAGCCGGCGCAAGCTTTCCGGGGCCAGTCCCCGCGAGTGAGTTCGACAACGTTTTCGCTGCGCTGGAGGGTTTAGGCAACACATCGCGGTGGGCCTACTCCAAGTTGAACGAGTACGCCGAGAAGTTGTCCGAGCCGGAGACGAAAGACCTTCCGCTCGTCCGGACCGCGGCCGAACTTGAGCGTCTTAACAGGGAAGCCGTGCTGACGCTCCTTTCGCTTGCCTTCCACGATGCGGAGGAGACAAGCGCGGGCTGGATGCAGGCGCTAGAAGGACTCGAAGCGGAGATCGCCGATGACCTGATCGACACGGTGAGCGTCATCAAGCGCCGGCTCAGAATCTTCATGGCGGCGCAGTCGGAGCAAGGCCACGACGCCGACCCGCAAGCTCAAGACGTTGAAGCCGACCCGGGCGACCCTGACGACACCGGGCCTCGTGACGATCACGAGGACCCAGCGAGCAATCTGAATCATGCCGCTAGGCTTCGCGAGATGGCCGATCTGTTGAACAATGTGGCTGATGCACTAGCGCCCCCGAGGCTGAATAGCGTCCAAGGTTTGCGGTGGACAACCACGTTCGCGGTCAGAGCTTGGCGCTTCACTGACAGGAATCTTATTGACCCGCAGTGCGGGAGTTTCGCCGGAGTCGCATCGGTTTGCACCGATAGCGTCGCGCCGAGACAGCATTCTGCGGGGGCTCTCGGGTGAAGGTGGTTTGCTGTCGTCCGGGTCTTCGCCGCGCGCGAGCGGCGATTTAACTCCCGCGCGCAAATGTCCATCGGACCCACGACCGCGTCATTCTGGGTGAAAAGACTCGCCTGCGCTGGTCCTCTTTACGAGCCGAAATGCCACCGAGCCCGGCCCCGCGAGGGACCGGGCTCGATGACGTTACGCGTCAGCTGCAGCCCGACGTGCTCCCGCAGCCCTCGCACACGTAGCAGGACCCGGCGGGGCGCATCTTGGTGCCGCAGGTCATGCAGAGCGGGGAGTCGACCGCGGTGCCGGTGAGCTTCTCCATCAGCTCGGCGGAGGTGTGGGCCTCGCGGGGGGCGGGCTTGGCGGTGGACCTCGGGGGTCTCGAGCGCCGTCGGGCGTCCTTCGGTCTCGACGGCTCGCTCGACCGCCGACGTCCGGCTTCGGGGGTTTCGAGACGGGCCTGGGGCGCTCTCGACCACCGAGCCGAAGCGGCGTCGGCGATCAGCTGGTCGCTGGAGCCGGTGTCCTCCATGGGCGGCTCGTAGGAGCCGGTCTCGAGGTGGCGCTGGCGCTCGTCGGCGGAGTAGATGCCGAGGCCGGCGCGGTCCTCGAAGGACAGGTAGTCCAGGGCGAGCCGGCGGAAGACGTAGTCCATCAGGGACTGCGCCATCCGGACGTCGGGGTCGTCGGTGAGGCCGGCGGGCTCGAAGCGCAGGTTGGTGAACTTCGAGACGTAGGTCTCCAGCGGGCACGCCGTACTGCAGGCCGATGCAGACCGCGATCGAGAAGGCGTCCATCACGCCGGCCAGGGTCGAGCCCTGCTTGCCGAGCTTGAGGAAGACCTCGCCGAGCTCGCCGTCGTCGTGGGCACCGGAGGTCATGTAGCCCTCGGCGCCGCCGACGGTGAAGCTCGTGGTGCGGGCGGCGCGGGACTTCGGGCAGGCGCTTGCGGGTCGGCTTGTAGACGATCTTCTCGACGACGTTGGCTTCGGGGGTTTCGAGACGGGCCTGACGGCCCTCCTCAACCAGCGAAGCTCACGGCCTTGTCGGAGCCCTTGGCCTTGGCGTCGGAGAGCGGCTGGCCGACCTTGCAGTTGTCGCGGTAGACGGCGGTGGCCTTGAGGCCGAGCTTCCACGACTGCAGGTAGATGTCGGCGATCTCCTCGACCGTGGCGCTCTCGGGGAGGTTGACCGTCTTGGAGATCGCGCCGGACAGGAACGGCTGGGCCGCGGCCATCATCCGCACGTGGCCCATCGGCTTGAGCGAGCGGGCGCCCATCGCGGTGTCGAAGACCTCGTAGTGCTCGAGCTTGAGGCCGGGGGCGTCGATCACGTGGCCGTGCTCGGCGATGTACTCGACGATCGCCTCGACCTGCTCGGGCTGGTAGCCCATCTTCTGCAGGGCGCGCGGGATGGTCTGGTTGACGATCTGCATCGAGCCGCCGCCGACCAGCTTCTTGAACTTCACCAGGCTGAAGTCGGGCTCGATGCCGGTGGTGTCGCAGTCCATCATGAAGCCGATGGTGCCGGTGGGCGCGAGCACCGAGGCCTGCGCGTTGCGGTAGCCGTTCTTCTCCCCCAGCTTGACGACCGCGTCCCACGCCTTGGTGGCCAGCTTGTGCACGGCCGCGTCCTCGGTGTGCAGGACGCGCACCGCGTCGTTGGCGGCCTGGTGCTTGCGCATCACCCGCTTGTGGGCGTCGGCGTTGCGGGCGTAGCCGGCGTACGGGCCGACGACCGCGGCCAGCTCGGCGCTGCGCCTGTACGACGTGCCGGTCATCAGCGAGGTCAGCGTGGCGGCCATCGAGCGACCACCGTCGGAGTCGTAGCCCAGGCCCATCGCCATCAGCAGGGCACCGAGGTTGGCGTAGCCGATGCCGAGCTGGCGGTAGTCGCGGGTGGTGTCACCGATCGGGTCGGTCGGGAAGTCGGCGAAGCAGATGGAGATGTCCATCGCGGTGATGATCACCTCGACCGCCTTGGCGAACAGCGCGGCGTCGAAGGTGTCGTCGTCCTTGAGGAACTTCATCAGGTTCAGCGAGGCGAGGTTGCACGAGGAGTTGTCGAGGCTCATGTACTCCGAGCAGGGGTTGGACGCGGTGATCCGCCCGGTCTCGGGGTTGGTGTGCCAGTCGTTGATCGTGTCGTCGTACTGCAGGCCGGGGTCGGCGCAGGCCCAGGCGGCCTCGGAGATCTTCGTGAACAGCTCGCGGGCGTCGACGGTCTCGATCACCTCGCCGGTCTCGCGGGCCCGCAGCCCGAAGTCGGTGCCGTCCTCGACGGCGCGCATGAACTCGTCGTTGACCCGGACCGAGTTGTTGGCGTTCTGGTACTGCACCGAGGTGATGTCGGCGCCGCCGAGGTCCATGTCGAAGCCCGCGTCGCGCAGGGCGCGGATCTTGTCCTCCTCCTTGGCCTTGGTCTCGACGAACTCGACGATGTCGGGGTGGTCGACGTCCAGGACGACCATCTTGGCCGCGCGACGGGTCGCGCCGCCGGACTTGATGGTGCCCGCGGAGGCGTCGGCGCCGCGCATGAAGGAGACCGGGCCGGACGCCGTGCCGCCGGAGGAGAGCAGCTCCTTGGAGGAGCGGATGCGGGAGAGGTTCAGGCCGGCGCCGGAGCCGCCCTTGAAGATGAAGCCCTCCTCCTTGTACCAGTTCAGGATCGAGTCCATCGAGTCGTCGACGGAGAGGATGAAGCAGGCGCTGACCTGCTGCGGGCTCTTGGTGCCGACGTTGAACCAGACCGGGGAGTTGAAGGAGAAGTACTGGTTGACCAGCAGCCAGGTCAGCTCGTGCTCGAACAGCTCGGCCTGCTTGGCGTCGGCGAAGTAGCCGTTGTCCTCGCCGCCCTTGCGGTAGGTCTTCACGACCCGGTCGATCAGCTGCTTGAGGCTCCACTCGCGGGCGTCGGTGCCGACCGCGCCGCGGAAGTACTTCGTGGTCACGATGGTGGAGGCGTTGAGCGCCCAGGTGGAGGGGAACTCCACCCCGCGCTGCTCGAAGACGGCCTCGCCGGTCTTCCAGTTGGTCTGGACGACGTCGCGACGCTCCCAGGTCAGCTCGTCGTAGGGGTGCACGCCCTCGGTCGAGAAGATCCGCTCGATCGCGATGCCTGCGGTCTTGCTCGCGCGGCGGGTCCTGGACCCGCTCACCGTCTCCGTCATGGTTCTCTCCTGCTTCATCGTGTGGTCGACCCGCTGGGTGGTGCTGTGTCTTGGTGCTGTCGTGGTGCTTGCTGTCCTGCTGCTGCGTGGTGCTTGCGTGGTGTGCCCGACGCACGTCGCTTCCCCACGACGTACGCCGGGCAGTTCGGGGTCAGCCGGCCCGGAGGGCTCGGGCTGAGGGGGTGGGGCTGGGGTGGTCGTGGGGGTGGTCGTGTTGGCTTCGGGGGTTTCGAGACGGCGCTGGCGCGCCTCCTCAACCACCGAAGGCGCGGCTGCTGACCATCGAAGCTGCGCGCGTCCTCAGCCGGCGAAGAAGCGGGCGCGTCCTTGACCACCGAAGGGTCGTGGTCCGCGCGGAGCTCGGCGATGGCGGTCTCGAAGTCGGCGGCGGAGGTGAAGGCGCGGTAGACGCTGGCGAAGCGCAGCCAGGCGACCTCGTCGAGGGAGCGCAGCGGGCCGAGGATGGCCAGGCCGATCTCGTTGGCCGGCACCTCCGCCCAGCCCTCGGCGCGCAGGGCGTCCTCGACGCTCTGGCCGAGGCGGGCGAGGTCGTCCTCGGAGACCGGGCGGCCCTTGCAGGCCTTGCGGACGCCGGCGACGGCCTTGTCGCGGGTGAACGGCTCGGTCGTGCCGCTGCGCTTGGCCACCATCAGCTGGCATCTGCTCGAGGGTGGAGAAGCGGCGCTCGCACGGCCGAGCAGACCCGGCGGCGGCGGATGCTCGCGCCGTCGTCGGAGACCCGGCTGTCGAGGACCCGGGTGTCGGTGCTGCGGCAGAACGGGCAGTGCATCGCGGGGCTCCTCTCGGGTCGGGCCAGGAGTCAGGTCATGGGTGGGCGTGCGTCTACTACGTCAACACCCGAGCACCGACAGTTCCGTCCCGCTCCGGGGCGCGGATCTGGGCTGTTCCGGGGTGGGTCTGTGGACGGTGCTGGGGACATCGGCGTGCACCTGTGGGTAACCACCTGTTCCCTGTGGGACTAGATGTGGAAAACCACAACGGTGTAACTACTAGATGTAGTGGTAACCGTACGCCGGGGGTGACGGCGGGTGCAACACCTTCGGCGAAGTCGGCCCAAATCGCTCGACGGCTCCGACAAAGCCGCAGGTCAGCGAGCCGGACGTCGCGACACGCCGGGTCCGCGACACGCCCTCGGGCCCGATCGGAGCGCGATCTCGACCGGGGTGAGGCTGTGGACCCAGGCTGTCGCCGGTTGGCCGGATCGGCCACAATGGGCCTGTGGAGCGACCGATGCAGCTGAGCAACTGGCGGACCCTCGTGGCCGCCACCGCCGTGACGGTCACCGTGGTGGCCTGGGGCGTGCTCGTCTTCGCTGCCATCGACTTCGGGCGCGACGCCCGCGACGGGTCCAACGCCGACTGGCTCTACCTCGTGCTGGCGACCCTCGGCGCGGTGGCCTGCATGTTCGGCGCGATCGTGATGGCCGCGCGGCTGCAGGCCATGATGCGGGTCGCCCAGAGCTCCTCGGCCGGCTCCTCGACCCGTCCCCTGGCGCAGCCGCTCGAGCCGTTGCCACCGGTGTCCGGGAGCGGGAGCGCCCCCAGCACGGTCGATCCGGCCTGGGTCGGCGAGCCGTACCAGTCCACGACCGGGCGACCTGCTCCGGAGCCGGCACCAGCCCCGACACCGGCGCCCGCACCAGCGCCGACAGCAGCCCCGGAACCGGCGGTGGCCCGTGGGACGGGCTCGCGCATCGCCGGACCCGGGTACAAGCCCTCGCAACCGGCCGGCCAGACGACACCCAAGACCCAGGCCGGCAAGCGCGCCCTGCGCCGCTGAGCCCGGACCTGGGGTCACCCCTGCGCCCGGTCTTGCGCCCGGCCGGGAAATTGGCTTGCGGACTCGGGCGGGCCCACCTAGCGTCGTACCCGTGCTGATCTGAGACGTCGTCCCTGCTGAGCCGGTCGAGCCCCCACCGCGGGCTCCCGGCACACCGACCTCGTCCGGAGCACCTCTGTGCCGTCACCCCTCGCCCTGCACCACGTCGACCTCACCTGGCCCGACGGCGCGCCGGTCTTCGCCGGCCTCGACCTGAGCGTGCCCGAGGGACGTTCGGGGCTGGTCGGCACCAACGGCAGCGGCAAGTCGACGCTGCTGCGCCTGCTGGCCGGAGACCTGACACCCTCGGCCGGGCACGTCTCGCGACCCGGCCGCGTCGGCCTGCTGCGCCAGGACCTGGTCCGCGACGCCGCCGAGCCGGTGGACGCCTTCCTCGAGGTCGCCGACGTGCGCGCCGCTCTGCACCGGATCGAGTCCGGCTCGCTCGACCCCGCGACGTACGCCCGCGACCACGACACCGTCGGTGACGCCTGGGACATCGAGGAACGGCTCGTCGCCAGCCTCACCCGCGTCGGCCTGCCCGAATCGGTGCTGAGCAGGCGGATCGGCGAGCTGTCCGGCGGCGAGGTCACCCAGCTCGGGCTGTCCCGGCTGCTGCTCGCGCGCCCCGACGTGCTCCTGCTCGACGAGCCGAGCAACAACCTCGACCGCTCCGCGCGCGAACGTCTGCTCGAGGTGCTCGACACCTGGCGCGGCACCCTGCTGGTGGTCAGCCACGACCCCGAGCTGCTCGAGCACGTCGACCGGATCGGTGAGCTCCGCGAGGGCCGGCTGCGCTGGTACGGCGGGGGGTACGGCGCCTTCCTCGAGCAGGTCGAGACCGAGCAGGCGGCCGCCGAGCAGGCGGTCACCACGGCGAGGGCCGACGTACGCCGTCAGCGCCACGACCTCCTCGACTCCGAGCGCGTGCTGGCCCGACGACGGCGCTTCGCGAAGAAGGCCTACGCCACCACCCGCGAGCCACGGGCTGTGATGAAGCTGCGCAAGCGCAGCGCCGAGGTGTCGGCGGCGGCGTACACGCGCACCCACGAGCAGCGTCTGGAGGGGGCGCGCGGACGGCTCGAGGACGCCGAGTCGCGGGTGCGCGAGGATCCGCGGATCCGCGTCGACCTGCCCGGCACCGAGGTGGGCAGCGGACGCGTCGTGCTGCGCTCGGAGGACCTGGTGATCCGCACCGGGACCGCCGTGGAGATCGACCTGCGCGGCCCCGAACGGCTCGCGCTCACCGGACCCAACGGCAGCGGCAAGACCACGCTGCTGCGCACGATCGAGGGTGCCCTGGCGCCGCTGGCCGGCTCGGTCGAGGCGCTGGTGCCCGTCGGGGTGCTCCCCCAGCGCCTGGACGGGCTCGACGACGCGCTGTCGGTGGCCGACAACGTCGCCGCGGCAGGTACGGCGGAGCACAACGCCGTGCGCGCCGGGCTGGCCCGCTTCGGCTTCCGCGGGGCGCGGGCCGAGCAGCTCGCCGGCACGCTGTCCGGCGGCGAACGCCTGCGGGCCAGCCTCGCCGCGCTGCTGCTCGCCGATCCCTCCCCCCAGCTGCTGCTGCTCGACGAGCCGGGCAACAACCTCGACCTCGGGGCGCGGGAGTCGCTGGTCTCCGCGCTCACGGCGTACCGCGGGGCGCTGGTCGTGGTCAGTCACGACGTCGCCCTGCTCGAGGAGATCGGGGTGGACCGGGAGCTGCGGCTGTCGCGCTGACCGGGCAGGTTTTCACCTCCCGGGACACCGACCGGGCAGGTTTTCACCTCTGACCGCACCGACCGGGCCGGTGTGCACGTCGGTGGCTGCGGGTGTGGCGTGAATACGTGCCCGGTCGACGCTCTGCGGCGTGAAAACCTGCCCGATCGACGTTCTCAGCGGTGAAAAAGTGCCCGGTCAGCGCGGGGTGGGGGGAACAGCAGCAGGGGCGGGACCGAGCTCGTCGGTCCCGCCCCTGCTTGTTGTTGCCATGCCGACGACCCCGGGTCGAGGAGAGCCGCCGGCACGTGATGCATCGACCCGGGCAGGTGGGTCGACGTCGGTGCGGTCAGCCGCGCGGAACGGCGATCTGCTGACCGGGCTGGAGGGTGGTGCTCTCCAGGGAGTTGAGGTCCTGGATCCGTCGGACCATGTCGCGGACGTGCCCGGGCTCGGCGATCCGGCCGGCCAGTCCGTAGAGGGTGTCGCCGGGGGCCACGGTGGTCACGCTCACCGAGGCCGGCGGGGCGCTGTCGTGCGTCGCCGCGGCCCAGCCCCCGAAGGCCGTCATCAGCGCCAGCGCCAGACCCAGGAAGGCGACCACGACCAGCAGTCGGCCGCGACGGGTCAGCCTCACCCGACCCGAGGGTGCCGTCGTCGCGGAAGCCGGGACGAAGACAGGGGTGGTGAAGCTCGGTGCTCGGTGCGTCAAGGAAGCTCAGGGTGCTCATGGTGGACCTCGTGGGGGAAGGGGCGATCCGGTCGGTGGTGCTGCTCACGAGGCATGTCTACGGATCGGCACCGACAGTTCCGTGGAAGGAGCCTCAGCGCCACGTCGTACATGCGTTCGATCGAACACGTGTACGAGGTTAGATCAGGTGTTCGAGAGAACGCAACCCCTGGGTCGAACAAATGTTCGCGAGCTAGCCCGAGGTGCCGGTACGCCGGCGGTCGGCGCGGGCGCCCTGCCAGCGCAACAGCGGCTCCAGGCGCATCGAGGCCCCCGGCGTCAACGCGCTGAAGCGCACCACCCCCGCCCGCCAGCCCGGGACGGTGCGCACCACCCGGCCCGTGTGCAGCAGTCCCAGGACGCGCTCGGCCACCTCCTCGGGACGCAGCAGCCGACCGCCCGACGAGACCAGCGACCGAGCCCGCCCGCCCGGCTCCATCGCCTCGACCAGCTCGGTCGCCACCCCGTCGGGACACAGCGCGTGCACCCGGACCCGGCGCGGGGTCTCGGCGGCCACCGACGTGGTCAGCGAGACGACCGCGGCCTTGGTGGCGGCGTACACGCTCAGGCCGGGCACCGGACCCAGGCCCGACAGCGAGGCGATGTTGACGATGTCGCCACCGGAGCCGGCCATCGCCGCCAGCGCCGCGCGCATGCCCCACATCACCCCCATCAGGTTGATCTCGACCAGGGCCCGGGCCCGGTCCTCGGTGAGGTCGGCCAGGGCGCCGTCGAAGCCGACGCCGGCGTTGTTCACCCAGACCCGCAGCGGACCGAGCTCGCCCGCTGCTGCGGCGACCGTGCGGTGGGCCCCCGGGTCGCGTACGTCGTGCTCGAGGCCGCGCGCCGCCCCGAGGTCCTCCGCCGTACGCCGAGCCGCCTCGCCGTCGACGTCGCTGACCACGACGCGGTAACCGCGCCCCACCAGAGCCTGGGCCGTCGCGCGGCCGATGCCGCGGCGCCGCCCCGGTCACGACCGCCGCCCCTGAGTCATCCACGCGCACATCCAAGCAGAGCCGACACGCCGTTCGAACAAATGTTTGAAAACTGCTCGTCCGGTGCCCTACCTTGAGACCACGCCAGCCACTGCGGTCGCTGCCACCCAGATCTTCCGGCACAGAACCACCCGTAGAGCACCACCAGACCACGCGCACGTTCGAGGACAGCATGTTCGACCAGGGCATGCTCAACGACAGGGAGTTTCGACGATGACCAAGGCCAAGCCCAAGGGCAGCACCGGCGCGAAGGGCGCCAAGGTCCGAGAGCTCCCGGACTCGCCGCCCGACGCCACGGGGCTCACCGTGCGCCAGCAGCGCGTGCTCGGCTTCCTCAAGGAGTCGATCGAGAAGCGCGGCTACCCGCCGAGCATCCGCGAGATCGGGGAGCACGTGGGGCTCGCCTCGTCCTCCTCGGTCGCCTACCAGCTGCGCGAGCTGGAGGCCAAGGGCTTCATCCGGCGCGACCCCAACCGCCCGCGGGCGCTCGAGGTGTTCATCCCCGAGCTGATGGCCGCGCGTCGGGCGCTGTCCAGCGGCGACGACGACGGCGTCGACGCGACGGGGGTGGGCGACATCGTGCCCGCCTCGACCAACGTGCCGCTGCTCGGCCGGATCGCCGCCGGTGGCCCGATCCTCGCCGAGGAGCAGGTCAGCGAGATCTTCCCGCTGCCCAAGACCCTGGTCGGAGAGGGTGAGCTGTTCCTGCTCGAGGTCGCGGGCGACTCGATGATCAACGCCGCGATCTGCTCCGGCGACTACGTCGTGATCCGCAAGGAGCAGACCGCCACCAACGGCGAGATCGTCGCCGCGCTGCTCGACGGCGAGGCGACGGTCAAGACGTTCCAGCGCAAGGACGGCCAGGTCTGGCTGATGCCGGCCAACGACGCCTACGACCCGATCGACGGCACCGACGCCACCATCCTCGGCAAGGTCGTGACGGTACTCCGCAAGATGTGAGCAGCCTCGGAGTGCCCGGGGGGTCACGTCTGAGGATGGTCACGAGCAGCTTCGCCGTCGAGCCCTATCGACGCGGGAGCCGCACAGGAGCATGATCAGTTGATCCCTTCGCACCGGGGAGGCGCTGATGCCGATCGACCACGTCGTACTGCTGTGCATGGAGAACCGCTCCTTCGACCACATGCTCGGCTACCTCGACCATCCCGACCCGGAGTTCGCCGGGTTGCGCCACGGCGGGTTCAGCAACACCGGGGCCGACGGCGCAGCGGTGCCGGCCTCGCCGCACGCCAAGACGGTGCTGCCGTCGGGACCCGATCACGCCCACGACTCGGTGATGCTGCAGATCGCACTGACCGGTCTCGGCCGGTGGCGCAAGGCGACCAACCTCGGGTTCGTGAGCAGCTACGAGCGGATGGCGAGCGGGCTCGCCCGCCCGTCGTACGCCGGCCCCCTGGGTTGGGTCCGCAACCACCTGCCGCACCGGAAGCGGGTCCCGGGTGCGACCGGTCGCGGTCCGCTGGTGATGCTCTGCCACGACCCCGCCCAGGTCCCCGTGCTGAGCACCCTGGCCCTGGAGTTCGCGGTCTGTGACCACTGGTTCTGCTCGGTGCCCGGCGAGACGTGGCCCAACCGCAACTACCTGCACGCCGCGACCTCGGACGGCGAGACCAACATCGCCCCGCGGTTCTACAGTGACGACACGATCTTCGACCGAATCGGCGACGCCGGCCGGACCTGGCGGATCTACCACGACGGCATGCCGCAGGTGTGGGCGTTCAACAAGCTGTGGGACACCGCCGAGCGGCACGCCAACTGGTTCCCCATGCAGCGGTTCTACGACCACGTCCGCGCGGGCGACCTCCCGACGTACACCTTCATCGAGCCGAACCACAAGCCACCGGTGTACCGGCTCAACCAGGTCGAGGCGATGGACGGCGAGCCCGGCCGCAGCAACAGCCAGCACCCGGACAACAACCTCGTGGACGACGACGTCTACGACGCCTTCGTGCCGCGCACGGAGACCGACTTCGAGCGGGGCGAGCGGCTGATCGCTGCGATCTACGAGGCGCTGCGCGCGAACCCCGCGCTGTTCGAGCGGACGGCGCTGGTGATCACCTACGACGAGCACGGCGGCTTCTACGACCATCTCGGCGCCACCGAGCGCGTGGTGCCTCCCGGGGACAAGGTCAGCCTGCTCGGCCGGGTCACCAACCGGCTGATGCGCCAACGCTCGCAACGGTTCGGGTTCGACCGGCTCGGAGTGCGGGTGCCCACGGTGATCGTCTCCCCGCTGATCGCCAAGGGGACTCTCGAGTCGCGGGTGCTCGAGCACTCCAGCGTGCCGGCCACCCTGCGGGCGATGTTCGCCCCGCGCACGCCTGCGCTGACCCGCCGCGACGCCCGAGCCAACACCTTCCACCACCTGTTCGAGGGCCGCACCGCGCGAAGCGACCTCCCAGACCTCTCCGCGTACGTCGCCCCAGCGGGCGCCCGGAGGCCTCAGGCAACGCCGGGTGGGTCACCCGAGCCGAACGTGCCGAGCTACTTCGGCGCCTTCCTCGCACAGACCGAGACCGTGCGGGAGCACCTGGTGTCGGTGGCCGAGCCGGAGGCGGCCCACCTGGACACCACCACGTCCCTGCACGACGGGGATGCGGTCGCCGACGCCTTCGCCCGGGCCGCCGAACGCCATCGGGACCAGGCCGCTGCCTCCGTGTGACGGCCCGTTGCTCCGACTCGAGGAAGCCGGGTCGTGAGGTTTCGAGACGGCGCTGACGCGCCTCCTCAACCAGCGAAGCCGAGGGGCCCCGCGTGGTTGAGGAAGGACGAAGTCCTGTCTCGAAACCTCACCGGCGCGCCACCTCGACGACCGCGAGTTGACCCCGCGATGGTCGACGAGTCCGGGTCGTGAGGTTTCGAGACGGCGCTGACGCGCCTCCTCAACCAGCGAGAGGGGCCACCGGTCGTGAGGTTTCGAGACGGCGCTGACGCGCCTCCTCAACCAGCGAAGCCGAGGGGGCTCCCGGTGGTTGAGGAAGGACGAAGTCCTGTCTCGAAACCTCACCGGCGCGCCACCTCGACGACCGCGAGTTGACCCCACGATGGTCGACGAGTCCGGGTCGTGAGGTTTCGAGACGGCGCTGACGCGCCTCCTCAACCAGCGAGAGGGGCCACCGGTCGTGAGGTTCCGAGACGGCGCTGACGCGCCTCCTCAACCAACGGACTCGCCAGCGAGGCGGGTGAGGGCCTGGCGGACCACGGCCGGGTCCTCGGTGGTCCACATCGGGGGGAGGGTGGCGCGCAGGAACGAGCCGTAGCGCGCGGTGACCAGGCGCGGGTCGAGCACGGCGACCACGCCGCGGTCGCTCGTCGTACGGATCAACCGGCCGGCACCCTGGGCCATCAGCAGGGCGGCGTGGGTCGCCGAGACCTGCATGAAGCCGTTGCCACCGGCGGCGTCGGCCGCCTTCGCCCGCGCCGACATCAGCGGGTCGTCGGGGCGCGGGAACGGGATCCGGTCGATCAGCACCAGCGTGCAGGTCGCCCCCGGTACGTCGATCCCCTGCCACAGCGACAGCGTCCCGAACAGGCAGGTGTGCGGGTCGTCGACGAACTGGCGGGCCAGCTCGGGCAGCTGGGCGTCGCCCTGGGCCAGCGTGGTCAGGTGCGGGAGCCGCTCGCGCATCGCCTCGGCCGCGGCCTCGGCGGCCCGGCGGGAGGAGAACAGCCCGAGGGTGCGCCCGTCGGCCGCGTCGACCAGCCCGGCGATCTCGTCCAGCTGGGGCTCGCCCAGCCCGTCGCGCCCGGGCTGGGGCAGGTGCCGGGCGACGTACAGGATCCCCTGCTTGCGGTAGTCGAACGGTGATCCGACGTCGAGCCCGCGCCAGGGCAGGACGGACTCGGTGCGTTCGCGGGACCCGGAGCCGGATCCTGCCTCGACGCGCTCGGCCGGCTTGAGGCCCACCGAGACCGCGACCGGGTCGAAGTCACCACCGAGCTTGAGCGTGGCCGAGGTGAACACGACGGTCTTGTCGCTGAGCAGCTTGTCGCGCATCTGCCCCCAGACCTGCAGCGGCGCGATGTGCAGCTGGTTGCCGCCGCGGTTGGCGTCGCGCTCGGCGATCCAGAGCACGTCGGCGTCCGCGCCGGCCGCCATCCGCTCCGCGGTCGCGAAGACCTCCTGGGCCCAGCCCTTGGCCTGGGCCTGGGTCGCGTCCTCACCGACGTCGCGGGGGAAGGCGCTGGCCAGCGCCCGGGCCGCGTCGCGGACCAGGGCGAGCGCGTCGGCGAGCTGCTCGCGCAGCACGTCGATCCGGCCAGGCGCCGTGGACTCGATCGCGTCGTGCAACGCCTCCGCGGCGTCGGCGAGCGCGTCGGCCTGGTCGCCGTCGACGTGACGCTGGGCGCGCCGCGCCGTACGCTCCACCTCCGGCACGCTCAGCTCGTCGGTCGCGGCCTGGGTCACCCGGGCGACCAGCTCGTGGGCCTCGTCGATCACGACGGCGTCGTACTCCGGGATCATCGGGATCCCCTCGACCGCGTCGATCGCGAGCAGCGAGTGGTTGGTCACCAGCACCTGGGCGCGGGTGGCGCGCTCCTTGGCCTGCTCGGCGAAGCACTCGGTGCCGAACGGGCACTTGGCGGCACCGAGGCACTCGCGGTGCGAGACCGAGACCTGGCGCCAGACCCGCTCGGTGTGCCGCGGGGCGTGGTCGCGCTCGCCGGTGCCGCCGCCGGTGGCCTCCTCCTCGACCCACTCGCGCAGCGCCAGCACCTCCGCGCCCGTCGAGCCGGTCGGCATCTCGACCAGCGCCCCCTGGTCGTCGGGCACGCCCTCGCGCACGCGGTGCAGGCAGGCGTAGTTCGAGCGACCCTTCAGCACGGCGTACGACGGAGTCTCGGGCAGCGAGTCGCCGACGGCCTCGACCAGCGCGGGGAGGTCGCGCTCGACCAGCTGGTGCTGCAGGGCGAGCGTCGCCGTCGCCACGACGACCCGGTCCTTGTGCAGCAGCGCGGGGACCAGGTAGGCCAGCGACTTCCCGGTGCCGGTGCCCGCCTGCACCAGCAGGTGGGTCTTGTCCTCGAAGGCCGTGCGCACCGCCTCGGCCATCTCGTTCTGGCCCGGCCGCTCCTGACCGCCCAACGCCTCGACCGCGGCCGCCAGGGTCTCGGTCACGGACGGTTTCGGATCGGGCACCCGAGCACCTTAGACGTCAGCGGGGAGGTGGCGGGCGCCGGATGCACAGGGCCGGGCCGCGACGGGACAGTCCCGAACGGACGACACCCGACACGCCGGTGACCAGGAGCCGTGCGTCCGGGACTATCCCGCTCAGCCGGCGGGGGGTGAGGCGGGCGGGTCCACCGCGGGCGGTGCCCCGGATGGCGGGACCGCGGGTGACACGGGGGGCGACACCGCGGGTGGGACCGCCGGGGCGCTGGCGCCGAAGTCGACGCTGGGGACGGCGTCGGCGCCGTCGGGGGCGCGGTAGAACTCCCGCTTGGTGACCCCCGCCACGCCCGCGAAGAACAGGGTGGGGATGGTCGTGACCGCGCCGTTCAGCTTGGTGACGGAGTCGTTGTAGTACTGCCGGGCGAAGGAGATCTGGTTCTCGGTGTCGGCGAGCTGCTTGTGCAGGTCGGCGAAGTTGGTGCTGGCCTTGAGCTCCGGGTAGGCCTCGGCGACGGCCATCACGTTGACCAGCGACTGGCTCAGCTGGGCGTCGGCGCGGGCCTTCTCCGGGACGTCGTTGCCCTTCGCGGCGTCGGCCACCCGCGAGCGTGCGGCGGTGACCGACTCGAAGACACCCGCCTCGTGCGCGGCGTACCCCTTGACGGTGCTGATCAGGTTGGGGATCAGGTCGGCGCGCCGGGTGAGCTGCACGTCGATGCCGCCGAGCGCCTCCTGGGCCCCGATGTCGGCCTTGCGCAGCCTGTTGAACGCCGAGGCGCCGAGCAGCGCCAGGGCCACCACGACGACGATGACGATGATCAGGGCGATCATGACAACTCCTTCTCCTCGAGCCGGGCCGAAGCCCTCGGTCCGCCAGATCCTAGGGCGTGCCTCACCACGAGCCGCCACCCCCGCCGCCGCCTCCGCCGCCACCGGAGAAGCCGCCACCGCCGCCACCCGAGGACGAGCTCTGGGTGGCCTCGTAGGCCGAGATCGCTGAGCCGACCGAGGTGTTGAAGCTGTCGGAGAACCCGCCCAGGGACCCGCCGAGCGAGCCGCCCACCGGCACCCACCCACCCGCGAGATACGTCGGGAGGGGCGGTTCGGCCTGCATCTCGACGCGGTACTTCTGCGCCCACACGTCGCCCACCCCGAACGCCACCGCCCAGGGCACGTACTGCAGGTAGAGCTCCTGGCGCCCCGCGAAGTCGAAGCGGGCCTCGCTCGAGGCGGTGCCGAGCACCCGGCGGAACCCGCCGATCCGTGACCATGCCTCGCGGCCGGTAGCGGTGCGCATCGTGGCCGAGCGCTTGTCGAGCAGCGGCAGCGCCATCACCGCGAAGAGCCCGAACGGCAGCCCGGACAGCGTGAAGTGGAAGATGTTCAGGACGAACAGGAAGAGAGCGATCCCCCCGCTGGCCCGCACCGCCAAGCGGCCCACCACCGGCAGCTTCTTGAGCTCGATCAGGCCGGCCTCGCTCGCCCACGTCTTGACCTCGGTCTCGAAGCGGTTGCGCGCGCGCTGCATGTCCTGGCCGTCGGCCACCTCGGCCGGCTTCGTGGTGAATGTGTGGCCCTCGCTCACCCCGAGGTCCTTCGCGGTGCGCCGGGTGACCGCATCCAGGGTGTCCCAGTCCCCGGACTGGCCGGTGATCCGCCACGACCCGTCCCGAGCCTCGCCCGTGTGCTCGATCGTGGCCACGCCCTTCTCGCCCAGCTCGAGCATGGTGGCCGCGTAGGCGTCGTCGTCGACCCGCTCGGTCATCAGGTAGGCGCCCTGGGCCGGTCCGATGCCGTCGGGCGGTGCGTACATCAGCGGGTACGCCGGATCCTCCTCGCGCACGCTGCGGGCCAGCAGGTAGCCACCGACCAGCGCCGCGAGGGCCAGCAGCACGAAGAGGACGGCCACCACCAGCGAGTGCCCGAAGACCGGGTCCAGCGAGAGACCCCACGGCAACCTGGTCTGGCCCGGCTGGGCCAGCGAGATCGGCGTCTGCACGGTGACCGGAGTGTTCGGCGCGAGCCGACCGGTGCTCACCCGCAGGGTCTTGCCCGTGACCGACGCGGTGCATCCGGTGTCCGTGGCCCGACCGATCGCACACCGCACCGGGCCGGGCGCCGCCGGAAGGGTCGCACTCAAGGTCGACTTCGCGATCGGCATCTGCCAGCCCCCGGGGACCAGGTTCCAGTAGAAGCGCGAGCCGGTGCGGTAGCGCCCTGAGGTCGCGGGGTCGGACAGCGTCCCCGCGATGGTGTACCGGATCCGGTAGGTGTGTCGGCCGCCGACGGTGCGGTCCGGGTCGCCGATCCGGGCCACCACGTAGCGGCCCCGGTCCCGGTGCGAGAGACTCAGCTGGTCCGCCTTGCCGTCCCGCGTCACCGAGATGTCGTGCGGGATGAACAGCACGTGGTCGTCGACCGGGTCGGCGAGGTCGAAGAAGCGGTAGATCCCGTGCCGCTCGATCGGGAACTCGACTGTCAGCGTCTCGGTCGCGTGCAGCGTGCCCTGGTCGTCGACGACGAACTTCGCGTCGTAGCTGGTGATCCTGGACGTCTCAGTGCTCGGGTCCAGGTCGTCCGACGGGATCCCCAGGAGCGGCAAGAACATCAGCAGCACGACGGCCAGCACGCCGGCTCCGTACCGGACCGATCGCAGCATGCCGCGCAGCCTAAGTGGTACGACGGGCCGCACGCGGCCGTTTCCGGCTCACTCCCCGACCGGGCCGCCGGCGATCTCGGTGAGGACGTCGAGGTGACCGAGGTGGCGGGCGTACTCCTGCACGAGGTGCATCAGCACCCGTTGCAGGGTGGCCGGCGGGGCGCCGTCCCAGCGCTCGCCGGGGGCGCCGACCTCGTCGAGCCGATGGCTCTCGACGATGGCTCGGCTCGTTCCGCCCTGGCCCAGCAACGCCCGCACCACGTCGTCGAGCGAGGCCTCGTCGGGCACGTGCCAGCGCCCGTCGACCTGGTCGCCCCACGGGTCGCCGACGTCGCGACCCTCGAACCCCCACTCCAGCCAGCGCCGCTCGACGTGGCGCAGGTGGACGGCCAGCTCGAGCGGGGTCCAGCCCGACGCCACCCCGGTGGTCCGGGCCGCGTCCTCCCCGAGCGCCTCGACGCGGCGGACCACGCAGTCCCGGAAGTAGTCGAGATAGCCCAGGAAGACCTCGTTCGCCGAGGCCACGAGATCGGTCGGCTCGGGGAGGACCGGGCCCACGGGTGCGCCCGGCTCAGCTCGCGGCGGCCGCGGCGTACGGCGCCAGGTCGGCAGCGAGGTCGTCGTTGACCCGCGCGTGCGCCACGGTGCCCTCGCCGGTGTGCTCGATCGAGAGCACCTCGCCGTGCTCGTGGATCCGGTTGACCAGGTCGCCGCGCTCGTAGGGCAGCAGCACCGTCACCTCGACCGAGGGGCGTGGCAGGTCGGCCTCGACGGCGGCGAGGGCCCGCTCGATCCCCTCGCCGGTGTGCGCGCTGACCGCCACCGAGTGCGGCTCGGCCGCCAGCAGCCGCGCGACCACCAGCGGATCGGCCGCGTCGACCTTGTTGATCACGACCAGCTCCGGGAGCTGGCGCGCGCCGATCTCGGTCAGCACCTCGCGCACGGCCGCCAGCTGGCCCTCGGGGTCGGGGTGGGACCCGTCCACGACGTGCACGACCAGGTCGGACTGGGCGACCTCCTCCAGCGTGGAGCGGAACGCCTCCACCAGCTGGTGCGGCAGGTGCCGCACGAAGCCGACCGTGTCGCTCATCGTGTAGACCCGGCCGTCGGAGGTCGTCGTACGCCGGGTGGTCGGGTCGAGGGTCGCGAACAGCGAGTCCTCCACCAGCACGCCCGCGTCGGTGAGCCGGTTGAGCAGCGAGGACTTGCCGGCGTTGGTGTAGCCGGCGATCGCGACGCTGGGCACGGCGTTGCGGTGCCGCTCGGCGCGCTGAGTCTGCCGGGTGGTCTTCAGGTGGCGCAGCTCGGCACGCAGCTTGGCGATCCGGGTGTTGATCCGGCGCCGGTCGGTCTCGATCTTGGTCTCACCGGGGCCGCGGCCACCGATCCCGGCACCGCCGGCGACGCGACCACCGGCCTGGCGTGAGAGATTGCCGCCCCAGCCGCGCAGGCGCTGCTTCATGTAGCTGAGCTGGGCCAGCTCGACCTGGGCCTGGCCCTCCTTGGACTTCGCGTGCTGGGCGAAGATGTCGAGGATCAGGGCCGTCCGGTCGACCACCTTGACCTTCAGCTTGTCCTCGAGGTTGCGCAGCTGGCCGGGCGCGAGCTCGCCGTCGCAGACAACGGTGTCGGCGCCGGTGGCCCCGACGATCTCGCGCAGGCCCTCGACCTTGCCGCGACCGACGTACGTCGCGGGGTCGGGCGAGGAGCGCCGCTGGTAGAGCGCGTCGAGCACCTCGGAGCCGGCCGTCTCGGCGAGCAGGGCCAGCTCGGCCATGGAGTTCTCGGCGTCGGCGACCGACCCCTCGGTCCAGACCCCGACCAGGATCACCCGCTCCAGGCGGAGCTGGCGGTACTCGACCTCGGTGATGTCCTCGAGCTCGGTCCGCAGCCCGGCGGCGCGGCGCAGCTCGTGGCGCTCGGCCAGGTCGAGCTCGCCGGTGGTCATCTCGTGGGCCCTGGGTTCCCGTCCCGGGTTCTGGGCCGGGTTCTGGGCCGGATCGGGGTCCGGCTCGGCGTACCCGCTCTCGAAACCGTCGGGATCGGTCTCCCAGTCGTCGGTCTCGGCGAGCTGCTCGGCCAAGAAGTCGGCAGGGAGATCGGGTGGCGTGAAGGGCTCAGGTGCGTTCGTCATCTGCTCCCAGCCTAGGCCGCAGGTCCACCCGGCGCACGCTCGTTTCCCGGTCCGGTGTCCGACGCCGCATCCCGGCGCTGGATTTTTGGCAGGCACCCGGGTAGGCAGGGGCTCATGAGTGACGAGCAGATCCCCCAGACCGGCGAGGACCTGGCCCGGGAGACCGACGTGGCCGAGTCCGACCCCAACGCCGACAGCCCCGAGGGCCTCGCCGGCGGGATGGGGGTCAGCAGCGAGGTCACCGGGCACGTGCGTGGGGAGGACGACGCGGTCACCTACGGCACGTTGGAGACCCATCCCGACGAGGACCTGGACTCGGGCCGGCCCGAGCAGTCACCCAAGGGTCCCGAGGTGCACCCGGACCCGCCACCGCTGAAGCAGCACCACCCCCGCGACAAGGGCTGAGCCAGCGCTCCGCCGACGGGTCCGCCGGACGGATCCACCCGAGGGATCCGCCCGACGGGGGCCGGCACCCCTCGCGCGTGCTCGCGCTACTTCTGAGCGGCCTCGGCGAACTTCGTCGTGTAGGTCTTGCTCAGGTCGATGTCGTCCTTCTTGGCCTTCACGATCTCGCTGAAGGTGCCCAGCACGTCGAGGACGGTGTCCGGACCACCCTTCGGCATCAGCCCGTCGGTGGTGAACATCGGCGAGGAGTCCTTGATCGACTGCTTGTAGAGGGCAGGGTCACCGCCGTTGTAGTCGCTCGGCATCTTCGCCGCGATCGTCGCCGCGTCGTGGGTGTCGATCCACCTCATGGTCCGCACGAAGGCGTTCGCGAGCTTCTGCACCGTCTTGGGATTCTGCTTCACGTAGGAGCAGTCCATGTACATCGACGCGGCCGGGTAGAGCCCGCCGAGGGCCTTGCGGGTGCCGGACTCGGTGCGCATGTCGATCATGACCTTGCCGAGACCCTTGTTCACCGCAGTAGCGATGGTCGGGTCGGTGGTCATGCCGGCGTCGATGCCGCCGTTCTGCAGCGCGGCGATGAACGTCGAGCCCGCGCCCGCCTTGACCGTGGCGTAGTCCTTGGTGTCGACGCCACCCTTGGTGGCGAGGTACTGGGTCAGGTAGTCGGTCGACGAGCCGGGAGAGGTGACGCCGAGCTTCTTGTCCGTGAAGTCCTTGGGGCTGCCGAGCGACGCGGCCGCGCTGGTCGAGACCACCTCGGCCTCGCCGGGCACCTTGGCCAGCTGGACCACGCTCTCGATGCACTTGCCCTGGGCCTGCAGGGTGATGGCGTGGTCGTAGAAGCCGACCACGCCCTGCACCTTGCCGGCGACCAGCACGTTCTCCGCGCTGGCACCCGACGGCTCCGACTTCAGCGTGACGTCGACGCCCGCGTCCTTGAAGTAGCCCAACCGCTCGCTGAGCATCGCCGGCAGGTAGATCACCTTGTCGATGCCGCCGACCATGATGCTGACCTTCGGGGTTCCGGACGCGTCGTCACCGTTGGCGGCGCTGCCGGAGGTGGTGCGGCCGCACGCCGCGAGCGAGGCGGCGACGCTGAGCGTGAGCAGGGCTGCGCCGAGCCGGGTGGCGGTGCGGCGGCGGGGGTTCCTCATGGGATTCTCCTGTTCCCGGGCAGGGTCCTGCCCGGTTGTCGGGGGTGGGTACGACGTGGTTCTGAGGCGCGCCTCCGGGGATGGGTTCAGATCCCGGCGGCCTGGGTGGTGGCGGGTGGTCGCCACGAGGTGAGCCGGGTCTCGAGCTGGGTGATCAGCCACTCCGCGACCAGCGCGACGACCGTGATCAGCAGCATCCCGGCGTAGATGCCCGGGGCGTCGAAATTGCCCTGGGACTGGCTGATCAGCAGGCCCATCCCCTTGTCGGCGCCGGTGAACTCGCCGACCACGGCGCCGATCAGCGCGAAGCCGAAGGCGACGTGCATGCTGGCGAGGATCCACGAGGTGGCGCTGGGCAGCACGATCGTGCGCATCAGGTCCCAGCGACCGGCGCCGAGGATCCTGGCGTTGTCGACGAGCACCCTGTCGACCTCGCGGGCACCCTGGAAGGCGTTGAAGAACACCGCGAAGAAGACCAGCACGAAGGCGGTGGCGACCTTCGAGGACAACCCGAGGCCGAACCAGATCACGAACAGCGAGGCCAGCACGATGCGGGGAATGGCGTTGGCGCCCTTGATGAACGGCGCCAGCACGTCGGCCAGGAACCGGCTGCGACCCAGGACGACGCCCAGGACGACCCCGACCACGGTCCCGATCGCGAATCCGAGAACGGCCTCCTCGAGAGTGATGAGGATGTTGGTCCAGATCGAGCCCTGCGAGGTGCCGTCGGTGAACCAGACCACGAGCTTGTGCCAGATCGCGCTGGGCCGGGAGTAGAAGAACGGGTCGATGACGGTCCGGGCCGCGATCTCCCACGAGCCGAGCCAGAGAACGACCAGCAGCCACGCGTACGGCGAACACGAGCGACCGGTGGTGGCCCGAGCGCCCGCGCAGGAAGGACAGCGGCCCCGACCTGGTCGGTAGTTGCTGCTCGTCGTTCTCGCAGGCGGGTCCGACCTCGGGGGTGGTCAGCTGTTCAGGCGACACTGGAAGCTCCTCTCGCACGGGTGATCTCGACTTCCTCGCGGAGGCTGTCCCACACGCGCTTGTAGATCTCGATGAACTCGGGGGTGAGCCGGATCTCCTCGACCTGGCGGGGCCGTGGCAGCTCGATGGTGACGACGTCCTTGACCGTCGCCGGCCCGGCCGTCATCACGACCACGCGGTCGGCCAGGCTGATCGCTTCGGTGAGGTCGTGGGTGACGAACACACAGGCAGCGCCGGTGCCCGACCACAGCTCGAGCAGCTCGTTCTGCATCAGCTCACGGGTCTGCACGTCGAGGGCCCCGAACGGCTCGTCGAGCAGCAGCAGCGACGGCTCCTTGATCAGGCTCTGGGCCATCGCGACCCTTTTTCGCATTCCGCCGGAGAGCTGGTGCGGGTAGCGGTCCTCGAACCCGGCCAGTCCGACCCGCTCGATCCAGTCCTGGGCCCGGGTCTGGGCCTTGCGCCCGTCCATCCCGGCGAACCGCAGGCCGAGCGCGACGTTGTCCAGGACGTTCTTCCACGGGAGCACGGCGTCGGCCTGGAACATGTAGCCGACCCCGTCGGGAATGCCGACCACCGGGGTGCCGTGCACCGAGACGCTGCCCTGCGAGCAGGGCTCGAGGCCGCTCACCAAGGACAGGGTCGTGGACTTGCCACAGCCGGTCGGACCGACCAGGGCGACGAACTCGCCGTCGGCGACGTCGAGGGTGACGTCACGGATCGCGGTGAAGGCTGCTCCGTCCTTGGTCGGGAACCGCTTGGTCGCACCGCGCAGGGAGATGGCCGGCCCGGTCGCAGCGCCGGAGGAGGCCTGGCTCGTGCTCGGGGTCGGGGTCGTGCTCGACGTCGGGCTCTGGGTCATGGAGCGAGAACCTAGGGCCGCTGTGACCGCGGTCACCACCCTTGCGCGAGTTGTCGCCGATCACCGCACAAACGCCTTTTTGCTCGTTCTGCTCGCACGCCTCGGGAGCGGTCTCCGCCGTACAGTCCCCTCATGCGCAACGACGCGCGACGGCTCACCCTCGGCACCCAGGCGGTGGTGGCGCTCGCCGTGCTGCTGCTGCTCGTGGTGCTGCTCTCGCTGCTCACCTCCACCTACGTGCTGCGCCGCGACCTGACCCAGCAGTACGAGGAGCGTGCCCTCGCGATCGCGCGCTCGGTGTCCGCCGAGCCCGGTCTCGCCGATGGGGTCCGCCGCGACCCGCCCGACGCCGACGGCCCGGTCCAGCGCAACGCCGAGCGCGTGCGACGTCGCACCGGGGCGCTGTACGTCGTGATCACGGACGGGCGCGGGATCCGCTACAGCCACCCGACCGCGGCGAACGTGGGGAAGATGGTCAGCACCAGCCCGACCGAGGCACTCTCCGGGCGTGAGGTGGTCACCGTCCAGAAGGGCACGCTGGGCTACTCCGCGCGTGGAAAGGTGCCGTTGCGGCTCGGGGGCGGGCCCACCGGCAGCGTGGTCGGCGAGGTCAGCGTGGGCATCGCGACCTCTGAGATCGACGCCGAGACCCGCAAGCTGGTCGTGCTGCTGGCTCTCGTCGCCCTCGTGCCGCTCGCCGTGGGCCTGCTGGGTGCGGTGACGCTCGCCCGACGGCTTCGCCGGACCACGCTCGGGTTGTCGGCCGAGGAGATGGCCGACCTGGTGCGTGAGCACGCAGCGGTCCTCGGCGGCGTGCGCGATGGCATCGTGGCGGTCGACACGCGTGGTCGGGTGACCGTGACCAACCCCGAGGCGGTGCGCCTGCTGGGCCGGTCGCTGCGCCGCGGCGAGGCGATCGCCGACGCCCGGGTGGCGCCGGAGGTGCTGGACCTGCTCGAGCAGGACCCGGCGCCCGATGGCGCGCTGCGGGTGATCGGCGGGCGGGTCGTGGTGGCCAGCCGGATCGTCGTCCAGCGCGACGGTCGTGACCTCGGCACCGTGCTGATCCTGCGCGACCGCTCCGACCTCGACCTGCTCGCCCGGGAGCTGGAGTCCACCCGCGCGCTCACCGATGCGCTGCGCGCGCAGTCGCACGAGCACAGCAACCGGCTGCACACCCTGACCGGCCTGCTGCACCACGGCTCGATCGACGAGGCGGCCTCCTACCTGGCCGGGCTGAGCGAGTCGAGCACCTGGGTCTCGGGCGTCGCCGACCCCTACCTCGCCGGCCTGGTCGCCGCCAAGTCGGCCGCCGCCTCGGAGGCCGGCGTCCAGCTCCTGGTCTCCCCGCAGACCTGGCTCGAGTCGCGACTGGTGAACCCCCTCGACACCGTCACCGTGGTCGCCAACCTGCTCGACAACGCCATCCGGGCGGCTCGTCAGGGGCCGCGAACCCCGGCCGAGGTGGTGCTCACGCTGCTGGGCGACGGCGACGACCTGGTCGTGCACGTCGAGGACTCCGGTGCCGGGGTCGCCTCCGAGCACGCCGATCACGTCTTCGACCACGGTTTCACCACCCGGGAGGGCGGCCAGGCCGGTCACGGCATCGGGCTGGCGCTGGCCCGGCACACGGCGCGCGCCCACGGGGGGGACGTGCGCCTGATGAGCGCCGGAACGACCTGGCGAGGCGCCGCCTTCGAGGCCCGGCTGGTCGGCGTGCTCGCGCGCCGGCCCGTGCGCGAGGGAGGGCGCGCGTGATCCGGGTGCTGGTGGTCGACGACGACTTCCGCGTGGCGCGCCTGCACGCGTCGTACGTCGAGCACACCGAGGGCTTCGAGGTCGTCGGCGTCGCCCACGATGCGGCCTCGGCGCTCAGCCTGGCCGAGTCGGCCAGACCCGACCTCGTGCTGCTCGACGAGTACCTGCCCGACGCCAACGGCTCGAGCCTGATCGGCCGCTTCCCCGGCGCTGTGATCGTGGTGAGCGCGGCCGAGGACGCCGCGGTCGTTCGGCGCGCGATCGCGGCCGGCGCGGTGAACTACGTGCTCAAGCCGTTCGCCCCGGAGGTGCTGATCGAGCGGCTCCGTGCCTTCGCCCGGTTCTGGGACCGGCTCGGCGCCGGCGCCCACGTCGACCAGACCGCCGTCGACCGGGCCCTGCAGGCCCTGCGCACCGCCGACTCCCCCGTGGCGGGCGCCCGCAAGGGTCGCTCACCCGTGACCGCCGACGCCGTCGCCGCGGTCCTGCGCCGGGCCGAGGACGCGCTGACCGCGGCCGAGGTCGCCAGGGCGACCGGGGTGTCCCGCGCGACCGCTCAGCGCTACCTCTCCGACATGGCGCGCAACGGTCAGGTGCGCCTCAGCCTGCACTACGGCAGCACGGGTCGCCCCGAGCACTGCTTCGAGTGGCTCGTCTGAGACCGCAGCGCGGCTCGGAGCTGGTCGGGAACAGCGGACCCCGGCGCCGGGTTGTCCGCTCCATGAGCACCCTGACCCTCACCGGCTCCACCGGCCACCTCGGCCGGCTCGTCCTCGACCGGCTCGGCGGCGACGTCGACCGGCTGGTCGTGCGCGACCCGTCCCGCGCCCCGCAGGTGCCGGGGGTCGAGGTGCGGCAGGCGTCGTACGGCGACCTCGACGCGGCGACCGAGGTGCTGGCCGGCACCGACGTCTTGTTCATGGTCAGCGGTGCCGAGTCGGCGACCCGGCGCGAGGAGCACCGCACCTTCATCGCCGCGGCCGCAGCGGCGGGCGTGCGCCACGTCGTCTACACGGGCTTCCTGGGTGCCGCGCCCGACGCGGGCTTCACACTCGGCCGGGACCACTTCGACGCCGAGGAGGCGCTGCGGGCGAGCGGGATGGACTTCACGGTGCTGCGCGACAACTTCTACCTCGAGGTGCTGCCCGAGTTCGCCGACGCCGACGGGGTGCTCGCGGGACCGGCCGGGGCCGGACGGTTGTCCGGGGTCGCCCGGGCCGACGTGGCCGACGCCGCGGCCGCGGTGCTGCGTGATCCGACCCCGCACGCCGGAGCGGCGTACCCGTTGACCGGGCCGGACGCCTTCACGCTCACCGAGGCGGCCACGCGGATGGCGGCCCTGCTCGGCCGGCCGTACTCCTACCGCGAGGAGTCCGTCGAGGAGGCCTACGAGAGCCGCCGGCGCCTCTCCCAGGAGCAGTGGCAGCTCGACGCCTGGGTGAGCACCTACACCGCGATCCGCGACGGCGAGTGCGCCCGGGTCACCGACGCCGTCCCCACCCTCACCGGGCACGCCGCACGAAGCCTGGAGGAGACGCTCGGCGGCTGAGTGCGGCCCGGGGGCACCTGCAGGAAGGTGCAGCGCACAAAAGTCATGGACTGATGTCGGTGGTTGGGGGTAGACCGAAGACATGGACGAGACCACGCGACCCCCGGCCGGTCCGACCGACCAGCCCGACCATACCCACGAGAACAACGGCGAGACCGGCGACCAGACCGGCGACCAGACCGGCGACGCCGTCACCGAGCAGGCGGACGGCGCCGGCCGCCACCGCGCCGAGGCGGAGACGGAGACCGACCCGGAGCCTGACCTCGACCTGGAGGTCGAGCGGGACATCCCGCACGCCGAGGACCTCCAGGACCCGGCCGGAGACGTCCGCGACGCCCCGACCACGACCTGGACCGCCTCCCCCGGCCTGCACATCAACTAGGCCGGGCCAACCGGGCGGCGCCGGTGGGTCGGGCTTTCCCGGTGCTGCCCGGGCTGCTACTTCGGCGGCATCCGGATCCCGCCGTCGACCCGGATCACCTCGGCGTTCATGTAGGAGTTGGTGATCGTCTCGACGACCATGCTGGCGAGCTCGTCGGGCGTGCCGAGGCGCTTGGGGAACAGCACGTTGGCGCCCAGGTTGGCCTTGAACGCATCGGACTCCGGGCCCTGGCCGTAGATCGGGGTGTCGATCAGGCCGGGCGCGACGGTGTTCAGCCGGATCCCGGCCGCGGCGAGGTCCCGGGCCACCGGCAGGGTCATCCCGACCACGCCGCCCTTGGACGCGGAGTACGACGCCTGCCCGATCTGGCCGTCGAACGCGGCGACGCTGGCCAGGTTGCAGATCGCGCCCTTGCAGCCGTCCTCGTCGGGCTCGTTGCGGCCCATCGCAGTGGCCGCGAGCCGGGTCATGTCGAAGGTGCCGATCAGGTTGATCGCGATCACCTTGCGGAAGGCGTCGAGGTCGTGCGCGGAGTCGAACTCACCGTCGCGCCCGATGGTGCGCTGGGCCCAGCCGATACCGGCCGAGTTGACCACCGCGCGCAGCGGGCCGTGCTCGGTCGCGACGTTGACGGCCGCCTTGATCTGCTCGGTGTCGGTGACGTCGAGCTGGGCGAACACCCCGCCGATCTCCTCGGCGAGCGCGCCCCCCTTGTCGGCCTGGAGGTCGGCGACGACGACCGTGGCGCCCTTGGCCGCGAGCTGGCGGGCGGCGGCGGCACCGATGCCGCTGGCGCCGCCGGTGACGATGGCTGAAGCTCCTTGGATGTCCATGCTTCGGACCCTACCGAGCGGACCCGGACGCCCCGACCCCGGTCGTGGCGTCCCCGGTCAGGCCCCGGCGTAGGCGGCCAAGGCGGTCGCCGCGGCGACCAGGCGTCGGTCAAGGGCATCGGGGGTTCTCCGGTGCTCGTGTCGTGGGATCGGCTGACCCTCGTTGCCCCCCGCACGAGTGCGGCAGACCTCCGGCCGCAAACCCTGGGCCCCGCGCCTCCTCAGCCCTCGGACGGGTCCACGACCGGCGCGAGGTCGGTGACCTCGACGAGCCCCTCGGCCACCAGCACCGCCGGACCGGTCATCAGCAGCCGGTCGTCCTCGGTCCAGGTCACGCTCAGGGTGCCGCCCGGCACGTCGACGGTGTACGCCGTGCCCCGCGGCGCCTGATCAGCGGTGGCCGCCGCGACCGCGACCGCGCAGGCCCCGGTGCCGCAGGACCGGGTCTCGCCCGAGCCGCGCTCGTGCACCCGCATCGCGACGTGCTGCTCGCCGCGGCGTACGACGAACTCGACGTTGACCCCGGTGGGATAGGTCGAGGCGTCGTAAGCCGGCTCCTCGAGCAGCGGCCCCGCCTCGGCAAGGTCGTCGACGAAGGCCACGGCGTGCGGGTTGCCGATGCTGACGTGGCTGGCCGGCCAGGCCCGGTCGCCGACCCCGACCTTGGTGTCCTCGTGCAGCGTCGGCGTGCCCATGTCGACGGTGATCGCCAGCTGGTCGTCGGTGGACTCGAAGGACAACGTCTTCACCCCGTCACGGGTCGCGACGGGCAGCGGGCGGCGCACGTCGACGTCGGCGTGGGTGGCGAGGTAGAGCCCCAGCACCCGGATCCCGTTGCCGCACATCTCGCTGGGCGAGCCGTCGGAGTTGCGGTAGTCCATGAACCACTCCGCCTCGGCCCGCGCGGCGACCGCGGCCGGGTCCTCGGTGGCGTCGGTGCGCACCACCCGGATCACGCCGTCCGCCCCGAGCCCGGCGCGGCGGTCGCAGAGTCGCGACACCTGCTCGTCGCTCAGCTCCAGCCGGCCGTTGGCGTCCGGCACCAGCACGAAGTCGTTCTCGGTGCCGTGGCCCTTGACGAAGGAGATCTCCATCGCTCCATCGTAGTAGGCCCTGACAGCCGACTACCGGCCTCTTGCGACGCCCGGCCACGCGCCTCGCTGCGTTGCCGGTGCTGGCTGGACGAGCCGGGAGAGCCTCGGCCGGGGGCCCTGCGAAGCGCCCACCCGCACGCCGCTCCGGACCACGATCCAGCCGCGACGTCCGATGCGGGGGAGCAGGCGTGGGAGCGTCTGGGAGGCTGTTCGGCATGGCCGCTCTCCTCGTCGTGCGCGGGCTGCGACGGGTGTACGGCGAGACCACGGTGTTCGACGGCCTCGACCTCGACGTCGCGCCGGGCGAGGCGGTCGCGCTGGTCGGTCCGAACGGCGCCGGCAAGTCCACCGTGCTGCGCTGCGTCGCGGGGCTGGACCAGCCCGACGCCGGCACGGTGGAGCTCGACGAGCGTCCCCTCGACGAGCGTGACCCACGGGTGCGCGCCGACCTGGCCACCGTGCTCGACGACCTCGACTTCTTCCCCGACCTCAGCGTGGTCGAGCACCTCGACCTGTTCGCCAAGGCGCACCGCGTGCCCGACGCCGAGACCCGGGTCGATGAGGTCCTGCACCAGCTCGGCCTGGTCGACTGCTCCGGTCAGCTGCCCGGCACCCTCTCGTCGGGGCAGCGCCGACGACTGGCGCTGGCCAGCAGCTTCGTGCGCCCGCGCAAGCTGCTGATGCTCGACGAGCCGGAGCAGCGTCTCGACGTCGCCGGGGTGCGCTGGCTGGGCGAACGGCTCAACGCCGACAAGGCCGACGGGCTGGCCGTGCTCTTCGCCTCCCACGCCGCCGACCTGGTGGAGACGGTCGCCGACCGGGTGGTGGACCTCGGGGAGCACGGTCCGAGATGAGCCCCCTGGACGGTGCCGCGGTGAGCACTCCGTGACCGGCACCGAGGCGCGCGAGCTGCGGGCCCAGATCCGGCACTGGCGGCGCGGGCGGTCCGACGCCAAGATCGGCGAGGTCCTCCAGGACGCCTACATCGGGGTCTTCGCGACCCTGATGCTGGGCGCGATGATCGGCAACGTGGTCCTGCAGAGCCGCCGGGTGATCGGGGGTTCGTGTGCGTCGGCCGGGTGTGACGAGGCCCGCTCCCTGCTGCCGTGGCTGCTCGGGCTCGCCACCCTGCTCGGCGTCGTCGGTGTCGCCCGGTTGTTCGGACCGGTCTTCGTCTCACCGGCGGCCGGGACCTGGCTGGTGGCGGCCCCCGTCGACCGGGCGACCCTGCTCCGCCCGCGGCTGCTGGTGGCGTTCGCGCTGGCCGCGCTGGTCACCGCCCCGGTGGCCCTGGCCTCGGCCGCCCTGGCCGGCTTCGGGGCGGGCGCCCTGGTCGGCTTCAGCCTCGCCGCCGCCGTGCTCGCGCTCGGGCTGGTCGCGGCGGGCGCGCTGTCGCAGGTCGGCAACGGACGGCTCGGCACTGCGCTGGTCCGGCTGCTGGGCCTGGGCACCTGGGCCGGACTGGTGCTGCTCGCCCTCGGTGACGTGCCGCGCGCCGCACCACCGCGCTCCGCTGCTCCCCCGGTCGTGGCCGGGATCGCCGTCCTCGCCGCGGTGGCGCTGGCCACCGGCCTGCTCGCCCGGCGCCGGCTCGCGGCGATGCGGCGCGAGCGGCTGGCGGGCGGCGGTGCCCTGGCCCCCGGCCTCTCGGGCGCCCTGGCCAGCCTCGACCTCGCCCTCGTGTACGACGTGCTGGTGGCGCACCGCTGGCGCGGGCACGGCGTGGTCCGCTCCCGCCGGGGCGGGTGGGAGCGACCCGGAGCCGTGCCGGCGCTGGTCTGGCTCGACCTGGTGCGGCTGCGGCGTACTCCGAGCCGGGTGGTCGTCCTCGCCGCCGCGTCGGTCCTGCCGTACGCCGCGGCCGCGGCCGGCGCCGGACGGGTCTCGCTGCTGCTGGGCGCGCTGGTCGGCTTCCTGGCCGGTCTGCCGTTCCTGGTCGCGCTGCGCGTCGTCAACCGCACGCCGAGCATCGCCCGGGCGTTGCCGGTGCCGGACTCGTCGAGCCGGGGCGCGACCGTGGTCGTGCCGGGTGTGCTGCTCGGTCTGTTCGGCCTCGCCGGGACCGGGGCCGTCCACGAGGCGCTGCACGTGCCGGTCGCCGACGCCGGGCTGCTCGCCCTGGCCGTCGGCGGCGCCGGGCTGGCCGGAGCGGTGCGCTGGGTGACCGGGCGCCCTCCCGACTACACCCGGCCCCTGGTCTCCACGCCCGCCGGCGGCGTCCCCACGAACCTCTACGGCAGCGTCGTCCGGGGCTTCGACATGGTGCTGGTGTGCACCGCTCCGATGCTGCTCCTCGCCACCCAGACCGGAGCGCTGCTCTCGCTCGGGCTGAGCGCCATCGTGGTCGGCTACCTCGTCAACCGGGAGTGAGCGCGCGCACCGCCTCGAGCGCCGCGTCGACCCGGTGCGGGTCGTCGTACCCGACCCAGGTGACGCGGGGGTCCTTGCGGAACCACGCGTCCTGGCGGCGGGCGAAGCGTCGCGTCCCCACGACCGTCCGCTCGCGCGCGTCGTCCTCGCTGATCCGGCCGGCGAGGAAGTCCAGCACCTGGGCGTAGCCGAGCGCGCGGCTGGCCGTGCGGCCCTGCGCCAGGCCGCTCAGCCGCCCGCACCTCCTCGACCAGGCCCGCCTCCCACATCGCCGCGACCCGCTGCTCGATCCGGCGGTCCAGCGTGGGGCGGTCGATGTCGACGCCGATCTGCACCGTCGCGGCATGCCGGTACTCGGGCTCCGGCAGCCTCGCTGCGAACGGGCGACCGGTCAGCTCGACCACCTCGAGGGCCCGCACGGTCCGGCGCCCGTTGGCCGGCTCGATCGCGTCGGCCGCGGCCGGGTCGACCGCCCGCAGCCGCCGCGTGCAGCTCGACCGCGCCGACCTCCGTCCAGCTCCTCCTCGATGCGCGCCCGCACGCGGGGATCGGTGCCGGGGAACTCCAGGGTGTCGACCACGGCGCGGGTGTACAGCGCCGAGCCGCCGACCAGCACCGGCACCGCACCACGAGCGCGGCAGTCCTCGACGACCTCGCGCGCCAGCCGCTGGAAGACCGCGACGCTGGCCTCCTCGCGCACCTCGAGCACGTCGATCAGGTGGTGGGGTACGCCGCGCCGCGCCGCGAGCGGGAGCTTCGCCGTACCGATGTCCATGCCGCGGTAGACCTGCATCGCGTCGGTGTTCACGATCTCGGCCGGCGCCCCGTCCCGGGCCAGCCGCTGCGCGAGGTCCAGCGCGAGGTCGCTCTTGCCGGAGGCCGTCGCACCCACCACCGCGACGATCGGGATCTCGGCCATGGCCCCAGTCTCGCGTGCCGACCGGTTGCCGCAGGCCGGGGGGCGTGACACGTTGGGAGGTAGACATCCGACTAGCGAAGGAGCACCCGATGGGCTTCCTGGACGACGCCAAGGACAAGGTCAACGAGAACGAGGACAAGGTCGACGGCGGCCTGGACAAGGCCGGCGACGCGGTCAGCGACAAGACCGGCGGCAAGTACGACGACAAGATCGACAAGGGCACGGACGCCGCTCAGGACAAGACCGGCAACCTCTGAGCCTGAGTCGGCACCGAGCCTGACCGCCTGCCGGGGAGTCGAGGTGCGCCTCGACTCCCCGTCGTACCTCTGAGAGCACCAGGAGCGCGATGAGCAACGACGAGACCGACCCGGGTTCTTCGGCCCCCGTGCCGCAGGAGGACGGGTCACGACCCGAGGGCCCCGGCGGGGTCGACTCCGTCCCCGACTGGGAGGCGGCCGAGACCGACCCGATGACCCCGGACCCGCCGCGGTCGGCGCAGGTCGACTCGGCCACCGTGCCGCAGGGCATCGACGACCCCGAGGACCTCGACGAGTCGGACGGCGCCGACTCCCACCCCGACCAGCCGCACGCCCACAAGGACCCGGCCGAGGAGGGCAAGGAGACGCTCACCGAACCGCCGCAGGACGCCGACTCGGGAAGCACGGACTGACCCGCGCGGCAGGCGAGGCGCTCCTGTGAAAGGCCGAAGACTCCGGTGACGAGCCTTGTGGGTGCTCACCGGCACGTGGAACGGTGGGTCGACACCGACGAGAGGGTGCCGTGATGGGCTTCATGGACAAGGCCAAGGACCTGATCAACGAGAACCAGGAGAAGATCGACAGCGCGGTCGACAAGGCGGCGCACTTCGCCAGCGAGAAGACCGGCGGCAAGTACGACGAGAAGATCAAGAAGGGCACCGACGCGGTCAAGAAGAAGACCGGCGACCTCTGACCCGATCCCCGATGGTTGAGGACGAACGCGGCCCTCACGGTCGCTGACGACGAACGCGGTCCTCCCGGTGGTTGAGGAGGGACGAAGTCCCGTCTCGAAACCCCCGGGCCCGGCTACCCGCAGCCGGACTGCTCCGGCAGCGGCGTCGGCACGCCGACGCCCGGCAGGCCCAGGGCGACCGCACCGTCGGGCACCGCGGTCCGCGCCCCCCACGCGTCCCCGGAGCGGGTACGGCGTACCGCGCGCACCGGACCGTCAGCCACCAGGTGGTGCGGCGCGGCGTAGGTGACCTCGACCTCGACGACGTCGCCGGGTCGGATCGGCTCGCTCACGTGTGAGGCCGGCGCCTCGAAGTGCACCAGGCGGTTGTCGCGGGCCCGCCCGGTCAGTCGGCGGGTGGCGCCGTCCTTGCGGCCCTCCCCCTCGGAGACCATCAGCTCGACGACGTGCCCGACCAGCGCCTTGTTCTCCTCCCACGCGACCCGCTCGGCCAGCTCCACGAGGCGCTCGTAGCGCTCCTGGACCACGGCCTTGGGGATCTGGTCGGCGAGGTCGGCCGCCGGCGTGCCGGGGCGCTTGGAGTACTGGAAGGTGTAGGCACCCGAGAAGCGGGCGGCCTCGACCACCTTCAGCGTCTCGGCGAAGTCGGCCTCGGTCTCACCCGGGAAGCCGACGATGATGTCGGTGCTGATCGCAGCGTCGGGCATCGCCGCGCGGACCCGCTCGATGATGCCGAGGAAGCGCTCCTGACGGTAGGAGCGGCGCATGTCCTTGAGCACCTTGTCCGAGCCGGACTGCAGCGGCATGTGCAGCTGGTGCATCACGTTGGGCGTCTGCGCCATCGCCGCGATCACGTCGTCGGTGAACGACGAGGGATGCGGCGAGGTGAACCGGACCCGCTCCAGGCCCTCGACCTCGCCGCAGGCCCGCAGCAGCTTGCCGAAGGCCAGCCTGTCCCCGAACTCGACGCCGTAGGTGTTGACGTTCTGTCCCAGCAGCGTCACCTCGCTGACGCCCTCGGCGACCAGCGCCTCGATCTCGGCGAGGATCTCGCCGGGACGACGGTCCTTCTCCTTGCCGCGCAGCGCCGGGACGATGCAGAACGTGCAGGTGTTGTTGCAGCCGACCGACACCGAGACCCAGGCGGCGTACGCCGACTCGCGCTTGGTCGGCAGGGTGCTCGGGAACACCTCGAGCGACTCGAGGATCTCGACCTGCGCCTCTTCCTGCACCCGCGCGCGCTCCAGGAGCACCGGCAGCGAGCCGATGTTGTGGGTGCCGAACACGACGTCGACCCACGGTGCCTTCCGGGTGATCTCGCTGCGGTCCTTCTGGGCCAGGCAGCCCCCGACGGCGATCTGCATGCCCGGCTTCTTGGCCTTGACCGGCGCCAGGTGGCCGAGGTTGCCGTAGAGCTTGTTGTCGGCGTTCTCCCGCACCGCGCAGGTGTTGAACACGACCACGTCGGCGGTGTCGTCGGCGGGCGCGGCGACGTACCCCGCGCCCTCCAGCAGCCCGGTCAGCCGCTCGGAGTCGTGGACGTTCATCTGGCACCCGTAGGTGCGGACCTCGTAGGTGCGCATAGCGCGCCCCAGCCTACGGCCCGCGGCGGGACGTCATCCGTGCTGGTCGCCGTGGCCGCCAGGTCGTGTGACGTCTCGACCGGGGCGCAGCCGGCCGTACGACGTCAGGGACCGACGGGCTGCGGCTCCGGCGACGGTGGGCCGCCCGGGTCGATCGGGCCCGGTTCGGGCGCCGGGCGCGGCTCGGGCATCGGGGTCGGCGCGAGCGGGTCGGGCTCGACCGGCGACGGGGCCGGGATCGGGGTGGGGTCGATCGGGGGTGCGGTCACGCTCTCCTCCTGGAGATCGGTGAGTTCCTTGTCTACCGGGTTCCGGCCCCGGCGTCACGCCCGCCCCCGCCACCGACCGGGCAGGAATTCACGCCGTACGACGCCGACCGGTCAGGAATTCACGGCGTACAACGCCAGGCTCGGTCTATTTGTGACCGGTCAGCGCTCTACGCCGTGAAAAAGTGCCCGGTCAGCGCTCTACGCCGTGAAAACCTGCCCGGTCAGCGCTTGGCGGCGGTGACCCAGAGCCGGATGGTGCCCTCGATCACGGTGCTGCCGTCGGTGCGGACGCCGCGGACCCGCACCGGCACGTCGGGGTCGTCGCCGGTCCACTGCTCCGGGTCGGTCTCCGCGGTGCAGGTGATGTCCGAGGTCGCCTTCGCGGTGTAGTCGACGTCCATGCCCTTGGGGATCCAGCGCTTGCCGGCCGGGATCGTCGCCTCGGCCAGCGCACCCATGGCCGCCTCCAGCCCGTTGCACAGGGCGATCGCGTGCACGGTGCCGATGTGGTTGTGCACGCCGAACCAGTTCGGCAGCACCAGCTCGGCGTGGTTGGGCTCCAGCACGGTGAAACGCGGCCGCACGGTGGCGAAGTACGGCGCCTTGAGGGCGAACGCCACGGAGAACAACCGCTTGCCCCACGGGTACGGCGCGACCTTGCGGTACAGGCTCAGGACCTGGCTCATGCTGGTCGAGGTTACCTGCTGGTAACCAGCCCCGGCCACTCCACACGTCTTGACCCGCTCGGGGCGCGGTGTGAGCGTCGCAGCATGAACTCTCGGGAAGACACTCAGGCACACACCCATCCCCTCGACCACCGACTGAGCCGGCGGGCCGCGCTCGGCGGGGCGACCGCCGGCGCGGCGGGCCTCGCCGCTGCCGGGGTGCTCGGCTCGGCCCCGGCCGCCGACGCAGCCGCCGCGGAGCGTCAGATGCGAGGGCTGAGCCTGCGCCAGCAGGCCGGACAGCGCGTCATCTACTCCTACCCCGGCCTGACGCCTCCGCCGGAGCTGTTCGCCGCGATCCGCGCCGGCGAGGTGGGCGGGGTGATCTTCTTCGGCGAGAACATCACCAGCACCGCCCAGGTCGCCGACGTCACCGCGTCGCTGCGTGAGGCCCACCGGGACAGTCCCACACGCGCCTTCCCACTGCTGCTCAACACCGACCAGGAGGGGGGCGTCGTCCGCCGGCTCAAGGAGGAGGAGCCGGTGCTCCGGGCCCGCGAGGTGGGCGACTCCTCCGACTTCGCCGCCGTCGCCCGCAAGAGCGGTGTCGGGGCGGCCGCCGGGCTGAAGAAGGCCGGGATGAACCTCAACCTCGCCCCGGTCGTCGACGTCTACCGCGAGGAGGGCAACTTCGACGACCAGTTCGGCCGGTCCTACTCCAAGGACCCGCGAGTGGTCGCGGTCTGCGGCCGGGAGTTCCTCACCGCCCAGCAGCGCCACGGGGTGGGTGCCACGACGAAGCACTTCCCGGGCCTCGGAGCCGCTCCCGCAGGTGCCAACACCGACCTGGAGCGGGTCGTGCTGGACGTGTCCCGGAGCGACCTGCGCCGCATCGACGAGCTGCCGTTCCGGGCCGCCATCCGGGCCGGGGTCGACATCGTGATGTCCTCGTGGGCCGTCTACCCGGCCCTCGACCCGCAGCTACCGGCAGGCCTGTCGCCCACGATCGTGCGGGACGAGCTGCGCCGCCGGTTGGGCTTCCGTGGCGTGACGATCACCGACGCGCTGGAGGCGGGGTCGCTGGCGGAGTACGGCGATGTCCCCGCCCGCAGCGTCCGTGCCGCGTCAGCCGGGATGGACCTGCTGCTCGCCTCGAGCCGCACCCTGGCCGACGGCACCGACAGCGTCACCGCGCTCGCCGAGGCCCGGCGCTCGGGACGGCTGAGGAGTCCGGACTGGTACGCCGCCCTGGTCCGGATCGCGCTGCTGAGGTATCGGCTGCGCTGACGATCCGCTCTCAGGTGAGGTGCTCGGGGTCGACCCAGTCGTCGTCGCCCGAGCCGGCCGCTGCCGCGAGCTCCTCGCGCACCACCCGGAACGCGACCCCCGAGGAGTGCCCCTTGCGGGCCAGCATCCCCGTCAGCCGTCGCACGGCGACCTGGTGGTCCAGGCTGCGCACCGCGCGCAGCTTGCGGCGCACCAGGGTCCGCGCGACCTCCACCTCGTCGTCCGGGTCGAGTCCGTCGAGGGCCTCCTTGGCCACCTCGTCGTCGATGCCTTTGCGACGCAGCTCCTGGGCGAGCGCGCGCCGGGCCAGTCCGCGCCCGGACTGGCGCTGCTCGACCCACTGCTCGGCGAACGCCGCGTCGTCGACCAGGCCGACCTCCTCGAAGCGGTCGAGCAGCCGTGTCGCGACCTCGTCCGGCACGTTGCGCTGGGCCAGCTTGGCGGCGAGGTCGTGGCGGGTGCGCGCCCGCCCGGTGAGCTGGTCGAGCAGGATCTTGCGCGCCACCGCCTCCGGGTCGGCCGGCGGCCCGAGCTCCTCGGCGTTCTTGGGTGCGTGCTGTTGACGGCTCATGGGCTCCTCTCAGACGTGCTCGGAGGTTTCGAGACAGGACTTCGTCCTTCCTCAACCACCGCCATCCTCGGAGGTTTCGAGACAGGACTTCGTCTCTCCCTCACCACCGCAAGCTCGGTGGTTGAGGAAGGCGCGCTAGCGCCTGTCTCGAAACCCCTGTCTCGAAACCCGAGATCACCCATCAGTTCTCAGAAGTCGATCCCGTCGGGGTCGATCACCTTGGCCAGCGGGTCGGCGGCGGGGGCGTCGACGGCCGGGCCGACCCCGAGCTTCTCGAGGATCTTCTTCTCGATCTCGTTGGCGAGGTCGGGGTTGTCGTGCAGGAAGGTGCGGGCGTTCTCCTTGCCCTGCCCGAGCTGGTCGCCCTCGTAGGTGTACCAGGCACCGGCCTTGCGCACGAGGCCCGCCTCTACGCCGACGTCGATCAGGCCGCCCTCGCGGGAGATGCCCTTGCCGTACATGATGTCGAACTCGGCCTGCTTGAACGGCGGGGCCACCTTGTTCTTGACGACCTTGCAGCGGGTGCGGTTGCCGACCGGCTCGGCGCCGTCCTTGAGGGTCTCGATGCGACGCACGTCGAGGCGGACCGAGGCGTAGAACTTCAACGCCTTGCCACCCGTCGTGGTCTCGGGCGAGCCGAACATGACGCCGATCTTCTCGCGCAGCTGGTTGATGAAGATCGCGGTCGTGCCGGCGTTGCTGAGCGCACCGGTCATCTTGCGCAGCGCCTGGCTCATCAGCCGGGCCTGCAGGCCGACGTGGCTGTCGCCCATCTCGCCCTCGATCTCGGCGCGGGGCACCAGCGCGGCGACCGAGTCGATCACGATCAGGTCGAGGGCGCCGGAGCGGGTCAGCATGTCGGCGATCTCGAGCGCCTGCTCACCCGAGTCGGGCTGGGAGACCAGCAGGGCGTCGGTGTCGACGCCGAGTCGCTGGGCGTACTCCGGGTCGAGCGCGTGCTCGGCGTCGATGAAGGCCACGATGCCGCCGGCCCGCTGGGCGTTGGCCACCGCGTGCAGGGCGACCGTGGTCTTCCCGGACGACTCCGGGCCGTAGATCTCCACCACGCGACCGCGCGGCAGCCCGCCGAGGCCGAGCGCGACGTCGAGCGCGATCGATCCGGTCGGGATCACCTCGAGCGGCGCCCGGGTCTCGTCGCCCAGTCGCATCACCGAGCCCTTGCCGAACTGCTTCTCGATGTTGGCAAGCGCCGCGTCGAGCGCCTTGTCCCGGTCTCCACCAGCCATGTCGGTATCCGTCCCTGTGAGTGTCAGCCTGCGAGGTGCAACGTGTGGGAGTGACGCTAGGCGGGCCCTCCGACAGTTCCGGATCGCGCATCGAAGCTGTGGAGGGGCGGCCCGTCGAGTCGCCCTGTGCACGACAAACTACGCCGAACAGGTGTTCGATCCCCACATCTGCTCGGCGTGTCGCTCCGGTCGAGGAATCAACGCTCGGAGTCGGGCAGGCCCAGGACCGCCCAGACCACGCGCCAGACCCGCTTGGGCTGCTCCCCCGCGTCCAGCGCCTCGAGCACGGTGCGCCCGTCGAGGCCGGCGTGCACCGTCTGCCCGGCCCAGAACCGTGAGTACGCCGGGCCCAGGGCGGCGTCCATCCGCTCCCAGAACTCTGTGTGCCTCATCCGGTCCAGTCTGCCAACCCCTTGCACTCCCCCCGCTCGGCACCCTCAGGATGGGTCGGGTGAGCCCCGCCATCCGCCCCGCCATCCGCCCCGCCCTCCGCCCCGTGGTCCGCGAGGGCCGGGAGGGCGACGTCGACGCCGTCGCGGCGATCTACGACCGGGAGGTCCTCCTCGGCCACGCCACCTTCGCGACCGTGCCCTCGGACCCCGGGACCTGGCGGGACCGGATCACCGGCCCCGACCCGTTCCTGGTCGGCGAGGCCGACGGACGGGTGGTGGCGATGGCCTGGAGCGGTGAGTACCGCCCCCGTGCGGCTTACCACCTGACTCGTGAGACCTCGCTCTACCTCGCTCCCGAGGCGCAGGGACAGGGCCTCGGGACCCGGTTGTACGCCGATCTGCTGAACCGGCTGCGGGCCGCCGACTTCCATACCGCGCTCGCGATGGTGGCCCTGCCCAACGACGCCAGCCTGCGGCTGCACCGCGCGGCGGGTTTCGAGACCGTCGGCACCCTGCGCGAGGTGGGCGACAAGCACGACCGGCTGATCGACGTGACAGTGCTGCAGCTGATGCTGTGAGCAGCGGGCCGCTCAGCGCGGCACGTCGTCGAGCCCGATGTCGCGCAGCGGGGTCCTCGCCACCCCCAGCCGGACGAGCGCGCGGTGCAGCATCGGGGTCAGGGTCCGCATGTAGGTCGCGGTGACGTGCGAGCCCTGGCGGTAGACCAGCACCCCTCCGATCACCGCCGGGCAGGTCTTCGCGGGTGGGCAGATCCAGCGCTCCAGGTCGATCTTGGGCAGACCGAGCTGACGTACCGCGTCGTCGAGGGTCCGGTTGCCGCTGTAGTTGTGCTGCCCCTCTCGGTCGAAGCCGCAGGCGGCGAAGTCGTGGGGGTGCTTCTCGACGCACTCGTAGACGGCCGTGTTCGGGTCGAGGTTGTCCGCCAGCACGATCACCTTGCTGCCCATCGCCTGCAGGGCGGCAAGCTGCTTGGCCAGTCCGTTGCTGCTCCGCTCGTACGACGAGCCCCGCACCGAGACCAGCACGTAGTCGGGCGCACCGTGCTGCTTCAGCCAGGCCAGCAGTCGGGCGTTGTACTGGGCGCAGTCGGCGGTGACCCCTATCGGGGCCGGCACGCAGGCCGACTTCAGGTAGACCTCCAGGCGCCACCCCTCGTCCACCGCGACCCGTCGTACGGCGGGGAACCACTGCCCCATCTTCGAGTCACCCAGCATCGCGATCGTGGTGGCGGAGCCTGCCTTGCCGTAGACGCAGTTCGTGCGCAGCCCGGGACGCCCGAGGCCCACCTGGCACCCGTTGCGCAGTGGCGCGTCCTGGGTGGCTGCGGCGGGGTCGGGGAAGATCCGGCCCGACCGGTCGTAGTGCCGGCTCGCGTCGGCAGCGACCCGCCACGTGCCGGCGGCGGGATCCGCCACCAGTGCGCGCGCTCCGAGCGCCGTGGTGTTCCTCGTGAGCTCAGGGACGGTGCTCAGCACCGCGGACCCGGCGAGCACCGAGACCGACATCAGGGCCAGGCCCATCGCGAGCGCCGGCGAGGGGCGCCGGGTCAGGGCGGGGGCGAAGCGGACGGGGTCCTCGACCAGTCGCCGGGTCAGCCACGCCAGCGGGACGGCGAGCAGCGCGATCAGCAGGACCTGCCACCCGACGAGGTCCGGGAACCGGGCCCGCGAGAGCACGATCAGGGGCCAGTGCCACAGGTAGACGGCGTAGGAGACGCCGCCCAGCCAGACCAGCGGCCACCACCCGAGCGCGCGCGCCACGACGGTGGTGCCGACACCGCCGACCCCGGCACCGCAGCCCGCCGCGATGACCATCGCCGTGCCCACCGTGGGCACGAGGGCTGCGATCCCGGGCCAGGTGGTCGCGGCGGTGAAGGCGAACACCGAGAACGCGACCATCGCGATCCCGACCCCGGCCAGCAGCTGGGCCCAACGCGGTGGCAGGGCGGCCAGCCGGTGCACGCTGAACGCCACCAGGGACCCGATCGCCAGCTCCCAGATCCGGGTCGTGGTGATGAAGTACGACGTCGCCGGGCTGCTCGAGGTGTGCACGACCGACCAGCCGAGCGAGACCGCGAACACGACCGCGACCGCGCCGAACAGGATGGGTCGCACCAACCAGCCACGCCGGCGGGCCAGCGCCGCGAGCCCGATGATCAGCAGCGGCCAGACCAGGTAGTACTGCTCCTCGACCGACAGCGACCAGTAGTGCTGGACCGGTGACATCGAGGCACCCTCGGCGAGGTAGTTCACCGAGCGGGCGGCCAGGGCCCAGTTCACGACGTACAGCGCGGCCGCGGCGACGTCACGGCCGAGGTCGCCGCGGCCCGAGCCGGGCAGCACCGCGAATCCCACGACCGCCGTCACGAGGAGCACCAGGGTCGCCGCGGGCAGCAGCCGACGGGCCCGACGGGCGTAGAAGCGGCTGATCGAGACGGTGCCGGACCGTGCCACCTCCCGCAGCAGCAGCGCCGTGATCAGGAAGCCGCTGATCACGAAGAAGACGTCGACGCCGACGAAGCCGCCCGGGACGACGCCGACCCCGGCGTGGAACAGCAGCACCGCTCCCACGGCGACAGCGCGCATGCCCTCGATGTCACGGCGGACCCGACCGTGCGGTGCCGCAGGGGTCTCGGTCAACGCGCGTCCGTGGCGATCGCCTCGAGCACCGCGCGGTTGCCGGTGACGTCGTCGGTGCGCGTGACCCAGTCCGCGGCCGCGCCCGCCTGCTCGAGCAGGCCGCCGGGACGGGCCAGCACCCAGGCCGGGGTGTCGCTCGCCAGCGCGTCCGGGAGGTACGCCGGGGGGCACAGGTCGGCGGCCGGACCGTCCAGCACCAGCACCGCGCCGGCGTCGTCGAAGAGGCTGAGCAGCGCGTCGATGCCCAGCGGGGGGTGCACCGCGACGACGTCGCCCAGCCCGACGGCCCACGCCGCCGTCGCCAGTCGGTCGGGCTCTGCTCCGATCAGGTGCACGCGCAGCCGGGCGCGGGCAGCGGGCTCGTCGAGGAACGCGGCAGCGAGGCCGTCCAAGGCCTCACCGAGCCCGTCGGAGGCGTCCCCGGCGCCGGTCTCGACGGCCGCCACCAGGTGCACGCGGTCCGGCACCAGGTCGACCCCGTGCGCCGGGCGCACCCGCCCCCAGCCCGGCACCGCGGCCGGCTCGTCGACGACGGTGATCGCAGCGGCCCGCTCGGCCGAGGGCGACCCGGCCAGCACCGCGAGCAGCGCCGCACGCAGCGGTGCCGAGGTCACCGTGATCCTCTCGGCCAGCGCGGCAGCCAGCTCGAGACCGAGGCGTGGCAGCTGGACGGCGGCGCCGGACGCCGCACCCGGTGGGAGCCCGGCCAGCAGCTCGTCGAGGAGCGCGACGCCGAGGACGTCGTCCGGCTCGCACGGCGGACCGGTGTCCGGGTCCCCCGGCGGCTCGGCGATCTCGACGGTCCAGGCCGTGCCGGGCCGGCGGAGCCGGAAGCGGGCCGCGGCCGCGTGCGCCCGGCCCGTGGGGTCGTGCGAGCGGAGCCGGGTGTGCGGTTCTGCTCCTCCCTCCTCGCGGATCTCCGTGATCCGCTCGAGCCGGTCGGACAACAGGCTCGCGCGGTGCCACGGGTCCGTCGTCAGGCGCATGTTGGCGCGATCGCGCATCCCGAGCCGCGCGTGCACGAAGCCCGGGGTCCACGGCACCTGGTCGTTCCAGCCGAGCACCCCCACCACGTCGGTGACCTCGCCCCGCTCCGCGATCGAGCGGTACGACGTCAGCGGGTCGCCGAAGGCGGGCTCGACGAGCTCGCCCACGACGACCAGCTCCTCGGCGAGCAGGGCGTTGGCCCGGCGCCAGCTCACGTTGTGCAGCCCGCGGGCACGCACGTCCTCCTCGACCGCCGCGTGCTGGTCGGGGTGCTCGCGCAGGAAGGCGTTCATGTGCCGAGCCAGGGACCCTGCCGTGCGCGAGAGCATCAGGTTGGCCACCTCGGGAGCACCGTCCGGGATCTCCCCGAGCGAGGCGTAGGCGTCCAGACGACGCGTGACCGAGAAGTCGTACGTCGCGTCCTGGCGCGAGAGCGAACCGGTCTCGGTGGTGCGGTAGTAGACCGCGTCGTCCACGTCGAGCACGTGCAGCATCGCCCGGGTGCGCTCGTAGACCCGGAGCCAGAAGAGCGTGTCCGAGGCACTGCGCAGCCGCTCGTCGAAGCCGACCTCGCGCGCCGTGACGGTCGGGATCAGCTTGCAGACGTTGAACGACATCGCCGGCGAGATCGTGGTCGCCGGCACCACCCGACCGCGGTAGCGCCGGAACCGCTCGGAGTAGGAGTTGGCGAAGCTGGGCTCGCCACCGTCGACGACGTCGGCGATGTCGACCAGGGGCAGGATCCCGGGCCGGATCGCATCGAGCATCCGCTGCAGGTAGGCCGGTGACACCCAGTCGTCGTCGTCGATCATGGTCATGTAGGTGCCACGCGCCGCGAGCACGCCCAGGCTGCGCGCGTGCGCCACGCCGGCCTGCTCGGTGACCAGCAGGCGCAGGTCCAGCTCGGGGTGCTGCTCGCGGTAGCGCCCGACCACCGCCGGGGTCTCGCCCGGCGGGCCGTTGACGATCACCACGACCTCGAAGTCCTGCAGGCTCAGGGTCTGGGCGACCAGCGAGTCGAGCGTGCGCACCAGCGTGTCGGGGCGGCCGTACGTCGCCACGATCACCGAGACGGACCGGGGCTGCTCGGGTGCTCGCTGCTGCATGGACCTGCCTCCGAGGGTTCGTCGAGACGCGGGATCAGGGCGGGATCAGGGCGAGGCAGGACCGGCTCGAGGTCCTCGGCCGCACCCGGCTGACGGGCCATTCTGGCACTGGCACAATCACCCGCATGTCGACCCAAGCACTGCCGGTGGCGCTCGGCACGGACCGCCAGCACGCCTCGCAGGTCTTCGGGCAGTCGTTCGACCGGCTGCTGCTCACGAACTACGTCGAGCTCGCGGGCGGCGCGACCGGCTTCGTCGGGGTCGCCGCCGACCCCGACATGCGGCCCGGGCTGGACTGGGCCCTCGGGCTGCTGGCCCAGGATCCGGGGCTCGAGCTCGCCGTCGAGCTGCCCCGGGACGCGGCGCTCGCCGCCGACGTCAGCACCTGGCTGGCCGGGGCGCAGGTGCGCGTGGTCGGCGTCCGTCGATTCGGCGACCACCCGTGCGTGGTGCTGGCCGCCGGGGCCGACCCGACCACCCGCGAGCGGATCGCAGAGCTGCTGGGGGCGGCGGTGCGGCAGGGCCACGCGCTCGACGCCCCGCTCGACGAGGAGCGCTCGCGCTGGGAGCTGGCCGCCCACAAGGAGCGCAGCGACACCCTCGAGCGCCAGATCCGCGACGTCCGGGTCCAGCTGGCCCGCAAGCGCGGTGAGGCGCGGGACCTGCACCTGATGCTCGAACGGCACGGGGTGCTCCCCGACCCGGCGCGCGCCGACCAGCACCGCGCCGCGCTGCTCGAGATCGGCGACGACGGCGGAGGGGCGACCCCGGCTCGGGCCCCGGCTCCCGGTCGGCTGGACCAGCTGTCGCTGGTGCTGGGCGCGACCGGCCGCCGCGGGCGCACCCTCACCCTGGCCCTGCTCGCCGCGGCCGGCGTGGTGGGCCTCGCGGCGCTCGTCGTCGTGGTCGTCCTGCTGGTCGGCGGCGGCGCCGTACGCGTCGGGCTGGCGCTCGCCCTGGTCGTGCTGCTGGTGCTCGTGGGTGTCGCCGTCTCGTCGGCGCGCCGCGCGGGCGCCGCGCTGGGTGAGTCCCGGCGTACCGAGACGGTGCTGGTGGAGCGGCTCGGGGCGATCGAGCAGCTCCAGGCCGGACTGGCCTCCGCCCTGGTCGAGCTCCCCGGCCGGCTGCCCGCGCCCGTCGGCGAACCGGACCTGGCCCCGATCGGTGACCGCCTGCAGCTGACCGCGACGCTCTACGCGCTGGCCCCGCCCGCCGCGGACGTGCCGGTGCTGCCCACCACGACCCTGCGCCTGACCCTCGCTGCCGTGGCCGCCGTGCTCGAGCGCCGGCCCTCGCTGGTCGTCGTGACCGGCGCCCCCGACGTCGCCCTCTTCGTCGCCCTCGCGGCCGGGCGGCACAACCTGGACACCCGCGTGGTGGCGCTCGACGACGACGCCCCCCGGGCGAGGGCGCTCACCGAGCGAGCGGCCCGGCACGGCGTCACCGACCGGCTCGAGTCGCGGTACGCCCCGCTCGCCCGCACCGGGATCGAGGGTCACCGCACGGCCTGGTACGCCGCCCCCGCCTGGTCCGACCTGGACCGCGTCGACCTGGCCGTCGTCGCCGGCCCCGACGACGCCCTCGGCCCCCGGGCGCGGCTGCCGTTCGTGCCGTTGCTGGGCGACCGGCTGGCACCCGGGTGCACGCTGCTGCTGCCCGACGCGGCCAGCGACGTGCTGGAGGCCTGGTCCGCCGTGCTGCCCACGGCGGCCCTCACCGACGCCGGCCCCGGGATCGTCGCCCTGCGCCACTGACCTGCGGAGGTCTCGCGACAGGACTCCGCCCTTCCTCGACCAGCGTGGGGCGGGTCACGGTGGTTGAGGAGGCGCGCCGGCGCCGTCTCGAAACCCGGCGAGGTGCGACTGCTGCGGGGGTCTCGAGACAGGACTCCGCCCTTCCTCGACCAGCGTGGGGCGGGTCACGGTGGTTGAGGAGGCGCGCCGGCGCCGTCTCGAAACCCTGGCGAGGTGGTTTGCTGCGGGGTTTCGAGACAGGACTTCGTCCTTCCTCAACCAGCGTGGGCCCGGCCATCCTCGACCAACGTGGGGCCCGGCCATCCTCGACCAGCGTGAGGGCCGGCCATCCTCGACCAGCGTGAGGCCCGGCCCTGCTCGACCAGCGCGAGGAGCGGGTCAGCTGGCCCCGAGGTGGGCGAGGAGGTTGGCGGAGAACTTGCGGCCCATGCCGGCCAGCACGCCCTTCATCCCGGTGACCACCGCGGGCTTGGCCAGGGCAGGCAGGGGCAGGTCGACCTCGACGCCCAGGCTGATCCCGAGCAGCGTGCCCGCACCCTTCTCCTGCAGCGAGTACCAGCCCTCGACCCCGGCCCGCTCACGGACGCCCGAGGGCGCCTCGTGGGTGAACTCGATCCGGCTGGGCTCGGTGAAGCTCATCTGCTCGGTGAAGACCGGGGAGACGGCCGTGCTCAGGATCGGCACCCGGGCCAGCTCCCAGCGCCAGGTGTCGCCGTCGGTCCGGATCTTCTTCAAGAAGGGCGTCAGCTTGACCAGCAGGTCGGGGTCGGTCAGGACCGCCCAGACCTCCTCACGCGTGGCCGAGACCGACGCCTCGGACTCGATGCTCGTCCGGAACCAGGTCACGTGCTCATCCAACCAGCCCGACGGGGCACCCGTGCGGGTGCCGCCCCAGGAGTTCGCGCTCCCGGTGATCCAGGTCGATCAGGCGAAGACGCCGTCGGGGTAGACCCCCGCCTTGAGCGCCTGGACCACCAACGGCCTGCCGATCTCGACCAGTCGCGCCGTCCCCGCCTCGCCGAGGGCGTCCCACGGCGCCGCGGCCAGCAGGTCGGTGACGGACTCGATCTCGCGACGCTGGTCCTGGCCCTTGTCGTTGAGGGCACCCTCGACGGTCATCAGCCCGCGCTCGGTCAGCGCCGACACGGCCGCGGCCCACTCCTCGTCGCTGTAGCCACGGGTCGCCTGGGCCGCCGGCTGGGTGAAGCCCTTGCCGGTGGCGGTGTGCGTGACCAGGGCCTCGCAGCCGGACAACCCCGCGGACAGCAGCGCCGCGACGTGGCCGTCACCACGGAACTCGCGCAGCAGCGTCAGCCCGTGCCACAGCGCCAGGTGCGGCTGCTCCGGCCAGTCGAGGTCGGCGTGGGCGGCGTACAGGGCCCGGCCCTCGGGGACGCAGCCCTCGGCCGCCGTACGCACCAGGTCGGCTGCCTCGGCGACCTCGGCCGACGCCACGACCTCCTCACCCAGCAGCCGGCGGTACGCCGCGTCGACGCCTCGCAGCCGGGCTTCCACCACCTCGACGGGGTCGGCGTTGTCCCAGCAGGCCGGCACGAAGTGCGCCACCAGCGACGGGCTGAAGACGAAGAACGTCGCCGCCACCGGCCCGGGACCCACTCGACCCATCGCGGCCGAGCGCTGGGCGAAGTACGTGCCGCGCCCCTGACGCACCCCGACCCCCGCGACCTCCTGGTCGACCTCCGGGGAGAAGTAGCACAGCGCGTGCAGGGTCTCGAGCGTGCGGGCGGCCTTGCCGGAGGTGTGGGGATCCATGAGGCCATGTCTACCCGGTCCGCCGGGTCGTCCTACTCTGGCGCCATGTCCGAGCTCGGCCCCGCACCCGATCCTGCACCCGATCCGGGACTCGTCGAGATGGCGCACCAGTGCTTCGACTGGGCCCGCGCGGGGAGTACCGACCGGCTGGCGGCCTACGTCGAGGCCGGCGTACCGGTCGAGCTCACCGACGCCTCGGGCAACACCCTGCTGATGCTGGCGGCCTACCACGGCCACGCGGGGACGGTGCGCGCGCTGGCCGGCGCCGGCGCGGTGGTCGACGCCGTCAACGACCGTGGCCAGACCCCGCTGGCGGGCGCGGTGTTCAAGGGCGAGGACGACGTCGTGCGCGCGCTGCTCGAGCTCGGCGCCGACCCCGACGCCGGGACTCCGACCGCCCGGGCGACCGCCGCGATGTTCGAGCGCCCCGACCTGATCCCCTGAGGCGTCGCCAACGCACGACCCAAACCCACCGAGGCGTCGCAAACGCGTGTGCGAGCGCCCCGGTGATCGAGCAGCCCCAGCTGATCCCTCAGCCGTGGTTGCCGGGCAGGGTGAGCATCCGCTCGAGACGGTTGGTGCGCTCCACCACGTCGCCGAAGATCCCCTCCGCCGACCCCTCCTCGACGCCCGTCACGATGAGTCCGCCGATCATTGCCCCCGCGAACATCACCAGGTCGGGATCGTCCGCGGGGCGGTCGAGCCGGCGGCCGAGTGCCTCGGCCAGCAGCCGCATCGGCCGCATCATCTCCGACACCATGCCCCGGCGGAGCTCGGGAACGGTGCGGATCAGCTCGTTGCGCAGCTTCTCCAACGCCAGCTCCTCGGCCGACATCTCGGAGCCGAGCGCGGCCATGGCGTGGCGCAGGGCGCCGAACGGGCCCAGCTCGCTCGGCGCCGCCACCACCTGCTCCAGGGCGCGCTCGTCGAGGAAGTCGGCGAGGACGACGTCGTCCTTGGTCGCGAAGTACCGGAAGAAGGTGCTGGGCGAGACCTCGGCCGCCGCAGCGATCTGCTCGACCGAGGTCTCGGCATACCCGTGCCGGCTGAACAGTCGCAGCGCCTCTCGCTGGATGGTGGCCCGGGTCCGCGCCTTCTTGCGCTCACGCAGTCCCAGCACCGGCTCGGTCCCCGACGGCTTCGGCATCCGGCGATTCTGCCTCACCCGGGCCGGTCGGGGTCTGCGACCCGGTGTGCGCACGCATCAGGAGGAGCGCCAGCAGCGCACCGACCACCGCGACGCCGGCCGAGACCCACAGCGCGAGGTCCATCCCCCCGACGAAGCCGGCCTGGACCGACCTGGCGAGCTCGGCCGACCCGGTGTCACGGGCCACGGCGAGTCCCGACTGCGCCGACTCGCGCACCGCCCTGGCCCCGTCAGCAGGCAGCCCCGTCGTGTCGACCAGCGCACGGTAGCGACCGTTGAGGACGGCACCCAGCACCGCGATCCCGAACACGCTGCCGACCTGTCGCAGGGTCTGCACGAGGGCGGAACCGGTGCCCGCGCGCTCGCGGGAGAGGTTCGTCAGCGCCAGGTTCTGCGCCGCGAAGAGGGCCGTGCCGAACCCGAGACCGACGAGCGTGGTCCACACCGCGGCGAACCCGAAGCCGTCACCGACGGCGGTGGTGGCACCGATCGCCAGTCCGACTCCCGTGAGCGCGAACCCACCCGCGGCCAGCCAGTGGCTGGGGACGCGAGCGCCGAGCCGGTTGGCGGCCTGCAGCGAGACCAGCATCCCGGCGACCATCGGCAAGGTGCGTACGCCGGTCCCTAGCGCGTCGGCGCCCAGCACGGCGCGGTAGTACTGCGGCAGGGTGAACATCAGCCCGAAGAAGGCGAGGCTGGCCACCGTCGCCGCCACGGCACCCCACCGGAAGGACCGGTTGGCCCAGATCGCGAAGTCGAAGACGGGCACGACGTCGCTCAGCCGGCGTTCCCAGGCGAGGAACCCGGCCAGGACGACCAGTCCCCCGACCACGGTGGCGAGCACCACCGGATCGCCCCAGCCGCGCGAGGGGGCCTCGATCACGCCGTACGTCACACCGAGCAGACCCAAACCTGCGGCCACGGCACCGACGACGTCGATCCCGCCCTCGGCACGATCGGCCGAGCCGCGCGGGAAGCACAGGGCCACGGCCACCAGGGCGAACACGACGACCGGCAGGTTGACCACGAAGACCGAGCCCCAGGCGAAGTGGTCGAGCAGGACGCCGCCCAGGACCGGGCCCAGGGGCAGGCCGACCATCGTGGACAGGCTGAGCACCACGATCGCCTTGGGCCGCTCCTCGGGCTCGAAGAGCACGACCACCGCCGACATGGCGAGCGGGATCAGCACCGCGGCCCCCGCCCCCAGGACGACCCGACCCGAGATCAGCAGGGCGGGGGAGGTCGCCAGCGCGCACCACAGCGAGCCGGCGCCGAACACGGCCAGGGCCGCCAGGGTGAGGCCCTTGCGCCCGTAGCGGTCCCCCAGCATCCCGGCCGGGAGCATCAGCGCGGCCAGCACCAGCAGGTAGGAGTCGGCGAACCACTGCAGCTGCGCCGTGGACGCGTGCAGGTCCAGGGCGATGTCGGGCAGCGCCACGTTGAGGATCGTCATGTCCAGACCGACGACCAGCAGGCTGAGCGCGGTCGCGCCCATCGCCCACCAGCGGGTCGAGGAGGTTGCCTTCATCTTTCTCACACTCACTCTTGTTTGACGGTAACTATTGTTTGAGTGTGTCTGTCATTTTAGCCGGAGTCAAGTGCTCGACGAGGCGTCGCAAACGCACGGGCGTGTGTGCGTTTGCGACGCCTCGGCCGTGTTCTCAGATGCGTTTGCGACGCCTCGATCGTGTTCTCACAGGCGTTCGCGACGCCTCGGCCCGGTGCTCAGGCCTCGAACTCCGGGGTGAGCAGGCGTACGGCGGGCACCCGCAGGCGCAGCGGGCCGGCGGGCAGGTCCTCGATCCGGAACCGGCCGAGGTCGTCGCAGGTGGCGGTGCGCACGACCGTCCCGGCCCGGACCAGCTCGACCGCGACCGCGCTCGCCGGCACCAGCTGACCGGTCAGCTCGGCGCCGGACAGGACCACGACGAGGTCCACGGCCTCGCTCGCGAAGTCGAGCTGACGCGCCGAGCCCGAGCCACGGACGCCGACCAGCGCCTCGTCGGAGTCGTGGACGAGCTCCGCGAGCTCGGCGTCGAGCCCGGCGAGGTCGGGGGCCGCCTTCGCCATCGCCAGCACCTCGGGCGGCACCGGGTCGGCCTCCTCGAGCGCCGCGCGCAGCAGCCGGAGCAGGTCGTCGTCGGAGTCGTGGGTGTGCTCGGTCACGGCGCCTCGCTCACGGACTCGCTCAGCCGGGTCCGCAGCCGGTCGAGGCAGCGCCGTCGGGTGGGGCCCAGGCTGCCGACGGGACGGCCGACGAGCTCCGCGATCACGACGTACTCGATCCGCGGCTCGACCAGGCACAGCCGCAGCAGCAGCTGGCAGCTCTCCGGGAGCAGGCCGAAGGCGCGCCGGACCTCGGCCCGCGTCTCGGCCTCCTCGAGCTCCGCGCCGATGTCGCCGAAGGGCTCGTGGGCGTCGAGCTCGGCGCCGACGCTCTCCGACGGTCGCTCGGCGTCGCGGCGGTGCACCGCCCGGATCGCCGCGCGCCGGGTCGTGGTCGCCAACCAGCCACCGAGCCGCTCGGGGTCGCGGACGTCGTGGCGGTGCTCGACCAGCGAGAGCCAGGCCTGCTGGGTCACGTCGGCGGCCGTCGCGTCGTCGAGGCGGAAGCTGCGGGCGACCGACCAGACCAGTCCGGCGTAGCGCTCCACGAGCTGGTCCCACGCGCGCGGGTCGGTGTCGTCGGCGAGCAGCTCGGCGACCGATCGGGACGCCGGTGGCGCGAAGCGCTCGGCTGCGTAGGTGGCCTCCACGGGGACAGGAGCGTCCGGAGCCGGCTCCTGATACATCGATCCGGCGCCGGTCTCGTCGCGACGCTCACTCCCGGCGTGACTCATCGGCGGGTCGAGGGTCATCGGCCGAGCGCCACGAAGGAGAGGGCAGCGGCCGCCTCGGCGTCCCCGACCGAGGAATCGTCCTGCTCGACGACCGCCCGCGACAGCGCGGCCCGCGCCGGCAGGCCGGCGGCGAGGTGAGCCTGGAGGGCGCGCATCAGCGGCACAGTCGCATCGTCCGGCACCGGGACCACCGGCGCCACCAACGCGCCGGTGCCGAGGGCCAGCAGTGCGGAGGAGAGCCCGAGCAGCTCGTCACCGGGGCGTACGTCGGCGACGGCGGCGTCGCAGGCGGACAGCACGAGCACGTCGGGGGCGCGGCGAAGCACGTCGAGGTCGTACACGGTGAGCTCGCCGTCGGCCAGGCGGAGCGAGGAGAACTGCGGGTTGTCGGTGCGGAAGCGGCCGTGGGCGGCGACGTGCGCGACGCCCACGCCACCCAGCCCCTCGAGGACCGCCGCCACCGTCGCGTCCGCTGGCGCCAGCACGGTCGCCCCCGGGAACGCCTGTGCCAGGGCCGCCACCTCGGCAGCGGCGCCGGGCAGGTCGGGGCCGGCGGCGAGCAGCAGGCCAGGACGCCGGGGACGGTCCTCCACGGCGAGCCAGGCCCGCGCCGACGCCGCCACCACGCTGGGACCTCGACGTACGGCGGGCAGGGCGAGCCACGGCACCGTGTGCAGCGCACCGGTGGGCACCAGCACCAGCTCGCGCTCGGCCAGTGGACCGGCGAGCGCGCCGAGCAGCGCCGCCTCCACCTCGGGTGCCGCGACCTGGAGCGTCGCCCGGGCGGCCGCCAGTGAGCGGGGCGAACCCCTCCCGCGGGCCAGCCGGTGCAGGCACATCCGTACCGACGCCACGGCGTCGAGGGCGGCCGGCAGCGGCCCGACCTGCGTCGTGCGCACCCGGCCATCGCCGACCGTCACCGCGTGCAGGACGTCGCCGTGCCGCACCCACTCCACGAGCACCCGCTCCCCGAGCGCGTGGACGAGGTGTTCGCGGTCCAGGGCCGCGACCGGGGCTCGCGGGCCGCCCTCGACCGCGCGGGCCCTGGTGTGGTCACGCACCCGACCCTCCGCCAGGGCCAGCTCGGCGGCGAGGGCGCCGCCCGGCTCCTCCCGACGCCGCGCGGAGACCGACCGCAGCCGGTCGAGGAGGTCGGCCAGCACCGGGTCGCGCGGGGGTACGACGGGCGCGACCACCGAGCCGGCCCGCCAGGCCTCCGCGGCGGCGAGCACACCCTCCGGCCGACCCGCCTCCAGCGCGAGGGCGACCCCGATCCCGGCCAGCCCGGCGCCGTGGCCTGCGGCGTGCGCCCGCAGGTCGGCGGCGGCCAGGGTGGCCCGGTGCCCCTCGAGCACGGCGAGACCGGAGCGGACCGCGCGCCGCGCACCTCGCCGGTCGCCGATCGCGACGCAGCGCTGCGCCCGGGCGTGCCAGGCCGCGACCCGCCCGGCCGCCGTGCCGTGCGAGCGACCGCGCGCAGCCGCATCCAGCTCGGCCAGACCAGCGCACCGGTCTCCGACGTCGAGGCACATCCGGCCGGCCAGCTCGCGTGCCGACAGCGCCTCCAGCGACCAACCGGCGGCGTCCAGGGCGTCGGCGAGGTCGCGTGCGCAGGTGACGCCGCGGTCGGACCCGCCCGAGACCAGCTCGATGAAGTCGGCCAGCAGCGCCCAGGACTCGCGCTGCTGGTCGCGGAAGTGGCCCGCTGAGGCCGCCGCCCGCGACGCGGCGAGGTCGGTACGCCGCACCGCCAGCGCGGCCCGCGCGGCCAGCAGCTCGGCCTCGGCCAGCTCCACGCCGTTGCCGGTCGGCGCCAGCAGCCGGATCGCCCGCTCCGCCAGCTCGAGCGCCTCCTGCGCCAGGGCCGCGTCGAGCAGCACCTGGGCCCGGTCGACGCACAGCACCGCTGCGAGACCGGACTCCACGTCGAGGGCGTCGTACTCACGCGCTGTGGCGTCGAACCAGCCCAGCGAGACCGGTACGTCGCCGCGCCGGCCGTGCACGAAGCCGAGGTTGTGGGAGCACATCGCCACCTGCAGCGTCTGGCCCAGCTCGAGGGCGAGGGTCCGCGCTCGTCGCAGCTCGGCGTCGGCCTCCCCGAGCTGGCCGAGGTAGGCGAGGGCGATTCCGCGGTTGATCCGCAGCCGGACCTCCCAGATCCGGTCGTTCGCGGTCACCAGCCCGGGCAGGGCCGCGGCGTAGGCGTCGAGTGCTGCGGGCAGCCGACCCAGGCGCTGCAGGATCAGCCCGCGCTGCATCTGCGCGCGGGCCTGCTCGATACCGGTGCTGGCCCGCTCGGCGCGGTCGAGCTCGGCCAGGCCCGCCTCGGTGCGGCCGAGGTAGACCAACGCCAGTGCTCGGCTGGTCCGGGCTCCTGCGGCCACGGCACGGTGCCCACCCTCGTCGGCGAGACGGACCGCGAGCGCCAGCGAGGCATCGGCGTCGGCCAGCCGGTTGAGCTCGCGCTGGGCCAGACCGACGGCCCAGTGCACGGTCGCGACGACCTCGCTCCCGGCGTCACCGCTCAGCAGCGCGCGGGCGTTCCTCATCGCGTCGGCGGGGCGCTCCTGCGCTGCGTCGACGGCCCGACGTGCCGCGATGAGCAGACCGGACTGGTCCACCTGGAGATCGTAGTGGCCGGACCACCCCTTCGGGCCATAGCGTCGCTCGGGTCGAACCGGTGGTCGGGCGCGACCGCCCCAGCGCGAGGAGCCGTGGCCATGCCCCAGGACCAGTCCCAGAGCAGCCCCCAGGAGCGGCCCGCCACCACGACCAGCCAGGACCCCGACGACGGCTGGGGGCGCCTGCAGCGGTGGCTCGAGCGCGCCGGCATCGAGGTGGCGACCGACGCCTCCGGTGGGAGCTACGCCTACCGGCGTGGTGAGGTGCTCGTCGAGACGACGGACCCGGACGACGACCGCGCCCTCGAGGTGGTGCGCCAGGTCCTGCCCGACGCCCGGCAAAAGGGTGCGGTCTTCGGCGTGCGGCGCTTCGCCGTGAAGGACACGTCCGCCGCCGTCGACGTGCTGCGCAAGGCGGGCCTGCGGGTCTCGCCCAACCACGTCTTCTTCGGCGACGCCTACCTCGGCAACCCCGCCTACGCCGGAGGACCCGCCTACGCCGGAGGACCCGCCTACGCCGGAGGACCCGCGTACGCCGGTGGGCCCATGTCCAGCAGCGTGCTCCCGGCACCTCGCCCGACCGACTGGGACCCGCGCACGGCGGGATCCGCCTCGGTCACCGCCCCCGGCCGGCCGTTGGTGGCCGTGCTCGACACCGGCCTGGCCGTGGGCCCCGGCTCGGCCCGAGCCGCCCACCCTGCGCTGATCGACTCGGCGTACGTCCTGGACACGACCCCCTCGGGGTCACCCACGCTGGTCGACGACATCGACGTCCCCGACTCCGACGCCGACGGCTGGTTGGACCGGGAGGCAGGGCACGGCACCTTCATCTCCGGCATCGTGCGCCGGATCGCGCCTGACGCGAGCGTGGTCAACCTGGGTGTGCTGACCGGCTTCGGCGACGGTGACGACTTCACCGTCGGGCAGGGCATCCAGCGCCTGGTCGAGAAGTTCCCCACCGTGGACGTGGTCAACCTCTCGCTCTCCGGCTACACCGACGACGACCGGCCACCGCCGGCGATCAGGGCCGCGGTCAAGGCGCTGCGCGCGCTGCCGCACCACCCGGTCGTGGTCGCGGCCGCCGGCAACAACGCCTCGTCCCGACCGGCGTGGCCGGCCGCCCTGCGTCACGTGATCGCCGTCGCGGCCGTCGACGACACCGCACGGGCCTGGTTCTCCAACTACGGCCCGTGGGTCGACGCCTGCGCCCCCGGGGTCGACGTGGTGAGCACCTTCTTCGTCGGCTTCGACGGCCCCGCCACCGCGCTGACCGGCTTCACCGACCCTGATGCCTTCGCCGAGGGCTGGGCGGTGTGGAGCGGGACGTCGTTCTCCGCGCCCGAGGTCGCCGCCGCCATCGCCCGCTACTCCGCCGACCACGGCTGCTCCGCCGACGCCGCCGCCGACGCGCTGGTCCGGCGCCGCGGGCTGTTCCGGGTGCCCGACCTCGGCGTCGTGGTCAACGTGGTCTGACTCCGGCGGTCCGGGCCCTCGAAGTTTCTTCGGCCCGGCACGTATCAGCCGGCGAGTGGCCCGCTCTTGTTCACGTACCCCCGAGGAACGACGAGAGGACGAGACCGTGCCCGCAGAAGCCATGGGTCCGACGTACGCCGGCGGGACCCAGCCCGACCAGATCCCGACGGCCCGCCAGAACGGGCCGGACTCCGGGGACTACCCCTTCAACCTGGTGCGCTTCGCGGGCACCGGCGGTGCCGAGCGGTAGGACCGGCGATGGCCAGATCGCGCACGCTGTCCGCGGCGACGCTCGACCCGGTGTCGGGGGGCACCGGGCACTGGGCTCCGCTGAGCGTCGCCGATCCTGCGAGTGGGGGGTCGGTGGACCGGTTGGTCCACCGAGCGGGGTCAGGGCCGGCGACGGCCCTGACCCTGCCCCGCTCGACGCCCACGTGCTCCGCCCGAGCGCCACGGTGGCACTCCCTGCGGGCGGGATCCCCGGAGGTGGCCCGGAGGTGGCACGGAGGTGGGGCGGTGCCCCGACCCCGGCGCGGTGTCGTCGCGTGGGTCCCGGCTCAGGCGGGGATGCGGCGGCCCTCGAGCCAGCCGACGACCTGCAGCGCCTGTGGCACGGTCCAGTCCGTGGCGTCGGGGTGGCTGAGGTTCTCGTGCCCGTCGGCGCTCATGAACGCGTAGAGCTTCTCGGGCACCGACCCCTTGCCGCCGGCGTCGGGCACCCCGTCGAGGATGAACCGCTCGTGCTGACGGGCGTCGAAGAAGAACACCTCGTCGGAGTGCTCGATGTCGAAGGTCAGCGGCTTGCCCGTCCGCCAGCTGCGCGGCGGGTGCGCGGGGTCGTCGTCGGGGACCTTCTTGCGGTACACGCCCAGCGTGCTCCACAAGGTGTCGATGTCCGACGAGCTCCCGGTGAGGGTGAGCCAGTTGTCCGGCGCCGGGGCGTAGAGCTTGCGGTACGCCGCCAGCTGGGCGGGGGTGTCGCGCTGGGGGTCCACGGTCACGGTGAGGAACTCGACCTTGCTCCCGAGCCCGGCCTTGTCCACGGCCCGGGCCGTCTGCAGCAGTGAGGCGGTGTCGATCGGGCAGGTCTCCTGGCACAGCGTCATCGAGTCGGAGACGACCAGCACCTTGCCGCGCAGCGAGGCCAGGGTGTGCGCCCGGCCGGTGGAGTCGCGCAGCCGGAGATCCTTGATCGTGCTCTGCATCGCGCCGTCCAGCCGGGTGCCGACCGAGCTGCCGGGCGGCTTCGGGCCGTGCCCGACGGGGTGCGTGGCCGCGGGTGCGGCGGCACCGCACCCGGAGACCAGGGACGCCCCGGCAACCAGGCCGACCAGGGTCATCGCGACACGCCGCGGCAGGGAGATGGACATCGTCAGTGACGCTAGCGCGGCCCCGAAACGGCCGGACGCCGCCCTGCTCAACGAGATCGCCTCGCGACAGGCTGAGGGTGCGCCGGGCGTGAGGACCGGCGGTGCTCGCGCGGACTCACCCCGTAGTGCCGCTTGAAGGCGGTGCTGAGCGCGAAGGCCGAACCGTAGCCGACCTGCTGGGCGACCTGCTCGAGCCCGGTGTCGTCGGCGAGGAGCAGGTCCGCGGCCAGTGCCAGGCGCCACCGGGTCAGGTAGCCGATCGGAGGCTCGCCCACCAGGTCCACGAACCGACGGGCCAGCACCGCTCGTGAGACGCCGGCCGCACGGGCCAGGCTGAGCAGCGTCCACGGCTGGTCCGGTGCCTCGTGCACCAGCCGGAGCACCGTCCCCACCGCAGCGTCGGCGTGGGCCGTGCCGGGGACGAGCCGGTCGTCGGTCTCGATCCAGGAGCGCACCACCGAGACCAGCACCAGGTCGAGCAGCCGGTCCAGCACCGCCGCCTGGCCCGGGGCGTCGCGCCCGGTCTCGCGGACCAGCACGTCGACCAGGGAGGCGTCCCACTCCCCGTGCCGGCGTACGACGCAGGTCGGCAGGGCGGCGAGCAGCGGCCGGCTGACCTCGGAGGCGACGTGCCAGGTGCCGATCAGCAGCACGGTCGACCCGTCGTGGGCGTTGCCCCAGGTGCGCACGCCCAGCGCCATCGACGCCTCGACCAGCTCGCCGTCCGGGTCGACGCACACCTGCTCGGGCAGGATCCGCACCCGCGGTGGCGTGCCGAGGTCGTCGGCGAAGGTGTACGGCGCGGGGCCCTTCACCACGGCGACGTCCCCGGCCTCGAGCCGGACCGGTCCCGCGTCGTCGGGGCGGTACGTGGTCGATCCCTCGACGACCGCGACCAGGGACAGCGGCGCCTCGTCCTCGATGCGCACGCCCCACGGCGGCTCCATCACCGTGCGCAGCAGGAACGCCCCCCGGGCGCGCGGGCCGTCAAGCAGATGGGTGAGCGCGTCCATGTGCCCATCATGCGAGACGCTCACACATGTTTTCAAGATCCTGAGCTATTCAAAGTCCCGGCAGGACGAGATGGAATCGCACCATGAAGTCGAACCTCCTCCTCCTTGCCACCTGGGGCACCGGCCTGGTCGCCGGACTCTTCGTCGCCTTCGCCATCGCCGTGATGCCCGCCCTCCGCGGAGCCGATGACCGCACCTTCGTGATCGCCATGCAGCGGATCAACGTCTCGATCGTCAACCCGTTGTTCCTGCTGATCTTCATGGTCGCGCCGGTGGTGCTCGCCGTCTCCGCCGTCCTGGTCGGCGGGACCGAGCGTCGTTGGGCGCTGGTCGGGCTGGCTCTCAGCGTGCTGGCACTGCTGGTCACCTTCGCGGTCAACATCCCGCTCAACGACAAGCTCGCCACCGCCGGCACGTCCGATCCCGAGTCGGCCCGCGCCGCGTTCGAGCACACCTGGGACCTGGCCAACATCGCCCGAACCGTGCTGATGAGCGGCTCGTTCCTGGCCTGTCTCGTCGCCGTGCGCGCCGGCTGAGGCACTCGGTCGGAGCCGCACCCGGCGGGGTGTCGGTCGCGTCGGGTTTGATGGTCGGGTGAGCGATCAGCTGCCCGGCTTCAGCGAGCCGACCCGGGTCTGGTTCGAGGCCGCCTTCGCGGCGCCCACCCCGGCCCAGGTCGGTGCGTGGCGCTCGATCTCGGCGGGGCGCAACGCCCTGGTCGTGGCACCGACCGGATCGGGCAAGACGCTCTCCGCCTTCCTGTGGTCCCTGGACCGGCTGGGCGCCGCGGAGCCGCCGAGCGACAAGCGGCGTCGCTGCCGGGTGCTCTACATCTCCCCGCTCAAGGCGCTCGCCGTCGACGTCGAGCGCAACCTGCGCGCGCCGCTGGCCGGGATCCGGCACACCGCCGACCGGCTCGGCGTGGCCGTGGGCGACGTCCGGGTCGGCGTGCGCTCGGGCGACACCCCCGCCGACGAGCGGCGCCGGATCGCGACCAGTCCGCCCGACATCTTGATCACCACCCCCGAGTCGCTGTTCCTGATGCTCACCTCGCAGGCGCGCGAGGCACTCCGCGGGGTGGAGACGGTGATCCTCGACGAGGTGCACGCCGTCGCCGGCACCAAGCGTGGCGCCCACCTCGCGGTGAGCCTCGAGCGCCTCGACGAGCTGCTCGACCGCCCGGCCCAGCGGATCGGGCTGTCCGCGACGGTCCGCCCGGTCGAGGAGGTCGCCCGGTTCCTCGGTGGGACGGCCCCGGTCGAGGTGGTGGCACCGGCCTCGGAGAAGCAGTGGGACCTCTCGGTCGTCGTCCCCGTCGAGGACATGACCGAGCTCGGCTCGGTCTCCGAGGAGATCTCGTCCGGGTCCGCCGCCGGCGGCGCCCGGCACGCCTCGATCTGGCCGCACGTCGAGGAACGCGTCGTCGACCTGGTCGAGCAGCACCGCTCCACCATCGTCTTCTGCAACTCCCGCCGCCTCGCCGAGCGGATGACGGCCCGACTCAACGAGATCGCCGCCGAGCGGAGCGAGAGTGTGTCGGAGGTTTCGAGACAGGACTCCGTCCTTCCTCAACCACCGGGGGGACCCGTTCTTGCTCAACCGCCGACGCCCACCCGCACCCCGGCCGAGACCATGGCCCAGTCCGGGCAGTCCGAGGGGGCGGCGCCGGTGATCGCGCGGGCCCACCACGGCTCGGTCTCGAAGGAGCAGCGCGCGATCGTCGAGGACGACCTCAAGCGCGGCCGGTTGCCGTGCGTGGTCGCGACCAGCAGCCTCGAGCTCGGGATCGACATGGGCGCCGTCGACCTGGTGATCCAGATCGAGTCGCCGCCCTCGGTCGCGAGCGCGCTGCAACGGGTCGGGCGCGCCGGGCACCAGGTCGGCGAGGTGTCGCACGGGGTGCTGTTCCCCAAGCACCGCGGCGACCTGATCCCCGCCGCCGTCTCGGTCGAACGGATGCGGGTGGGCGGGATCGAGGCGCTGTCGGTCCCGGCCAACCCGCTCGACGTGCTGGCCCAGCAGGTGGTGGCCGCGACCGCGCTGGACACCTGGTCGGCCGACGACCTCTACACCGTCGTCCGCCGGTCCGCGCCGTTCGCGGGCCTGCCCCGCTCGGCGTACGACGCCACGCTGGACCTGCTGGCCGGGCGCTACCCGAGCGACGAGTTCGCCGAGCTGCGCCCCCGTATCGTCTGGGACCGGGTCAGCGGCGAGCTCACCGGCCGGCCCGGGGCCCAGCGACTCGCGGTGACCAGCGGCGGCACCATCCCCGACCGCGGCATGTTCGGGGTCTTCCTGGTCGGCGAGCGGAAGTCCCGGGTCGGGGAGCTCGACGAGGAGATGGTCTACGAGTCACGGGTCGGCGACGTGTTCACCCTGGGCACCACGAGCTGGCGGATCGAGGACATCACCCACGACCAGGTGCTGGTCTCCCCCGCTCCCGGGCAGCCCGGACGGCTGCCGTTCTGGACCGGCGACTCGCTGGGCCGACCCGCCGAGCTGGGGGCGGCGGTCGGTGCGTTCACCCGCGAGATCGCCGCGATGAAGCCGGACGCCGCCCGCGCCCGGGTGCGCGCCTCCGGTCTCGACGACTGGGCGGCCGACAACCTGATCGCACTGGTCACCGAGCAGCGCGAGACCACCAACGCCGTTCCGAGCGACACCCGGCTGGTCGTCGAACGCTTCCGCGACGAGCTCGGTGACTGGCGGATCGTGGTGCACTCGCCGTACGGCGTGCCCCTGCACGCGCCCTGGGCGCTGGCGATCAACGCCCGGCTGCGCGAGCGCTACGGCATGGACGCCCAGGCGATGGCGGCCGACGACGGCATCGTGCTGCGGATCCCGGAGACCGACCAGGACCCGCCCGGCGCGGAGCTGGTGGTCTTCGAGCCCGACGAGATCGAGGCCCTGGTCACCACCGAGGTGGGTGGCTCGGCGCTGTTCGCCTCCCGCTTCCGCGAGTGCGCGGCGCGCGCGCTGCTGCTGCCCCGGCGCGATCCCGGCCGTCGCTCCCCGCTGTGGCAGCAGCGCCAGCGCAGCGCGCAGCTGCTCGAGGTCGCGGTCAAGTACCCCTCGTTCCCGATCGTGCTCGAGGCCGTGCGCGAGGTGCTCCAGGACGTCTACGACGTGCCCGCCCTGGTCGACCTCCTGCAGCGGGTGCAGCGCCGTGAGGTGGAGCTGGTCGACGTCACGACGCAGAGCCCGTCGCCGTTCGCCCGGTCGCTGATGTTCGGCTACGTCGCGGCGTTCATGTACGAGGGCGACTCCCCGATCGCCGAGCGACGGGCCGCGGCGCTGAGCCTCGACGCCGGGCTCCTGGCCGAGCTCCTGGGCCGGGCGGAGCTGCGCGAGCTGCTCGACCCCGAGGTGCTCGCCGAGCTCGAGGGAGAGCTGCAGCGCCTGGCCGAGGGGCGTCGGGCCCGCGACGCCGAGGGCGTCGTCGACCTGCTCCGCATCGTCGGCCCGCTGAGCACCGACGAGGTCCGCGAGCGGGTCACCGCGCCGCCCGACGCCGAGTCCTGGCTGGACCTGCTCGCCGAGGCCCGGCGGGTGGTGCAGGTGCGCGTCGCGGGCCTGGAGCAGTGGGCGATCGTCGAGGACGTCGGCCGGCTGCGCGACGGGCTCGGGGTGCCGGTCCCGCCCGGCACCCCGGACGCCTTCACCGACGTGGTCGAGGACCCGCTCGGCGACCTCGTCGCCCGGTTCGCCCGCACCCACGGGCCGTTCGTCAGCGCCGACGTGGCCCAACGCCTCGGGATCGGGGTGGCCGTCGCTCAGCAGACGCTGGCCCGGCTGGCCTCGTCCGGACGCGTGCTCGAGGGCGAGTTCCGCCCGGCCGGGTCCGGCACGGAGTGGTGCGACGCCGAGGTCCTGCGCCGGCTCCGGCGCCGTTCGCTGGCGCGGCTGCGCCAGGAGGTCGAGCCGGTCGAGCCGGCAGCGCTCGGCCGGTTCCTGCCGGCCTGGCAGCACGTCGTGTCCGCTTCGGGCTCACGGGGGCTGCGCGGGGTCGACGGGGTGGCCACCGTCGTGGAGCAGCTGGCCGGCTGCCCGGTGCCGGCCTCCGCCCTCGAGTCGCTGGTGCTGCCGGCGCGGGTCCTTGACTACTCCCCCTCGATGCTCGACGAGCTGACCGCCACGGGCGAGCTGCTGTGGGCCGGGCACGGCGCCCTCCCCGGCTCCGACGGCTGGGTCTCGCTGCACCTCGCGGACACCGCCGACCTGACCCTGCCGGATCCCACCGAGCTCGACCTGTCGCCCATCCACACCGCGGCTCTCGAGGCGCTCGACGGTGGCGGCGCCTTCTTCTTCCGTCAGCTCTCCCACGCCGTCGGGGCGGCCGGCGACGCGCCGGTGCCCGACCCCGAGCTGGCCGCCGCGCTGTGGGAGCTGGCCTGGTCCGGCCGGATCGGCAACGACACCCTGACACCGCTGCGCGCGATGGTGGGTGGCGCCGGGCACGGTCGCTCTGCCCACCGCTCCCGCCGTACGCCGCCCCGGGCGCGCGCCCGGCCCACCTCAGGACTGGCCGCAGGACGGGCCGCAGCACGGGGCCGCCCGGTCGGGGCGGGCTGCCGACGCGCGGTGGGCCCCCGGAGACCGCGGGCCGGTGGTTCCGGCTCCCCGAGGTCGAGCCCGACCCCACCCGCCGCGCGCACGCCGTCGCCGAAGGACTCCTCGAGCGGCACGGCGTGGTGACCCGTGGCGCCGCGGTCAGCGAACGCGTCACCGGAGGCTTCGCCGCGGTCTACAAGGTGCTGGCCGCCTTCGAGGAGACCGGGCGCTGCCGGCGGGGCTACTTCGTGGACGGGCTCGGCGCCGCCCAGTTCGGCGGCACGGGCGCGATCGACCGGCTGCGCGCGCTGGCCGCCGAGGAGCCCCGGCCGGGCGAGAAGCCGGTCGTCGTCACCCTGGCCGCCACCGACCCGGCCAACCCCTACGGCGCGGCCCTGCCCTGGCCGGCGGCCGGCGTGGAGGGCCAGGGGCACCGTCCCGGGCGCAAGGCGGGGGCGCTGGTGGTGCTCGTCGACGGTCGGGCCACGGTCTACGTCGAACGCGGCGGTCGCACCCTGCTCACGTTCACCGACACCGCATCGGGCGGTGCGGACGGCGGGACCGGCAACGAGGCCGACCTGCTCGGGGTCGCCTTCACCGACCTCGCCACCGCCTGTCGGCGGGGCGCGCTCGGACGGCTCACGGTCGAGCGAGCCGACGGCGTGGAGATCCTCGCCGGTGACGACCGCAGCGCCGCCCTGCGCCAGGCCCTCGAGTCGGCCGGCTTCGTGACGACCCCTCGCGGGTTGCGGCTGCGGGCGTGAGGCGGGTGACCGGCCGTGCCTGAGGGCGACACGGTGTGGCGCACCGGGCGGACCCTCGATCGGGCCTTGTCCGGCACCGCGGTGCGCGTCGACCTGCGGGTGCCCGAGCTGGCGACGTACGACCTCAGCGGCACGGTGCTGGCCACGGCCACCCGCGGCAAGCACCTGCTCACCCGCTTCGACTCCGGCAGCACCCTGCACACCCACCTGCGGATGGAGGGCTCGTGGCACCTGTACCGGCCCGGTGAGCGGTGGCGCCGGCCGGCGTACGACGCCAGGGTCGTGCTCACCGGTGCCGACTGGACCGCGGTCGGGTTCGCCCTGGGTGTCGTGGAGGTGGTCGCCACCGAGGCGGAGGACTCCGTGGTCGGCCACCTGGGGCCCGACCTGCTCGGTGACGACTGGGACGCCGAGGAGGCCGCGCACCGGTTGCTGCGCGAGCCCCGACGCCCGCTCGGCGAGGCGCTGCTCGACCAGCGCAACCTCGCCGGCATCGGCAACATGTACGCCGCCGAGCTGTGCTTCCTGTTCGGCCGGCACCCGTCGTCGCCCGTCGCCGACGTGCCCGACCTGGGCCGCCTCGTGGACCGCGCGCACCGGCTGCTGGTGGCCAACTCCGGGCGAGCCGAGCAGACCACCACCGGCGACCTGCGCCGCGACCGCCGGCTCTGGGTCTACCGTCGCGAGCGGGCGGCCTGCCGTCGCTGCGGGACGAGGATCGTTCTCGGCGAGCACGGTCCGGCGGGGCGTCGCCGGGCGGCGTACTGGTGCCCGGACTGCCAGCCCGATCCGGCCGGCGACGAGGGTGACGGACGGACCCGGTAGGGCTGTCGCCGACACTGGTGTGCCGGGGTGAGAATGTGCGCGTGGAACTGCACACGCTCGGCCCACCACACCAGGTCTGGCGGCGCTGGGTGCTGCTCGCCGCGGGCCACGCGGCCGCGCAGCGGGCAGGCTTCGAGATCCGTCTCAGCGACGGGTGCGGCCTGCTGGAGGACGGCGCCGCGTGGCTGCGGATGCGGCGCCTGGTCGGCAACCGGGCGGTGATCTGGGGCCACCACCACGACCTGGCTCTCGACAGCCGGTTTCCTCGACGCCCTGCGTGACGAGGCTCCGGACTGGTCCTACGAGGTCGACAGCGCGTACGCCGCTCGCGAGGTGGGCTTCCTGGCCTGGTACGCCCACGGCTCGTGGTCGAGCGTGCCGTCAGCCGTGCCGGCGTCGGTCGCGGCCCTGCTCTCCCCGGTGGGTTCCGACGACGCGGTGAGCTCGTGGTGGCGGGCCGCCTGGCCCGACGCGGAGACCGAGCACGTCGCCGCCGCGCTCGCCGAGCCCGACGCCACCTCGCTGCCGGCGGTCCTCGGCCCAGCGGCCGCTGCCCGGGCCGGCCGCCAGGTCGGGCTCGGCCGGGCGTGGTCGACCCGCCAGCTCTCCGACGCCGCCACCGTGCACCTGCGCTCCCAGATCCACGCCCAGATGCGGGTCGGGACCGAGATCGCGGACCGCGGCCACGCGCCCCGGCCGCCGCTGCTGCGGCAGTGGGCGCGCGTGAGCTCCTCGGCGCGCTCGTTCTCGCACGCGGTGTGCGCCCTCGGCCCGTCCACCGCTCCGGTGGCGGTTCGTGCCCCGGGCAACCGCGGCCTGAGCGAGGCGCAGGCGCTCGCGTTGGAGAACGTCCTGATGGAGCTGCGGATGGTGGAGACCGACGAGTCCGCCGGTGCGTGGCTGTTCGCGCGGGTCACCGGCAACGGCCGCAGCGTCACGATGGAGCGGGCCTTCGACCGCTGGCCGTCCTGGTACGACGGCCCCACCGGCCCGACGATGACGTCGTTGCACGCCGAGATGTCTCAGCGCTCATCGCGCTGGCGCCCCTCCTGGGCCGCACTCCTGCCCGCCGACCGCTACTGACCCGGCGACGCCGAGCAGGGACCCGTCCGCGTGCGGGTGGTCGAGGAAAGGACGCTCCCCTCCGCCGGTCGAGGAAGCACGCTCCCCCTCCGCTGGTTGAGGAAGGACGAAGTCCTGTCTCGAAACCCCAGGAGGGAACCGGCAGGAACCGGCGTCAGAGCAGGCGGCGCTCCGAGGCCCAGCGGGTCAGCTCGTGGCGGGAGGAGAGCTGCAGCTTGCGCAGCACGGAGGACATGTGGGTCTCGACGGTCTTGATCGAGATGAACAGCTCACCGGCGACCTCCTTGTAGGAGTAGCCGCGCGCGATCAGCCGCATCACCTCGCGCTCGCGCTCGGTCAGCCGGTCGAGGTCCTCGTCGATGGCGGAGACCTGGATCGTGCCGGAGAACGCATCGAGCACGAATCCTGCGAGCCTGGGGGAGAACACCGCGTCCCCGGCCGCGACCCGCCCGATGGCGTCGACCAGCTCGGGGCCGGTGATGGTCTTGGTGACGTAGCCCCGGGCACCGGCACGGATCGTGCCGATCACGTCCTCGGCGGCGTCGGAGACGCTGAGCGCGAGGAAGCGGGTCCCGGTTGCGTGCTTCGACGTGCGCCGCATCACCTCACCGCCCCCGCCGCCGGGCAGGTGCACGTCGAGGAGCACGACGTCGGGGTGGTGCTCGAGCACGGCCGCGACCGCGGTGTCGACGTCCTCGGCCTCGGCCAGCACGCGCACCTCGGGCCCGAGCTCGGCGCGGACCCCGGCCCGGAACATGGCGTGGTCGTCGACGATGACGACGGTGTGCGTCTCGCTCATCGGCTGCTCTCCTTCTCGATCGGCATCTGCAGGCGTACGTCGGTGCCCTCACCCGGGGCGCTGCGCACGTGGGCCCGGCCGCCGTGGCGCTCCATGCGGGCGATGATCGAGGAGCGCACGCCGTGCCGGTCGTCGGCCACCCGGTCGGGGTCGAAGCCGGTCCCGCGGTCGCGGACGAAGACCTCCACCTCGTCGCTGAGGCGCTCGGCGTACACGTCGACCCTCGCCGCGCCGGAGTGCTCCGCGGCGTTGACCATCGCCTCCCGAGCGGCGTCGAGCACGGGACGCAGCTCCTCGGTGACCGCCAGGTCCGCCCCGACGCAGACCACCTCGACCGGAGTGCCGAGCCGGTCCTCGACCTCGGCGGCCACCCGGCGCAGGCCGGAGGCCACCGTGTCGCCGTCGACGGTCTCGGAGGTGAACAACCAGGCCCGCAGGTCGCGCTCCTGGGCCCGGGCCAGCCGGCCCACCTGGGCCGGGTCGTGCGCGGTCTTCTGGATCAGCGCCAAGGTCTGCAGCACGGAGTCGTGCAGGTGCGCGGCGACGTCGGCGCGCTCCTGCGACCGGATCCGCTCGGCGCGCTCCTCCCCCAGGTCGGAGGAGAGCCGCAACAGCCACGGACCGACCATCAGCGAGACCCCGAGCACCGCCAGCACCGCAGCGACGAGGGCGTTGCGGGCCAGCCCGAAGTCGCCGCCACGCACGAAGAACAACGTGATCGCGCCGACCAGCAGCACCACGCCCGCGACGATCCGCCCGTACGACGCCCAGCCACCGCCGCCGACGATCGTGCGCAGCGGACCGAGCCGGGCGGTGCCGTCGAGCCAGCGTTCGCGCTGGGCCTCGTCGGCCTGGCGCCACAGCACCCCGATCCCCGACCACGGCCAGGGCCAGGGGCCACAGCGACAGTGCGCCACCGGTGAGGCCGGTGACCAGGGCGACCAGCCCGAAGGAGATCGCGCCGAGCGCGACCAGGGTCCGAGGTCGCTCAGCGCATGCGAACGCCGCCTGCGGCGCCCCTGGCGGGTCGCCGCGGACAGGCCCGGTGCCTCCGCCACGAAGCGCCGGTCGGCGGGCAGCATCAGCCACAACCCGGCGTACAGCAGCACCCCGAACCCACCGAGCACCGTGGTGAGCAGGAAGCCGGCCCGCACCCACAGCACCGGCAGTCCGAGGTGGCGGGCCAGGCCGGCCGCGACGCCGCCGACGTAGGCCGCGTCCAGGTCGCGGTAGGCCCGCCTCGGCCCGTACGCCGGCCCGGGCGCGGAGGGGGCGCCGACGAGGGGGCCGACGAGTGGGCGCGGGTCGAGGTCATGACCGGTTCATCGTGACACGGCCCGCGGTCGCGACCCATCGGGTTCGTCCCTGGCCCGACCCTGGTCCCGGAGCCGGGGGTCCCGGCCCGGACCCGGAGCGGAATCAGGGCCTTCCCCGATGTGCACGAGCCCGCGCGACGACCAAGGTGGGTGCATGAACGAGAGCACCGGGAGCACCGCTCCTCCGCCACCCCCACCGCCCCCGCCACCCCCACCGCCGGGCGGAGAGGGCCCGCGGGTCAGCCCCGCGCAGATGCGCGACGTGGCCCGCCTGCAGCGCAGCGCCTGGGACCGCAAGCTCGCCGGCGTCGCCGGCGGCATCGGTCGGCACCTCGACATCGACCCGACCGTGGTGCGGGTGCTGCTCGTCGTGCTCTGCTTCTTCGGCGGCGCCGGCTTCCTGCTGTACGCCGCCGGCTGGCTGCTGCTGCCGGACGAGCGCACCGGCCGTGCCGTGATCCCCACGGGCGACGACACCCGCAAGTGGCTGCTGATCGGCGGGCTCGCGCTGGTGGTGGTCGTCGCCGTCGGCGGCGGGTGGCGGCGGGGTGCCGCACGTGGCCCTGATCGTGCTCGCGGTGCTGGCCGTGGTCCTCCTGGTCGGACGCGACGCCAGGCGCAGGCCGGGCGGCGCCACGGTCGAGGGCCCGGCCGACGCGAGATCCGACGCCAGGCCCGGCCGCATGACCGGCACGGGGTACGACCCCGGGTCCGACACCGGTGGACCTCCGCGCGCCGCCTGGGCGCCGCCGCCGTACGTGCCACCCGGCCCGCGGGCGTCCCGGCCCCGGCGCACCGGCCTGGTGCTCTTCTGGCCGACCCTGGCCCTGATCGTCGTCGCGCTGGGAGTGCTCGGCATCTACGACGCCTCCCACGCCGTCGAGGTGGCGGCGTACCCCGCACTCGCCCTGGCGGTGACCGGCGGGATGCTCGTGGTCGGCGCCTTCCGGGACGGCCGGGCGGGCTGGTGCTGCTCGGAGTCGTGTCGGCGCTGACCCTGGCGGTCAGCTCGGTGACCGGCGGGTTCGCCGGGGCGAGCTCGCGCACCTACGACCCCCGGGCCGCGGACAAGGTACGACCGGCGTACTCCATGCACACCGGTCAGCTGGTGCTCAACCTCAGCGACCTCGACGACGTCAGCGCCCTCGACGGACGCCAGATCGACGTCGACGGGGACACCGGGGAGCTGCTGGTGATCGTGCCCCGTGACCTGCGGGTCGACGTCGACGCCGAGATCGACGCGGTCGGCGGCATCGACATCGCGCAGGAGTCGGCCGGTGGCATCGGTCCCGCGACCTCGCACACCTTCTCCGGCTCCACGACCAGCCCCGTCCTCGACCTGGACCTGCACCTCCAGGTCGGTCACATCCAGGTGAGGAACGACTATGATGAGCACCTCCCCCGCACCCCGGCCGAGCCCAAGGTCAAGGTCGGCCACCTGGTCACCGGACTGGTGTTCCTCGGCCTCGCCGTCGCCTGGGCCCTGCGCGCCAACGGCACGCTCGGCGACCTCGAGATCGCCGTCGTCGTCCCGGTCGTGCTCGTCGCGGCCGGCGTGATCGGCCTGGTCGCGCTGCTGGTCGGCAACGACCGGCGGCGGCGTGAAGGTCTCGAGACCGGGCCCGGCCCCTCCCCGACCACGGGGCCCGTTGCACCCTCGACCACCGCGTCGACGGCCGTGCCGAACCGACACCGACACCGACACCGACACCGACACCGAGCCGATCGTCGCGCTCGACCCCACCGAGAAGGAGCAGCAGTGATGACCCAGACACCCGCCAGCGACAACGACCAGACACCCCCCCGACGCCCCCGACCGCGCCGGCCCCGGTGTACCAGCCCCCGGCCCCGCCGCCTCCGCGCCGCCTCACCCGGGCCGCGGACGACCGCAAGATCGCCGGCGTGTGCGGCGGGCTGGCCCGCTACGCGAACATCGACGCCACCCTGGTCCGGGTGCTCGCCGTCGTCCTCGGTGTGCTCACCTTCCCGGTCTCCGTGTTCGCCTACCTGCTGCTCTGGCTGGTGATGCCCGCCGGCTGAGCCGAGCCGTGCGCAGCCCCCCGGCCTGCACCCGGAAGTGGCCGTTCGGTCGCTGTGACAGCGCACGCCGCGGGCGATACTTCTTATGTGAGCACCCCCCGGCCGGCCCCCACCGACCGCCATCGGGGACCGGCCTTCTGGCTCGGAATCACGCTGGTGCTGGCCGGGCTGGTCGTGCTCGGCTACATCTCGTGGGAGATGTTCGGCACCAACGTCGTCTCGCGGCACCGGGCGGAGCGGATCGAGAACGAGACCCGCACCGCGTGGGGCAAGGGGTACGACGGCCCCGCCGCGGGGATCCTGCTCGTGCCGCGCTTCGGCAAGGACTACGCGGTGCCGATCGTCAGGGGCTTCGACGAGGACACCCTGGCCAAGGGCATCGCCTGGTACCCGAAGGGCGCCGGTCCGGGCCAGGTCGGCAACTACGTGCTGGCCGCCCACCGGATCACCCACGGCCAGCCCTTCAGCAAGTTCCCGTCGCTGCGCCGGGGCGACCGGGTCAGCGTGCAGACCCGCACCGCGACGTACACCTACGTGCTGCGCAGCTCCGGCACCTCCACCGTCGTCGACTTCCGGACGGCCTGGCCACTCTTCCCGGTGCCGGCGCCCGGCGCCGGGGCCGAGCAGCCGACGAAGGCCGAGATCACCCTGGTGACCTGCAGCGAGCTCTTCCACACCGACAACCGCAGCGTGGTCGTCGGCGACCTGGTGAAGGCCACCCCGAGTCGGAACACACCAGCCTCAGGGGCCGCTGGTTAGGTTGGGCCGCGTGACCTCCCGCCTCCCGCTCGGCGTCGTCGTCTTCCTCGTCGGCACCGCCAGCCTGGGCGCCGAGATCGCCGCGGCCCGACTGCTCGCCCCGTGGTTCGGCGCGTCCACGATCGTGTGGGCCAACACCATCGCGGTGGTGCTGGTCGCGCTCTCCATCGGCTACGCCATCGGCGGCCGGCTGGCGGACCGCAACCCGAGCCGGCACCGGCTGAGCGCGATCATCCTGCTCTCGGGAGTGCTGCTGGCGGTCGTGCCCTTCGTGTCGGGGCCGTTCCTGAAGTCCTCCGCAGAGCGCCTTCGCCGACCTCTCGATCGGCACCTTCGCCGGCTCGCTGCTCGGCGTGGGCGTCCTGGTGGCCATCCCGCTGGTGCTGCTCGGCACGGTCTCGCCGTACGCCGTCCGGCTCAGCGTGGACTCGGTCGAGGGGGCCGGCAAGACCGCGGGCCGGCTGTACGCGATCTCGACCGTGGGCTCGCTGGTGGGCACCTTCGCGGCCTCGCTGCTGCTGATCCCCCTCGCCGGCACGCGCAACACCTTCCTCGCCTTCGCGGTGGTGCTGGCCCTCACCGGGGCCCTGGGCCTGGAGCGGCTGCGGGTGCCGGCGGTCGTCGTACCGGTGGTGATCGCGGCGATGATCGCCCTGCCCGAGGGAGTGCTCAAGGCCTCGAGCACGGCCGGGGAGAAGGTGATCTGGGAGAAGGAGACGGAGTACCAGTACGCGCGCGTCCTCCAGGCCACCGACGGCACCCGCACCCTCGAGCTCAACGAGGGCCAGGCGATCCACTCGCTCTACCGCCCGGGCAGCTACCTCACCAACGGCTACTGGGACGACCAGCTCTCGCTGCTGTGGGCCGGCGGGCGGACGCCCCGCTCGGTCGCGATCCTCGGCAACGCGGCCGGTACGACGGCCCGCGCCCTCGGCCACTACTCCCCCGGGACCCGCATCGACGCCGTGGAGATCGACCCGGACGTGACCGAGGTCGGCAAGGAGCTGTTCGGGCTGAAGGGGCCCCGGTTGCACACCTACACCGCCGATGCCCGGCCGTGGCTGGAGAACCACCCCGGCAAGCAGGACGCCATCGTGATCGACGCCTACCGCCAGCCCTACATCCCCTTCTACCTGACCACCCGCGAGTTCTTCGAGCTGGTCAAGCAGCGCCTCACCCCCGGCGGGGTCGTCGTGGTGAACGTCGGCCACCCCGAGGACTCGCTCAAGCTGACCAAGGTGATGGTGGCGACGATGCGCTCGGTGTTCGGTGGGGACGCGGTGTTCGGCGAGAGCGGGGAGCCCACGAACACGATGTTGGTCGGCAGCAACGACTCCTCGTCCGACTCGGGCCCGCGCACCGAGCCGGCCGAGGCCCTGGCCACGCAGGCCGGGTCGTTGCCCCCCGAGCTCGCCGACGAGATGCGCCAGGTGGCCGGTCGGTTCGAGCCCCAGCCCGGCGGCGGGCCCGTCTACACCGACGACAAGGCCCCGGTGGAGTGGCTGATCGACCTCTCCCTGGCCGACGTCGCCACGGGGCACTAGAGCGACCGTTCCCGTCCGGCGCTCCCGGACCCGCCTCGGGCCCGACGGGTGCTGAGCGACCTCGTGGCCTTCTGCGCGTCCCGAGCCGGCCGGAGCGCCCTACCCTCGACCATCGTTCTCTTCTACTCTTATCGGACAAACCGGCCTGGAGCGGAGATTCGATGGGCAGCGTGCTTCGCCAGGTTTCGGGCGGGCTGATGCTGGGTGTGCTGGCGCTGGCGGGGACCGCCACGCCGTTCCCGGCGTACGCCGCGCAGACCTCGGCGTACGCCCGGTGGGGGGCGTTCACCGGCACGGCCAACGACTACGCGACGACGATGCAGATCCCGGTGACCGGGTTCCCCGAGGCCGCGGTCACCTCCGACTCTCGCGCGGGCGGTGTCGGGATCATCTCCGGAGCGACCTCCTGGCTCGGCGCGAACACTCCCTTCGGTGAGGTCTACGGCTCCAGCCGTGACCAGCCGTATCTCTCGTTGCGCCCCAAGGTCGACAACGCATCCGGTGCGTCCATGACGACCTACACCTTCGCCGACCCGACGCCGCCTTCGGGCTGGGCCGTCGCCTTTGCCGACATCGACGCCGACCAGGTGCGCGTGAGCGCCACGGACGCGAACGGCGACGAGGTCTCGGCCGCCGACCTCGGAGCTCAGCCCAGCTTCAACTTCTGCGACACCCGTCCTCGTCCCAGCCAGTGCTCGGCGAGCATCGGGGACACCCCGACCTGGGACCCGGCCACCCAGATCCTCGTCGGTAACCCGCAGGCGCGGGACACCGTCGGCGCCGTGGGCTGGTTCGAGCCGACGGTGTCGCTGAGCAGCCTCAGGGTGGAGTTCACCCGCAGGGCCGGGTTCCCGACCTACTCCACGTCTTTCGCCGCAGTGGCGCGCACCCTCAGTGGACGGGTGCACGACGTCTCGACGGGAGCGGCGAGCTGTCCGGTCGGCAGTGTGAGCGTACGTCTCACGGGACCGGACGGTGAGTCCCTCGGCGAGAGGACGCCGGGCTCCGACGGCTCGTACACCTTCGGGCAGGTGGCGACCCAGCCCGGCTACACGGTAAGTGCCGACGCACCCCCGGGCTGCGCCGGCGTCGGGCCCGACGATCGCATGGTCAGCACCGTCGGGGCGGACGCGACCGCGGACTTCGACGTGCGCGCGGTCCTCCCGCAGGCCGTCTCCGGCACCGTCACCGCCGGTGCGGACCCGCTTCCTGACGTCAGGGTCACGCTGCACGGCCCGGGCGGGCGGACCGTGACCACGACGACCGCGGCTGATGGCGGCTACCTCTTCGACGACAATCCCACCGGTGCCGGGTACTACGTCAGCATCGAGGAGCCGCCCGGGTACGACGGCCCCGACCGGCGGGCGCCGTTCGAGATCGACACCGCTGCGATCACCGGTCAGGACTTCGTGCTGACCGCGAGCCCGGACGTCTCGGGGACCGTCAGTGGTGGTGGTGGCGGGCTCGGGGGCGTCACGCTCACGCTCACCCCCGCGGACGGACCGGCGGTCGAGACCGTCACCGGCGCGGACGGGTCGTACACCTTCGAGCGAGTGCCGCGCGGAACCTACGACATCGTGGTGACACCCCCCACCGGATTCGACCGGGCGACCCCGATCACCGGCATCGACGTCGCCGGGGCGGACGTGACCGGTCAGGACTTCGCGCTGACCCGTCCCGGAGCACTCGGCGGTCGGGTCACGAAGGACAGCACCGGCGGCGACCCCGTCAACGGTGCCTTGGTCGGGATCGACGGCCCGGGCGGACCGCGCGCCCTCCGCACAGACGGTGCCGGGGACTACTTCCTCGATGACCTGGCCGCAGGCACGTACACGATCACTCTCACCGTCCCCGACCGCTACATCGCCACAGGTCCCACGACGAGGACGGTGACGATCACCGCCGCCGGCGAGATCCGAGGTGGACAGGACTTCACCGTGCGGGGTGTCTCGACGGGCCCGACCTCGACACCGACCGCCCCGACGACGGGCGCGCCTGTGTCCGCGTCCGGCTCGGTGCCCGGGTCCCGGACGTCCGGAAGTGGCGGGGGATCGCACCAGTCGTTGCCGGACACCGGCGGGGTGAGCTTGCTCGTGGTCTACGCTGCGCTGGCCCTGCTGGGCGGTGGAGCCGCCCTGCTGGTGGCCGCTCGACGTCGACCTCGCGGCTGACCACCGACGGCCACGTCGAGCCGAGCGGGGCTCGTGATGGTCCGGTCCCGGCGACAGGGGTCCGTCCCTCGTCAGGCCCTGGCTGCTCCCACCACGCGGAGGGCGAACTCGCCGTACTCCTGGGCCACCTCGAGGTCGGTGTAGCCACCGCCGGTGCGGAACCAGGACTTGGCGCCGTTGCCCAGCTCGAGCACGGCGTACGCCGCCAGCTGGGGCGAGCCGGTCACGAAGGCGCCCGTGCCGCAGCCGCGCTCGATGATCTCGCGCACCCGGGCGCCGTAGGCGTCGCGCTTGGCGACGATCGCGGTCCGGTTGGCCGCGTCGAGGCTGCGGACCTCGGTGTTGCAGATCGTCACCTCGGCCGGGAAGCGGAGGAAGTCGAGGACCAGCGACTCGGTGGCCCGGCGCAGCTCCTCGGTGACGTCCTCGATCCCCCGCAGCGCCGCCTCGAGGGCGTCGAGCGCGCGATCCATGGCGGTGTCCATGATCGCGAAGAGCACGTCCTGCTTCGAGGCGACGTGGTTGTACAGGCTCGGGGCCCGGACGCCGAGGGCCTCGGCGATGTCCTTCATCGACGTCGAGCGGAAGCCGTGCCGGGCGAAGAGGTCGCACGAGGTCTCCAGCACCGTCGAGCGGCTCACCGCACCGCGCACGGCCGGCGACCCGCTCTGCAACGTTGACCCCGGCATCGGGACAGCATACGCTAACTAACGTTCATTAGTATCCCGCCCCGAGGAGATCCATGACCGGCACCACGACCACGACCAGCTGGGAGCTCGACCAGGACCACGAGGACTTCCGCGCCAGCGTGCGCTCGTTCGTCGACGCCCACGTGCGTCCTGCGGTCGACGAGGCCGAGGAGTCGGGTCGACCTTCGGCGGCGCTGATGAAGGAGATGGGCAACGCCGGGCTGCTCGGCCTGGCGATGGCCGCCGACGAGGACGACCGGGGCGACGCGCTGGCGATCACCCTGCTCTCCGAGGAGCTCACCCGGGCCAGCGCCGGCATCGCCGTGACCGCGCTGGTCAGCGGCTACATGGCCGGCACGCACATCGCGCGCTACGGCACCGAGGAGCAGAAGGCGCGGTACCTGCCCGGCCTGATCTCCGGCGAGAGCCTGGCCTCGATCGCGGTCACCGAGCCCGGCACCGGCTCCGACGTCGCCCGGATCACGACCCGCGCCACGAAGACCTCCGACGGCTACCGGCTCGACGGCACCAAGATGTTCATCACCAACGCCGGCATCGCCGACGTGGTCGTGGTGGCCGCGCGCACCGGTGCCGAGGGCAGCTCCGGGATCACCACCTTCCTCGTCGACACCGACAACCCCGGCATCAGCTTCGGTACGCCGCTGCGCAAGATGGGCTGGCACGGCTCCGACACCCGCGAGGTCGTCCTGACCAGCTGCGAGGTGCCCGCGGACGCTGTCCTGGGCGAGCTGGACCGCGGGTTCCACCAGATCATGGCCGCCTTCGAGATGGAGCGCCTCACGCTCGCCGGGATGGGCATCGGCCACGCCGCCGAGTGCCTGGCGCTGGCGATCGACCACGCCCGCGGCCGCGAGGCCTTCGGCGCCTCCCTGCTCGCCCTGCAGACCATGCGGCACCGCCTGGCCGTGCTCCAGATCGAGCTCGAGGCGACCCGGCTGATCAGCTACCAGGCAGCGGCCCGCTACGACGCCGGCCACCCCGACTCGGGGCGCTCGGTGGCGATGGCGAAGTACCACTCGGCGATCGCCTGCAACCGGATCGTCGACGAGTGCGTACAGGTCTTCGGTGGCAGCGGCTTCCTCGAGGAGACCCCGGTGGCCCGGCACTACCGCGACGCCCGGGTGCTGCGGATCGGCGGGGGGACCGACGAGATCCAGCTCGAGATCCTGGCCAAGGACCTGCGCCCGTGACGAGTCAGCCCCGTGAGTCCGACGAGGACTCGGACGACAACCCGAACTGCCGCCCGCACGGTCCCCGCGCTGTGCGGGCGGCGCTCCAACGTGCCGAACGCGGCAACGACCCGAGCCGCTGGCCGGACAAGCTGCCGGTCTCGGAGCGCCTCGCCCTGCTGCTCGACCCGGGCTCCTGGGTCGAGGACGGGCTGCTGGCCAACGCCCAGCTCGAGGGCCACCCGGCCGACGGCGTGCGCACCGGCGTGGGCCGGATCGAGGGCCGACCGGTCGCGGTGATCGCGCACGACTTCGCCGTCAAGGCCGGCTCCTGGGGCCGGCTGACGTGCGAGAAGCAGATCCGGATCCTGGAGCGCGCCGACCGTGACCTGCTGCCGGTGGTCTACCTCGTCGACTCCGCGGGCGGGCGGCTGACCGACCAGCTCGGCTTCTTCTCCGACCGGCGCGGGGCGTCGCGGATCTTCGCCCTCCAGGTCGCACTGTCCGGGCGGGTCCCGCAGATCTGCTGCCTGCACGGTCCGTCCGCGGCGGGCGGCGCCTACATGCCGGCGTTCACCGACTGGGTGGGGATGGTCGAGGGCAACGCCTCGATGTACCTCGCCTCGCCCCGGGTCGCCGAGAAGGTCACCGGCGAGCGCACGACGCTCGAGGAGATGGGCGGCGCGGTGATGCACGCCAGCGTCTCCGGCTGCGGCGACGAGGTCTTCGGCTCCGACTGGGAGGCGATCGCGGCCGCACGGCTGCTGCTGTCCTACCTCCCCGACAGCTGGGAGTCCCGGCCCCGCGACACCGAGCCCGCGGCCCCCGAGCACACGGACTGGACCGAGGTGATCCCGGCCGACGAGTCCGCCGGCTACGACGTCCGCGAGGTCGTCGAGCGCCTGGTCGACGCCGGGTCCTTCTTCGAGATCAAGAGTCGCTGGGCCGAGGAGATGGTGGTCGGCCTGGCCCGGCTCGACGGCCACGTCGTCGGCATCGTGGCCAACCAGCCCCAGGTGCGCAGCGGGGCGATCTTCGTCGACTCCGCCGACAAGGCGGCCCGGTTCATCACCTTGTGCGACGCCTTCAACGTGCCGCTGTTCTTCCTCCACGACGTGCCCGGCTTCATGGTCGGCGTCGCCGTCGAGCGGCAGGGCATCATCCGCCACGGCGCGAAGATGATCACCGCGATGTCCAGCGCCCAGGTGCCGACGTTCTCGGTGATCCTGCGCAAGACCTACGCCGCCGGCTACTACGCGATGGGGGCGCCCGGCTTCGAGCCGCGCGCCTCGATCGCGCTGCCCACGGCCACGATCGGGGCGATGGCCGCCGAGGCCTCGGTCAACGCGATGTACGCCAAGAAGATCGCCGGCATCGACGACCCCGACGAGCGGGCGGCGTACGTCGCCGAGCGCACCCGCGAGCAGCAGGCCGACATCGACCTGCTGCGCGTGGCGAGCGAGCTCGTCGTCGACGCCGTCGTCGAGCCGGAGGACCTCCGCGCCGAGCTGGTACGCCGCCTCGCCGACGCCGCCGGCTGGTCGCGCGGTCCCCAGCGCCGGCACCACCACGTCAGTCCCGTCTGAGCACCACCCGCACCGCGGCAGCACCGCCACCAGCACCGAAAGGCACCCGCATGACCGACAACCTCAGCCAGCTGCTCTCGACCCCGCTGCAGCCCTTGCGCCCGGAGTGGACGATCGCGGAGCAGGCCGACCTGCTCGCCGAGGCCCGCAGGCTCGCGGCGCAGGGCCCCGACGAGTACTGGGCCTGGGCGGCGCACCAGCAGCGCTGGATGCGCGAGTGGGACTCCGTGCGCACCGGCGGCTTCGGCGACTTCCGGTTCTTCGACGGCGGGCTGATCAACGTGGCCGACAACTGCGTCGACCGGTGGGCCGAGGACCCGGCCACGGCCGACAAGGTCGCGGTGGCCTGGGAGGGCGAGCCCGGGGACGCCCGCTCGGTGACGTACGCCGAGCTGGCCGACGAGGTGAACCGGCTCGCCGGTGCCCTGGACTCCCTCGGGGTCGCCAAGGGCGACGTGGTCGCGATCTACATGCCCAACGCCGTGGAGGCCTTCACGGCCGTCCACGCCTGCAACCGGATCGGGGCCATCTACACGATCCTGTTCTCCGGCTTCGGTCCCGACGCCGTCCGCGCCCGGCTCGAGGCCTCGCGCGCCAAGGTCGTGATCGCGCTCGACGGCTCCTACCGGCGCGGCAAGCTCACCCCGCTCCTGGAGACCCTGCGCGCCGCGTGCGCCCAGGTCGACACCGTGGAGAAGTCGATCATCGTCGACCGCACCGGCCGCGGGATCCCGCTCGAGGCCGGCGAGATGTCCTACGCGCAGGCACTCACGCTGGCCCCGGACGGCGTACCGGCCCTGGCGCTGGAGGCCAACGACCCGGCGTTCCTGATCTTCACCAGCGGCACCGAGGCCAAGCCCAAGGGCGTCGTGCACAGCGTCGCCGGCTTCCTGATCGGCACCTGGGCCAACGTCCGGTGGCAGGTCGCGCCCCGGGCCGACGACGTCTACTGGGTCGCCGCCGACGTCGGCTGGCTGACCTTCCCGATCCAGGCCATCGTCGGCGGGCTGGCCAACGGGATGACGATCGTCTGCTTCGAGGGCGCCCTGGACTTCCCGACCAACGAGCGCTTCTACGACATCTGCGAGAAGTACGCCGTCACCCAGGTGCTGGGCGCGCCGACGCTGCTGCGGATGCTGCGCAAGTACGGCGACGACCTGGCCGCCGCGCACCCCCTGCCCGACCTGCGCCTGGCCACCGTGCAGGGCGAGCCGCTCGACGGTGACACCTTCACCTGGGCGAGCACGCACGTCGGTGGCGGCGTCCCCGTGGTCAACGCCTACGGCCAGACCGAGACCGGCTCCACGTGGGCCTACCCGGTCGCCGGGGTCGAGGCGCTCAAGCCGGGCTCCACCGGCACGGCGGTCCCCGGTCACGCCTACGCGATCCTCGACGACGAGGGCAACCCGGTGCCGGCCGGCACCAAGGGCAACCTGGTCCTGACCGAGCCGTTCCCCACGCTCGCGCGCACCGTGTGGGACGACCCCGAGCGCTACCACCGGGCCTACTTCGAGCGCTTCCCCGGCAACTACGGCACCAACGACGAGGCGGTGCTGGACGACGACGGGCACCTGTGGGTGCTGGGCCGCGCCGACGACGTGATCAACGTCGCCGCGCACCGGATCTCGACGCTGGAGATCGAGGCGATCGCGATCGCGCACCCGGACGTCGCGGAGGCCGCGGTCGTCGGGGTGCCCGACGAGCTGAAGGGCACCGTGCCGGTCGCGTTCCTGACCCTGCTGGACGGGGCCGACCAAGGCGAGGTGCGCCAGCAGGTCGCCGAGTCGGTGACCTCCCAGCTCGGCGGCTACGCCCGGCTCAGCAACGTCTACCTGACCGCGGCGCTGCCGAAGACCAGGACCGGCAAGATCATGCGCCGCCTGCTGCGCGACGTCGTCGAGCACGGCGAGCCGCAGGGCGACACCAGCGCGATGGAGGACGAGACCGGCCTGCGCAACGTGCAGGACGCGGTGACCAACGTGCGGGGAACGGGACAGTGACGGGCCTCTGGTTCGAGCAGCTCGAGGCCGGTCTCGAGGTCACGCACGCCACCACGCGCACGGTCACCGAGACCGACAACGTGCTGTTCACGACGATGACGATGAACCCGCAGCCGCTGCACCTCGACGCGGACTTCGCCTCGCGCACCGAGTTCGGCCGGCCCCTGGTCAACAGCCTGTTCACGCTGGGCCTCGTGGTCGGGCTCGCCGTCCCCGAGCTGACCCTCGGCACGACGGTGGCCAACCTGGGCTTCACGAAGGTCGACTTCCCGGCCCCGGTCTTCGCCGGCGACACGATCCACGTGGTCACCCGCGTGCTGGAGGTGCGCGACTCCTCCTCCCGGCCCCGGGCCGGGATCGCGACCTTCGAGCACCGCGGGCTGAACCAGCGCGACGAGGTCGTGTGCCTCGCCGTGCGCGCCGCGATGATGCACCGCACCCCCGCCGATGACTGAGTCCCAGACCGGCCCCGGAGTGCTGCCGGGAACGACCTCCGCGATGCCGCCGGTGCGAAGCATGCTGTTCCTGCCCGGCGGTCGCGCCGACATGGTGGCCAAGATCCCGCGGTTCGCGCCCGACGTGGCCGTGGTCGACCTGGAGGACGCCGTCGCGGCCGACGCGAAGGACGCCGCCCGGGGCATCGCCGCCGCCGCGGTGGACGATCTGGCCGACGAGCAGGGTCAGACGGGGCCGACCCTGGTGCTGGTGCGGGTCAACCCGCCCGGCACCCCGGCCTTCGTCGAGGACCTGGCGGCCGCGGCCGGCTGCGCGGCCGCGGGGATCGTCGTACCCAAGCTGGACTCGCTGGCCCAGGTCGAGGCGGTGCGCGAGGAGCTGGACCGGCACGCGTGGTCGACCGCGATCCTGGTCGGCGGCATCGAGACCGCGCTGGGGGTGGCGGACGCCCGCGCGCTGCTCGGCGAGGGCCTCAGCGCCGTCTACTTCGGCGCCGAGGACTACATCGCCGACATCGGCGGACGACGCAGCCCGGGCGGTGCGGAGGTGCTGCACGCCCGCAGCCAGGTCGTGCTGGCCGCTCACCTGGCGGGGATCCCCGCGGTGGACCAGGCCGTGGTCGGGATCGGTGACGACGAGGCGTTCCGGGCCGACGCGCGGGCCGGCGCCGATCTCGGCTACCAGGGCAAGATCTGCATCCACCCGCGCCAGGTCGAGCTGTCCCACGAGGTCTTCAGCCCGAGCCCCGAGGAGGTGGCGCACGCCCGCGAGGTCGTCGCCGCCGGTGAGAAGGGTGTCGGCCTGCTCGACGGCCAGATGGTCGACGAGGTGCACGTGCGGATGGCCCGTCGCGTGATCGCCCGGGAGCGGTGATGACTCCGACCGGCGGATTCACCCGGGTGCTGGTGGCCAACCGCGGGGAGATCGCGCTGCGCATCGTCCGCGCGGTGCGGGACGCCGGGCTGAGCAGCATCGCGGTGTACGCCGACCCCGACGCCGACGCTCCTTTCGTCCGCGCGGCGGACCAGGCCGTCGCGCTGGGGGGACGGACCAGCGCCGAGACCTACCTCGACGTCGAGGCGGTCCTGGCCGCGGCCGTCGAGAGCGGCGCCGAGGCGGTGCACCCGGGTTACGGCTTCCTGTCCGAGAACGCCGACTTCGCGCGCGCCGTCGACGCGGCCGGGCTGGTCTGGATCGGGCCACCGGCCGAGGTGATCGAGGCCCTCGGCGACAAGGTGCGGGCCCGCGCGATCGCCGCCGAGGTCGGCGCACCGCTCGCCCCCGGCACCAGTGAGCCCTGTGCCGACGCCGACGAGGCGCTCGCGTTCGTCCGGGAGCACGGGCTCCCGGTCGCGATCAAGGCCGCCCACGGTGGCGGCGGGCGCGGCCTCCGGGTGGCCCGGACCGAGGACGAGGTCGGCGATCTGTTCGACGCCGCGGTGCGCGAGGCGACCGCGGCCTTCGGGCGCGGCGAGTGCTTCGTCGAGGCCTACGTCGAGGACGGCCGGCACGTCGAGGTGCAGGTGCTCGCCGACACCCACGGCACCGTGCAGGTGCTCGGCACCCGCGACTGCAGCCTGCAACGCCGCTACCAGAAGCTGGTGGAGGAGGCGCCGGCGCCGTTCCTGGGCGACGAGCAGCGCCGTACCCTCACCGATGCGGCCGCGGCGATCTGCGAGCGCGCGGGGTACGTCGGCGCCGCGACCGTGGAGTTCCTGCTCGCCCCCTCCGGGATGCTCTCGTTCCTCGAGGTCAACACGCGGCTCCAGGTCGAGCACACCGTGACCGAGGAGACCACCGACCTCGACATCGTGCGGGCCCAGCTGCGGATCGCGGCCGGCGAGCCGCTCGACCCGCTGCCCGACCCGGGTGTCCTGCCCGCGCGGCGGCACGCCATCGAGTTCCGGATCAACGCCGAGGACCCGGACACCGGCTTCCTGCCCTCGACCGGCACGATCACCCGTTTCGCCGCGCCGGGAGGGCCCGGCGTACGCCTGGACGCGGGGGTGGAGTCGGGCAGCGTGGTCAGCGGTGCGTTCGACTCGCTGCTGGCCAAGCTGGTCGTCACCGGTCGCGACCGGACCGAGGCGCTCGAACGGGCCCGGAGGGCGCTGCGCGAGACCACGATCGAGGGAGTGGCCACGACGCTGTCCTTCCACCGCCGGGTGGTCGACGACCCGGCGTTCGCCGGCTCCGCGCCCGAGGACTTCGCGGTGCACACGCGGTGGATCGAGCAGGAGCACGCCGGCGATGCCGCCCGGCCGCAGGCGGACGCCGACCAGGACGTCTCCCGCGGGCGGGTCAAGGTGTGGATCGGCAATCGCTGGATGCAGGTCGCCCTGCCGGCGCTGGCCGACGCGCACGACGGCCCCCTGGCCGGGGTGCGCGAGGCGGCCCGAGAGCGGCTGGAGGAGGCGGCGCACGAGGTGGCACCCGGGGGCGACGGCGCGATCCGGGCCCCGATGCAGGGCACCGTCACCCAGGTGGGCGTCGCCGACGGCGACGACGTCGACGCCGGGCAGCTGCTGGTCGTGATCGAGGCGATGAAGATGGAGAACCCCGTCCGCGCCGCCCTCGCCGGGCGCGTGGGCGACCTCGTGGTCGCCGTCGGCGACAGCGTGAGCCAGGGCCAGCTGCTCGGGACGGTCGCCGTCGCCGAGCCGCAGCTGTAACGCGGGGTTATGGTCGCTCAGCAAGCGCTGTTGACGCCGCGCCCTGCCAGTTGCAACTTCGCGCGTGCCGTTGACGGTTCGCGCGTCGTACAACCCTTGTACAGCGACCATAACCCCGCGTTACAGCCGGACGGGCGGGCGCTCACTCCTGGCCCAGCGACCGGTCGATCACCTGGCTGGCGGCTCGCTGGAAGCCGGTGACCACGGCCTGCATGGTGAGCTCGCGCAGGCGGGTCATCGTCTCCTCGAACCGGACGGCGTCCTGCTCCGAGTGGTCCGAGCTCCGGTACGGCGCGAGCACCCGCGTGCGCAGCACCTCGGTCAGCTCGTCGGCGAGGCCCTCCATGTGCCGGGTGATCGCCTCGTTGGCCTCGACCAGCGACTCCAGCGGGAGGTCGAGGTCGAGCAGCTGGCGGGAGACGTCGAAGGCCTGCAGGACGACGTAGCGCTCCCCCTCGAGGCGGATCGAGCCCGTGCCCACCAGCGTCTCGACGACACCGTCGTCGAGCGGACGCCCGAGGCGGCGCTCGAGCTCGGCCGCGCTCACCCGTTCGGACGCGCCCGCCTTCCAACCCGTCAGCATCACGCGCTGGATCGCGAGGTCTTGTGCCGAGGCGTCCAACGGCAGCCGCGCGAGGTACTTCTCGATGGCCGCCAGGGTGAAGCCGTGGTCCTGCAGGGAGCGGATCAGGTCCAGCCGCGCCCGGTGGACGCCCGAGTAGTAGGCCATCCGACCGCGACGTTCGGGCGCCGGCATCAGTCCCAGCCCGGCGTAGTAGCGGGTCGTGCGCACCGTCATTCCCGTGACGGCCGCGAGCTCGTCGACGGTGTAGAGCTCCTCGGCAGCCCGTTCGGCGGTCATGCGGCTCCTCACGGCGATGACGCTGACAGTTCCACTGGCACAGTACCGGCCGCGCCGGGGTGGGACACGGATGCCCGGCCGGTCGCGGCCCGGAGCATGCCCACCGGCCGCCTCGTCGCGACCGGCGGGCCGGCGCCGTCGGCGTACGTCTGCGGGCCGCCCGCGGGTCTCCACCCGCAGAGTCGTGGACCTCGGTGAGGCCCCCGCACCCCCGCGCCCCCGCCCTGCGTGTTCGCCCGAGGTGAACACCGGCCGGGAACAGGCGCACGCTCAGCAAGGTTGAGTCGATATCGCTCAACTCCCAAAGGTGGCGCAGATGTCCCAGAACCCAGAAGACCAGACCTCGGCAGACCAGACCCCCGAGAACCAGACCCCCGAGAACCAGACCCCCGGGACCGGCTCACGCCGGCTGCCCCTGCTGTTCCTGCCCGACGTGGTGGTCCTGCCGGGCATGGTCGTCCCGATCGAGCTCGACGAGGCGGCCCAGACCGCCCTCGACGCGGCCCAGGCCGTTGCTTCCGGTGCCGACGACGCCGAGCTGCTCGTGGCGCCGCGGCTCGACGACCGCTACGCCTCGTACGGCGTGGTGACCACGGTCGAGAAGGTCGGCCGGTTCAGCCGCGGCGGGCCTGCGGCCGTGCTGCGCGCCGGCAACGCGTGCCGAGATCGGCAGCGGGGTCAGCGGCCCCGGAGCCGCGCTCTGGGTCGAGGCCACCCCGGTCACCGACACCGAGCCGACCGAGCGCGCCCGTGAGCTGGCGGCGGAGTACAAGAAGCTGGTGATCGCCGAGCTCCAGCGCCGCGAGGCCTGGCAGATCGTGGACGGCATCTCCGCGATGACCGACCCCGGCCAGATCGCGGACACCGCCGGGTGGGCCCAGTGGCTGACCGGCGAGCGCAAGCGCGAGCTGCTGGAGACCCCCGACGTCGAGGCCCGCCTCGAGGTGCTGCTCGGCTGGACCCGGGCGCACGCCGCCGAGACCGAGATCAACGACAAGATCGGCAGCGACGTCCGCGAGGGGATGGAGAAGACCCAGCGCGAGTACCTGCTGCGCCAGCAGCTCGCCGCGATCCGCAAGGAGCTCGGGGAGGGCGAGCCCGAGGGGGCCGACGACTACCGCGGCCGGGTCGAGAGCGCCGACGTGCCGGACGCCGTGCGCGAGGCGCTGCTGCGCGAGGTCGACAAGCTCGAGCGAGCCAGCGAGCAGAGCCCGGAGACCGGGTGGATCCGGACCTGGCTGGACACCGTGCTCGACCTGCCGTGGGGCGAGAAGACGCTCGACTCGACCGACATCGACGCCGCCCGCGCGGTGCTCGACGCCGACCACCACGGCCTCGACGACGTCAAGGACCGGATCGTGGAGCACCTCGCCGTGCGCGCCCGCCGCGCCGAGCGTGGGCTCGACCTGGTCGGCGGCCGCGGCTCCGGGGCGGTGATCCTGCTGGCCGGTCCTCCCGGCGTCGGCAAGACCTCGCTCGGCGAGTCGGTGGCGCGCACCCTCGGGCGCAAGTTCGTCCGGGTCGCCCTGGGCGGCGTGCGCGACGAGGCCGAGATCCGCGGCCACCGGCGGACGTACGTCGGCGCGCTGCCCGGCCGCATCGTGCGCGCGATCAAGGAGGCCGGCTCGATGAACCCGGTCGTGCTGCTCGACGAGGTCGACAAGGTCGGCACCGACTACCGCGGCGACCCCGCGGCGGCGCTGCTCGAGGTGCTCGACCCGGCGCAGAACCACACCTTCCGCGACCACTACCTCGAGCTCGACCTGGACCTCTCCGACGTGCTGTTCATCGCGACCGCCAACGTGGTCGACCAGATCCCCGGCCCGCTGCTGGACCGGATGGAGCTGGTCACCCTCGACGGCTACACCGAGGACGACAAGGTCGCGATCGCCCGCGACTTCCTCGTGCCGCGCCAGCTGGAGCGCGCCGCGCTCGGCACCGACGAGGTCACGATCAGCGACGAGGCGCTGCGCGAGATCGCGGCGAACCACACCCGCGAGGCCGGCGTACGCCAGCTGGAGCGGATCATCGCGAAGGCCTTCCGCAAGGCGGCGACCAGGCTCGCCTCGGGCACACCGGCGCCGATCGTCGTCGACGAGGCGGGACTGCGCGACCTGATCGGTCGTGCCCGGTTCACCCCCGACGCGCACGAGCGCACGGAGCTGCCGGGCGTGGCAACCGGACTCGCGGTGACCGGACTGGGTGGCGACGTGCTCTACATCGAGGCCTCGGCGCTGCCCGAGGGGTCGGCCGGGCTCTCGCTGACCGGCCAGCTCGGCGAGGTGATGAAGGAGTCGGCGCAGATCGCGCTGAACTTCGTGCGGGCGCACGCGGTCGAGCTCGGCGTCGACCCGGACACGCTCGACAAGCCGGTGCACGTCCACGTGCCGGCGGGTGCCGTGCCCAAGGACGGGCCGTCGGCGGGCGTCACCATGACGACCGCGCTGGTCTCGCTGGCCACCGGGCGTCCGGTGCGTGGCGAGGTCGGGATGACCGGCGAGGTCTCACTGACCGGCAAGGTGATGCCGATCGGCGGGCTGAAGCAGAAGCTGCTCGCCGCCCAGCGGGCCGGCCTGACGGAGGTGTACGCGCCGAAGCGCAACGAGCCCGACCTCGACGACGTGCCGGCCGACGTGCTCGAGGCGGTCACCGTGCACCTGGTCTCCGACGTCCGCGAGATCCTCGCCGGTGCCCTGGAGCCCGCAGTCGAGGTGGAGCACACCGCCGCCGCGTAACCGTCCCGCCGGAGTGCAGGTTCACCACGGTGGACCCGCAACGAGCACAACCACCAGCCACACCCCCCTCGGGTCGTGGCGGCACCGTACGGCGCGTGGCCCCGGGTAGCCCGCGAAGGCCGGCCCCACGCGACGACGCACGCGGCACAATGGACGAATGACGCTACGAGTCGTGGGGGCCGGGCTCCCCCGCACCGGGACGACGTCGCTGCGGGAGGCGCTGACCACGCTCACCGGCGAGCCGACCTACCACATGCACGAGCTGTTCGACCGCGCCGACCACGCCGCCGGGTGGTTGGCCGGACTGGACGGTGACGTCGTCGCCGTCGACGCGATCGTGTCCGGGTACGGCGCCTGCGTGGACACCCCGGCCTGTCTCTTCTGGGAGCCGCTCGCGGCCGCCCACCCCGGTGCCGTCGTGCTGCTCTCCCACCGCGAGGACGCCGCGACCTGGTACCGCAGCATGGACCGCACGGTGCTCGGGGCCGCCCGCGAGGTGCTCGACGCGGTGAACGACGCAAGAGCGCCGGCGTTCCTCGCCGACAACGACCCGACGCACCGGCGCGCCGTTGTCGCGGTGTTCGAGCGGATGGCGGCCACCTTCGGCCCGCCGCACGACCCCGACCGCGCCATGGCGGCCTACGACGAGCACCTGGCCCGGGTGCGCGCCGTCGTCCCGCCCGAGCGGCTCGTCGACTGGGCGCCGGGTGACGGCTGGGGGCCACTGTGTGCTGCGCTCGGGGTCGCCGTACCCGACCAGGCGTTCCCCCACCTCAACAGCAGCGAGGACTGGGCCGCCCGCAGGACCGAGACCTGAACGTCGTCGGCGATCCCGGACCCCAGCCCGGTTCCGACCTCAGCTGCTGGTCAAGCCCTGGCCCGGGACCCAGGTGGTGTCGCCGACCACCAGCTTGTCGTCGTCGAAGCGGGGCGGGCCGCGTACGTCGGTGACGAATCGCGTCTGCCAGTGCCGGTAGTCGGTGCTGACCGCCACGGCGTAGGCACTCCCTTGGGCGCCGAAGGTGTCCAGCCCAGTGCCCGGACGGCACTCCATCAGCACGACGACCCCCCTCCGCCCGACCCCCCGCGGGTCCGGGAAGCCGCAGTCGTAGGCCGCGGGGGCGCCGTCGATGAGCAACGGCTTGCTCCAGGTCTGCTGACCGAGCAGGTGGTACTGCAGCTGGATGTGCCGACCGTCGGGCGAGCCGACGGCGAGCTCGTTCCAGTGCACGAAGGTGCCGATCCCGGTCGAACAGCAGCTGTTCCCGCGGTCGAGGGGCTGCAGACCACTGGGATCGTCGGACGTGGTGGCCCAGGTCGTGCCCTTGCGGATGAACCAGAACTCCGGCACTCCCGGGTCGTCTCGATGGACAGCGAGCCAGTCCGAGCTGAACGGCGTGTCGAAGTTGGCGCCGCACTGCGACAGCGACTGCGACGTGTTCCGGGCCAGAGCCCGAGCCGGGTGACGGGTCACGCCGGTCAGGTCAGCGGAGTCGACTCCACTCGTGAACAGCTCGAGGTTGCAGGTGTGCTTGGCCGCCGCGGCACTCACCACGCGCAGCGAACCGTCCGGAGCCAGCACCGCCGGCTCCGTCGACCTGACGTCGTAGGCGTCGCTCGGGTGGCCGGACCAGCGCAGCCGGTGGATGCCCCGTCTCGCCGTCCACATCACCACGCCGCGCTCGTCCTCACCCAGCAGCGCGGTCTTGCCGTCCGGGGCCACCTGCGGGGTGCCCGCGGTGCCCGGGACCCGCTTGGCGACACAGTGCACCTCACGGCACACGATCCCGGCGATCTTGTCGCGGCTGTCGTCCTCGTCGGTGTCGTTGGGTGCGAAGGCCTCGATGATGCCCACCGTGCCGCTGCCGTAACGCACGCTGGTCCCGGCGGCGAGGAGCCGCTTCTCGGTCCACACTGTGTGGGGTGCGGTCCACCCGTGCCCGTCCGGGTCGCGGAACTGGTAGACGATCCGGTGCCGGTCCGGCGAGCCGATCGAGAGCTGCGCACGCGCGTCGGACAGGTTCACGTAGCGGTTCGCCTGGCCCTGGTACTGGTCGAACCGCACCAGGGCGTGGCCGTAGTCGGGACCCCCACCGCCCCAGGTCGCCCAGGCCAGGCCGCCGAAGCCGGCGACCACGACGACCGCGAGCACCCCGACCAGCCACGTCCGCCCCGCCATCGACCCACGGTACGACCGGAACGCGCCGCGCGCCGTCGTACGGACGTCACGGTTTAGCCTCGGAACGTGTTCGACCTCCAGGCGCACCGCGGCGGTGCCGGGCTCGTCGTGGAGAACACCCTGGCGGCGTTCCGAAATGCCCTGGCGATGGGCGTCTCGACTCTCGAGTGCGACGTCAACGTCAGCTCCGACGGGGTCCCGATGATCACCCACGACCGGGTGCTGGACCCGGCCAAGATCACCGACACCGCACCCGCGCGGCCGGACGACCCGGACTTCCCGTACGTCGGCGGCTTCGTGTCGCGGCTGACCCACCGCCAGCTCGCCACCCTGGACTGCGGGTCGCTGACCCAGCCCCGGTGGCCGGGGCAGCGGGCGGTGCCCGGCGAGCCGATGCCGACCTTCGACGAGGTGCTCGCACTGGTCGCCGACCGGCCCGACGTGCACGTCAACGTGGAGGCCAAGTTCGACGTCGTGCACCCGAGCGAGACCGCGCCCCGCACGACGTTCGCGCGCCGGGTCGTCGGCCCGATCGTGGCAGCCGGCCTCATCGAGCGGGTCAGCATCCAGTCCTTCGACTGGCAGGTGCTGCGGATGATCGGCGTCCTCGAGCCCCGGATCCGCCGCTACGCCCTGACCGGCACCAAGTACCTCGAGGTGGACGCGACCGGACGCTCCCCCTGGCTCGGCGGGCTGGACATCGACGACTGCGGCGGGCACGTCGTCCGCGCCGTCGCCGAGCTCGGCTTCGATGCCATCTCCCCGGCGTACCACCCGTTCGTGACGGCGGACCTGGTCGCCGAGGCCCGCGCCACGGGGGTGCTGGTCGTGCCGTACACCGTCGACGAGGAAGCGGCCATGCGCGACATGCTCGACGTCGGCGTGGACGGCTTCATCACCAACTACCCCGACCGGGCGCGGGCGGTGCTGGCCGAGCGCGGGATGGCGCTGCCGCCCTCGGGTTGAGCGGCGTCACCGGGCGATCGGCAGGGCGGGCTGATTGGCCAGCGCCGCGACCCCGAGCTCGGGGAAGTCGGTGATCAGGCCGTCGATCCCGGCCTCGAAGAGCCGCTCGGCCGCGACCCGTCCGTGCCCGTGCGCGTGCGCGTCGCTGCCGATCCGCAGGCCCCGGGGCAGGTGCTTGTTCTCGGCGCGGTGGGACCAGACCAGCACGTCGAGGCCGCGACGATGGGCGCGCGGGACGAGTCTCGTCGGTCGCTGCTCCGGGCCCTTGCCGACCAGCACCGCCTGGCGGCGCACGCCGATCGCCGCGGCGTACTCCGCGGCCTCGGCCACCGCGCGCACCCCCGGCAGCCCGTCGAAGTTGCGGACCAGGTTGTCCCGGCCACGCAGCCGCAGCCGGCGCAGCACCACCGGGTCGAAGCTGAGCCAGCTCACGTGCGATCCCCGGACGTGGTCGATCAGGTCGGGCAGGAACAGGCCGACCTGCTCCATGAAGCCCGGGTGCTTCAGCTCGGCGTGCACCCGCAGCTGACGACCCTGGCGACCCGACTCGGCATCGACCAGGGCGAGCAGCTCGGCGAACGTCGCGACCGGGTGCCGACCGTCGTACGACGCGCTCCCGGGCCGCTTGCGGGGCCAGCGCTCGCGAGTGCGCAGCGACTTCAGCTCGGCCAGGGTGAAGTCGTGCACGAACCAGCCGCTGGTCCGGGTGCCCTCGAGGTCCAGGGTGCGCCGCAGGTGCGCGAACTCCATGCGCAGCGCGACGTCGGTGGTGCGCGACAGCTCCAGGTCGTGGCGGCAGACGAGGTGGCCGTCGCGGGTGGCCAGCAGGTCGAGCTCGACGGAGTCCGCGCCCAGCCGGAACGCGAGGTCGAACGCCGCCAGGGTCTGCTCGGGGCGGTGCGCGCTGGCACCGCGGTGCCCGATCACGAGAGGCTTCACGACCCGATCGTCCGGCGCCCGGGTGACCGGGCGGTGACCGGCCGGCGAACCGGACGTGCAGAATCGGCAACCATGAGCCTGCCCACGATCGGTGACCTCGACCCGACACCCGCCCTCGACCGCCCGGAGCTGCTGGCCGCCCCCGTCGCGGCGGTCCTCGCCGACTGGCCGTTTGCCGACCGCGTCGCCGTCGTCGAGATCGACCCGGAGCTCGCGGACACCGAGGCGCTCAACGCGGCCTACGGGCTGCGCACCGAGGACAGTGCCAACTGCGTCGTGGTCAGTGGCACCCGCGCCGCTGACGAGCGGATCGCCGCCTGCGTCGTACGCGCCGACACCCGGGCCGACGTCAACAAGGTGGTGCGCAAGCTGCTCGACGTGCGCAAGTGCTCATTCCACCCGCACGAGCGCGCGACGGCGGAGACCGCGATGGAGCACGGCGGGATCACGCCCGTCGGACTGCCCCCGGAGTGGCGGCTGCTGATCGACTCGCGCTGCCTCGGGATCGAGCACGCCCTGATCGGCTCCGGACTGCGCCGCTCCAAGCTGATCCTGCCCGGCGAGCTGCTCGCCGAGCTGCCGCACGCCGAGGTGATCGAGGGGCTGGCCGGCTGAGCCGGACGTCATCCGAGCTGGTTGCCCCGGCGACCGGCTCGGACGACGTCGTCGCGCGGCTCCGCGGGTCCGGCGTAGCGGCGCCCGAGGATCTCGCCCGTCCGGGCGAGCAGCTCACGGGCCGCGCGGGGCTGCTCGACCTCGAGGCCCTCCGCGAGGCCGGCGACGATCCCGCACAACGACTCCACCGAGCCGCCGGCGAGCTCGATGCGGTGCCGGCCGTGGTCGTCGGCCGGACCGACGGCGGCGACCTGCACCCACGGCAACCGGCGCAGCACGCCGAGCACCCACGGGCTGGCGACGCCGGTGATCGTGGCCGTGGGACGCACCTCGGCCAGCTCGGCGGTGATCTGCTCCCAGGCCTCGCGCAGGTCGAAGCCCACAGGTCGGCGCACCGGGTCGTCGCAGAGCCGGACCTCGCTCACGCGGTCGACCCGGAAGGTACGTCGCCCGGCCTCGGTGTCGGTGACGAGGTACCAGACCCGACCCTTGGCGACGAGACCGAGCGGATCCGCGGTTCGCGTGCTCGAGCGGCCGGTCCGGTCGCGGTAGCCCAGCTCCACCCGGACCCCGAGCGTGACCGCCTCCTGCAGCGCGGCCAGCGCCCACGGCTCGGGCACCACACCGGAACCGGGGTCGACGAAGATCGCCTCGGCCGCCTGCGCGGCCTGGTCACGGAACGGCGCCGGCACGGCGCGCTGCAGCTTGGCCAGGGCCCGCGCCACCTCCGGCGACTGGCCGGGCACCGAGCCGGCGGCCAGGAACAGGGCGCGCACCTCGGGCCCGGTCAGCCCGGTCAGGTCGGTGCGGGCCCCGCCGACCAGGCGCCAGCCGCCACCTCGCCCGGGGGTCGAGTAGACCGGGACGCCGGACGCCCCCAACGACTCCAGGTCCCGGCGGGCCGTGCGCGTGGAGATCTCCAGCTCAGCGGCGACCTCGGCGGCGGTCACCGACTCCCGGCGCTGCAGCAGCATCAGGACGGCGATCAGCCGGTCGGCTCGCATACGAGGAGTCTCGCACCAGAAGTGGCCAGAGGATGGCCACTTCACGCGGTTGGCTCGACGACATGTTCCCCACCGATCCCCGCCCCCTCCTCGCCACCGCGCTCGACCTGGCCACTTCGGTGATCGAGACCGTCGCGGCCGGGCCGCTCGACGGTCCCACGCCCTGCGGCGACTTCGACGTCGCCGCCCTGCTGGCGCACCTGAACTCCGTGGTCAACCGGGCCGCGGCGATCCCGACCAACCAGGTGCACGAGGTGCCCGACTCGATCCCGCTGCCGCCGCAGGAGTACGCCGGAGCCTGGCGCGCGGTCGCGGCGCGGGTGCCGGCGGCGTACGCCGAGGCCCGGCTGGACGCCGCCGTCGACGTGCCGTGGCGCACGACCACCCTGCGCGAGGCCGCCGGGATCTACGCCGCGGAGGTGGTGTGCCACTCCTGGGACCTCGCCGTCGCCACCGGCCTGGCCTACGACGTGCCGCCCGACCTGGCCGACCTCTGCGTCGCGGCGTACGAGGAGGAGATCCCGCCGGCGAAGCGTGCGGCCATCTTCGACGCCGTCCGGGCCAACCTGCCCGAGGGCGTGGCCATGGACACCGATCCCTTCGGCGCCGCCGTCGCCGTCGGCCCGGACGCCACCCCGGTCGAGCGCGTGGTCGCGATGTCCGGGCGCGACCCCGGCTGGCGCCCGGCCTGACGACCGGTCCCCAGAGGGGCGGTCGCCTCACCCGTGGAATCGTCCGGGAGCCACCGACAGGCGCCGGGACCTGGCGCCCGTCTCTGGCCCGGAGGTTTCGAGACGAGGCTCCGTCCCTGCTCAACCAGCGGAACCACCCCACTGGTCGAGGAAGGCGCTCCGGCGCCCGCGGAAACTCGCTCGCCCGCAGTCGGAGCCGGAACGTAACCTCGGGTGAGTGCACCAGCTCCCCCACGCCGACCCCGGTCGGGCCGACCACCGGTCCCCGGCCCGGCTGATCTGGTGGATGGCCCGCGAGCAGTGGCAGACCCTGCTGGGCGGGATGGCGTTCGGCGTGATCTGGATGTGCTCCTCGGCGGTGCTGCCGGCCGTGATCGGCAAGGCCATCGACGCCGGGGTCCGCGGACGCGACGGCTCGGCGCTGGTCCGGTGGGCGCTGGTGCTCTTCGCGATCGGTCTCGTCGGGGCGGTCGCCGGGGTGATGCGGCACCGGTTCGCGGTGACCAACTGGCTGAGTGCGGCGTACCGCACCGTCCAGCTCGTCGCCCGGCACGCCACCCACCTCGGCGCCACGCTCTCACGACGCGTCGCCACCGGCGAGGTGGTCTCGATCGGCACCAACGACCTCGTGCACATGGGCAACGCGATGGACGTCAGCGCCCGGGCGGCCGGCGCCCTGGTCTCCTTCGTCGTCGTCGCGGTGATCCTGCTCCAGACCTCGGTCGTGCTCGGACTGGTGGTGCTGCTCGGCGTCCCGCTGCTGCTGCTCGCGGTCGGGCCGATGCTGGCACCGCTGCAGCGCCGCAACGCCGCCCAGCGCGAGCTGATGGGCGACCTGGCCAACGTCGCCTCCGACATCGTCAGCGGCCTGCGGGTGCTGCGCGGTGTCGGCGGCGAGCGGGTCTTCCACGACCGCTACCGGCGTCAGTCGCAGCAGGTCCGCGCGGCCGGCGTCCGCGTCGCCCGGCTGCAGTCGGTGCTCGACGCGCTCCAGGTGCTGCTGCCCGGTCTGTTCGTGGTGGTCGTGGTGTGGCTGGGCGCGCGGTTCGCCGTCGAGGGCCGGATCACCCCCGGTGAGCTGGTCGCCTTCTACGGCTACGCCGCGTTCCTGGTCCTGCCGCTGCGCACCGCGACCGAGTTCGCCACCAAGCTGATCAAGGCCCACGTCGCCGCGGGCCGGATCGTGGGCGTGCTCCGGCTGGAGCCGGAGATCGACGACCCCGAGCAGCCCACCGCCCCGCCGCCGGCCGACTCGCCGCTGCACGACGCGCTCACCGGGCTGACCCTGCGGCCCGGCCGGCTCACCGCGCTGGTGACCGAGCCCGCAGCCGATGCGGCCGAGATCGCCGACCGGCTGGGGCGCTACCGGCCTGGGGACGTCCGCTGGGGCGGCGTGGCGCTGGCCGACCTGCCGCGGGCGGAGATCCGGCGCCGGATCGTGGTCTCGGACACCGCCTCCACGCTCTTCGCCGGCCGCCTCGGCGACCAGGTCGACATCCGTGGGCGCGGCCCCACCCCGCTGGCGGCGGCGACCGAGGCCGCCTCGGCGTACGACGTCGTCGAGGCACTGCCCGGCGAGTGGGACGCCGAGATCGCCGAGCGGGGTCGCACCTTCTCCGGCGGCCAGCGCCAGCGGCTGGTGCTGACCCGGGTCCTGCTGGTCGATCCCGAGGTGCTGGTGCTGGTCGAGCCGACCTCGGCGGTCGACGCCCACACCGAGGCCGCGATCGCCGCGCGGCTGGGTGCACTACGGGCCGGGCGCACGACGCTGGTCACCACCACGAGCCCGCTCGTGCTCGACCGCGCCGACACGGTGTGCTTCGTGCGCGACGGCCAGCTGCTCGCCGAAGGCACGCACGCGCACCTGCTGGCCGAGGTGCCGGCGTACCGCGCCGTCGTGACCCGCGAGGCCGAGGAGGGGGCGAGCCGATGAGCAGCCCGACGAGCCCTGGGCTGCCGGTCGCCGACCCGCGGACGACGCGCGCCTACCTGGTCGGTCTCGTCCGGCGCCATCCGCGCGCCGTCGGGATCGCCATGGGCCTGCACCTGCTCGCGGCCCTCGCCGGCCTGGCCGGGCCGCGCCTGCTCGGCAGCCTCGTGCAGTCGGTCTCCACGGGCACCACGGTGCGGCACCGTCGACCACACCGTGCTGGTGCTGGCCGGGTTCCTGCTCGTGCAGACCGTCCTCACCCGGCAGGCGAGGTTCCGCTTCGCGAGCTTCGGCGAGCAGGTGCTGGCCGACCTGCGCGAGGACTTCGTCGACAACACCCTGGCGCTGCCCGTCGGGGTGGTCGAGAGTGCCGGCTCGGGCGACCTGCTCACCCGCACCTCCCGCGACATCGAGCAGCTCGGCTACTCCGTGCGCTGGGCGCTGCCCGAGTGGGTGACGGCCCTGATCACCGCCGTCGTCACCATCGTCGGGGCGGCGCTGGTCGGGGTGTGGGTGCTGCTGCCGGTGCTGCTCGGCGTACCCCTGATCGCCCTGGGTCTGCGCTGGTACCTCGCCCGGGCCAAGGACGGCTACCTGCGCGAGAGCGCGTCGTACTCGGTGATCAACGCCTCGCTCACCGAGACCGTCGAGGGCTCCCGCACCATCGAGGCCCTCGACCTGGGAGCCGATCGCGTACGCCGGATCGACGACGACATCGCGGCGTCGTTCGCCGCGGAGCGCTACACGCTGGGCCTGCGGACCCGCTTCTTCCCGACCGTCGAGATCGCCTACCTGATCCCGACGGTCGCGACGCTGCTCCTCGGCGGCTGGCTGCACCTGCGCGGCGACGTCAGCCTCGGTGCGGTCACCGCGGCCACGCTGTACGTCCAGGCCCTGGTCGGTCCCCTCGACACCGTCGTCTCGGTCCTCGACGAGCTGCAGGTCGGTCAGGCGTCGCTGGCCCGGCTCCTCGGCGTGGCGCAGGTGCCCGACGACCGTGCGGTCAGCGGTGCGCAGCCGCTCGACGAACGGCTGAGCGTCCGCGACGTGCGCTTCGCCTACGTGCCCGGCCGCGACGTGCTGCACGGGGTCGACCTCGACGTCGGTGTCGGCGAACGGATCGCCATGGTCGGTCCGTCCGGGGCCGGCAAGTCGACGCTCGGGCGGCTGCTGGCCGGGATCCACCCACCGCGCACCGGCGCGGTCGATGTCGGCGGGGTCGGGCTGACCGAGCTGCCGCTGACCGACCTGCGTGGGCACGTCGCGCTGGTCACCCAGGAGCACCACGTCTTCGTCGGCACGGTCCGCGACAACCTCGCCCTCGCCCTCGACGGGGCGGCCACCGACGAGCAGCTCTGCGACGCGCTGACCTCCGTCGACGCCCGGGACTGGGTCGAGGCCCTGCCCGACGGCCTCGACACGCTGGTCGGCACCGGAGGTCGCGAGCTGACTCCGGCGCAGGCCCAGCAGGTCGCGCTGGCCCGGCTGGTCCTCGCCGACCCGCACACCCTGGTGCTCGACGAGGCCACCTCGCTGATCGACCCCCGCGCCGCCCGGCACCTCGAGCGCTCGCTGGCTGCCGTGCTGCACGGACGCACCGTGATCGCGATCGCTCACCGGCTGTTCTCCGCCCACGACGCCGACCGCGTGGCCGTGGTCGAGGACGGCCGGATCACCGAGCTCGGCACCCACGACGAGCTGGTCGCCGCCGGCGGCTCGTACGCCGACCTCTGGGCCTCCTGGCACTCCTGACCGAGGCGTCGCAAACCACGCTCCTCGTGCGCCGAGGCGTCGCAAACGCATGCGCCGCAGCCGTTGAGGCGTCGCAGAAGCGTCGGTCGACGCACGGTGCCGCCCCGCATGACGCTGACACCGATACTGTCAACGTCGTACGCCGTACCGAGACCGAAGGACCCTCCCGATGAAGCTGTCCATGCTGCTCAACTACTCCGGCAACCCGCGCGAGGCGGCCGACGAGGTGACTGCGCTGGAGAAGGCCGGCCTCGACACGGTCTGGGTGCCGGAGGCCTACGGCTTCGACTCCCCCACGCTGATGGGCTACCTCGCGGCGAAGACCGAGACGGTGGAGATCGGCGCCGGCATCCTCAACGTCTTCTCCCGCACCCCGAGCGCGATCGCCCAGACCGCCGCCGGCCTCGACAACGTCTCCGGTGGCCGCGCCCTGCTCGGCCTCGGCGCGTCGGGCCCGCAGGTGATCGAGGGCTGGCACGGGATGCCGTACTCCAAGCCGCTCACCCGGGTCCAGGAGTACGTCGACGTGGTGCGGGCCGCGCTGCGCCGCGAGGTGCTGACCTACGACGGCAAGACGGTCACCCTGCCGCTGCCGCAGGACCAGGGCACCGGGATGAGCAAGGGGCTGAAGATGCTCACCCGTCCGGAGCGCTCCGAGATCCCGATCTGGATCGCGGCGCTGGGCGCGAAGAGCGTGCAGAGCGCGGCCGAGAGCGCCGAGGGCTGGCTGCCGTTCCTGTTCGTGCCCGAGCTGCACGACAAGGTCTGGGGCGAGGCCCTGGCCGCGGGCAAGGCGAAGCGCAGCGCCGACATGGCGCCGCTGCAGATCAGCGCGGGCGGCATGATCGCGGTCGGCGAGGACGTCAAGGGCCTGCTCGACCTCGCCCGCCCGACCGTCGCGCTGTACGTCGGCGGGATGGGCGCGCGCGGCAAGAACTTCTACAACGACGTGGCCTGCGCCTACGGCTTCGAGGACGCCGCCAAGCAGATCCAGGACCTCTACCTCGACGGCAAGAAGGAGGAGGCCGCGGCCGCCGTGCCGCAGGAGCTGCTCGAGCTGGGCAACCTGGTCGGGCCGGAGTCCTACGTCAAGGAGCGGATCGCGGCCTTCGCGGAGGCCGGCGTGACGCACCTGCAGATCATCCCGGTCGCCGAGGACGCGCCCGCGCTGGTCGAGCAGGTCAAGGGCTGGGTCTCCTGATTCCCGACGGGTCCCTAGGCTGAACCGATGAATCCCCAGCAGGTACGCCGGGCCCTCGCGCGCGCCGACCGCGGCGCGAGCCTGTCCGTCGAGGAGGCCACCGCCCTGCTCTCGGCCCGCGGCGACGACCTGGCCCGGCTGAGCACGATCGCGGCCCGCGTGCGCGACGCCGGGCTGGCCGATGCCGGTCGCCCGGGTGTGGTGACGTACTCGCCGAAGGTGTTCATCCCGCTCACCCGGCTGTGCCGGGACCAGTGCCACTACTGCACCTTCGTCGACGACCCCGGGCCACCTGGCGCGCGCGGCCGAGGACGGGCAGGGCTCGGCGTACCTCTCCCCCGACGAGGTGCTCGCGATCGCCCGCGACGGCGCCGCGATGGGCTGCACCGAGGCGCTGTTCACCCTCGGCGACCGGCCCGAGGACCGCTGGCCCGAGGCGCAGGAGTGGCTCGACGCGCACGGCTACGACACGACGCTGGCCTACGTCCGGGCGATGGCGATCCGCGTGCTCGAGGAGACCGGGCTGCTGCCGCACCTCAACCCGGGCGTGATGTCGTGGGAGGAGATGAACCGGCTCAAGCCGGTCGCCCCCTCGATGGGGATGATGCTGGAGACCACCTCGCGGCGGCTCTTCGAGACCAGGGGCGAGGCGCACTTCGGCTCCCCCGACAAGGACCCCGCCGTACGCCTGCGGGTGCTCGAGGACGCCGGGCGGCTGAGCGTGCCGTTCACCACCGGGATCCTGGTCGGCATCGGCGAGACGCTCGAGGAGCGCGCCGAGTCGATCTTCGCGATCCGCCAGGTGGCGCGACAGTACGGCAACGTCCAGGAAGTCATCGTGCAGAACTTCCGGGCCAAGCCCGACACCGCGATGCGCCACACCGACGACCTCGGCCTGGAGGAGTACGTCGCCGCCATCGCCACCGCCCGCGTCGTGCTCGGGCCGAAGGTGCGGATCCAGGCCCCGCCCAACCTGGTCGACCTGGCCGAGTGCACGGCGCTGCTCGACGCCGGCGTCGACGACTGGGGCGGCGTCTCCCCGCTGACCCCCGACCACGTGAACCCCGAACGGCCCTGGCCCTCGCTGGATCGGCTCCGCTCGGTCACCGAGGCCGTCGGGCCTCACGCTGGCCGCCCGGCTCACCGCGCACCCGGAGTACGTCCGGGCCGGTGAGCCCTGGATCGACCCGCGCGTCTCCGGCCACGTCGCCGCCCTGGCCACCGACGACGGGCTCGCCGCGTCCCGGCGTACGCCCCAGCGGCTCGCCGTGGCAGGAGCCCGACGGCGGCTTCGCCCACGTCGGCGGCACCGGGCGCACGGACCTGCACTCCGCCATCGACACCGAGGGGCGTACGACGGACCGCCGCGCCGACTTCGACTCGGTGTACGGCGACTGGGAGAGCCTCAAGGCCGGGATAGTCCCTGACGAAACCGTCCTGCTTTCTTCGGATTCGGGTAGGGAACGTCAGGGACTATCCGCCTTCGCCGCCGCCATGAAGGCCGCGGAGCGCGACCCCGGCAACCTCAGCGAGGAGCACGCGCACGCCCTGATCACCGCCGAGGGCGACCGGCTGGACGAGGTGACGGCGTACGCCGACCACCTGCGCCGCGAGGTGGTCGGCGACGACGTCACCTACGTCGTCAACCGCAACATCAACTTCACCAACGTCTGCTACGTCGGGTGCCGGTTCTGCGCGTTCGCCCAGCGCCGCAACGACGCCGACGCCTACTCGCTCTCGCTCGACCAGGTCGCCGACCGGGCCGAGGAGGCGTGGGACCTCGGCGCGACCGAGGTCTGCATGCAGGGCGGGATCGACCCCGAGCTGCCCGGCACGGCGTACTTCGACCTCGCCGCCGCGGTGAAGGCCCGGGTGCCCGACATGCACGTGCACGCCTTCAGCCCGATGGAGATCGTCAACGGCTCGAGCCGCACCGGGCTGTCCTTCGAGGACTTCCTGATCCAGGCCCGCGAGTCCGGGCTGGGCAGCATCCCCGGCACCGCCGCGGAGATCCTCGACGACGAGGTGCGCTGGGTGCTGACCAAGGGCAAGCTGCCCACCGCGACCTGGGTCGAGATCATCTCCACCGCCCACCGCGTCGGGATCCCGACGACCAGCACGATGATGTACGGCCACGTCGACAACCCGCGGCACTGGGTGCGCCACCTCGAGGTGCTGCGCGGGATCCAGCGCGAGACCGGCGGGTTCACCGAGTTCGTGCCGCTGCCCTTCGTGCACCACTCCGCGCCGATCTACCTCGCCGGCGTCGCCCGCCCGGGTCCGACGCTGCGCGACAACCTCGCCGTGCACGCGCTCGCGCGGATCATGCTGCACGGCTGGATCGACAACATCCAGACCTCCTGGGTCAAGCTCGGCACCGACGGCACCCGCGCCATGCTGCGCGCCGGCGCCAACGACCTCGGCGGCACCCTGATGGAGGAGACCATCTCCCGGATGGCCGGCTCCGAGCACGGCTCGGCGAAGACCGTCGCGGAGCTGGTCGAGATCGGCGCCGGCATCGACCGCCCGGTCGCCAGCGCACCACGACGTACACCCCGCTGCCAGACAGGATCTGCATGAGCACCCCACGACATTCGTCTCCGCCGCTCCGCTCCACCGAACAACGCCGCAGGGACGCCGCATGAGCACCTCACGACCCCACCTCGACGGAACCGTCGCCATCGTCACCGGTGCCAGCCGCGGCATCGGGCTCGGCATCGCCGCACCACCTCGTCGCCCAGGGCGCCAAGGTCTGCCTCACCGCCCGCAAGGAGGACGGCCCTGGCCGCCGCGGTCGAGGAGCTCGGCGGGCCCGACGTGCGCGATGTACGTCGCCGGCAAGAGCGACGACGTCGAGCACCAGGCCGACGCCGTACGCCGGACGGCCGAGGCGTTCGGACCGGTCAACGCCCTGGTCAACAACGCCGGGATCAACCCGGTCGTTCGGCCCGCTGATGGACCTCGACCTCGACGCCGGGCGCAAGATCTTCGAGGTCAACGCGCTGGCCGCGCTGTCCTGGACCCAGCAGGTGGTCCGCGCCGGGATGGGCAGGCAGCGGTGGCGCGATCGTCAACGTCTCATCCCTGGCCGGGGAGCGGCCCGGCCCCCGGGATCGCGTTCTACGGCGCCAGCAAGGCGATGCTGACCCACCTCACCGAGGAGCTCGCCGTCGAGCTCGGTCCCGGGATCCGGGTCAACGGCGGTCGCTCCGGCGGTGGTGAAGACGAGGTTCGCCGAGGCGCTGTACGTCGGGCGCGAGGACGAGTCGCCGCGGCGTACCCGCTGAAGCGGCTCGGCGAGCCCGACGACATCGGCAGCGTGGTCGCCTTCCTGCTCTCCGCCGGCGCCGGCTGGGTGACCGGGCAGACGCTCGTGCTCGACGGCGGGGTCAGCCTGACGGGCGGCGCCTGAGACGCAGTCGTGGTCCCACGTGTCGCCATGGCGACACGTGGGACCACGACCGACGGGGTCAGCCCCGGCGGGACCGGCTGCGCGAGATGGCGTCGACGGCGGCCGCGATCAGCAGCACGACGCCGGTGATCACCTGCTGCCACTGGGCGCCCAGGCTCGGGCGCAGCAGCAGGCCGTTGGGGATGATCGCGATCACCAGCGCGCCGAGGATCGCGTCGCGCGGCTTGCCGCGACCACCGAACAGCGACGTACCACCGATGACCGCAGCGGCGACCGAGAACAGCAGCACGTTGCCCGAGCCGAGGTCCAGCGAGGCCGAGGACTGCGACGAGGCGAGCAGGATGCCGCCGACGGCACCGAACGCCGAGCACAGCGCGAAGGCGGTGACCTTCATGTGCACCACGTCGATGCCGGCGCGGCGGGCCGCCTCGGCGTTGCCGCCGGTGGCGTAGAGGTGTCGACCCCAGGTGGTCTTGGCTCAGCGCGATGGTGCAGCCGATCATCAGCACGATCAGCAGCACCGCGGGCACCGGGATGCCCTCGATCACCTTGAAGGGGTTGGTGTTGCGGTTGCGGTTGGCCAGGATCGTGATGACCACGGCCACGACCGCGATGATGCCGCCGCGCAGCAGCACCAGGCTGAGACCGTCGCGCGACAGGCCCGCGCCTTCGGGCCTGGATCGACTTGCTCACGCGTGTAGAGCGATGAATCCGCCGACCACCACGACGATGAAGATCCAGCTCCACAGCGGGCTGAGGTTGCCGTAGGTCAGGCCGTGCCACAACGGGTACTTCGAGGTGTTGACCGGCTGGCCGCTGAGCGCGAACTGGAGCACGCCCTGCCAGGCCAGGAACAGCGCCAGGGTGACCACGAAGCTGGGGATCCCGACCTTCGCGACCAGGTAGCCGTTGAAGACGCCGATGGCGGCGCCGATGCAGATCGCGGCGATCAGCGCCGGCACGAGGTGCTGGGTCAGGTTGGTCGCCACCAGCACCAGTCCGATCGCGATCACGACCGCCCCGACGTAGGTCTTGAGCCAGATCGCGAGCGCGATGGTGACCAGCAGCCCGACGATCAGGCTCCAGTACAGCAGCCCGGGCAGGCCGTCCGTGCAGGTTGCCGGAGTTCACCCCGACCGCGGCGATGGCGGCGGCGGTGCCGCCGGCGGTGCCGGCGGAGAGGTCGATCTCACCGAGCAGCAGGACGAAGACCAGGCCCAGCGCGATGGCGGCGATGTAGGCGCCCTGGCCGGGGATGTTGCCGACGTTGAACTTCGACAGGAACCGGTCGCTGACCTGCATGAAGATCAGCGCGAGCACGACCAGTCCGAGCACGGACGGCAGCGCGCCCGGGTCACCGGTGCGCAGCTTGCCGACCCAGCCGGTGACGGCGTCGCGGATGGAGCGCTCCTCGACGTCGAGGGCGAACGCGCCCCGTGGACCGGAGTCCGGCTGCTGAGCCGGGTCGGTGTCGCTCTCTGGCGTCTTCGTGGACATGGTGGACCCTCTCAGCTCTGGTTCAGGGCGGCGGACGACAGACCGATGTCGCCGCTGCGCCCGGCGGTGATCAGCTCGACGATCTGGGTGGTGCTGGTGTCCTTGGTGCTCACCTCGGCGGCGATCCGGCCCAGGAAGAGCGCGGCGACCCGGTCGGCCACCTCCATCACGTCGTTCATGTTGTGCGAGATCAGGACGACCCCGAGGCCCTGGTCGGCCAGGCGGCGGACCAGGTCGAGCACCTGACGGGTCTGGGCGACGCCCAGCGCAGCGGTGGGCTCGTCGAGGAAGACGACCTTGCGAGTTCCACAGCACCGCCTTGGCGATGGCCACGGTCTGACGCTGACCACCGGACAGGTTGGCCACCTTCTGGCGCACCGACGACACCGTGCGCACCGAGAGCCCGGCCAGGGTCGAGCGGGCCTGCTGCTCCATCTCGCCGTCGGAGAGGAACATCCGCCCGCGGCTGATCTCCCGGCCGAGGAACATGTTCTGGGTGATGTCGAGGTTGTCGGCCAGGGCGAGGTCCTGGTAGACGAACTCGATGCCCAGCGCCGTGGCGGCGCGCGGGTCGGGGATGGTGACGGGCTGGCCCTCGAAGAGGACCTCGCCGCGAGTCGATGCTGTTGATGCCGGCGATGCACTTGACCAGCGTGGACTTGCCCGCGCCGTTGTCACCGACCAGCGCCGTGACCTGACCGGGGTAGACCTTGAAGTCGACGTCGTGCAGCACGTGGACGGGGCCGAAGCTCTTGTTCAGCTTGCGGATCTCGAGAAGTGGTTCAGTCACGGGGGCCTCCGTGGGCCGAGTAGACGGATGTGTCGGGTGGGAGGCGAGGTCCACCGCGGGTCCGGGCTACCGCGGATCGGCGGTACGCCGCTGCCTCCTACGGCCGTACGCGCCAGTGATCCGGCAGTGGACGAGTCGCCTCGCCCACTGCCGGATCCAGGAGCTCCAGCTGACGCCGAACTTGGAGCAGTGCTTCTCGATGCCCTTGCAGATCTCGGAGGCCTTCAGCGCACCGGACGTCGATCACGTCCTTGACGTTGTCCTGGAGGATCACCTGCGAGGGCAGCAGCAGGGCCTGGATCTTGTGGCTCGGACTTCTGCGGGTCAGCGAACGGCGCTCAGCGTCAGCCCGGCCGCCGACGGGTCCTTGCCCTGGATCAGCGCGATCGCGAGCTGGGCCGCGGCACCGGCCTCGAGCTTGACCTGCTTGAAGATCGTCATGCTCTGCTTGCCCTTGAGGATGTTCTGCAGACCCTCGACGGCGGCGTCCTGACCGGTGAGCACGACGTGACCTGTCGAGACCCTGGTTCTTCAGCACACCGATGACGGCGTTGGCGATGTCGTCGTTGGCCGCGAGGACGCCCTGGACGTTGCCGCCGCTGGCGGTCAGCGCCTGGGTGAAGGCGGGAGCGGCGTTCTCGACGTTCCAGCCCTTGACGACCGCCTCCTGGGCGATGTTCAGCTTGCCGGCCTTCTCCAGCGGGTCGAGGACCTCGTGGGCACCCTTGGCGAACAGCACGGCGTTGTTGTCGACGTCGGTGCCGCCGTCCATCATGATGATCTTCGGCTTCTTGACCTTCTGCGCGTCGAGGCAGTCGACCAGCGTCTGGGCCTGCAGCTTGCCGACGTCCTCGTTGTCGAAGGAGACGTAGTAGCCGGCGGAGCCGCCGAGGTTGACCCGGTCGTAGTCGATCACCTTGACGCCGGCGGCCTTGGCCTCCTTCTCGACACCCGCACCGGAGGCGGCGTCGATCGAGTCGATGATCAGCACCTTGACGCCGTCGCCGATCATGCTCTGCGCGATCGAGGCGAACTTGTTCTTGTCACCCTGGGCGTTCTGGATGTCGGCGGTGACCCCGGCCGCGGTGAGCGCCTTCTGCAGCAGGGGCTTGTCGTAGAGGGTGTAGCGCGTGGAGGAGGTGGTGTCGGGCAGGATCACGCCGACCTTGCCCGAGGCCTTGCCGGTCGCGCCGCCCGAGGCCGGGGCGGAGGCGCCGCTGGTGGGCGGGCTGTCGAGCTGGCACGCGGCGGTGATCTTGGGTGCGTCCGACCCGGAGCCGGAGCTGGAGCCGGAGTCGGAGCTGCCGCAGGCCGGCGAGGGCCGGCACGGCGCCGAGCACGAGAGCGGCGCCCGATGACGCCGGCGCGACGGGAAACTGATGTCACGAGGTTCCTCCTGGAAGAATGTGGGCCCTCCGACATACGGCGTACGGCCCTGACTGGATGCGTACGAGTGTCGCCCGTCACAGGTTTGTCGTCAAGACTTGAACATAACAACTCGGTCACGAGGCTAGACCGGTTCGTAAAGTTCGCTTCTTGACGGCTTTGGCCGGTTGCGGTCACGTTCTGCTCATGAGCGAGGGACACCTGCAGCGACGCCGCCGCGAGCTCGCCCCGGTTCCGCGACGTCGCTGCGCGCCCAGAACCTGCACCGGGTGCTCGACGTGCTGCGCGACGTGCCCGAGCAGTCCGTGACCCAGGCCGAGCTCACCCGGATCACCGGCCTGGCGGCCGGGCACCGTGTCCAGCATCGTCCGCGAGCTCGCGTCGCGCTCGGTGGTCGACACGGTCGCCGGCTCCGGACGCCGGGGCACGACGGTGCGCCTGGCACGCGGGGCCGGACTCGTCGCCGGAGTCGACTTCGGGCACAGCCACGTGGGGGTCGCGCGTCGGCGACATGACCGGGCGGATCCTCGCACGCGGGCGCGAACCGCTCGAGTCCGAGCACGACAGCGTCGGGGGCCTGACCCGCGCCGACCGCCCTGCTCGAGCGCGCCCTCGACGACATCGGGAGCGCGGACTGCGACGAGCTGCGCAACATCGGCGTCGGACTGCCGGCACCGCTGGTCGACGACGTCGTGATGTCCTCCGCGATCCTGCCCGGCGTGGGTGGGCGTGAACGCCCGCAAGGCGATGGCCGAGGCGTTCGGTCGCGACGTGCTGGTCGACAACGACGCCAACCTGGGCGCCCTCGCCGAGCACCGCCACGGCGCCGGCCGGGGCCACGCCGACCTGGTCTTCGTGAAGGTCTCCTCCGGCGTCGGCGCCGGCATCATCATCGACGACACGCTGTTCCGCGGGGCCAACGGCAGCTCCGGCGAGATCGGCCACCTGACCCTCGACGAGCAGGGCCCGCTGTGCCGGTGCGGCAGCCGCGGCTGCCTCGAGGCCTACGCCTCCAGCGGCACGATGCTGGAGATGATGTCCGCCGCAGCTGCCGGGTGCCTCGGTCGACGAGGTGATCGAGGCCGCACGCGGCGGCAACGTCGCCGGCGATCCGGGTCTTCGAGGACGCCGGGCTGCACCTCGGCTGGGGCCTGGCCGCGCTGGTCAACCTGGTCAACCCGAGCCTGGTCGTGGTCGGCGGCGACATGGGCCACGCCGGCGACCTGCTGCTGGACTCGGCCCGCAGCGGCCATGCGGCGCCACGTCCTGGCCGGCACCGGCGCGACCCCCGTCGTGCCGCGCGGCGCTGGGCGACCGGGCCTCGGTGATCGGCGCCCTGCTGCTCGCCATCGACGCCACCGACCTGCTCGACGTGGCGGACTGCTGAGGACGCGGTCCACGTGGCCGGACGGCCCGCCGCACCGACCGGCCGAGGTCGGCGCCCTGAGCGCACGCGCCACGCTCGACCGTGGCGACGACCTTGTCCGACCTCACGCCCCTCCGGGCCGAGTTGGACAGCACCGGCGCTTCAGCGGGTGACCGGCACGGCCTCCACGCCGTAGACCAGGCTGCTGGCGCGGTACTCGAGATCCTCGGTCGGCACCGCGAGACGCAGGTCGGGGAATCGCGCGAGCCAGCAGCGGGAAGGCCCGGCGCAGCTCCATCCGGGCCAGCTCGGCGCCGACGCAGCGGTGGAAGCCGTAGCCGAAGGCCAGGTGCGAGCCGTTGGCCCGCGCCGAGGTCGATCTCGTCGCCCGCGCTCGAGCGGGGATCGCGGTTGACGGGCGGGAGCGAGACCAGCACGACCGAGCCCTCGGAGATCGGCACGCCGCCCACCACGACGTCGGTCTTGGCGAACCGCGGGAAGGCGACCTGCACGACGGCGAGGATCCGCAGCAGCTCCTCGACGATCGCATCGACGCTGCTCGGGTCGTCGCGGAGCCGGTCCCACAGGTCCCGGCGCTCCAGGAGCACGGCGGTGCCCAGCGCCAGCATCGACGCGCTGGTCTCCAGCCCGCCCGTGAAGACCCCGTCGGCCAGACCGCCGAGATCGAAGTCGTTGATCTCGTCGCCGTGCTCACGGATGATCTGCCCGATCAGGCCCGGGCCCAGGGTTCGTCTCGCTGGCGAGCAGCCTCGGCGAGCAGGAACTCGCGCGAGCCGCCGATGGCGCCCACCGTGCCCGGACCACCGCCGGTGACGTCGAAGCGCGCGGACGCCAGCGTGCTGAAGTGCTCACGCCGCTCCGACGGGCACCCCGAGCAGGTCGCAGATCACCAGGAACGGCACCGGGAAGGCGTACGACGCCACCAGGTCGACCGGCTCGTCGCTCGCGGCCAGCGCCGCCTCGAGCTCGTCGAGCTGGTCGCTCGACGATCGAGTCGATCATCGGCTCCAGCCGGCGCAGGCGTCGCATCGTGAACTCCGGCGTCAGGAACTTGCGCAGCCGGGTGTGGTCGGGCGGGTCGGTGAAGCCGAGGCCACCGAAGTCGCCGTCGGTCCGCGCCGGCCTTGCCCATGTAGGGCCGGATGTCGGTGGAGTAGCCGCTGGTCGCACCGAGCACCTCGCGCGCCTCGGCGTCGCCGGTCACCAGCCAGACCTCGATCCCGAGGAAGGACGTCAGCTTCTTGACCGGCTCGGAGTCCCGCTCGGCCGAGAGCCTGGCCGAGGGCGCCATCACCTCGCGGGTCAGCGGCCACGACAGGGATGCCGGCACCTTGTCGAGGCGCGAGAGGTCGATCCCGCTGGACCGCGCGATCAGGGCCCGGCGTACGACGCCCTTGACCGCACCGACGACACCCACGCGGCCGATCCTCTCCCGATTCCCGTGCAAACCTCCGAGAGCGTACCGGCCGGGCGCGCCGCGCCCGGCCCTGCCCCCGGCCGGGCCTGTCGTGAGCGGTCGAGTGCAGCGGTCATCACCTCATCACGATTCGAGCACGGGTACGAGGGTCGACCGATGGCGTGCCTCGCCCTCCTCGGGTTTCGAGACGGGCCCGGCGGCCCTCCTCAACCAGCAAGAGACCCAGGCCCCCGGCGGTTGAGGAAGGACGAAGTCCTGTCTCGAAACCCCCGTAGGACAGGACGCCGGTCGCGCGGGTTTCGAGACGGCGCCGGCGCGCCTCCTCAACCAGCGAAGTCCGCTGGACAGGACCGGTCGCCAGGGCCGAGGAGGCCGTACGGCGCACCTGGCGCTCGGCCTCGTGCTGCGTGGCTCGCTTGACCGCACACCCCTGCCGGGACACTAGATTGACCTCATGAGCGTCACCACCTCGTCGTACTCGATCACCATGCGGCTGCACACCGACCCGGATCCACGCGTCATCGGCACCGTCGCCTCCGCCATCGGCGATGCCGGCGGCATCGTCACCGCGATGGACATGGCGGAGTCGCGCCACGACCGGATCGTGGTCGACGTGACGTGCTCGGCCACCGACGCCACCCACTCACAGGAGGTGGTGGCCAAGGTCGAGGCACTGCCGGGCGTGACGGTGCACAAGGTCTCCGACCGCACCTTCCTGCTGCACATCGGCGGCAAGATCGAGGTCTCCTCCAAGGTCCCGCTGCGCACCCGCGACGACCTGTCGATGGCCTACACACCGGGAGTCGGGCGGGTCTCGCAGGCGCTGGCCGACCACCCCGACGACATCCCCCGGCTGACGATCAAGGGCAACTCCGTGGCCGTCGTGACCGACGGATCGGCCGTGCTCGGCCTGGGCAACATCGGCCCGGGCGCCGCGCTGCCGGTGATGGAGGGCAAGGCGGCGCTGTTCAAGCGCTTCGCCGACATCAACGCCTGGCCGATCTGCCTCGACACCCAGGACACCGACGAGATCGTGCGTGCTGTCGAGATGATCGCTCCGGGGTTCGGCGGGATCAACCTCGAGGACATCGCGGCCCCGCGCTGCTTCGAGGTCGAACGACGCCTCCGCGCGTCGCTGGACATCCCGGTCTTCCACGACGACCAGCACGGCACCGCGATCGTGGTGCTGGCTGCGCTGAAGAACGCCCTGCGCGTGGTCGACAAGCAGATCGGAGCAGTCCGGATCGTGGTCGCCGGGGCCGGCGCCGCGGGCAGCGCCATCGTGGCGCTGCTGCTCGCCTCGGGTGCCGGCGACGTCATCGTGTGGGACCGCGAGGGGCTGCTCTCGAGGGACGACGACGACCTGCCGGCCGCCAAGGCCCGGATCGCGTCGGTGACCAACGAGAGCTGCCGGCGCGGGGACCTGGAGGAGGGCCTCGACGGCGCGGACGTCTTCATCGGTGTCTCCGGCCCCGGCCTGCTCCAGGTCGACTGGCTGAAGGGCATGAACGAGGGCGCCATCGTCTTCGCGCTGGCCAACCCGGACCCGGAGATCGACCCGATCGACGCCATGCAGCACGCGGCGGTCGTGGCCAGCGGCCGCTCGGACTACCCCAACCAGATCAACAACGTGCTCGCGTTCCCCGGGGTCTTCCGGGGCCTGCTCGACGCCCGCGCCTCCGAGATCACGCTCGACATGCTGCTGCGCGCCGCGGAGGCGATCGCCGACTCGGTGAAGAAGGGCGAGCTGAACGCCTCCTTCATCATCCCCTCCGTCTTCAACTCCGACGTGCCCAAGGCGGTTGCCGCGGCGATCGCCGGGCGCTAGGCCGTGTTGGCCTAGGCCCCTGACCCGGCCCCGACCCGTTGCACGACGCCGCACCTCGGCACTTGCTCGCGCCGACCACCTGAGGCGGGTCCGACAGGTCTGGGCGCCGCGAGCGGACCGTGCGTGAACGGCGTCGCGCGGCAGTGGACCGAGCGGTGGGTTCCACCCATCGGCACGGTCTGTCCGGTGGTGCCGACAGGCGCTCACCCGCGGGTGGCGTTTGGACCGGGCCGCAGGGGGGAACCGGAACGGTGAGGGACGTCCGACCGGCCGTCCGCGATCCTGACGAAAGGTTCGAGATGAGCGACGACGACATCACCACCAGCGACGACAGCGGCGCAGAAGGCCCCGCTGACGGCGGCGCCTCCGGCACCGAAGGCGTCCAGGACGGCGGAGCCGACGGCGGCGCGGAAGGCCCCGCTGACGGCGGCGCCTCCGGCACCGAAGGCGTCCAGGACGGCGGAGCCGACGGCGGCGCAGAGGGCCCCGCTGACGGCGGCGCCTCCGGCACCGAAGGCGTCCAGGACGGCGGAGCCGACGGCGGCGCCTGAGTCGTCTGGACGGTGGTCGGCGGGGCCAGCAGGTCTCGCCGACCATCCGGCGTACCCAGGGGCCGCGCGGTCGGCTCCCGGTCACGGGAGAGGATGAGCCGCATGGATCCGCTGTTCCGCGCGACCGGCATGGGCGTGGCGGAGTTCGCCGAGGCGCACTGGGGCCGGGCCCCGTTGCTGCGTCGCGCCGACGCGCTGCCCGGTGACGGGTTCACCGACCTGCTCGACCTCGCCGCGGTCGACGAGCTGGTCTCACGCCGCGGCTTGCGCACGCCGTTCCTCGGATGGCTCGCGAGGGCCAGGTGCTCGCGACCTCTCGTTTCACCCGCTCGGGCGGCGCTGGGGCGGAGATCGCCGACCAGGTCGCCGACGACAAGGTGCTGGCGGAGTTCGCCGCCGGCGCGACCCTGGTGCTCCAGGGCCTGCACCGGGTGTGGCCCCCGGTCGTCGAGCTCGGCACGGGCCTCGCGGCCCAGCTGGGCCACCCGGTGCAGGTCAACGCCTACGTGACACCGCCCCAGAACACCGGATTCGACCCGCACTACGACGTCCACGACGTGTTCGTGCTGCAGTTCGCCGGCCGCAAGCGCTGGCGGATCCACGCCCCGGTGCTCGAGGCGCCGCTGCGCGACCAGCCGTGGGACGCCCGGCGCGCGGCCGTCGCCGAGGCGGCCGCCGCCGAGCCGCTGATCGACACGGTGCTCGAGCCCGGCGACGCGCTCTACCTGCCCCGAGGCTTCCTGCACGCGGCCACCGCGCTCGGCGAGGTCTCGGGCCACCTCACGATCGGGGTCCAGCCGCTGACCCGCGCGCTGCTCGCCGAGCAGACGCTGCACCAGCTCGGTGACGACCTGGAGCTGCGTCGCTCCCTGCCCATGGGTGTCGACCTGACCGATCCGGGGGTCCTGCACGACGAGCTGAAGGCGATGAAGGAAGCACTCCACGCCGCCGTCGACCGGCTCGGCGCCGAGGAGGTCGCTGCGGCCGTCGGCCGGCACCTGGCCGGCACCACGCGCCCCCGCCCGGTCTCGCCGATCGCCCAGGTCGCGGCGGCGGACGCGTTGGAGCCGGGGCACACCGTCGCGGCCCGCGAAGGCCTTCCGCACACCCTGCGCACCCGGGAGGACGGCCGGCTCCTGCTGGGCGCCCTGTCCAAGACGATCACCCTGCCCGCACCCATGGCCGACGCGCTGCGGGTGCTGCTGGCCGGAGATCCGGTCACCGTCGGCTCACTGCCCGGGCTCGACGACCAGGAGCGGCTGGTGCTGGTCCGCCGGATGCTGCGCGAGGGGCTCGTCGTACCCGTCGAGGAGCCGTGAACCCACGCACCGGCGAGCGGCACCGACCGGTGCCGACGGAGGGGCCCGAGCGGTGCGCGCTGCAGGCCCAGCTCCGCGGTGACCCGATGCCCGGCAGCGCCCCGCCCGCCGCGCGGCTGCTCCTGGTCGAGCAGCCCGGGCCGTGGGGGCCCCGAGGACTGGTGGACAGCCACGCCGACCCGGACCTGGCCCGCCTCGTCGACGAGCGGGCGGCAGCGGGCGGGATGCGGCTGCAGGCGATCCGGCACCCCGGTCGACACGTGCTCGAGGAGGGTCGGCACCGCGTCGCGCTGGCGGACGTACGACGAGGGAGGGCCGCGACGCACTGGTGGTCGGTGCCGGACCTGGACACCCTCGTGGAGCAGCTCGCCGCGGCCTCCCCCGGCGACGACGACTGGTTCCCGGCCGAGGCGGTCGCGGACCACGGACCGCTCCTGCTGGTCTGCACCCACGGCCGCCACGACGCCTGCTGCGCCCTGCGCGGACGACCCCTCGCGGCCGAGCTGCACCGGCTGGCGCCCGACCGGGTCTGGGAGACCACCCACGTCGGTGGCGACCGCTTCGCCGCCAACGTGCTGGTGCTGCCGACCGGTGAGCTCTACGGGCGGGTCCAGCCGGGCGAGGCGCCCGGCATCTGGGACCTGATCACCCGAGGGCGGATCGCGACCGGGCACCTGCGGGGCTGGATCGGCACGACCCCGATCGCCCAGGCCGCCCTGGTGCACGCCCACCAGGAGCTCGGGATCGACGAGGGCGGGCTGCTCACGGTGCTCGGCGTACGCCGGATCGACGACGAGCGCGCCGACGTCACGCTGCGGACCCCGGCGGGAAGCGTGCTGGTGGGCATGGAGATGGGTTGGTCCGAGGCCCACCGACTGACCTGTCGCGGTCCCGCGCAGGCCCGGGCCCGCACCTACCGTCCGCTCTTCCTGCGCTCGCTGGACGACGGCTCCTGACCCGGACCCCGGGCGCCCGCGGGCTCCCCCCTGTCGGGTGGGTTTGCCGTCGGCGACAGTGGGGACGGAAACGGCGGCGACGAACGCAGTGACCAACCAAGGTCACCGGGGCTGTCGCCGCGACGGAGCACCTGATCGAGAGGAACACCATGAGTGACGACATGCAGGGCAGCGACGAGGCACAGAAGGTGATCGAGCTGATCAGGGAGTCCCACGTGGCGATGCTGACCCACGTCGACGCGGAGGGCCGCCTGGTCAGCCACCCGATGGCCAGCCAGGAGGTCGAGTTCGACGGGACCGTGCGCTTCATCGCCGAGCGCGACTCCACCAAGGTCGCCGACCTCGAGGCCGAGCCGCAGGTGAACGTCTCCTACAACGGCTCGGGGTCCTGGGTGTCGTTGTCCGGCCGGGCCGAGATCCGCAACGACGTGGAGAAGCTCAAGGAGCTGTGGAGCACCTTCACCGACTCCTGGCTGCACGGTGGCCCGGAGGACCCCAACAACGTGCTGATCGAGGTCGTCCCCGACACCGCGGAGTACTGGAACGCCCCCGGCGGCAGCACCGTCGTCCAGCTGGCCAACCTGGTGAAGTCGAAGGTGACGGGCGATCGGATCGAGGGCGACAACGAGACCGTGCAGATGTGAGCGCTCGCGGCGACGACGAGACGCCTGGATGACACCCGCCCGGGTGTGCGTCCTCGGATCGGCGCCTCAGTAGGTTCGATCTGGCGGTGGCGAACCAACGTGCGCGCGCGAGAGACGAAGAGGTGGGTGAGGATGCTCGACGAGGCGGTCCCCTCACCCACCCCGCCCCGGGCTCCAGGTGGTCGCTCACGCCCGAGTCGGGCCGCCCGTACCGAGGTGCTGCTGTGCCGACTCGCCGGCACCTCACCGCCTGAGCGTGACGACCTGCTCGAGGAGCTGGTCACCCTCAACATGGGGGTGGCCGACGCGGTCGTCTCGCGCTACCGCAACCGCGGGGTCGCCGTCGAGGACCTGCGCCAGGTCGCCTACATGGCCCTGGTCCGCGCCGCGCACCGCTTCGACACCGACTCGGGAAACGACTTCCTCAGCTACGCCGTGCCGACCATGCGCGGCGAGATCCGGCGCTACTTCCGCGACCAGGGCTGGATGGTGCGACCGCCCCGGCGGGTCCAGGAGCTGCAGCAGCGCCTCCAGCAGGTCAGTGCCGTGCTCCAGCGTCAGCTGGGTCGTGACGCGACGCCGAGCGAGCTGGCGGCGGAGACCGGGGAGTCCCTCACGGACGTGACCGAGGCGCTGCGGGGCGAGGGCTGCTTCTCGCCGGCCTCCCTGGACCGTCCGGTCGGCGACGGCGAGGAGGCGGACACCCTGGGCGACCTGCTCAGCGATCCCGAGGCCGACCTTGCGCCGGCTGAGGCCAGGCTGCTGCTGGGCCCGGCCGTACGCCGTCTCGCCGAGCGGGACCGGCGGATCCTGATGCTGCGGTTCTTCGGGGGGCTGACCCAGCAGGAGATCGCCGAGGACATCGGAGTCACCCAGATGCAGGTCTCGCGCCTGCTGCACCGGATCCTCACCGGGCTGCGGGCCGACCTCGGCGGCGAGCCGGCCTCGGCCTGACGTCTCGAACTCCCCCGGTCTCAGCCGATCCACGCCGAGGCGACCAGGCGTCGTACCGTCTCCGGCGGGACCAGGGCGGCGAGCTGGGCCTGGGTCACCGTGCCGACCAACCGTCCGTGCTGGGTCACCGGGAGCCGACGGAGCGCGTGCTCGATCATGCAGCCCAGTGCCTCCTCCAGCGAGGAGTCCGCAGCGATCGAGACCACCGGACCGGGACCGTGCGTCAGCGAGACCACCAGCGTGGTCGTCGGGTCGTCACCGGCCGCCACGCTGCGCACCACGATGTCGCGCTCGGTCAGCACCGCGGTCAGCCGGCCGTCGTCGTCACAGACCGGCAGCGACTCCAGCGCGAGGTCGCGCATCTGTCGCGCCGCCTCGGACACGGTGTCCCGCGCGCCGGCGGCGGCGGGGTGAGCGTTCATGGCCTCTCGCAACGTCGTCACTGCGGCCTCCTGGGCCCGGCCCTCCGGCCGGCGGGGTGGTGGAGACGGGTCGGCGGGTCCCCCACCTCCACGATTGTGGGGTTGTGACAGCACGGGGCGCTCGTACGACGGCAAAGCCCCACGGGTGGGCCTGAGGCCAGCGCTGACCGGATGCGCCCGTCGTACCCCGGACGCCCGTAGTTCATGCGGGCCCCGACGCGCCGACCCGCTCATACTTCCTTCTCGCCTGGGTACGGCGCTCTCATGGCCGACATCATCGAGCTCATCTACGCAGACCACGACTGGTTCCGCCGCCAGTTCTTCCTCCTCGACGACGCCCGCTCGACCGAGGAGCTGGCCGCCGTCTGGGAGCCGCTCGCTTCACGCCTCGACGCCCACGCGCAGGCTGAGGAGGAGATCTTCTACCCTGCGCTGCTGAAGATCGGCAAGGACCCCGAGGACGAGACCGACGACGCCATCGGCGACCACAACGAGATCCGGGACGCCGTCCGCGACGCGCGCAGCGAGCCCGCCGGCAGCGAGGCCTGGTGGAAGGCGGTCACCGCGGCGCGTGAGCAGAACGGCGAGCACCTCGAGGAGGAGGAGCGCGAGGGGATGACGACGTTCGCCCGGGCCGCCTCCCTCGACCTGCGCCACGACCTCGCCATGCAGTGGATGAAGTTCTTCGCGACCCACTGGGGCGGCAGCGGCGTCGACGACGCCGACAAGGACCCCCAGACCTTCATCGAGGAGAACAGCTGAGGGTGAGCCGGGATCCTGGCGACCGGGTTCGATCCGTCACCGATCGGGTACGGGTGCCAGATGACGACACCAGACGACTTCCCGAAGCACCGCCCGCCGCCGGAGGACCCGGAGCTGATGAAGCCGGGCAAGGGCGTCATGGTCGTGTGGCTCTACGTGGGCGGCGCGCTGGTCGTCCTGGCCATCCTGGCGATCATCGCTCTCGTGGTCCTCGGGCACGCGTAGGCCCGATCCCCTCGGCAGGCTAGGTTCGCCTGATGACCACCGAACCGATCCGCCTGGTGCTCCTCAACGACTTCAAGGTCGTGGTGGTCGGCCTGGCTGCGCTGCTCGAGCCGTACGCCGACCGCGTACGCGTCCTGGAGCTGGACGTGAACCGTCCCGCGACGCAGGACTGCGACATCGTCCTCTACGACACCTTCGCCGCCGAGCAGGGCGAGAACATCGACGCTGACGACGTGCTGAAGCGGTGCCGGGCCGATCAGGTCGTCGTCTACACCTGGAACCTCGACGCCGCCCTGGCCAAGACCTCGGTCGAGCACGATGCCGTCGGCGGCTACCTGTCCAAGCAGCTGAGCGCGGAAGGGCTGGTCAGCGCCCTCGAGCGGATCCACGCGGGCGAGGTCGTGGTCTCCCCGGAGCTGCCGGACGCCGGCCTGAACGCGACCCCCGCCGATCCTCCCGCCGGGGACTGGCCCGGGCGGGAGGAAGGGCTCTCGGCTCGCGAGGCCGAGGTCCTCGCCTACATCGTCGAAGGGTTCAGCAACCAGGACCTCGCCGACCGGGCCTACCTCAGCATCAACACCGTGAAGTCCTACATCCGCTCGGCCTACCGCAAGATGGGCGTGACCACGCGCAGCCAGGCCCTCCTGTGGGGCATCGACCACGGGTTCCGGCGCGACCGGGCCCGGCTCGCCCCGGACGGCGAGGAGCTCTGACCCCGGAGCCACCGGGCTGAGCCGGCTCAGGCCGCTCGCTCCAACGCGGCGGCGAGACCGCCGATGTCCTCGACGGTCAGCGTCGCGCCCGGGTGCTTGATCCGGCCCGTCGGCTCGATACCGCGCACCGGGTCGTGGAACTGCACGCACAGACCCGCGCGAGCGTTGGTGGCGAAGCTGATCCCCCGATCCGCCAGCGAGAGGTGCGGGGGCCCAGCCGTCTTGACGAACGTGTAGCCGCCGCTGGTCGAGGTCGAGCGGACGTTGGTCAGCGGTGTCCGCATGGCCCACCAGCCGAATCGCACCCGCAGCTCCTCGGCTGCCACCTCGACGTACGCCGTGCGCGGAGTGACCCCGAACGCCAGCGCCGCCACGCGGTAGGCCGGGTCCCAGGAGAAGTCGAAGCGAGGGACGCTCATCCCAGGACGTCGCCGGCCCTGACCTCGCCGGCGTCCGCCTCCACGGCCTCGACCAGCGCCACGACCTGCTCCTCGCTCAGCTCGACCCCGACCTCGTCGAGACCCGCGCGCAGCTCCTTGTCCACGGTGCCCTCGGGAGCGCCGTCCTGGTAGGAGGAGACCCGGTCGACGACGTTCTGGATCGCTTCGATGCTCTTGTCTTCCATGTTTCCTGCTTACTCCTGCCCCGGTCCGCTCAAAGGGTGTACCCCGGGAGTCCGGCGCAGCCAGATCCACCCCTAGGGGCGCGACTGGTGGTCCGACGCCTGGGTAAGTCAGCACCATGACGAAGTTCGGCTACACCTTGATGACCGAGCAGAGCGGGCCGAAGCAGCTCGTCGACTACGCCGTCCGTGCCGAGCACGCGGGTTTCGACTTCGAGGTCTCCAGCGATCACTACTCGCCGTGGCTCACGAGCCAGGGGCACGCGCCGTACGCCTGGACGGTCCTCGGGGCCGTGGCGCACGCGACCCGGGCGGTCGAGCTGATGACCTACGTGACCTGCCCGACGATGCGCTACCACCCGGCGCTGATCGCCCAGAAGTCCGCCACGCTCCAGATCCTCGCCGACGGCCGCTTCACCCTGGGCCTCGGCAGCGGGGAGAACCTCAACGAGCACGTCGTCGGTCGGGGTTGGCCGGCGGTCGACCAGCGCCAGGACATGCTGCAGGAAGCGATCGAGATCATCCGCGAGCTGCACACCGGCGAGGTGACCACCTTCGAGGGCAGGCACTACCGGGTCGACTCGGCGCGGATCTGGGACTGCCCGGAGCGCGGCATCGACCTGGCCCTGGCCGTCAGCGGCGAGAAGTCGATCCAGCGGTTCGGTCCGCTGGCCGATCACCTGGTGGCGGTCGAGCCGAGCCGTGAGCTGGTCACGAGCTGGAACGCTGCGGAGGGCACCCGTCCGATCGGCGACGGAGCCAGGGCGATCGGCCAGATCCCGATCAGCTGGCACCCCTCGTCCAAGGACGCCGCGATCGAGCGCGCCCACGACCAGTTCCGGTGGTTCGCCGGTGGGTGGCGGGTGAACGCCGACCTGCCCTCCACGGCGGGCTTCGCCGGTGCGACCCAGTTCGTGCGACCCGAGGACGTCGCCGAGAACATCGCCTGCGGACCCGACCTGGACGCGATCGTGGAGGCGGTCAGGCCGTTCGCGGAGGCCGGCTTCACCGATGTCGCACTGGTCCAGGTCGGTGACGAGCAGCAGGGTGAGTTCCTCGACCAGGCGGCGGAGCCCCTGCTCGACAAGCTGCGCGAGGCCTGGGGCTGAGCCACCGGCCCAGCGCCGGCGACCAGGTGGGACGGCCGACGAGACGCATCCTGGCTCCCGCATCGGGTACCGGACGACCAACTACTCGTGAGGGAGGTCCAGCATGCCCAGCAGCAAAGATCCCGGCCCGTCGGTCAAGGACGACGAGGTCTACGAGGCGATCCGGGACGAGGGTGGGAGCAAGGAGAAGGCCGCGCGGATCGCGAACGCCACGGCCAACAGCTCTCGCAAGAAGGTGGGCCGGCGGGGCGGGAAGGCCGGCAGCTACGAGGACTGGACCAAGGACGAGCTGGTGCAGCGCGCCCGCGAGCTCGACGTCGAAGGTCGGTCCACGATGACCAAGGACGAGCTGGTCGACGCCCTGCGGGACCGCTGAGGGCCGGCGTGACGTCTCGAGACGCTGCGTCCTCGAAGGAGACCGTGGCCGCCCTGCTGCGCGAGCACGGAACGACCCACGCGGCCGAGGCCGGGATCACGTTGCGGGACAAGCCCTCGCCGCTGTACCAGCTGCTCGTGCTGACCACCCTGAGCGCTTCCCGGATCTCCGCCGGGATCGCCGTACGCGCGACCCGGGAGCTCCTCGCGGCGGGCTGGCGCACTCCGGCGCGGATGCGGGACGCCACCTGGCAGGAGCGGGTGGACGCCCTGGGGCGGGGTGGATACCGACGCTTCGACGAGAGCACGGCGACCACCCTCGACGCCGGCGCGCGCTGGCTGCTGGAGACTCATCGGGGGGACCTGCGCCGACTCCGGCCCGCGAACCACGACGACCTGGGGGACGACCTGGCGGGCCTGCGCGAGGCCCTCACGGACGCACCCGGCGTGGGCCCGGCCGGAGCCGCCATCTTCTGCCGGGAGGTGCAGGCGGTGTGGCCCGAGGTCCGTCCGTTCTTCGACGAGCGCGGCCGGCGTGCAGCCCGGAGGCTGGGGCTGCCGTCATCGCCGGAGGGGCTCGCCTCGCTGGTGCCGGCCGATCGGGTGGCAGACCTGTCCGCAGCGCTGGTCCGGGCCCCCACGGACGCCACCTGAGCAGGTCGTCACACCAGGTCCGGAGCCCCGAGACCACGATCCGGGCCCGCCGCGCGGAGGGCCTCGGGGCGCGCCGCGCGCGTCGGGTCGGGGCGGGCGACGACGCACTCCGCTCGCTCGTCCTCACCCAGGCGCTGGAGCAGCGAGCCGAGCCCACCCTCGGCTCGTCCCGGTGTGCGCGCCGAGGTCGACACCAGGGGCGCGTACGTCGCCAGGACCGGCTCCCCGGCGGCCCGCAACCGGTCGACCAGGTCCTGGTCCTCCCCCAGCACCCCGCGGAAGCCACCGACCCGGTCGTAGGCGTCGAGGCGCACGGCCAGGTTGGCGCCGTAGACGTGGCGGTGGCCGATCTCGTCCATCTTGAGCTCGATCAGCCGCGCGTAGCGCTGTCGCAGCCCCGCTGGGGCTCCCACCCCCGCAGCTGGACCATCCCGGCAACGGCCACGGCACCGGTGCTCGCGGCCGTCCGGAGCGTCTCGGTGATCCAGTCCGGTGGCACGCGCGAGTCCGCGTCGGTGTTCAGCAGCCAGGTCTCCCGGGGCGGCTGACCACGCCGATCCGGGCGGCCGAGACCAGTCGGCGTCGGACGTCACCGACCGTGGCCGAGACGCGAGTCACGCGTCACCAGGGCCTGCGCCGGGAACCCGTCCAGGCTCCGTCGGGCGGTCGTGCAACGTCTCGTCCACGCAGCGGTGCGCGGCGAGGGACACCAGGACGGTGGGTGGGTCGGCGAGCGACGACGCCCGGGTCACGGCCGTGTGCAGGTGGCGCAGGCACTCGCCGAGCTCCTCTGCCTCGTCATGGGCCGGGATGGCGACCAGGACCGTCGTCACGAGGGCTCCGCACCCAGCCCGGCCGCGTCGGCGTCGGCGTTGTGCTGCGCGACGTAGAGCGCCAGGTCGTCGATCGCCCGGGTCAGGTCCTCGTCCATCGCCAGCCCCACCGGACCCGCGAGGGTGCGGGCCTCGTCGAGGACGCGACGCACCGCGGCGGCGATCCCGCTCCTGGTCAGTGCGGACGCCGTGGCCAGCGTCTCGGTGGGGAGCCCGTCGAGTCGCGCCCCGGCGTCCCGGCCGAGGGCGATGGCCGTGGCCACATCGGTACGCACCCGCCCCAGCCGCAGCGTCTGGGCCGGCGTACGACGGGGCTCCGGCAGCGCGGCTCGCAGCAGGTCCGCGACCCGCGCGGCACCGCCGGCCCAGACCGCGGAGACCCCCACGCCGCCCGGGAAGAACCCCCGGCGTGTGAGGTACCACCCCGGCCCCCCGACTCACGGGCCGGCGTCGGATGCTGTTCCAGGCGGATCCGGTGCGTGCGGCTGAGCTCCATCGCCCGGGTGCGCCAGCGGGAGTCGTCGAACCTCCAGGACGACACCGAGAGGTCCAGCAGCACGCTGTCACCGTCCGGTGGCCACACCGGCACCAGTGCCCGGTCGACGACGCCCGCGCCGGAGGTGAACTCCAGGGCGCCGTCGAGCACCCACCCGTCCGGCTCCCGACGCCCCGCCAGACCGCTCGCGCGCGAACGGGAGGCCCAGACACCGTAGGTCGCTCCGGGCTCCGCTCCGAGCCCGGCCTCGTGCAGGATCCGCAGCGCGTCCACGTGGCCTTCACTCAGGCGTGAGAGCGGGATGTCGGTGCGTCCGAGCGACACCAGTGCCTCGATCAGCTCCGGCCAGGCCAGCTCCGTCCACGCGGCCCGGGAAGCGAGCTCCAGCACCGCGTCGCGCTGCTGCGCGAGGGTCGGGGCGTGTCGGGACCCACCGACCGGCATGTCCCACGGTGCGGGAGCGGAATTCAGGTCGCTCACTGCTCCACCCCTCGTTCTCGCCACACACCCACGACGAAGTCCTCGTCCTCGTGCCGCACGACCCGGCGCCAGCGGGGAGCGAGCGCTTCCTCCAGCTCGTCGGTGACGGCCGCCCCGCTCAGCCGGGCGTCGTGCGGGTGGTGCCGCCAGTGCACGGCCACGAGCTCACCGTGCTGGCGGGCGAGCATCGCGAGGGCTTCCTCACGCGGACCCTCCTCGAGGTAGTACAGGACCTCTGCCGCGACGACGAGGTCGGCACCGTCGGCACCCGGCGGCACGTCGGGCAAGGACGACACCTCGCAGCGGACCCCCGGTCGGGACCGGGTCAGCTCGGCGGTGAGCCGGACCGCGGTCGGCGAGGCGTCGGTGGCCAGGACGGCCCCGCAGCGGCGCCCCAGAGCCCGGGCGAGGTGCCCGGTGCCGCAGGCACTGTCCCAGGCGAGCCGGTACTCGGGCTGGGTCAGGCAGGCCAGCAGCACCTGCTCCTTGCGCCGCTCGTACCACCGGGTGGCCACGTCGAAGGGATCGGCGGAGGCCTGGTACATGGCCTCGAAGTCGGCGGCCTCAGGCACCCGGCACCGCCACCAGCTGACGGTCGTGGCGGGCCAGCATCTCGGGCGGTACGACGGGCTCGATCCCCGGCAGCAACGGCGTGGTCTGCGAGACGTAGCCGGCCAGCGCCCGCTCCCGCGCCCGGGTGCTGGCCGGGTCGCGTGCGCACCGAGCACACCCGGTAGTCGAGGACGGCGGCATCGGCAGGTTCGAGCCAGTACGGCGCCCAGACCAGGTACTCGACCAGGACGATCCCCGCCGCATCGGCCGCCGCCGCACAGGCCCGCCCGGTGGCCGCGTGGTCCGGGTGCGGATCGTGGCGCCAGGTGCCGAGCACCGCATCGGCCCCCCGCGCCAGATCGACGAGAAGGTCGGTCATCGCCGCCTCGTGCACAGTGAGCTGCGAGTCCGCCCAGCGCTGCGTCTCCAGCGGCTCGGTCCCCACAGCTGCGCGCGCCGAGCGCCACTCACCGAGGCGACGCCGCATCAGCACGGCCGGGTCGAGCGCCGGGTCGACCACGCAGCTCTCCCCCGCGCTGAGCACCACGGCCCGGACCGGACCGTCGTGACCAGCGGCGAGCCGTCCGGCCCCGATCGTCTCGTCGTCGGGGTGGGCGCCGACGAGCAGGACCCGCATCCCGCTGATCAAGGGGTTCGCGATCTCGCGCACACGGTGCTGCCACGCCATCACGGCCGCTCCCGCGACAGACGCAGGCGGGGCTTCGTGATCGCCCACCGGTTCCCCACCCTTTCCTCGAGCCGCTCTCCGGACCGGCGCCGTTGCGACGCTAGTGGCGCCCGAGCGGCAGCTCACACACCTCGCGGGGTGCCTCGGCCCGGCCGACGCACGCCATAGCCTCAGACCTGCTCCCTGCCACGATCCACTCGGCTCGCTCGGCCTGGGGCACACCGGGTGCACGGAGGCCCGCACCGGTGGGCCCGGGCTCGCCGACGAGCATCCGCCAGGGACGTCGGAGCCGGTCGTGGGCGAGCGCGGCCCGGGCGGCGTTCATGCCGGCCGCCCCGTGCACCCCTCCGCCGGGATGCGCCGACGACGAGCCGAGGTAGAGGCCGGGTACGCCGGTCTCCGCCCGCCCGAGCCCCGGCACCGGGCGGAAGACCAGCTCCTGGTGCAGCTGCGACGTACCGCCGTTGATGGCACCGCCGACCAGGCTGGCGTTGCGGGCCTCGAGCTCGCGCGGGCCGAGCACCCGGCGGACTCAGCACCCGGCCCCCGAAGCCCGGGGCGAGAGCCTCGATCCGGGCCTGGATCCGGTCGGCGAACCGCTCGCAGTCGTCGTGGTCCCAGACCCCGCGCACTCCCCCCTCCCCCGCGTCGGCGATCGCGTGCTGGGGCACGTGCGTGTAGGCCCACATCGACTCGGTGCCGGCCGGCGACCGCGTCGGGTCGGTGCTGGTCATCAGCCCGGCGAGCAGGAACGGTCGGGCGGGGACCAGCCCGGCCGTCACCTGGCCCAGGGCCGTCGTCATGTCGGTGACGTCGTCGGCGACGTGGAACGTCCCGGCGTGCGCGAGCCGGTACGCCGGCCCACGGCACACCGTCGCGCAGGGCCCAGTCGACCTTGACCGTGGCCGGGTCGAGCTCGAAGCGCCGCATGCCGCGGCGGATCCGCGCCGGGAGGTCGTCCGCGCTCGATCAGCCGGCCGTAGAGCACGGGTGCCGTCACCGCCGCGACCACCGCACGCCCTCCGCGCACGACGTCACCGTGCGACGTCGTCACCCGCGTGGCCCGTCCGCCCTCGAGCGTGATGTCCACCGCCGCACAGGCCCGTCTGACCTCACCGCCCCGCGACTCCAGGCGGCGGGCCAGCGCCTTGGTCAGCTCGCCGGCACCGCCCTGCGGCACCGGGAAGCCGACGGTCTGCGCCGAGCATCGTCATCAGCAGGGCCATCAGCCCCGAGCCGGGCGCGTCGAGCGGGATGTCGGCGTGACCGGCGTTGCCCGCGAGCAGGGTGGCCGGCGAGCGGCCGGCGAAGAGCAGGGGCCCGAGCCGGCTGGCCGGGGTGAGCAGCGTCCGCACGAAGTCCAGACCGCCGACCCCTCGCAGTCGGGCCAGCACCGCGGCGGCGCTGCGCAGGGGCGGGAACGGCGTGAGCAGGGCGCCGACCAGCGCGTCACCGATCCGGTCCCACTGCGCGCACAGCTCCAGCCACGCCTCCCCGTCGCCCGCCTGCTGCTGCTCGGCCCACGCCGCCGTCGTCGCCCGGTCGCGGTCGAGCAGGCCCCACGAACCGTCCGGGAAGGGGTGCCCCAGGACCGTCGGCGCGTGGCACCAGACCAGTCCGTGCTCCTCCAGGCGCATCGAACGCATCGCCGGGGAAGCCGCCGCGAACGGGTAGAACGCGCTGAAGGTGTCGTGCACGAAGCCGGGCCGCGACCTCGGTGTCACTGCTGACCGCGCCGCCGACCTCGTCGTTCGCCTCGAGGACCAGCACCGACCAGCCGGCGTCGGCGAGGTGGTTGGCGGCGACCAGGCCGTTGGCCCCGGCACCGACCACGACCGCGTCGTAGGAGTCACGGCGTCACCGGCGCTCCGCGATGTAGGCCAGGCGTCGCAGGGCCTCGACGTTGCGCCAGGCCATGCCCGGGTCGACGCACGACGCGGGCACGAGCCGGGCCGGTCCGGAGACGACGTCCTCCTCCATGCGCACCTCGGTGCGCGCCCCCGACGGCGGTGAGGTGGATCGCGACGTGCGCCTCGCCGGACGGCCAGGCCCTGGCCCGCAGTCGCAGCAGGTGGTTCGGGTCGACTCTCCAGCACCGTCGTGGTGTCGTTGATCAACCCCGGCCAGGACACCGACCGAGTGGTGCAGCGCCGAAGCCCACGTCCGGCCAGGTGTCGTCGACATCCCGCATCCGGGACGCGCCCGACCACCCACACCGGGTAGAGCCAGCCGTCGCCCAGCACGTCCCAGACCTGCTCCGGTGTCGCCTCGACGGTCCGGTACGCCGCTCAGCCACGCCGCCTCGATGCGTACCCGACCGGCCAGACGGTCTCGGCGGTCAGCGGCAGGCTCGCGCACACGTACACCGGTGGCGTGGTGGCGCCGCGTTGGCGATGGCGGCCGCGGTGCCGACGATGCCGATCTCACCGATGCCCTCGGGCGCCCATCGGCGTCGCCAGCGGTGTCCTCCTCGTCGAGCCACTCGGCCTCGATGCCGAGCACGTCGGCGTGGCGGCGACGTGGTAGGTCGCCAGGTCCTGGGTCACGACGTGGCCGAAGCGGGGTCGCGCTAGGACTCCTCGAACAGCCCCGCCGAGAGGCCCATGACCAGTCCACCGAGCAGCTGCGAGCGCGCCGTCACCGGGTTGATCACCCGCCCGACGGAGTAGACGCCGAGCAGCCGCGGCACCCGCACCTCGCCGGTGTAGCGGTGTACCCGGGCCTCGGCGAAGACCGCGCCGAAGGAGTGCATGGCGTGGGTCTCGAGGCCGGTGCTCAGGTCCGGGGCCGCGGTGGTCTCGACCCCGGCGTCGGGCGTCGCACCGTGGTCGAGCCGGAAGCGCTCCGCCGCCGCCACGATCGCCGATCCCCACGACGCGGTGCCCGCCGAGCCGCCGGCGACGGAGGCGGAAGGCAGGTCGGTGTCGGCGAGCGAGAGCTCGATCGGCCTGCGGTGGCACGCCCAGCGCGTCGGCGGCGATCTGGGTCAGCACCGTGCGCGCACCGGTGCCGATGTCGACGGCCCCGATGCCGACGGCGTACCGGCCCTCGCCGAGCGCCACGATCCGCGCCTGGTTGCCGGGCATCTGGTGGAAGGGGTACGTCGCGGAGGCGACGCCGGTGCCGACCCACCAGTCACCGTCCTGGGTGGAGCGCGGCTCGGTGACCCGCCCGCCCCAGCCGAACCGCTCGGCGCCGCGCTGCAGGCACTCGACCAGGCGGCGGTCGTTGTAGGGGTTGCCGGTCTCGGGGTCGAGGTCGGGCTCGTTGCGCTCGCGCAGCTCGATCGGGTCGATCCCGCAGGCCTCGGCGAGCTCGTCCATGGCGACCTCGTGGGCGAACATCCCCGGCATCTCCCCCGGCGCCCGCATCCACGAGGGCACGGCGACGTCGAGCGTCGTCAGCCGGTGGCTGGTGCGACGGTGCGGCGCGGCGTACATCATCCGGGCCGCCGTGCCGGTCTGCTCGCCGAACTCCTTGATCGCCGAGGTCTGCTCGTGCACCGCGTGCTCGATCGCGAGCAGCGTGCCGTCGCGGCGTGCGCCGAGCCGGAAGCGCGAGATCGTCGCCGTCCGGTAGCCGGTGAGGGCGAACATCTGCTGCCGCGTGACCGCCAGCTTCACCGCCCGGCCCGGCACGCTCCGCGCCGCCAGCACGGCCGCCAGCTCCGGGCTGTGCGGCATGCCCTTGCTGCCGAACCCACCGCCGACGTACGGCGCCCGCACCCGCACCTGGTCCGGCTCCAGGCCCAGCATCGGGGCCAGCGCGCCGGCCGACGCCGTGCACGGCCTGGGTCGAGTCGAAGATCGTGACCTGCGCCCGCTCGCCGGAGCCGGTCCCGGGCTCGTGCCAGGTGGCGACCAGCGCGTGCGGCTCCATCGGGTTGTTGTGCTCGTAGGGCGTGCGGTAGGTCTGCTCGACGACGACGTCGGCCTCGCGCAGACCCGCCTCGACGTCGCCCTGGTCCGAGTCGGGTGGGAACGCCGGGTTGACCGTCTCCGGGGTGTACGTCGGGGCGTCGTCCGTCAGCTCGACGTGGTGCGGCTCGCTCGCGTAGTGCACCGCGACCAGCCGGGCCCCCTCACGGGCCGCCTCCGGCGTCTCGGCCACGACCACGGCGACGATCTGGCCACGGAAGCCGACGACGGGCTCCTGCAGGACCGCCAGCTCGGCGTCGTCGGTGTCGGCCAGCCGCATGGCACTGGTGTGGTCGAGCACCGAGACCACGCCGGGGTGTCCCAGCGCGTCCTTCGGTGTCGATCCGGGTGATCGTGCCCTTGGCGATCGTCGACTGGACCAGCCACAGGTGCAGCGGGTCGACGACGTCGTCGTCCGCGCCGTGCTCGACGGCGTACCGGGCCGTGGCCCATGACCTTCTCCCGACCGTCGACCCGGTCCAGGTGCGCGCCCATCGAGACCGCGGCGATCGGCTCCGTGCTCTGCTCGGTCATCGCTGCTCCTGCTGCTCGCGGGCCAGTCGGCCCAGGGTCAGGACGGTCGCGTTGCGCACCATCGCCACCTTGTAGGCGTTCTCGTCGCCGGTGCTGGCGTCGCTCAGCTCGTCGGCCGCCGCCTCGCGCACGGCGTCCTCGCTGAAGGTCTGCCCGCGCAGGGCGTCCTCCGCCACCCGGGCCCGCCACGGCTTGTGCGCCACCCCGCCCCAGGCGATCCGCACGTCGCGGACGGTGTCGCCGTCGAGGTCGAGGGCCGCCGCGACCGAGACCAGCGCGAAGGCGTACGACGCCCGGTCGCGCGCCTTGTAGTACGTCGAGTGCCGGGCCAGCTCGGAGCCCGTGAGCTCGACGTGCGGTGATCAGCTCACCGTGGGCCAGGCTGGTCTCCTCCTCGGGGTGGTGCCCCGGGAGCCGGTGCAGGTCCTCGATCGGCACCCGTCGCTCCCCGTCGGGCCCGAGCACGACGACGTTCGCCTCCAGCGCGGCCAGGGCGACCGCCATGTCCGAGGGGTGCGTGGCCACGCACTCCGGGCTGGCGCCCAGGATCGCGTTGTAGCGGCCGTAGCCCTCGATCGCGGAGCAGCCGCTGCCCGGCTCGCGCTTGTTGCACGGCGTGGTGACGTCCTGGAAGTAGACGCACCGGGTGCGCTGGAGCAGGTTGCCGCCGGTGGTGGCCTGGTTGCGGATCTGTCCGGACGCACCGGCCAGCAGGGCCCGGGTCAGCGCTGGGAAGCCCGCGCGCACCAGCGGGTGCGCCGCCAGGTCGCTGTTGCGGACGTTGGTGCCGATCCGCAACGTCGAGCCCTCGTCGTCGGTGCCGATCTCGGCCAGCGGCAGCCGGCTGACGTCGACCAGGACGCTCGGCGCTGCTGACCCCGAGCTTGAGGTGGTCGACGAGGTTGGTGCCGCCGCCGAGGAAGGACGCCTTCGGGTCGGCCGCCACGGCGGCGACGGCGCCCGCGGCGTCCGCCGGGCGCAGGTAGGTCAGCTCCTTCACGACTGGCTCCTGCGCCGCCGACCTCGCGCGGACTCGCGACCGAGGATCCCGGCGTACGCCCCGCAGCGGCACAGGTTGCCGCTCATCCGCTCGCGGATCTCGTCGTCGGTGAGGTCGACGTCCTCGTCGAGGTCCTCGCGTCACGTGGCTGGGATGGCCCTGCTTGGCCTCGTCCAGCATCCCGACCGCCGAGCAGACCTGGCCGGGGGTGCAGTAGCCGCACTGGTAGCCGTCGTGGTCGAGGAAGGCCTGCTGCACCGGGTGCAGCTCGTCCTCCGACCCGGCCAGGCCGGCCGCCGTGACCACGTTCGCGCCGTCCTGGGCCACCGCCAGGGTCAGGCAGGACAGGTGGCGCCGGTCGTCGAGCAGCACGGTGCACGACCCGCACTGTCCGTGGTCGCACCCCTTCTTGGGGGCGATGACGCCGAGGTTCTCGCGCAGCGCGTCGAGCAGGGTGGTCCGGGTGTCCACGCTCAGCGAGCGCTCGCTTCCGTCCACCGTGAGGGTGATCTGGGACTGCACGGGCTCTCCTCTCAGTCGGTGGTGCCGGCGAAGGCCGCTGCCGCGGCCTCGACGAAGGCCGGCAGGTCGTCGGGGTCGCGACTGGTCACCAGCGTCCAGCCCTCGGCCGGGCAGGTGAACGCCTCCTCGTCGACCCAGGTGCCACCGGCGTTGCGCACGTCGGTCTGCAGCGACGGGAACGAGGTCAGCGTCTTGCCCGGGCAGGACACCGGCCTCGACCAGGTTCCACGGAGCGTGGCAGATCGCCGCGATCGGCTTCTTCGCCTCGACGAACGCCTTGACGAACGCCACGGCGTGCCGGTCGGTGCGCAGGCTGTCGGCGTTGGTGGTGCCGCCGGGGATGACCAGGCCGTCGAAGTCGGCGGGATCGGCGTCCGCCATCGCCAGGTCGGCCTCGAAGGTCTCGGCCTTCTCGACGTCGTTGTCGAAGGACTGCACGGTGCCCTTCTCGGGGGAGATCAGCGTGGTCTCGGCGCCGGCGTCGCCCAGCTCCTGCCACGGGGTGCTCAGCTCGGCACGCTCGACACCGGAGTTGGCCACGATGAAGGCGATCTTCTTTCCGCTCAGGTCAGCAGTCATGTCCTGATCGTGCCCCCATCCGCGCGGAGCATGCGCACCCGATGGGGTGGCACGGGACCGGTCGGCCGTCAGACGACCTGGATCGGCGCGCCGGTCGACGTCGCGGCGGTGAGGCGCCCCACGACCGGGTGGCCGGGCAGCTCGCCGGCCACCAGCAGGCCCCCGGAGGTCTGGGCATCGGCCAGCAGCAGCAGCTCGTCCTCACCGAGGTCGCTCGTGACCTGGTCGCGGACCCAGTCCAGGTTGCGCTGCGAGCCACCCGGGACGAAGCCCTCGGCCAGGGAGCGGCGGGCGGGCTCGACGTACGGCACCGCGGCGGCCTCGATCACGGCACCGACCCCGCTGGCCCGGCACAGCTTGAACAGGTGCCCGAGCAGACCGAACCCGGTCACGTCCGTCGCACACACCGCTCCCGCGTCGAGCGCGGCGCGCGAGGCGTCCCGGTTCAGGCCGGTCATCGTCGCGACCGCCTCCTCGAACACCTCGCCGGTCGCCTTGTGCCGGTTGTTCAGGATGCCCAGTCCCAGCGGCTTGGTCAGCGTCAGGGGTACGCCGGCCACGCCCGCGTCGTTGCGCAGCAGGCGCGCCGGGTCGGCCAGCCCCGTCGCCGCCAGGCCGTACTTCGGCTCCGGGTCGTCGATGCTGTGCCCGCCGGCGAGGAAGCAGCCGGCCTCGGCGCAGATCTCGGCGCCGCCGCGCAGCACCTCGGCGGCCAGCTCGAAGGGGATCTTGTCGCGCGGCCAGCCCAGCAGGTTGACCGCCACGACCGGCCGCCCGCCCATGGCGTAGACGTCGGAGAGGGCGTTGGCGGCGGCGATCCGGCCCCAGTCGTAGGCCGAGTCCACCACCGGGGTGAAGAAGTCCGTGGTGAGCACGATCGCCTGGTCCCCCGAGATCCGGACCACGGCCCCGTCGTCGCCGTCGTCGAGGCCGACCAGCAGGTCGTCGTGGGCCTGGGAGAGGTTCAGCTCCCGCCAGCACGGCCTCCAGCTCGCCGGGCGGCACCTTGCAGGCGCACCCGCCACCGGCGGCGTACTGGGTCAGTCGAACGGCGCTGGAGTCCACCCGCCCGAAACTACGCGGTGCCGCTCCCGGCCGCGCGCGGCCGCCCGCTCCTGCTCGCGGCGCTGGACCCGCTCCTTCTGGGGAATCACGATGTACTTCGGGTCGCGCGCCGAGGCCAGCCCGGCCTCGAAGATCCCGAAGCGGGTGGTCACCGAGCCGGCGAGGTACGCCGCTCCCGCCAGCGCGCGCACCCAGCGCTTGCGGCGTCCCAGCACCGACAGCGCCGCGCCGGTCACGGTCAGCGCACGGGCCGTCTTCATCAAGAGGCCCGGGCGGTCCTTCTCGTAGACCTCGGCGTGCAGGCCGAGGCGGGAGGTCATCAGCTCGGTGCTGGCCACCTCGAGCGCCGCACCGGCCAAGGCCATCCGGTAGGCCGGCCCGCTCACGTCGGCCGGCAGGAACACCATCGCCAGCCCTCCGGCGGCCGAGGCACCGGAGCCCGCGAAGACGAACGGCAGCTCCTTGTGCGCCTCGTGCCACGCCGGCACGGCCGTGTTGGCGATCAGGGCCGCGGTGTAGGTCACCAGCGGCGGCCCGAAGAGGGTCGAGCCGGCGCCGGCCAGGCGGCCCAGCCGCGGGAACCAGCCGGTGACCTGGGCGGCGTACGACGCCCCGGCCAGGGAGCTGAACGGCGCCAGGATGAAGGACCCCACCGAGAGCGGCGAGGTCGGCTTGAAGACCCGCAGCATGTTCAAGAACCGCTCCGGACGGCCCAGGTCGTGCACCAGCCAGCCGGTGCCGCCGGCCGCCGCGATCGCGGCGGCTCCTCGGGCGAAGTGCTCCAGGTCCTTGTTGCCGCTGAGTGCCGCACCCTCGGCGAGCAGCGCCGAGCCGCCCGCGACCCCGCCCAGGAACAGGTAGAGCGGGACGTCGGGGGTCTTCCAGGTCGGGGTCTTGATGATCTGGCGGCCGTAGTAGGACTCGAACTCGGCCTGCGGCACCATCGACTGCTCGCGGGGCACGGCTCAGCCCTTCCGGCCCAGGAACGAGGCGACGCCGAGCCCGGTGAGCGCGACGGCGGCGGCCCCGACGTGCTTCCACAGCGAGCCGATGTCGCGGGTGGTGGCCACCGGGTCGGGCGGCATGCCGTAGACCTCCGGCTCGTCGAGGAGCAGGAAGAACGCCCCGTCGCCACCGACGCCGTCCTCGGGGTCGGCGCCGTAGAGCCGCGCCACGTCCACGCCCTTGGCGTGCAGCTCCTCCACCCGGGCGGCCGCGCGCTCGCGCAGCTCGTCGACCTCGCCGTACTGGATCGAGTTGGTCGGGCAGGCCTGGGCACAGGCCGGGGTCTGGCCGTCCTTGAGCCGGTCGTAGCACAACGTGCACTTGAAGACCCGGCCGTCGTCCTTGCGCTGGTCGATCACGCCGTACGGGCAGGCCGGCACGCAGTAGCCGCAGCCGTTGCAGATGTCGGGCTGGACGACCACGGTGCCGAACTCGGTGCGGAACAGCGACCCGGTCGGGCACACGTCGAGGCAGGCGGCGTGGGTGCAGTGCTTGCACACGTCGGAGCTCATCAGCCAGGTGATCGTGCCGTCGGCGGAGGCGGTCGACTGGGACTCACCGCTCGGCAGCTCGCCGACCGGGGTGTCCCAGCCGGGCGGGCCACTGCCGGGCATCCCGAGCTCGACCGAAGGAGCGGTCGACCGGGCGGGCGTCTTCTCGATGAAGGCCACGTGTCGCCAGGTGTCGGAGCCGAGCGCACTGGTGTTGTCGTAGGACTCGCCGGTCCAGATCATGTCGGCCTGGTCGTCGGCCTGGGGGACGTCGTTCCACTGCTTGCAGGCGACCTCGCACGCCTTGCAGCCGATGCACACGGAGGTGTCGGTGAAGAAACCCATCCGCGGCTTGTCGTCGGTGTGCCCCGCGTCGGCGGAGACGTCGTGCAGCGGGCCGTCGAGAGACGCGCCGAGGAAGGTCTTGGTCATCAGGACTCCTTGCTCTGGTGGCCGTCACGCTGGCCACCCTGGGGGAAGACCGGTCTCGTCGCTGCCGTGGGGGTCGGAGGTGGCGACGTCGGGCGACTCCGCCTCGGCGTGCTCGTTCGCCGCGCGCTTGCGGTAGTCCTCGACGTGCGCCACCAGGGCCGGTCCGCGGGGCCGCCGGCCGGGGCGGATGTCGCACGTGCCGACCTTGTCCTGGATGTGCACGGTGGGATCGGTGGTGACGTTGACCAGGTCGTTGACGGAGTCCCCGGTCACGACGCCGTTGCCGGCCCAGTGGTAGGGCAGGCCGACCTGCTCGACCCACTGCCGCCCCAGGCGCAGCGAGCGCAACCGGCTGGTCACCATCACCCGGGCCTCGATCGCCGAACGACCGGTGGTGATGGTGGCCCAGCCGCCGTGCTCGAGACCGCGGAGCTCGGCCAGCCGCGGGGAGACCTCGCAGAACATCTCCGGCTGCAGCTCGGAGAGCACCGGAAGGGTGCGGCTCATCCCGCCCGCGGTGTGATGCTCGGTGACCCGGTAGCTGGTGTAGACGAACGGGTAGACGGTGCCGTAGGAGGGGTTCGTCGGGTTCGACGGGGTCGAGCGCTTCTCCCGGCCGGGGTTGTTCTGCCGGGAGTAGACGGCGTTGTGCACCGGCGACTCGACCGGCTCGTAGTGCGAGGGCAGCGGACCGTCCTTGACCCCGTTGGGCACGAACAGCGACGCCTTGCCGTCGGCCTGCATCACGAACGCGTCGGTACCGCTGAGCGCCGCCGGGCCGACCGCGTCGGCGTCCGGGCGGTACGCCGGGTCCCGATCGACCACGAAGTCGGGCACGTCGTCGCCGACCCACTTGCCCTGCTCGGCGTCCCACCAGACGTACTTCTTGCGCTCGCTCCACGGCTTGCCGTCGGCGTCGGCCGAAGCCCGGTTGTAGATGATCCGGCGGTTGGCCGGCCACACCCAGCCCCACTCGGGCGCGACGTGGCTCTGCTCCCAGTGCGGCTTGCGCCGGGCGCTCTGGTTGACGCCGTCGGCGTACACCCCGGTGTAGATCCAGCAGCCCGCGCGTGGTGGAGCCGTCGGCCTTCAGCTGGGTGTACGACGAGAGCATCTTGCCCTCGGCGTCGGCACCGTTGATCTCGCGCAGGACCGCGTCGCCGTCGGGCTCGTCGAGCACGCCCTCGGTCGGGTAGTCCCAGGTCAGGTCGAGCAGCGGACGGTCCATCTCGTCGGTGGAGCCGGCGAGCCGCTCCCGGATCCGCCGGCCGAGCTCGTAGTAGAACTGCAGGTCGCTGCGGGCCTCGCCCGGCGGTTCGACCGCCTTGGTCCGCCACTGCAGCATCCGCTGGGTCTGGGTGAAGGAGCCGGACTTCTCCACGTGCGAGGCGGCGGGCAGGAAGAAGACCTCGGTGCCGATGTCCTCGGTGACCAGCTCGCCGGTCTCGATCTCGGGGCCGTCCTTCCAGAACGTCGCCGACTCGATCATCGCCATGTCGCGCACGACCAGCCAGTCCAGGTTGGCCATGCCCAGACGCTGCATCTTGCCGTTGGCCGAGCCCACCGCGGGGTTCTCACCCACGAGGAAGTAGCCCTTGACCCGGCCCTCGATCTGGCCGACCACCGTCTGGTACGTCGAGTGGTCGCCGGTCAGGCGCGGCAGGTAGTCGTAGCAGAAGTCGTTCTCCGGCGGTCGCCGCGTCGCCGTACCAGGCCTTGAGCATGCTCACCAGGTAGGAGCGCATCTCGCCCCAGAAGCCGGCCTTGACCTCCTCGGGTGCGCAGAAGCTGTCCAGGTCGGGATGGTCGCCAGGCGTTGGGCATGTGCACGTAGCCCGGCAGGTTGTCGAACAGCGTCGGGATGTCGGTCGAGCCCTGGATGCTGGCGTGCCCGCGCAGGGCGAGGATGCCGCCACCCGGGCGGCCCATGTTGCCGAGCAGGGTCTGCAGGATCGCGGCGGTGCGGATGATCTGCACCCCGACGCTGTGGTGGGTCCAGCCGACGGCGTAGCAGATCGCGCTGGTGCGCTCGCGGCCCGAGTTGCGGGTCAGGGCCTCGGCGACCTTGGCGAACTGCTCGGGCTCGATGCCGCAGACCTCAAGGACCATCTCCGGGGTGTAGCGGGCGAAGTGCCGCTTGAGGATCTGCCAGACGCAGTGCGGGTCGGCGAGGGTGGGGTCGGCAGCGCGGCTTGCCGTGCTCGTCGGTCTGGAACTGCCAGGTCGTGTGGTCGTACTCCCCGGTCTCGGCGTCGAAGCCGGAGAACAGCCCGTCGAGCTCCTCGGTGTCGCGCGAAGCTCCTCGCCGACGAGGTTGGCGGCGTTGGTGAAGGTCGTGACGTACTCGCGGAAGTCGAGCTCGTTGACCAGCACGTGGTTGACCAGCGCGCCGAGCAGCGCGATGTCGCTGCCGGCGCGCAGCGGCACGTGCAGGTCGGCCACGGCCGAGGTCCGGGTGAAGCGCGGGTCGACGTGGATCACCGTCGCGCCCTTGCGCTTGGCCTCCATCACCCACTGGAACCCGACCGGGTGCGCCTCGGCCATGTTGGATCCCTGGATCAGGATGCAGTCGGACTCAGCGAGGTCCTGCTGGAAGGTGGTGGCCCCTCCCCGGCCGAACGAGGCCCCCAGACCGGGAACCGTGGAGGAGTGTCAAATACGGGCCTGGTTCTCGATCTGGATCGCGCCCATCGCGGTGTAGAGCTTCTTCATGAGGTAGTTCTCCTCGTTGTCGAGGGTCGCTCCTCCGAGGCTCGCGATGCCGGTCGTGCGCCGGGTGCGCACGCCGTCCGGGCGTCTCCCACTCCCAGTACTCCTTGCGGGTCTTGATCACCCGGTCGGCGATCATGTCCATCGCAGTGTCGAGCTCGAGGTCCTCCCACTCGGTGCCGTGCGGGCGGCGGTAGCGGACCTTGGTCACCCGGGTGGGCGAGGTGACCAGCTGCTTGCTGGCGCTGCCCTTGGGGCACAGCCGGCCGCGCGAGATCGGGCTGGCCGGGTCGCCCTCGATCTGGGTGACCTACTCGTCCTTGACGAACACCTTCTGCGCGCAGCCGACGGCGCAGTACGGGCAGACCGAGTCGACCACCCGGTCGGCGGTCGTGGTGCGCGGCTCGAGGGTCTCGCTGCGGGTCGACATCGCGGCCGTGCCGCGCCCGAGCTTGTCCTTGCCGGTGCAGCTGCGCGCAGCAGCGGCCACCCCAGGAACGCCTTGTCTCCCACAGCGCACACGCTAACCCCTGACTCCCCCCGGTCGACCACCCCTCGCAAGGGTGACAGCGCTGACCGGGCACGTTTTCACGCCGCGTCGCCGACCGGGCACGTTTCACGCCGTCGCGCCGACCGGGCACGTTTTCACCGGCACGGCTGTGAAAACGCGCCCGGTCGACGCGCTCGGGGAGGTGAAAACCTGCCCGGTCAGCGAGGCGGGTCGCGCCGCCGCCTAGGATCGCAGGCGGAGGCGTTCCTCGTCTGGTGACGGGCGCGGTCCTCAAAACCGTAGTGGCCGGGCATCCCGGTCAGGCGGGTTCGATTCCCGTCCGCCTCCGCCAGCCCGAGCAGCCCCGCCACGACGTCCGTCAGGAGGGTGAGTTGTACGACGACCCCCGCCGCGCGACGCCCAGCGCGCACGAGGTCCTGCTCGCACCGGAGGTCGCCGCGGCCGCCGAGACTGCTCGGCCGCTCCCGGGTGCGTGACGTCGTACGCCTGGTGCTGGAGGAGTGCCGCAGTGGGGCGGTCCCCCCCGGCGCCGTGGTCGGCACGGTGCTGGAGCGGCTGCCACCGGAGCCGGGCTCGCTGCGCCGGGTCGTCAACGCCACCGGGGTCGTGGTGCACACCAACCTCGGTCGTGCCCCCCTGTCGGACGCCGCCGTCGACGCCCTCGCCCGCGCTGCCGGTACGACGGACGTCGAGCTCGACCTGGCCACCGGCCGCCGCGGACCACGCGGCGCCGGGGCGCTCGACGCGCTCGCCGCGCGCCGTGCCGGCCGCCGGCGGGGTCCACGTGGTCAACAACGGTGCGGCCGCGCTGGCCCTGGCCGCCTGCGCCCTCGGCGCCGGCCGCGAGATCGTCGTCGCCCGCGGGGAGATGGTCGAGATCGGCGACGGCTTCCGGATCCCCGACCTGCTGGAGTCGACCGGGGCGCGCCTGCGCGAGGTCGGTACGACGAACCGGGTGCGGCTCGCCGACTACGCCGACGCCGTGGGCGAGCACACCGGGTGCGTGCTGAAGGTGCACCCGTCGAACTTCCGGGTCGAGGGCTTCACCTCAGCCGTCGCCGTCGAGGAGCTGGCGACGCTGGGCGTGCCCACCGTGGCCGACATCGGCTCGGGGCTGCTGGCCCCGCACCCCCGTCTGCCGGACGAGCCCGACGCGGACACCTGGTTGCGCGCCGGCGCCGACCTGGTCACCGCCTCCGGCGACAAGCTCCTGGGCGGCCCGCAGTGCGGCCTGATGCTGGGCGAGGAGGCGTTGGTACGCCGGTTGCGACGGCACCCGCTGGCCCGGGCGATGCGGGTCGACAAGCTCACCCTGGCTGCCCTGGAGGCGACCCTGACCGGCCCGCCGAACCCGGTCGTCACCGCCCTCGCAGCGACTCCGGACGCGCTGCTGCGCCGTGCCGACGCACTCGCCCGCGCGATCGGTGACCCGGCGACGGCCGTGGTGTCCGACGCCGCCGTGGGCGGCGGCGGTGCTCCCGGCGTGGTCCTCACCAGCGCCGCGGTGACCCTGCCCGCCGACCTCGCGACCGCCCTGCGCGCGGCACCCACCCCGGTCGTCGGTCATGTCGTCGACGGCCGGCTGCTGCTCGACCTGATCGCCGTCGACCCCCGCGACGACGACCTCCTCGCCGGCCTCGTGCGCGACGTGCTGTAGGTGGTGTCTCCTAATCCTGGTCGTCGCGAGCGACGTCCGGCGCGTGCGATGGCAAGGCGGAAGAGCGATGCTGTGGCAGCGCCACTGCGAGCGATTCCGGCGCCGCCAGTGTGCGTGCCGGGCGCCGCGCAGCAGACCATGGGATTAGGAGGCACGCCCTAGTGCACGTCGTCGCCACCGCCGGGCACGTCGATCACGGCAAGTCCAGCCTCGTCCAGCGCCTCACCGGACACGATCCCGACCGGCTGGCCGAGGAGAAGGAGCGCGGCCTGTCGATCCGGCTCGGCTACTGCTGGTGCCGGCTGGCGGACCTCGGCGACGTGGCCTTCGTCGACGTGCCCGGCCACGAGCGGTTCATCGACACCACCCTGGCCGGTCTCGGGCCGGCGCCGGTCGTGCTGTTCGTGGTCGCGGCCGACGACCCCTGGATGCCACAGGCGGGTGAGCACCTCGCCGCCCTCGACGCGCTCGGGGTCGAGCACGGCCTGCTGGTGGTGACCCGGTCCGACCTCGCCGACCCCGGGCCGGCGATGGCCCGCGCCCGCGACGAGCTGGCTCGCACCTCACTGGCCGGGATCGGCGCGGTCGCCGTGTCGAGCCGCACCGGCGCGGGGCTCGACGCGCTGCGCGACGCGCTCGTCGGGGTCCTGCGACAGCTCCCGGATCCGGACCGGGACGCCGACGTACGCCTCTGGCCCGACCGGCAGTTCCACGTCCGGGGCACCGGCACGGTCGTCACCGGCACCCTCACGTCCGGGACCGTGCGGGTCGGCGACCAGCTGGCGCTCGACGGGCGCAGCGTCCGGGTCCGCGGCATCGAGTGCCTCCAGCAGCAGGTCGAGCGGGCCTCCGGCGTCGCGCGGGTCGCCCTGAGCCTCGGCGGGAAGAGCGGCCACCAGGGCGGCGACCACCGCCCCGCGGCCCTGGTCACGCCGGGCGCCTTCGAGGACGTCGGGGTGGTCGACGTGCGCCTGCACCGCGGCGAGGCGGTGCCCGAACGGCCGCTGCTGCACGTCGGCGCGACCTCCCTGTCCGTGCACGCCCGACCGCTGGGCGAGGACCACCTGCGGCTCACCCTGGACCGCCCGCTCCCGCTCCGCATCGGGGACCGGATGATCGTGCGCGACCCCGGCAGCCGTCGGTTGTGGGGGGTCTCGGTGCTCGACGCGGATCCCGCTCCCCTGCGCCGGCGCGGCGCGGCGCCGGCGCGGGCCGAGGCGCTGGCCGGTCTGGACGGTTCCACACACTCCCAGCTGGACCTGCGCGGCGTGGCCGATCGCGGCCCGGCTGCACCGGCTCGGACTGGTCGACGATCCGCTCCCGCCGGACACCCTCCGGGTGGGGGACTGGCTCGTGGCGGCCCGCCACGCGGCCGACCTGTCCGAACGGCTGCACCAGGCGGTGCGCGACACCGACGACGGACTCACCCCGGCGCAGGCCGCCCAGCTGCTCGGCCTGCCCGCGCCCGAGCTGGCCGTGGCCCTGGCCCGCCCGCCGGTGCTCCACGACTCCGGACGGCTGCGGGTCGCGTCGGCCGCCGCCGAGCCGCCCGCCTCACCGGCCCTGGTGGCGCTGCGCGGGGACCTGGCGCGTACGCCGTTCGCGGCCCCGGACGCCGGGCGGCTCACCGAGCTCGGGCTGGACGACCACGCCCTGGTCCGCCTGCACCGCGCCGGCGCCCTGCTCCGCCTGGCCGAGCGCGTCGTGCTCCTGCCCGGTGCGGCGCAGCAGGCGGCCGCCCGGCTCGCCGAGCTGGACCAGCCCTTCACCACCAGCCAGGCCCGCACGGCGCTGGGGACCAGTCGCCGGGTGGTCCTGCCGCTCCTGGCCCACCTCGACAAGTCCGGCCTCACCCTCCGCCTGCCGGACGACCGGCGCCGGATGCGGGGACCGCGATGAGCCCGACGGGCGAGAGCCGGATCGCCGGCCTGCTGGCGGCGGCCCGGGTCGGCCTCGACCGCGTACGGCCGGAGGCGCTGGCCACCGAGGTCGCCGCCGGCGCGCTGGTCGTCGACACCCGTCCGGTCGAGCAGCGCCGGCGTGACGGCGTGCTGCCCGGGGCGGTCGTGATCGACCGCAACGTGCTCGAGTGGCGTCTCGACCCCAGCTCACCGGACCGCTTGCGCGACCTCGACCTCGACCTCGACCCCGGGCGTCGGATCATCCTGGTCTGCAACGAGGGCTACAGCTCCAGCCTGGCCGCGGCGACCCTGCAGGACCTGGGTCTGGGCGGAGCGACCGACCTGGTCGGCGGGTACCAGGCGCTGCTGGTCCACGACGCTGAGCAGTGAGCGAGCCGGCACAGCACCACCCGGAAGGGGGTACTCGCCGACGTGCACTCGCCGGTGATCGCTGGCACGCTTCGGTTGGGCCGCGCATCCATGCGGGCCTCGGGCAGAGTCGCCCCCTACGAGCGGAGCATCATCATGGGTTTCTTGTTGTGGATCATCGCCGTCATCCTGGTCATCGCCGGGATCGTCACCCTGATCAGCGGCAGCGTCATCTTCGGCATCATCCTGATCGTCGTCGGACTGGCCGTGGGCCCCGGCGGCTGGAGCATCTTCAACCGCAGCAGGGCCTGAGCCAGGCTGCGCGGATCTGAGCGTGAGGTGATCGCCGAGGCCGACACGGTCTCGGCGATCACTGCGTGCCGAGCAGGCTCCGGACGGTGAATCCGGCTGCCGCGGCCTCGAAGTCGCTCCCGTGGCGCAACATCGCGTGCTTGCCGCCTTCGACCAGGCGCAGCTGCACGTCGGTACGCCGGCGCACCCGCCCCACGACCTGCTCGGCGTGTCGCGGCGAGGCGATCCGGTCCCGGGTGCCGTGCACCACGAGCACGTCCCGACCGGTCAGGTCGGGGTCCTCACTCCCGTAGAGCCACGGGTTCAGCGCGACCACGCTCTGCACCCCCGGTCGCTCACCGCCCAGCAGCGCCGCCCGGCCACCGAGCGAGTGGCCGACCAGTCCCACGGGCAGGTCCCCGAAGCGCCGTCGTACCTCCTCGATGGCCCAGGCGGCGTCCGCGAGCGGTGTCACCTCGGTGTCCCAGCCGCGGCGGCTGTTCAGGAGCCGGAGCACCGCCAGCTGACCACGACCGGCCCTGGCCACCCGGCGTGCGACCGGGACCATGCGCAGCACCGAGAGCTGGGCCGGACTGACCTCCGGACCACCGGGACGTCCGCCACCGCCGTGCAGGACGATGGCCACCGCCCGGGCCTTCGGGGGGACCCGGACGTCGAGGAGTCGGTGCATGCCGGTCCCGTGCCCGTCCGCGAGCCTTGTCATGCCGCAGCGTGAGGAGCCTCACGCCGGCCGGTCACCGCGCGGAGGCGTCGTGGCTACCTACTCCCACTCGATGGTGCCCGGTGGCTTGGACGTGATGTCGACGGTGACCCGGTTGATCTCGCCGACCTCGTTGGTGATCCGGGTCGAGATCGTCTCCATCACCTCGTAGGGCAACCGGGCCCAGTCGGCGGTCATCGCGTCCTGCGAGGTCACCGGACGCAGCACGACGGGATGGCCGTAGGTGCGCCCGTCACCCTGCACGCCGACGGAGCGTACGTCGGCGAGCAGCACGACCGGCATCTGCCAGATGTCGCGGTCCAGGCCGGCCGCCGTGAGCTCGGCGCGCGCGATCGCGTCGGCGGCGCGCAGGATGTCGAGGCGCTCACGGGTGACCTCGCCGATGATCCGGATGCCCAGCCCGGGGCCGGGGAACGGCTGGCGCCAGACGATCTCCGCGGGCAGGCCGAGCTGCTCGCCGACCAGGCGCACCTCGTCCTTGAACAAGGTGCGCAGCGGCTCGACGAGCTCGAACTCGAGGTCGTCGGGCAGGCCGCCGACGTTGTGGTGCGACTTGATGTTGGAGGTGCCGGCGCCGCCGCCGGACTCGACCACGTCGGGGTAGAGGGTGCCCTGCACCAGGAAGGCGACCTTGTTGCCCTCGTCGGCGTACTTCGCGAGCGCGTCGGCCTCGGCGGCCTCGAACACCCGGATGAACTCGCGACCGATCGTCTTGCGCTTCTGCTCCGGGTCGCTCACCCCCGCCAGGGCGTCGAGGAACTGCTTCTCCGCGTTCACGACGACCAGGTCGACCCCGGTCGCGGCGACGAAGTCCCGCTCGACCTGCTCGGTCTCGCCCTCGCGCATCAGCCCGTGGTCGACGTACACGCAGGTCAGCCGGTCGCCGATCGCCCGCTGCACGAGGGCGGCCGCGACAGCAGAGTCGACGCCGCCGGACAGCCCGCAGATGGCACGGCCCTCGGGTCCGATCTGGGCGGAGACGGCGGCGATCTGCTCCTCGACGATGTTCAGCATCGTCCAGGTCGGCCGGCAGCCGGCGATCTCGTGCAGGAAGTGCTCCAGCACCTCCTGGCCGTACGCCGTGTGCATCACCTCGGGGTGCCACTGCACCCCGGCCAGGCGACGCTCGACGTCCTCGAAGGCCGCGACGGTGGCCCGGGGCGAGCGCGCGTTGACGGTGAACCCGGCGGGCGCTGCGACCACCTCGTCACCGTGCGACATCCACGACGTCAGCTCGGCGGGTACGCCGGCCAGCAGGGTGCCGGGCTCCAGGACGCTCACCGTCGTCCGGCCGTACTCTCGCTGCCCGGTCTGCGCGACGGTGCCGCCGAGCGCCTGGGCCATGGCCATGAAGCCGTAGCAGATCCCGAACACCGGCACCCGACCGTCGACCAGGTCGGGGGTGAGTGCCGGGGCACCCGGCTCGTACACCGAGGACGGCCCACCGGAGAGCACGATCGCCTTCGGGTTCTTCGCCAGCATCTCCTCGACCGGCATCGTGTGCGGGACGATCTCGGAGTACACCTTGGCCTCACGCACCCGCCGGGCGATGAGCTGGGCGTACTGGGCGCCGAAGTCGACGACGAGGACCAGGTCGTGGTCGGTCACCAGAAGAGGCCTTTCGGTGGGTCAGCCGGAGGCTCGAACCCTAGCGGAGCAGGCCGGGACCGACCCAGCCGGCGGTGGGTGGACATGAACCAGGGCCCGATCGGGGAGGGAGGGTGATCGGGCCCTGGTCATGTCCACGCACCGCGGACCGTGTGCGAGACCGCGGAGCCGGGCTCCACGGGCGTCTCACTGGGGTCAACGAGGCGGGCAGAGCGGGGTTACGGTCGAGCTCTGAGGTTTCTGGAGAGCACGTTCACCCGAGGTCCGGGCTCAGCCCGGGGCCGGGCTCAGCCGACCTCGACGATGGGCAGCCGCAGCGCCCCCGGCGCCGACTCGGGTACGACGGGGTGCAGCGGCGGCACCGGCGCCATCGCCGCGTAGGGCTCGCCGAGGGCGGGGCGCCGGTCGGGCTCACCCTTGTTCGGCCAGTAGGCCATCGCGCGCTCCGACTGGGCGGTGATCGTCAGCGACGGGTTGACGCCCAGGTTGGCGCTGATCGCCGAGCCGTCGACGACGTGCAGGCCGGGGTGGCCGAACATCCGGTGGTAGGCGTCGATGACGCCGGTCTCGGCGCTCTCCCCGATCGTGGCGCCGCCGATGAAGTGCGCGGTCAGCGGCCGGTTGAACGGCTCGCCGATGGTGCCTCCCGGGGTGCCGTTGATCAGCTCGGCGATGGTGCGCACCGCCTTGTTGGCGATCGGGATCCAGGTCGGGTTGGGCACGCCGTGCCCCTGCCTCGAGCTCAGGGAGCGCCCTGCGGTGAGCCGGCCCAGGAGCGGGGTCGGCCGGGAGAAGACGGTGATGGAGTTGTCCACGGTCTGCATCACCAGGGCGATCACGGTGCGCTCGGACCAGTGCTTGACGTCGTACAGCGCCGTGATGCTGCGGCGTTGGCGCCACATCTCCTTCAGCCAGGTCCGCCAGCGCGGCCCGGCGCCGTCCCCGTCGGTGAGCACCGTCTGCAGCAGGGACATCGCGTTGGACCCGTGGCCGTAGCGGCACGGCTCGATGTGGGTGTGCTCGTCGGGGTGGAAGGAGGAGGTGATCGCCACGCCCTCGGAGTAGTCGACGTCCGGTCAGGCGCGATCGCGCCGAGGATCGACTCGGAGTTGGTCCGCGAGAGCTCCCCGAGCCGCTCGGAGACGGCCGGCAGGTCGCCCTCGTCGCGCATCTTGAACAGCAGCCGCTGGGTGCCCAGTGCGGAGGCGGAGAAGATCACCTGCTCGGCCGTGAGCACACGCGTCCCCGCGTCGGGGCGCTTGGACTTGGTGAAGCGGCAGGTCACCTCGTAGCCGCCATCACCTCCGGGCCGCACCCGGGTCACCGTGGTCATCGGGTGCACCACCGCGCCCTGCGACTCGGCCAGGTGCAGGTAGTTCTTGGCCAGGGTGTTCTTGGCGTTGTGCCGGCAGCCGGTCATGCACTCGCCGCAGTTGCGGCACGGGTTGCGGTCGGGCCCGGCACCCCCGAAGTACGGGTCGGGCACGGCCTCCTCGGGCTGCTGCCCGGGGCCACCGAAGAAGACGCCGACCGGTGTCGGGTGGAAGGTGTCGCCGACGCCGAGCTTCTCGGCGGTCTGCTTCATCACCTCGTCGGCCGGGGTGAAGTGCGGGTACTCCACGACGCCGAGCATCCGCTTGGCCTGCTCGTAGTACGGCGCCAGCTCGCGCTTCCAGTCGGTGATCGTCGCTCCAGGACGGGTCGGTGTAGAACGGGTCGAGCGGCTCGTAGAGGGTGTTGGCGTAGACCAGGGACCCGCCGCCGACGCCCGCCCCGGACAGGATCAGGCAGTCCTTGAGCATGTCGATGCGCTGGATGCCGTAGCAGCCGACCTCGGGCCGGAAGAGGTAGCCCTTCAGGTCCCACGAGGTGTCGGCGAAGTCCTGGTCGTCGAAGCGCCGGCCGGCCTCGAGGACCGCGACCCGGTAGCCCTTCTCGGTCAGCCGCAGCGCGCTGACCGAGCCACCGAAGCCCGAGCCGATGATGATGACGTCGTAGTCGTACGGGTCCGCACCCATCAACGAGCTCCTTGCAACGAACGAACGGGGTCCTCGCGGAGCCGTGGCTCGCGAGAACGCAGGGGGGAGACAGAACGTGTGGGGGGCTCAGGCCCGCCCGAGCTTCTTCATCAGGCGCAGGCTCAGCGTGGTGACCTTGGCGAACTTCTCCTCGTCGAGCCCGAGCATCGGCGAGAGCCGGCCGGCCCGCTGCACGGCCACCGACTGCGTCTCGGTGTAGCGGCGTACGCCCTCGCTGCCCTGGCGCCGACCCATCCCGGACTCCCGCATGCCGCCCATCTCCGAGTCGATGCTGGCGAAGGTGGCCGCGAAGGCCTCGTTGACGTTGACCGTGCCGCACTTGATCTGCTTGGCGACGGCCCGGCCGCGAGTGGTGTCGCGGGTGTAGACCGAGGCGTTCAGGCCGTACTCGCCGTCGTTGGCGCGCGCGACCGCGTCGGCCTCGTCGTGGAAGCGGTAGACGCTGACCACGGGGCCGAAGGTCTCGGTGCCGAAGCAGGCCATCTGCGGGGTGACGCCCTCCAGGACGGTCGGCTCGAAGAAGTACGGCGCGATCTCCGGTCGCGCCTTCCCGCCGGTCAGCACGTGCGCACCGTGGGCGACGGCGTCCTCGACGTGCGCGAGCGTCGCGTCGAGCTGGTCGGCCGAGATCAGCGAGCCCATGTCGTTGTCCCAGCCGAGGCCGGCGGCCAGACGCATCCGCTGCACCCGGTCGACGAACTTCTTCACGAACCGGTCGTAGACCTGGTCGGCGACGAACATCCGCTCCGTGGACACGCACAGCTGCCCGGAGTTGGAGAAGCAGGCGCGCACGGCGCCCTCAGCGGCCTTGTCCAGGTCGGCGTCGCGCAGCACCAGGATCGGGTTCTTGCCGCCGAGCTCGAGCGAGGCCCCGATCAGCCGCTCGGCGGCCTGGCGGGCGATCACCTTGCCGGTCGCCGTCGAGCCGGTGAAGCAGACGTAGTCCGAGCGCTCCATCATCGCCGGCCCGATCTCGGGCCCGGAGCCCGCCACGACGGTCCACAGGTCGCGCGGGAAGCCCGCCTCCTCGATCAGCTGGGCCCCGATCAGCGCCGAGAGCATGGTCTGGGCGTCGGGCTTGATCACCACGGCGTTGCCGGCCAGCAGCGCGGGGATGCCGTCGCACAGGGCCAGGGTGAAGGGGTAGTTCCACGGCGAGATGATCCCGACCACGCCCTTGGGCACGTGGTTGACCTCGACACGCTGGAGGCCGGGGATGAAGCCGGCCCGGCGCTCGGTGTCGAGGTGGCGGTGCGCCGTGCGTCCGTAGTAGCGAGCGGTCAGCGCGACGTGCAGCACCTCGGCGAAGGCGTCCTTGCGGGCCTTGGCCGACTCCCAGCACACCAGGTCGAGGATCTCCGCCTGCCGGTCGAGCACCAGGTCGTGCAGGCGCAGCAACCGCTCGGCGCGGTCGTCGAGCGAGGTCTGTGCCCAGGCCTGCTGCGCCCGGCGGGCCTGCTCGTAGGCCGTCGCGACGTCGTCCTCGCCGGACTGCGGGATGCTGGCCAGGGGCTGCCCGGTGACCGGGGTGAACGACGCCTCGCTGCGCCCGGTCGTGGAGATGATGCGAGCGGTGAGCGCCTGCACGGCGTCGGGCTCGAGGGCGTACGACGCTCGCGGGTCGTGCTCGGGGTCGGCCGGACCGGTGACGCTGGGGTGCTCCGAAGGCAGGCTCATGGACCGAGCGTATGTCGTGGGTGGCGCTGCGGCTACCGATTGGTAACCATTCGCCTCCGGCATTCCCGGACGGCTGGCTCGCCGCCGGGTGGCGGCGTCCTATTCTGACCCTGCGCCCCGACCCGGGCCTGCATCCTGCGCCGTGCCTGTCCTGCCGGTCCGGCTCCCCCGTCCCACCCCGAGAGGCCCGTCTTGCCGACTGCACCACGCGAGCTGTGGGAGGCGCTGCGCTTCATCGTCGCCGGGGCCGGCAACGCGCTGTTCACCGCGGCCCTGATCTCGGTGCTCGCCCGGATCATCGACCCGAGGGTGGCCTACGTGATCGCCTACGCCCTCGCCCTGGTCACGGCCACCTGGCTGGTGAGCAAGTTCGTCTTCCGGGCCCGGCTGACCGGCGTACGCGCGGTGAAGTTCGGCGCGCTCTACGTCAGCGTCTTCCTGGTCGGGCTGCTGGCCCTGCAGATCGCGCTGTCCCTCGGGATGTCGCGCAACCTCAGTGGCGGCGTGATCGTGGTGACCGCCCCGCTGTCGTTCCTCGGCAGCCGGCTGATCTTCCCGTCCAACGAGACCTCTACCACCGCCCCAACCGCCCCGCCGGGATAGTCCCTGACGATACCTACCGTTTTTCACCCAGAAGACGACGGAAACGTCAGGGACTATCCCGCGTCGGGCTCGGGAGGGGTCTCCTTGCCGGCCGCCTCGTCCCGGTCGGCCCACTCCAGCAGGGGCGCGATGTCGAAGACGGCGTCGTCGATGCCGGCGTGCAGGTCGCCGATCTCGGCGTACCGTGCGGGCATGGTGGCGATGGTGAAGTCGTCGGGGTGGCAGTCGTCGACCTCGTGCCAGTGGATCGGCGCGGAGACGGTGCCGATCGGGTTGCCCCGCACGGAGTACGCCGCGGCGATGGTGTGGTCGCGGGCGTTCTGGTTGTAGTCGACGAAGAGCCGGGCCGGGTCGCGGTCCTTGCGCCACCAGGTGGTGGTCACCTCCTCCGGTGCGCGCCGCTCGACCTCGCGGGCGAACGCCAGCGCCGCGCGGCGTACGTCGGAGAACCCGTGGTCGGGCACGATCCGCACGTAGACGTGCATCCCGGACCCGCCCGAGGTCTTCGGCCAGCCCGTCGCACCGAGGTCCTCGAGCACCTCGTGGGCCACGTGCGCGACCCGCTGCACCCGCTCCCAGGAGCACTCCGGCCCGGGGTCGAGGTCGATCCGCCACTCGTCGGGCTTCTCCACGTCGGCCCGTCGGCTGTTCCACGGGTGGAACTCGACCGTGGACATCTGCACCGCCCACACCACCTGGGCGATCTCGGTGACGCAGAGCTCGTCGGCGGTGCGGTTCCACCGCGGGAAGTGCACCCGCACCGTCTCCATCCACGCAGGCGCGCCCGAGGGCAGCCGCTTCTGGTGCACCTTGTCGCCGCTGACGCCCTTCGGGAACCGGTGCAGCATGCACGGCCGCTCCCGCAACGCGTTGACGATGCCGTCGCCGACCGAGAGGTAGTACTCGACCAGGTCGAGCTTGGTCTCACCGCGGGCCCCGAAGTACTCCCGGTCGGGGTTGGAGATCCGCACGACCTTGTCGTCGACCTCGAGCTCGATCGCGGGCGAGGCCATCAGTGCGAGGCAGTCTCGGCGACCGCGGGCTCGGCGGCGTACAGCTCGCGCTCGTAGACCGCGGGGTCGTAGTGCCGGTCGACCTCCTCGGCCGGGTCGCCGCGGCGCCACAGCACCTTCGCCGCCTCGGCGTACGACGGCAGCGCGTCGGGGTGCCACGTCTCGGGCTGCCAGGTGCGCGAGCGCATGAACGCCTTCGGGCAGTGGTGGAAGACCTCCTCGATCCGCACCGCCAGGACCATCCGCGGCCGGTGCCCCCTGACCACGAGGTCGTCGAAGAACGGCGCCTCGGTGACCAGCCGGGCGGTGCCGTTGATCCGCAGCGTGTCGCCCCGGCCCGGGACCAGGAACAGCAGCCCGACGTGCGGGTCCTGCAGCAGGTTGTGGAAGCCGTCCATCCGCTTGTTCCCCGGACGCTCCGGGATCACCAGCGTGTGCGGGTCGAGCACGTGCGCGACCCGCTCGGGGTCACCCTTGGGCGAGACGTCGCAACCACCCGCGGCGTCCGTCGTCGCGATCATCACCAGCGGCGAGGCACGCCAGGAACTCCTCGTGCAGCGGCTCCAGCGCGGGCAGCACCTTGTCCCGGGTGGCGGGCGCGGGCACGCCGTACTGCTCCAGCTGCTCGACGGTGGAGATCGCTGGCAGGGCATCCAGGTCGTACATGGGCCAAGTCTCGCGCACCCGTTGCAGGTTCACCACGGTATGCCGACGGACCCGCGCTTCCCACGACGTACTCATCGTGGCAATCGCGGCTTCATCGTGGGGAGCTCTTGTGCGTCCTTGTTGCCTGGGCAGCGGGCGTCTTCGTGTACGCATCGTGGCGCCAGCGGTGGACTGCCTCGGACAGCACCAAGCCGCACAGCACCCCCGCCATGGCGAACACCGAGGGCTGGTCCGCGCCGTACGACGCATCCTTGCCGCCGCCTGCGAGCCCACCGATCACCGCCAAGACGATCAGCACGAGCCCGATGAACGCCAGCGGGGCAAGACGTTCGGCGAGGGCGCGGGGAGACAGCCAGTACCACGAGAGGCCTGCCGCCACTCCAAGCACCAGGCTCCAGGCGAACCCGCGGTCGGCGGAGCCGTTGCCCAGCGTCTGGAAGGAGTCCGGCAGGGTCTGGACAAGTGCCATGGGCACCAGCCAGGCCCAGGTGCGGAGCAGGGCGCGCGTTGCCATGCGCAGAAGTATCACCCCAGTCGCACCGGCGCAGTGCAGAACCGCCCGCTCGCGCCGTAAGCCGTGAGTAGCGGCCCGGTGAGCGTCAGTCGGTGCCGTGCTCGGCCAGGAAGGCGAGGACCGGCTCGGAGAGCTCCGGGCGGCAGACGACGAGGTCGGGGAGCATCACGTCGTCCTGGTTGTAGACCAGCGGCGAGCCGTCGACGCGGCTGGTGAACAGCCCGGCGGCGCGGGCGACGGCGACCGGGGCGGCGGAGTCCCACTCGTACTGCCCCCCGGCGTGCACGTAGGCGTCGCTGACGTCGCGCGCGACGGAGACCACCTTGGCGCCCGCGGAACCCATCGGCACCAGCTCACCGCCGAGGTGCTCCACCAGCGCGTGCACGAAGGCCGGCGGGCGGGTGCGAGAGGCGACGATCCGCGGCGGGCCCCCGGCGTACGGCGGGACCACGGGCGGAGCGCCGGTGTGGAAGGTCTCCCCCAGCCCGGGCTGGGCCACGGCGCCGGCCACCAGCTCGCCGCCGGAGGCGGCTGAAGCCGACCGCGTCCACAGCGCGACGTGGATCGCCCAGTCGTCGCGCGGCGGCTCGGAGAACTCCCGGGTGCCGTCGACCGGGTCGATGATCCAGACCCGCTCAGCCTCCAGGCGAGCCTTGTCGTCCTTGCCCTCCTCGGACAGCACGGCGTCGCCCGGGCGGTGCTCGGCCAAGAGACGCATCAGCAGCTCGTGCGAGGCCAGGTCGCCCGCGTCCTTCAGCTCGCGACCCTCCAGCCCGCCCCGGCGTACGTCGAGCAGCAGCTCGCCGGCCACGGTCGCAGCCCACGCGGCGAAGGCGTGGTCGTCGCGCAGGGCGGCGTCGGGAGGGGTGCCGGGGTCGAATTCGTCCACGGCGCCACGCTAGCGGGAATCGGCGCGCGCTCTCGACCTCACCGCTGGTCGAGTGGCGTTCGAGACCCGACGCGCACGCTGGCCGAGGAGGTGCGCCACAGAGCGACGTCGAGACCCCGACCCACGCTGGCCGAGCAGGCGCGCCAGCGCCGTCTCGAAGCCCCGGCACCGACCGCCCCTACGCCGGGGAGCAGAACCCTCGCCTCCCAAGGGTTCGAGACAGGACTTCGTCCTTCCTCAACCACCGCAAGCCGCCACGGCGTCGAGACCGGGTGAGGCCAGCGCCACCCGCTGGTTGAGGAGGCGCGCCAGCGCCGTCTCGAAACCCCCGCACCCGACCGCCCCTACGCCGGGAGCACAACCCTCGCCTCCCAAGGTTTCGAGTCAGGACTTCGTCCTTCCTCAACCACCGCAAGCAGCCCGCGACGTCAAGACCCGCTGGTGCGAGAACTCAGGAGTTGAACCGGCTCTGCGTGCGGTCCAGGCCGTCGGCGATCAACGACTCGACGGCGTCGGCGCCCAGACCGACCTGGAGCGGCAGCTCCTTGCGCTCGGCGCCGGAGTACGTCGAGAGCACGAAGTCGGCCGGGTCCTGACGACCGGGCGGTCGGCCCGACCCCGGCCCGGACCCGGAAGAAGTCGCCGGTGCCGAGCGAGGAGCGCATCGAGCGCAGCCCGTTGTGGCCGTTGTCGCCACCGCCGAACTTGATCCGGAGCGTGCCGAAGCCGATGTCCAGCTCGTCGTGGATCGCGACGATCCGCGAGGGCTCGACCTTGTAGAAGGAAGCCAGGGCCCTGACCGGGCCACCGGTCTCGTTCATGAAGCAGCGCGGCCGGGCCAGCACGACGCGGGGCCCAGGCGTCCCGGGAGCGGTGAGACGCCCCTCGACCACCTCGGCTCGCCCGGACTTGTGGGCCCGGAAGGGCGAGCCCATCCGCTCGGCGAGCTCGTCGGTGACCAGGTAGCCGACATTGTGCCGGGTGCCGGCGTACTTCGGGCCGGGGTTGCCCAGCCCGACGACGAGCCAGACCCCGGACGAGGCCTCAGGCGTCGTCACGGGGTCTGTCATCGTCGATCAGGATGCGGTGCGGCTCAGCCGGCTCAGTCGTTGTCGCCGGAGGAGTCCGAGGACTCGTCCGAGCCACCCTCTGCGGCGTCGTCCGCGCTGGCCTCGCTGGCCTCCGCGATCTCCTCGTCGGTCTCGTCGCGCTCGATGCCGGCCTCGGCCTCGGCCTCCTCCAGCTCGGACTCGACCTCCTCGGCGGTCGGGGCGTGCGTGACGTTGACGATCATGATCTCGGGGTCGGTGAGCAGCTCCGACCCCGGCCGGCAGCACCAGCTCGGAGGCGTAGATGTAGGTGCCGACCTGGACGCCCTCGATCGAGACCTCGATGTACTCCGGGATGTTGGTCGCCTCGGCCTCGATCGACACCGTGTTGTTCTCGGTGACGATCAGGGCGTCGGGGCCCGGCTCGCCGACCAGGTGGATGTCGACGTCGACGGTGTACTTCTGGCCCTTGGTGACAGCGACGAAGTCGATGTGCTCGAGGAAGCCCTTGATCGGGTCGGCCTGGACCTGCTTGGTCAGCGCGAGCTGCTCCTTGCCGCTGATGTCGAGGTAGAGCAGGGCGTTGTGGCCGCCGTTCTTGAGCGCCATCATCGTGTCGTGGCCGGGCAGCGTGATGTGGACCGGCTCGTTGCCGTCGGTGTAGACGACTGCCGGGATCTTGTCGTCGCGGCGGATACGGCGGGCGGCACCCTTGCCGAACTCGGTACGCGGCTCGGCCTTGATGTGGTCATCGGACATGGTGGCAGGACTCCTCGGGTGCGACAGCGGACAACAGCTTCAAGCTCGGTGGTTGCCCGCGGTCGAGATGCGAGATGCACCGGCGCAGAAGCGGCACGGTGCAACGTGTGAGAAGACCGGCCGCGTCGATCACGGAACACCCTCGCGGGCAGGCTCCCTCGCCGTGGCAACTACGCCATGCTAGCCGGGGCCCGGCGGGGCAGGCGAATCGGGCGGCACCCTCCCCCGCTGTCGCCCGGGGCTCACCGGGGACCGGGGTCGACCCGCACCGTGCCGGCGACGGTGTTGATCTGTCCGGACTGCACCTCTTGCTCATCGGTCTCCACACGGTCCCCGATCACCGCGCTGCTGCGGTAGTAGAGGTGGCTGCGCGAGGTCTCGATCACCGTCGTCCCACCAGGAGCCAGCGTGCGACGGATGTCGAAGGGCCCCGGCGCCGGACCCGCCCTGAAGACCAGCTGGTGGTCGGGGTCGGGGTTGGTCACCCGGACCTGTCCCTTGCGGACGACCCTCGCGCCGCTCAGCGTGATCGTGCGGGTCACCGTCGGCGGTGCGCTCTGCAGCGGTCGGGTCTCGACGTCGATCGTCGCCGTGCGGATCCGGTCCCCGTCGGTGACCGTGTAGGTCAGCGGGTCGGTGCCGCCGGTCTCGTAGTGGCTGTTCGCCAGCACGTAGACCTTGTCCCCGCGCACGCAGGCGAAGAACCGGCCGGTGTTCTCGCCCACGACGGCGGTGCCGACGAGGTGGAGGTCGTCGCCGTCGGGATCGGTGTCGTTGCCGAGCACGTCGACCAGCCCGGGCGCGCCGGCCGGGACCGAGCCCGTGTCGGCGACCGGTCCGGGGGCGGCGTCGGGATGGTTGACGGTGCCGCCGCGGACGTAACCACCGCAGAAGTCGGTGTCGATGGTGTCGGACCACTGCGGCTGGTCCTGCGCCGTCTCGGGCGGCACGTCGGTCGAGGTCACCGCAGCCGTGCGGGTGTCGATCGTGCCCGTCCTCAGCCCGAGCTGGTCCTGCTGCGGACCGAGCTCGCCGTAGGCGATCGTCTCGTAGTCCAGCCGGTCACGGGAGGTCGCGACGACGGTGGACGCCCCGGGCTCGATGGTGCGGTGGATGTCTCGTTCGGTCGCCCCCACCGCTCCCGCGCGGAACACGATCGTGTGCACGGTGTCCGGGTTGGTCACCCTCACCTCACCCTTGCGCACCACCTTGGCCTTGCTCGTGCTGATCGTGCGCGTCACCGTCGGGGCCGCCACCGTCGTCGGCGTCACGTGCACAGTGACCTTCGCGGTCCGGTAGTAGTCACCGTCGGTCATCGAGTAGGAGAAGGAGTCCGTCCCGTCGGCCGGGGCGCCGAAGGAGTAGTAGGAGATCGTGTCGTCGCTGGTGACACAGGCGTGGCCCGCCGCCGGTTTCGAGGTGTCGATCAGGCGCAGGTGGTCGGCGGCGTCCGGATCGGTGTCGTTGGCCAGCACGTCGATTCTCACGAAACGACCCTCCGGCACGCTGGCGCTGTCGTCGAGCGCCACCGGTGCGGAGTCGCCGGCGTGGATCGGGCCCGCACTCACCTGGGGTACGTCGCAGCCGGGCCCGCCGTACACGTCGGCCGAGGCCGGCGCCACCAGGGCCAGGCTCCCGGCCAGGGCGGCCACGGCACCCAGTGCCAGCACGCGCACCCGTTGGCTCGTGCTCATCGATCGACCCCCACGTCGCACAGGAGCGGGCCCGGCGACGTGCCGGACCCGCCCAGTGTGATGTCTGCGGACCGCGACGTCCAGGAAACCTGCCCGACGTCGCTCGCGGCCCGCTCAGCCGCTCAGCGGCCGGCCCGCCACTCCTGCACGGCCGACTTCTTGGCGGCGGAGGCGTGCTTGAACTCGCTGCCGTCGTCCGCGGTCACCTTGCCGGTGATGGTGTTGATGCCGCCGAAGTAGAGCAGAGCACCCCCGAAGTCGTTCTCGTCCTCGCTGCCGGACACCGAGACCGTCTCGAAGTCGAGGTGGCTGCGGTTGGTCGACACGATCGTCGACGCGCCCGGAGCGATGGTGCGGTGGATGTCGGGCTCGTCCTGGTTGAAGTTGCCGGCGTAGAAGATGATCGAGGTGTTGGGGTCCGGGTTGGTCACCTTCACCTGAGCCTTGCGGGTGATCTTGCCGTGGCTGATCTGCTTGGTCCGGATCACCTTCGGCAGGGCCTTGAGGATCGGCGCCACCGTGACGTCCACCCGCGCCGTGCGGTAGTAGTCGCCGTCGGTCATCGAGTAGAAGAAGGTGTCCGTCGCAACACCGTCACCGTAGGAGTAGTAGACGACCTTGTTGTCGATGATGCAGGTGTAGCCGTCGGCCGGGTCCGAGGTGCTGACCACGAACTTGTGGTCGCCCTCGTCGGGGTCGGTGTCGTTGGCCAGGACGTCGATCGTCACCGAGCTGCCGTCGGACACGTTCGCCGTGTCGTCCACCGCGGTCGGTGCGTGGTTCGGGCTGTTGATGGTGCCGTTGCGGACGTAGCCGCCGTCCGAGCAGCTGCCGTCCAACGAGTCGGCCGTGGCCGGTGCGCCGAAGGACAGTGCGGTGCCGACGACGGCGGCCGAGGCCAGCACCGCCAGACCGGGTCGCAGGTTGCGCTTCATCGGTGTTCTCTCCCCTGGGTACGCCGCGAATCGCGGGTGTCGGCATCGTGCCGGGCGAACACATTGTGGGACCCGGAGTGACCCGCAGCGCCGTTGTTGCACCAAGGAGACTGCACGTCGTGAATCTGGTCTAGCCCGGGCCGAGGTCATGGTTGCGCGCGGACCCGCTCAGGTGGTTTACGGGGGCGAAGTCCCCGGCCACCGGGGTCCCGGCGGCAGTGCAGGGCCATCGCGCCGGTCGAGGGAGTACCAGCCCGTTGCGCTGGTTGAGGAAGGACGAAGTCCTGTCTCGAAACCCCCACGCACCCCACCAGGTCTCGCGACGACGCTGCCGGTCCTCCTCGGGCGGGGGTGCCCGGGCCGGGTCTCGCTCAGGCGTGACCGTCGAACATCGAGGTCACCGAGCCGTCCTCGAAGACCTCCTTGATCGCCCGGGAGATCAGCGGGGCGATGGAGAGGCAGGTGAGCTTGTCGAACCGCTGCTCGTCGGTCAGGGGCAGGGTGTTGGTGACGATCACCTCGCTCGCCGGGCAGTTCTTCAGCCGGTCGACGGCAGGCCCCGACAGGATCGGGTGGGTCGCTGCGATCACCACGCCGGCCGCACCGTCGGCCATCAGCGCCTCGGCCGCCTTCACGATGGTGCCGCCGGTGTCGATCATGTCGTCGACCAGCACGCAGATCCGACCCTCGACCTGGCCGACCACGCGGTTGGCGACGGTCTCGTTGGGCCGGTCCTCGCGGCGGGACTTGTGGATGAACGCCAGCGGAGCCCCGCCGAGCCGGGCCGACCAGCGCTCGGCGACCTTGATCCGCCCCGCGTCGGGCGAGACCACGGCGAGCGGCTGGTCGCCGTACTTCTCACGCACGTAGTCGGCCAGGATCGGCATCGCCATCAGGTGGTCGACCGGTCCGTCGAAGAATCCCTGGATCTGGTCGGCGTGCAGGTCGACCGCGATCAGCCGGTCGGCACCGGCGGTCTTGAACAGGTCGGCCATCAGGCGCGCCGAGATCGGCTCGCGGCCGCGGTGCTTCTTGTCCTGGCGGGCGTAGCCGTAGAAGGGCAGCACGACGGTGATCCGCTTGGCCGAGGCGCGCTTGAGCGCGTCGACCATGATCAGGTGCTCCATGATCCACTCGTTGACCGGGGCCGTGTGGCTCTGGATCACGAAGGCGTCGGAGCCGCGCACCGACTCCTCGTAGCGCACGTAGATCTCCGAGTTGGCGAACTCGTAGGCCGCGGTCGGCACCAGGCCGATCTCGAGGATCTCGGCGACCTCGTCGGCCAGCTGGGAGTGTGCTCGGCCGCTGAAGACCATCAGGTTCTTCTCGGTGGTCCGCTTCATGCCGGTCACGGGCGGCTGCTCCTTGCGGGTGGGCGAGCGACTCAGGGTCTTCTGCTGAGGATCTGGCTGCTCAGGATTGTGTCCCACCGGGAGTGGTGGGGGGAACACCGGGTGTCTCGTCGACGCCGAGCGCCGCCTGAGCCGACTGCGCCGCTTCGGCGGCGGGCGTACCCGCTCGCTTGCGGAACACCCAGCCCTCGATGTGGCGCTGCTGCCCTCCGCTCACCGCCAACGCTCCGGGGGGTACGTCGCGCCGGACCACGGTGCCGGCGCCGGTGGTGGCGCCGTCCCCCACGCTGACCGGGGCGACGAAGCTGTTGTGCACCCCGGTCTTGACGTGCCGTCCGATCGTGGAGCGGTTCTTGGCGACGCCGTCGTAGTTGGCGAAGATCGCCCCGGCCCCGATGTTCGTGCCCTCGCCGATCTCGGCGTCGCCGACGTAGGACAGGTGCGGCACCTTCGAGCCCGCGCCGATGGAGGAGTTCTTGACCTCGACGAAGGCGCCGATCTTGCCGGACTCGCCGAGGCGGGCACCCGGTCGCAGGTAGGCGAACGGGCCGACGTCGGCGTGGGCGCCGATCACCGCCAGCTCGCCGTGGGTGCGCACGACCTTGGCGCCGACCCCGATCTCGACGTCCTTGAGCGTGCAGTCCGGACCGACCACGGCGTCCTCGGCGATGCTCGAGGCGCCCGAGCAGCTGGACGCCGGGCAGCAGCGTGACGTCCGGGCCGAGGGTGACGTCGGCGTCGACCCAGGTCGTGGCCGGGTCGATCACGGTGACGCCCTCGTTCATCCAGTGCCGCAGGATCCGCTGGTTCTTGATCCGAGCCAGGGCGCTCAGCTCGTAGCGGTCGTTGGCGCCCTCGGTCTGGTCGACGTCGTCGATCGGGTAGGCGTCGACGGTCAGCCCGTCCTCACGGGCCAGGGCGACGGTGTCGGTGAGGTAGTACTCGCCCTTGGCGTTGGCGTTGCTGATCCGCGGCAGCGCGCTGAGCAGGAACTCCGCGTCGTAGGCCACGATCCCGGAGTTGATCTCGCGCACCTTCGCCTGCCCGCGGCGTCGCGTCCCTCTGCTCGACGATCGCGGTCACCGAGCCGTCCTCGCCGCGGATCACCCGGCCGTAGCCGGCCGGGTCGTCGACCTCGCCGGACAGGATGCTCATCGCCCGCCCGCTCGCGACGTGGTCCTCGGTGAAGGCACGCAGGCTGGTGCCCTCGAGCAGCGGGGTGTCGCCGTACGTCACGAGCACGGTGCCGCTCACGGGGCCGGTCGTGGGGCCGTCCCGGGTCGTCACCGCCTCCATCGCGACGCGTACGGCGTGCCCGGTGCCCTCCTGGGTCTCCTGCACCGCGAGCACCACGTCGGGCCGCAGCATCCGGATGTGCTCCCCGACCTGCTCGCGCTGGTGTCCGACGACGGCGACGACGCGCGTGGGCTGCACGGCTCCGATCGCCGTGAACACGTGGCCGATCATGCTGCGCCCCGCGATCGGGTGCAGCACCTTCATCGTCTTGGACTTCATCCGGGTGCCGCCGCCGGCGGCCAGGACGATCACGGTCAGGTCGGGCATGGGTCTCCTCGAGCTGCGGCGTACGGGTCGAATCTAGGGGACCGACCCGCCACTCACGAGTCGGGTCGGGCGGGCCGCAGGGGCGAGACGTGCGTCAGCTCACCGCCCGGGGAGCAGATGAACATCTCACCCCCGTGCCCGTTCAGCTGCCAGGCCTCGTAGCGAGGCGACGCCCGCACGGTCAGGTGTCGGTCCGCGAGCCGGATCTCGAGGTCACCCTCGCCCGAGACCTGCACCGAGACGATGCTGATCCCCTCGACCCTGAGGGGCTCCGGGACCGGGCCGGGCTCCACGTCGACCTCGACCTCGACCTCGACCTGACGCGCGGTGTCGATGTCGGGGTCGACGTCAGGGTCGGTGGTCGTGACGACGGTCTTCTCGGCCAGGATGATCTCCCAGTTGTCGTCGGTCCACAGGTGCAGCCCCCAGTCGAGCTTGACGACCTCGATCACCCTGCCGGCGAGATCGGGGATCACGAGTCGCCCGGTCCCGGTCCGGTCACGAGTCGGGTTCGTCGCGTCGCAGGGGCGCGTAGTACTCCAGTCGCCCGCCGACCCAGCACGTCAACCGCTCTCCGCGGTGGCCCACGATCTCCCAGGCCTGGTAGTGCGGGGACGGCGCCACCGTCAGGTGCCGATCGGACAGCTGGATCCCGAGATGGCCCTCCCGGGAGACCTGCAGTCGCTGGATCGTGGCTCCCTCGACGCCCACCAACGGATCCGGTGTCGGACCCGGCTCGACGTCGACGGCGACCTCGACCTGGTGGATGCCGGCACGGTCTGCGGTGGTGACCAGGACGGGCTGGGACAGGACGAAGGCCCAGTTGTCCTCGGTCCACATCTGCAGGCTCCAGTCGAGCCTGACGATCTCGATCACCTTGCCGGCGAAGTCGGGGATCACGGGTTCCACCCTTCCGGGACGGGATAGCTGCCGTCGGGGTTCTTGGGGATGTGCGTGTGCGCCTCGCTGCCCGGCTTCCCGTCCAGACCGACCGGCTGGCCCTGATCGTTGTAGAAGCGCACGCAGCCGTCCGGGTACTGCGGGTCCGGGTCCTCGTCGCGGAAGACGTTGCGGTTGGGCGAGGTCCCCTTGGGAGCGTCCTTCATGGCCGGGTCCTGCCACACCTCACCCTTGCCGTTGTTGGCCACCCGGCCCTCCCAGTCCCCCCGGCCGAGTTCGGTCGGGAGGAGTCGGGCAAGGAGTCACCGGGGCGGGGCCCGGACCCGGACGCCTCGTTGAGCACCGTGTGGTGGTTCTGGGCCGCGTTCTGCGCCAGGTCGGCACCGCCGGCACCGGTCAAGGCCGCACCGGAGGCGATCACCGCCGCCGAGGCGATGTTGATCGGCACTCCGGCGATGGCCCCGACCCCCGTCACGTCGAGCAGGCCGCCACCGCCCTCGCCGGCGCCGCCGAGCACGATCAGGCCGAGTCCCCCCAGCATGGACAGCAGGTCCTCGGGGTGCTCGATGATCGCCTGCCCGAGGTCCGCGAGGCCGTTGACCCCCGGGACGATGGTGTGGTTGTAGGCCCACGCGCCCGTATCTTCGAAGAAGTCGCCGACCGAGTCGTACCAGTGGTGCTCCGGGGGGCCGTCGTACTCGCCGGGGATCACCGGCTGGTCGGGATCCGGCGCGGAGGGCAGGTAGGCCAGTGCCCGGAAGTACGCCGCGCGGTCGTAGTCGCTCACGGTGAGGCCCGGGTAGAGCACGGCGGCGCTGAGCGGGACCAGCCCGGACCGCATCAGGCCGCGGACGTTGTCGACGGTGGGACCCTGCTTGAACTTGGTGGCGATCAGGTCGGCGTTCTCGTCGAGCTGCTGCACGGCCTTGGCGTACTCCGGCTGCAGGTAGGCCTTGGTGGGCGGTCCCATCTTCGCCTCGGTGACCTGCTTGTCGTCGTTGGGATCTTTCGTGGCGGCGGCGGCCTGACCCGCCCATCGCATCGACATGGCCAGGTTGGACTTGTACTGGTGGTTGAGGCTGTTGACCATGATGTCGAACAGGTCGACCATCCCGGCGAAGCTGCCCATCAGGCCCACCGCGTAGCGACCCTTCGCGGCCAGGTCCCTGGCCTGTCCGGAGACGGTGTCCGGGTTGGCCTGGACCGCGACGGTGATGTCGCCGCTGAGCTGGCTCGCGACCTGGCGCGAATCGGCGTCGAGCTCTCCGGCCAGCGCCGCGATCGTCGACGCGTGCAGGCCCGGGTCATAGGAGTCGGCGCGGATGCTGTCGCCGTTCACCCCGGGGTACCGGTCCTGGTAGTAGTCGAAAGGACCTGGCGTGCGCTCGACCATGCCTACCGTCCTCCTCCGTCGCGACGACCGGGTCGCGACTTCTGGGATCATACGAACGTCCGGCGTCCTGGGCACCCCGACCCCGCCGGGAGCCCCACGACCGGGAGGGGGGCGCCGCCCGGACAGGCGGGGCCCAGGCTCCCCGCCCGACCACCCACCACCCCTCGCGGGGGAGATTCCGGAGCCTGATCGAGGGAGGATGGGGAAGTGCCGATCCAAGACGTGCGGGCCCGCCTGGGCGAGATGGTGTTCGCCAAGGTGGCCGGTGGCGACGGTCCGGCCATGCACGAGCGGATCCACCGGTCACCGGGCGAGCGCTGGTTCGGGCCCGACTCGGCGATCCAGCAGGTGCACGGTGACTCCTCGATGTTCATCGGCGGGATGCGCGCGCTGCTGATGCAGTCGCTGCACCCGCTCGCGATGGCCGGTGTGGCCGAGCACTCGGGCTACCGCGGTGACCCGTGGGGGCGCCTGCAGCGCACCAGCTACTTCCTCGCGGTGACCACCTTCGGGACCGCCGCCGACGCCGAGCACACCTGCGCCCGCATCCGCGGTGTGCACCGCCGGGTCAAGGGCACCTACGAGGGCGTCGCCTACGCCGCCTCGGACCCGCACCTGCTGAGCTGGGTGCACCTCGCGGAGATGGACAGCTTCCTGCGGGCCTACGAGCTGTACGGCGCGCGGACCTTGACCCCTGAGCGCAAGGACGAGTACGTCGCCCAGGTCGGCTTCGTCGCCGCGAAGCTCGGCGTGATCGACCCGCCGACGACCAGTGCCGAGCTCGACGAGCAGCTGGCGTCGTTCCGCCCCGAGCTGCGCGGCACCCCCGAGGCGCGCTCGGCCGCCCGCTTCCTGCTGCTCACCCCGCAGCTGCCCCTGCTGGCGCGCGCGCCGTACGCCGTGATCTCCTCGGCGGCCGTCGCCGCTCTCCCCTGGTGGACGCGCTGGCCGCTGCGCCTGCCGTGGCTGCCGATCACCGAGCGGACCGCCACCCGGGCCGCCGGCACGGTCATGGTGGGCGGCTTCCGGTGGATCGCCGGGCCACCGCCCGGTACCGCGGCCGCGGTCTCCTAGCGGCGCGGCCCACGCGGGGAGCAGCCTCGGGGCGCGGGTGCCCGGTCGCCGGGCACCGGGTCGCACAGGGCCGCGCCCGACCGGGTAGAACTTGACCGGTGACCCAGACGACACCGGACGCCGCCAGCAGCTGGTTGAGCCGCGAGGAGTTCGACGCGGCCCGCGAGAAGCTGCCGATCCTCTACATCGACGCGATCCCGGTGCGCGCCGACGACCACGGCTACATCACCGCGGTCGGTCTGCTGCTGCGCGCCAGCGGGCACGGACAGATCAGCCGGGCCCTGGTGTCCGGGCGGGTGCTGCACCACGAACGGATCCGCACCGCTCTGCTGCGCCACCTGGAGAAGGACCTCGGGCCGCTCGCGCTGCCGCGGGTGCCGCTGTCGCCCCAGCCGTTCACCATCGCCGAGTACTTCCCGACGCCGGGGGTCACGCCGTTCCACGACCCGCGCCAGCATGCGGTGTCCCTGGCCTACGTGGTGCCGGTCGAGGGCGACTGCGACCCGCAGCAGGACGCTCTCGCGCTCACCTGGTTCAGCGTCGAGGAGGCGCTGAGCCCCGCGGTGCTCTCCGACATGGGTGGCGGCCAGGACGTCCTGCTGCAGCAGGCGCTGAGGCACGCGGGCTTCTGAACCGGACAGACGCTCTGCTCCCGCACCGCCATCGCTGGGCTGCGGCTCTGCTCCCCGGGTAGGAGTCGAACCTACGTCGCTAGTCCTGATTCAAAGTCAGGCGGGCCCTGCCGGCAGACCAACCGGGGAATGTGGTCCAGAGGCTACCGAAGAGCCGGGGGCTCTCGAGACCGGCGCCGAGGCGCTCACGGCACGGGCATCAGGATCTCGACGCGGTTGCCGAACGGGTCGGCCGTGTGCAGTCGCTCGTGACCCGGGAAGGTGTGCCGCTCGGCCAGGTCGACCGGGTGGCCGGAGGCGGCGAGTCGGGCAGCCACCGCTGCGAGATCGTCGACGACGAGCGCGGGGTGCGCCCTGCGCGCCGGACGGAAGTCCTGCTCGACACCGACGTGCACCTCCGCGCTGACCCTGCCAAGGACGTCGAACGCGCGGAACCAGCAGCCGCCACCAGAGCGCAGCGACTCGGGCTTGTCCACCTCGCTCAGGCCGAGGACGCCGGACCAGAAGGCCCGCGTCGCCTCCTCCTCGTCGGCCGGGCAGGAGACCTGCACGTGGTGCAGTGCGACCCGCCGGGCGCTCATCGCCGACCCACGAAGAAGATCCGACGGAACGGCAGCACCACGCCGTCGCTCGCTGTCGGGGTAGGCCGCCCGCAGCCGCTGCTTGAGCTCGGCCTCGAAGCGTGGACGCAGGTCGTCGCCCAGCGCCGCGAGCGCGGGCCGTGCGCTGGTGCCGGAGATCCAGGTGAAGACCGGGTCCTCGCCACGCAGCACGTGCAGGTACGTCGTCTCCCAGGCGTCCACCTCGGTGAACATCGCCCGCAGCGTGCGCAGGTACGTCGCCGCGTCGTACGACGAGGGGGTGGCCAAGGGGGCACCCAGGGCGCCGAGATGCTCGGCGTACGGCGCCTCGGCCTGGAGGGCCTCGCGCACGGTGTGGCTGGGCTCGTCGAAGTTGCCGGGCACCTGAGAAGGCGAACCATCCGTCGGGTCGGACCCGTGCGGCCAGGCTGGGCAGCAGGTCGAGGTGGTCGGGCACCCACTGGAACATGGCGTTGGAGACCAGCACGTCGATCCGGTCGTCCGGATCCAGCTCGCGCACGTCAGCCGACCTCGTAGCGCACGCCGTCGCCGCGCTCGCGCGCCGTGGCGATCATCTCGGGCGACGAGTCGACGCCCCGCACCGTCGGCGTCCGGCCAACGCTGCTCGAGCAGGCCGGTGAGGTTGCCGGGGCCGCAGCCGAGGTCGACCACGAGCCGGGGCGCGGCGGCCCCGATCCGCGCGAGCAGCTCGACGAAAGGACGGCCGCGCTCGTCGGCGTAGGTCAGGTAGCGCTCGGGGATCCCAGGTCTGTGGCATACGCCCGACCCTGGTGGACATTTATCTTGATGTCAAGACTCTTTATCGGGTGACTACTATCGGTCCATGGACGACGAGGTCGATGCCCTGGTCGCGGCGTGGCACCGCGAGCGTGCCGACCTCGACCTCGAGCCGGTCGAGGTGTTCAGCCGGATCAGCCGGCTCGCTCGGCATCTCGACCGGGCCCGGCGCCAGGCGTTCACGGCGCACCGGATCGAGCCGTGGGAGTTCGACGTGCTGGCCGCGCTGCGCCGGGCCGGGGCGCCGTACCAGCTCTCCCCGGGCCGGCTGCTGGTCGAGACCATGGTCACCAGCGGCACGATGACCAACCGCGTCGACCGGCTCGCCGGCCGCGGCCTGGTCGAGCGGCTGCCCGACCCGGGCGACCGCCGGGGCGTCCTGGTGCGGCTGACGCTCGACGGGCAGGGCCACCGTCGACGCGGCGTTCGAGGCGCTGATCGACCGCGAGCGCGCCCTGCTCACCGACCTGCCACCCGCCGACCGCACCCACCTGGCCGCCCTGCTGAAGACCCTGATGGCGCCGTTCGACCCGCTGACCGGGCACTTTTTCACGCCCCAGAGCGCCGACCGGGCACCTTTTCACGCCGTACGACGCCGACCGGGCACCTTTTCACGGCCGAGCTCACTCCAGGACGGCCATGGCCTCCAGCCACTCGCGCTCGAGGGCAGCCTTCTCGCTCGCGACGGACGCGCCAGCTCGGTCCCGAGATCGCCGGGCCAGGGCCGTGGTCGCTGGGCCTGCGCGACGATCTGCGGTTCGAGCTCCGCCTCGCGGGCAGCGAGCCGGGCCAGCTGCTTCTCGACGCGGCTCACGGTCTTGCGCGCGGCGCGCTCCTCGGCGCCGCCGACCTTCGGCCTTCGCCGCTTTCTGCCCGGTCGGCGCTTCTGAGGGCGAGTCCGTGCCCGGTCGGCGCTCTGGAGCGTGACAAAGTGCCCGGTCAGCGACTGAGGTACGGCGGTGCTCGAGGTACTGGTCGACACCGCCGGGCAGCATCGAGATCTGGCCGTCGCCGAGCAGCGCCCAGACGGAGTCGGTGACCCGCTCGAGGAAGTACCGGTCGTGGGAGACCACGACCAGCGTGCCGGGCCAGGAGTCGAGGAAGTCCTCGAGCACGTTGAGGGTCTCGATGTCGAGGTCGTTGGTCGGCTCGTCGAGGAGCAGCACGTTGGGCTCGGCGAGCAGGATCTTCATCATCTGGAAGCGCCGCCGCTCGCCGCCGGAGAGGTCGCCGAGGCGGGCGGTGAGCCGGTCGCCGGTGAAGCCGAAGCGCTCCAGCATCGAGGTCGCGGTGATGTCCGAGCCGGTGGCCAGCCGGGTGACCCGGGCGATCGCCTCGATCGTCGGCAGCACCCGGGCCGTCGGGTCGACCGGGTCGACGTGCTGGGTGAGCTGCTCGAGCGCGATGGTGCGGCCCTGCTTGACCCGTCCGGCCTGCGGCTCGAGGGTCGTGCGCCAGCAGCTGGAGCACCGAGGACTTGCCGGCGCCGTTGACCCCGACCACCCCGACCCGGTCGCCCGGCCCGAGCCGCCAGGTGGCGTCGCTCAGCAGCTCCTTGTCCCCGCGGCGCAGGTCGACGTGCTCGACGTCGAGGACGTCCTTGCCGAGCCGCTGGGTGGCGAACTTCTGCAGCTCGAGGCGGTCGCGCGGCTCCGGCACGTCGTCGATCAGCGCGTTGGCGGCGTCGATGCGGAACTTCGGCTTCGAGGTCCGCGCCGGCGGGCCGCGCCGCAGCCAGGCCAGCTCCTTGCGCATCAGGTTCTGCCGGCGCTGCTCGGAGGCCGCCGACTGGCGCTGCCGCTCGGCCTTGGCGAGCACGAACGACGCGTAGCCCGCCGTCGTACACGTCGACCACGCCGGCCCCGTTGGCCGCCGGGTGCACCTCCCAGGTGGTCTCGCAGACCTCGTCGAGGAACCACCGGTCGTGGGTGACCACCACGAGCGCCGTACGCCGTCCGCGCAGGTGCTGGGCCAGCCAGGCCACCGCCTCGACGTCGAGGTGGTTGGTCGGCTCGTCGAGGATCAGCAGGTCGTCGCGGCTCCAGCAGCAGCCGGGCCAGCGAGCAGCGCCGCCGCTCCCCGCCGGAGAGCCCGTGCACCTCCCGGTCGAGCGTCGACGCCCGCCAGCAGCACCTCGACCACCTCGCGGGTCGACCGAGTCGGCGGCCCACTCGTGGTCGGCCTTGCCGCCCAGCACCGCCTCGCGCACGGTGTGGGTGTCGTCGAGCTCGTCGCGCTGGTCGAGGTAGCCCAGCTGCAGGCCGCGGCGTGCGCGCGATCCGTCCACCGTCGGGCTCCTCGCGCCCGGCGATCAGGTTGAGCAGGGTCGTCTTGCCGTCGCCGTTGCGCCCGACGATGCCGATCCGGTCGGTGTCACCGACGCCGAGGCTGACCTCGTCGAGCAGGATCCGCACGCCGTAGGACTTGGACACCTTCTCCAGAGACACCAGGTTCGCCACCGGGACACCCTGTCAGGCGTAGGAAACCTGGTGCGCCCCGGCCACCGGGCCGCTGGCGGTCGAGACCCGGGTGTGGCCGGCCTCGCCGAGCGCGCCGCGTACGGCGGTGGCGTGCGCCAGGTCCTCGCACAGGAACAGGCAGGTCGGCCCCGAGCCGGAGAGCAGCCCGGTCAGCGCGCCCGCCTCGACGCCCGCGTCGAGCACCTCGGCCAGGTCGGGCCGCAGGGCCAGGGCCGGTGCGGTGAGGTCGTTGGCGAGAACCGCGGCGCCAGCTCGTGCGGGTCACCGGAGGCGAGCGCGGTCGAGCAGCGCGGCGGGCACCTCGGGCTCGACGCGGTCCGAGCCGGGCCGCGCCGAGCCGGTCGAAGCTCGGCGTACACGGCTGGCGTGGACAGCCCGATGTCGGACTCGACGGCCACCCACCACCACGACCCGTCGTCGGCGACCCGCTCGACGACCTCGCCGCGGCCGTGCCGATCGCCGTGCCGCCGAGCAGCGCGAACGGCACGTCGCTGCCCAGCTCGGCGGCCAGGGCGAGCAGGTCGTCGTCGGAGGTCCCGAGGGTCCAGAGCCGGTCGAGGGCGAGCAGGGTCGCCGCGGCGTCGGCGCTGCCGCCGGCCAGCCCGCCGGCGACCGGGATCGCCTTGTCGATCCCGATCTCGGCCGCGCCGCTCGAGCGCCGTGGTGCTCGGGCCAGCAGCCGGCCGGCCCGCAGCGCGATGTTGGTCTCGTCGATCGGCACCTCACCGGCGTCGATCCGCTCGTGCGCCTTGACCCGCACCGACCAGGCGTCGGCCTCGACGACGGTGACGTCGTCGTACAGCCCGATCGCCTGGTAGAGCGGTCGCCAGCGGGTGGAAGCCGTCGACGCGGACCGCACCCACGCCGAGGTGCAGGTTGATCTTCGCCGGGGCCCGCACGGTCACCCGGTCCTCGGCCGTGCTGATCGGGGTGGCCGTCATGCCGCGCTCCCGGCCGGCGCCGAGGCGAGCGCCTCGGTCAGCCGGGAGAAGGCGGCCAGGTCGAGGGACTCCCCGCGCGCCATCGGGTCGATGCCCGGCGCGACCCAGGGCCGCCTCGGCCGCCTCGGCGGAGCCGGCCAGGTCACGCAAGCAGGGCCGCAGCGCCTTGCGCCGGTGGGCGAACGCCGCATCGACGACCGCGAAGACCTGCTTGCCGGCTCACCACCGTGGTCGGCGGCTCGCGGCGGATCCCAGGCGACCAGGCCCGAGTCGACGTTCGGCGCCGGCCAGAAGACCTGGCGCCCCACCGCTCCGGCCCGGCGCACGTCGGCGAACCAGGCCGCCTTCACCGAAGGCACGCCGTACACCTTGGAGCCGGGTGTGGCGGCCAACCGGTCGGCGACCTCGGCCTGCACCATCACCAGCCCCCGCTCCAGCGAGGGCAGCAGGGCGAGCAGGTGCAGCAGCACCGGCACCGAGACGTTGTAGGGCAGGTTGGCCACCATGGCCGTCGGCGCCGGGCCGGGGATCGCCGCGATCCGCATCGCGTCGCCGAGCACCACCTCGAAGCGGTCGGCGAGGCCGGGCGCCCGGTCGGCCACGGTGGCCGGCAGGACGTCGGCGAGGGCGGGGTCGATCTCGACCGCGACCACCCGGCGTACGACGTCGAGCAGGGCCAGCGTCAGCGAGCCCAGCCCGGGGCCCACCTCGAGCACGACGTCGTCGGGCCCCACCCCGGAGTCCCGCACGATCCGGCGCACGGTGTTGGGGTCGATCACGAAGTTCTGTCCGCGCTGCTTGGTCGGGCGCAGCCCGAGGCCGGCCGCGAGGGTGCGCACCTCCACCGGCCCCAGGAGACGTACGGCGGCAGTCGGTGCGGTCACCGTCCCGAGGGTATTGCAGGGGTCGGGCCAGGATTCACCCCGCTGCGGTCCAGCGGCGGCGGAGGGACAGTCCCTGACGTTCTGCACCCTCCGACAACCGACTTGTCCGTCGGAACGTCAGGGACCATCCCGCTCCGCGACCGACGACCCCTCGGCTCAGCGGCCGCAGACCGGCCAGGCGCCGTAGCCACCGCGCGCGGCGGCGACCTTCTCGGCGACGGCGATCTGCTCCGCCCGGCTGTGCTGGTCGGGACGACCCGTGCCGCCGTACGCGTGCCAGGTGCCGAGGTTGAACTGGAGCCCGCCGTAGTAGCCGTTGCCGGTGTTGATCTGCCAGTTGCCACCGGACTCGCAGGCGGCGATCCGGTCCCAGATGCCGGCGTTGGAGACCTGCGGCTGGGGCGCCGGCGCGGGCTGCTTGGTGCCGACCGACACGATCCGGCTGACCGGCTTGCGCAGCACGTCGGTCTTGACGGCCTTGCGGGAGACCACCTTGCCGTTGCGGTAGCTTGACCCGGTACGTGACGGCACGATCGCCGGCCTTGCCCGCCCGGATCTCCCGGGTCTGGCCGACCTCGGCGTCGGCGTCCTTGCGCTTCTCGGTCGCGAAGCCGACCCGCTCGTGCGGCACGCGCTTGGTCACGGTGGCGCGACGCGTGACGACGAGCTTGTCGCCGTCCGCGAGGTCGGCCGTCAGGGCGGGCTTGACCAGGTCGTCGTCGTCGGTCCTCACGCTTCAGCTTCGCGAGCGCCTCGCGCACGGTGATCGCGCTGACGGTCACCTTGCGCTTGGCCTCGGGCCCGTTGACCAAGGTGATCTTCTTCGGGGTGGCCACCCTCAGCGCGACCCCGTCGCGGCCGATCGGCAGGTCACGGCTCTCGGAGTACGCCGCACCGGAGTAGCGCAGGCCCAGGTCGTCGATGGCGCGCACCGACCGTGCCGGCCGTCGTCCAGACCGTGTCGGTGTCACCGTCGAGGTTGACCCGCACCGGCTTGCCGTAGCGCACGGCGACGTCGGCATGGTCGTCGATCGCTGAGCCCAGCGACGGGGCGACCACGTCGTGCTTGCCCAGGCGGATCTTCGCGTCGCTGAGCAGGCCACGGACGTCGTCGCTGCGGGTCCGCACGGTGCGGGACTTGCCGTCGACGCTGAGCGTGACGGACTTGTTGCCGCTCGCCCAGACCGCGGTGGTGCCGGCGCCGACGAGGACGAGGGCGACGGCCAGGAGGGCGATGACCGGCACGCGGCCGAGACGGGCTTTGAGCAGGGCCGGACCGGAGTGCTTGATCGCGGCCGGGTTGATCGCGGACAGGGACGAGCGAAAACGCTGGGCAGGGTGCCGCACGAAACTCCAAGGGTGGTGATCTCCGGGCCACGGCTGGGCGTCCGGCGACGATCAACGCCGCCAGATGGACGCCGGTGCGGGCAGGCGCCCACCGTTCCCGGCCAACAAGGCGTCGACGCTACGTGCTCAGCGAGGTGAGTCAAGTCGGACATCGGGGCCTGTGGGCGGCGCCAGGGGCGGCAGTGTGAGCCGTCACACAGGCGGGTCGATCACACCCGCCTCACTCGCCCCAGTGGCCACCGAACGCGCGGTCCGTGTTGGCGTCGACGGCGCGGCAGAGCTCGCCCAGGTCCACCCCCAGGGTCTCGGCCATCGAGCGCATCGTCAACGGCACCAGGTAGGAGGCGTTCGGCCGTCCGCGGTACGGCGTGGGCGTCAGGAACGGCGCGTCGGTCTCGACCAGGATCCGGTCCAGCGGTGTCACCCGCAGCGCCGCGCGCAGCGGCTCGGCGTTCTTGAACGTGACGGTGCCGGAGAAGGAGAGGTAGGCCCCGCGGGCCAGGCACTCGGCCGCGAAGTCGGCGTCGCCGGAGAAGCAGTGCATCACCCAGCGGTCCGGGGCGCCCACCTCGTCGACCAGACGGAGCACGTCGGAGTGCGCGTCGCGGTCGTGGATCTGCAGGGTCTTGTCGAGCTCGCCGGCCAGCTCGATGTGGCGCCGGAACGAGCGGTGCTGGGCCTCGTGCCCGTCCTCTCCGGTCCGGAAGTAGTCCAATCCGGTCTCGCCCACCACCCGCACCCGCTCGTCGGTGGCGAGGTCGGCGATCTCGGCCAGGGCGTCGTCCAGGGTCCCGTCGGCCAGCAGACCGGGCGCCTCGTTGGGGTGCAGCGCGACCCCGGCGACGATCTGGCCCTGCTCGTGCGCCACAGCCACCGCCCATCGTGCGCCGGGCAGGTCGCAGCCGATCTGCACGATCCGGGGTACGCCGACCTCGGCCGAGCGGCGCAACGCCTCGGCGGTCTCCCACCAGTCCGGACCGTCGACGATGTCGAGGTGGCAGTGGTTGTCGGCCACCGGAGCCGGCAGCGGCTCCGGCGACGGCGGGCGCTCGAGGTCGCGGCCGCGACTGTCGCGGCGCTCGCGGGTGGGGCCGTCGGTCATGTCAGCCGTCCTCTCCTGTCACAGGTTCACCACGGTATGCAGGCCGACCTGGACTCCCCACGACAGGCACGTCATGGGAAGTCCAGGTTCGTCGACATACCGTGGTGAACCCGCACCGCCCACGGTGAGCCCGGCGGTCGGCCACGATCACCGGCGACGCGCGGCGTCGTACACCAGCCGCTTGGGGACGCCGAGCCGTTTGGCCACCTCGACCACGGCGTCCTTGCGGCTCACCCCACCGGCCTCGACGGCCGCGACCCGGGCCGCCAGCGCGACGGGATCGGTGTCGACCGGGGCCGGGGTGGCGCCGGCGACCACCAGCGTGACCTCACCCCGGACCCCGTCACCGGCCCAGGTGACCAGGTCGGCGAGCGGGCCCCGTCGGATCTCCTCGTGGGTCTTGGTCAGCTCCCGGCAGACGGCGGCCCGGCGCTCGTCGCCCCAGGCGGCGACCATCGCGGCGAGCGTCGCCTCCGTGCGGTGCGGGGACTCGAAGAAGACCAGGGTCCGCTCCTCCTCGGCCAGCGCGACGAGCCGCCGCGACCGCTCCCCCGCCTTGCGGGGCAGGAACCCCTCGAAGCAGAACCGGTCGACCGGGAGCCCCGACACGGCCAGCGCGGTCAGCACCGCACTCGGACCCGGCACCGCGGTCACGCGCACGCCCTGCTCCACCGCCGCGACCACCAGTCGGTAGCCGGGGTCGGACACCGACGGCATCCCGGCATCGGTCACCAGCACCACCCGCTGACCGGACCGCAACGACTCGACGAGCTGGGGCGTACGCGCCGACTCGTTGCCCTCGAAGTAGGAGACCAGTCGTCCGCGGACCTCGATCCCGAGCTCCCCGAGCAGCCGGTGCAGGCGGCGGGTGTCCTCGACGGCGACGACGTCGGCGGAGGCGAGCTCGCTCGCCAGTCGGGGTGCGGCGTCGTCCGGGCGCCCGATCGGCGTGGCGGCCAGGACCAGCACGCCCGCGCTCGGACCGTCCGGATCGCCGGATTGCTGCTCGCCGCTGCTCGCCACGTCGCCCATCCTCCCCCAGTCCGGCCTCCCGCTCGACGCCATACTCTTGGCCCGGTCCGGCACGATGAGGTCCGGGTCCAGCGCGAGCGGAGGGGGAGTCGGTGTCGGAGACCGCCGAGCGCACCCGCCCCTCCAGCACCCAGGGCCTCTCGCGTACGGCGGAGGGCCACGTGGTGCCCAGCCTGCGGCGACGCAGCCGACTCCGGCTGTCCGGGTCGGACCGTCTCCACGGCTGGCTGACCACCCTGGCGATCGGGGCGCTGGCGTTCTTCCTGCGCGTGTGGCACCTCGGTGACCCGAAGTCGTTCGAGTTCGACGAGACCTACTACGCCAAGGACGCCTGGTCGCTGATCCACCACGGCTACGCGCTGAACTACGTCGACGGCGCCAACGACAAGATCCTGTCCGGGCAGACCGGGTCGGGCATCTGGCAGAAGACGCCCGAGCTGATCGTGCATCCCGAGGTCGGCAAGTGGCTGATCGGGGCCGGTGAAGCAGTCTTCGGGATGGATCCCTTCGGCTGGCGGATCGCGTCGGCGATCGTCGGCACGCTGATGGTGATGGTGATGGTGCGCACGGCGCGCCGGCTCACCGGCTCGTCGATGCTCGGCGGGGTCGCCGGGTTGCTGATGTGCTTCGACGGGCTGCAGCTGGTGCTCTCGCGGCTGGGACTGCTCGACATCTTCCAGGCCTTCTTCGTGCTCTGCGCCGTGTCGTGCCTGCTCGCCGATCGTGACTGGGGCCGGGCCAAGCTGGGCCGGCTGGTGCCCGAGGGGGTCGCGCCCCAGGACTGGGGGCCGCGGCTGTTCTGGCGTCCGTGGCGGGTCCTCGCCGGGGTGTCCTTCGGTCTCGGACTGGGCACGAAGTGGAGCACCATCTACGTGCTGGCGGCCTTCGGGCTGCTGGTCTGGGCCTGGGACGCCGGCGCCCGCCGGCGGATCGGCGTCCACGGATCGGTGCTGAAGGCCGCCGTCGTGGACGCGCTGCCGGCGCTCGGCTGGCTCGTGCTGCTGCCCGCGGTGATCTACGTGGCGACCTGGACCGGCTGGCTGCTGCACGCCGAGACGTACGAGACCTACCTCTCGAACACCCAGTACGGCCCGTACTGGGGCGACTACCTCAAGCAGAAGACGACCGGCTTCTTCCCGGACACCTTCCGCGCGCTGCGCGACCTGGCGCACTACCACCACGACGTCTACAGCTTCCACACCGGCACCGGCCTGAAGGAGACCACGCACCCGTACGAGTCCAACCCCGGCGGCTGGCTGATCCTGAACCGACCCGTGGGGGTCGACGCCCAGCTCGGCATCAAGCCGGGCGCCCAGGGCTGCACCGCTCCCGCGGGCTCGACGTGCCTGCGCCAGGTGCTGCTGCTCGGCAACCCGGCGATCTGGTGGGCCGGGACGATGGCCCTGGTCTACGCCCTGTTCGCCTGGATCGCGCGACGCGACTGGCGCTACGCGATCGTCGTGGTCGGCGTCCTGGTGACCTGGCTTCCCTGGCTGCGTTTCGACGCCCGCCCGATCTTCAGCTACTACGCGATCGTGATCGAGCCCTTCCTGATCCTCGGCCTGGTCCTCGCGCTGGGTCGGATCCTGGGGCCACGCGACGCCGGCGCCGTACGCCGTCGCGTCGGCGCCCTGGTCGCCGGCGGCTACGTCGTGGTGGTCCTCGCGCTGTTCGCGTGGTTCTGGCCGATCTGGACCGACCAGCTGATCACGACGCCGCACTGGCTGCAGCGGATCTGGTTCCACGACTGGATCTGAGCCGGTCAGGGGAGATCGGTCACCACGCCGCGCGCGGTCGAGCGCCGGGCCCAGGAAAGACATGGGCCGGGCGCCGCGACGATCCCGGGGGGATGGGACCTGTCGCTACGCCCGGCCAGAGATCGAGACCACCATGGGGGGGATGTGGTCCGACCTCGAGATCAAGTATGTCTTGCTTGCCGGATTTTGCCAACTCCCCTGGCAAACTCTGGCCGAACGGCCAGTTTCCGCCTACCCGGACGGATGCACGGGCCCGGATGTCAGGCAAATTATAGAAGATTCGTTGGGCAAATCATGGCTTTTGCTGCCATGCGTGGCCACAATGGCCAGCGTGGAGCAGTCCGAGAAGCGTTGCCGTCTGTCCAGGACCGACCCCGTCGACCTCGGGGCGCGGATCAAGTCTGCGCGCGTTGCGGCCGGGTTGACCCAGGGAGTGGTGGCCCAGGGCCACCTCAGTGTGGGGTACCTGTCGCGGATCGAGTCCGGCCAGCGCCGACCCGACGTCGACATGCTCGATGCCATCGTCGCCCGACTCGACCTGGCGCATGAGGACCTGCTGGCCACCGAGGTCAGACCCGTCGTCGAGCAGCCCGTCCTGGAGTTCGCCGAGCTCGCGGTCGGGCTCGGTGACGCCAAGACCGCGCTGGAGCACCTGGACACCCTGGACGCCGACCAGCTGAGCCCCGCCGACATGATGCGGGTGGAGCTGGTGCGGGCCCATGCCTTCGAGGCCACCGGCGACCTCAACGGCGCGATCGACACCCTCGAGCGGATCGAGCCCGACGTGCGTGACGCGCACCAGCGCGTGCAGGTGGGCATCGTGATCAGCCGGTGCTACCGCGAGCTCGGCGAGTACTCCGACGCGATCCGTTCGGGTGAGAGCGCGTTGACGGAGGCGACGAAGCTGGGCCTCGAGGCGTGCGACGAGTCGGTGCAGCTCAGCGTGACCGTGGCCAGCTCCTACTTCGAGCGTGGCGACCGCGAGCGTGCCGTGCGGATCTGCCGACGAGCGGTCGCGACTGCGGAGGGCCTCGGCTCGACGACGTCGCGAGCCTCGGCGTACTGGAACGCGAGCGCGATGTCGATGCGTCAGGGCAACGTCTCCGACGCCGTACCCATGGCTCGACGCGCCCTGGCCCTGTTGAACGAGGGCTCGGACGACCGCAATCTCAGCGGACTGCTGGCCCAGGTCGGCCTGATGGAGCTGCGCCTCGACCCGCCAGCGGTGCGCAGGCCCGCGACGCACCTCAGCAGCTGCCCAAGAGGGAATGCAGCTGAGCCACACCCCACCGACTCAAGCCCTGTGGGCACGGTCTCGGGCCTGGCTCGCTGCGCCATGCTTGAAGGCGACTTCAACGGGGGCTGCGGATGCTGCTGCCTCGGTACGCAATGACGCCGACGACTTCTCGCCTCTGCTCGACGCCGAAGCGCTGCTGCTCTCGGCCCAGGTGGCCGACGCCAACGGCGACTTGGACGGTGCGCGCGTCCATCTGCTCGACGCGGTCTACCGGCTGAACGCGGCCGGGAACGACCGGGCGGCAGCAGACCTCTGGATGGATCTCGCCGCTCTGCTGGAGTCGATCCAGGAGTGGGAGGCGGCGAAGGACGCCTACCGAGCAGCTGCTGTTTCGAGCGGTCTGCAGCCGCGTCTTGTGCCATCCTCCCCGTCTCAGGCCATCCTCGCTGGACTGAACGCACTCGGCTGACCACGACAGCGTGACCAGCTCGCAACCTCCGAGCCGGCCACGCTTCGAACGTGTGGGGTCTTCGCTCAGCAGCACCAGACGGTGCGCGCGCTGAAGTCGACGTGCGTGACTCCGGCGGTGGCCACGCCGAGCGAGCCGAACGACAGGGCGGCGGTGGCGACGGCGGTGCTGATGATCTTGGCGGTGCGTGACATTGGGGATTCCCTTCCCTGGATGAATCGTGCAGTCACCAGTCGTAAGGGTTGGGCTCGTACTTGCCAAGAGTTGCCAAACGCTTGCCTTACAGAAACATTACGAGTCGTCCCGCATAACGGGACGAATGCGGATAAGTCGGCACGGCAACAGCGCGTGACAAATCTCACAAAGTTGGGTCCTCGATCGCGCTCGGAGCCGGTTCTCGCGGGTGCGGGTGCGGCACGGGCGGTTGTCTTGAGGGCGTTCGACTGACGGTCCACCCCGCGGTCCTCGACCGGGCCACGCCCGCGGCCCCTCAGGCCCCAGCCCGCACGGGGGAGAGGCAGGTCGATGCCGTAGCGCCGCGACCTGCCCCCAGTGACCGCCCCCAGTGATCGCCCTCAGCGAGCCGTACGGCCCGCGAGCAGCCACCGGGAGATGGCAGGTGGGGGACGGTCCTGCCGCGCTCCTCGATGAGGATGCCCGCCTGGCTCGGTGTCTTTGGTGGAGCTGAGGGGATTCGAACCCCTGACCTTCTCATTGCGAACGAGACGCGCTACCAACTGCGCCACAGCCCCGGGAGCGCCTGACGGCGCGAGACGAAACTACCACCGGCTCCTGGCGGAGCCGAATCGAGGCGGGCCGGCCTCAGGCACCGGCCGCGCGTCGCGGCTCGGACTCGGGGGCGACATCGTCGCCGGCCGGCGTGGACGACTGGTCGGCCTTCTGGCTCTCGGCCGCCCGGCGGGCCAACGCGGAGTCGGCCGGGTCGTGGCCGGAGGACGTGAAGCCGCCCTGGGTGAGCTCGATGGTCCGCACGGTACGACGCGCCGTCGGCTTGCCGACGTACGTCGGGAGAGTGAGCGGCAGCGGGTCCCAGAGGGCGCCCTGGGCCGCGTCGAGGTCGGCACCGTGGTTCGCGACGGGTCGGGCGGACTCCGCGTCCTGGTGCACGTCAGCGACGAGCTGCTCCACGATCGAGCTGGCCGGCACGGCGGGCACCGATCCCACGAGGGGCACCTCGTCGTCGTCCGCGAGCATCTCCGCCACCTCGAACCGGACCCGGCCACGGGTCGCCACGCGGGACCTGCGCGCGATCAGGGTGCACAGCACCAGCCAGGTCGCGACGAGGACCACCGGAGCAGTGACAGCCCACCAGCTCAGGTAGGACAGGCTCGCCGCGCCGATGCTCAGCACGGTCAGCGCGACGAGGGCGAGCAGGATCCGGCGACGACGTACGGCGGCCCCCCGGCTCGTCGGCAGGGTCCGGGTCAGCGCGGCCCGTCGTCGGCTCTCCGAGTCCTTCAGGGCGACCCGGTCGGCCGCCTTCTGCTCGGGTTCGACCGGCGGGTTGTCCGCCAGCAGGGCTCGCATCATCGCCGGCGTGCGGTTCAGCACCCGGGCGGTGTCGGAGGAGGTGTCGATCGGCGCGGACGACTCGAGGTCGTCGCGCTGACGAAGGGCGCGAGGCATCAGGTAGCCGGCCCAGGCAAGGGCCAGCACCACGAAGATCAGTCCGGACAGGTCCACGAGCGCGAGCCTAGGAGCGATCGGGCACTTCGTCCCTGAGCCGTGGTCGGTGTGTCGCAAGGAGACTCGTGTGACTAGTGAGGTTTGGCGTGGGGTTCAGCCGTCGAGCCGCTTGAGCAGCCCGCCCGGACACTCCTCGACGGTCACGGCGAAGAGCCGGTGGTCGCGCCACTCGTTGTCGATGTGCAGGAACCGCGGCGCGTAGCCGTACTCGAGGATCCCGAGCTTCTCGACCACTCGCAGCGAGGCGACGTTCTCGGGTCGGATCGCGACCTCGACCCGGTGCAGCCGGGCGATGAACAAGCAGTGGTCGATCGCCATGGCGACGGCGCGGGTGGTGATCCCGCGCCCGGACCAGGCCTGGTCGATCCAGTAGCCGATCGAGGCGAACTGTCCGGACCCGCGCACGATGTTGTTCACCGTGACCTGGCCGACCAGCTGACCCTCGATGTCGATCACGAACGGCATGCTCTGCCCGGCGAGCGCCTGGCGCTGGTATCCGCGCACCATCTGCCCGAACGTCCGCGGCGCCTGGCTCCCCGACGGCGAGGTGGCGTCCCAGCGTCGCAACCAGGCTCGGTTGCGGTCCCGGCACGCCAGCCAGTCCTTGCGGTCGCGGCGCACCAGCGGGCGCAGCAGCACCTCCCTGCTGCGCAGCTCGACCGGCCACGTCGTCATGGCTTGATGCTTCTGGTCGACGAAGGCCGAGGGGTTCGAGACAGGACTCCGTCGCTCCTCAACCACCGGCGGGTGGCGCAGGCCCGGGGACTGGGGACAGGACTCCGTCCTTGCCCGACCACCGGTGGGTCCCCGATGCGGACCGGGTCAGTGGTCACTGCCGAGAATCTGCTCCACGGCGTGCACGACCAGCGGACCCAGCACGGCGAGACCGTCCTTCACCCCGCCCCGGGAGCCGGGGAGGTTGACCACCAGCGCCCGGCGGTGCACCCCGGCGAGACCGCGCGAGAGCGCGGCGGTCGGCACGCCCTGGGCGACCCCGTGGTTGCGGATCGCCTCGGCGATGCCGGGCACCTCACGGTCGAGCAGCGGACGCGTCACCTCCGGCGTCAGGTCGGTCGGGGTGAGCCCGGTGCCTCCGGTGGTCACGACCAGCCGGGCGCCGGCGGACACGGCGAGCTGGATGGCCTGACCGACCGGTTCGCCGTCGGAGACCACCTGCGGACCGCTGACGTCGAAGCCGAGGTCGCTCAGAGTCTCGACGATGAGCGGGCCCGTCGTGTCGTCGTACACGCCGGCGGCCGCGCGGTTGGACGCCACCACCACGGTCGCCTTCGGCACCGGCCCGACCGGCGCCTGGTCGTCGGAGGACTCAGCCACGCGACCAGTCCCCGCTCTTGCCGCCCGACTTCGTCTCGACGCGCACGTCGGTGATCACGCCGGACTTGTCGACCGCCTTGACCATGTCGAAGACCGCCAGGGCGGCCACGCTGACCGCGGTCAGCGCCTCCATCTCGACACCGGTGCGGTCGGTGGTGCGGACGGTGGCCCGGATCTCCACCGCCTCGTCGGTGACCTCGAGGTCGACGCCGACACCGGACAGGGACAGCGGGTGGCACAGCGGGACCAGGTCGGGGGTGCGCTTGGCGGCCATGATCCCGGCGACCCGGGCCACGCCGAGGGCGTCACCCTTCGGCACGTCGCCAGAGCGGAGCAGGGCAACGACCTCGGGTGCCACCAACACCCGGCCGGTGGCCACCGCCTCGCGGGCGGTCACCTCCTTGGCCGACACGTCGACCATCCGGGCCGCCCCCGAGGCGTCGACGTGGGTCAGGGTCGGGGAGTGCCTGTCAGAGGTCTCGACGCGGTCGCTGGCGCTCCCTGCTCGACCACCGGGAACCGGGCTCTGCGAGACAGAGCCGCCCCCCGCACCCTCGGGGGTACTCCGCAAACAGAGCCGCCTCCCGCACCCTCGGGGGTCTCCGCCGACCAACCATCCGCAACTTTTTTCATCAGAAGTCGCGGTCCAGCACCAGCACCGGCACCGGCTGACCCTCGCTCGACGGCGGACTGCTGCTCGCCGAGCACGATCAGGGCGTTGGCGTCGGCGAGGTCACCGATCAGGTGCGAGCCGTGGCCCCCGACGGGCGTGACGGTCGCACCGTTGCGGGTCACCTCGTAGCGCCCACGGGCGTACTGGCGACGTCCCGGCATCGACGCCATCGCCGCTGTCGCGGTCGCGCGCATCATCGGCCGGGCCGTCGGGGTCCGGCCCATCATCTGGCGCAGGGCCGGCACCACGAACACCTCGAAGGAGACGTACGCCGAGACCGGGTTGCCGGGCAGCGTGAAGATCGGGGTGTCGTCCTCGCCGACGAAGCCGAAGCCCTGCGGCTTGCCGGGCTGCATCGCGACCTGGTCGAAGGAGACCCCGCCCTGCTCGGAGAGCACCTCCTTGACCACGTCGTAGGCGCCCATGCTCACCCCGCCGCTGGTCACCACCACGTCGGCGCGCACCAGCTGGTCGCTGAGCGCCTCGGCGAAGCCCTCGGGGTCGTCGCGGGTGATCCCGACCCGGTAGGCGATCGCGCCGCAGGCCCGGGCGGCCGCGGCGAGCATGTAGGAGTTGCCGTCGTAGATCGAGTCCGGGCCGAGGCTTCTCCCCCGGCTCCCGCAGCTCGTCGCCGGTCGACATCACCACCACGCGCGGGCGCGGGCGGGCGGCGATCCGGGAGCGGCCGACCGAGGCCAGCAGCCCGATCTGGCGCGGCCCGAGCAGGTCGCCCTCGCGGAGCAGCACGTCACCGGCCTGGACGTCCTCGCCGGCGCGGCGGATGTGCTGGTTCTGGGCTCGGAGCACCGGTGATCTGGACCTGCATGGTGCCGCCGTCGGTCCACTCGACGGGGACGATCGCCGTGCAGCCCGTCGGGGATCGGCGCGCCGGTCATGATCCGGACGGCGGTGCCGGGGTTCATCGGCTGCGGACGGGCGGCGGCGCCACCGGCCGCGATCTCACCGACGACCGGCAGGTGCACCGGGCGCTGCTGGGAGGCGTCGGCCACGTCGCTGAAGTGGCACGGCGTACCCGTCCATGCTCGAGTTGTCGAAGGCGGGCAGCGGACCGGCGGCGGCGACCTCCTCGGCGATCGGCAGGCCCATCGCCTCCAGCAGCGGCTGGTCGTACGGCGGGAGCGGCTGCACGGCCTCGAGGATCCGGCTCAGGTGCTGCTCGACCGAGATCGGGTTCACGGGCGGTGGGGAGTAGCTCTCGGTCATTCCTCGACCCTAACCGGACGCGGACGAGGCGCCGGTCTGCGACACCTCGTCCTCGAGCACCGCCCCGGCGGGCACCCGGCCCCGGCCGTCCTTGGCCCTCAGCGTCACGTCACCGACGACGCGGACGCCCTCGCCGAAGGTCCAGTCGCCATGGACCACCAGCGAGCGGGCCTGCTTCAGCGACGGCACCCCGGCGGGGAACCGCTTGTCGAACTCCCCCACCCGGGCGTACGGCTTGTCCAGCTCGACGTACGGCGTCGCCTCCGGCTGCAGGTCGAGCACGAAGTCGGTGCCGAGGTCGTAGCAGTCGGAGCGCAGCAGCAGCAGCTGACTGGTGCTCTTGACCGGCACGAAGCGGTCCCGACCCACCTCGATCAGCGCCGAACCCTCGAACACCTCGACCGCCGAGCCCATCGCGGTCTCGATCTGGATCACCGGGGTGCTGCTTCGGGTCGGCCGGGTCGACGGTCTTGTCGTTGCGGATCATCGGCAGACCCGAGGATCCCCGTCGCGGCGCTCCAGCTCGGCGCGCATCGCCTCCAGGTCGAACCACAGGTTGTTGGTCGAGGCGAACTGGTGCCGCTCGAGGTCGGCCAGGGCGGCCTGGTCCTCGGGCAGGGTCTGCGCGGTCTCGCGCAGCACGATGCGGCCGTCGTTCACGCGGGTGGCGAAGTGACCGCCCTTCTTGTCGTTGGCGTCGCGGCGCACCGCCTCGATCGCGAAGGGCGCCCCCGTCGACGGCGAACCAGCCGGCGACGCGGGCGTCGGGCACAGCACCGAGGTTGTCGGAGTTGGAGACGAAGACGTAGCGGTAGCCGGCGTCGATCAGCTGGTCCAGCAGGCCGGTGCCGCGCAACGCGGTGTACAGGTCACCGTGACCGGGCGGGCACCACTCGAGCTCCGGGTCCATGCTCCAGCTGACCGGCTCGAGGTTGTCCGCGCGGATCTTGGGCTCCTTGTTCTGCAGGAACTCCAGGGGCAGACCGTCCACGGACAGGTCCTCGTAGCGGGCCAGCGCGGCCAGGGTGTCGGCCGAGGTGCGGAACGAGTTCATGAAGATCAGCGGCAGGGGCGCGGAGTACTCGCCGGCGCAGGTGCAGCACCTGTCGCGCGATCACGTCGAGGAACGAGAGTCCACGCCGCACGCACAGCAACGACTTGGCGCGGTCCATGCCCATCGAGGTGCCGAGGCCGCCGTTCAGCTTGATCACGGCGGTGACCGAGATGGCCTCGGCCGCCTGCTCGTCCTCGACCTCGACGTCGGCCAGCCGTGGCATCTCGACCGGCTCGATCGACGACTCCGGGATCATCCCCGACTCGCCGTGCTGGACCAGGCGGTAGTAGTGCGAGAACACGTCGATCGCGACCGGGTCGACGCCGGCCTCGGCCATCTTCTGCTGGCACAGCTTGAGGCCCCGGCTGGTTGAACTGTCACCCATGACTGCGATCGTAGGCTGGTGCGGTGAGTGGGCCCAACACGAGCGGCGGCACCGGTGGGCGTGAGCCTGGACACGGGCCGGACCAGGACCCTGCACCCGACCCGGCGCGGGCGGGCCAAGCTGGCCCTGCGCGACCAGCTGCTGACCGCCCGCGGACGGCTGCGCGGTGCCGGAGATCGCGGTCCGTGCGCGAACGGGTCGCCACGCTGCTGCTCGACGCCCCGGAGGTACGCCGGGCGGCCACCGTCGCGGCCTACGTCTCGGTCGGCGCGCGAGCCCGGCACCGGCCGCGCTCCTCGACGCCCTGGTCGCCGCCGGCAAGCGCGTCGTGCTGCCGGTCCTGCGCCCGGACTTCGACCTCGACTGGGCGGCGTACGACGGACCCGGCGTCGCTCGTGGCGCGCCGCTTCGGGCTGCTCGAGCCGGTCGGGCCCGCAGCTCGGGCGCTCGGCCGATCGCCACCGCCGACGTCGTGCTGGTCCCGGCGCTGGCCGTCGACGACCGCGGCATGCGGCTCGGCCGCGGCGGCGGCTGCTACGACCGGGCCCTGGGCCGGGTCCCGGTGGGCACGTTCGTCTGCGCGCTGCTGAACGACTCCGAGCGGCTGCCCCGGGTGCCCGTCCGCGCCCCACGACCGCGGGGTCCGCGCCGCTGTCACCGAGCAGCGGTTGCACCGGTTCGGCTAGGGCCGGTCCCTCCGATCCGGCCGTGCCGTCGTGCAGCAGGTCGCTGATCCGGGAGAGCTGAGGCAGGGCACCCGGGGCCGGTCCGGGAATGCCAGGGCCCCCCGTAGCATTCGGCCGTCGAGATCGTGTCGCCGCGACCCGGTCCGAGCAGTCCCAGACCCAAGCAGTCCCAGACCGCCCGAGGAGGGCCCGCGGTGCCGACCTACCAGTACTCCTGCACCGAGTGCGGCCACGCCTTCGAGCAGTTCCAGAGCTTCAGCGACGACTCCCTGACCGTCTGCCCGGTCTGCCAGGGCCGGCTGCGCAAGGTCTTCAACGCCGTCGGCGTGGTCTTCAAGGGCTCCGGCTTCTACCGCAACGACAGCCGCCCGTCGAACAGCTCCGAGAGCGGCTCGGACTCGGGCTGCGTCGTCGGAGTCGAAGTCGGACTCCGGCAGCGGCTCGTCGGAGAAGAAGTCCGACGCGGGATCCGCGAAGGCGTCTGACTCGGGCTCGACCTCGAGCGGCAGCGGCGCCAAGAGCGAGTCCGGCTCGTCCGGCTCGTCGACCAAGTCCGGGTCGTCGACCGGCACGTCCTCGAGCGGCGGCACGTCCTCCACGAGCGGTCCGAAGAGCTCCTGACCTGCACCGACGCCGGGCCTGTGGACAGCCGCCCCGGACGTCGACGGCGCGGCCGTAGCGTCTCGGCGCGTGTCCTCCTCCGCCTCCGGCCCCGCTGACGGTCCACCCGGCCCCCGTCCGCTGCGGCGCCGGCTGGCCCGGGCTCGGCTCGGCCTTCACCGTCGGCTGCTGCTGCATCGCCGGGGACTGGCCGCACTGCTCGTCGCCGTCGCCGTGCTGCTGGCGCTGCACGACCTGCGACCACCCGCGGTCCGGACGGTGGCGGTGTGGACCTTCGCCCACGACCTGCCGGGCGGTCAGCCGTTGAGCGCGGGCGACGTGCGAAGGTCGTCCTACCGGCCGCAGACGGTGCCGGACGGCTCGGTCCGCGACCCGGCCCCCCTGCTGGGTCGCACCGTGGCCGCACCGGTACGCCGGGGCGAGCCGCTGACCGACCTCAGCGTCGTCGGCCCGCCGCTCGTGGGAGCAGACCCCGACCGGGCCGCCGTACCGGTGCGGATCGCCGATGCCGGCGTCGTCGCCCTGCTCGACGTGGGTGACCGGGTCGACCTGGTCGCGGTGGATCCCGACGCCCGTGACCAGCCGCCTCGCGTCGTCGCGGTCGGCGCCCGGGTGCTGGCCCTGCCCACGCTCGACGCTCCGTCCGTGGCCGGCGCCCAGGACGGACGACTGCTGGTCGCCTCGGTCCTGCCCACGGAGGCCAGCTCGGTGGCCGCCGCCGGGGTCGCGGGCTACCTGACGCTGACGCTGAGCCCCTAGCCCTGATGCTCCGCGAGGATTCACGGCCGGACCACTACCATCGGGGCCGAACGGGGACGTTCGACCGAGCTGCGGGGCCTAGGCACTGCAAGACACCTCACTCAGCCAGGAGTCAGCACATGACCGGATTCAAGAACTTCATCCTTCGGGGCAATCTCGTCGAGCTCGCCGTCGCCTTCGTGATGGCGGCTGCGTTCGGGGTGGTCGTGACGGCCACGGTGGCCTGATCACGGGCCTGATCGGCAAGATCGGCGGTCAGCCGGACCTGTCTGCATGGGAGCCGGGCGGTCTGCCCTTCGGCGCCTGGATCAACGCGGTGATCGCCTTCGTGATCCTGGCCGCCGTCGTCTACTTCGCCGTCGTGATGCCCTACACGAAGGCCAAGGAGCGCTTCTTCCCCTCGCAGGAGGAGGAGGGCACCCCGGAGGACATCGTGCTCCTCACCGAGATCCGCGACTCGCTGCGCGCCCGCGGCTGAGCGATCCCGGCGTCCGATCCCCCACCGGGACGGGCGCCTTGTTCGTGGGGGCTCAGCCGCCGTGGTGCGGAGGGACCTGGGCCCGCCACCAGTCGTCGTCCGGGGTCTGGTCGCCGGCCTCGGTGTCGTCTCGGGTCTGCTCGGGAAGCACGTCGCCGAACACCTCGGCCAGCCGTCGTCGGCGCTCGCTGTCCTTGGACGGCTCGCCCCGGCCCCGGCCCTCGGTCGCGCTCAGGAGCACAGCCCGTTCTCGGCGGCGGTCTGCTTCTTGTCGGCCTTGGTCTGGGCCAGGTTGTCCTTCAGCGTGATAGGTGCCGGCCCGCGCGGCGGCCAGGTCGCGGCGTCCCCTTCGAGGGCCCGGCCTTGGCCGCGGCCTTCGCGCCGGGGGTGGTGTCGGCCGCGGTGACCACCTGGGACGCCGCCTCGCCACCGAGCGGCTCGTCCTTGCGGATCTCGGTCCACAGCTCGCCGGCCTGCGAGCTGAGCTGCACCCGGTTGGTGTCCTCGGGGTAGGGCTCCAACGGGGCGGTGACGAACTTGACGTTGTCCAGTCCGATGTTCTTCAGCGACGAGCCCAGTCCGGCCAGCTGGCGCAGATGGGCGAAGGACGAGTCGGTGGTCAGCGAGCTCGTCGCCGCGTTGAGGAACTTCACCAGCTTGACCGGGTTGGCCAGGGTGCCGGCGGAGACGGCCTTCTTGATCATCGCCGCGACGAAGGTCTGCTGACGCTTCATCCGGCCGATGTCGCCGTTGGCGGAGATGCCGTGCCGGACCCGCACGTAGTCCAGCGCCTGCTCGCCCGTCACCTTGTAGGTCCCGGCGGCGAGGTGGATCTCACCCGTGGTGTCGTTGACCTCCTGCGGCACGCAGACCTGGACCCCGCCGAGGGCGTTGACCATGGTGCGGAACCCGTTGAAGTCGACGACGACGAAGTGGTCGATGCGGACCTTGGTGATCGACTCGACCGTCTTGATGGTGCACGCCGGACCGCCGATGGCGTAGGCCGCGTTGAACTGGGTCAGACCACCGGGGTCGGCGCCACCGCTCTTGGTCCTGCACTCCGGGCGCTGGACCATCGTGTCGCGCGGGATGCTCACGCCGTAGGCCCGGGTGCGGTCGCCCGAGACGTGCAGCAGGATCGTCGTGTCGGAGAGGCCCGGGCGTCTGGCCCTTCACCGCCGGACCCTGCCCCTTGCGGGTGTCCGAGCCCATCACCAGGATGTTCAGCGAGTTGGCACCCGCCGCCAGCTTCTGGGGCCGGTTGGTGCCCAGGTCCTTGCTGACGTCGAGGCTGGTGATGTTGCCCTCGAGGTGCTTGTACGCGCGATGCCCCCGGCACCGAGCAGCAGCACGAAGGCGAAGACGACGACCGCAATCCGTTTCAGCAGTCGCCTGCCCCCGGCACGGTCACCGCGTTCGGCGGGCCGGGAGGACGGTGGCGCGGACAATGAAGGAACCTCGGGGACAGGAGGACTAGGAGTGTGCGTGGCTCACCCTATTGTGCCGGGCGCAACCCGGTCACCGGCACAAGAAGGCGTGAGAGGTGGCTGAGAAGTGCTTCGGGACGAATCCCGGCACGGATCGGTCGGTGCCCCAGGCAGGAGTCGAACCTGCGACCTTTCGCTTAGGAGGCGGCTGCTCTATCCACTGAGCTACTGGGGCCACGTCGGAGCGGAGGCCTCACGACCCAGCTCAGGCGTCGCCCATCTTGTCATCTGCTCCGCGTCCACGTGGCACCGCAGGAGCCCCGGTGGCACCGCGCGCCTCGACCCACGGGGTCCTCGATGGTTGGCAGGCGCGCCAGCGGCCTCTCGAAACCGACGCCACCGCACACCTCGCCCGAGGGGGGTTTCGAGACAGGACTTCGTCCTTCCTCAACCACCGGGGCGACCTCGTCCTTCCTCAACCACCAGGGGCGACCCCGTCCGTCCTCAACCACCAGGGGCGGCACCGGGAGCGAGCGGCGGGGTGCGGTTGGCAGGTGCGCAGGGACCACGTAGTCTCGGTTAGGCAAGGCTTACCTAGCAGCAATCCCCACGTCGACGGAGTCCACGTGCTCGGCAACTACCTGATCGGTCTGCGCGAGGGCCTCGAGGCCAGTCTCGTCGTCGTGATCCTGATCGCCTACCTGGTCAAGTCCGATCGGCGCCACCTGCTCCCGCGGATCTGGGCCGGCGTCGGCACCGCGATCGTGATCTCGCTCGGCGTTCGGCGCCCTGCTCACCTACGGTCCCCGCTCGCTGACCTTCGAGGCGCAGGAGGCACTGGGCGGCTCGCTGTCGCTGGTCGCGGTCGGCCTTCGTGACCTGGATGGTCTTCTGGATGGCCCGGCACGCCCGCGGCCTGTCCGGCGAGCTGCGCGGGCGCGATCGACACCGCCGCCGACGCCGGCCGCGCCAGCCTGGCCTTCGTCGCCCTGCTCGCGGTGGGCCGCGAGGGCCTGGAGACCGCGCTGTTCATCTGGGCCGCCACCCAGGCCACCAGCAACGCCGGCGGCGGCACCGCTCGGCCCGCTGCTCGGCGCCCTGCTCGGCATCCTCACCGCCGTCGCGATGGGCTTCGCCTTCTACAAGGGCGTGCTGAAGATCAACCTGTCGAAGTTCTTCGCCTGGACCGGCGCCTTCCTGATCATCATCGCGGCCGGCGTCGCGGCGTACGGCGTGCACGACCTGCAGGAGGCCGGCGTGCTGCCCGGGGCTGAACAACCTCGCCTTCGACGTCAGCGCCGCCGTCCCGCCCGACTCCTGGTACGGCACGTTGCTCAAGGGCATCCTCAACTTCTCCCCGGCCACGACCAAGCTCGAGGCCACCACGTGGGTCGTCTACTTCGTGCCCACGATGTTCTTCTTCCTCCGTCAGATCCGGAAGAAGAGTCCGGCGAGTCCCGCCAAGCTCCACCACCGCTCCCTCGCCGGCTACGTCCGCGCCCTGACGAAGGACCACCACCGTGAAGACCATGACCGCTGCAGCCTGCGCTGCTGGCCTGCTGCTCCCGCTCAGCGCCTGCGGCCTCACCCAGTCCAACAGCTCCTCCGACGCCAAGGGGACCGGCAAGATCAGCGTCACCTCGACCGAACTCCACGTGCGACGTCTCGGCCAAGAGCGCCCCCGCAGGCAACCTGGTCTTCACCGTGAAGAACGCGGGCTCGAAGGTCACCGAGTTCTACCTCTACGGCGAGGACAACCTGCGGATCGTCGGCGAGGTCGAGAACATCGGCCCCGGCCTGACCCGCCAGCTCGTGGTCCGCGCCCCGAAGGGCAAGTACCACACCGCCTGCAAGCCGGGCATGGTCGGCGAGGGCATCCGCGCCGACTTCGTGGTCGACGAGTCCGACGACGACGGCAGCATCAAGGGCGTCGACCAGGCCACCATCGACCAGGCCACGGCGCAGTACGCCTCCTTCGTCAAGGACCAGACCCAGCAGCTCCTGCCGCTCTCGAAGAAGTTCGTCGCGGCGTACAGGAGCGGCGACGACGACGCAGGCGCGGGCGCTGTTCCCCCGGGCCCGCACGCACTGGGAGTCGGTCGAGCCGGTCGCCGAGTCCTTCGGCGACCTCGACCCCAAGACCGACCTGCGCGAGGCCGACCTCGAGCCGGGTCAGAAGTGGACCGGCTGGCACCGGATCGAGAAGGACCTGTGGCCGCCGGCCAAGGGCTACACCCCGCTCACCGCCGCCCAGCGGGCGACGTACGCCGCCGACCTGATCAAGAACCTCACGACCCTGGACACCCGGGTGCAGGAGCTCGACTTCACCGTCGACCAGATCGGCAACGGCTCCAAGGGCCTGCTCGACGAGGTGGCCAGCAGCAAGATCACCGGCGAGGAGGACACCTGGTCGCACACCGACCTGTGGGACTTCCAGGCCAACGTCGACGGCGCCCGGGTCGGCTACGAGACCCTCAAGCCGCTGCTGCAGGTCAAGGACCCGCAGCTGGTCACGACGCTGAACCAGCGCTTCGCGGCGCTGCAGGACCTGCTCGACAAGTACAAGCCGCAGAGGGCGACGGCTTCGTCTTCTACGACACGGTCGCCGGAGCCCAGCGCAAGGAGCTCAGCGACGCGGTCAACGCGCTGAGCGAGCCGCTGAGCAAGATCACGGGGGCGATCACGCTGTGACGGAGCACCCCGATCGCAGCGGCGAGCCGGCCGCCGCGGCACCCGCCGGACCGCGCGGGAGGATGAGTCGTCGCCGGATGCTCGGCGTCGCCGGCGCCGGCGCGGTCGTCGGGGCGGCCGGCATCGGCGGGTACGCCGCCGCGCAGCGCCGACTCCGGGCCCACCAGGGGCACCGACGACCGCTACGCCTTCCACGGCCGGCACCAGGCCGGGATCGTCACCCCGGCGCAGGACCGGCTGCACTTCGCGGCGTTCGACATGACCAGCGACTCGCGCGACGACCTGATCGCGCTGCTGAAGAGCTGGACCATCGCGGCCGAGCAGATGACCGCCGGCAAGGAGGTCGGTGGGGGCGCGCCCCAGCCCTACGACGCCCCGGCCCAGGACACCGGCGAGGCGATCGGCCTGCCCGGCGAGCGGGCTGACGCTCACCTTCGGCTTCGGCCCGACCCTGTTCCGCAAGGACGGCGAGGACCGCTTCGGCATCGCCGACAAGCAGCCGAGGTCGCTGCGCCGTCTGCCGCACTTCCCCGCCGACAACCTCGACGCCGCGCCGCTCCGACGGGGACCTGTGCGTCCAGGCCTGCGCCGACGACCCCCAGGTCGCGGTGCACGCGATCCGCAACCTCTCCCGGATCGCCTTCGGCACCGCCGCCCTGCGCTGGTCCCAGCTGGGCTTCGGCCGCACCTCCTCGACGTCCACCAGCCAGGTCACCGCCGCGCAACCTGTTCGGCTTCAAGGACGGCACCGCCAACCTCAAGGCCGAGGACACCACGGGCGATCGATCGATTCGTCTGGGTCGAGCCGGGGCGACGACCCGGGCGCCGAGTGGCTGGCCGGCGGCAGCTACCTGGTGGCCCGGCGGATCAACATGCGCATCGAGCAGTGGGACTCGCACGGCGCTGTCCGAGCAGGAGAACCTCATCGGCCGCGACCGGGCCGAGGGCGCACCGCTGTCGGGCGGCACCGAGTTCAGCGCGCCCGACTTCACGCTCCAGGGCGCGAGCGGGCCGCTGATCGCGACCGACGCCCACGTCCGCCTCGCGCACCCCGACCAGAACGACGGCGCGCAGCTGCTGCGCCGCGGCTACAACTTCACCGACGGCAACAACGCCCTGGGCCGCCTGGACGCGGGGCTGTTCTTCATCGCCTTCGTCCGCGACCCGGACAAGCAGTACATCCCGATGCAGAACCAGCTCTCCAAGCCGCGACGACGGCCTGATGGAGTACCTCCAGCACACCGGATCCGGTCTCTTCGCCGTGCCGCCGGGTACGCGCCCGGGCTTGTACCTCGGTCAGACGCTCTTCGCCTGAACGACACGCCTGTAGTTTTCACTTTTCTCACTTTCGTCACACGAGCCCCAGAAATTGGGACATACTCCTCGGCGGGCACATACCGCACGAAGCCGCACTTCTCGAGGAGACACGCCGCTATGGGCAACGACGCTCACACGCGTCCGACCGCGTTGAGCAACGGCCGTCGCGCCGCGCTCGCGGGGCTGATCGGGACGGCGGTGATCGCGCCGCTCGCGCTCGCCGGCGCCTACGGTCCGGCGTCCGCGACGCCCGGCCGCTGCAGCCGGGCGGCAGCCACGATGCCGGCCTCCGGACGCGCCCAGCCCGCCCCGAACGTCGTGTACCCGCTGCCGGCGTACGCCAAGGGCCGTGACCTCAAGACCTTCCGCACCGGCTACGAGGCCACCGAGATCGTCGCCGCCTGCGGCGTCGCCGTGCGCGCCGTCCACCCCGGCACCGTGCACCTGACGCCCAACCAGCCGCCGGCGGGACGATGGTCAGCGTCTCCACCAGCGACGGCCGGCTGACCACCTACTACGCCTACATGCGGCAGGGTCTCGGTCACCGACGGCCAGATCCTCAGCGCGGGCCAGCAGATCGGCCAGGTCGGCGACGGCGGCAACGCCCGCGGCTGCATGCTCAGCTTCCGGGTGGCCACCTCCGGTGCCACCGGCGGCGTCAACCCCACCGCCTGGCTGGAGAAGTACGTCGGCAAGCCGGTGCCGGACAACACCATCTTCGGCAACACCGGCTTCACCCTCGCCACCGTCAACGCGCTCGGCGCCTCGCACACCGCGCCCGGCGGCGACGCCCGCTCGTACCCGCGTGCGCCACCCGGACGCCCAAGCTGGTCGCCTACTTCCGCAGCAAGCGATCGACGTCGCCGGCCTGCAGGAGCTGCAGAAGTCGCAGTACTCCGCGCTGCTCTCCAGGCCAAGGCCAGCAGCCGCTACGCGCTCTACCCGGCCAGCACCAGACGACACCGAGAACTCGATCGTCTGGGACCCACAAGTTCACGCTGGTCGAGGCACCACACAGCCACATCCCGTACTTCAACGGCGCGACCCGCAAGATGCCGTACGTGCTGCTCAAGCAGAAGCCGACCGGGCGCACCTCTGGTTCTCAACGTGCACAACCCGGCCGACACCAAGCAGTACAACAACCAGGGCAAGTAGCGCGCCCAGGCGGTCGCCATCGAGAAGGCGATGATCATCCGCCTGCGCGGCACGACCGGCCGGTCTTCCTCACCGGCGACATGAACGACCGCACGGGCGTGTTCTGCGCGATCACCGCCGACAAGCTGGCGATCTCGGCCGACAGCGTGCCGAGCACGGCCTGCGCCCCGCCGGCGGACCTGTGGATCGACTGGATCTTCGGTGCCGGCCAGACGCGGTTCACCACCTACATCCGGGACTGGAGCCTCAAGGACGACAAGATCTCCGACCACCCGGCGATGTGGAGCAAGACCTACCTCGCCGAGTGAGCCGGCGTCAGGCGCGAGGCGGCCGGTCGACGCGGTAGACGTAGTGCAGCGGGTCGTCCACGGGATTGTCGGGCGGCATCTCGCCACGGGCGACCCGACGCAGGCCGGCCTTCTCCAGCGCGCGCCAGGAGCCCCGGTTGGCGGCCACCACCGCCACGAGCACAGCCGGTACGTCGGGACGATCGCGCCAGGTGCTCTGCACGACCTCGGCGATCATCCGGGAGCCGAGCCCACGCCCGCGCCACTCGGCGGTGCCGATCAGGTAGTCGAGCTCGACGGCTCCGCGGGGCACCTCCACCAGCGTGGAGAATGCTTCGAGATCCTCGGTGTAGTCGGCGATCACCGAGCGCTGCACCAGCCCGAACGGCTGCCCGTCGAGCGCGACGACCAGGTCCTCGCCGGCCTCCTCGCCCCGTACGCTCGCCCCGAAGTCGCGCTCGACCGCTTCCCGTGTCCACTCGTGGTTCCACCAGCGCGCCACCCGTGGCTCACCGAGCCACCCGGCCAGGAGCGGGAGGTCAGCGGCACCCAGCGGACGCCAGGTCAGCTGGCCTCGTGGCTGTTGCACGGTTCAGCGTAGGACCTGCGCCGTCCAGTGGTGCGAGGTCATCCGAACGGGTCCCGATGGCGACCGCCTCGGATGACGTCCCCGGGGGTCTCGGCAGGGGCGTGCGGGCGGTGGTCGGGGGGCCGGGCTCACTGCAGCTGGAACCGGATCCCGGCCGCGACCAGGCGCTCGGTCAGGTGCTCACCCATCGCCACCGCCGTGGTGACCTGGCCGGCGGTCACCGGGTTGTCGTCGAAGGCCAGGCAGAGCGCGGACTCGGCCAGCATCTTCGCCGTCTCGTCGTAGCCCGGGTCGCCGCCGGAGACCCGGGTGCGGACCGTCGTACCCCCGGCCTCGCCGACGAAGTCGACGGTGAACCACGACCTGGCGCGCCGGCGCTCGCGGACGGGCCGTCGCCCGGCTTGACCCGGTCCAGCAGCAGCTTGCGCAGCGCCGGCACCTGCGCGGCGAGCAGCAGCCCACCCATCCCGACCGCGCCGCCGGCGAGGTAGCGCAGCGTCTTGACTCCGGCGTAGTGGGAGTAGCGGAAGTCCGGGCCGTAGCGCTCGAGCGCGGCGCCGCTGCGCTGGACCACGAACGGGTCGATGGTCGGCAGCGGGACCAGCCAGTAGCCGAGCCCCGCGTCCCGGTGCGGCTTGCCGGCGACCGCACGCGAACGGCGCCCGCCCTCGGGGCGCCCCTCCTTCGCGCGTCGTTCCTTGGCGGCCTCGCGCATCTGCGCGGCCCGGGAGAAGGCGTTCAGTGCCGAGTGGAAGGTGCCGCCGGAGAACTGCGCGCCCGCGCGTACGACGCCCCGCAGGCGCACCGGCTCCCCCTCGGGCAGCTGCTCGACGGTGAACCGGGCGCCGAGGTCGTGCGGGATCGAGTCGAAGCCGCACGCGTGCACGAGCCGGGCACCGGAGGCGAGCGCGGTCTCGTGGTGGGCGAGGTACATCCGGTCGACGAACTCCGGCTCGCCGGTGAGGTCGAGGTAGTCGGTGCCCTCGGCCGCGCAGGCCGCGACCAGCGGCTCGCCGTACGTCACGTACGGGCCCACGGTGCTGATCAGCACCCGGGTGCTCGCGGCGACCTTGCGCAGGCTCTCCGCGTCGCCCGAGTCGGCGATCAGCAGGGCCAGCTCGCTCAGGGCGGGGTCGATCGCGGCCAGCCGCGTCACGCACCGCCTCGAGCTTGGCCCGGTTGCGCCCGGCCAGCGCCCGCGGCAGCCCTCGGGCGCGTGCCGGGCCAGGTACTCCGCGGTCAGCCCGCCGGTGAACCCGGTGGCCCCGAACAGGACGACGTCGTAGCTGCGGCCGGAGGATCGATCGGAGGTCCGCATACGTCGTACTCTCGCAGCATGTGCCGCAACATCCGGACCCTGCACAACTTCGAGCCGCCGGCGAGCAAGGACGAGGTGCATGCCGCCGCCGTGCAGTACGTCCGCAAGATCTCCGGCTCGGCCAAGCCCAGCCAGGCCAACCAGGCGGCGTTCGACCAGGCCGTCGCCGAGGTGTACGACGCCACCCGGCGCCTGCTCGACGCCCTGACCACCGACCGCCCCGCCCAAGGACCGCGCGGTCGAGGCGACCAAGGCCCGGGCCCGCGCCCAGGCCCGCTACGCCTGAGGCCTCGCCGTTGCGGTGGTTCAGGAGACGCGCCGGCGCCGCACGAAACCCGACCCCCCGGTGGTTGAGCAGGCGCGCCGGCGCCGTCTCACAACAGGCCGGGCCTGGGCGACCCGGACTTCGACCCGCGCGAGGCGCCCCGGCTGCGGAGGTTTCGAGACAGGACTTCGTCCTTCCTCAACCAGCGCAAGCTCCCGGTGGTTGAGCAGGCGCGCCGGCGCCGTCTCGCAACAGGCCAGGCGCCCCGGCTGCGGAGGTTCCGAGAGCAGGACTTCGTCCTTCCTCAACCAGCGCAAGCTCCCGGCGGTTGAGCAGGCGCGCCGGCGCCGTCTCGCAACCCCGGCCAGGTGCCCCCGGGCCCAGCTCGCCCGACGCGACGTAGGCTCGGATCGTGAACCGGGGTGACCTCGACGGGCTGCTGGGTGGGCGGGTCCTGCTGCTCACCGGCGCCGGGATGTCCACCGACTCGGGGATCCCCGACTACCGCGGGCCGAACTCCCCGGCGCGCACGCCGATGACCTACCAGGAGTTCGTCTCCGGACCGGACCCCCAACGCCGCTACTGGGCCCGCGCGCACGTCGGCTGGTCGACGATGGGCATGGCGGAGCCCAACGCCGGGCACCGTGCCGTGGCGGCGCTCGAGCGGCAGGGCCGCCTGGAGCTGCTGGTCACCCAGAACGTCGACGGCCTGCACGAACGGGCCGGCAGCAGTGCCGTCGTGGCGCTGCACGGGCGGGTCGCCGACGTCATCTGCCTGGACTGTCGCCGCGTCACCGCGCGGACCCGGGTGCAGCAGCAGATGCACGCCGCCAACCCCGGGTTCGCCCTGCGGCACCGCGGGGCCGACGTACGCCCGGACGGTGACGTGGAGCTCGACCAGACGACCGGCTTCACCGCACCCGGGTGCGAGGCCTGCGGCGGCCGGCTCAAGCCGGACGTGGTCTTCTTCGGCGAGAACGTGCCCAAGCCTCGGGTCCAGCGGGTCTACGCGGCGCTCGAGCGGGCCGACGCCCTGCTGGTGGCGGGGTCGTCACTCACGGTGATGTCCGGCTTCCGGTTCGTGCGGCACGCCGCCAAGGCCGGCACGCCCGTGGTCATCGTCAACCGCGGCGAGCACCCGCGGGGACGACCTGGCGAGCGTGAAGCTCGATGTCGGGTGCAGCGAGTTCCTCAGCGAGCTGAGCGGCGCCGGCGTCACACCCGCTTGACGAAGATGTGCTCGGCCGCGTCTGGCAGCACCTCGGCGGTCTCGCCGCTCGAGCCGAGCACCACCCCTTCCTCGCCGGTGACGACGTTGACCACGGAGCCGGGCGTCGCCCCGACCCGGCGCAGGGCGCGCATCAGGGCCTCGTCCTTCTGCATCTCCTCGGAGATCCGGCGGACCTTGACCCGCACCGGCTCGGGCGAGGCGATCGCGAGCAACGGCTCGACGCCGTCCATGAAGTCCTCGCCGTCGCCGTCCTCGCCGAGCTCGGTCAGGCCCGGGATCGGGTTGCCGTACGGCGACTCGGTCGGGTGCTCGAGCAGCTCGAGCAGGCGACGCTCGACACTCTCCGACATGACGTGCTCCCACCGGCACGCCTCCTCGTGGACGAGCTCCCACTCGAGGCCGATCACGTCGGTGAGCAGCCGCTCGGCGAGCCGGTGCTTGCGCATCACCCGGGTCGCCATGCCGCGGCCCTCGCCGGTGAGCTCGAGGTGCCGGTCGCCCTCGACGGTGACCAGCCCGTCCCGCTCCATCCGGGCGACGGTCTGGCTGACGGTCGGGCCGCTCTGGTGCAGCCGCTCGGCGATCCGCGCGCGCAGGGGCGGGATCCCCTCCTCGACCAGCTCGTAGATGGTCCGCAGGTACATCTCGGTGGTGTCGATCAGGTCGCTCACGACTCCATTGTGTCGGAGCCGTCCAGTACTGATGAAATGGCGTCTCCGTCCCCGCTGAGAGAGCGAGCACCATGCCCGACCCACGACCCGTCCCGACCAGCACCGGGACGAGCGCAGAGGCCTGGTGGCGCCACGCCGTCTGCTACGAGGTCTACGTCCGCAGCTACGCCGACTCCGACGGCGACGGGATGGGCGACCTGCCCGGCATCACCGCCCGGCTCGACCACCTCGCCGACCTCGGCGTCGACGCCCTGTGGATCACGCCCTTCTACCCCTCCCCGCAGCACGACCACGGCTACGACGTCGCCGACTACCGCGACGTGGAGCCGACCTACGGCGACCTGGCGGCCTTCGACACCCTCGCCGCCCGCGCGCACGAGCTCGGGCTGCGGCTGATCGTCGACATCGTGCCCAACCACACCTCCTGGGACCATCCCTGGTTCCGCGAGGCGCTGGCCGACGGTGCGGGCAGCCCGGCCCGCGAGCGCTACCTGTTCCGCAGCGGGCGCGGCGAGGACGGCAGCGAGCCGCCCAACAACTGGGTGTCGGTCTTCGGCGGGGGGGCGTGGGAGCGCACCAAGGACGCCTCCGGCGAGCCCGGCGAGTGGTACCTCCACCTCTTCGACAAGTCCCAGCCCGACCTGAACTGGCACGACGCGGAGGTGCGCGCGGACTTCGAGAGGACGCTGCGCTTCTGGCTCGACCGCGGCGCCGACGGGTTCCGGATCGACGTCGCCCACGGCCTGCTCAAGCAGGACGGCCTGCCGGACGTCCCCGACCCCGAGGAGTACGCCGGCGGCACGGTGCCCGGCGGCCCGATGTGGGACCGGCCCGAGGTGCACGACGTCTACCGCGCGTGGCGGCCGGTGCTGGCGGAGTACCCGGGCGAGCGGATGGCGGTCGGCGAGGCCTGGGCGCCGACCCCGGCCCGGACGGCGCGCTACGTGCGTCCCGACGAGCTGCAGCAGGCCTTCAACTTCCACTTCCTCACCGCCGAGTTCACCGCGGCCGACTTCCGCGCGGTCGTCGAGCTGACCCAGGAGACGCTCGAGCCGGTCGGGGCCAGCGCCACCTGGGTGCTGGCCAACCACGACGTGGTCCGCTCGCCGACCCGCTACGGCGGCGGACCGGCGGGGCTGGCCCGCGCCCGGGCCGCCACGCTGGTGATGCTGGCGCTGCCGGGCTCGGCGTACATCTACCAGGGCGAGGAGCTCGGCCTGGAGCAGGTCGAGGTGCCCGAGCCAGATCGCCAGGACCCGGAGTTCGTCAACGGACGTGGTCCGGGGCGCGACGGGTGCCGGGTGCCGCTGCCGTGGTCGGGCGAGGCTCCGCCGTACGCCTTCGGACCGGGCGCGGGGCAACCGTGGCTGCCCCAGCCCGAGGACTGGGCCGGGCTCACGGTGGAGCAGCAGCGGGCCGACCCGGGCTCGACGCTGTCGTTCTACCGTGATGCGCTGGCCCGCCGACGCGAGCAGCTGGCCGCGGGTTGGGCCGAGGAGCACGAGCTGACCTGGCTCGATCTCGGCGAGGACGTCCTCGGCTTCCGGCGGGGCGCGGTCACCGTGGTCCTGAACTTCGGCTCGCGGCCGGCGCCGCTGCCGGAAGGCACCGTGCTGGTCTCGTCGGCACCCGTCGACGGCTCACTCCCACCCGACACCGCCGTGTGGCTGGCCTGAGCTCCGGGGGCGGAGCGAGCCGGCATCAGCCCGGGTGGGTGCCCTCGAGACCGGCGTTGTAGCGCGCGAGGCCGCCCACGAAGTCGTCCAGGTCGGACGAGGTCCAGTCCTCCAGGCGACCCTCGAGGAGCTCGCGACGCTGCACGTAGGTCACGCTGAGGCGGCGCAGCCCCTCCGCGGAGATCGTGATCTGCTGGGCCCGCCCGTCCTCGGGATCCGCGGTGCGCTCGATCAGTCCGAGCTCGCACAGCTGTTGCACCTGGCGGCTCACCGCCCCCTTGTCGATCCCGAGCTCCTCGGCGAGGTCGGAGGAACGCCGGGGGCCGCGGCGCTGGAGGCTGCCGAGCAGCAGGTACGCCGGGGTGGAGATCTCGGGGTGCGTCGTGCGGGCCCGGTCGGCCAGCACCCAACGGATCCGGCGCAGCAGCACTCCGAGCTCGTCCTCCAGCCGGTCGAGGGACTTGGCCCGCCCCGGGGGCGTCGCCGCTGGATCCGTGCTCGACTCGCTGCCGCTCGCCATCGGGTTCTCCGTCCACTCCACGAGAGGACCCAGACTGTCACGGGCGACACCCGGGGGCGACGTGGGCGTGCTCACCGGGCGGACCGGACGACCGGAGCGGCCTCGTGCTCGCCCTCGTCGACCGCTCCGACCTCGCCGACCGCCGCGTCGGGCGCGTCGTCGAGCAGGGGAGCGTTGCCCAGGGGCGCCTCCACATCCTCCTTCTCCAAGGTGGTCCGCAGCGGCACCTCCTTGATGAACAGCACGCAGACCAGGGCGAGGATCGCGAACGGAGCCGCAACCAGGAACAGGTGTCCCGTCGCCTCACCGAACGCCGACTGGTAGAGCGCGCGCACCGGACCGGGCAGCGCGTCCAGGTCGGGGATCGACGCCGAGTCACCGCCGGCGGGTGGCGTGATCCCGAGCCGGGCGAGCCCGGTGGTCAGCGAGTCGCTGACCTGGCTGCTGAGCAGCGCGCCCAGCACCGAGACCCCGATCGCTCCACCCATCGAGCGGAAGAACGCGACCAGCGCGCTGGCCGCACCCATGTCGCTCTGCGCGGTGTTGTTCTGCACCGCGAGCACGAGGTTCTGCATCGTCGCGCCGAGCCCGAGGCCCACGATCGGCCATGAAGGCGCCGACCAGGACCAGCGGGGTGTTCTCGTCGATGCGCGAGAGCAGCAGCAGGCCGACGATCAGGCTCACCATGCCGCCGACGAGGTAGCGCTTGTAGTGACCGGTGTTGGAGATGATCCGCCCGATCGTGATGCTGGAGACGAGCAGCCCGCCGACCATCGCGATCGACATCAGCCCGGCGTGGGTCGGGCTCATCCCGCGCGAGATCTGGAAGTACTGCGAGAGGTAGACGGTCGCACCGAACATCGCCACGCCGACCATCACCGAGGCGGCGGTGGCGAGCACCGTCGTACGGTCGCGGAACAGCCGGACCGGGATGATCGGCTCGCTCGCGACACGCAGCTCGACCAGCACGGCCAGGGCGAGGAGCACGACGCCACCGCCGACCAGTGCACCGCTGGTGGTCGAGACCCAGTCGTAGGAGCTGCCGGCCAGGGAGACCCAGGCGAGGAGCACCGAGACGCCGGCCGCGATCAGGAGAGCCCCGAGGTAGTCGATCTTCACCTCACGGCGTACGACGGGCAGCTTCAGGGTCCGCTGCAGCACGACGAAGGCGATCGCCGCGATCGGGATGCCGACACCGAAGCACCAGCGCCAGCCCAGTCCCGGGGCATCGACGATCACGCCGCCGATCAGGGGTCCGGACACGGTGGCGAGCGCGAAGACGGCACCGATGTAGCCGGAGTAGCGGCCACGCTCGCGCGGGGACACCATCGAGGCGATCACCACCTGCACGAGTGCGGTGAGGCCGCCGACCCCCAGTCCCTGCACGGCGCGCGCGCCGATCAAGGTGCCCATGTTGGGCGCGAACGCCGCGATCACGGACCCCACGACGTAGATCCCCAGGGCGGTCTGCACGAGGAGCTTCTTGCTGAACAGGTCGGCCAGCTTGCCCCAGATCGGGGTCGAGGCGGTCAGGGTCAGCAGCGTCGCGACGACCACCCAGGTGTAGCCGGTCTCGCTGCCGTGCAGGTCGCTGACGATGGCCGGCAGGGCGTTGGAGACGACCGTGGAGGAGAGCATCGCGACGAAGAGCGCGATCAGCAGCCCGCTGAGCGCTTCCATGATCTCGCGGTGGCTCATCCGGACCTCGGCGACAGGCTGGTCGTCGGGCTTCGGGATCGGCACGGATCCGCTCTGCTCCGAGGTGGTGAACGAACGGGTGGTGCGACGCATCGGGTCTCGCTTCATGCTGGAACGAACGGTTGACGTAGTCAACCTTATTCCAAGTAGTTGCTCTTGGCAACCAATGTGTCGTGGCCCACGTGCCCTGCGCGCGGGACCTCGCCGGGCAAGGAACGACCCGCAGGCGGGTCCGGTGAGGACCGGTACCGGTGGATTACTCCGGTCGCCTGCGGGTCGGGTGACTTGCCTTGAATTAGCCAGCGCGCGACTCGCGCCGTTACTGGCTGGTGCGCTGCTAGCCGGCAGCCACCTCACGCATCCGATAAGAACTCATTCTCCGGACCACCTCCTTTCCCGTGTCCGACGAGCCTAGGCCCGTCACCGCGAGGGCTCAAGAGCTTTTCGGTCGGGACTGCACGACTCTCGGGAGCACCGGACCCTCGACCGCGGAGCGCGGATCCATCGATGGCCGCCGTAGCGAGCTGCCTCAGGCTGCTGCCGCGCCGATGGCGCGGAGACCTTCGCTGGTCGAGGAGGCGCGCCAGCGCCGTCTCGAAACCCCGCCACCGACACACCCGAGCGAGGTTTCGAGACAGGACTCCGTCCCTCCTCAACCACCGGGAGGCGACTTCGTCCTTCCTCAACCACCGGGAGGCGACCCTCCCCCATCGACCACCGAGGGACCTTCGCTGGTTGAGGAGGCGCGCCAGCGCCGTCTCGAAACCCCGCCACCGACACACCCGAGCGAGGTTTCGAGACAGGACTCCGTCCCTCCTCAACCACCGGGAGGCGACTCCGTCCTTCCTCAACCACCGGGAGGCCCGACCGCCATCGACCACCGAGGGACCTTCGCTGGTTGAGGAGGCGCGCCAGCGCCGTCTCGAAACCCCGCCACCGACACACCCGAGCGAGGTTTCGAGACAGGACTCCGTCCTTCCTCACCACGACGCGCTCCGCGATCGACGACCCGGTCCTTCGCTGCTCAACCACCGGGAGGCGACTTCGTCCTTCCTCAACCACCGGGGGAACGGCCCGACAGCCTTCGACCACCGAGGGTCGACGGGAGGTCAGGACACGGCGAACTGCGCCTGGTAGAGGCGGTCGTAGGCACCCTTGGCGGCGAGGAGCTCGTCGTGAGGGCCCTGCTCGACGATCGCGCCGTCCTCCATCACCAGGATCAGGTCGGCGTCGCGGATCGTGGAGAGCCGGTGCGCGATCACGAACGACGTGCGGTCGCTGCGCAGCGCGGCCATCGCCTGCTGCACCAGCAGCTCGGTACGGGTGTCGACCGAGGAGGTCGCCTCGTCGAGGATCAGCAGTGCGGGCTGGGTGAGGAACGCCCGCGCGATCGTGACCAGCTGCCGCTCCCCGGCCGAGAGGTTCGAGCCGTCCTCGTCGATCACGGTGTCGTAGCCGTCGGGAAGCGAGTGCACGAAGCGGTCCACGAACGTCGCTCGCGCGGCGGCCACGATCTCCTGCTCGCTCGCGTCGGGGCGACCGTAGGCGATGTTGTCGCGGATGCTGCCCCCGAACAGCCAGGCGTCCTGCAGCACCATCCCGGTCTGGCTGCGCAGCTCGGCGCGCGGGATCGAGGTGATGTCGACGCCGTCCACGGTGATCCGGCCCCCGTCGAGGTCGTAGAAGCGCATCACGAGGTTGACCAGCGTGGTCTTGCCGGCACCGGTCGGACCGACGATCGCGACGGTCTGACCCGGCCGGGCGACCAGCGAGAGGTGCTCGATCAGCGGGCGGTCCTCGACGTAGGAGAAGCTGACGTCCTCGAAGGCCACCTCACCGCGGCGTACGGCGGGATGCGGCGACGGTGCCGGATCAGCGGGCTCCTCGTCGGCGTCGAGCAGCTCGAAGACCCGCTCCGCCGACGCGACCCCGGACTGGAGCAGGTTCATCATCGAGGCGACCGTGGTGAGCGGTTGGGTGAACTGCCGGCTGTACTGGATGAAGGCCTGCACCTCGCCCAGCGACAGCGACCCGCTGGCGATCCGCAGCCCGCCGACCACCGCGATCACGACGTAGTTGAGGTTGCCGATGAACATCATCGACGGCATGATCAGCCCGCTCACGAACTGGGCGCCGAAGCTGACCTTGAACAGCTCGTCGTTCTCCTCGGCGAAGGTGTGGTCGACCTCGTCCTGGCGGTTGAACACCTTGACCAGCGCGTGGCCGGAGTAGGCCTCCTCGATCTGGGAGTTCAGCGCACCGGTACGCCGCCACTGGGCGACGAACTGGCCCTGCGAGCGCTTCATGATCATCCGGGTCACCCCGATCGAGACCGGCACCGAGACCAGCGCGATCAACGCCAGCAGCGGCGAGATCCAGAGCATCATCGCCAGCACCGCGATCACGGTCATCAGCGAGGTGAGGAGCTGGCTCATGGTCTGCTGCAGGGTCGTGCTGACGTTGTCGATGTCGTTGGTGACCCGGCTCAGCAGCTCTCCGCGGGGCGAGGCATCGAAGTAGCCCAGAGGCAGCCGGTTGATCTTCTCCTCCACGTCCTGACGCATCCGGCGCACCGTGTTCTGCACGACCCCGTTGAGCACGAAGCCCTGCAGGAAGCCCAGCAGCGAGGCCACCACGTAGATCCCGAGCACCAGCAGCAGCACCCGGCCGACGGCGTCGAAGTCGACGCCCTGCCCGGGCACGAGGTGCTTCATCCCGGCCACCAGGTCGGCGAGCTGACCGTCCCCGCCGCCCCTCAGCCCCTGGACGGCCTGGGACTGGCTGACTCCCTCGGGCAGCCGCTTGCCGATCAGGCCCGCGAAGACCAGGTCGGTCGCCCGCCCGAGCACCCGTGGGCCGAACGACATCAGCACCACCGAGACCACCCCGAGCGCCACGACCAGCAGTGCCCGGGTGCGTTCGGGTCGCATCCGCACGAGCATCCGTCGCGCCGAGGGGCCGAAGGTCATCGCCTTCTGCCCGACCATGCCGCCGCCCATCGGGCCACGGCCGGGACCGCCCGGACCACCCTGGATCCGCTCGGTGGCCTTGACCCCCGACGTCTTGCGCGGAGGTCCCCGGCCCCGGCGAGCCGGTCGTCCCGCTCATACCGACGCCTCCTGCGAGCTCATCTGCGAGTCGACGATCTCGCGGTACGTCGCACAGCTCTCGAGCAGCGCACGATGACTGCCGTGGCCGACCACCCGGCCGTCCTCGAGCACCAGGATCTCGTCGGCGTCGAGGATGGTGCTGACCCGTTGCGCCACGATCAGCACCGTCGCGTCGGTCGTGGTGGGTCGCAGCGCGGCCCGCAACCGGGCGTCGGTGGCCAGGTCGAGCGCGGAGAACGAGTCGTCGAACAGGTACAGCCCGGGCCGACGCACGAGCGCCCGAGCGATGGCGAGGCGCTGACGCTGACCGCCCGAGAAGTTGGTCCCACCCTGGGCGACGGTGGCCTCGAGGCCCTCCGGCATCGCCTGCACGAAGTCGCGCGCCTGGGCGACCTCGAGTGCCGCCCACAGCTCCTCGTCGGTGGCGTCGGCCTTGCCGTGCAGCAGGTTGCTGCGCACCGTGCCGGTGAACAGGAACGCCTTCTGCGGCACCAGTCCGATCTGGGCCCAGAGGTCTTCGGGGGCCAGGTCGCCGTACGTCGACCCCGCCGACGCGGACCACCCCCGCGGTCGCGTCGAACAGGCGCGGCACCAGGTTGACCAGCGTCGACTTGCCGGCGCCGGTCGAGCCGACCACGGCGATCGTCTGCCCGGGGCGCGCGGAGAAGCTCACCTCGCGCAGCACCGGCTCATCGGCGCCGGGGTAGCCGAAGCTGACCTGCTCCAGGTCGAGCCAGCCCCGCTTGGCAGGGTCCGGCGGCACCGGGTCACGTCGGAGGGGGCACGGAGGTCTCGGTCCCGAGCACCTCCACGATCCGATCGGCGCACACCGAGGCCCGCGGCACCATCATCAGCATGAAGGTCGACATCATCACGGCCATCAGGATCTGCAGCAGGTAGGCCAGGAACGCCGTCAGCGCGCCGACCTGCATCTGCCCGTTGTCCACCCGGTGCCCACCGAACCAGATCACGGCGACGCTCGAGACGTTGACGACCAGCATCACCAGCGGGAACATCGCCGCCAACCAGCGCCCGGCGCGGACCGCGACGTCGGTCAGGTCGTCGTTCGCCCGGGCGAAGCGCTTCGACTCGTAGGGCTCGCGCACGAACGCGCGCACCACCCGGATCCCGCTGATCTGCTCGCGCAGCACCCGGTTGACCTCGTCGATGCGGGTCTGCATCTTGCGGAAGTTCGGCACCATCCGAGTGACCACGAAGCCGACCGAGGCGAAGAGCGCGGGCACGACGACGGCCAGGATCCAGCCCAGCCCGAAGTCCTCGCGCAGGGCCATCAGCACTCCACCCACCATCAGCGAGCGGAGCGGTCACCGCAATCGTGCAGGCCATCAGCACCAGCATCTGCACCTGCTGCACGTCGTTGGTGCTGCGGGTGATCAGTGACGGCGCCCCGAAGTGCTGCACCTCGCGCGTCGAGAAGGTGCCGACCCGGTGGAACAGGGCCGCGCGCACGTCGCGTCCGAAGCTCATCGCCGTGCGTGAGCCGAAGCGCACGGCGACGACCGAGCCGACGATCTGGGCCAGCGAGACCGCGAGCATCAGCATCCCGGTGTGCGTGATGTAGCCGGTGTCCCCGGTCGCCACGCCGTTGTCGATGATGTCGGCGTTGAGGGTCGGCAGGTAGAGCATCGCGGCCACGCTGATCAGCTGGAAGCCGACCACGGCGGCCAGGTAGGGGCGGTACGGCGCGAGGCGCTCGCGGAGCAGGCCCAGCAGCATGTCAGCAACATTTCAGGGGGCTCTCTCCGGTGTGCCAGACGACGCCGTTCAGCATCACGTCGGCGACGTCGTCGGGGCCGAGCAGGTAGTCGGCGTGCGACCCCGGGTGCCGGTTGCCCAGCACCAGCGTGCGCAGGACGGAGGCCGCGACCTCGGGCTCGACGCTCAGCTCGTCGCGGTGCGGCTCGAAGACCTCGGTGAGCGCGGTCATCAGGGCCCGGTTGGCCTCCACGATGAACGCCGGCGGGCGTCCGCGGGAGTGCGCCTTGTCCACCTTGTCGGGCTCGGCCATCCAGACCCCCCGCATCAGGCCCATCACCGCCATCACCCGCTGCGACCGCTCGAGCAGGTGGTCGGCGACGTGCACGATCTTGGTGCGCAGCTCGGTGCAGCTCGTGCAAGGCACGGTGCAGCTCGGCCAGCTCGACCTCGGGGTCGAGGGTCTGCTCGGCGGTGGCGACCCACAGCGCCTGCTTGTCGGAGAAGACCCGGAAGATGGTGCCTTCCGCGATGCCGGCCGCCTCAGCGATCTCGCGGGTGCTCGGCTCGCGGCCCTTCTCGACCAGCAGCGGCACGACGACGTCGACGATCGCCCGACGACGTTCGTCGGGTGCGAGTGGCGTGGCGCGAGGAGTCATCACGACGACTATGCATGAGTGAGCGCTCACTCACAAGTTCCCATCGGCGAGTCACGGTGGATCGAGGCCTCAGGGAGCAAGTCTCTCGGTCGTCCAGGTCGCCCCGGCACGCCGGTAGCGCAGCCGGTCGTGCACCCGACCGTGCCGGCCCTGCCAGAACTCCACCGCGTCGGGCACCACGACGTACCCGCCCCAGGTCGGCGGGCACGGCACCTCGGCCCCCTCGAAGCGAGCCGCCGTCGAGTCGTACGCCGCCTCGAGCGCGGCGCGGTCGGCGACCACGCCGGACTGGGCGACCGGCTCGACCGAGGCCCAGGCACCGAGCTGGGAGTCCCGCGGGCGGCTCGCGAAGTACGCCTCGGAGGTGGCCCGTGCGACCTGCCGGGCGACGCCCTCGACCCGGACCTGGCGCTGCAGCGGGTACCACCCGAAGAGCAGCGAGCAGCGCGGCTCGGCGGCCAGCTCGAGCGCCTTGCGGGAGCGCTGGTTGGTGTAGAGAACGAAGCCGCGCTCCCCCTCCGCCTCCAGCGCCTTGAGCAGCACGGTGCGCGACGACACCGCCCCCTCGGCGGTGGTCGAGAGCACCATCGCGTTGGGCTCCGCGACCGCCTCGCTCGCGCCGCGCGCCTCGGCGTACCACCGCTCGAAGAGGGTCATCGGGTCGGGCGTCAGGTCGGACTCGTCGAGGCCGGCGAGGGTGTAGTCGACCCGCCCGAAGTCCGATCCGCTCACCCCTGCACGGTAGGCCACCCAGTCCTGCGGAAGGTTCTCCGGTGGACCGTGCCTGTGATCGCGGACACGGCCTGCGGCACAATGCCTGAGACCCGGAGGCGTCCGGACGCGATCCGCCCGGCGCCCGCACCACGACCAGGGAGTCTCCCCATGACCGAAGTCCAGCACGGTCTCGAAGGCGTCGTCGCCTTCGAGTCCGAGATCGCCGAGCCGGACAAGGAAGGCTCCTCGCTGCGCTACCGCGGCGTCGACATCGAGGAGATCGTCGGGCGGATCCCGTTCGAGAAGGTCTGGGGCCTGCTGATCGACGGCGCCTACGAGCCGGGCCTGCCGCCGGCCGAGCCGTACAACATCGCCATCCACACCGGCGACGTGCGCGCCGACGTCCAGGCCAGCGTGGCCATGCTGGCCCCGATGCTGGGCATGAAGCAGACCTACGACGCGACCGACGAGGAGGCCCGCGAGGACCTCAGCCGGGTCGCGGTGATGGTGCTGTCGTACGCCGGCCAGGCCGCACGTGGCCTCGGCCAGGCGATCGTGCCGCAGAAGGAGGTCGACAAGGGCGAGACCCTCGCGGAGAAGTTCCTGATCCGCTGGAAGGGCGAGCCCGACCCCAAGCACGTCAAGGCGATCGACGCCTACTGGAGCTCGGCCGCCGAGCACGGGATGAACGCCTCCACCTTCACCGCCCGCGTGATCACCTCCACCGGCGCCGACGTGGCGGCGGCGTTCTCCGGCGCGATCGGCGCGATGAGCGGGCCGCTGCACGGTGGTGCCCCGTCGCGGGTGCTCGGGATGATCGAGGAGGTCGAGAAGTCCGGCGACGCCGAGGGCTACGTCAAGGGCCTGCTCGACCGCGGTGAGCGGCTGATGGGCTTCGGGCACCGGGTCTACCGCGCCGAGGACCCGCGCGCTCGGGTGCTGCGGCGCACGGCGAAGGAGCTCGACGCACCGCGCTACGAGGTGGCCGAGTCCCTGGAGAAGGCCGCGCTGGCCGAGCTCAAGGAGCGCCGCCCCGACCGGGTGCTGGAGACCAACGTGGAGTTCTGGGCCGCCATCGTGCTCGACTTCGCGGAGGTGCCCTCGAACATGTTCACCTCGATGTTCACCTGCGCCCGCACCGCCGGCTGGTCGGCGCACATCCTGGAGCAGAAGCGCACCGGTCGGCTGATCCGCCCCTCCGCGCAGTACGTCGGCCCGGCCACCCGGCCGGCCTCCGAGATCGAGGGCTGGAACGCCGCCTGGGGCAAGTAGCCGCCTGCTCGACCAGCGGTGGCGGCGTACGGACGGTGGTCGAGGAAGGACGAAGTCCTGTCTCGAGACCCCCGCAGCGAATCCACGGGCTCACGGGTTTCGAGACGGCGCCGACGCGCCTCCTCGACCAGCGGTGGGCGGCGGTGATCGAGGACGGACGAAGTCCTGTCTCGGCGGCCCTCCTCAACCAGCGTCGACCGACGGCTTCGCGCGGTGCCGGCGTACCTGCCAGACCAGCAGGGCGAGCACCACGATCACGACCAGGGCGATCGCGACGCCGCGCCCGACCGTCGACTCCACGGTCTCGTACGACGCACCCGCGGCGTGGCCGACGGTGACCCAGAGCGTGCCCCAGACGATGCCGCCGACGGCGTTCCAGGCCAGGAACGTCCGGTAGCCCATCCCGGACGCTCCGGCCAGCGCCGGCATCATCGCGCGCAGGAAGAACGTGAACCGCCCGAGGAACACCGCCACCCCGCCGCGGCGGCGCAGCACGTCCTCGCCCGCCTCGACCCGTGGGCGGTACCGCTCCAGCCAGCGGCTGTGCATCACCTTGGGGCCGAAGAAGTGCCGGCCGATCTCGAAGCCGACGCTGTCGCCGACGATCGCGGCCAGCACCACGACGACCACGGTGAGGACGTAGTCGGTGCTGCCGATCGCCGTGGTGACCCCGGCCAGCACGGTGGCCGCCTCGGCGGGCAGCACGAAGCCGAAGAACAGGGCGTCCTCGAGGAAGACCAACGCTCCTGCGACCACCAGCACCCAGATCGGCGGAAGGGTCAGGATGTGGTCCAACAGACTTGTCACGTGATCAGTGTGACCGAGGGTACCGACGACGTAGGCCGAGCCCCTGACCGACAGCGCGCAACCGAAGTGGAGGCTCACCACCGGATCGAGACTGCTCGGCGTGCGGATCTCGAAGGAATCCTCGCCACGTCCCTTCTCCTCGATGGAGACCCGGCCTCAAGCCCGAAGGGCGAGGCCGGGCCCCTACGACTAGAGCGCAGACCCGAAGGTCGTCCCCAACGCTGGTTCCGAGGCCGTTTACGTCTCACCGGCCGCATCGGAGTGCCCTGAGCCCAATGGTAGATCAAACCGGGGTGCGATCACCTCAGCGGCGGCCAGACCCCGCCCTGGAACTGCAGAGCGCTTCCCTGAGCTTTGCCCCAGATGCGGACGACGAGACGCATGTGCCACGCGGCCTTTGGTCCATTGTTCTGCACAACCGTTGCGCTCCCACCAGTGGCGCGCACCTCACGCGCGTAGGCGATCAGGAGATCAGGCACCCACCCGACCCGAACGCCGCCTGTGGTGACAAGCAACAGCGCGAGGGCGTTTGCCTCGTTGGCCGGATCGTCGATGATCCTCAGGGCCGTGCCGGCTCGGAGGTCATTGAGCGCAGCAGCGTCCTCTTGGGCCATCCCGAGGTGACCAGACCCGCGGGCGAGAAACATCGACTCGGTGGCCCCATCGGCCCCGATGTACGGGGCCTCGGTGAGCAGCACGCTGTCGCCCTTCTGCTGCCCCCCGCTCCGACTCAGGATGTCCAGCCTAGACGCGTGCGGCGACAGGGCCAGCTGGCGGACATAAGCCGGATAGTCGGGCCGCTTCGTGTCCATCACCCTGAGGTCGAAGAACGGCCACAATCGCTCCGACTCGTAGGAGCGACGGACATCGGGAAAGCCGATGAACGGCCGGAAACCGTCGATTTCGTCCACGCCTGCGAGGTACTGGAAGCGATAGCCCCCCGCGACATGGTCGAGGACCGCAACGGGCTTCGTCACCTTCGTCGTGCGATTGCGCCACGCCACCGCGAACCGACGGAAATCACGACCGACCTCAACAGTCGGCACCTCAACCGATGACATCGAGCAACCTCCTGCGGTTGAACATCACGAGTTCGCCAATGAATTGCCGAGTGACCTCGCTCAACTCTGGCGCAGACGCGACCAGTGCGTTGATCGAATCAGGCTCCACCGACAGGATCCGCTCGCGCCAGTAGGAAGCCGTTGCCTTTTGACACAGCTCCATCGCCGCGGCAGCAAGCTGAACGAGCGTAGACACGTCGGCACTGCCTCGGTGCTCGAATCGGGTTGCCCGGCCCTTGAGCGCCCACTCAGCGACGGTGCCTGAGAGCACGTGCCTTCTCACGGCTTCCTCGTTCTGCAGCAGGCCAAGAACAGCTGCGTGGTCGAACGAGGCACAGAGCGCCTCCGACCCGCGGGAGCCCGGAGGCGGCCCGAGCACGGCCCAGTTGCGGTCGTGGCGATCCCCGTGGGCGACCAGAGCGTCAAAGGCCAGGTAGCCCGCGAAGACGTCAAAGGCGCCGAACTCGGTTGGCAGACTCGCTTGCGGAGGCGACTCGAAGCGCTGCAAGGCTCGCTGAATGTCGCGGACATTGTGTCCTCGTTGTTGGCGATCCTCAGGATCGTAGTCCGACACGACCTCAGTCATCAGGCTCTGGCCGGCATGCAGATCCCAACCAGACGGACGGACGTCCTCGACCAGCGCCCCATGAACACCGCCTCTCTCGGCCAGCAAGACAGGAGCAGCAGGCACGCCGAGGAGGCTCGCAAACTCCGAGCCGATCTTCTCGGCGACGTCCTCGCCCGCCGAACGCGCACGATCCGATCGAGCCGGTTTGAACAGCCACGTCCTTGTCTCTGAAGAGTGACGGAGCCACTCATGATGATGGCGTCCCTGGGCTTCGACTCCTGCGAACGCCCATTCGTCGATGACGACTCGGGCCCACTCCACAGTCGTGACCGTATCGCGCACCGCACTGGACAAGGCCCCGCAAGCCAATGGGATCGGCGGTCTCGGTCTCAGCGGCCCAGCACCCGGCCCAGCACCCGGCCCAGCTCGACCGCCGGGTCGTCGACCAGCCGCGCCGAGCGCCAGGCCACGTGCGCATCCGGACGGACCAGCACGCAGCCGTCCTCGGCGACCTCGCACAGCCGGGACCAGTCGTCGTACAGGTCCGTGTAGTCGCCCGTCGGGCCGATCACGAAGGCCGCGAGGTCGACGCCGAGAGCGGTCGCGACCTGCTCCGCAGCCGGCACCCAGCCCCGACCCGTGAGCCCGGTGAGCAGGACGAACCGTCCCTTGCCGGCCAGGTCGTGGGTGCTCAGCCGGTGACCGGCGTCGCCCAGCCAGGCGTGCGGCAGCCTCGCTCCGGGCCAGGTCGTCGGGTGGTAGAACAGCTCCGGGTCGCGCACGTAGGCCGGCTCGGCGGTGCCGTCGGGGACCACCGCCCCCGACGCGTAGCGCTGACCCAGCTCGACCCCGTGGGCGTTGAACTCGTAGTCCTTGAGCTCCAGCGCCGTCCGCAGCGCCTCACGCTTGGCCAGGCCCTCCGCGGAGTCGTCCCCGCGAGCGTCGATCTGGCGCTGCATCTCCGTCACGCTCTGACCGGAGTCCTCGAGGCCGAGCGCGGCCAGGATCGCGCCGAACTCCTCGATGCTCTTGTTGGCACGCAGCACGATCTGCTGCCCGACCGGCGCCCGCTCGGCGTCGAAGCTGTCCAGCAGCCCCTCGCCCGCCGTACCCCGCAGCACCAGGGCCAGCTTCCAGGCCAGGTTGTAGGAGTCCTGGATCGAGGTGTTCGAGCCCAACCCGTTGGACGGCGGGTGCCGGTGCACGGCGTCGCCGACGGCGAAGACCCGGCCCTCGCGGTAGCGCTCGGCGTACATCTTGTTGTTGCCCCACAGCGAGACCGAGCGGATCGTGACGGGCACCGTGTCGTCGCCGATCAGGTTGTGCACGATGGCGACGGCCTTCTCGTCGTCCATCTCCGGCGGCGGCTCGTCGATGTCGTAGCCCCAGGTGATCAGCCACTCGTCCCACGGGCGCACCATCCGGACCAGCCCGAGCCCGATGCCGCCGATCGTGGCGCCCGGCTGGAGCACCCAGTACAAGACGCTGGGCCGGTGCCCGACCAGGTCGGTGAGGTCGGCGTGGAAGACGATGTTCATGCTGCCCGCGACGTCCATCTGCCCGGCCATCGGGAGAGCGAGGTCGGCCACGACCTGGCTGCGCCCGCCGTCGGCGGCGATGACGTACCTGGCCCGGATCTCATACGTCGAGCCGGTCAGGCGGTCGCGGACGGTGGCGGTGACGCCCCCGGCATCCTGCTCGAGCGCGACGTACTCGGTGTCGAAGCGGATCCGGCTGCCGCGCTCGGCCGCCCGGTTGACCAGGATCGGCTCGAGGAGGGTCTGCGGGAGGTCGCAGTTCATCGACGGGCTGGCCAGGCGGTAGTCGGCCTCGCGGGCGGGGTGGGTGCCCCAGGTGCGGATCCGGCCGATCTCGTCGCCGGCCAGGCTGGAGCAGAAGACCGTGTCGCCCATCAGCTCGTGCGGGGTCGCCTCGGCGAGCAGGTCGGCCTCGATCCCCAGGTCGCGCATGATCTCGACGGTGCGCTGGTTGGTGATGTGGGCGCGGGGGGTGTTGGCCGTCCAGCGGTACTTGGTGATCACCAGGTGGTCCACGCCGTACGTCGCCAGGAAGAGCGCCGCCGACGCACCGGCCGGCCCGGACCCGATCACCAGCACGTCGGTCTCGATGGCCGCGTCGCTCACCGCTCGTCCTCCCGGCTGAGCACGATGTCGAACCGGGCCCGGGTCCAGGTCCCCTCGACCTCGCGGCCGGTGGGGGTCGCGGTGCCGGGCGGCTGCTCGACGAAGTCGACCACCAGGGAGTCCTTGACGCCGAAGACGGCGTCGGAGTCGAGGTGGTCGCCGCCGTCGACGAAGATGTGCGTCACCAGACGGTGCAGGCCGGGCGCGGTCACCATGAAGTGCAGGTGCGGAGCACGCATCGGACCGCGGCCGGCGGCGGTCAGCAGGTCGCCGACGGGGCCGTCGTACGGGATGGGGTACGGCGTCGGGGTGACGCCCCAGAAGCCGTAGCGACCCTGGTCGTCGCTGAACAGATGGGCCCGGCCCTGCTGCACGTCACCGTCGTGCTGCACGTCGTACATCCCGTCGTCGTCGGCCTCCCAGACGTCGAGCCGGGCGTGCGGGACCACGTCGCCGTCCGTGTCGGTCACGGTGCCCTCGACCCAGCACGGTTGGCCCTTCGCCCCTCCCGCGATGTCGCCGCCGTGCTCGATCTCCGGTGCGCCCTCGACGAAGAACGGCCCGAACACAGTGGCCTCGGTCGCGCCCGGGTCGTCGGGCTGGTTGACCGCGACGGTCAGCATCGAGAGGCCGAGCACGTCCGAGAGCAGGATGAGCTCCTGGCGCCGGTCGTCGGTGACCTGGCCGCAGCGCGTGAGGAAGTCGATGCCCTGCTCCCACTCCGCCTCGGTGAGCCGGACCTCGCGGGCGAAGTCGTGCAGGTGGCTCACGAGGGCGCTCATCACCTCGCGGTAGCGGGTGCTGGTCGAGCCCTCGAAGCTGGCCAGCACCTCGGCGGTGACGGCGCTCTCGCGGGCGTCCTGGTCCGGGGTGGGGTGCGCCATGAGCCTCAGTGTGACCGATGCCCATCGAGGATCGGGCGAACAGCGCTCGGGGCGGACAGACCGACCATCTGGTGCGGGGTCGTTGTCGTCCTACCCCTGCCCAGGCCTTGTGCACAAGCGATGACCCCGCGTTACAAGGGCCCTTCGCCGGGCAGCCGGCGGGCGAAGCTGCGGCTCTCCGGGGCGTCTCGGTAGTGGCCGAAGCCGGCGAGCGGTGCGTAGCCGCTGGACTCGTACAGCGCGATCGCCTCGGGCTGCGCGCTACCGGTCTCCAGGACCAGGGACTCGACGCCCGCCTGTGCCGCCGTCCGCTCGAGGTGGGCCAGCATCCGCCGGGCCAGGCCGCGTCGCTGGTGGGTGGGCACGACGTACATCCGCTTGATCTCGGCGGTGCGTCCGAGATCCTCCCCCTCGACCGCCCTCAGCCGCCAGGCACCGGTCACGACCGGGACGTCGTCGACGTACCCGACGAAGAAGGCACCGGCACCGGGCTCGAACTCGGCCGCGTCGATCGGCGACTCGTCGTGGCCGCCGTAGCGCACGACGTACTCCTGCTGCACCGCGGCGATCAGCGCGACCGCGTCGGGATGGGTGATCGGCACCCGCTCGATCCGCACCGGCAGCAGCATGGACGCAACGTAGAACAGCCGGCGCCGGCTGGGACACTGGGGCCATGTCCGACGTGCCCGAGATCGTGATCCCCGCCGACCTGCTGCCCGCCGACGGCCGGTTCGGCTCCGGGCCGTCCAAGATCCCGACGGCCCACCTCGACGCGCTGGCCGCGACCGGCACCTCGCTGATGGGCACCTCGCACCGCCAGGCTCCGGTCCGCGCCCTGGTCGGACGGGTGGTCGAGGGGCTCACCGCGCTGTTCGACCTGCCCGACGGCTACCGGGTGGTGCTCGGCAACGGCGGGTCCACGGCGTTCTGGGACGTCGCCACCTTCGGTCTGGTCAAGGAGCGCAGCCAGCACCTGGTCTTCGGGGAGTTCGGCTCCAAGTTCGCCACCGCCGCCCAGCGGGCGCCGTTCCTGGGCGAGCCGTCGCTGGTCTCCGCCGCCCCCGGCTCCTGCCCCGCAGCCGTCGCGGTCGAGGGCGTCGACGCCTACGCCTGGCCGCACAACGAGACCTCGACCGCGGTGATGGCGCCCGTGCAGCGGGTGGCCGGCGCCGACGACGGCGCGCTGATGCTGGTCGACGCCACCTCGGGCGCCGGCGGGCTGCCGGTCGACGTCCGCCAGACCGACGTCTACTACTTCGCGCCCCAGAAGTCGTTCGCCTCGGACGGCGGGCTCTGGGTCGCGCTGATGTCGCCCGCCGCCCTCGACCGGGCGGCCGGGATCACCGCCTCGGGCCGCTGGGTGCCGGCGTTCCTCGACCTGACGACGGCGATCGAGAACTCGGCGCTCAACCAGACCTACAACACCCCCTCGCTGGCCACGCTGTTCCTCCTCGAGCAGCAGCTGGGCTGGATGCTCGACCAGGGCGGCCTGGACGCGATGGTGCGGCGGACGACCGCGTCCTCGGCCGCGCTCTACGGCTGGGCCGAGCGCACGGCGTACACCTCGCCGTTCGTGAGCGACCCGGCCCAGCGCTCGCTGGTGGTCGGCACGATCGACCTCGACGAGGCGGTGAGCGCGGAGCAGGTGGTGGCGGTCCTGCGCGCCAACGGCATCGTCGACACCGACCCCTACCGCAAGCTGGGCCGCAACCAGCTGCGGATCGCGATGTTCCCCTCCGTCGACGCCGCGGACGTCGAGGCCCTGACGCGCTGTGTCGATCACGTGGTCGAGCGGCTCTGAGGGCCGCCGGGGGATAGTCCCTGACGTTTCCTACCTGTTCTGGGCGAGATCTCGACGTTTTCGTCAGGGACTACCCGCCCGGGGGCACTGCACGAAAGGGTGTCGTCGGGCGCGCGAGTAACTTCGAGACCATGACTGACGCGACCGCTGACATCGGGCTCACCGGGCTCGCCGTGATGGGCTCCAACCTGGCGCGCAACATGGCCAGCCACGGCAGCACGGTGGCGGTGCACAACCGCACGACACAGAAGATGACCGACTTCGTCGCCGGGCACGGGGACGAGTACGACGAGGCCGGCGGTGGGTTCGTCGGCTCGGAGTCGATGGAGGACTTCGTCGCCAGCATCAAGAAGCCACGGGCGATCGTGATCATGGTCAAGGCCGGTGAGGCGACCGACGCGGTGATCGACGAGCTGACCCCGCTGCTCGACGACGGCGACATCGTCGTCGACGCCGGCAACGCCAACTTCGAGGACACCATCCGGCGCCAGGAGTCCCTCGCGCAGAAGGACCTGCACTTCGTCGGGATGGGCGTCTCCGGCGGCGAGGTCGGAGCTCTCGAGGGCCCCTCGATCATGGTCGGTGGATCCGACCACGCCTACGAGCGCCTCGGCCCGATCGTCGAGGCGATCGCGGCCCAGGTCGACGACACCCCGTGCGCGGCCCACGTCGGCCCCGACGGCGCCGGGCACTTCGTGAAGATGGTGCACAACGGCATCGAGTACGCCGACATGCAGCTGATCGGTGAGGCGTACGACGTGCTGCGCGGCGTGCTCGGCAAGTCACCCGAGGAGCTGGCCGGGATCTTCCGGGACTGGAACTCCGGCGAGCTCGAGTCGTTCCTGATCGAGATGACCGCCGACGTGCTCGAGCACACCGACGCCGAGAGCGGGAAGCCCTTCGTCGACGTGGTGCTCGACCAGGCCGCCCAGAAGGGCACCGGGCGCTGGACGGTGCAGAACGCGCTCGACCTCGGCGTACCCGTCACCGGCATCGCCGAGGCGACCTTCGCCCGCAGCCTGTCCGGGCACACGGACCAGCGGGCCGCCGCCCAGAAGGTCTTCGAGCAGGGCCTCGACGCTCCCGAGGTCGACGAGCAGGGGTTCATCGAGGACGTCCGCGACGCGCTGTACGCCGCCAAGGTCGTCGCCTACGCCCAGGGCTTCGACCAGATCGTGGCCGGCAGCGAGGAGCACGACTGGGACGTCGACCCCGGCGCGATGGCCACCATCTGGCGCGGCGGCTGCATCATCCGGGCGAAGTTCCTCGACCGGATCCGGAGGCGTACGACGCCGAGCCCGACCTGACCACGCTGATGACCCAGGAGTTCTTCGCCAAGGCGATCAAGGACGGCGAGGCCGGCTGGCGGCGCGTGGTCGTCACCGCGACGCAGGCTGGCATCCCGGTGCCGGCGTTCTCCTCGTCGCTGTCCTACTTCGACGGTCTGCGCCGCGAGCGGCTCCCGGCCGCACTGATCCAGGGCCTGCGCGACAACTTCGGCGCGCACACCTACGAGCGCGTCGACAAGGACGGCACCTTCCACACGCTGTGGGCGGGCGACAAGTCCGAGGTCGACGCCTGAGCGCCCGGTAGCCCCGGGTGGGTCGACCGGGGTCACCACTCTGGCTTGGACCAAAGCCGGTTTGGCAATTGGACATATCACTCATATATCCTGCTGATCACCAGCATCTCGGTGTGGACAGTCGCTTGCCCGTTACCACGCGGACGACGACAGTTCCCGCGGGCGGACTCGTCGCGAGAAGCAACCCGATCCGAGAGCTGACCGTGATGACATCAACTCCTGACGGTTATTCGTCGAGCGCCGCCGGGCTGGCGAACGCCGTTCGGCCCTCGCGACGCACCGTCGTCCGTGGTGCCGCGTGGAGCGTGCCGGTGATCGCGGTAGGCGCCGCTGCCCCGGCCTTCGCCTGCAGCCCCGCTGGCACGACGGGCAACTTCAACCGGTCGACGGCAGGCACCTACAGCCTCAGCATTCCTGCGAACGTGGAGAGCTTCACCTTCACTCTGGTCGGGGCGCCCGGCTTGAGCGGCAACGTCTCCAACGGAGGATCCGGGGCCAAGGTCCAAGGGACCGTGTTCTTCGGCTGCAAGGCTCAAGCCACCCCCCTTGCCGTGGTCGTCGGTCAGGGCGGGGGTCTCAACTTGGGCGGTACGGGCTTCGGTAGCGGCGGCGCCACTGCCACCGGAACCTCCGGTGGCGGAGGCGGCGGAAGCGCTATCCGGATCACCGGTGGAGCCCTCCTCGTGGTCGCTGGCGGAGGCGGCGGTGTCGGGGCCGTAACCACGACCGGGGCGTCATCGCCCGGAACAGGTGGAACCGCGGTGCCGCCGGGCGATGGGGGAAGCAGCAGCACAGGCTCAGGTTCCAACGCGATCGTCTCGGCAGGCGGCAAGGGCGCATCGGGGTCCACGCCCGGTCAAGCCGGCACCGGTGGATCCGGCATGAGCACGACCTATGCGGGCAATCCAGGTACGTTCAGTGCCACCAACGGTGGCAGCGGAGGGTCCGGGGGACGAGCCGACGGAACAGGTTACGGCGCCGGGGCCGGTGGCGGCGGGTACGCCGGCGGAGGTGGCGGCCAGCTGAGGACGAGCGGCAACACGCGGGTCGGGGGGCAGGGGGCGCAGGCTCCAATTACACCAGTGGCGTTGGCGTCACAAACATTACCGTTTCCAGCGCCGGCAACGCCGCCGCAAACACGAATACGAACAATCGAGTTGCTGGCTCAGTCGTCGTCAACTGGTGACCGGTAGACCGTGACCCCTAGTCCAGACCCCCCTATCATCAGCAGCGTGCCGTTGCTCGAGCGGTTAACCAGACCACCGTCGCCGGTGAGGGCCGGCCAGGAGTCCACGGTTGCACAAAGCGATTCGACCGGTCGGGACGTCCACACGCTGTGGGCGGGCGACAAGTCCGAGGTCGACGCCTGAGAAGTCGGCCGGCACCGCGATGAATTCGCGTGTGCCAACCGGTCGGTGAGGGTGTGAGTCCCGACGAAGTGCTGGTCCCGGTGCCGGGCGCAAGGCTGTGCACGCAGGCCTTCGGCGATCCCGCCGATCCCTGCCTGCTGCTCGTGGCCGGGGGCGCAGGCTCGATGGACTGGTGGGAGGACGAGCTGTGCCAGCGGCTGGCGGGCGGCGGGCGTCGGGTGGTGCGCTACGACCACCGCGACACAGGGCGGTCCACGACCGGCCGGCCGGGCGCGCCCGACTACGACGGGCAGGACCTGGTCCGCGACTGCTCGGCCCTGGCGGCCGCTCTCGGACCCGACCCGGTCCACCTCGCCGGGCTGTCGATGGGAGGCGGCATCGCCCAGTCCGTCGCGCTCTCGACCCCGGGCATGGTGGCGAGCCTGACGCTCTTCTCGACCACCGCGGTGGGCGGTGTCGACCAGGGCGCCCTGCCCGGACCGGAGCCCCGGGTCGCGGCGACCTTCGCCGAGCCACCGGTGGGCCCTGACCGGCCGGGGTGGTGCGACCCGGTGGCCGCGGTCGAGCGGCTGGTGGAGGGCGCGCGACCGTTCGTCGGCGACCTCGGCTTCGACGAGCAGCGGGTCCGCCGCACGGCGGAGCGGGTGGTCGCGCGCAGCCTCGACGTGGCCGCCGCCGAGAACCACTGGCTGGTCGCCGGTGGCGCGGGCGAGGCGCTCGACGTCCACGACGTCGGAGTACCGACCCTGGTGCTGCACGGGAGCTCCGACCCGCTCTTCCCGCTCGCTCACGGCGAGGCCCTGGCCCGGGCGATCCCCGACGCGTCGCTGCTCGTGCTCGAGGGGGTCGGCCACGAGTACCCACCGCCGTCCACCTGGGACGTCGTCGTGCCGGCGCTGCTGGCGCACACCGGAGGACCTCGGGCCCGCTGACCCGGGCGCTGGGGCGCGGCGGACCCCTGCTGCCCGGCCGGACGAGTGGGATGATCGAGGCACGCGACGCGCCGTACGAACCCGAGGAGACCCGACGTGGACCTGTCCCTGAGCGAAGACCAGATCCAGTTCCAGAAGCTGGCCCGGGAGTTCCTCGAGGCCGAGGTCGTGCCGCACCGCCAGCAGTGGGACCGCGACGAGGCCGTCGACACCTCCCTGATCCCCAAGCTGGCGGAGATCGGCTTCTTCGGGCTCAACGTCCCCGAGGAGTACGGCGGGGTGGGCGGCGACATGGTCACCTACGTGATCGGCATGGAGGAGCTCGGCCGGGCCGACTCCTCGGTGCGCGGGATCGTGTCGGTCTCGCTCGGGCTGGTCGGCAAGATCATCCTCGCCCACGGCAGCGAGGAGCAGAAGCAGACCTGGCTCAAGGGCATCACCTCGGGCGAGAAGCTGGCCTGCTTCGGCCTGACCGAGCCCGACCACGGCTCCGACCCGGCGCACATGAAGTCCAAGGCCGTGCGTGACGGCGACGACTGGGTGATCTCCGGGACCAAGATCTTCATCACCAACGGCTCCTGGGCCGACGTCGCCCTCGTCGTCGCCCGCTCGAACCCCGACGAGCCCGGGGCGCGCGGTACGTCGGCGTTCCTGGTGCCGACCGACGCCGAGGGCTTCACCCGCAACGAGATCCACGGCAAGCTCGGCCTGCGCGGGCAGGTCACCTCCGAGCTGGTCCTGGAGAACGTACGGGTGCCGGCCGACGCGCTGGTCGGCGAGGAGGGCAAGGGCTTCAAGTACGCCATGGAGACCCTCGACAAGGGCCGGATCGCGATCGCGGCCAGCTGCACCGGGCTGGTTCAGGCCTGCCTCGACGAGGCGGTGGCCTACGCCAAGGAGCGCCAGCAGTTCGGCAAGCCGATCGCGTCCTACCAGCTGGTGCAGGACATGATCGCCGAGATCTCGGTCGACTGTGACGCGGCGAGGCTGCTCACCTGGCGCGCGGCGGACCTGGTCGACAAGGGCGAGCCGTTCAGCACGGCGGCCTCCAAGGCCAAGCTGTTCGCCTCGGAGGCGGCGGTGAAGGCCTCGAACCTCGCGATCCAGGTCTTCGGCGGCTACGGCTACGTGGACGAGTACCCCGTGCAGAAGCTGATGCGCGACGCCCGCGTGATGACGCTCTACGAAGGCACCTCGCAGATCCAGAAGCTGCTGATCGGGCGGGCCGAGACCGGGATCAGCGCCTTCTGATCGCGGGTCCGGGTCCGCGATGACGTCGTCCGACCCGTTCGCGGACGATCCCTTCGTCTCCGGGCGGCCGGTCGAGCTCACCGTGGACGCGGGGCGGGCGACGAGCTGCGCAACGCCCTCTGCTCGGCGATGCAGGTCGTGCTCATCGCCTTCGCAGGCAAGCGGCTGCTGCCCGAGCACACGACCTGCACTTGACGCGGGCAGACAGACCTGTCTAATCTCGACCTCATGCAGACAGACCGGTCTACTCAAATCATGGACGCACCACTGACCATCTCCGGCCGCTGGTCCGACGTACGCCGGCCGCGCCGCGGGCACGGGATGCCGAAGCCGGCGGCGCTCGCCCTGCTGGCCTCGATCGTGGTCTCGTTCCTCGCCGCGTCCGCCGCCCCGACCCCGCTGTACGCCGTCTACCAGTCCGAGTGGGGCTTCAGCCCGATCACCACCACGGTGGTGTTCGGTGTCTACGCGATCGCGGTGCTGGTGGCGCTGCTCAGCTTCGGCCGGCTCTCCGACCACGTCGGCCGCCGCCCGGTGCTGCTCGTCGCGATCGCCGTCCAGGCCGTGTCGATGCTGATCTTCACCGACGCCCACGGCGTCAGCGCGCTGGTGGTCGCGCGTGTGGTGCAGGGCCTCTCGACCGGCGCCGCCGTCGGGGCGGTCGGAGCGGCCATGCTCGACCTCGATCGACGCCGCGGGACGCTGCTGAACTCCGTGGCGCCGCCGATCGGCACCGCCACCGGCGGGCTGCTCTCCGGCCTGCTCGTGCAGTTCCTGCCCGCCCCCACCACGCTGGTCTACGTCGTGCTGCTGGTGGTGCTGGCGTTGCAGGCGCTCGGCGTGCTGCTGATCGGCGAGACCGTCACCCGCCAGCGCGGCGCCCTGCGCTCCCTGGTGCCCGAGGTGGCGCTGCCCGCCCACCTTCGGGGCGCGGTGCTGACCGCCGTACCCGTGCTGGTCGCCGCGTGGAGCCTGGCCGGGCTGTACGCCGCCCTCGGCCCGGCGCTGGTGGCCGACCTGATCGGCCACTCGTCGTACGTGCTGGGCGGGCTGGCGCTGTTCACCCTGGCCGGGACGGGCGCGGTGAGCGTGCTGCTGACCCGCGACCGGGCGCCCCAGCAGGTGCTGCGGATCGGGATCGTCGCCCTGCTCGTCGGGCTGTTCGTCACCGCGCTGAGCATCAACGAGACCAATGTTGTCGGCTTCTTCGCCGGCACCGTGGTCGCGGGCGTCGGGTTCGGCAGCGGCTTCCAGGGCGGCATCCGCACCGTCGTGCCCCTGGCCGAGCCGCACGAGCGGGCCGGCGTGCTGTCCATCCTCTACAGCGTCTCCTACGTCGCGATGGGCACGCCCGCCGTGCTGGCCGGGATCCTGGTCGTGCACGGCGGCGGGCTGGTCCCGACCGCCCTGGAGTACGCCGGCGCCGTCATGGTGCTGGCGCTCGCCGCGGGCGCGGGCCTGGTCCTGTCCGGCGGGCGGCGTACCGCCTCGACCCCCTGCACCGGGTGCCCCGCGGCATAGCCGGGCACCGCACGACGTTGTCCAAGCGCACCCCTCCCTCGAAAGGCATCCCCATGAGTGAACGACCGGTCAAGATCCCCGACGCGTCCCACCCGATCACCGTCACGCCGACCGAGGGCCGGGTCCGGGTGTACGTCGGGGACACCGTGGTCGCCGACAGCACCTCGTCGCTGACCCTGCAGGAGTCGACCTACCCGGCCGCGCAGTACGTGCCGATCGGCGACGTCGACGCGAGCGTGCTGGAGAAGACCGAGACCTCGACGTACTGCCCCTTCAAGGGCGAGGCGTCGTACTACTCGGTGACCACGCCCGAGGGGACCGTCACCGACGCCGGCTGGGTCTACGAGGACGCCTACGAGTCCGTGGCACCGATCCAGGACCACGTCGCGTGGTACGAGAACGACACCGTGCGCGTCGTCGTAGGGTAGACAGAGCTGTCGAGGAGGAGCGTCAGATGAGTCCCGTCACCACCGCCAAGCCGTGCGCACGCGAACGTCTGCTGGCGGCTGCCGACGAGCTGTTCTACGCCGAGGGCGTGCAGAGCGTCGGCATCGACCGGATCATCGAGCACGCCGGCGTCGCCAAGGCGTCGCTGTACAACACCTTCGGCAGCAAGGAGGAGCTGGTCCTGGCCTACCTCGCCGGGCGTCAGGAGCGGACCAGGAGCCGGATCAGTGAGCGGATGGCGACCGACACCGACCCGCGGGAGCAGCTGCTGGCGGTCTTCGCCGCCCAGACCGTGCGTCTGGCCGACCCCGACTACCGGGGCTGCGCCTTCGCCAACGCCAGCGCGGAGGCCAAGCCGGGCAGCGCCGTCGTCGAGGCGACCGAGGGCTACCGGACGTGGTTGCGCGAGCTGTTCACCCGGCTGGGCAGGGAGGCCGGCGCGCAGCACCCCGAGCAGCTCGCCCGCCAGCTGCACCTGCTCTACGACGGCTGCGGGCTCTCCGGCCGGATGGACCACGACCCGGCTGCTGCCAGGGCGGTGCGGGCGGCGGTCACGGTGCTCGTCGACGCCGCCGTCCGAGGATAGTCAGCGAAGCCTGCGTGGTCGGGGTGGGTCGGCACCCCGCGAACGTCGCTCACTGCCCGAGCTCACAAGCGGCCCTCCAGGGCCTGGCTGATCGCGGCGTACGCCCGGGCGTCGAAGGCGACCAGCCGGGCCTCGGTGACCTGGGTCGGGGTCGAGCGAAGGGTCACGACCGCGGCCGCCACCGCATCGTCGTACGGCCAGCCGTAGACGCCGGCCGAGACCAGCGGGAAGGCCACCGTGCGGGCGCCGACCTCGTCGGCCACTCGCAGCGCGTTGGCGTAGCACGAGGTGAGCAGGGACCGGTCGCGCTGCCCGGCGCGGTAGTTCGGGCCGACCACGTGGATCACCCAGCGCGCGGACATCTCCCCGGCGGTCGTCCACCCGGCCTGACCGGTCGGGAGCCCGTGCGGGAAGCGCTGCACGCAGTCGGCCAGCACCGCTGGGCCACCCGCGGCGTGGATCGCGCCGTCGACCCCGCCGCCGCCGCGCATCGCGGTGTTGGCGGCGTTGACGACCGCGTCGACCTGCTGGGCGGCGATGTCACCCTGGACCACGCTCAGCTCCATGTCCGCGACGGTAGTCCCTGACGTTCTGCAGGTCGATCGCGTCCAGATCGCTGCCGAACGTCGGGGACTACCGCTGCCGGCGACGACGACCTGCCGACTCCGGAGCCCGGCGCAGCAGCCGCAGGGTCGCCCTCTCCAGCGCGGCCTGGCGCTCGTCGGGGGTCTTGTGGGTGCGGCGTACGGCGGACCCGATGGTGACGCCGTCCTCGTAGAGGTCGATCACCCGGGGGTCGACGTAGGAGCTGCGCGCGATGGCCGGGGTGTTGCCGAGGAACGAGGCCACCTCCTTCATCGCGCCGACCACCGCCCGCTTGCGCGACGTCCTGGTGTCGCCCGGCTCGTCGGAGGCCGCCAGGGCGGCGGCGGCGAGCACGGTGGCGTGCCAGGTCCGGAAGTCCTTCGCGGTCAGGTCGGCGCCGATGGTGTCGCGCAGGTAGGCGTTGACCAGCGAGGCGTCGAGGTCGGACCAGCGACGCAGGTCCTTGTAGGCCATCAGCTGCTCGCCGCCACCGCGACGGCGACGCATCGTCTCGACCGCCGCGACGGCCAGCGGGTCGTCGATCTCGATGCGGTGCTCGACACCCGACTTGCCGACGAAGGCGAAGACCAGCAGGTCACCGTGCCGGGTGACGTGCCGGCGTTCCAGCGTGGTCAGTCCGAACGACTCGTTGTCGGTGTAGACGTCGCCGCCGATCCTGAAGTAGCCCAGGTCCAGCAGGCGTACGGCGGTCGCGGCCGCCCGCTCGCGGCTCATCCCCTCCTGCCCCAGGTGCTCGAGCAGCGCGGCGCGGGCCTTCGGCAGCCGGCGGGCGACGTCGGAGACCCGGGCGAACTTCTCCTCGTCGCGCTTGACCCGCCAGTCCGGGTGGTAGAGGTACTGCCGTCGACCGGCCACGTCGGTGCCGACCGCCTGGATGTGGCCGTTGGCGAGCGGGCTGATCCACACGTCCGCCCAGGCCGGCGGGATCACCAGCGCCTTGATCCGGGCCACCTCGGGCGCGGGCAGCCGCTCGCCGTGCTGGTCGAGGTAGCTGAAGCCCGTGCCGGCGCGTCGGCGGGTGTGGCCGGGCTCGTTCGGGGAGACGGTGCGCAGTCGGACCACGGCGTCAGCGGGTGCCAGGACGGCGTACGGCGGTCGTGCTCCCGGCCACGGCGACGTCGCGCCCGGACGTCGTAGCCGTCGCCGGGCAGGAGCTTGACGTGTCCACGTCACCATTTTCGTCGGCGCGCGTGGCGCTGTCACTCGCCCGCGTGGGTGACCCGAAGGGCGACGGTTGCCGCGCGCGTGGCCCGCTCGCCCACGCCGGGCCGGACCCCTGGCTGCGTCGTTCCCGGAGTGGCTCAGGCCAGCAGCTCGGCCAGACGCGGGGCGACCCGCCAGCTCTCCGTCAGCTCCGTCAGCTCGGCCTCCGCCTCCGCTCGCGGGCCGGCCCCCGTGCGCACCGCGCGGATCATGGTGTTGCGCGGGGTGTGCTCGCTGCCGACGAACTCGACCACGTCGACCCGGTAGCCGTGCAGGCGCAGCACCGAGGCCCGCAGCGCGTCGGTCAGGGTGTCGGCGAGACGCTCGCGCAGGATCCCGTCCCGCGTGAGCATCGCGTACGGCGCCGGGGTGGGCGCGCGGCGCAGCTGCGCAGCGACGTCGTGGTGGCAGCAGGGGGCCGCCAGCACCAACCGGGCGCGCCACCCGACCGCGCGGGCCAGCGCGTCGTCGGTGGCGGTGTCGCAGGCGTGCAGCGCGAGCACGACCTCCGGGGACGGGTCGAGCTCGACGTCGTCGATGCCGCCCTGCACGAAGGCCGCGTCGACGCCCAGCTCGGTGGCCAGGTCCGCGCCGTGGGTGAGTGACTGGGCCTTGGAGTCCACGCCCGTGATCCGCACCGGGAGACCGCGCTCGGTGAGCAACGCGTGCGCGGCGAAGGTGAGGTAGGCGTTGCCGCAGCCGAGGTCGGCCACCCGCAACGGGTCCTCCGCGGTCGGCCGGCGCAGCTTGCCGCCGTCGATCGCGGTGCTCACCGACGACTCCAGCAGGCGCAGGAACTCCTCGACCTGGCGGTACTTCGGCTGCCGCGTCGGCTTGACCCGCCCGCGCTCGTCGGAGATGCCCAGAGCCCGGAGGACGGGGTGGTCCTCGGCCAGGAGCCGCGGCTTGACCCGGTCGTGGGCCCGGTCGTGGGCCCGGTCGTGGGCCCGGTCGTGGGCGGTGTGGGCGGGGCCCTGGGCCCGATCCCGTGCGGACACCCCCTCGCGGCGCGGGGACGTGGCCACCACGGCCTCGAGCTTCTTGGTCACCCGCAGCTGGTGGGTCTCGGTGAACGTCTCGACGTGCCAGTTGCCGAAGGGCTCGTCGAGCAGGTCGTCCACCGCGGTCCGAGCCGCCTCGGCGTCGTGGTTGTGGGTGAAGGACTGGGTCTCGTCGAAGGTCACCACCTGGAGCCGGCGACCGGCCTTGAGGTCGACGTAGCGCAGCTCGGCCCGGCGCCAGCGCGGCGTCGTCCCGCGTTGGCGTCCGGACGCGACGGCGCGCACGAGCACCTGCTCGTCGAGGACCATCGCGCGCATCCGGGTGAGGGCGCGCAGCAGCGGTTCGCTCATCGCAGGATCGCCGTGAGGACGACGATCAGGATCAGTCCGCCGAGCGCGCAGGGGATCACGAGTCGGCGGTAGCGGGGGTTCACCCCACCAGCGTAGGCACCCGAGGGGGGTGACAACGGCCCGGCTCCGGCGCACACTGGCCGCACCGCGGACGAATCCCTCGGCCGCCTCCGTCGGGAGCATGCGGATGACCATGGTGAGCGGACCGAACGGATCCACCCGGAGCAACCGGGCCCCGGACCTGATGCCGGTGCTGTCGACCGGCCGGCACCGCCACGCGCGCAAGGGTGCCTGCTTCATGGAGATGGCCTCCTACCTCGCCGGTGAGCGGTGGTCCGACCACCCGGCCTGCACCCACTCGCTGCTGGCGGCCGTCGCACGCGAGGTCAACGACCACGTCAGCGACCGGGCCCGTCCGCGCATCGCCCCGCTGATCCCTGACGTGGTCGGGCTGCGTTCCGGTGACCCGTTGGCCTCGGTGTGGATCGCCCGTGCTGTCGCGCTGACCGCGATCCCGATCGCGCCGGCCCCGCGGCAGCGGGTCCTCGCCGTCGGCCTGCTCAGCTGCGAGCGGCTCCTGGCCGACGCCGAGGGCCAGCCCGTGGACCATCTCGGCCCCGCGGTCCGCGCCGCCCTCGAGTCGCAGCCCGACGCCTACGCGTGGGCCCGTCGTACGACGCTCGCGTGCGGCACCGGCAACCTCAAGGCGTTCGTGCGCCGCGGGGCGCCGAGCGTCGTGCACTCAGCTGTCTCGAGCATCGCCGAGGCCGCGGTCAACGACACCGACGAGCGGCTGGTGGCGCTGCTGGAGTGGCTCGTGCCGCAGTGCCGCGAGTGGTTCGGCGTACAGACCGAGGCGCCCGCGATGAGCCTGCCCGAGGGCCTCGAGGTCTGAGGGCCCGCCGACTGGTGCGGGGTTGCTGTCGTCCGCCCCCTGCCCAGGCCTTGTCCACGAGCGACAACCCCGCGTGACAAGGGGGCCGGACCGACCGACGGCTCAGGCCGCCATCACCTCGTCGGTGGTCTCGGCCGTCGAATGGGTGGAGGGCCAACGCAGCCGCAGGCCGCTGGCGCGACCGAACAGCGCGAAGGCCAGCGCGACGCCGACCAGCGACATCGCGCCGCCGCCGATCAGGGTCCACCGGGCTCCGAAGCTCGCCCCGACCCAGCCGATCACCGGCGCACCGAGCGGCGTACCGCCCATCACCAGCATCATGTAGATCGCCATCACGCGACCCCGCATCGACGGTGCCGTGCTGAGCTGCACCGTGGTGTTCGCGGCGTTCAGCATGGTCAGCAGGGCGAAGCCGAGGAACGGCGTGAGCAGCGCGAACAACAGGTAGGACGGCATCAGGCCGAGCACGATCTCGATGCTGCCGAAGCCCAGACCGGCCACCAGCACCAGCCACGAGCGCGGCTTGCCGATCCGGCGGGCCCCGAGCAGGGCGCCAGTCAGCGAGCCGACCGCCAGGGTCGTGCCCAGCAGGCCGTACTCCCCCGGTCCCTTGTGGAAGACCTGCGTGGCCATCAGGGCCGAGGTCATCTGGAAGTTCATCCCGAAGGTGCCGGCGAAGAACGCGGCGAAGACGACCATGCTCAGGTCCGGACGCTGGCGGATGTAGCGCATCCCGTCGCGGATCATGCCCTTGCCGCGCGGCGCCCGCTCGACGGGTGTGAGCTCCGAGTCGCGCATCGACCGGAGCGCGACGATCACCGCGGCGTAGCTGACCGCGTTCAGCGCGATCACCAGGCCGGTCGCCCCGACACCGGAGCCGAAGGCCGCGATCAGGAAGCCCGACAGCGCGGGCCCGACGACGCGAGCCAGGTTGAACGACGCGGAGTTCAGCCCGACCGCGTTGGCCAGGTCGTCCTGGCCGACCATCTCGCTGACGAACGACTGGCGGGCCGGGGCGTCGAAGGCGGCGCCGACCCCGAAGGTGAAGGCGATCGCAAAGACCATCCACGGCGTCACCACCCCGCTCAGCGCCAGCGCGGCCAGGATCACCGCGGTGATCGCCATCCACGCCTGGGTGTACTGCAGCAGCCGGCGCTTGGGCATCCGGTCGGCGACCAGCCCGGCGTACGGCGAGAGCAGCAGCACCGGCAGGAACTGCAGGCCGGTGGTGATGCCCAGCGCGGTGCTGGCCCGGGCGGCGCTGCCGTGGTGCAGCTGGAGGACCAACCAGTCCTGGGCGATCCGCTGCATCCAGGTGCCGGTGTTCGAGAGCACCCCGCCGGTGGCGTAGAGGCGGTAGTTGCGGTTGCGCAGTGCGCGGAACGTGGGACTCATGCGCGCCACCAGGTCGTCGTGCTCAATCGGTGTTGGCCAGCCTTTCCAGGATCGGTGCGGCCGCGCGCAGCACGGCCCGGTCGGCAGGGTCGAGGTCGCGCAGCCGCTGCGCCAACCACGCGTCGCGACGGCGGCGGTCGGCCAGCAGGGTGTGCCGGCCCTTCTCGGAGATGGAGACCAGCACCTGACGCTTGTCCTCGTCGTGCTGGCGGCGTACGACGTAACCCTCCTCGGCGAGGCAGGTCACGGTGCGTGTCATCGACGGCGGCTTGACCCGCTCGTGCTCGGCGAGCGCTCCGACGCTGACCTCACCGGTGCGGAACAGCACACCCAGCACGGCCAGGGCCCCGACGCTGAGCTGGTTGCCCGGCTCGCGCTCGTTGCTCAACCGTCGGCGCAGCCGCATCACGCTGACCCGCAGCTCGGCGGCCAGGCCGGCGTCGGTGCGCGCGACGCTCTCGACGGTGGGGCTCATGATCTTTAGCCTAACTCATTACCCTTGCTAACTAAAATGGGGAGCCGGCCCGTCCCCTGGACTGGACCAGTTCACGCTCACTCGTTTCCCTCGCGTTAAATCTCGGCCCACAAGGGCCCCCCGGCCCGGGATCGGGTGCAGAATCCACCGCGTGACGACCATGGACGAACCGAACCCGATCGCCGCCGAGAGATACGGCTCCAAGACGGTCGCCGTCGAGCCCGGCGGTGTCGAACGGATCCCGGAGAGCGAGCGGCACGGCACCCCGCTGCAGCTGCTGTGGACGTGGAGCTCGCCCAACCTGGAGTTCGCCACCATCGGCGTCGGGATCATCGGACCACTGTTCTTCGGGCTGAGCTTCTGGCACTCCTTCCTGGCCATCGTGGTCGGCACGGCACTCGGCTCGGCGACCCACGGGGTGCTCTCGAGCTGGGGACCGGTGAACGGGCTGTGCCAGATGGTGCTCAGCCGCACCGGCTTCGGCTTCCGCGGCAACGTCCTGCCCGCCGGGTTGAACGCCGTCATCGCCGGGGTCGGCTGGTTCGCGGTGAACAGCATCAGCGGCGCGCTGGCCCTCAACGCCCTGGTCGGCGGCCTGCCGAAGTGGCTGTGCCTGGTGATCATCGTCGTCGCCCAGCTCACCCTCGCCTTCTACGGCCACAACCTGGTGCAGGCCTTCGAGCGCTACGCCCTGCCGGTGCTCGCGATCGTCTTCGTCGTCGGCGCGGTGATCGTCTTCACCAAGTCCGAGCCCCGGCGCCGCCGGCAAGCCGATCCCCGGGGCGTTCCTGATCGAGACCGCGGCCGCGTTCGGCTACGCCTGCGGGTGGAACCCCTACGCCTGCGACTACACGCGCTACCTCGCGCCCACGGTCGACCGCGTGCGGACCGGGCTGTACGCCGGGCTCGGGATCCTCCTCTCGTGCGTGCTCCTGGAGACGGCGGGCGCGGCCATGGTCAGCGCCGCCGGCTCCGGCGCCGGGGTCGACCCGGGCGTCTACACCGGGCTGATGCCCACCTGGATCGGCGACCTGACCCTGCTCTGCATCGCCGTCGGTGCGGTCGCGGCCAACGCCCTGAACATCTACTCCGGGGCGATGTCCTTCATGTCCTTGGGCGTGCGGCTGCCGCTGCACCGGGCGCGGGCGATGGTGGCGGTGGCCTTCGGCGCCCTCGGCTTCGTGCTGGCGCTGTTCGGGCTGAAGAACGCCGGGCAGAACTACGAGAACTTCCTGCTCGTCATCGCCTACTGGATCGGCCCCTGGCTCGGTGTCGTCCTGGTCGACCGCTACCTGCGCCGCGGCACGTCGCCCGAGGAGCTCGGCGCGACCGCGACCGACACCTCGTACAGCAACTGGGCCGGGCCGATCTCCATGGCCGTCGGCATGGTGCTCTCGATCTGGCTGTTCTCCAACCAGACCAAGTACGCCGGTCTCGTCGTCAAGCACGTGCCCGGCGTCGGGGACATCACCTTCCTGGTCGGCTTCGTGATCGCCGGCGCGCTGTACCTGCTGCTGTACCCCGCGCTGGCCAGGACCGGCACGAAGCAGGAATCTGCCACCATCGGATCGTGACCGCTTCCGCCCCGCCAGCCGTGCCCACCGACGCCGAGATGCTCGCGGTCGCCGTCGAGGAGGCCCGAGCCGGGCTCGCCGAGGGCGGGATCCCGATCGGCGGCGCCCTGTTCGGTGCCGACGGCACCCTCCTTGGCCGGGGGCACAACCGACGCGTGCAGGACGACGACCCGAGCATGCACGGCGAGACGGCCGCCTTCCGCAACGCCGGGCGCCAGCGCAGCTATCGCGGCACCACCATGGTGACGACGCTCTCGCCCTGCTGGTTCTGCAGCGGCCTCGTGCGCCAGTTCGCGATCTCGCGCGTGGTGATCGGTGAGGCTCGGACCTTCGTCGGCGGCCACGACTGGCTCGCCGAGCACGGCGTCGAGGTGGTGCTGCTCGACGACCCCGGCTGCGTGGCGATGATGACCGACTTCATCGCCGAGCGCCCGGACCTGTGGAACGAGGACATCGGCGTCGACTAGGGCGTGCTTTCGGCGCAAAACGGGTACGCCGGTACGATTCCTGGGGTGAGCCATCCGTCCGAGCAGCCGATGACGCACGAGATCGGCAAGCGCACCTACCTCGTCGCGGAGGTCGATCCGCTCGACGTCGACGGCGTGCGTACGGTGGCCGTCGGGACCATCGGCTGGCTGGTCGTCTTCTTGGGCCTGCTCCCCTTCTACGGTCGGCTCCGCGAGGACGACCACCTGTGGTGGCTGTGGACCTGCCTGGCCGGGTTCGGTCTCGGACTGGCGGGCTGGGACTACTGCCGGCGACGTCGGCGGAGCCGTCTCGACACCCGCGACGACGCGGTCGAGATCGAGCCGAGCGCCGACGACATCCCGGCTCGCACGTCCGAGCCGGTCCCGAGCGGGCCGGGCGTCCGCGCGGGCGCACCAGCCGTCGGGACCGGGCCTGCCCGGCCACCAGCAGCCGTGCGACCGACCGACGACGCCGCCCTGCCGGTCGAGCGGCCGGTCCGGCAGGCCGCGCCCGCCGGGTCCCGACCCCCGGCCCCGACCCGACCGAGGTCCTCGTCGCGTCCGCCCGCCCCGGCCAAGCCGCGTCGCTCCGCCGGCCCGTCGGCACCCGTCGTACCCCCGAGGGCGGAGCCCGAGGGCAGCCCGGTCGGGGTGCCGTCGTCGCCGTCGGAGACCGACCTGCGCCCCGTGACGCCGGACCAGCCGCGGCAGAAGCCGCCGTTCATGCCCCGGTGAGGTCCGACCCGGCTCGTCGGCCCGGTCCGTCAGGCCGGGCCGGTCACCCTCGGGACGTCCGGCTCAGAAGTTCTCGAGGTCGTCACGCTTCATCTCGTCGATGAAGGGGTCGGGCACCGGCACCGGGAGCTGCTTCTTGCGCAGCTGGGCGTCGGAGTGCGCACCGCAGCCGTGCCCGAGGGCGACCACCTTGGCGTCGTCGTTGGCGAACTCGTTGGCGCAGACCCCGAAGGTCACCGACAGCGGTCCGGCCAGCCGGACCAGGAAGCCGCAGGAGCGGCACTGGTGGTGGGCCTGCTGGGCGAGCGGGGAGTCCGGCCCGGGGTCGCCGGCGTACCAGCGGTCCGCGGCGATCTCCCGACCCTCGAGCGACAGCACCCGGGTCCGGCCGAGGCCGAGCTCGTCGGCGACCAGCTTGAGGCCGCGGACGTCGTCCTGCTCACCCGGCCCGTCCTCTCCGTCGAAGTACGTCGGCACCAGCCGGACGTCGTCCTCGTCGGTCGGCAGGATGTCACCGGGAGAGAGGTCGCCGGACTGGATCCGTTCGCGGTAGGGCACCCAGGCCGGGGCCACGATCGCCCGACCTCCCGGCAGCAGCACGATGTCGTCGACGGTCACGTCGTCGGCACCTTCGGCGTGGGTGATGGTGACGGCCCACCGCCACCCGGGGTACCCCGGGTGGGTGCAGGCGTAGTACTGGGTGGCCACACCGGGCGACTCGGGCACCTGCTCGGCGGCGGCACCGACCTGGTCGGCGCCCACCTCGCCGGCCAGGATCTCGCGGACCCGGTCCACGGAACCGCTCAGGACGGCCTCGTGGGAGTCCTCTGCGGGAGACCCGCCGGAGACCACTCCTGGGCCGCTGTCGTCGAGAGTGCTGATCACGGCCGGAAGTCTACGTGAGCCTGGGCGGGCATGTCCGCCACAGCCGACCGGACCTTTGCCAAGATGGTCCCGTGAAGGACCCTTCCTCGCCGTCCCGCGACTCGGGGCAGCGTGCTGCCGCCACGGGGGACACCACGGGAGACGCCACCGGGGACGCCACCGGGGGGCGGCAGGGCCAGCGGCCGGCCGCGGCCACCGCACGCGGCCTCGGTGCCACCGGTCGCGCGGCCGGTCGCGGGGTCGAGCGCTCGGTGCGCGCGACCGGCCGGGGAGCCTCCTCCACCCTGCGTCGAGCACGCCAGGCCTCGCACGCGTCGGGCGCCGGCGACTCCGGACTGGCCCGGATCATCGAGCTGCACGCGTTCAACGCGGCCGGCGATGCTGCGGTGGTGATCTCGCTGGCCGGGACGATCTTCTTCGCCGACCCGGGCGGGGCGCGGGGCCCGGTGGCACTCTTCCTGGGCCTGACGATGCTGCCGTTCGCGGTGGTGGCACCGCTGATCGGGCCCTTCCTCGACCGCTTCTCGCACGGTCGTCGCTGGGCGATCGGGGCGACGTTCGCTCTGCGAGCACTGTGCTGCCTCGTCGCCGCCGACGCCATCGCGGCCGGCTCGGTCCTGCTCTACCCGGCCGCGCTCGGCGCCCTCGTCGCCTCCAAGGCGTACGGCGTGGCCCGCTCGGCCACCGTGCCACGGCTGATGCCGGAGGAGATGACGCTGGTCAAGGCGAACAGCCGGATCTCCCTGGCCGGCCTGGTCGGCGCCGCGGTGTCGGGCCCCCTGGCGATCGGTGCGGCCGCACTGGGCGGTCAGTGGTCGCTGCGCTACGCCTTCTGCGTCTTCGTCGCCGGCACCGTGCTCGCCATCCTGCTGCCCGCCCGCGCCGACTCCACCTCGGGTGAGGTGGCGATCCCCCACGGGGCCGGCCGACGCCGCTTCGAGATGCCGGTGTCGATCGTGTTCGCGCTGCGCTGCAACGCCGGGCTGCGGCTGCTGTCGGGATTCTTGACGATGTACATGGCCTTCCTGCTCACGCAGCGCCCGCTGCCCGGCTGGGACGGCGTCGCCGTCTGGGGGATCCGCAAGGAGACGGTGCTGCTCGGGGTGGTGATCGGTGCCGCCGGCGTCGGGAACTCGGTCGGGATCGGTCTGGGCACCATGCTGCGCAGCGTCAACCCGCGGCTGACCGTGCTGGTCGCGATCGTCCTCGACGCCGGGGTCCTGCTCGTCGCGGCCGTCTTCTACGGGTTGCTGACCGCGGTGCTGCTCGGGCTCACCGCCGGGGTGACCCAGGCCCTCGGCAAGCTCTCCCTGGACGCGCTGATCCAGCGCGAGGTGCCCGAACGCGTGCGGACCTCCGCCTTCGCCCGCTCCGAGACGCTGCTCCAGCTCTCCTGGGTGATGGGTGGCTTCATCGGCATCGCGCTGCCGCTGGTGCCCGCGATCGGCCTCGGCGTGCTGGCCGCGCTGATGACCGCGTGGACCGCGTACGTCGTGCTCAACCGGCCCCGGGGCCGGATCGCGGCGACCATCTGAGCCCGACCAACCAGCCCAGGGTCGCACCGGCCAGCACGACGACCGGCGCGATCAGCGCGGAGCCGACCCAGAAGTACGGGTCACGCAGCACGTTGGTGAGCCCGCCGACGTAGTCGTACTGCTGGCCCAGCGAGAGCACCGGCTCCACGACGGCCACCACGAGGACCCCGGCCAGGACCGGCCACAGGGGCAGCGGCCGCCCGGCGTACGCGCGCACCACGACGTCCAGCACCAGTGGCACCAGCGCGAAGCCGAGCACCCAGGCCAGCTCGTGCGGACCGGTGAAGCCTCGAGAACGCAGGTGGGTGTAGCCGAGGTTCGCCAGGGCAGCGACGACCGACACCCCGACCGCCGCCCCTGGCAACCGGGTCGCCGGGGCCGCGAGCAGTGCGATCGCGACGGCCACGGCGCCCAGGCCGGACACCGCCACGAAGCCGAGCCGGAGCGCGTCGTTGGCCAGCTGCTCGCGCAGCAACGCGGCCGCGAGCTCGCTCTGCGCCACGCGGACGGCGACGACCGCGACCACTGCTACGGGCAGGACCAGCGGGATGGGGCTGCGCGTCGGACGGGCAGGTCGGGGCTCAGAGATCGAGCTCATCGGCGAGCCCGCGCAGCAGCTTGGCTGTGGGCTTCGCCGTGCGGGCGTCCGGGGCGTGCCCGTTGCGGTAGCTCTCCCCGACGCCGTCGAGCAGCCGGATCAGGTCCTCGACGATGCCGACCATCTCGTCGGGCTTGCGACGCTGCGCGTGACGCTTGTTGGTCGAGACCGACGCGGTCGCCTCGAGCACCCGCACCTGCAGGGCCTGGTCGCCTCGGCGTCCCTGCGCGATTCCGAACTCCACCCGGGTGCCGGGCTTGAGCGAGGGCACGCCCGAGGGCAGCGCGGAGACGTTGACGTAGACGTCGTCACCCTCCTCGCGGGAGAGGAAGCCGAAGCCCTTCTCGGCGTCGTACCACTTGACCTTTCCGGTGGGCACAGGACTGTCCTTCGTCTGTTCGACGGGGTGGAGACCGCAATCCTAGGGTGCTGGCTGGGGCGGCTGCGAGCGGGTCAGCGGTGCCGCTCGGGGTCGGTGAGCAGCTCGTTCATCGCACCGGAGCGGAAGCCGAGCGGATCGACCTCGGCGCGGTCGAAGCCGGCAGCGCGTACGTCGGCCAGCACCGGCTCGTCGACGTGCTGCGACCAGGTCGCGGTCGACCTCGACCCGGGCCAGGTCGCCGAGGTCGCGCACCCGCACGTCGCGGGCCTGCGGAAGGCCGGCGCGGACGGCGGCCTCGGCCCGCTCGACGCGCGCCAGCCGCGACGGGGTGATCTCGATGCCGTAGGCGATCCGCGAGCTCAGGCAGGCGGCCGCCGGCTTGTCCCAGGTCGGCAGGCCCCAGGCCCGCGAGGCGGCCCGGACCTGGGCCTTGGTCAGCCCGGCGTCGAGCAGCGGGGTCACCGCGCCACGCTCGGCCGCGGCGCGGATCCCGGGTCGGAAGCCCGGCCCGGGCGTCGTCGGCGTTGGTGCCCGTCGCGACGGCGTCGTACCCGTGCGCCGCGGCGAGCGGCCCGAGCACGTCGAGCAGCTCGGACTTGCAGAAGGCGCAGCGGTCGCCGGCGTTGGCGCGGTAGCCCTCGCGCGCCATCTCGTCGGTCTGCGGGGTGTACGTCGTCACCCCGAGCCCGGCGGCGAAGTCGAGCGCCGGCTGCCGCTCGCTCATCGGCAGCGAGTCGGAGTACGCCGTCGCCGCGGCCACCCGGTCGGGCCCGAGGGCGCGCACGGCGGCGGCCAGCAGGAAGGCGGAGTCGGCGCCGCCGGAGAACGCCACCAGCAGCGCGTCGCGGCGTCCGGAGGTCCTCCTCGAGGCGCGCCAGCCGGACGTCGAGGAGGTACTCCTCGAGCCAGGCCGGGAAGCGCGGTGAGGTCGGCCAGCACGACGTCGGTGCCGGCCGCGAGCAGCTCGTCCTCGGTGCAGCCGCCGGTCAGCACCGAGACGCTCAGCGCACCGGCGGCCCGCGCACCCTCGACGTCGTGGACGTGGTCGCCGACGTAGATCGCCGCGCCGTGCTCGCGCAGCACCGCACCCTTGCCGGCCCCCCACACCCGGCCCTCGACGTGGTCGACGTCGAGACCGAGGTGGTCGACGTGCAGCTGGGCGTTGGGCGTGTGCTTGCCCGTCACCAGCAGCACCCGACCGTGCTCGCGGCGTACGGCGGCAACGGCGTCGTGCGCCCCCGGCCAGCGCCCGCGTCGGCAGCACGGCGGTGTCGGGGTAGATCGCTCGGAACCGGTCACCCGCCGGGCCGATCGCGTCCTCGCTGAGGTGGTCGCGCAGCAGGTGGTCGAGCGGCGGGCCGAGCCGGCGGGTCAGCTCCTCGGTCGGGAACCTGACCCCGAGCTCCTCGCCCAGGGCGTCGAGCGTGGCGGCGAACCCGGCCCGGGTGTCGATCAGGGTCATGTCGAGGTCGAACCCGACCACCAGCTGATCCGTCATGGGGCCAGCCTACGAACCCCGTGCGCGAAAGCGGGCCGGGCCGTGCGTTCGCGACGCCTCGGCGTCACGGCAGGCGCGCGGTCACCACCCGGTCGAGCACCTCGAGGGGCAGTGAGCCGGAGTCGAGGACGGCGGAGTGGAACGCCCTGACGTCGAAGCCGGCACCCTGGCGCTGCTCGGCCTCGCGACGGATCCGCTGGATCTCCAGGCGCCCGATCATGTACGACGTGGCCTGGCCGGGCGAGACGACGTACCGGTCGATCTCCGGGCGCACCACGCCGGCGGTCAGCGGGGAGTTGGCCAGCATGTAGTCGACCGCCTGCTGACGGCTCCAGCCCAGCGCGTGCAGTCCGGTGTCGACGACCAGCCGGCAGGCCCGCATCGAGTCGGCCGAGAGCATCCCGAGCCGGTCGATCCCCGAGGAGTACAGACCCATCTCGTCGGCGAGCCGCTCGGAGTACAGGCCCCAGCCCTCGGCGTACGCCGTGTTGTGGATGTGCTTGCGGAACTGCGGCACCGTGTCGGGCAGCTCGGCGGCGATCGCGAGCTGCAGGTGGTGGCCGGGGATCGCCTCGTGGAAGGCCATCGCCTCCAGCTCGAAGGTCCCCCACGAGCTCGGGTCGTCGACGTTGATGAAGAAGCTGCCGCCCCGGCTGCCGTCGGTCGCCGGCGGGAAGTAGAAGGCCTTGGCGCCGGTCAGGGTCGCCTCGACCGCGCAGGAGCGAGCTCGGCAGGGTCTCGAACCAGTCGCCCATCGCCGCGCTCGCCGTGGCCATGGCGGTGCGCGCGGCCTCGACCAGCTGCTCCCCGGCCTCGAAGTGCAGCGCCGGGTCGTCGCGCATCTTGTCGAAGATCTGCTGCAGGTCGTCGGTGCCCAGCAGCTCACCGCCGAGGGAGCGGTACTCCTCGCCCAGCGCCTCGATCTGGGCGAGGCCGGTCTCGTGGATCTCCTGGGCGGACTTCGCGGTGGTCGTCGAGAACCGCAGCATCCGGGAGTAGGCGTCCTCCCCGTCGGGCAGCCAGGACAGCCCGCACCGGTCATCGGGCCGGGCGGCGTCGAGCACCTCGTCGCGCAGCACGTCGCGGTACGCCGCCATCGCGGGCCGGACGCGGCTCTTGACGACCTCGCGCAGCGAGTCGCGCCAGGCGTCCTCGTCGAAGCCCTCGAGCGCCGGTGCCGGCAGCGCCGAGACCATCGGGTCCTCGCCCGATCGCGACCTCCAGCGCCGCATCGATCTGCTCGATCACGCCGGCGACGGCGAAGCGGGCCGGCGTACGCCCGTGCGCGACGCCCTCGCGGTGCCGCTCGGCCAGCTCGGTGAAGTAGCGGCCGACCCCGGCGAGCAGGTCGGGCGCCGTGGCCGCCAGCTCCTCGTCGGGCAGGCCGATCATCCCGAGCACCATCGGCAGGGAGGTCTGCTCACCGAAGATCGGGTCGGCGGAGAGCTCCCGGAGCCTGGCCTCGCCGGCGTCGGCGGTCGCCGTACCGGTCCAGGTCAGCACCTCGCGCGTCAGCGACTCCTGGTCGTCGAGCGCGCCGGCGTCGATCGCCTCGGCCCGGCTGACGAAGTCGCGCTGCTCCGCGATCGCCGTGTCCTCCTCGGCCCGGTCGACCCGGTCGAAGGTGCCGACCTGCGGCGGGTGCCCGAGGAGGTACGCCTCGCTCGGGGTCCGGGTCAGGTAGGCCGCCCAGTAGTCGTCGGCCAGGGTCTTCAGGTCGTCTGATGCACTCACCCGCCCCACGCTAGCCCCGGGCCGCCGGGATAGTCCCTGACCTTCTGCACCTCGATCGGACGGATTCGGGCGCAGAACGTCAGGGACTATCCCGCTCGGGGACCTCCGGCGTCCCCGAACCCGATCAGGACGAGCAGTACGGGACCGTGGCGCTGGTCGAGACGTAGGTGGCCGAGACCCAGCCGCGCCCGATCGCGTACCAGGTGCTCGTGCCTCCGCTCGCAGGCCCGGTCACCTCGGGGCGTGGGAACCCTCGTGCCGCGAACGTGAGGGACACTCGTCAGGGCCGTGACCAGCCTGTGCGGTCGAGACCCGTTCGTGCTGCTGGCCGACCCGTTGTCGCGTCGGAACCGTCCTCAGCGGGACTGGTGGCCGACCCCGCCCAGTCCGAGCTGCTCGGTGGACTGCTCGCGCATCTGCACCTTGCGGATCTTGCCGGTGACGGTCATCGGGAACTCCTCGACCACCATCACGTAGCGGGGCAGCTTGTAGTGCGCGAGCCTGCCCTGGCAGAACGCTCGCACGGCCTCGGCGTCGAGCGGGTCCCGGCCCTCGCGCATCACGATCCAGGCGCACAGCTCCTCGCCGTACCTCTCGTCCGGCACGCCGACGACCTGCACGTCGGCGATGTCGGGGTGGGTGTAGAGGAACTCCTCGATCTCGCGGGGGTAGACGTTCTCACCACCGCGGATCACCAGGTCCTTGATCCGCCCGACGATGTTGGCAGTAGCCGTCCTCGCGCATCTCGGCCAGGTCGCCGGTGTGCATCCAGCCGTCCGGCATCGATCGCCTCGCGCGGTCTTCTCCTCGTCCTGCCAGTAGCCCAGCATCACCGAGTAGCCGCGGGTGCACAGCTCCCCCGGCTCGCCGCGCTCGACGGTCTCGCCGGTGGCCGGGTCGATCACCTTGATCTCGACGTGCGGGTGCACCTCCCGATCGTGGAGGTACGCCGCTCCAGGTCGTCGTCGACGTGGGTCTGGGTGGAGACCGGCGAGGTCTCGGTCATCCCGTAGGCGATCCCGACCTCGGACATGTTCATGTCGTTGACGCAGCGCTTCATCACCTCGACCGGGCAGATCGAGCCGGCCATGATCCCGGTGCGCAGCGCGGAGAAGTCGGTGCCCGCGAAGTCGGGGTGGTTCTGCATCGCGATGAACATGGTGGGCACGCCGTACAGCACCGTGCACTCTCCTCGGCGACCACCTTCAGGGTCTGCGCCGCGTCGAAGCCGCGGCCCGGGATCACCATGGTGGCCCCGTGGGTGGTGCAGCCGAGGTTGCCCATCACCATCCCGAAGCAGTGGTAGAAGGGCACCGGGATCGCGAGCCGGTCGGCGTCGGTCAGGTTCGAGCCCCTCGGTGACGAAGTAGCCGTTGTTGAGGATGTTGCGGTGGCTGAGCGTGGCGCCCTTGGGGTAGCCGGTGGTGCCGGAGGTGTACTGGATGTTGATCGCGTCGCCCGCGGCGAGACCGGCCATCCGCTCGGCGACCGCACCGTCGGGCACGTCGGCGCCGTCGTCGAGCAGCGCCTGCCAGTCGTCGGTGCCGATGTAGACGACCCGCTCGAGGTCGGGGTTCCTCGGCGCCGTCTCCTCGACCATCTCGCGGTAGCTGGACGCCTTGAACTCGACCGCCGAGATCAGCAGCCGCAGGCCGGACTGGTTGACGGCGTAGGAGAACTCGTGGGTGCGGTACGACGGGTTGACGTTGACCAGGATCGCGCCGATCTTGGCCGTGGCGTACTGCGTGATCGTCCACTCCGCGCAGTTCGGGGCCCACACCCCGACCCGGTCGCCGACCTCGATGCCGGCGCCGATCAGCCCACGGGCCAGCGCGTCGACGTCGCGGTCCAGCTCGGCGTAGGTCCACCGGCGCCCGCTCTCGGCACTCCACCAGGGCCTCGTTGTCGGCGTACGCCGCCACGGTGCGCTCGAAGTTGGCCCCGATCGTCTCCTCCAGCAGCGGCGGTTCGGTGGCACCCTCGGCGTAGCTCTCCATGCGCGTGAACCTAGCCCGCGGCCCTCACCCGGAACAGGGTCTCGCCCCGAACGTCCAGAAACCGAACACCCCTCACTCCAGCCGGGCCACCATCGGCAGCCGGCCACGGGCACCGAGCCAGACCGCCAGCGCCGTCAGCGACCGGGAGCAGCACGACGACCCCAGTCACCAGCAGCCACGGCACGTCCAGGACGTGACCCGGGATCCGCCCGCCGCGGCCCGTAGCGCGGGTGAGCGGGAAGCTGACCGCGATCCCCGGGACGAAGCCGACGACGGCACCGAGCAGGGCGCCGACCCCGCCGACCACACCGGCGTACGCCGCCGCGACCCGGCGCCGGGTCCGGGGCGCCGCCCCGACCGCGGCGAGGGTGCCGAGGTCACCACGCGCGTCCGAGAGGGCCAGGTAGGTCGCGGTCAGGGTGCCACCCAGCATCAGCACGACGCCCAGCCCGGCCAGCACCAGCTGCACGATCAGCACCGCCTGGCTGCTCTGGTAGCCGCGCTCGACGTAGAGGTCCACCGTCATCCGGAGATCGCGCCGAGCCGCTCGCTGAGGTCCTGCTCCGCGGCCGGGCTGATCCGGGTGCGGATGACGAGCAGGGCCGTGGTCTGGCTGCGCACCGCGGCCGGCGCGCGCCACCCGGGGCGGCAGCAGGGCCTGCGCCCGACCGAGCGAGAGCGGCACCCGGAGGTACGTCGCCGGCGCCGTCACGCCCTGCGGTCACCGCTCGGCTGTCACCGAGGCGTCGTAGACGCTGCGCACCACCCGAGCACGGTCGGCGCCCACCCGGCGCGGGCTGAAGACCACCACCCGCCCGGCGGCAGCGCACGTCGCGCCCGCCCCGACTGGGTCCGGCGGTCAGCCCCAGCGGCAGCCGGGTGACGCCGCCGCTGCCGTCGTCGACCAGCACCTGCGGTGGCGAGGGTCGAGTAGTGGTCCTGCGCCGGGTCGGCGCCCGGACGGGTCACCGTGACGTCGACCGACCGGTCCGGTCACCCTGCCGGGGTCACCGCTCGCGCTGCGCACCGTGAGGACGCTAGCCCCCGGCAGGCTCTCGCCGACGCTCGTCCGGATCCGCGACCAGCGATTCCTGCCGGCGCGTAGACGTGACCAGGGCGTCGCCGCGTCGGCACCTGCTCGGTGTAGTAGCGACGGTTGGCCGTCTCGTCGCTGGTCACCCCGATCCCCAGGGCGACCACACCGGCGACGGTGGCCGCGACCGCGGCGACGGCCGGGACGGTCCGGGTGCGGTGCCGGGCGGCGTCGCGCACGGCGTACCGCACCGCGAGCGGGAAGCGCCGGCCGCGCCGCGCGACCCCGGATCACCACCGGGACCAGCAGGATCATGCCCGATCACGCAGACCAGGGCGGCGAGACGCGATCGCGGTCTCCCCGCTCGCCGAGCGGCGCTCCACACGCGCGAGCAGCCACACCGACGCCGAGCAGGACCAGCACCCGAGCAGCGGCGAGCGCACGCCGGCGGGCCGGTCGCCCCGGCGCCCCGCCGAGCACCGCCACCACGTCCTGGCGCGAGGCCGACCAGGCCGGCACCAGCGCGGCCAGCACGGCGCTGAGCAGGCCGAACACGGCGACCCCGACCACGTCGCGCACGCTGACGTCGAAGGCCCCGAACCGCGTCGTCGCGAGAGCCGCTGGACAGGCCGGGAGCAGCGCCCGGCCCAGCAACCAGGCCCAGCACGACCCGAGCACGGTGGCGACGCCCCGAGCACGACCCCGTTGGCCAGCACCACCCGCCGCACGTGGCGCGGGGTCGCCCCGGTCGCACCGAGCAGGGCCAGCGTGCGCTGCTGGCGGCGGGCCCCGACGGCGAAGGCCGGCCCGGCCAGCAGCACCACCTCGAGAAGCACCATCACCACGACCAGCGCCAGGACCGTCAGCGTCGCCGGGTCCCGGCCCGGAGCTCGTCTGGAACTCCTGGGGCAGCTCGGAGGCGGCGGCGGGTCGGTGACCACGGCGCGGGAGACCACCGAACCGCCGAGCGCGTTGAGCCGCTGCACCTCGCCCAAGTCACCGGGCCCGTGCGCCCACCAGCCACGAGCCCACGGGCCCTCGGAACCGTTCAGGCCGAGCGAGCCGACGGGCCCGCGACGACGGGCGCACGCGCACTGCCGCCGAGTCGACCAGCCCGACGACGGTGCGCCGGCCGCCACCGGCGAGACGGAGGGTGTCGCCGAGCCCGGCCCGCGCGCGGCCAGGGTCGGGGTGACCACCACCTCGTCGCGGTCGCGGGGCAGCCGGCCGACTTCGAGGTCGAACAGGCCCCGGGCAGGGGTCGCGAGGTCGGTCTCCGTCCCGTCCGCCTCGGCGACCCCCTCCCGCGTCACCACGCGGACGCGGCCTCGCCGACCGCGATCCGGTGGCCGTCGCAGCCCGCGGCGAGCGACGCTCGCGGACGGTGTCGCGGCGCGGCGCGGCGTCGACCGGCCTCCCGACGTGTCGACCTGGTTCTCGGGGTCGAAGCCCTGCACCAGGGGCCGCCGCCGAGGAACTCGACGCGCGCGCCGGCCGCCCCGACGCGGCGGTCCAGGCTCTCCGGCCCCGAGACCTGGCGGTGCGGAACACGACGTCGGCGGCACTCACGCCCAGCACCGGCAGCGCGATCATCACCAGCGTGAGCAGGCTGCGCCCGCGGGCGCGCACCGCCTCACGACGGGCCAGGCGCAGCGCCAGGCGCCAGCCCCTCACCTGCCGATCCCCGGCTCGAGCAGGTCGTCGACCCGGTCGGTGCCGGTCTCGTCGACCAGCACCCCGTCACGCAGGAACACCACCCGGTCGGCCCAGGCGGCGTGCCGGGCCTCGTGGGTGACCAGCACCCCGGCGGCGCCGGCGTCGCACCGGCCGCGGAGCAGGCGCAGGATGTCCTCGCCGGTCTCGGTGTCGAGGGCGCCCGTGGGCTCGTCGGCCAGGATCAGCCGGCGCTCGCCCACGATGGCGCGGGCGATCGCGACCCGCTGCTGCTGGCCCCCGGACATGTCGTCCGGGTAGCGGCCGGCGAGCTCGGCGATCCCGACGTCGCCCAGCGCGCGCTCGGCGGCGCCGCGTGCGCCCGTCGCGGCCGCGCACCCGTCGAGCTCCAGCGGCAGGGCGACGTTCTCGGCCGCGGTCAGCGCCGGGACCAGGTTGAAGTCCTGGAAGACGTAGCCGATCGACGTACGCCGCAGCCGGGCCAGCTCGCCACGGCCGAGGCCGGACATCGCGGTGCCCTCGACCAGCACCTCCCCCGAGCTCGGCGAGTCGAGCCCGCCGGCCAGGGTCAGCAGCGTCGACTTGCCCGAGCCGGACGGTCCCATCACCGCGATCAGCTCCCCGGACCAGACCCGCAGGGTGAACGAGCGCAGGGCGCGGACCTCGGTCGCGCCGGAGCCGTGGGTGCGCGCGACGGCGCGCAGCTCGAGCACGGGACGCGCTCATCGACCGGGCTCCCTCGGTGCGCGGTCGGCGGCCGCGTGCGGTCGGGCGGCGAGCCGGCCGCGGGGTCGAGGGCGGCGCGGCGCAGCCGGGCCTCGCAGTGGTCGAGCCAGCGCACCTCGGCCTCGGCGGCGAAGACCAGCGAGTCGAGCACCAGCCCCCAGGCCATCGTCCGTCGGGCGTCGATCGGGTCGATGGTCGCGCTTGAGCCGGGTGTAGTCCTGCAGGGCGGAGATGGTCGCGCTGCGCTGGCGCTGGATCACGGCGCCGACGTCGACCCCGGGCACGGTGATCGCCAGGGCGAGCTTGATCGCCAGCTCGTCGCGCGGCGGCGTGCGTCGCGCGAGACCGGCGTGGCGAACCAGTCGGCCACCTCCTCGCGGCCGGCGTCGGTGACCCGGTAGCCGACGTGGCCCTCGCCCGTCGTCCCCGGTGCCCTCGACCAGGCCGTCGCGCTCCAGGCGGGCCAGGGTCGTGTAGACCTGCCCGACGTTCAGCGGCCAGGTGGAGCCGGTGCGGGACTCGAACTCGGCGCGCAGCTGGTAGCCGTACTTCGGCCCCTCCTCGAGCAGCGCCAACAGTGCCTGGCGGACGGACACGGCACACCTCCCGGTCGATGAATACCGGGTATGTATACCACGTATGTACAACGGGTGCCAGGTCGTAGTCCCGAAGGGACTGCACGCGTCGCGCCCGACTTGGCGGGCCGTTCGATCGGGACTATCCGGTGGTGGGCGGTGGGCCAGGCTCCGCTGCGTCGCCGGACACCCTCAGCTCGGGCAGCCCGACGATGTCGTACGTCGCGGAGGCGATGCCGATGCCGCCGCGTCGAGGCCGGCGAGGATGTCGCGGTGCATCTTGTCCTTGACCCCGCGCACACCCCGGGCGTGCGACCAGGAAGCGCAGCGAGAGCTCGAGCCAGTTGTCGGTGATCCGCCAGTAGACGGCCGGCTCCAGGTCGGCGTCGGCCATCGCGTAGCTGCGCCCGCATCCGGGCCAAGGCGGCCACGGCCTGCGGGTCGTCGACCACGGCGTGGGCGTGCGCGGCCGCGAGCAGCACGCGTTCGGCCTCGGCCCGGTCGTCGGTGTAGGAGACCGGCAGCACGATCTCCTCCCAGATGTAGGGGAAGTCGCGGGAGTAGTTGAAGACCGGGTCGGTGAAGATCACGCCGTTGGTCACCGTGACCAGCCGGCCGGTGTACTGCCGCGAGTGCACCCAGACCGCGGGGTCGGCGGTCTCGCACCGACGGCGGCTGGCCCATCTCCATGATCGTGGTCTTGAGGAACCCGAGCCGGACCACGTCGCCGCGCACCCCGCCCAGGGTGATCCGGTCACCGACGGTGAAGGTGTCGCCGCGCAGGATCACGAAGTACGCCGCCAGCGAGGTGATCACCTGCTGCAGCGCGAACGCCAGGCCGGCGCTGACCAGCCCCACCCCCGTCGTCAGGTCGGTGTCCGGGGTGACCCAGATCGAGACGATGCCGAGCACCAGGACGACGGCCACCACCACCTGCAGCGCCTGTCGGGCCCAGAACCGTCGTGGGTCGCCGACGTCGCCTCCCAGCGCTCCCCGCATCACCAGCAGCGCGAGCCGGCGCAGCACCAGCACGACCAGCACCAGGCCGATCGTGAACAGCAGCTTCACCCCGGTCGTCGTGCTGACCCCGACCAGGGTCACCCCGAAGATCCGTACGGCGTCCATCGCGGTGACGCTCAGGGGCAGGGCCGGCATCAGGGTCTCGCTTCGTAGGTGGGGCGGCGAGAAGCCCTGCTGCACCTGGTCGACCAGGTCGGCCAGGAAGGCCTGCTCGGTCTCGTCGAAGTCCTGGGCCGCGATGGTCCCCTCGAGCCGCCGCAGGTGATCGGCGACCACCGGGCGGTGCTCGCCCGGCACGCGGACCACCAGGTCGCCGAGCAGTCGGGCCAGCTGGGCCATGACCTGCGGGTCGCGCGGCGCCGTACCGGCGCGGCTGGGTGATCGCCACCTCGACCAGCTCGGCGAAAGTCGGGCGCTGCAGCACCAGGCGGGCGGTGCCGTCGTCTGTCGTGGTGCTGGATCGGTCCGAGCCGGCGATCCGCCAGGTCGCACAGCAGTGACGAGATGTGCCCCAGCGCGTGCACCGCGGTCGTGGGGTCGTTGATGCCCGGCGAGAGCGCCTTGTTGGCCACGTCGGTGAGCTGACGCAGGCCGAAGCCGACGTCCTGGCCGGCGGTGCGCTCGTAGCCCGTGTGCACGTTGACGTCGAGGGCCGACTGAAGGGCGTCTCGAGCTCCGTCCGGGAGCGGTCCTCCCGTGGTCGCCCAGGCTCGGGCGATGGGCACCCGGTCGACCAGGAAGCTGCCCGGGGTGAGCGCCGAGCACGAGCACCACATCGTGCTCTTCGGCGCAGCGGAGCAGGGCCTCAGCCTCGATCCAGGTCAAGAAGCCCGAGGTGCACGCCAGCAGCTCGACGGCCCGACTCGGTGGCTCCGGCAGGACTGCGATCACTTCCGTGTCGGGCTCGTGCTCGTCCCGCTCCTCCAGGACCGAGGCCAGGGTCGAGGACGCCTCCGCGTGCACGTTGCGCAGCATCGTCTCGACCCGGATCTGGCTGGTGAGGTGGGCCAGGAAGAGCACCAGTCCGAAGACGCTGGAGATGGCGAGCACGAAGCCCAGGGTCACCGCGAGGCGCGGCACGAACAGCGAGCTGGAGTCGCCAGCGCTCCGCACGCCACGCAGCACCGTGAGCGAGAAGACGAAGGTGGCCAGGAAGACCGCCAGGGTGATCTGCACGAACAGGTCACGGGTGAAGGTGCGCAACAACCGGGGAGAGAACTGGCTGCTGGCGAGCTGCAGCGTGACGACGGTCAGCGAGAACGTCAGCGAGGTGACCGTGATCAGCGAGCTCGAGATGGCGTCCAGCAAGGTGCTGGCCGCCCCGGCGTCGCCGGAGAAGATCACCGAATTCAGCCAGCTCGGCATGCTGGAGTCGACGTGGGCGTCGAGACGGGGAACCAGGAGGCCTGCGACCACCGCCAGCGACCACCCCGAACGTCGGCAGCGGCCAGAGCTGGCTGCGCACGGTGTCGCGGACGGTCGACCACAGCCCGCTCACCGCTCCACTCCGTCACCGAACGCTGACGCCGACACCCGCGCGACGCTGATCGATGATGGCGGGAGCATGGTGGCAACGTAATCGAGGTGGCCGACCCCCGGTGCAACCAGCGCGCAGGGGGAGCTCGGATCGGGCGTCTTGCATCCCTCGGGGTGATCTGCGACGCGGCCTAGGCATCGCGCCGGCGGAAGACCACGAACGCCGCCGCCATCAGGACGACGGTGACCAGGCCGAACACCAGCGCACCGCCCAGCGGGCTGAGCGGGTCACCGAACGTCACGGTGGCATCGTCGAGCGCGTAGACCATCCGCTTCTGCGCCGAGAACGGCAGGAACCGCAGGGTCCCGCGATCGTCCCGCAGCGCGGGCACCACGGCGAAGAAGAGGTTCAGCATGCTCTCCACCAGGAACGGCCACACGAAGATCGCGACCAGGGCGAACGCCTGGGACCGCGTGAGCAGCGTGAACGCCATCGCCAGCCAGGTCAGCAGCAGGGTGGAGAGCAGCTGCCAAGCGATCACCTCGAGGGTCCGCGCCTCGAAGACCGAGACGTAGCCGTGCAGGAAGGCCAGGCTCAGCAAGCCGGAGAGCAGCATGGTGACCAGCTGCACCGCGACCACCCACGCCCCGACGACGGCGAACTTGGCGACGTAGAACGCCGGGCGCGAGCTGAGCGTGGTCAGCGAGGCGCGGATCATCCCGTGGCGGTACTCGTGGCCCCACGCGAAGATCCCGATGATCGCGAGCAGGAAGCCGACCAGGCTGGGGATCTCTCCGGTGGCGGCCAGCTGGGTCACCACGAACGCCCCCAGACCGGTCAGGTCGTCGGTGGTCGGCGGGTTGTTCGCGAACTCGTTGCCGGTCACCGCCGCGAGCAGCACGGCGACGGCCACGCCCACGACGAGGGCGCCGGCACTCAGCCACCAGGTGGACCGGATGGTCCGGATCCGGACCCACTCGTAGCTCAGCGCCCCGCTCATCGCGGCACCGCCGGCCCCTCGCGGCCGGGCGGCTGGACGGGTGGCTGGACGGGTGGGGGCCCACCGGCTCCGGGGAGCACGTCGGCCCGGAACTCCTCGTCGCCCTCGGTCACGCTGAGGAACGCCTCCTCCAGCGTGGCCACCTTCGTGGTCAGCTGGTGCAGCCGGACCCCGGCGGTGAACGCCAGGTCGCCGATCTCCTCGGCCGGGATCCCGGAGACCCTGACCAGGCCGCCGTCGTCGGGCGTGGCGGTCACTCCTCCACGCGCGGCCAGGGCCCGGAGCAGGTCGTCGACCTGCGGCGTACGCACCTCGACGGTGGTGGCCCCGGCGCCGTCGATGAAGCCCTGGACCGGTCCGCTGGCGATCAGTCGGCCGCGGCCGATCACGACCAGCTGGTCGGCGAGCAGGCCCATCTCGGAGAGCAGGTGGCTGGACACGAACACCGATCGGCCCTCGGCGGCGAGGTGCTTGAGGAACTCGCGCATCCACTGGATCCCCTGCGGGTCGAGACCGTTGCTCGGCTCGTCGAGGATCATCGTGTGCGGGTCGCCCAGCAGGGCGCCGGCGAGCCCGAGGCGCTGGCCCATCCCGAGGGAGAAGTTCTTCGGCTTGCCCTTGGCCACCTCGGTGAGCCCGACCAGCGCGAGCACGTGGTCCACCCGGGAGGCCGAGAGCCCGTTGGCGGCGGCGAGCATCCGCAGGTGGTTGCGAGCAGTGCGCGTGGGGTGGAACGGCTTGGCCTCCAGCAGCGAGCCGACGTGCCGCATCGGCTGCTCGAGCGAGGCGAACGGCCGCCCGTCGAAGGTGGTGCTGCCGGCGCCGTTGTCCAGGCCCAGCATGAGTCGCATCGTGGTCGACTTGCCCGAGCCGTTGGGACCCAGGAAGCCGGTGACGCTGCCGGGACGCACCTCGAAGGAGAGGTCCCGGACGGCCGGCTTGCCGGCGTACGCCTTGGACAGGCCGTGGGCCTCGATCAGTGCCATGCCGCACAGCCTGCCAGCCGACGGGTCGGGTCGTGGGTCCGTGGTGGCGCCATGGAGCCACGTGGCACCCACGACCCGAGCAGAGCGCGCCACGAGGCCGGTCCTTAGAATCTCTCGGATGCCCGAGACCGCCGCCCGCACCCTCGCCGACCAGCTCCGCCACTGGCCGGACGAGCGGCTCGGCGCCCTGCTCGAGGCCCGGCCGGACCTGGCGACACCCGCTCCCCAGGACTCCGCCCAGCTCGCGGCCCGGCTGGCCACCCGACCGTCGGTGGCCCGCGCGCTGGACCGGCTGACCGCCCTCGACCTGGCCGTCGCCGAGGCGGCGCTGCACGTGGGTGCGACCGGCGCCCGCTCGATGCACGACGTGCTGCGGGCCGGGACGGCCGCGGTGGACACCTCGGTGCGTCGGCTGCTCGACCTGGCCCTGCTGTGGGGTACGCCGGACGACCTGCGCCCGGTGTCGGTGCTCGCCGAGCTGCTCGGCTCGCCGCGCGGACCCGAGGTCGATGCCGTCCCCGGGCTCCTGGACGGCATCTCCGGACCGGCCCGGGCGCTGCTGAGGCACCTGGAGGAGCGCGACGCCGACGGACGCAGCGACACCCTCACCGAGCCGATCCGGGAGCTCCTTGACCGCCGGCTGGTGGTGCAGCGCGACGACAACCGGCACCTGGTCGTGCCGTGGACGGTGCGGGTCGCCATGCGCGAGGGTCGTTCCACGCGCGAGCCCGTCGACGTACCCCCGCAGCTCGCGACCTCGGCCCGTGAGCCCGAGCTGGTCGCCCGGGCGGCGTCCGGGGCGGCCTTCGAGCTGGTCCGCCGGGTCGAGCTGCTGCTGGACCACTGGGGCACGCACGCGCCGGCGGTGCTCCGCACGGGTGGCCTCGGCGTACGCGAGCTGAAGGCGGCGGGCGGACTGCTCGGGCTCGGGCCGGGCGAGACCGGGCTCGTGGTCGAGACCGCGGCGGCCGCCGGGCTGGTCGGGCCCGGCGCCACCGACGACGTCGACCCGGCGTGGCTGCCCACCGACGCCTACGACGCCTGGTTGGGCCAGCCGGTCGCGGAGCGGTGGCTGGCGCTGGCCGAGGCCTGGCTGGCGAACCCCAGGATGACCGCCCTGGTCGGTGGCCGCGACGACGCCGACCGCCCGGTGAACGCGCTGAGCCCCGACCTGGAGCGCCGCTGGCTGGCCGACGCGCGCCACGAGGCGCTGAGCGAGCTCGCCGCGGCCGACGGGGTGCTGGCCAGCAGCACCGGACCGGCGTCCTTGCTGGCCCGGCTGCGCTGGCTGCGACCGCGCCGACCGGCCGGGCGCGAGCAGGCCGTGAGCGGCGCGCTGGCCGAGGCCGGCCTGGTCGGGTTCTGCGGACTCGGCGGGGTCGCGCCGTACGCCGCCCTGCTGCTGGGCGGTGAGCGCGAGGCCGCGTCGGCCGACCTCGCTGCACTGCTGCCCGACCCGGTCGACCACGTCCTGCTCCAGGCCGACCTCACTGCCGTGGCGCCGGGGCCGCTGGAGTCCGAGCTGGCCCGGCAGCTCGCCACGATCGCGGACGTCGAGTCACGCGGCGGTGCGACCGTCTACCGGTTCGGCACCGGCAGCGTCCGGCGCGCGTTCGACGCGGGTTGGTCGGCGGTCGAGATCAAGGCGTTCCTCGACTCGTCCTCGCGCACCCCGGTGCCGCAGGCCCTGGACTTCCTGGTCGACGACGTGGCGAGGCGTTTCGGCACGTTGCGCGTCGGCGCCGTCGAGGCGTTCCTGCGCAGCGACGACGAGGCGGCGCTGAGCGAGCTGCTCGCCGACCCCGCCTCCGCCTCGCTGCGGCTGCGCCGGATCGCGCCGACCGTGCTGGTCTCCGACGTCCCGCTGCACGTGCTGCTGCCGCGCCTGCGCGAGCTGGGCCACGCTCCCGTCGCGGAGGCGGCGGACGGTACGGTGCGGGTGGCGCGCCCGGACGTGTTCCGCTCCCGCGCGAAGCCGGCCCGGCGAGCGCCCGCCGCCGTGGACGCCCGCCGCGCGGCGCGCACGTCGGCGGTCGTGAGCGCCGTACGCGCGGGTGACCGGGTGGCGGCGACCCGCCCGGCGGACGCCGCCGCGACCTCGCCGGGCGACGTGCTCACCGTGCTGCGCCAGTCCGTCGAGGGCGAGCGCGAGGTGCTCCTCGACTACGTCGACAACCACGGCCGGCGCACCGACCGGGTGGTGCGCCCGGTCCGGGTCGAGGGCGGGCAGCTGGTGGCCTACGACGACCGCGAGCAGGAGCTCCGCTCCTTCGCCGTGCACCGGATCGGATCAGTCCGGACGGTTCCGCCCCACCGCTGAACGCACCTCGCGAGCGTTGCGCACGGCGTTGACACCCGCCGGGTTACATGGTTCATTAGTTCAGTAATGAACCGACAAGCCAGGAGTGTCGTGATCGACGACGGACGCCCGATCTTCGAGCAGATCGCCGAACAGCTCGAGCGCCAGATCCTCGACGAGAGCCTGCCCGAGGAGGGCCAGGTCCCCTCGACCAACGAGCTCGCGGCCTTCCACCGGATCAACCCGGCCACCGCGGCCAAGGGGATCAACGCCCTCGTCGCCGCCCAGATCCTCTACAAGAAACGAGGTATCGGGATGTTCGTCGCCACCGGTGCGCGCGAGAAGCTGCGCAGCCGCCACCGCGAGGAGTTCCTGCACCAGTACGTCGAGCCGCTCCTCGCCCAGGCCGATCGTCTCGGGATCGACCGGGACCACCTGCTCGTGATGATCAAGCAAGGAGCCAGCTGATGGACCCCGCACCTGGCACCGCCCCCGTCGTGGAGGTCATCGGGGCGAGCCGCTCCTTCCACGGGCACCGCGCCCTGGACGGGGTCGACCTGCGCATCGGGGTGGACTCCATCGTCGGGCTGCTCGGGCGCAACGGCGCCGGCAAGACGAGCCTGATGAGCCTGTTGACCGCCCAGGACTTCCCCACCTCCGGGACCGTGCGGATCTTCGGCGAGGACCCCGTGGAGAACGAGGCGGTGCTCTCACGCACGTGCTTCATCCGGGAGAACCAGCAGTACCCCAACAACTTCAACGTGCGCCACGTGCTGGCCGCCGGAGCCAACTTCTACCCGCGCTGGGACGCCGCCCTCGCCGAGCGGCTCGTCCGGCAGTTCGATCTCCCGACGCGTCGACGGGTGCACAAGCTCTCGCGCGGCATGCGGGCCGCCGCCGGGATCATCGTCGGGCTGGCCTCACGGGCCGAGCTGACCATCTTCGACGAGCCCTACCTCGGCCTGGACGCCACCGCCCGCCAGATGTTCTACGACCTGCTGCTCGAGCAGTACGCCGAGGAGCCCCGCACCGTGATCCTCTCCACGCACCTGATCGACGAGATCAGCGGCCTGCTCGAGGACGTCTTCGTGCTCGACCAGGGCCGGATCGTGCTCGAGGGCAGCGCGGACGACCTGCGAGGGCGGGCCTGTGTGCTGAGCGGTCCCGTCCCCGCCGTCGACGCCCTGGTCGGCGGTCTCCCGCTGCTGCACCGCGAGGAGATGGGTGGCTTCGTGCGTGCCACCGTCGACGTAAGACCCGACCACGACCTGCGCCGCGAGGCCGCGGCGATCGGCGTGGACGTCGGCCCGGTCTCCCTGCAGAGCCTGGTGGTCCGGGCCGGACTGGGGGACGGCGCCGGGTCAGCGAGCACCGCAGCCGCGCGACGAAGCGACGACGAGCTGGAAGGAGCGCCGCGATGAGTCGTGCCGCCGCCGTGCTGAGGATGCACCTGACCGACCGCGTGACCCTGCTGCTCATGCCGTGGTCGATCGTCGCCTCGTCGTTCGTGATCAACCTGGTGATCTGGAACCTCGTGCCCGTCGACGGCCGCCGGACCGGTGGAGCCGCGGCGCTCTACGTGTTCCTGGTGGTCGCCGCGATGTTCGCCGTGATCAGGGGCCTGCCGTTCGCCCTCGGGATGGGCTCCACGCGACGCTCCTTCACCGCCGGCACCTGGCTGACCGCGCTCGTGCTCGGCGTGGCCTTCGGCACCGCCACCTTGCTGCTGCAGGTCGCCGAGCGGGCCAGCGGCGGGTGGTGGCTGCAGGGCCACTTCTTCTGGTTCTCCTGGTTCTCGCGCGACGCCTGGCCGGCGACCTGGCTGCTGCTGGTGGTCTCGATGGTCGCGACGTTCGGGGTGGGTGCCGTCACCGCTGCGCTGTGGACCCGGTTCCGTCTCGGCGCCCTGCTGGTGGGCGTGCCCACCGTCGTGCTCGTCGGCGGAGGCGCGGTCGCGCTGGCCATCAGGCAGAGCTGGTGGGGCGGGATCGGCGACTGGTTCGCCGGGCTCACCCCACTGAGCGCGACCCTGTGGTGCGCCGTGCTCGCGCTCGCGTGCCTGGGTGGGACCTGGGGCGTGCTGCGCCGGGTCCGCGCCACCTGACCCGCGGCGTCGAGCGGTCAGCGCGTGCGCACGCCTCGCCAGACCAGGCCGGCGCCCAGGATCGCGATGATCGGACCGAGGATCGCCCAGAGCGCGACGCCCGACATCACGCTCCCGCCGACCACCCCGATGCCCTGGAAGAAGAAGAGCACGCCGACGACGACCAGGGCGGCCCCGATCCAAGGCACAGGGGAGTTCATCAGGCCAGCGTAGGCATGCCCCCGCACTCCGTAGAGTGGTCAGGTGAATGACGGCCCCCTGATCGTCCAGTCCGACAAGACCCTGCTGCTCGAGGTGGATCACCCCGACGCGGCCGAGGCACGCAAGGCGATCGCGCCGTTCGCCGAGCTCGAGCGCTCGCCGGAGCACGTGCACACCTACCGGCTCACCCCGCTCGGGCTGTGGAACGCACGGGCCGCCGGTCACGACGCCGAGCAGGTCGTCGACGCCCTCCTCGCCCACAGCCGCTACGCCGTGCCCCACGCGCTGCTGGTCGACGTGGCCGAGACGATGGACCGCTACGGCCGCCTGCGCCTGGACAAGCACCCGACGCACGGTCTGGTCCTCTCCAGCACCGACCAGCCGGTGTTCGAGGAGGTGCTGCGCAGCAAGCGCGTCGCCGGGATGGTCGGCGAGCGTCTCGACGCCGACACCGTCGTGGTGCACCCGAGCCAGCGCGGCAACCTCAAGCAGGCCCTGCTCAAGCTCGGATGGCCGGCCGAGGACTGGGCCGGCTACGTCGACGGGGAGGCCCACGCGATCAGTCTCGAGCAGGACGGCTGGGAGCTGCGTGACTACCAGCAGCAGGCCGCCGACTCCTTCTGGGACGGCGGGTCCGGGGTCGTCGTGCTGCCCTGCGGGGCCGGCAAGACCATCGTCGGTGCCGCCGCGATGGCCAGGGCGCAGGCGACCACGCTGATCCTGGTCACCAACACCGTCAGCGCTCGGCAGTGGAAGTCCGAGCTGCTCAAGCGCACGTCCCTCACCGAGGACGAGATCGGCGAGTACTCCGGGGCGCGCAAGGAGGTCCGCCCGGTCACGATCGCGACGTACCAGGTGCTGACGCTGCGCCGGAAGGGCGCCTACCCCCACCTCGACCTGCTGGACGCCCGCGACTGGGGCCTGATCGTCTACGACGAGGTGCACCTGCTGCCCGCCCCGATCTTCCGGATGACCGCCGACCTTCAGGCGCGGCGCCGGATCGGGCTGACCGCGACCCTGGTGCGCGAGGACGGCCGTGAGGGCGACGTGTTCTCCCTGATCGGCCCCAAGCGCTTCGACGCACCCTGGAAGGACATCGAGGCACAGGGCTGGATCGCCCCGGCCGACTGCGTCGAGGTGCGGGTGACCCTGCCCGAGGGAGAGCGGCTGGCCTACGCCACCGCCGAGCCCGAGGAGCGCTACCGGTTGGCCAGCTGCACCTTCGCCAAGACCCGGGTCGCCGAGCAGCTCGTCGCGCGCCACCGCGGGGAACGGACCCTCGTGATCGGGCAGTACCTCGACCAGATCGACGAGCTCGGTGAGCACCTGGGGGCGCCGGTGATCAAGGGCGACACGACCGTCAAGGAGCGAGAACGGCTCTTCGAAGGCTTCCGCACCGGTGAGATCGAGCTGCTGGTGGTCTCCAAGGTCGCCAACTTCTCCGTCGACCTCCCCGAGGCGGCCGTGGCCATCCAGGTCTCCGGGAGCTTCGGCTCACGACAGGAGGAGGCCCAGCGGCTGGGCCGGCTGCTGCGGCCCAAGAGCGACGGTCGCACCGCCCGCTTCTACACGATCGTGTCCCGCGACACCGTCGACGCCGACTTCGCGCAGAACCGCCAGCGCTTCCTCGCCGAGCAGGGCTACGCCTACCGGATCGTCGACGCGGGTGACCTGGAGTCGATCGACTGACGCCGGGCCCTCGCGCCCGTCGGTCGTCGAGGAGGGCCGGCAGAAGGATCGCCGACGCGCTGGACGGGCGGCTCGATACCCAAGGACTGACATAATCGGTCGAATGGGACCGTCGGAGAAGAAACCTCGTCACTCCGCACGGACCGTGCGGGGGCAGGCGACCGGCTCCGAGGGAGAACCAATCCGTGGGGTCGCAGGGTTCCGAAGAACTCCCAACACGGCGAGGAAGCGCGACGCCGCCACGCCCGACAGGAGCAGCATGAGTGGACTCAGGTCCGTTCCCGACTCTGCTCCCGACTCTGCCCAGACGCAGCGTCAGGAGCAGTCGAAGGAGCTCTCGGACCTGCTCCAGCGGTCGGGGCGGGGCGACGAGCAGGCCTTCGCCGCGCTGTACGACGCGGTCTCGCACCGATTGCACGGACTGGTGCTGCGCGTCGTACGTGACCCGGCACAGGCCGACGAAGTGACTCAGGAGGCGATGGTGGAGATCTGGCGACAGTCAGCCCGCTACGACCCTGCCCTGGGCAGCCCGCTGTCCTGGCTGATGACGATCGCGCACCGTCGCGCGGTCGACCGGGTCCGGTCGGCGGAGGCCTCGAGCCGCCGCGACACCACCTACCACCAGCAGAACCAGGTCATCGAGCACGACAGCACCGCCGAGGCGGCGACGCAGCACATGGAGGGTCACCGCGTGCGACAGGCACTCCGCTCGCTGACCGCCACCCAGCGTGGCGCTCTCGAGCTCGCCTACTTCGGCGGCTACACGCACAGTGAGGTCGCCACCATGCTCGACATCCCGTTGGGCACGGCCAAGACCCGTATCCGGGACGGCCTGATCCGGCTTCGCGACGCCCTGGGAGTCGAATCGTGAACCACCCCACCCGACCCTTCACCCGTCTCGCTCCGCTCGAACGCGGAACAACCGATCGGGGACCCCGATGAGTGACATGCATCCGTTGTCCGGCGCCTACGCCGTCGACGCGCTCGACGACCTCGAGCGGGTCCGGTTCGAGCGGCACCTCGGCGAGTGCTCCGAGTGCGCCGCGGAGGTCCGCAGCCTCCAGGAGGCCGCCGGAGTCCTCTCCCACGTCGTGGCCACCGGGCCGTCGCCGATGGTCCGCCAGCAGGTGCTGGCGGAGATCCACACGGTGCGACCCCTGGCCCCGGTGCCGGCCCCGGTCCGGGCGGTACGCCACCGGGCACGTCGATTTCCGCAGCTGGTGGCAGCAGCCGTTGCGGCGGTCCTGCTGGTGATCGGCGGTGGTGTCGCCGCGCTGAAGCCCTGGCAGAGCCAGAGCTCCGCTCCGATCGCGACCCCGCAGCGGGTGATGGACGCTTCGGACGCCCGTGCCCAGGCGGTCTCCTTCGCCAACGGCAGCCGAGCCACGCTCTACCACTCGAAGTCGGTCAACCGCTCGGTGATCGTGACCCGGGGCATGAAGGACGCTCCGCTCGGCAAGGTCTACGAGCTGTGGTACCTCAACGCGAAGGGCGCCTTCGTGCCGGCCGGGCTGATGGGCTCCGGCAGCAGCCAGACCGTGGTCCTGCACGGCGCGCTGGGTGACGCCAAGGGCGTCGGGATCACCGTCGAACCGTCCGCCGGGTCGGACCACCCGTCCTCGGCGCCGATCGCGCTGTTCAAGCTGAACAAGTCGGTATGACGTCCGGGCATCCCGGTCGCCGCCGGGTTGCCGTGATCGGTAGCGGCGTCTCCGGCCTGGTCGCGGGTTGGCTGCTGGCCAAGGACTCGCACGTCACCCTGTACGAGGCCGACGAGCGGCTCGGTGGGCACGCCGACACCCACGACGTCGAGGTCGGCGAGCACACCGTGCCGGTCGACACCGGCTTCATCGTGCACAACGAGCGGACCTACCCGACGCTGCTGCGTCTCTTCGACGAGCTCGGGGTGGGCACGCAGGAGTCCGACATGAGCATGTCGGTGCGCGACGACGAGAGCGGTCTGGAGTGGGCCGGGGCCCTCGGGGCCGGCGGTCTCTTCCCGCGGGGGGAGAACCTGCGCAACCCGCGCTACCTGCGGATGCTCACCGAGATCCCGCGGTTCCACCGGATGGCCAAGCAGCTGCTGGCCGCCCCCGAGGGTTTCGAGACAGGACTTCGTCCTTCCTCAACCACCGAGGTCCCGGGTGAGGAGAACCTCGAGACCTTCCTCGAGCGCGGCGGCTTCAGCGACTTCTTCGTCACCTACTTCATGACTCCGCTGGTCTCCGCGGTCTGGTCGACCGACCCCGACAACGCGCTCGACTACCCGGCGCGCTACCTGTTCCGCTTCCTCGAGCACCACGGCATGCTCACCGTCTTCGGCTCACCGACGTGGCGCACCGTGGTCGGCGGCTCGCGCGAGTACGTCGAGAAGGTGGCGAAGCGGATCGACGAGGTCCGCCTCTCCTCCCCCGTCACGGACGTTCGCGAGCACGCCGACGGCGTCGACGTCACCGACGCGTCGGGCACCACGACGTACGACGCGGTCGTCGTCGCCACCCACCCGGAGCAGGCCCTGAGCATGCTCGAGGGCGGAGCCGGTGGCCCGCGCCGCGAGCTGCTGCGTGAGCTGCTGGGCGCCATGCGCTACGAGCCCAACGTCGCCCAGCTGCACACCGACGAGCGACTGCTGCCGCGGGCCGAGAAGGCGCGCGCGTCGTGGAACTACCAGATGCGGGGGCCCGCCGGTGCCCCCGAGCACGCCGGCGGCCGGGTGCTCGTCACCTACGACATGACCCGGCTGCAGCGGATCAGCTCGGTGCAGGACCGTCGCTTCCTGGTCACCCTCGGCGGCGCCGACATCGTCGACCCGGCGACGGTGATCGACACCATGCACTACGCCCACCCGATCTACACGCCCGAGTCGGTCGCGGCCCAGCAGCGCCTGGGTGAGCTGAGCACGTCCCGCGTCGCCCTCGCCGGCGCGTACCACGGCTGGGGCTTCCACGAGGACGGTGCCCTGTCGGGTCGCCACGCGGCCGAGCACCTCGGTGCCGTCTGGCCGGAGCGAGGCCGGGTGGCCCGGCCGGCGCCGACCCCGCGGATGTACCGGACCACGATCAAGCACGCCCGGGTCGAGCCGAAGCGCAACATCTTCAGCTACTCCTCCTACACCTGGCTGGTCGACCTCGACGACCTCCCGCGGTACGCCGGCGCCCTCGCGCCGGTGCTGCGCCGGCTGGCGTCGTTCGAGGCCCGCGACCACGTCGGCGACCCGGAGCGCAGCATCCGCGAGAACATCGACACCGTGCTCGCCGAGCACGGGATCGAGCTCGGTGCCGGCGGCCGGGTCCAGATGCTGGCCCACGCCCGCACGCTGGGCTACGTCTTCAACCCGATCTCGGTGTTCTGGTGCCACCGGGCCGACTCGGGCGCGGACCACACCCTGGCCGCCGTGGTGGTCGAGGTGCACAACACCTACGGCGGCCGGCACGCCTACGTCGTCCACCCCGACGAGCACGGCCGCGCCACCGTCGACAAGCAGCTCTACGTGTCACCGTTCAACGACACGTCCGGCACCTACCATGTCGCCGTGCCGACTCCCGGGGAGACGATGACGGTCGGGGTCACCCTGCACCGCGAGTCCCGCCCGCCGTTCACCGCCACGATGACCGGGGAGGTCGGCCCGGCCGACCCCCGGGCCGTCGTGCGCGCCGCCCTGCGCTCTCCCGTCGTACCCCTGCTCGGGATGGCCAGGATCAAGTTCCAGGGCATCAAGCTCTGGCTGCGCGGCCTGAAGATCCAGCCGCGCCCCGAAGGAGACAACCATGATCAGTGACCCCACGAGACCACTCGCAGAGCTCGCGCTTGCGCGGGGGCCCCGATGACCACGTACGCCCCTGACCCTGCCCGGCTCGACGTCAGCCGCTGGCCCGACCTCGCGCCGCTGCGCACCTCGGCCCGCAACAAGGTCGAGCTCACGGTCGCGCGGATGCTGTTCCGCGGCGCCGTCCGTCGCCTCCCCGTACGGGTCACCTTTCCCGACGGCAGTGTGCTCGGCGCCGGTGGGCCCGACGCGCCCAGCATGGTGCTGCACGACGACGAGGCGTTCTACCGCCGTCTCGGAGCCGGCAAGCTGATCGGCTTCGGCGAGTCCTACATGGCCGGCGACTGGGACTCCCCCGACCTCGGGGCCTTCCTCACCGAGCTCGCTCGCCAGGTCTCGACCCTGGTGCCCCAGCCGCTGCAGAAGGCCCGGGCGCTCGTGGTCGCCCGCCACCCCGCGGAGGAGAAGAACGAGGAGGCCAACACGCGCAACAACATCGCGCGGCACTACGACCTGTCCAACGACATGTTCGCGACCTTCCTCGACCCGACGCTGACCTACTCCTCGGCGCTGTTCTCCGAGCCGGAGCGCGCCGCCCGCAACACGCTGTCGCGCTCCGCGGTCTCCGTGGCGCCCGACCCGGGCACGCCGACCCGCGACGCGTTCGCGGCCGCCCAGCAGCGCAAGATCGACCGGCTGCTCGACCAGGCCGGCGTCCGCGAGGGCAGCCGGGTCCTCGAGATCGGCACCGGTTGGGGCGAGCTGTGCATCCGCGCCGCCGCCGCGGCGCGACCGTGCGCTCGGTGACCCTGTCCAGCGAGCAGAAGGCGCTGGCCGACGCCCGGGTCGCCGAGGAGGGCCTCTCCGACGTCGTCACCGTCGACCTGCTCGACTACCGCAAGGTCACCGGCGTCTACGACGCCGTGGTCAGCGTCGAGATGATCGAGGCGGTCGGGCTACGAGTTCCTGCCGTCGTACTTCGAGAAGATCGACGAGGTGCTCGCCCCCGGCGGCAAGGCCGCGATCCAGGCGATCACGATGGCGCACGAGCGGATGCTGGCCACCCGCAACACCTACACCTGGGTGCACAAGTACATCTTCCCCGGCGGCTTCCTGCCCTCGACCGAGGAGCTCGACGCAGGTCACCCGCGAGCACACCCGGCTGCGGATCTCCGACCGGCTCTCGATGGGCCAGCACTACGCCCAGACCCTGCGGCTGTGGGACGAGGCGTTCCTGGCCGCCCGCGACGAGGTGCACGCGCTCGGCTTCGACTCGGTCTTCGACCGGATGTGGCACTTCTACCTCGAGTACTCCCGCGGCGGCTTCGCCTCGGGCTACCTCGACGTCCAGCAGATCACCTTCACCAAGGACTCCTGAACCATGACCGACCACCGCAGGAGCGGCCGGCTCCGGCCGACCCGACCCCGATCCGACGCCACGGTGCCGCGCAGCGGCTCGAGGCAGGCGCTGCGCCCCTTCGTCGGCGGCGACCTGCCCGTGCGCCTGACCGCCTGGGACGGCTCCGAGGCCGGCCCCGGCCGACGCCCCGCACGTCACCCTGCACACCCCCGACGTGCTCCGCCGGCTGCTGTGGCACCCGGGCGAGCTCGGCGCGGCCCAGGCCTACGTCACCGGTGAGCTCGACGTCGACGGCGACCTCGACGCGGCCCTGACCCACGTGTGGACGGTGGTCCGCGAGCGCGGCCTGTCCGGCGTACGCCCGACGCCGCACGACCATCGCCACCCTGGTCCGCACGGCGCGCGAGCTCGGCGCCCTCGGGCTGCCCGTCGTCGCCCCGGCCAGCCAGGCCCAGATCAAGGGCCGGCTGCACTCGCCTGGCCCGCGACCGGCGCTCGATCAGCCACCACTACGACTTCTCCAACGACTTCTACGCCGCGATCCTCGACGACCACATGGCCTACTCGAGCGGCTACTACGAGCGCCCGGACATGACGCCTCGAGGAGGCCCAGGCGGCCAAGCTCGACCTGGTCTGCCGCAAGGTCGGGCTCGAGCCGGGCATGCGCTTCCTCGACGTCGGCTGCGGCTGGGGCTCGCTCTCGCTGTACGCCGCCGAGCACTTCGGCGCCCAGGTCACCGGCGTCACCATCGCGGCCGAGCAGAAGAAGTTCATCGACGCCCGGATCGCCGAGCGCGGGCTCGAGGGCCAGGTCGAGATCCGGCTCCAGGACTACCGCGAGCGTCACCGACGGCCCCTACGACGCCGTCGCCTCCATCGAGATGGGCGAGCACGTCGGCCAGGGCAACTACCCGACGTACGTCGAGGTGCTGCGGCGCAACGTCAAGCCGCAGGGCCGGGTGCTGATCCAGCAGATGTCGCGGCGCGGGCGCCACCCCGGCGGCGGCCCGTTCATCGAGTCGTTCATCGCCCCGGACATGTACATGCGCCCGGTCGGCGAGACGGTCGAGCTCGTCGAGGCCGGCGGGCTCGAGGTGCGCGACGTGCACATGATGCGCGAGCACTACGTCGACACCGTGCGCGACTGGATGGTCAGGTTCGAGGCCAACGCCGACCGGCTGCGCGACCTGGTCGGCGAGGAGCAGCTGCGGGTGTGGCGGCTCTACCTGATCGGCGGCGCGATGTCGTTCCGCGACGGCCGGATGGGCGTCGACCAGATCCTCGCCGTCCGCAACGACGAGGCCGGCCACTCCGGCTTCCCGCGGGTCCAGGACTGGTAGGCCGAGGCGTCGCAACCGCACGCCTCGAAGGCGCCGAGGCGTCGCATCGAGGCGTACGGTGCCGTCCGCGACGCCCCACTCGCACTCACGACGCCTCACCTCTCGCTGAGACACTGGGTCCATGACCTGGCTCGTGGTGCTGGTCTCCGCCGTGGCGGTCGTGGCGATGATGACGGCGACGGCGTACGCCGCCCAACGGTCGGGCCGCTGGGCCGTCGTCGACGTGACCTGGGGCCTCGGCTTCATCGTGGTCGCCGCCCTCGCGGTCTCATCGGCCGACGGTGACCCGCTGCGTCGGGTACTGCTGGTGCTGCTCCCGGCGTCTGGGCCGCCCGGCTCGCCGGCCACGTGCTCGCGCGAGCGAAGGGCGCGGGTGAGGACCCGCGCTACCAGAAGCTGCGCGACCGGGGCGAGAGCCTCCTCAAGCGGGTGCTGGTGCCGCAGGGACTGGCCATGTTCGTCGTCTCGCTGCCGATCCAGATCGGTGCCGGCGCCGACGCCTCGGTCGGGATCGTCGCCTGGATCGGGGTCGTGGTCTGGGCCGTCGGACTGGGCTTCGAGACCATCGGCGACCGCCAGCTGGCGGCGTTCAAGGCGGACTCCTCGAACAAGGGTCAGGTGCTGGACGCGGGCCTGTGGCGCTACACCCGGCACCCGAACTACTTCGGCGACGCCACCATGTGGTGGGGCGTGTGGCTGGTCGCCGCCGACTCCGGCTGGGGCGGCATCGTGACCATCGTCGGACCGCTCGCGATGACCTGGTTCATCCGCAACGTCACCGGCGCCAAGCTGCTGGAGCAGACGATGAGCAGGCGCGACGGCTGGGCGGAGTACGCCCGACGGACCAACCTGTTCTTCCCGATGCCCCCGAAGAAGGCGTGAGAGACCAAGGAGCGCCGGCCGACGACCTCTGGCACGTCGGGTTGGCGGGCTGGGTGCTGCAGGACGGCAACTACCCGGACTTCGCGGTGGGGGACCAGGTGGACTTCGCGCTGGAGTTCTGGACCGACGACGCGGTGGTCGAAGACCCGGGCCTGACCACCTGCGCGCACGTGCGCGAGAACGAGTACCGCGTCACGGGCGCGCTGCGGCAGCTGCCCGAGGTCGCGGTGCTCGACTTCGCGCTGCTGGCCTACAGCGAGACCCGACTGCCGAGACTGCGGCGTCGACACGGCTCTCATGACGACGGGGTGCGAGCGAGGGTCCACCTGTCGGTCGACCATTTCGGCTACTTCGAGAACTACGCCCACGACCAGGGTTGCCCGCCGATGATCTACGGGTGGTCGATCGAATCGATCTGGATCGAGACCGGACCGATGATCAACGTCTGGCCCGGCGACCCGAGGTACGTAGGGCCGGACGAGGGCGCGTACCTGATTCGCGATTCCCGCCGGAGCGGCTGGGCCCCCCTGGCGAAGACCGACGTGTGGGTCGACGGTGAGACCCACCCGAGCTACCTGCTCGACTGCCGTCTGGTCGACCCCGTGCCGCGGCGCGCTCGACGCACTTCTACTGCTGCCACGTAGACCGACGGAGCAGACGGCCCGAGGGGTGAACGCTCAGCCCGAACGCTCGCGGCTCGTTACCTGCGTCGGAATACGATGCGCCGGTGGACCTCACCCAGCACTGGCCCGACGTGCTGGACACCGACGTGCGCGACGCGCTGCTGACGGCGTACGCCGACCCGGGCGCGGCTACCACGACCTGACCCACCTGGCCGAGGTGCTGGCCCGCCTGGACGAGCTCGGCTGCGACGACGACGCGGTGCTGCTGGCGGCGTGGTTCCACGACGCGATCTACGACGGCGCCGTCGACGGAGGGCCCGGCGACGAGGAGCGCTCGGCGCAGTGGGCCGAGCAGGAGCTGGCCGGCGATCCCGCGCTCGCGGCCGAGGTCGGCCGACTGGTCCGGCTCACCGCGGCCCACCGCCCGGAGCCCGACGACCCGGCCGGACAGCTGCTCTGCGACGCCGACCTGGCGATCCTGGCGGCCGGGCCGGGGCGCTACGCGGCGTATGTCGCCGGCGTGCGCGCGGAGTACGCCGCGGTGCCCGAAGCCGACTTCCGGGCCGGCCGACGAGCGGTGCTCGAGGACCTGCTGGCCAAGGAGCAGCTGTTCGGCTCGGAGGAGGCGCGGGAGCGCTGGGAGACCAGCCGCCCGGGCCAACCTCAGCGCCGAGATCGCGGCACTTTCCTGACCCGCAGGCCCGCGGCGAGCAGCCGGGCGACCAGCTCGCGGCTGGAGATCGGCGTCGCGCCCGCGGCCACCATCACGTCGTACCACTCCTCGGGCACGTCGTAGTGGTCGCGGTCGAAGCCCTTCTCGGGGACGCCGTGCTCGCGGGCGAAGGCGTGCAGCTCGGCGTAGGAGGTGTCCGAGGCCAGGTGCGACCAGAGCCGGCCCCGACCGGCCGCGTTGGGTGGGTCGATCACGATCACGAGGCGATCACCGCTCGGCCCGGCCCACCGCGTCGTCGAGCAGCGTGCGCCAGGAGCGGACGTGGCCGGCATCGACGTAGGACCGCGTCCAGGAGCCGCCGGGGCGGACCTCCGGACCCACGGCGTACTGCCGGACCCCGGCGCGGGCCAGCCACGGCACCTGCTCGGCCAGCAGCCCACCACCGACGACCAGCAGCGCGGCCGTCGCCGGCTCGCCGGCCGCGCGGGTGAGCAGCTCGTCGCCGCCCTCCGCGAGCCCGCGCGGCGAACCGGCCGAGACCACGCCGTCGAGCCCCGGCAGCCCGCTCACCGCGCGCCAGGCCCGGTCGGGGCTCAGCGCGGCGTCGAAGCCCCGGTGGAAGCTCCACGGCCGCTGGGGCAGCGCGCCGACCAGCTCGGCGGTGGTGGCGGAGTCGATCGCGAGGTCGGCGTCGAGGAAGCCGAAGGACAGGCTGTCGGCGCCGAGCAGGAGGTACTCCTGGGCCAGCCCGACGAGCCGGGTGAACTCCCCGCCGTTCGTCGACCAGCCCTCGCCGAGACGCACCAGCACCCGCACCGGCCGGTCGCTCTCGCGGCAGATCGCAGACACCTCGGCCGGCTCGAGGCAGGTGCCCACACCGCCGGGGCCGGGTGCGGTGCTGACCAGCAACCGGTCGGCACCACCCTCCACGGCACCCGGCACGTCCCGCACGTGCAGGCACGTGACCTCGAGGAGTGCCCGTGTGGTTGTCACAATGGGCATCGTGCCATCCGCCGACCCCACTCCGGACCCCTTGGTCACCGCCCGCGCGCTGGTCCTGCACGACCTGACCTCCACCGACGTCGCCACACCGGCCGCACGTCTCGTTCCTCGAGGAGGCCGTGTCGCAGCGCCGGTGGTGGCTCGAGCAGTGGGCGGAGGGTCGCCCGTACGTCGCGGGCCTGGTCGCCCAGGACGTCCAGGACGCGCTGCTCGGCCAGGCCGGGCGATGGCCGCTGTGCCACGCGTGCGGTGACGACGCTCCGCTGCACGCGCTGTACGTCGACCCCGACCTCGGCGGCCCGGACCCGCACTGGGTGTGCGAGGAGACCGGGACCGTCGTCGCCGCGGTCGGCCGGTTGTGAGCGCGCCCGGGGAGCCCTTCCCGGCCACCCGCTGGGAGAGCGACGACCACTCCGACTTCGGGCGGCGCTTCGCCGGACTGGTCGAGGACGGCAGCGACCTGGACGGGGAGGCCCGGCTGGCCGACGTCCTCGCCCCCCGTCGGGCTCGGGTGCTCGACGCCGGATCGGGGATGGGGCGGGTCGCGCAGGGACTCCTGCGCCGTGGCCACGACGTCACCGCGGTCGAGAAGGACCCGGCCCTGGTGGCGCAGTCGCGGGCGACGTACCCCGACGTCGTGGTGGTCGAGTCCGACCTGCTCGGGGTCACGCCCGACCTGCTCGCGGCGCACGGCCGCCCCACGTCGTACGACCTGGTCGTGGTGGTGGGCAACGTGATGGTGCTGCTGGCCCCGGACACCGAACGCACCGTGCTCACCGGGCTGGCCGCTCTGCTGGAGCCCCGGGGCCGGATGCTGGTCGGCTTCAAGCTGGTCGGCGGCCCGCTCAACGCGAGCACCTACCCCGAGGCGGACTTCCGCGCCGACGCGGCGGCGGCCGGGCTGGTCGTCCAGCACCGTCTCGGTGGCTACGACCTCACTGCGGCTGACCCCGACTACGCCGTCTTCGTGCTGGCCCCGGGCCTCTGAACCTCACCGCCCCCAGGTTCACCACGGTATGCAGGCGAACCTGAACTGTCCACGACATGCATGGTGTGGGGAGTCCAGGTTCATCGGCATACCGTGGTGAACCTGGGACACCGCGAGCGCCGCCCGCCGCTCAGCGCTCGAACTCGGCCCGCAGCACCGGGACCCAGAGGGTGAACTGGTTGGCGCGGTACGCCGAGCGGGAGACCTCGCAGACCTGCTCGGCGGCGAAGGCCCGCCGAGAGATCCGCAGCACCGGGGCCCCGCGCGTCGATCTGGAGCAGGTCCGCCTCGGCTGGTGGTGGCCGCGTCGGCGACGACCGAGTCCTCGCCCCACGACGGCATCCGTCCGTGCATCGAGAACCAGTCGTAGAGGCTCGTCGGCTCCGGCGCGGTGAGGAAGTCGTCGAACAGTGCGAGCGAGACGTAGCTGTCGCTGAGGCAGGCCGGCTCACCGTCGGCGGTGCGCAGGCGCTGCCAGTGTCCGATCGGGTGGCCCTCCTCGACCTGCAGGGCCCGCGCCACGCCCGGCCCGGCGCTCTCCCGACGCCGCAGCAGGGTGCGACCACCCGGCGCCCGGCCGCGTCGGGCCATCTCCTCGCTGAAGGAGGAGAGCCGGGCCTGCATGTCGACGTGCGGCTTGGCCACGAAGGTGCCGCGCCCGGGGATCCGCTCGAGCAGCCCCTGTCCGACCAGGCCGTCGAGCGCGTGCCGGACGGTCATCCGGGCGACGCCGAACTTGTGCACCAGCTCGCGCTCGGACGGCGCGGGGGCACCCGGCTCGGACTGGTGTGCCAGCGCACGCACGTACTCACGCACCTGCACGTGCTTGAGCTGATCTCGCTTGGCACCGGCAGCCACTACCATTCCCTCCGGATTGGGCTGGCGCAAGACTAGGGCAGGCAGGTACTACCTGGGTAGATTCATGCTATTCCGTGCCGATCGCGCGAAGAATGTCCAACCTCGCCGCGCGGCGTGCCGGCACGACGGCGGCCAGCACGCCGATCACGCCCGCCGCGACCAGATAGCCCACCAGAGTGCCCACGGGCACACTGGTCGCAGTGAGTCCCTGGTCGCGCAGCACCCCCACGAGCGCCACCCCGAAGACCACCCCGAGGCCGACGCCGAGCACGGCGCCCAGCAGCGCGATCGCCACCGACTCGAGGGCGACCATCGTGCGCAGCTGGCCGCGCCCCAGCCCGATGGCGCGCAGCAGCCCGATCTCGCGGGTGCGCTCGATCACCGAGAGCCCCAGGGTGTTGACGACCCCCAGCACCGCGATCACCAGGGCCAGACCGAGCAGCGCGTAGACCAGCGTGAGCAGCCGGTCGATCGGCTCGCGCTGCTCGGCGGCGTACTCCCCCTGGTCCTTGACGGTCACCGTCGGCAGGTCCTCGATCTGGGCGTTGATCGCGCGCTGCACCGTGGGTACGCCGGTGCCCGCGGCGACCTTGACGTACGCCGCGTTGTCCTGGTCGGCGAAGCCGGCGTCGGCGAAGGCGCCGAGCGTGACCAGGCAGGTGCCGAACACCGCTCCGTTGGGCTCGTAGGTGCCGGTGACCTGGAAGGTCCGCTGCCCGGCCGGGGTCTGCCAGCCGATCAACCGGCCCCGGCGCAGGTCGTGGGCCTCGGCGTAGCTGCGGTTGAGGATGCAGCCGTCGGCGCCCAACCGGTCCAGGCCGCTGGCGCCGACGTGCAGGACGCCCGACAGGGTGCGTGGGTCGATGCCGACGAGGAACTTGCGCGCGCCGTCGGTGCGGGCCGGGCCGTACCTCACCCGCGCGACCGACCGGACCCCGTCGATCCGTTGGATCCGGTCGGCGACGGTGGGCGAGAAGCCGTTGCCGACGAGGTTGCTCACCACGAGGTCGCCGACGAAGCTCTTGGCGACGGTCTCGTCGACGCTCGCGGTGGCCGAGGCCCCGGCGACGGTCATCGTGGTGACCAGTGCGAGCCCGATCATCAGTGCCGACGCGGTGGCCGCCGTACGCCGAGGGTTGCGCAGGGAGTTCTGTCCGGCCAGGCGTCCGACACTGCCGAAGCCGGCGCGGTAGGTCCGCTCGGCGAGAAGCAGGAACGGCCGAGCCAGCACCGGGCTCGCCGCGGCGGTCCCGAGCAGGCCCAGCAGGATCCCGGCGCCGACCCAGTAGCCGGGCTTGGCGACGTCGGCGACCAGTCCGGTCACGATCGCGACCGTGGCCCCGGCGTACGCCGCCAGCCCGGCCGCGAAGCGCGCGCGGGTGGAGGACTCCGGCATCGCCACGTCGTCGCGCAGCGCCTCGACCGGCGCGATCCGCGTGGTCCGCCGTGCGGGCAGCCAGGCGGCCACCATCGTCACCAGCACGCCCACGACGTACGCCGCGACGAAGGTGCGCGGGCGGTGCACCAACGCGGTGCCGGACAGGTCGAGCCCGAAGTGCCCGACCAGCGCCTTGATGCCGACCGCGAGCACCAGCCCGAGCCCGACGCCGACGGTGCTGCCCACGAGGCCGACCACCAGCGCCTCGAAGAGCACCGAGGCGGACACCTGTCGACGAGACGCCCCGAGGGCGCGGAGCAGGGCCAGCTCACGGCTGCGTTGAGCGACCAGGATCGAGAAGGTGTTCACGATCAGGAAGGAGCCGACGACCAGCGCGATCCCGGCGAAGACCAGCAGGAAGACGGTGAGGAACCGGATCGCCCGCAGCAGCGCGCTGGCCGCACGGTCGGCCGCGCGGTCGCCGGTCTGCGCGCTCAGCGAGGAGGGGAGCACCCCGGCGACCTCCCCTCGCAGCTCGCTCTGGGACACCCCCGGCTTCGCCGTCACCCAGACCGCGTTGAAGACGTCCCGGCCGTCGAGGAAGAGCCGTTGGGCCGCCCGGGTCGACCAGATGGTTGCGGTGGCGCCGTTCAGCGAACCACCGTCGGGGAAGTCCGCGAGGCCGACCAGGCGAGGGTGCAGCACGGCTCGACCGGTGGCGCTGACGACCTGCACGGTATCGCCGATCCGGTAGCCGGCGCGCTCGGCGGTCTTCACGTCCAGCGCGACCTCGCCGGTGCCGCGAGGGTGCAGTCCCCGCACGATCGTGAGCGGGCGTACGCCGTTGGCCGCCGGCCCGGAGTCGTCGTTGAAGGCGAAGCCGGGCGGCCCCTGGCCGCCGATCACCTTGCCGTTGCGGCCCACCACGAAGACGCCGGCCACCTCGACCTTGCCGTCGGCCCGGGCCGCGCCCCGCGCCGACGCGGTCCTGCGGACCACCCCCGCCGGCACCGTGACGGTGCTCGCGACGCCGAGCGCGTCCCCGCCGCCAGCGCTGCCCAGCGTGGCCGGCGCGACGACGACGTCGCCGACGGAGTTGTCGAAGATCGCCACGAAGCTGCGGTTCAAGGTGTCGGTGAATACCAGCGTCCCGGCCACGAAGGCGACGCCGATCACGATCGCGAAGGTGCTCATCAACAGGCGCACCTTGCGCCCGAGCAGGCTGCGCCACGCGGCGTGCAGCATCAGGCGGGCTCGTGCGCCGTCATCTTCTCCAGCACCGACTCACGGGTTGGCCCGCGCAGCTCGTCGACGACGCGACCGTCGGCGAGGAACACCACCCGGTCGGTGTGCCCGGCCGCCACGGGGTCGTGGGTGACCATCACGATGGTCTGGGAGAAGTCCTGGACCGTACGCCGCAGCAGCGCCAGCACCTCGGACCCCGAACGGGAGTCGAGGTTGCCGGTGGGCTCGTCGGCGAACACGATCCGCGGCCTCCCCGCGAGGGCCCGCGCGACCGCGACGCGCTGCTGCTGCCCGCCGGACAGCTCGTTGGGGCGGTGCCCGAGCCGGTCGCGGATGCCCACCGCGTCGATCACCGCGTCGTACCACTCGGGGTCGGGACGACGCCGGGCGATCGACATCGGCAGCCTGATGTTCTCCTCCGCGCTCAGCGTCGGCACGAGGTTGAAGGACTGGAAGACGAAGCCGATCTCGTCGCGCCGGAGCCGGGTCAGCGCCTTGTCGCCGAGCGTGCTCAGCTCCTGCTCCCCGACGTACACCTGTCCGGAGGTCGGGGTGTCCAGGGCGGCGCAGCAGTGCATCAGCGTGGACTTGCCCGACCCGGACGGGCCCATGATGGCGGTGAAGGCCCCCGCCTCGAGGTCGAGGCTCACCCCGGCCAGGGCCGCCACGGCGGCATCACCCTGCCCGTAGGTCTTCACCAGGTCGACCACCCGCGCCGCGGCCACGGCCTCCTGCTGCATGCCCCGACGCTAGTCCCAGACCCCACACCCCCGTGGGCGAGCCCTCCGCGGTCACGCCGTTGGGCCCGCCAGCGCCGTCTCGAAACCCCCCGAGACGCAGGACCCCGACCCACGCTGGTCGAGAAGGCCCGCCAGGGCCGTCTCGAAACCCACCGGGCCCAGGGCCCCGACTCCCGCTGGTTGAGGAGGCCCGCCAGCGCCGTCTCGAAACCCCCCGAGACGCAGGACCCCGACCCACGCTGGTTGAGGCGGCCCACCAGGGCCGTCTCGAAACCCGACGAGACGCAGCCGCTGTCGCGGGTTTCGAGACAGGACTCCGTCCTTCCTCAACCACCGGAGGCCGGGAGTCTCACGCTGGTCGAGAAGGCCCGCCAGGGCCGTCTCGAAACCCACCGGGCCCAGGGCCCCGACTCCCGCTGGTTGAGGAGGCCCGCCAGGGCCGTCTCGAAACCCGACGAGACGCAGCCGCTGTCGCGGGTTTCGAGACAGGACTCCGTCCTTCCTCAACCACCGGAGGCCGGGAGTCTCACGCTGGTAGAGGAGGCCCACCAGGGCCGTCTCGAAACCCACCGGGCCCAGGGCCCCGCCGTCGCGCAGACTCTTCGCCGGGGGACGGGTCTGCCCACCCGCCGCCGGTGACCGGCGACGGGTGGGAAGCAGGGGCTAGCCGAGCGACTTGATCAGCAGCACGATCACGATGATCACGATGATCAGCGCGGCGATCGGTTTCCAGTAGGCCTTGAGCAGGATCGGGATCACCGTCGCGCCCAGGTCGAGCGCGTCGTTCTCCTTGCCCGTCGAGGACCCGGACGCCGGCTTGGCCGGTGCCGGACGTGCTGCCGGGGTGGGGGGCGGCGGAGCCGACGCCGCTGGAGCCGGTCCGGAGGACGCTGACGCCGCCGACGAGGTAGACGCCGCCGAGCCCGTCGGAGCCGACGGGTCCGGGGTCGGACCGGGGTCGGCCACGGCGGAGGAGCCGGCCGGGTCGCTCGAGGAGCCCGTCGTCGACGCGGCGCCGGCTGCCGAGGCAGCGGCCCCGCCCGCGGCCGGAGCCGCGTCACCCGATGTGGCCTCCTCGTCCGAGGCCGCGCCGGAGCCACCGACCTTGTTCTGCAGGCAGTCCACGAACTGGCCGAGCAGCTTGTCGGAGACGTCCTGCATCACCCCGCGGCCGAACTGGGCCGGCTTGCCGGTGATGTTCAGGTCGGTGACCACCTCCACGGTGGTCGAGCCGCCGCTCCTCGGTCATCGTGGCGGTCACCTTGGCCCCCGCCGTGCCGTTGCCGCGCTTGTCCTTGCCCTTGGCGTCGATCTTCATCGTGTGCGAGGACTCGTCCTTCTCGATGAAGGTGCCGGTGCCCTTGTAGACCATGCGCGATCGGGCCCAGCTTGACCTTGCACGAGCCCTCGAAGGAGTCACCCTCGACCGAGGTCACCACGGCACCCGGGAAGCACCCGGCGACCGACTCGATGTCGTTGAAGGCCGCCCAGGTCTCCTCGATCGTGGCCGGAACGGTGAAGGAGTGCTTCAGGTCCACGGCGACTCACGCCCCCGAGGCGGCGAGCACGGCCCGCCGGGTCAGGACGCCGGCGAGGTGCCGGCGGTAGTCGGCGTCACCGTTGAGGTCCGAGGGCGGGTTGGTGCCCTCGGCGACCGAGCTGCACGGCCGCACGGACCGCCTCGTCGGTCGCCGGCTGACCCTGCAGCGCCTCCTCGACCGCGGATCGCCCGCAGCGGGGTGGAGCCCATGTTGGTCAGTCCGACCGCGCGCCTCGGCTGATCGTGCCGCCCTCGGCCTTGACCGTCGCGGCGACCGCCACGATCGGCCACTGGTGGGCGACCCGCACGAACTTCTCGTAGTGGGCGCCCCACCCGGTGTGCTTGGGGATCGCGTACCTCGGTGAGCAGCTCGCCCTCCCCGATCGCGGTCTCGAAGAGATCGACGAAGAAGTCCTTCGCCGCCACCGTGCGCGTGCCGCCCTGGCCGGCGATCACGAACTCCGCGTCCAGCGCGAGGGCCGGCGCCCCGAGGTCGCCCGCCGGGTCGGCGTGGGCGAGCGCCCCGCCGAAGGTGCCGCGGTGGCGGACCTGGGCGTCGGCGAGGTGGTGCACCGCCTTGGTCAGCAGCGCGGCGTGCTCGGCCACCAGCGGGTCGGACACCAACCGTCGAGTGGTTGGTCATCGCGCCGATGACGAGTGCGTCCCCGTCGTCGCGGATGCCCTTGATGCGACTCGATCCGGCCGAGGTCGACCACCATCTCCGGGGCGTTGAGCCGCATCCGGAGCACCGGCAGCAGCGACTGGCCCCCGGCGAGCACCTTGGCCTCGTCCCCGTGCTCGGCGAGCAGGCCGAGGGCCTCCTCGACGCGTGGTGGGGGCGGCGTACTCGAACTGTGCGGGGATCATGTGAGGCCCCTCTTCGAAGCGGAACGGAGTGAGCAATCGGATGGGGAGCAGGTCATGCGCCTGCTCCGTCCGTGCGGTCGGCGGTGTCTGCGGGGTCGAAGTGGGGTGCGGCGTCGCCGATGGTCTCCGACCTGGCACCGGCGGTGCCCTCCTGGATCGCCTTCCACACCCGCTCGGGAGTGCACGGCATCACGATGTCCTTGACGCCGTACGGCCGCAGGGCGTCGAGCACGGAGTTGACCACGGCGGGCGTCGAGGCGATCGTGCCCGCCTCGCCGACGCCCTTGGTGCCGAGCGTGTTGGTCAGCGACGGCGTCGAGTTGTGGTGGACGTCGAAGCTGATCATGTCGGCCGCGGTCGGCACGAGGTAGTCCACGAACGAGGCGGACACCAAGGTGCCGGAGTCGTCGTACACCGCGTCCTCGAACAGCGCCTGGGCGATGCCCTGGGTGAGGCCACCGTGCACCTGGCCGGAGACGATCAGCGGGTTGATCACCGTGCCGACGTCGTCGACGCAGGTGTACTTGCGCATCTTGACCTGACCGGTCTCGGTGTCGACCTCGACCGCGCACAGATGGGTGCCGTGCGGGTAGTTGAAGTTGATCGGGTCGAAGGTCGGCGTCGGAGTCCAGCGAGGGCTCCATGCCCTCGGGCAGGTTGTGCGCCGCGAACACCGCACCCGCGACGTCGGCGATGCCGATGCCCTGGTCGGTGCCGCGCACGCTGAACGTGCCCGCCTTGAACTCGATGTCGTCGACCGAGGCCTCGAGCAGGTGCGCCGCCACCGGCTTCGCCTTCTCGACCACCTTGTCCGCGGCCTTGACCAGCGCCTCACCACCGACGACCAGCGAGCGCGAGCCGTAGGTGTCGAGCCCCTTGGCTGCGACCTGGGTGTCGCCGTGCAGCACCTCGACGGCATCGAACGGCACCCCGAGCCGGTCGGCGACGATCTGGCTGAACGCCGTCTCGTGGCCCTGGCCGTGGGCGCTGGCACCGGTGACGATCTCGACCGTGCCGGTGGCCAGCATCCGCACGCTCGCGTGCTCCCAGCCGCCGGCCCCGTAGTCCAGCGAGCCGAGCACCCGGGAGGGGGCCAGTCCGCACATCTCGGTGAAGGTCGAGACCCCGATGCCGAGCTGGACCGGGTCGTTGGACTCGCGCCGCTGCTTCTGCTCGGCGCGGAGCTCGTCGTAGCCGAAGCTCGCCTTGGCGTCCGCCGTGGCCTTCTCGTAGTTGCCGGAGTCGTACTCCAGGCCCGCCACCGTGGTGAACGGGAACTCCTCGTGCGTGATCCAGTTCTTCTCGCGGACGACGAACGGGTCGACGCCGAGCTCGTTGGCGAGCTCGTCCATGATCCGCTCGATGCCGAAGGTGGCCTCGGGACGGCCGGCCCCGCGGTAGGCGTCGGTCCAGGCCTTGTTGGTCAGCACCGTCTGGCAGGCGAAGTGGTACGCCGGGAACTTGTAGATCGCGTTGAACATGAAGGCGCCCAGCACCGGCACACCGCCGCCGACGACGGCGACGTAGGCACCGAGGTCGGCCAGGAGCTCGACCTTGAGCCCGGTCACGGTGCCGTCCTTCTCGGCCGCCAAGGTGATCTTCTGCCACTGGTCGCGACCGTGGTGGGCCGCCATCAGCGACTCGGAACGGGTCTCGGTGTACTTGACCGGCTTGCCGAGCCGGCGCGCGAGCGCACCAGGCGATCCACTCCTCGGGGGTGACCTGCAGCTTGCCGCCGAACCCGCCGCCGACGTCGGGGGCGATCACCCGGATCTTGGACTCCGGAACCCCCGTGGTCGCGGCCAGCGCGAACCGGAGGATGTGCGGCACCTGGGTGGCCGACTACATCGTGATCTGCTCGCCGGTCGGGTCGACGACCACCGAACGCGGCTCCATGAACGCCGGGATCAGCCGCTGCTGGCGGAACTCGCGCTCGATCACGACACCGTCGGTGCGGGCCTTGGCGATGGCCTCCTCGGCGTCGCCGCCGGTGCCCGCCTCGCCGGAGTCGAAGACCCACAGCGCGGACTTGTTGGTGCCGAACTCCGGATGGGCGAGCGCGCCGCCGTTCTCCTCGGTGGCCTCCGCGGCCTCCTTCAGCTCGAGCGCCGCGGGCAGCTCCTCGTAGTCGACGTCGACGAGCTCGGCCGCGTCGCGGGCCTCGGCCGGCGTACGGGCGACCACGACGGCGACGATCTCGCCGGCGAAGTTGACCGTGTCGGTCGGCATCGGCAGGTGCGTCGGGGTCTTCTGGTCGGGGGTGATCGGCCAGGCGTTGATCAGCACGCCCTGCGACTCACCGAGGTCCTTGCCGGTGAGCACGGTGACCACGTTGGGCGAGGCCTTGGCCTCCTCGACGTCGATCGCGGTGATCGTGGCGTGCGCGAAGGGGCTGCGCACCATCGCGCAGTGCAACGTCCCGGGCAGGTTGATGTTGTCGGTCCACCGGGTGCGGCCGGTGATCAGGCGCTGGTCCTCCTTGCGCCGGCGGTCCTTGCCGATCTCCATGGCGGGTGCGGCCTCGGGAGGGTTCTCGGTGACAGTCACTGGTTGACCTCCTGGCCGGAGGCGGTCTGTACCGCGCGGACGATGTTGTGATAGCCCGTGCAGCGACACAGGTTGCCCTCGATGCCCTCGCGGATCTCCTGCTCGTTGGGCTTCGGGTTGTTGTTCAGCAGGTCGACCGACTGCATGATCATGCCGGGGGTGCAGAAGCCGCACTGCAGGGCGTGGCACTCGTGGAAGGCGGCCTGCACCGGGTGCAGCTCGCCGTCCTGGGCCAGTCCCTCGATGGTGGTCACCTCCGAGCCGTCGGCCTGGACCGCGAGCACGTTGCAGGACTTCACGCTCTGTCCGTCCATGTGCACGGTGCACGCACCGCAGTTGCTGGTGTCGCAGCCGATCACGGTGCCGGTCTTGCCGAGCTTCTCGCGCAGGTACTGCACGAGAAGCAGGCGGGGCTCGACGTCGTCGGAGACTTTCGCTCCGTCGACGGTGAGGTTGATCTTGGTCAAGGGAACCACTCCTGTGGGTCTACAGAGATGTCCGACGTTGTGGAACCTAGGCCGCTTCGGGTTGGCGGAAGGTTGGTCACTTCGTGACTGGGGTCACAGGTCTCGATCGACCCGTCGGGCTCCCCGACGACCTCGGCCCGAACCGCGCCGCGCCGACGCTCGGACCGGTGCTGCTGGCGACCCCCGATCCACCGGTGGCCGCCGTCGCGAGCGTCACCGGCGGGCCCGCGCTCAACCGGTGACGGCCGCCGCCTCGCGCGCCCGAGCCTCGACCCGGTCAGCCGCGGGCGCCGTACGCCGTGAGCGCAGGGTGACCAGCACGCCCGCGAGCATCACCGCGCCGCCGACCACCTCCAGGCGGGTCGGCACGTCGCCGAGGGCGAGCCAGGCCGAGGTGAGCGAGACCGGCGGCACCAGCAGGACCCACGGCACCACCGCCGACGGCTGGTTGCGGCTGAGCAGGGTGTTGAAGATCCCGTAGCCGACCAGCGAGGCCAGCACGGCGGTGTAGAGGGTGCCGAGGGCGGCGTGCCAGCCGAGGTGTGCGAGGCCGTCGGCGACCGCGCCCGGCCCGTCGAGCAGCAGGGACAGTGCGAGCGCCGGCAGCGGCACGACCAGCGCCGACCAGACGGTGAGCGAGAGCCCTCCGGCGACGCCCGAGGCACGGGAGAGCACGTTGCCGACCCCCCAGCTCAGGGCGGCGGCGACGCAGAGCAGCAGCGCGCCGAGCGGCGTACTGCCCCCACGACCGAGCGCCACCACCAAGAGGCCCACGGTGCCGACGAGGGCCCCCGCCACCTGGTGGACGGTGGGCACCTCCTTGAGCACGCCCGCGGCGATCACGATGGTGAAGACCACCTGGGCCTGGAGCACCAACCCGGCCAGCCCGGCGGGCAGCCCGGCCGCGATCGAGAGGTAGAGCAGGCTGAACTGGCCCAGCGACATGAAGGCCCCCACCAGCGCCACGGTGCGCCAGGGCGCCGCGGGTCGCGGCACGAGGAAGATCGCCGGCACCAGCACGACCAGGAACCGGATCGCGAGGAACAGCAGCGGGGGGATCGCCGGCCATGCCCCAGTCGATGGCGACGAAGTTGAACCCCCAGATCACGGCGACCAGGGCGGCGAGGAGCGAGTCACGCAGGTTCATGACGCCATCGTGGGCGATCCTGAACCGGTAGCACCAGCAAATAGTTGTTCGTTACTTTAGGTAGCATTGCTTCATGATTGATCTGGACGCCCTGGTCTCGCTGCGCGCGGTCGACCGGCACGGCTCGGTCGGTCGCGGCCGCCGAGGCGCTCGGCTTCACCCCGAGCGCGGTCTCGCAGCAGGTCAAGCGGCTCGAGCGCCAGGTCGGGCTGCCGCTGCTCGAGCGGGTCGGACGGGGCGTGATCCTGACCGGCTCCGGGCGCCGCCTGGTCGACGACGGCGACCGGCTGCTCACCGAGCTCGAGCGGATCGAGAGCGGCCTGCACCGCGACGGCCGGCACGGTCGAGCGGCCACCTGCGGTGGCGGCGTTCTCCACCGCGGTGCGTGGCCTGGTCGCCCCCGCCGTCGGCCGGGTGCTGCGCGAGCACCCCGACCTGACGCTGACGCATCACCGAGCACGAGCCGTGGGACGCCGTCGACCTGGTCGCCGACGGGCCGCGCCGACGTCGGCGTCGTGCACAGCTGGGGCGACGTGCCGATCACCGTGCCCGAGCACCTGCGCCTCGACCGTCGTGGCCCGCGACGTCGCCGACGTCGATCGTGCCCGCCGACCACCCGCTCGCCGAGCGGCGACGGCGTCGCGTCCGCCCGACCTGCTCGACGTCGGCTGGATCGCGACGCCCGAGGGCACGCATCTGCCGCCAGTGGCTCAACCGGATGTACGACGGCACCCGCCGGCTGCCGCGCATCGCCCACGTCTCCGTCGAGTTCGACTCCCACCTGGCCCTGGTCGCCGCCGGGCTCGGCATCGCACTGGTCCCCCGCCTCGGCCGCGCCGCCCTGAGCGACGCCGTGGTCGCGGTCGAGGCCGCACGACCCGGTCCCCAGCCGCACCATCACGGTGCTGCACCGGCGCAGCATGGCCGACTCCCCCGCCGTACGGGCGGTGGTCGAGGCGCTGGCCGCCGCGCCCGAACCCCGGCGCAGCTAGGCCGCGGCAGGCGTTGGCGACGCCTCGGTGCCGTGCTGGCGTGCGCTTGCGACGCCTCAGCGGCCCAGCTGGGATGCCATCGCGCCGATCAGCGCCTGGAGCCCCTTGACCGGGCGCACCATCACGGTGAACTCGACCAGCCGGTCGTCGTCACCCCAGCGCAGGAAGTCGATGCCGTGCACCAGCATGCCGTCGAGCTCGGCGCTGGAACTCCAGGACGGCGGAGTCGTCGGCGAACAGCTCGCGGTCGTAGGCAGGCTCGGGCCGAGGACCACCATCGCCGCCTCGAGGTACGCCGTGGCGGCGGCTCGGCCCTCCACGCGGCGTGTGCACCGCCGGCGAGCGGAAGACCACGTCGTCGGCGAGCAGCGTCCTGCAGCAGCGCGCTGCGCCGTCTGGGCGTCGGCGCGCAGTCGACGACCTCGTGCCAGCGGCGTGACCGCTCCGGGCGCGGTTCACCGGCGAGCGGCGGCCAGCCGGCCCTTGAGCAGCGGCCCGGGCCGGGTGCGGCGCGGTGCCGAGGCGGGCCAGGCAGACCTCCAGCACCTCGGTGTCGTACGGCGCGATCTCGCTGTAGCCGATCACCGCGTCGGGCTGCGGGTCGCCCAGGAGCGCCTCGCGCACGGACACCGCGATGTAGTCGGCCAGCTCGGTCAGCGCCGGCGAGTTGGTGCCGGGCAGCAGGTCGCCGCCGTACGCCGCCACGGCGCCGAGCACGTCGCCGCGCTTGACCCGCTCGACGACGGTGTCGACGTCGACGGTCGACCGGCATCATCAGCCGGTAGGGCCGCGAGGAGAGCGCGCCGCCGAGCGCCGCGCGCAGGTGCGAGACCTCGGCCTTGAGCGTCGACATGGTGATCGACTGGTCGCCGTACAGCAGGGCGTGCAGCTGCTCGAGCGAGAGCCCGTCGGGGTGCATGGCGAGCAGGGCCAGGATCTCGGTCTGCCGCCGGTTCAGCAGCAGGCGCTGGCCGTCGAGCCGGGCCTCGGCGGCACCGAGCAGGTTCAGCGGTCAGCCCGTGCCCGACGGCGGTCGCGGAGCCGGCGCGCGGGTGGTGGTCGGAGGCCGGCATCGCGCGTCTCGATCAGGCTGCGCCATCACCCGGGCGGTGGCCAGGCCGATCGGGTGGGTGCGGTCCCACGTGGTCGACAGGTCGATCACGCCGAGCAGCTCGCCGCTGACCGGGTCGTGCACCGGCGCCGCCCAGCACACCCAGTTGTGCACGATCGGGGCGTAGTGCTCGGCGCGAGAAGACCATCGAGGGCTCGTCGTGGCGCCCGGCCAGGTCGAGGGCGTTGGTGCCGACGCTGGAGTCGTCCCAGCGGCCGCCGGGCACGAAGTTGACGCGTCTCGGCCTTGCGCCGCATCACCCGACCGCCGTAGGTCCACAGGATCCGGGTCTCGGTGTCGGTGACGGCCAGCACGAGGTCGCCGTCCTCCGCCGTGCGGCGCAGCTCCTCCTCGACGTTGCCGACCGCGACCTGGAGCGGCGAGTCGTTCCAGAAGGCGCGAGGTGTCGCCCTCGTCGTCGAGCGGCGCCTCGGCTTGACGTCGAGCTCGATCCGGCCGCACGAGCGCTCCCAGCTGCTCAGGATCTCGGGCCGGACCGGGCTCGTCCGCGCGGCCTGCCGTCGGCGTGCCCGCCCTGCTCGACGAACGACGTCCAGGCGCGCACGGCGTCGAGCCGCGGCCGCTGAGCGCGCCCGGGGAACCGTTCATCGTCACGCTCCAGTGTGCTCCCGGTCACCGTATCCCCCGGGGCCACACTTCACGACTGGTCGGCGTGGATCCGTCCGTCGGTCTCGACCAGCCGCGTGCCCGAGCCGCCCCACTGTGCGGCGATGATCTCGGCGGCGATGCTGACCGCGGTCTCCTCCGGGGTGCGGGCGCCGAGGTCGAGCCCGATCGGGCTGGACAGCCGGTCCAGCTCGGCCTCGCTAGGCCGACCTCCCGGAGCCGGTCGACCCGGTCCTCGTGCGTGCGCCGAGAGCCCATCGCACCGATGTAGGCGACCTCGGGCAGCCGCAGGGCCACCTCGAGCAGCGGGACGTCGAACTTGGGGTCGTGGGTCAGCACGCACAAGCACGGTGCGCGAGTCGAGCCGGCCGGCCTCCTGCTCGCTCGGTGAGGAAGCGGTGCGGCCAGTCGACGACGACCTCGTCGGCCTCCGGGAAGCGGGTCTTCGTCGCGAACACCGGCCGCGCGTCGCACACCGTGACGTGGTAGCCGAGGAACGAACCCGACCCGGGCGACCGCGGCGGCGAAGTCGATGGCGCCGAACACCAGCATCCGCGGCGGCGGGGCGAACGCCCACACGAAGACCCGCATCCCCTCGCCGCGTCGTTCGCCGTCGGGGCCGTAGGTCAGTGTCGCGCTGCGCCCGTGGGCGAGCAGCCCGAGCGCGTCGTCGGCGATCGCGTCGTCGGCCCGGGCGCTGCCGAGGCAGCCCGAGACGGACAGTCCCGAACGCGCGGCCCCTGAACCCGGCGTGTCGCGGGGCTCTTCGTTCGGGACTGTGTCCCCAGGGCGTACGACGAGCCGCCGGCCCAGCCAGCTCGCGTCGGGGTGCTCGATCACCGTGACCAGCGCGACCGGGCGGCCCGCCTCGACGTCGTCGGCGATCTCGCGCGAGCTCGGGGAAGGTCTGCTGGCTGACCTTCTCGACGTACACGTCCAGGATCCCGCCGCAGGTCAGCCCGACGGCGAACGCGTCGTCGTCGGAGACGCCGTAGCGCTGCAGCACCGGGGTGCCGTCGTCGACGACCTCGCCGGCCAGCTCGTAGACGGCGCCCTCGACGCACCCGCCGGAGACCGATCCGACGGCCTCGCCGCCCGGTCCGACCAGCATCGAGGCACCCGCCGGGCGCGGCGCGGACTGGAAGGTCGCCACGACCGTGCCGACGCCGATCGTCTCGCCGGCGTCGTACCACTTCATCAGCTCGGGAAGGACCTCACGCACCACCGACCACCTCCAGCACCTTCTCGAACGCCCGCAACGAGTGTCCGGCCACGAACTCGTCGCAGTGCGGGAGCACCGCGACGATGCCTTGCTGCAACGGCTCGTAGCCCGCCTTGCCGCGGTGCGGGTTGACCCACACCACCCGGTGGGCCAGCCGCGACAGGCGCTGCATCTGCTCACCGAGCTCGGCCGCGTCGCCGCGCTCCCAGCCGTCGCTGAAGACAACGACGACGGCACCCCGCGCCATTCCGCGCGCCCCCCAGCGGTCGAGGAACGCCTCCAGCGTCTCGCCCAGCCGGGTGCCACCGGACCAGTCCGGCACCTCCTCGCCGGCGCGCACCAGCGCCCGCTCGGGGTCGCTGGTGCGCAGCGCCGCGGTGATCCGGGTCAGCCGGGTGCCGAGGGTGAACGCCTCGGTGCGGGTGCTCCCCCGCGTTGGCCGAGACCAGCACGTGGCACAGCCGCAGCAGCGCGTCGGCGTAGGGCCGCATGCTGGCCGAGACGTCGACCAGCAGCACCACCCGCCGCGGTCTGCGTCGGCACGCCGCCGGTGCGCGATCCGCCCCGGCTCGCCCATCTGGCGCAGCGAGCTGCGCAGGGTGCGGCGCAGGTCGACGTCGCCGCGCCGCCACGAGCGTGCGCCGGGTGGCCCGGCGCAGCGGCGGGCGCGGGCGCAGCGCCCGGATCATCAGGTCGAGCAGCGCCTTCTGGTCGGCGCTGAGCGAGGCCACGTCGCGCTGGCGGAGCACCTCGGCCTCGGACGCCGCCGCCTGGAGCAGCGTCGTCCTCGGTCTCCTCGCCGCTCGCGCCGGCCTCGTCGCCGACCGGCAGCGGGGCCGCCACCTCGCGCGGCTGCTCGCGCGGCGTCGTGCGCGGCAGCCTCTCGCGGGCCGCCGAACCACGCCTCGAAGACCTGGTCGTAGCGCTCCAGGTCGTCGGGCCCGGCGCACAGCGTCGCCCGGCCCGCGACGTACGTCGCCGCCGGCGTCGCCCAGCCCGACCAGCGAGGTCGCGGTGAGGAAGCTCGTCGAGCGGTCGTGGGTGACGTTGACCCCGGCCGAGCGCAGCGCGCGGGCGAAGCCGAGCAGGATCTCCTCCGGCGGGTGCACGACCTCCGCGACCGGAGTGCTCATCCCGCGAGCATCCGGTCCAGCGCGTGCTTGACCCGGTCGGTGTCCTCGCGGTACTTCACCACCGCACCGAGCGTGCGCGCGGCCGACTCCAGGTCGAGCTCCTCGACGCCGAGGCGCGTGCAGGGCCCGGGTCCAGTCCAGGGTCTCCGCGACGCCCGGCGGCTTGAGCAGCTGCTCGCTGCGCAGCTGCTGCACGACGCCGACCACCTGGCGCGCCAGCGCCTCGGTCACCTCGGGCACCCGGCTGTTCACGATCTGCACCTCGCGCTCGAGCCCCGGGTGGTCGATCCAGTGGTAGAGGCAGCGCCGCTTGAGCGCGTCGTGCAGCTCGCGGGTGCGGTTGGAGGTCAGCACGACCGTCGGCGGCGTCGCCGCGGTGACCGTGCCGAGCTCGGGGATGCTCACCGACCAGCTCGAGAGCACCTCGAGCAGGAACGCCTCGAACTCGTCGTCGGCCCGGTCGACCTCGTCGACCAGCAGCACCGCCGGGCTCTCCCGCAGCGCCTGCAGCACCGGACGGGCCAGCAGGAACCGCTCGTCGAAGAGCGACTTCTCGGCCTCGCTGGGGTCCAGCGAACCGTCCTTGGTCGCGGCCTCCAGGGTGCGCAGGTGCAGGATCTGGCGCGGGAAGTCCCAGTCGTAGAGGGCCTGGCTGGCGTCGATGCCCTCGTAGCACTGCAGCCGCACCAGGGGTACGTCGCCGAGCACCGCGAGCGCCTCGGCCAGCGCCGTCTTGCCGGTGCCGGGCTCACCCTCGAGCAGCAGCGGACGCTGCATCGCCTCCGGCCAGGAACACCACGGTCGAGAGCGACTCGTCGGCCAGGTAGCCGGTCGTCTCCAGGGCGCGCGTGACCTCCGCGGGGGAATCCATGTCTCGAAGCCTAGGCACCCCCGGTTGGTCGGGGGTTGGGGGCGCCCGGCCGGCCGGCCCCCGCGGTCCAGGTAGCTCGTGGGGAGTTCAGGTCCACCACGGTATGCAGGTGTACTTCGGACATTCTGACGACCGCCCGTTGTCCACGGTGCACCTGGACTCCCCACGACATGCACGGCGTGGGAAGTTCAGATTCGTCGGCATACCGTGGTGGACCTGATCAGGGTGCGCCGCGGGTGGCGGGCGCCGGGCCGCTACCGAGAGTCGACGTCCGCACCGGTGGCCAGGTCCCCGCACTCCACGAGGGTCGGCGGGCGGGTCCTGAAGTAGTCGCGGGCACCCTTGTCCCCCTCGCTCACCGCCAGCACCCCGGCCCAGTGGTCACGCCCGAGCAGCACCGGGTGGCCGGGGGTGCCGGCGTACGCCGCCCGGGCCAGGACGTCGGACGAGTCGGGCTGGGCGAGCATCCGGGCCGAGACGTCGGCACCGACGTCGGGGAGGTCGACCAGGCTGACCAGGCAGCGGGTGGCCGCACCGTGCGCCACGTGGTCGAGGCCGGCGGCCAGCGAGGCGCCCATGCCGTCGTCCCAGTCCGTGGCGACCACGATGGTGACCCGGGTGGCGATGTCGTGGGCGTCGAGCAGCGGTCGGGCCTCCTCGGCTCGCGCACCGAGCACCACCACCACCGAGTCGCAGCCGGCCAGCGCCTCGACCGAGCCGGTCAGCCACCCCTCGACCAGCGCCTTCGGCCGGCCCATCCGCCGTCCGGCCCCGGCGGCGAGGAGCAACCCGGTGGTCGACATCGGCTCTGCGCTCCTCCGGTCGGGGCCGGGTCCGAGAAACCCGGGTGCCGGACGTCGGCACCAGGTGCCATCCTGCACCGGTGGACACTGACTCGGCAGCCACGAAGCCGACCCTGGCGTCGTTCTGGCGCGACCTGCCGCGCGAGGGGCGGCTGCTGCTGTCGGTCGTCGCGTTCGAGTTCGTCGGCACCGGGCTGGTGCTGCCGTTCTGGGTGGTCTACCTGCACGAGGTGCGCGGCTTCTGCCTGAGCACCGCCGGGCTGCTGATCGGGCTGCAGCCCCTGGTCGGGCTGCTCGTGGTCGGCCCGGGCGGCTCCCTGATCGACCGCGTGCGGCGCGCGCGTCGTGCTGATCGGCTCCCTCGGGCTGCGTGATCGCGGGCCAGCTGGTGATGTCGGTCGCCTCGACGGTGCCCCTGGCGGCGGTGGCCCTCGCGCTGTCCGGCATGGCCTTCGGGGTCTCGTTCCCGGCGTCGCAGACCCTGATCGCGACGGTGGTGCCGACCGGGATCCGCCAGCGCTACTTCGGGGTGAACTTCACCCTGCTCAACCTCGGCATCGGGATCGGCGGGCTGCTGGGCGGCGCCCTCGTCGACGTCGACCGGACCTGGACCTTCCAGCTGATCTACCTCGTCGACGCCGTCACCTACCTGCCCGCGCTGTACCTGATGCTGGTGCCGCTGCGGCACGTCAGCGGAAGGGCCGAGCGCGAACCGCAGGACGCCGGGGGTCCGAAGCCCGGCTACGCCGAGGTGCTCCGGCTGCCCGGCGTACCCATCCTGCTGGCCCTGAGCTTCATGGCCTCCTTCGTGGGCTACGCCCAGCTCAACTCCGGCCTGCCCGCCTTCGCCCGGGCGGCGTCCGGGGTCTCCACCGAGGGGCTCGGGCATCGCCTTCGCGGCCAACACCGCGGTGATCGTCGCCGTCCAGCTGTTGGTGCTGCAGCGCATCGAGGGCCACCGCCGGACCCGGGTGATGGTCGTGATGGCGAGCCTGTGGGCCCTGGCCTGGCTGCTGCTCGGCGCCTCGGGCGTCGGCGCCGACGGGCTCACCGGCACGCTGCTGGTGGTGAGCAGCATCTCGGTCTTCGCGCTCGGCGAGACCATGCTGCAGCCGACGCTCCCGGCGATCACCAACGACCTGACCCCCGACCGTCTGCGTGGGCGCACCAACGCGATCGGCGCCGCGGCGTTCCAGCTGCCGATGGTCCTCGGCCCCCCGATGTCGGGCTGGTTGATCGGCCACGACCTCGAGGCGGTGTACGTCGCGGTGCTGGTGGTGGGCTGCCTGCTGCTCGCGGCGCTGGCCGTCCTCGCCCTGGAGCCGCGGCTCACGGCCCGGGCCAACGGTCTCGGAGAGGTCCCGGCCGCGCGGGGTGGCGTGGAGACCGTCGTGCCGACGTCCCCGGCCCCGCCGGGGTCCGCTCCGTCGGGTGACTGACAGGTTCGTGCAGTTCACATTCGCGCAAGGCCCAGCACTGGCGGGTGGATCGACCGGTGCGGTTCTGTGGACGAGGTCGCCGCTCCGGGCGACCTCTCACTGCAGGGAGCAGTCCTTTGCCCAAGATGATCCTCGGTGCCGGCATCGCGACTGCGGTGACCGCGATCCTGGTCGCGACCGCTCCGGCGCAGGCCGCGCCCGCCCCGCAGCAGGCCGCCGCAGCAGGCCACGCAGCAGGCCACGACGCAGGCACCGACGCAGGCCGCCCACCCCACCAAGGTGAAGGGCAAGCACGCCAAGCGGCTGTGCAGCAGGACGAAGAAGGCCACCCGCACCTCCTGCTACGCCGAGATCCTGGTCAACGACGCCACCGACCTCGCGCCGGCCACGGCCTCGCCGCCCGGCCTCCGCCCTCACCCCGGCGCAGGTGAGCGACGCCTACAAGGTGTCCGGGCAAGCAGTCGGGCGGGCGCACGGTGGCGATCGTCGACGCCTACGGCTACACCAACCTCGAGCGCGACCTGGGCGTCTACCGCTCACAGTTCGGGCTGCCCGCCTGCACGAAGGCCAGCGGCTGCCTCAAGGTCGTCGACCAGACCGGCGGCACCTCGCTCCCGGCCACCCGACCTCGGCTGGGACGGCGAGCAGGCGCTCGACCTCGACGCGGTCTCCGCGATCTGCCCCGACTGCAAGATCGTGATGGTCCAGGCCAAGAGCCCCACGCATCGCCAACCTCGGCAAGGCGGTGCAGACGGCCGCCGGCCTCCCGGGGTCGTCGCGATCAGCAACTCCTACGGCGGCGGCGACCTGTCCGACGCCAGCTACGGCGCCTACTACAACCACCCCGGCATCGCGGTGACCGCCTCGACCGGTGACGACGGCTACCAGGGGGCCAGCTTCCCGGCCTCCTCCAGCTACGTGACCGCCGTCGGCGGCACGTCGCTGTCGGCCTCGGGCACCGCGCGCGGCTGGACCGAGTCGGTGTGGGCGCGGCGCGGGCAGCGGCTGCTCCGCGACGCAACACCGCCCTCGCCGGCCGCCTCGTCGTACGACACCGGGTGCGCCAGGCGGGCGATGGCCGACGTCTCCGCGGCCGCCGACCCGGCCAACGGCGGCCTGGCCGTCTACTACCCGACCAGCGGCTCGTCCTCGACCTGGGGCCAGATCGGCGGCACCAGCGAGTCCGCGCCGATCATCGCCGCGGTCTACGCGCTGTCGGGCAACACCGCCGGCTACGCCAACGCGATCCCCTACGGCCACAGCGGCTCGCTGTTCGACGTGACCAGCGGGAGCAACGGCACCTGCTCACCGAGCCAGCTCTGCGCCGCCCGCGGCGGCTGGGACGGCCCGACCGGGCTCGGCACGCCGAACGGCACCGCCGCCTTCTAGAGACACGGCCCCAGGCTGCGTCCGACAACCCTCCGACGCAGGGGTGCCCCCATCTCGGGCGGGCATCCCTGCGTTCGTGGGACCAGCGGCTTCGGGTCATCGTTCGCGACTCCTGGTGATCGAACACCTGTTCGGCTAGCCTGGAGGGCATGACTCTTGCCTACCAAGCCTCGCTGCCGATCCTGAGCGGTGCGGGAGCAGCGAGCGAGTGCGTCGAGGGGTTCGCGGCGCCGGAGGTCGGCCTCGGCCCCCTCACCGCCTGCCTCGAGCGGCGCCTGCTCCCGGGTGGCGCGTGGGTCGACCACCTGCCCGGATGGGTCACCGGGGCCGACGAGCTGTTCGAGCGTCTGGTGCACGCGATCCCGTGGCACGCCGAGGAGCGCCCGATGTACGACGACGTCGTCGACCGTGCCCCGCCTGCTCTGCCAGTACGCCGCCGGCGACGTCCTGCCCGACCCCGCCCTGGTCGAGGCGCGCGATGCCCTCAGCGCGCACTACGCCGACGAGCTCGGCGAGCCGTTCGTGACGGCGGGCTGCTGCTACTACCGCGACGGGCGCGACTCGGTGGCCTGGCACGGCGACAACATCGGGCGCGGCCGCAGCGCAGGACACCATGGTCGCGATCGTCTCCTTCGGCTCCCCGCGACGGCTCACGCTGCGCCCGGTCGGCGGGCGCACCGAGGCGGCGTACTCCCTCGGGCACGGCGACCTGCGTGGTGATGGGCGGCTCCTGCCAGCGCACCTGGGAGCACGCGTTCCTCAAGACCGCGCGCCCGGCCGGGCCGCGGATCTGGGTGCAGCTCCGCCCGCGCAACGTCTTCTGAGGTCCTCCGCGCGGCCTCGTCTTCTCGCCCACCGGGCACCCGGTTGGACACCGGCGGGGCGGCCCCGCAGACTTGCTCGGTCGTCGTCGATACCTGGGAGCAGCGTGCAGCACCGAACCACTCTTCTCGGCAGTCTGGTCGCCACCCTGGCGCTGATCGCCTCCCTGGCCACCTCGGTGGCCGCGCCCGCGCTCGGCGCGGACGATCCTGAGCCCGTCGGCATCGGCGCGGCGATCGCGAGCGACGCCGCGGCCAAGGCCGGCACGGACCCGGTCTTCGAGGCGCTGGCGCGCAGCGCCCGGGCCGTCGAGCGCAAGCAGGCCCTGGCCCGCAAGGCGGCCAAGCAGAAGGCTCAGGCCCGGGCGAAGGCGAAGGCCCGTCGGGTCCGGCTGGCCCGGGCCAACCCGCTGGCCAACCGCACGTGGGGCGTCTACAAGGGCGCCGGCGACCAGGCCTGGGCGCCGTACACCCGCTCCGGCGGCGAGAACCGTCGGCTGCTGGCCAAGATCGCGCTGCGCCCGAAGGCCAAGTGGTTCGGGTCCTGGATCAGCGACAGCGCGATCCAGGGCAACGTCCGCGCCTACATCGCGAACGCCGCGGGCGGCGACCAGGACACCCTCGTGCAGATGGCCGTGTTCCGGATGGTGCCGTGGGAGCACGAGGCGTGCCGGCGACTGCCGAGCGGCGCCGAGCAGGCGAGCTACCGTCGCTGGATCGACGGCTTCGCGGCCGGCGTCGGCAACCAGCACACCGCGATCATCCTGCAGCCGGACGGGCCGTTCGCCCAGTGCATCCCGCACGGCTCCTCGATCCCCACCGACCTGATCGCCTACGCGGCGAAGAAGTTCAGCGCCCTGCCGCACACCAGCGTCTACATCGACGGCGGCGCCGCCGACTGGCCGCCGGGCGGCGCCGGTGGCGCGGCCGACTTCCTGATGAAGGACGGCGTGAAGTACGCCCGCGGCATCGCCCTGGACTCGACGCACTACACCGCCACGGGCGACGAGGTCGAGCGCGGTACGGCGATCATCGACGAGCTGGCCCGTCGCGGTGCACCGGGCAAGCACCTGGTGATCAACACCTCCTCCAACGGCAAGCCGTTCACCTTCAACGCGCGCCCGCGGCAGCGACCCCGACAACGCCGGCGTGTGCCGCAGCCGCAGCGACTCCGGCACTGCGTGACCCTCGGCATCCCGCCGACCACCGACGTGGCCAACGCCCGCTGGGGCCTCAGCGCCGACCAGCGCGCCGAGGCCCGCCAGCACGTCGACGGCTACCTCTGGTTCGGCCGACCCTGGCTCTACCGCCAGGCCGACCCGTTCGACATGGGCCGCGCGCTCCAGCTGGCCCGCACCACGCCGTACTGAGCGCCGCCCGACCCAGGTTCACCACGGTATGCAGGCGAACCTGAAGTTCCCACACGGTGCATGTCGTGGGAAGTGCAGGTACGTCGTGGGGAGCGGCCCGCGTCGTACCGTTGCGGGATGACGGCGCACGAACCGTTCCGGCAACCGACCGGCGAGACGATCCAGATCCTGCGCACGGGTCTGGAGACGGATGGTGCGGTCTTCGAGTTCGAGGCGACCCTGCCGCCGGCTACGTCGGGCCCGCCGGCACACCGCCACCTGGTCGAGCAGGAGTCGTTCGAGGTGCTCGAGGGGCGGGTCGCCCTCCGCCTCGGCCGGGCCTGGCGCGAGGTCGAACCGGGCGAGCGGGTCGACGTACCTCCCGGGACGGTGCACGCCTTCGCCAACCGCTCGGACCGCGAAGCGCGGATGCTGACCCGGGAGACACCGGCCGGGCAGCTCGAGGCGCAGCTGAGGTTGCTGGCCGCCTCGGGTCGGATCCCTCCCGTGCTCGACCTGGCGCGGCTCAACGTCGAGCGCGACCTGTCCTTCGCCCTGGTCGGGATCCCACTCGGGGTCCAACGCGTGCTGTGGCGAGCGCTGGCGCTGGTACCACGACTCGGCGGCGGCTGAGCTGTCCACGACGCACCTGGAGCGTCCACGACGTGCGTGGTGTGGGAAGTCCAGGTTGGGCTGCATACCGTGGTGAACCTGGGCGACCGGTGAACCTGGGCGACCGTGACCCACCGGTGAGCCCCCCGGGTGGGGTCCCAGGGGATCGGGGCACGCGAAAGGGCCCCGGGGAGATCCCCGGGGCCCTTTGCTGGTGACGCTGGTGCTGGGTGGACGAGGTCTCGAGACGAGGAGCGCCCGTGCTCGCTTCGCAGCGGGAGTGCGTTCCTCTCCTCGACCTGATCCGCCACGGACCCCCGCGGCTGCGCCGCGGAGTGTCCTGCGGATCAGAAGTCCATGCCGCCCATGCCACCCATGCCGCCGGAGGGGTCGCCGCCCATGGGCGCGGCCTTCTCCGGCTTGTCGGCCACGACGGCCTCGGTGGTGAGGAACAGCGCGGCGATCGACGCGGCGTTCTGCAGCGCCGAGCGGGTCACCTTGGCCGGGTCGATGATCCCGGACTTGACCATGTCGACGTACTCGCCGTTGGCCGCGTTGAGACCCTCGCCGGCGGGCAGGTTGCGGACCTTCTCCGCCACGACGCCGCCCTCGAGACCGGCGTTGATCGCGATCTGCTTGAGCGGGGCCTCGGACGCGAACTTCACGATCGCGGCACCGGTGGCCTCGTCACCGTCGAGCTCGAGCTTCTCGAAGGCCTTGTCGGAGGCCTGGACGAGCGCCACGCCACCGCCGGAGACGATGCCCTCCTCGACGGCCGCCTTCGCGTTGCGAACGGCGTCCTCGATGCGGTGCTTGCGCTCCTTGAGCTCGACCTCGGTGGCCGCGCCGACCTTGATCACCGCAACGCCGCCGGCCAGCTTGGCCAGTCGCTCCTGCAGCTTCTCGCGGTCGTAGTCGGAGTCCGACTTCTCGATCTCGGCGCGGATCTGGTTGACCCGGCCCTGGATCTGGTCGGCGTCACCGGCACCCTCGACCATCGTGGTCTCGTCCTTGGTCACGACCACCTTGCGGGCCGAGCCCAGCATGTCGAGGGTCGCGGTCTCCAGGGACAGGCCGACGGTCTCGGAGATGACCTGGCCACCGGTCAGGATCGCGATGTCCTGCAGCATGGCCTTGCGACGGTCACCGAAGCCCGGCGCCTTGACGGCGACGGACTTGAAGGTGCCGCGGATCTTGTTGACGACCAGCGTCGAGAGCGCCTCGCCGTCGACGTCCTCGGCGAGGATCAGCAGCGGCTTGCCCGACTGCATCACCTTCTCCAGGATCGGCAGCAGGTCCTTCACGTTGGAGATCTTCGACTCCACGATCAGCACGTAGGGGTCGTCGAGGACGGCCTCCATGCGCTCGGGGTCGGTGAAGAAGTACGCCGAGATGTAGCCCTTGTCGAAGCGCATCCCCTCGGTCAGCTCGAGGTCGAGCCCGAAGGTGTTCGACTCCTCGACCGTGATGACGCCTTCCTTGCCGACCTTGTCCATCGCCTCGGCGATGATCTCGCCGACCGTGGTGTCGGCCGCGGAGATGGACGCCGTGGCGGCGATCTGCTCCTTGGTCTCGATGTCGATGGCCATCGCGAGCAGCTGCTCGGACACGGCCTCGACGGCCTTCTCGATGCCGCGCTTGAGCGCCATCGGGTTGGCACCGGCGGCGACGTTGCGCAGGCCCTCGCGGACCATCGCCTGGGCCAGCACGGTCGCGGTCGTCGTACCGTCACCGGCGACGTCGTCGGTCTTCTTGGCGACCTCCTTGACCAGCTCGGCGCCGATCTTCTCGTAGGGGTCCTCCAGCTCGATCTCCTTGGCGATGCTCACACCATCGTTGGTGATGGTGGGCGCGCCCCACTTCTTCTCGAGAACGACGTTGCGACCCTTGGGGCCGAGCGTGACCTTGACCGCGTCGGCGAGCGTGTTCATTCCACGCTCGAGCCCGCGGCGGGCCTCCTCGTCGAAAGCAATCAGCTTCGGCATCTGCTCTGTGATTCCTCACGTCTGAGACTGATGACCACCTCGGTGCCCGCGACGGACGGCCCCGCGCACCCCGGATCCCTTCCCGGACGCCGCCAGGACCTCACCTCGGAGGTCCTGATGTGGCACTCTCACATGGAGAGTGCCATGCCCAGTATTAGCACTCGACCCCAGGGAGTGCAAACGTCCGCGGGCCGTCCGCGGACCCGTCATCGCGGCGCGCCGACCGCTATCCACTCCTCGAAGGATCGCCCCTCGACGATCGCACCCTCCGGCGCCAGCGCGGCGCCTCGCCGAGCCGCACGCTCCGCGGCACCGGGCAGCCAGAGCGGGACGACGACCCCGCGCCGCCCCGGGCCCGCGCCGTACGCCGCATCGCGGTCGTCAGCGCGCATCCGCTGCGGGCCCGCGAGGTCGACGGTGCGGGCCGTCGACCCCTCGGCCGGAGCCGTCGCCAGCCGGACCAGGTGCGCGACGACCCGGTCCGACGTCGACCGGCTGCACCGGCTGGATCGGGCACGGCAGCAGCGGGCCCTTGCCGACCCACTCGATCAGCGAGCCGGCGAAGGTGTGGAACTGGGTGGCACGCAGCATCGCCCACGGCACCGGGCCCTGCTGCGTCGCGGTCTCCTGGGCCAGCTTGCCGGCGTAGTGCCCACGCCCGGCCATCGCCTCGATCCCGACGATCGAGAGCGTCACCACCCGGCGTACGCCGGCCTCGGCGCCGGCGCGCTGCAGGTTCGAGGCCACCGCGGCGAAGAACTCGACGCACTCCGCGCCCGACCGCGCCGGCGTCGAGGAGCAGTCGACGACGACCTCGGCACCCACCAGCGCCGCGGCCAGGCCCTCGCCGCCGACGAGGTCGACGCCCTGTCCGCGGCTGAGCACGACCACCTCGTCACCTCGTGCGCGCAGCGCCTCGACGACCTTGGTGCCGACCTGGCCTGTGCCTCCGGCGACCGCGACGCGCATGACCCTCCTCCTCGGCTCTCCCGGCTCGCTACCGCGCCAGCCATCCGTGCGACGGCGCCGGCGAAGTGCGCGGCGTTGGCCGGGAGCACATCAAGATAGAGCCCCGGCTCGGTGACCTCGATCTCCCCGACGACCGGGGAGCCGTCGCCCATACGGAGCAGGTCGACCCGGGCGTAGGCCAGCGTGCAGCCGACGATCTCCTGCGTCGCCGCGACCGTACGCCGGGCCAGGTCGGCCGCCGTGGCGTCGAGCGGCACCGGCACGGTGCTCCCGCCGTACCGCGGGTGCACCCGGATCTCGGCTCCGCCCGGCCGCTTGCCCACCTGGGCGACGGCCTCACCGCCGAGCACGAACACGGAGTGCTCACCCTCCGTCCGCACCGAGTCCACCAGTGGCTGCACGACCCAGGGCCCAGGCCCGAGCAGTGCCTCGTCGAGGTCCGGGGGGCCACCGTCGGTGAGGTCGAAGACCACCAGCCCGCGACCGCCCGCGCCGACGGTCGGCTTGACGACGGCCACGTCGTGGGCGGCGATCGCGGCGGGCAGCGACTCCTCGCCGTCGACCACGAGCGTGGGCACCACCGGTACGCCGGCCCCGGCGAGCGCGGCGAGGTAGGACTTGTCGGTGTTCCACGCGAAACAGGCGGCGCCGTTGAGCAGGGCCGGACCGACCGAGCGCGCCCAGTCGAGGAACTCCCCCCGCCGCAGCGTGTAGTCCCAGGCCGAACGCACCGCCACCACGTCGGCCTCGGCCCATGCGACACGCGGGTCGTCCCAGGCCACCCACCGGGCCCGGTGACCACGCTCGGCGAGGGCGTCGAGCAGCAGGTGTCCCCCGGGCTCGCCCGCCGGGAGGTCGGCACAGGTCACCAGCAGCACGGACGCCATGGGCCCAGCCTGTCACCCGTCGCGCCGGGTCCGTCGCCGCTGGGGCGAGTGCGGGTGCTGCGGGGGGTCCCGACGCCGGGTCCGGCGGTCCCGCTCGAGCAGCGGTGGGCCGGGCACCGGCTGTGGCAGGCTGGGCCTACCGGCCGACCTCCCTCGGAGGATCCCGGCTGAGCCGGATCCCGGCAATTTCCACCTATTGCGCGTCACCATGCGGGCCCGCTGACGGCGTCGCCGACCCTCGATGGACAACCAGTACGACATCGCGCCGGCGACTTGCCATCGCACCCACCTGGTGCGCTCGCTACGGTGGCCATCGATGGATCCCGGCTGAGAGGAGCTCTGGTGCAGGTCGCGATCGTGCTGTTCCCGCGGGTGACGGCCCTGGACGCCGTCGGCCCGTACGAGGTCCTGCAGCGGGTGCCGGACATCGACGTGGTGTTCGTCGGCGCGGAGCAGGGCATCGTGCGCACCGAGAACGGTTTCCTCGGGCTCCAGGTCGACGCGACGTTCGCGGAGGTCACCAGTCCCGACGTCGTCGTGGTGCCCGGCGGCCAGGGCACCCGGGAGCTGCTCACCGACACGGTCGTCCTGGAGTGGCTGCGCTCGGTGCACGCCCGGACGACGTACACCACCTCGGTGTGCAGCGGTTCGCTGCTCCTCGCCGCCGCGGGCCTGCTCGACGGGCTGGGTGCCGCCTCGCACTGGGGCGTCCTGGACCTGTTGCCGCGCTTCGGCGCCGTGCCCAGCACCGAGCGGGTCGTCGAGCACCTCGAGCACCGGGTGATCACCGCCGCGGGGGTCTCGAGCGGCATCGACATGGCGCTGCGGCTCCTCGAGCTGCTGGTCGACCGCACCGCCGCCGAGGCGGCACAGCTGCAGATCGAGTACGACCCGCAACCGCCCTTCGACGCCGGGTCCCTGGCCAAGGCGTCGCCCGAGGTGCGGGCCCGCGCCGAGGCCTACTCCCGGCTGCGCGCCTGATCCCGGAGCTGACCGGCCCCGGGGAAGCTGCCGAGCTCCTCGACGCGGTAGCCGTCGGGGTAGCTGCGCACCTGCGGCATGTCGGCGAAGCGCCACGGTTCACGGCGGGCCGGGAAGTGCCGTAGCGCCCGCCCGCGCGCCTTGACCGCACCGCGGAAGATCCGGCGTTCGAGGGCCGAGGGATGGGGGTAGTCGAAGGCGTCGAGCAGCCGGTCGTCCATCAGCGACAGCGCGAACCGGCGGACCGCCGCCGCGGGAGCCCTGTCGGAGGGCGGGAAGGTGGCCATCAGCTCCAGCGTCGCCTCGGAGACTGCCACCCCGCCCGCGTCGAAGCCGAACCGCTCCACCTCGTAGGCGTCCATGTGCTCGGCGAAGCCACGCCACGTCCGCGGGGCACCCTTGATGTTCATCAGCTCACCGAGACGCCGGTAGTAGTGGGCGCTCGCCTGCTTCTCGGCCTCGCTCAGGGGGCGGTAGCCGTACTCCTCGATCCACCGGATCGGGACGACGACGAAGGTGCACAGCACGTAGAGCAGGTCGTCGTCGGGGACCTGCCAGTGCCCGTGCATCTGGTTCATCCGCCGGATCGCGGCCCTGCCCCTCGCCGACTCCAGGCCGTGCTCGCCGATCGCGTCGAGGATCAGCCCGGTGTCGTCGTACCGCTTCTGGGTGCGCTCGGTGAACTCGCCGGTGCGCGCCAGCAGGCCGCCGATGCTGGGCACGGCGTACGTGCGGTAGAGCGCGAGCCCGAGGGACTGGTTCATGTCCCACGGGAACTCGTGGCCGACCAGGATCCGGTAGATCTCCTCGTACTGCGTCTCCGGGTCCAGCGCCGCGATCTCGCGCTGCCAGTGCTTGCGGTCCAGTCCCATGACCGTGACAGTAGTGCTGTCACGGTCGGGGGGTCGAGGGCTCAGGCGATCCCGGCGGCGACGAAGGCGTCGTACGACGCGGGGATGGTGGCGGCCGGGCCGACCATCCCGGAGATCGAGTCGAGGGTCTTCAGCCCGTGGCCGGTGTTGATCACCACGGTCTCCAGCGTCGGGTCGAGGCGACCGGTCTCGACGAGCTTCTTGAGCACCCCGACCGTCGTACCGCCGGCGGTCTCGGTGAAGATCCCCTCGGTGCGCGCCAGCAGCACGATCGCGTCGCGGACCTCGTCGTCGGTGATGTCCTCGACGGCTCCACCGGTGCGTTTGCAGACGTCGAGGACGTAGATGCCGTCGGCCGGGTTGCCGATCGCCAGGCTCTTGGCGATGGTGTCGGGCTTGACCGGACGGATCGCGTCGACCCCCGACTTGTACGCCGTGGAGACCGGCGAGCAGCCCGCCGCCTGGGCGCCGAAGACGGTGTAGGGCTTGTCCTCGACCAGGCCGAGACTGATCAGCTCGCGGAACGCCTTGTCGACCTTGGTCAGCTGGGAGCCGGAGGCCACCGGGATCACGATCTGGTCGGGCAGGCGCCAGCCAAGCTGCTCGGCGATCTCGTAGCCCAGGGTCTTGGAGCCCTCGGCGTAGTACGGGCGGACGTTGACGTTGACGAACGCCCAGCCCTCCTCCTCCGACGGCGATCTCCTGGGCCAGCTTGTTGACGTCGTCGTAGTTGCCCTCGACGGCGACCAGGGACTCGGTGAAGACGGCGGAGTTGACCTGCTTGGGCTGCTCGAGGTTGCTCGGGATGAACACCACGGTCTTCATCCCGGCCCTTGCGCCCGCGGCGGCGACGGCGTTGGCGAGGTTGCCCGTGCTCGGACAGGCGAACACCTTGGCGTGCGAACTCGCGGGCCGCGCTCAGCGCGCAGGCCACGACGCGGTCCTTGAAGGAGTTGGTCGGGTTGGTCGAGTCGTCCTTGACCCACAGGTCGGCGATCCCGAGCTCGGCGGCGAGGTTGTCGGCGCTTCAGCAGCCGGGTGAAGCCGGGCTCGGTGTTGGGGCTCGACTCGATGTCGTCGGGCACCGGCAGCAGCGCCTTGTAGCGCCAGATGTTGCGGGGCCCGGCCTCGATCTGCTCGCGGGTGACCGCCGGGAAGTCGTAGCCGATCTCGAGCGGCCCGAAGCACTCCAGGCACGCGTAGTGCGGGCCCAGCTCGACGGTGGCGCCGCACTCGCGGCAGACCAGGTGGACGGCGTTGCCGAACGCGCCCTCGCGCAGTCCGGTGTGGGAACCGGTGGTGGTCTCGACCAGCGTGCTCAAGGCGGCCTCCTTCTCATCTTCCCCGCACGACGGATCTCGACCGCGGGACGGAATTGGCACCTGCACGACACGCGACGTACACCGACAGGGTCGGCGTACACGTGGTCACGAGGTTGCCGGGGCTTCAGCGGGCCGTGTCCCTCTGCCCCTCTCGATGAGCTGCTCCAAGACTAGGCAGCCGTCTCACGATGTGCACATCGTGTCCGAGATGCGAGACGAGGCGAGGGGCGTCTGCTCGAGTCTCGGATCCCAGACACCGGGCTCGTCCGGCGCCTCTGGCGCGAGCAGGACGAGGGGGAGTTTGGTAGGTGCGCTCGGGAGAGGATGCACCCACCATGCACCCGCACCGAAGCCACCGCCCAGCGAGACCCCACGCAGCTCCGCCCTCGTCCGTCGAGCGCCGCTCGATCGACGTGATGCCCGCCTCGGAGCGGCACGGGACGCCGATGAACCAGTTCACCCTCTGGATGGCGGCGAACCTGCACATCACCGCCATCGTCGACGGCGCGCTGGCCGTCGTCTTCGGCGCCGACGCGTGTGGGCGATCATCGGGCTGGCCATCGGCAACGTCGCCGGCGGTGTCGTGATGGCGCTGCACGCGGCGCAGGGACCACGGCTCGGGCTGCCGCAGATGATCTCCAGCCGCGCCCAGTTCGGGGTGCGCGGGGCCGCCATCCCCTTGGTGCTGGTGATCGTGATGTACCTCGGGTTCACGGCGACCGGGACTGTTCTCGCCGGGCAGGCGATCAACGCCCTGCTGCACGTCGACGCACCGGTGATCGGGATCGTGGTCTTCGTGGCCCTGGTCGCGGTGATCGCGACCTTCGGCTACGAGCTGATCCACGCCGTCGGCCGGGTGGCGACCGCGATCGGTGTGGTCGGGCTGGTCTACCTCACCGTCCGACTCTTCGAGCGCCACGACGTCGGGGCGGCCTTCGCCGACAACCACTTCGGTGCCGCCAGCTTCCTCCTCGCGGTGTCCTTGGGCGCCGGCTGGCAGCTCACCTACGGGCCGTACGTCGCCGACTACTCGCGCTACCTGCCGGCCGACACCCCGCAGCGCTCGGTCTTCTGGGCCACCTTCGCCGGCAGCGTGCTCGGATCACAGCTCTCGATGACCTTCGGCGTCGTGGTGGCCGCCGTCGCGGGCGATGCGTTCCTGCCCAACCAGGTCACCTGGCTCGGCGACCTGGCCGGCCCGGCCGTGCTCGCCGCGATCGTCTACCTGGTGATCGTGATCGGCAAGCTCACGGTCACCTGCCTCAACGCCTACGGCAGCTTCATGTGCGCGGTGACCGTGACGACCGCGTTCAGCGGCCGCACCGTCGTCGACCGGCGGGCCCGGGCGGCCTACGTCACGGTGCTGCTGGTGCTGGCCGCCGTCGTCGCCCTGGTCGCCAGCGCGGACTTCCTGGACAACTTCAAGAACTTCGTCCTGCTCCTGCTGATGGTCTTCACCCCGTGGTCGGCCATCAACCTGACCGACTACTACCTGGTCTCGCGTGAGCACGTGGACATTCCGGCGCTCTACGACCCGCAGGGGCGTTACGGAAGCTGGAACCCGGTCGCGCTGACGACGTACGCCGTCGGGATCGTGGTGCAGGTGCCGTTCCTGGCCCAGTCGCTCTACACCGGTCCGCTCACCAAGGCACTGGGGGGAGCCGACATCTCCTGGATCGTCGGTCTGGTCGTCCCCGCCGTCGTGTACTACCTGTGGGCCGGCCGGCGCCCCACGGCTCCGGCCGAGACCGTGCTCCCCGAGGAGCATCCGGCGCCGATCTAGCGAGGGGTCCGAGACGTCGTACGACTCGGCCGTCCCGACACCCAGCCCGGATGACGTCCGGCGGCTCAGGTGGTGACCGACTCCAGGTCGGTGGCCAGCCGGGCGAGGAACTCCAGCACGCCGTCCGGGCCGGAGACCTCGGCGTCGGCGAGCTCGAGCAGCGCCGACTCCTCGCGGGAGTGCGAGCAGACCAGCAGCCCGGGCAGGCCCTCGTCGCGGAGCTCCTGGACGGCCCTGAACGCCTCGAGGTCGCCGAGGTCGTCGCCGATGAAGATGAACCCTCCGGCGTCGAGCTCCTCGACCAGCCGGCGCACGGCGGCTCCCTTGTCCATGCCGGGCGCGCGCGCCTCGATCACGTACTTGCCCGGCTCGACGGTCATCTTGAACCGCTCGGCGAGCTCGGTGATCGGGCCGAGCAACCGGTCGAAGGCGCCCTGGGGGTCAGCCAGGCGACGGGTGTGGATCCCGATCGACAGCCCCTTCTCCTCCACGTGCGCGTCGGCGGCGTCGTGGCGACGCAGCACGCCGGGCAGCTCACTGAGCATGGTGCTCAGCCCGCGGGGCGGCTTGGGCGAGATCACCCGGCGCTCCTGCGAGGTCCAGCGCTCGTTGCCGTACTGCCCGAGCACGATCAGCGACCGGCCCTGCTCACCGGCCGCGTTGCCGAGGTCGTCCAGCCCGCCCAGCGCCAGCACCTGGCGGGCCGGACGCCCGGTGATCACCGCAACGGCTCGCACCGCGGCGCTCAGACGCAGCAGGACGTCGGGCCCGTCCGGGTGGATCGTGGCCCGCTCCGGGTCGTCCACGATCGGCGCGAGGGTCCCGTCGAAGTCGAGCCCGACCACGAGCCGGTCGCCGGCGGCCACCACGTCGCGGTAGCGCTGCTCGGCCTCGTCGGTGATGGCGTTCACGCGGCAATCGTCACCCATCAGGGTCGTGCGAACCGGACGACGCCCTGATCAGGCGGTGTAGTCGGAGGTCAGGATCACCGTGAGGCGGTCGTTGCGCATCGGCGCCACCCGCGGCAGCAGGCGTCGGATCCCGAGGTCGCGGGCCAGCATCTTGGCGGCCGGCTGCATGCCGTCGGGGTAGTACACGGTCGAGGCCGGGACCGAGCCGTACCAGTTGTCCGAGCCGACCACCTTCCAGCCGACTCCTTCGGCCTTGCGGGCGGTCTGCCCGGCGAGGCCCGTGCGACCGGAGTTGTTGAAGACCTGCACGTAGGTGTCGGCCCGCTTGACCTCAGGCGTCGGCTTGGCCTTGGGTTTGGGCTTGGCGCTCGCCGACGAGCTGGGCGAGGCGCTGGCCGTCGGGGTGATCGTGCCGAGCGGCCTCTTGGGCGTGGCGCTGGCCGAGGGGCTGGAGCTGCTGGCACCGTCCGCCGCCGCCGGGCTGCGGTCGGGCGCCGTGGCGACGTACATCACCCCGGCGATCGCGACCACCACGATGGCCACGATCATCATCCGCGACGGGACGACCACGCCGCGCTCGTCGTCTCGGCGGACCACGGTCTCAGACCTCGAACCCGAGACGGCGCGCCTGACGCTGACGCTGGCGCGAGGCCCGCAGCCGACGCAGCCGGCGGACCAGCAAGGGGTCGGCGGCAAGGGCGTCCGGGGAGTCGATCAGGTTGTTCAGCACCTGGTAGTAGCGACCCGAGGACATCTCGAACGCGTCGCGGATGGCCTGCTCCTTGGCGCCGGCGTACTTCCACCACTGACGCTCGAACTCCAAGATCGCGGTGTCACGCTCGGAGAGGTCACCCGGCTGCGCCGGGGTCTCGTCCACGGAGCCGGTCGGGGTCGTCTCGACGGCCTGGGCCACCTGGACCACGTCGTCAGCGGCCATCAGCGTCGACTCCTTCGACAGATCGGGCGGGCACTCATCGTGGTGAGTCTAGGTGAGGAACCACACGATTGTCATTTGATCCCTCCGCGAGTCGCCGGGGTCGGGAACGGGTGGCGCTACCGTCGTCGTCATGCCTCCCGAGACCGACCCCGTGCGCTGGGGCATCCTGGCCACCGGCAACATCGCCCACACCTTCGCCACCGACCTGCGAGAGGTCCCGGGCGCTCAGATCGCGGCGGTGGGCGCCCGTCGCCTGGAGTCGGCCCAGGACTTCACCGCCGAGTTCGGCGGCACTCCCCTCGGCTCGTACGACGAGCTGGCGGCCTCCGACGTCGACGTGGTCTACGTGGCCAGCCCGCACGGGCTGCACCACGAGCAGGTGCGGATGCTCCTGGAGTCGGGCAAGCCGGTGCTGTGCGAGAAGTCGCTGACGCTGAACGCCGCCCAGGCCGAGGACCTCGTCGCGCTGGCCGGCGAGCGCCGGCTGTTCCTGATGGAGGCCATGTGGATGGCCTGCCACCCGTTGATCATGCTGCTGCGCGAGCGGACGGCGGCCGGCGACTTCGGCACCCCGCACCAGCTGGTGGCCAACCTCGGCTTCCGGGTCGACGCCCCGCCCACCGACCGGCTGCTGGCCCCCGAGCTCGGCGGCGGCGTGCTGCTGGACATGGGGATCTACCCGCTCACCCTGGCCCAGCTCTTCCTGGGCGACCCTGAAGAGGTGCGGGCCGTGGGCACCCTGGCGTCCTCGGGCGTCGACCTCGACGTCTCGGTGAGCCAGCGCTACTCCGGCGGAGCCGTCGCCTCCCTGCAGAGCAGCATGACCAGCCACCTCCCGCGCACCGCGACGATCGGCTTCGACGAGGGCCGCCTCGACTTCCCGCCGGGCTTCCACCACCCGACCTCGGTCACCTGGACGCCGTACGACGGGCGTCAGGCGGGTGAGCCCGTCACCATCGAGCCGCCCGCGCCCGTGCTCGGCAGCGGACTGGGCAACGAGGCCGCCGAGGTGGCCCGCTGCCTGCGCGCCGGTGAGCTGGAGAGCCCTCTCGTACCGCACGCCCAGACCCTCTCCGTGATGCGACAGATGGACGCGATCCGGGCCCAGCTCGGCGTGGTCTACCCGGACGAGGGCTGATCCCGGCCCCCCAAGCGGATAGTCCCGAACGCAAGGCACCCGACACGCCGACGCCGAGGTGCACAATGACCAGGACTACCCCGCGGGGGCCCACTGCCCGCAGCGCCACCGCGTACGTCGGCCTAGTGTGGCCAGATGACCCGCGCCCGCCGCAAGACCACCGCCGCCGACTTCGTGGTGGTGGCCAACCGGCTGCCGGTCGACCGGGTGGTCGCGGCGGACGGCACGGAGTCCTGGCGCCGGTCTCCGGGCGGGCTGGTCTCGGCCCTGATGCCGGTGATGCGGGCCAACGAGGGGGCCTGGATCGGCTGGCCGGGCCAGACCGAGGGTGCGGACCTCGAGCCCTTCGTCGAGGACGGCCTGCAGCTGGTGCCGGTGCGGCTCAGCGACACCGAGTACGAGGAGTTCTACGAGGGCTTCTCCAACGCCACGCTGTGGCCGCTCTACCACGACCTGGTCGCCAAGCCGGAGTTCCACCGGGAGTGGTGGGACTCCTACGTCCGGGTCAACCAGCGGTTCGCCGACCGGGCCGCCGAGGTCGCCGCCAAGGGCGCCACGGTGTGGGTGCAGGACTACCAGCTGCAGCTGGTGCCACAGATGCTGCGCGAGCTGCGCCCCGACGTACGCATCGGGATCTACCTGCACATCCCGTTCCCCCCGGCCGAGCTGTTCAGCCAGCTGCCGTGGCGACGCCAGATCCTGGAGGGGCTCCTCGGCGCCGACCTGGTGGGCACCCAGATGCCCGGCGGTGCGGCCAACTTCGTCCGGCTCGTGCGCCAACGGGTGGGCCACAAGACGCACCGTGACGAGGTCTTCCTGCCCGACGGCCGCGTGGTGAAGGCCAAGGCCTTCCCGATCTCGATCGACGTGGACACCTTCGAGGACCTGGCGCGCTCCGACGCGGTCAGCGAGCGAGCCGTCGAGATCCGCAACGAGCTCGGCAACCCGGCCAAGGTGTTCCTCGGGATCGACCGGCTCGACTACACCAAGGGCATCTACGCCCGGCTGCGGGCCTTCTCCGAGCTGATCGCCGATGGCGAGTTCGACGTGGAGGACGCCGTCTTCGTGCAGGTCGCCACGCCCTCGCGCGAGCGGGTCGACCAGTACCGGATCCTGCGCGACGACATCGACCGGCTGGTCGGACGGATCAACGGCGACCTCGGCCGGATCGGGCGGCCCGCGATCAGCTACCTGCACTCGTCGTACCCGCAGGAGGAGATGGCCGCTCTCTACCGTGCCGCCGACATCATGGTGGTCACGCCCTTCCGCGACGGGATGAACCTGGTCGCCAAGGAGTACGTCGCGTGCCGCTACGACGACGAGGGGGCCCTGGTGCTCTCCGAGTTCGCGGGTGCGGCCGGCGAGCTGCGGCAGGCCTACCTGGTCAACCCCTACGACATCAACGGCATGAAGGCGCGGATGCTCGAGGCCTACCACTCCGAGCCCAAGGAGCGGACCAAGCGGATGCGCGCGATGCGCAAGACGGTGATCGAGAACGACGTCAGCCGCTGGGCCGACACGTTCCTCACCGAGCTGGGGGGCGTGGCCGAGACGCACGAGCAGGGCGACCGCTCGGACAAGGGGTAGAGGGTCCGGGTTGAGAACGGTTCTCGCTGTTACCTAGGGTGGTGGCCATGAATCTCACCGAGCTACGACGTTCCGTCTCCGAGACCTCCGGGGTCTCCACCACCGACACCGACAAGGTCATCGACGCCACGCTGGAGGCGATCGGCGCTGCCCTGGCCACCGGCGACTCCGTCACCCTGCCCGGGTTCGGCACCTTCGAGGTGCGCCACCGCAAGGCCCGCACCGGGCGCAACCCGCAGACCGGCGCCGCCCTGGAGATCGCCGCGTCCGACGCCCCCGCCTTCAAGGCCGGCGCCGCACTGCGCCGCCGGGTGTCCAAGGACTGACGGTGACGGTCCCGGCCCTGCTGGTGACGGGTGTCGACCCCGACACGATGGCCAGCACCCTGCTCAGCCTGGGCTGGGACCTGCCCCGTGACCTCGCCCGGCTCGGCGGTGGCCGGCACCGCTCGCGCGGCCGTTCCCGGGTGGCCGGCCGCCCAGCAGACATGCCGGTGTGGGCCGGCGCCGGGGGTCAGCTCTCGGTCGGACCAGGTGGGTCGTGGGGACGTACGGCGCCACTCACCCGGAACGTCGTCACCGGCGTCGGCGTACCGCCGGCCGGTCTGCGCCAGGCCTTCGACGCGATGCTGCTCAGCCCGGGTGACCGGGTCGACGGGCCGACCGGCGGCGAGGACGGCCTGGAGCCGTGGCTGGGGCCGGTCCGCGACGTGGCCTGAGCCGCGCCGAGCGACTGCTGGACCCTGAACCCGCCTGGGTAGCCTTGCCGGCATGGACCTGATCCCGAAGCCCACGCAGCTGGTTTCGGCGGCGTCCAACGTCGCGCACAGCCTGGTCTACGGCGGGCTCGCCGATCTCCGCAAGATGCCTCGCACGCTGATCGACGACGGCCCGCAGCGCGAGGTCTACCACTACCGGCCCCAGCGCACGGTCGCCCCGAGCGGCGACCCGGTGCTGCTGGTCACGCCCCTGGCCGCGCCGTCCAGCTGCTACGACCTGCGTCGCGGGTGCTCGCTGGTCGAGCACCTGGTGCAGCAGGGTCGACCGACGTACCTCGTCGAGTACGGCCAGATCAGCTTCAAGGACCGCGCCCTCGGCATGGAGCACTGGGTCCGCGACGTCGTGCCCGAGGCGGTCCGGGTGGCCAGCCTGCACGCCGGCGGACGCCCCGTGCACGTGGTCGGCTGGTCGCTGGGCGGGATCTTCGCGGCGCTCGCCGCCGCTCGGGCCGCCGGGCTCGACGAGGAGCTGCCGATCGCTTCGCTGAGCCTGCTCGGCTCCCCCTTCGACGTCAGCAAGGTGCCCCTGATCGCGCCGTTGCGCCCCATCCTCGGCCTCACCGACGGCGGGATCGTCACCCAGCTCTACCGGCTGCTGGGCGGCGCACCGCAGCCACTGGTCAAGCGGGCCTTCCAGCTCGCCAGCCTGCAGAAGTACCTGACCAAGCCGTACGCACAGCTGATCAACCTCGACGACACCGAGTTCCTGGCCCAGATCGAGGCCGTCGGGCGCTTCACCGACGAGATGAGCGCCTACCCCGGGCGCACCTTCGGCCAGCTGTACCACCGGATGGTCAAGGGCAACGGGCTCAAGGAAGGCCTCTTCGAGCTCGAGGGGGTCGAGATCCGGCTGGCCGACATCACGGTCCCGGTGCTGGTCTTCGCGGGCAACACCGACGGCATCGCCCCGCTCGAGGCGGTCCGCCCGCTCACCGGGCTGCTGCCCGGCTCGTCGGAGGTCCGGCTCGAGATCGTGCCCGGCGGCCACCTGGGCATGCTCACCGGCCGGGCGGCCCGGCGTACGACGTGGGTGGTGCTGGACGAGTGGCTCGACGAGCACGTGGCCCGACCCCCCAAGAAGCGTGCGACGCGACGTCGTGGTGCCGGGGACCCGAAGGCGATCGGCGCGAGCCCGGAGCGGACCTACGGCTCCGCCGCCTCGCGCCGCCTGGCGGGCTCGTGAGCAGGCTCCTTCCCCGGGCCGCACCAGGTTGGGCCCTCGGCGCGGTGCTCGGTCTCCTGCTGCTCGCCCTGGCCGCGTGCGGAGGCTCCGGCTCCACCACGCCCGACACCGCGCCCTCCGCCAGCGCCACCGCCAGCGGTGAGCCGGCGCCCAGTGCCGCCGCGGACGGCTACGGGTCGTACGTCGCGATCGGCGACTCCTACACCTCCGCGCCGTACGTCTACCTGACCGACATCGCCAAGGGCTGCCTGCGCTCCAACGGCAACTACCCCTCGGTCCTGGCCAAGCAGATCGGCGCGAAGCTCGACGACGTCTCGTGCAGCGGGGCCGACACCAACGACCTGACCTCGCCGCAGCGGACGTTCCAGGACTCCAGCGTGCCCGCCCAGATCGACGCCGTCTCCGCGAGCACGAAGCTGGTCACGGTTGGCCTCGGCGGCAACGACTCCGGGCTCTTCGCCTCGCTCTCGCGCGGCTGCCCGATCCGCGGGCCCGGTGGCCAGGTGTTCCAGGGCAAGACCGACCGGGACGGCGCCAGCTGCGGCAAGGTCAGCCGGGCCGCGGCCGATCGCACCGTCGCGGGCATCGGGCGCAACCTGGTCAAGGCGCTCGAGGCGATCGAGGCCAAGGCCCCCGACGCGAAGGTGGTGCTGGTCGGCTACCCGCGGATCGCCTCGACGACCACGACGTGCCCCAAGCTGCTGCCGGCCAGCCTGGCCAACGAACGCTCCGTCGACGCGGTGACCCGCAAGCTGCGCGACGCGATGCGCTCGGCGGCGAGCAGCACCAAGGCGACGTTCGTCGACATGTACGCCGCCTCGAAGGGTCACGACGTGTGCGCCGGCGAGTCGGCCTGGATCAACGGTGTCAGCACCGACGTACGCCGTGCCGCACCGCTGCACCCCTTCTCGCGGGAGCAGAAGGCCGCCGCCTTGGCGATCGCCAAGGCGCTGGCCTGAGCCCTGGGCCTGGATCCTGCGCCCGGTTCTGGGCCGTCTCCTGGGCCGTCTCCTGGGCCGTCTCCTGGGCCGTTTCCTGGGCCGTCAGGCCGGGTTATGGTCGCCGAGCAGGTCGTGCGTGACGCACGAACCGTCGACCGCACGAAGGGAGTCGCATGCTGGCCGAGCTCCGGGACCTGCTGTACACCGTCGCGTGGTTCGGGCTGATGACCTCGGTCTGGTCCGGCTGGGCCCAGGAGTCACCGGCGGACGGTCTGCGGCTGCCGCTGGTCGTGGGCGCCGGCCTCGGCATCGCCCTGGCCGTCGGCTTCGGGGTGCTCACCGCCCTGAACTGGCGCCGCGCCACCGCTCTCGAGGGGCGCTACGCCTCCTTCGGCATCGTCGTGGCGACCGAGCTGGCCCTTGCCAGCGCCGGAGCGGGTGGGCTCGCAGCCACCGGCCACCCGCACTGGATCGCCTGGTGGGTCGCCCTTGTGGTGGCGGCGCACTTCGTCAGCCTGGCCTGGATCTTCCGCGGGTCGTCATTGGCCGTGCTCGGTGCGACCGAGGTGGTCGTCCTGGGCGTCGGAGCGCTCCTGGCCCAGGGCGGCAGCACCCCGACGAGCCGCTGGGTCGGCCCGTTGATGGCCCTGACGATCCTGCTCTACGCCCTGGTGGGCGCGGTCGTGGCCCTGCGGCGCCTGCGCGACGCCTAGCACCCCAGGCCGACGTCGTACGTGCTGCTGGTCGAGGAGGGACGACGGCGACATCGGTGGTTGAGGAAGGACGACGGCGACATCGGTGGTTGAGGAAGGACGAAGTCCTGTCTCGAAACCCCCCGCAGCAGCCCCGCCTCACCGGGTTTCGAGACGGCGCTGACGCGCCTCCTCAACCAACGGGGGCGCCCCGGCGCTGACGCGCCTCCTCAACCAGCGGGGGTACGCCGACGCGGACGCGCCTCCCCAACCACCGGAGCTACGCCGACGCCGACGCGCCACCTCAACCACCGGAGCTCTCCCGGTGGTTGAGGAAGGACGAAGTCCTGTCTCGAAACCTGCGGACGTACGCCGGCTCAGAGCGAACCGGCGGACAGCTCCGAGGCGATGTGGTCGGCCTGGCGGATCGACAGGGCGACGATGGTCAGGGTCGGGTTGGCGGACGCACCGGTCGTCATCACCGAGCCGTCGCTGACGAACAGGTTGGGCACGTCGTGCGCCTGGCCCCACCGGTTCAGCACGCCCTCGGCCGGATCGGCACTCATCCGGCAGGTGCCGAGGTTGTGCGTCGAGGGGTACGGCGGGGTGTGGTGCACACCGGTCGCCCCGACGGCCCCGTAGATCCGGTCCGCGCTGGCGAAGCCGTGCTCGCGCATCGCCAGGTCGTTGGCGTGGTCGTCGTAGTTGACGTGCGGCACGGGCAGGCCGAGCTCGTCCTTGACGGAGTCGCTCAGCGTCACCCGGTTGGTCTCCTGCGGCATGTCCTCCCCGACGATCCACATCCCCGCGGTGTTCTCGTAGGCGTCCATCAGCTCGGTGAACTTGCGGCCCCAGGTGCCCGGCTCGACGAAGCTGGCCAGGAAGGCCGGCCCCAGCGACAGGGTCTCCATGTAGTAGCCGCCGACGAACCCGCGCGACGGGTCGAAGCGCGCCTCGTCGGCGATGATCCCGGCCATCGTCTCGCCGCGGTACATGTGCACCGGCTTGTCGAAGCGGGCGTACGCCGACCCGGTCAGGTGGCGCATGTAGTTGCGCCCGACCTGGCCCGAGGAGTTCGCCAGCCCGTCCGGGAACATCGAGGACTCGCTCATCAGCAGCAGCCGCGGCGACTCGATCGAGTTGCCGGCGACGACGACCACCGAGGCGGCCTGCTTGTGCAGGTTGCCGTCGCGGTCGACGTACTCGACCGCGTCGACGCGACCCGCGGCGTCGTGGTTGATCCGCACCGCCTGGGAGTCGGGTCGGACCTCGCAGCGGCCGGTCTCGATCGCCCGCGGGATCTCGCGGAACAGCGTCGACCACTTCGAGCCGTTCTTGTCGCCCTGGAAGTTGAAGCCGTCCTGGATCGAGGCCGGGCGGCCGTCGTACGGCTCGGCATTGGTGGCGTAGGGCCCGGTGGCGTACTGCACGAACCCGGCCTTGTCGGCACCGTTGGCGAACACCTTGTAGTTGTTGTTGGCGGGCAGCGGCGGCCGGCCGTGGCGGTGCGTCGAGCCGAGCGCCTGCTCGGCCTTGTCGTACCAGGGCGCCATCTCCTCCAGCGTCACGGGCCAGTCGATCAGGTTGGCCCCCGCGACCTCGCCGTACGTCGTGCGCGCGGCGAACTCGTGGGCCATGAAGCGCGGTGTCGCGCCGGCCCAGTGGGTCGTGGTGCCACCCACCGCCTTGACGATCCAGGTCGGCAGGTTGGGGAAGTCCGTGGCGACGCGCCAGTCACCCGAGGTGGTGCGGTTGTCGAGCCAGGCCATCTGGGCGAAGGCGGGCCACTCGTCGTTCATGAAGTCGTCCTGGGTCAGCCAGGGGCCGGCCTCGAGCACGACGACCTTGATCCCCTTCTGCGCCAGCTCGTAGGCCGTGGTGCCGCCGCCGGCGCCCGACCCGACGACCACGACGACCGCCTCGGACTCCTCGATCTTCTTGCCGAGGTTCGGGGTGCTCATGCCTGGCTCCCTTCGGAGATCTCGACCCTGGGCTGGTCGGACTCGGTGATGCGCGGGTCGGGCAGCCAGTCGAGGTCGTCGAAGCCCCGGTCGACGTAGCCGCCCTTGTCGAACGACGGGCCCTCGTAGCCGAGGAGCTCCCAGACCTCACGGTCGTCGTACAGCGCCACCACACAGGTGGCGTGCACCTGGGCGAAGAACGGCTCGGAGTCGATCTTCTCCAGCTGAGCGGTCGCGGCCGCCTCGTCGAGGGCGGTGAAGTCACCGCCGGCGTCGGCATCGAGGGCCTCGAGGCCCCTGCCCAACGTCGCGAACTCCGCCTCGGAGGCCGCACCCGCCTCCTCGACGGCCCGGGCGGTCCGCTCGTACGGCCCGTCGGGGAACCGGTCGTGCGGGTAGACGACCCGGATCATCCGGGTCAGCACCTCCCGCTGGCGGTCGCTGAGCGTGTTCCCGGTGCCGGCACCCGCGGACGGCGCCCCGTCGGTGGTGTTCTCCTGGACTTCCTCCGGCTCCTGCGCGTCGTCCCGCGCGGCGGCCGTTCCCTGCTCGGTCATGGACCCCTCCTCCTCGGCAGCACTGCTGCGGCGATGTGACCCACATTACGGTCGGAACGGCGGTTTGGACCCGTCCGGTCCGACCGGGTTCGGCGATCGGCTCGTCGCGGACCCTAGGGTTCGGACCGTGACCCAGCGCATCTCCGACCGCACCTTCCTGGTGTCCAGCCGGGACCGGCCCGACGGCTCCTGGTTCCACGGCTACGCCATGGTCGGGGCCGACGTCGTGATCGGCGCGGCCGGCGCGCAGGCGTTCGAGGCGGCCCGCGCTCGGGCCATCACCCCGGGTGAGGACGGCTGCTACTTCTCGCTGCGCCGGATCGGCGAGTCCCTCGTCGCGGGGTGCGACCACTTCGGGTTCAAGAAGCTCTTCCTCTACGCCGAGGACGGCCTGTGGGCGATGTCGAACTCCGTCACCCGACTGGCCCAGCACCTCCGCGCCAACGGGCGGCGGCTCTCGCTGCGACGGCACCAGCTCGCGGCCTGGGGGCTGCCGGGCGGTTTCGGCTCCCAGCTGACGACCTTCGAGACGGTGTACGCCGAGATCAACCTCGTTCCGTCGACCTGCGACGTGCACATCGACGCCGCCGGCGTGCGGGTCGTCCGCCGGCCCCCGGCGCCGCCCGCGTCGTACGAGGTCGCCCTGCACCGCTACCTCAGCGTCTGGGCCTCCCGGATCGTGACCCTGCTGCACGGCACCACGGCCTTCGCCACCGACCTCACCGGCGGACGGGACTCGCGCATCGTCACGGGCCTGGTGCTGATGGCGGCCCGGCTGGGCGAGGTGCCGCCCGAGCGGTACTTCGTGCGCAGCGGCCAGCAGCCGCCGCACGCCGACGACCTCCGCGTCGCCCAGCACCTCGGCGAGCAGCTCGGCTTCACCGTCAACCCGGTCCCCCGGCCGAAGGTCCCGGGGCTGTCCATCCCGACGGCGGCGGCGTACGACATCTGGCGGCAGCTGAACCTCGGCGTCTACCGCCCCGTCTACCTCTCGCGCCGTGACCACCTGGGGTTCTACGTGCAGCTCGGGGGCGGCGGCGGTGAGGCCTACCGGCCGTTCTACACGCTGAAGGACCCCGTGCGGTTCGCCCGCACCCGGCGCAAGGACTTCGACGAGAAGCGGGACTGGGCCTCCTGGAACGACGCCTTCGCGGCGTCCGTCGCGCTGCTCGAGGAGCACTCCGCGCTCGACGCGCACCCGCTGATCCTGCACTACCGCGAGTTCCGCAACCGCTGCCACGCCGGACGCGCCCCTCAGGTCGGGGTGACGGTGGCACCGCTCGCCAGCCGGCTGCTCGACGACTGCGCCATCGCCATCGACCCGGCCAGGCTGGCCGAGAACCAGATCCTCTTCGACCTGATGGCCTCCATCGACCGACGTCTGCTCGACCTGCCCTTCGACAGCCCCACGAAGGCCCCCGAGGAGACCAACCTCGCCCACCTCACGGTCGTCGACGTCGGACCGGGTGACCTGGTCGGGGGCGAGCTGTTCGGCGCCCCCGACATCCCCGACCACCCGGAGGCCGACGCGTTCGACCTGACCGCGGCCATCGGGCTGATGCTCGAGGACTTCGAGGCCTCGACCGGGCCCGCCGCGGCCCTCGGCGTCAGCGCCGCCACCATCGAGCTGGGTCGCGAGCAGCTGACCACCTCGCTGGACGCCGGACGCTTCGCCCACGCGGTGACCCCGGCCGACGCCGTCCGCGTGGTGCTGGCCGGTGACGTCGCGCGACACCTCACCTGACCGGCCGACCGGCACGGCCGGGTTCGGGCCGGATTCGGGAGACACGCCCTAGTAGCGTGTCGCCATGTCGCCGGAGGACCTGCCCCGCGGCGTCCGTCTCGGCTACGGCCTGGGCTCGGTCGCGACCGGCACGTTCGGCACGGTGCCCGGGCTGATCCTGCTGCCCTACCTCACCGACACCCTGGGCATCGCGGCCGTCGTCGCCGGCGTGATCGTGTTCGCCCCCAAGGCCTGGGACGTCGTGCTGAACCCGATCGCCGGGCGGATCAGCGACCGCAGCACCGACCCGCGCGGGCCCCGCCGGCCGTTCCTGCTGCGCGGCGGGCTGCCGCTCGCGGTCTTCTTCGTGCTGCTGTTCGCCGCGCCGGACCTCGGCTCGCGCGTGCTCGACGGCGCCTGGGTGCTGGTGATGTTCGTGCTGTGCGCCACGGCGTACGCCTTCTTCCAGGTGCCCTACGTCGCGATGCCGGCGGAGATCACCGCGTCGTACGACGAGCGCACCCGGCTGATGACCTGGCGGGTGTCGATCCTGGCGCTGGTGATCATGCTCAGCGGTGCGGTGTCCCCGGCGCTGCGCAACGCCGTGGGCGGGCGCACCGGCTACCTGCTGGTCGGGCTCTTCGCCGGCGCCCTGCTCCTGGTCGGCGTGGTCGGGGCGTACCGCGGGACCGCGGCGGCACCGGTCCGGGCTCCTCGGCCGATCGCCGGCGGACTGCGCGACCAGCTGCGGATCGTGGCCGGGGCCCGCGACTTCCGGCTGCTGCTGTGCACCTTCGTGGTCCAGGCTCTCGCCACGGGGATGATGCTGGCCGGGGTCGACTACGTCGCCCGGCACGTGCTCGACGACAAGGCTGCGGCCACGCTGCTGTTCGTCTGCTTCGTCGGGCCGGCCCTGCTGCTCACCCCCGCCTGGGCGTCGCTGGGCGCCCGGGTCGGCAAGAAGACCGGCTACCTGCTGGCGTCGCTGGTGCTCGCACTGGCGGCGGTGATCCTGACCGGTGCGCGCGTCGAGCCGCACGCCGTCGTCTTCGCCGCCACGGCACTGGTCGGGGTGGGGTACGCCGGCATCCAGGTCTTCCCGCTGGCGATGCTGCCCGACGCCGCAGCCGTCGACGCCCGACGCACGGGCGAGTCCCGGGCCGGGGTCTACACGGGCGTGTGGACCGCCGGCGAGACGCTCGGCCTGGCGCTCGGGCCGGGAGTGTTCGCGGTCGTGCTGGCGATCGGCGGCTACGTCTCCTCCACCACCGGCGACGTCGCCCAGCCGGGGTCGGCGGTGAGGGCGATCGTGCTCGGCTTCTCGCTGCTGCCCGCCGTGCTGGTGCTGGTCAGCCTGCTCTTCCTGCGCGGCTACTCCCTCGACGCCGCGTCCGTCGACCACCAGGAGGTACTCACATGACCGTGCTCGAACGACTGCGGGCGTTGCAGGCCGGCGACGTGCCGGTGCACGGCGGTCGCACCCTGGCCTACGTCTACGACTCCGGGCTCGGCGAGGTCGACCGGATCGGGCGGGAGGCGGTGGCGGCGTACGCCGGCTCCAACGGCCTCGACCCCACCGCCTTCCCGTCGCTGCTCGCCATGGAGAACGACCTGGTCGGCTTCGCGGCGCGGCTGCTCGACGGACCGCCGTCGACGGTCGGCACCGTCACCTCCGGCGGCACGGAGTCGGTGCTGCTCGCGGTGCAGGGGGCTCGCGACGCGCACCCGGAGATCGATCGTCCGCGGATGGTGCTGCCGAGCACCGCGCACGCGGCCTTCCACAAGGCGGCGCACTACTTCGGGGTCGAGGCGGTGCTGGTCGACGTGGGCTCGGACTTCCGGGCCGACCCCGCCGCGGTGGCCGCCGCGATCGACGAGCGCACCGTGCTCGTGGTGGCCAGCGCGCCGTCGTACGCGCACGGGGTGGTCGACCCGGTGGCCGAGATCGCGGCGCTCGCGGCGGCCCGCGGGATCCGGTGCCACGTCGACGCCTGCATCGGCGGCTGGGTCCTGCCGTACGCCGCCCGGCTGGGGCGCGTCGTACCGGCCTGGACGTTCGCCGTCGAGGGCGTCACCAGCATCTCGGTCGACCTGCACAAGTACGCCTACGCCCCCAAGGGCACCTCGCTGCTGCTGCACCGCACCCCTGATCTGCGGCGGGCGCAGTTCTTCGCCAGTGCCGCCTGGCCGGGGTACACGATGCTGAACTCCACCATGCAGTCGACCAAGTCGGGCGGGCCGCTGGCCGGAGCGTGGGCGGTGGTCTCGGAGGTCGGCGACGACGGCTACCTCGAGCTGACCCGGCAGGTGCTCGACGGGATGGACCGGCTCGTTGCCGGCCTGGGCGCGATCCCCGAGCTGTCCGTCGTGGCCGCCCCCGACTCGACGCTGGTGGCCTTCGCGACGGGGCCGGGCTGCGACGTGTTCACGATCGCCGACCTGATGGGCGAGGCCGGCTGGTGGGTGCAGCCGCAGCTGTCCTTCCGCGGTCAGCCGCCGACCGTCCACCTGTCGTTGTCGGCCGCGACGGCGCCGCTGGTGGAGGAGTTCCTGTCCGCGCTGCGCGCAGCGGTCGCCGCCGCGGTCGCGTCCGGCCCGGTGCAGGTCGACCCGGAGATCGTCGGGTTCGTCCGGTCGCTCGACGCCGCCACCCTGACCGACGCCGACTTCGACGGCCTGCTCGCCGCCGTCGGGATGGCCGGCGACGACGGGGTCGGGATGCCGGAGTCGATGGCGGAGATCAACACCCTGCTCGACCTGGCCGACCCGCCGCTGCGCGAAGCCCTGCTGACCGCCTTCCTGGACCGGCTCACCCGGCCGACCCGCGAGCTGTAACGCGGGGTTACGGTCGCTGTACAAGCGTTGTACGACGCGCGAAGCGTCAACACCACCCGCGAAGCAGCGCCCGGCGCCGCACACTGGTCAACAGCACGCGCGTAGCGTCAGCAGGACCACTCCAGCGACCGTAACCCCGCGTTACAGCCCGCCGGAGCCGCAACCGGGCCACCGACCGAACGGACCAGCCAGCAGATGAGCGCACTCAGCGGGCTCGTGGAGCGAGGTCTGGTCGCTCCAGACTGGGCCGAGGCACTGGCCCCGGTCGACGAGCAGATCGCCCGGATGGGTGCGTTCCTGCGCGCGGAGGTCGAGGCGGGTCGGCGCTACCTGCCGGCCGGTGAGCAGATCTTCCGCGCCTTCGCGCGCCCTCTCGCTCAGGTCAAGGTGCTGGTGGTCGGCCAGGACCCCTACCCCACCCCCGGCCACCCGGTGGGACTGAGCTTCTCGGTGGCTCCCGACGTACGCCCGGTGCCGAAGAGCCTGGTCAACATCTACACCGAGCTGGTCGACGACCTGGGGGTACGCCGCCCCGAGAGCGGCGACCTCTCCGCCTGGGCCGACGCCGGGGTGCTGCTGCTGAACCGCTCGCTGAGCGTGAGCCCGGGCTCGCCCGCCTCGCACCGCGGCAAGGGCTGGGAGCCGGTCACCGAGCAGGCCATCGCGGCCCTCGTCGCGCGCGGCGGTCCCTTGGCCGCGATCCTGTGGGGCCGCGACGCGCAGTCCCTCAAGCCGGCCCTGGGCGGGGTGCCGTGGGTCGAGTCGGTGCACCCCAGCCCGCTGTCGGCGCATCGCGGGTTCTTCGGCTCCAAGCCCTTCAGCCGGGTGAACCGGATGCTGGTCGAGCAGGGTGGCGAGCCCGTCGACTGGGCCCTGGCCTAACGGTTCGGCGACGGATCCCGCGGACGGACCGGCGGGCGGCAGGACCCGACGTAGCGTCGCGCCATGACGCGATCCACTCGCGAGACAGACCGGTGGCGGTCGGTCGCGTGCGTGGGCGCTCTGCTCCTGGCCGCGGCCGGCTGTGGTGGCAACAGCGACGCGGCGACCGAGAAGAGCACGCACCGCTCGACCGCGGCCGCGGTCATCGCTGCGCTCGGGCCGGCGGAGGGGCACGTGTCGGCGGTTGCCCCGCTGTTCGCCCGCGATGACGTGGCCAAGGGTGATCTCGGGGTCGAGGTCGCCTTCGCCCGCGCGGGCACCGACGCGATGCACGTGCGACTGGTGATCGCCCACGGGGGCCGGCCCAAGGATGCCGTCGGCTGCGCGGACCAGCGGGTCTACGCAGGCTGTCGGCACTCCAGGTCCGCCGACGGCCGAAGGGTGACCCTGGCGTGGCAGGAGCAGCAGCCGGAGGAGGACCCGGGGTCGATCGACGCGCAGAGCTGGGGAGATGGGGTCTACACCGTTGCCTACGTGTACGGCCCGCCGATCCGCAAGAAGCTGTCCGGCGAACCGCGCCATCTCGCCGATGCCCTGGTCGCGCTGGTCAGCGACCCCGACGTGGGGTTCAGCACGACCCACGAGCTGATCGATCAGGGCGCTGGGATCCCCGCGAAGGTGGTGCTGGACTGGTACGGCCAGGACAACGGCGTCCCGAAGCCGAAGGACTACCACTCCGGGTGAGCGCATCCGCGGGCCGTGCGCCGTCTTCGCGACCAGGATCCTCGCTGGTTGAGCAAGGACGAAGTCGTGTCCGAGAGCCTCGTCCAAATCTGATTCAATCTTGAACTACCATCATCCTCATGAACGACCGCATGCCCGCGCTCTACATCGGCCACGGCGCCCCGCCACTGCTCGACGACGCCCTCTGGACCGCCCAGCTGCGCCGCCTCGCGGACCGTCTCGCGCGTCCGACGGCGATCCTGATCGTCAGCGCGCACTGGGAGTCGGCGCCGATCTCGCTCACGGCGAGCGGCCCGGGGGTCGGGCTGGTCTACGACTTCGGTGGCTTCGACCCGAAGTACTCCACGCTGACCTATCCCAGCCTCGACGCCTCAGCGCTGGCCGCACGGATCGCGGCCGTGCTGCCGGACACCGAGCCGGTCCACCAGCACCCCAGCCGGGGCCTGGACCACGGCGCCTGGGTGCCGCTCCGGGTGATGTACCCCGACGCGGACATCCCCGTGGTCCAGATGTCCCTGCCCACCCAGGACCCCGAGCCGGCTGCTGCGGATCGGGCGGCGGCTCGCTGCGCTCCGCGACGAGGGCGTGCTGGTGATCGGCTCGGGCTTCCTCACCCACGGCCTGCCGTTCCTCCAGGACTTCCGCACCGACGCCCCCGCCCCGAGCTGGTCGGCCGACTTCGACGCCTGGGCCGCCGAGGCCATGGCCCGCGGCGACGTCGACGAGCTGGCGGCGTACCGCGATCGCGCCCCCGGGATGCCCTACGCCCACCCCAGCGTCGAGCACTACATCCCGCTGTTCATCACCCTCGGCGCCGCCACCGACCCCGGTGCGCCGGGCCGAGCAGGTCATCGACGGCTTCTGGATGGGCCTGGCCAAGCGCTCGCTGCTGGTCGCCTGACGCTCTGGCCCTCGGGCGCCAGCGCAGCACCGAGGAGTCAGAATCGAGGGCGTGAGCATCCTGTCGATCCAGTCCTCCGTCGCCTACGGCCACGTCGGCAACTGCGCGGCCGTCTTCCCGCTGCAGCGGCTGGGCGTCGAGGTGTGGCCGGTGTCCACCGTCGTGTTCTCCAACCACACCGGGTACGGCGAGTGGCGCGGCCCGCTGCTCCCCGCCGACGACGTGCGAGCGGTGATCCGGGGCGTCGGCGAGCGCGGGGCCTTCGGCGAGGTGGAGGCCGTGCTCTCGGGCTACCAGGGCGGAGAGGAGATCGGCGGGGTGATCCTCGAGGCGGTGGCCGCGGTCAAGGCGGCCAACCCGGCCGCGATCTACGCCTGCGACCCGGTGATGGGCAACGCGACCTCGGGCTGCTTCGTCGACCCGGCGATCCCGGTGCTGCTGCGCGAGCAGGTGGTGCCGCAGGCCGACCTGATCACGCCCGAACCAGTTCGAGCTCGGCTACCTCACCGGCGACGAGGACGGCAGCCGCACCCGCACCCTGCCCGAGACCCTGGCCGCCGTAGGCACGGTCCGGGCCATGGGCCCGTCCACCGTGCTGGTCACCAGCGTGCTGCGACCCGACGCACCCGAGGACACCGTCGAGATGCTCGCCGTGCACGGGGACGCGGCGTGGATCGTGCAGACCCCGCGGCTGCCGCTGAAGGCCAACGGCTCCGGCGACGTGACGGCCGCCCTGTTCACCGCCCACCTGCTCGCCACGGGCGACCCGAAGGCGGCGCTCGAGCGCACCGCCTCGAGCGTCTTCGACCTGCTCGCGACCACCCTCGACAGCGGTCGGCGCGAGCTCGCAGCTGGTGCAGTCGCAGGAGGCGATCGCCCACCCGCGGCACGCAGTTCACCGCCGTGCCCGCCTGAGGACCCTGTCCGCCGCGTCCCAGCGCTCCGGGAACGGGTCGTCGTAGTACTGCGCCTGCCTGGCGGTCCTCGCTGGTCGGTGATCGCCTTCGTCTCGGCGCGGCGTGGCCCGCAGACTCGCGCAGGCAGCGGCGCGTCGCACGCGGCGCCCTTGCAGGCGTAGTAGCGCTCCCAGAGCTTGTCCATCTGCGCCTTGATCCGGGTCGTACGCCGGGTCGTCCTGCAGGCTGTGAAGCTCGAGCGGGTCGTTCTGGAGGTCGTAGAGCTCGATCTCGCCGGTGGAGTACTTGGTGAACTTCCACCGCGCGGTGCGGATGCCCTCGGTGTTGAGCGCGGACTGGAACCGCGCGGAGCTTGAAGTTGCCGAAGTACGGCCGTGTCGCCCATCGTGCCCTCGGTGACCACGGGCGTGGTCCAGCCCTGGTCGCCCTTCGTCGATCGTCGGCCGCATCGAGATCCCGTCGGAGCCCGGCATGCCGCCCTCGACGCCGGCGTAGTCGGCGAAGGTCGAGGCCAGGTCGATCGTGGTGATCGGGTCGTAGCGCATGCCGTGCGGGATGCCGCGGCCCGGCGATCAGCAGCGGCACCCGCAGCGACGGCTCGTGGGCCAGGATCTTGCCCTGCCGCTTGCGGTGCTCGCCGAGGAAGTAGCCGTTGTCGGAGGTGAAGGCGACGATCGTGTCGTCCTACTGACCGGTCTTCTTGAGCGTGCCCAGGGTCTTGCCGATCTGCCGGTCGAGCGACGTAGAGCGACTCCGCGCGCTGCCGGCGACACCTCGGTCAGCGCGGCCTTCTCCTGGGTCGTTCGTCTCCGGGAAGTAGCGCAGGTAGCGCCGGCTTGTCGCGACATGTCGGCCTCGGCCGGGCCCGTACCTCGGGGTCGCCGAGCGGGTGCGTGATCACGCTTGTCGAAGAAGCCCTTGACCCACTTGGGCCGCGCCGGCGTCTTGAACGCCTGCAATCGGCCCTTGTCGTCGCGGACCGGCTCCGGGTCGTCCTCTCTCGACGGGTCGCCGAAGTGCGGCGCCACCGGGGTCGACCAGATGAACCAGGGCTTGCCGGTCTTGCCGAAGTCGGTGATCAGCCCGCGGGTCTGCCGCCCGAGGAGGTACGTCGAGTACACGCCCTTGTGGGCGGCGACCTTGCCGTTGACGTTCTGCGTCATCGAGAAGTAGCGGTAGGTGCCGCCGCCGTAGGGCGAGTCTGGGGCCGAACGCCGTGGTCCAGCCCGGCCATCCACTGGTCCAGCCGGGCGGCACGTAGTGCAGCGAGGGCTTCCGGTGGCCTGGATCGGCTGCTTGCCGTAGCCGTTGAGGTACTTGCCGTCGAGCGCGGTCTGGTAGCCGGCCTTCTGCAGCACCGTCGCGATCGTCGTGCGGTCGTCGAAGGAGCTGGAAGCCGAACGGGTCGACTGCGTGCTGAGCACCTCGTGGTTGTGGGCGTACTTGCCGGACAGGAACGACGCCCGGCTCGGGCAGCACAGCGGGTACGGCGCGAACGAGTTCGTCGAAGCTCAGCCCGCGCCCGCCGATCAGCTTGCGCACGGTGGGCATGAACGCCAGGTCGTCGGTGCGCATGTCGTCGGCCTCGATCGACCAGGATGTTGGGCCGCTTCACCGCCGGCGTCGCCGAGTCCGGCAGCTTGACCGAGGCCCGGAAGGCCGAGGCCGGGGTGCCGCCGTCGGCCCGGACCGACACCCGGGCCGGGCCTGCCGGTCTGGCTGACCCCGCACGCGACCAGCACGAGCAGCAGCGACCGGGCCAGCACCATCGCCGCCGTATCGTCGCTCGTCGCAGCAACATAGCCGCGCGTCGGGCGCGGGCCGGGCACGGTCGCGGCAGGTCGCCGGACCGGCGACCCCGGGATGGCGTGGAGCCGGTGACAGGAGTCGAACCCGCGACATCTTCTTTACAAGAGAAGCGCTCTACCAACTGAGCTACACCGGCCGGTGCGCGACTCGATCGTAGGCGCGGGCGAGGACCCCGGTCACCTCGATAGCGTGTCCGGATGGAGCACCTGCTGGACGACCCGCACCACGACGGCTCGCCGCTCTACCTCTCCGACGAGGCTCCCGCGCTCGGCAGCGACGTGCTGGTCCGGGTGCGTACGTCGACCCTGGCACCGACCGCCGCGGTGTGGCTGCGCAACGTCGAGGACGCCGAGCCGTTCTACACCGCGCTCGAGGTCGGCCGGCCAGGACGACCGACACGGTGCTGGTGGCAGGGCCGGCTGCACCTGCGCAACCCGGTGCAGCACTACCGGTTCCTGGTCGTGACCGGCCCGAGAGTACGCCTGGCTGAACCAGGCCGGCGTGTTCGGCCACGACGTGCCGGACGCCGACGACTTCGTCGTCTCGACGTACGCCGCCGCGCCGGACTGGGGCCGCGACGCGGTGGTCTACCAGATCTTCCCCGACCGGTTCGCCCGCTCGCGCGGCCGCCGACGACCGGCCGGTGCCCGACTGGGCGGTCCCGGCGCCGTGGGACGACCGAGCCGATCCACGGCGGCCGACGCCCCGAGGCGCTCGAGCTCTACGGCGGCGACCTCGACGGCGTCGCCGAGCACCTCGACCACGTGGCCCGGCTGGGCGCCGACACGCTCTACCTGACCCCGATCGTTCCCGGCCGAGAGCAACCACCGCTACAACGCCTCGACCTTCGACCGAGGTCGACCCGCTGCTCGGCGGCGACGACGCGTGCCGACGCCTGCTCGGAGCCGCCCACGAGCGCGGCATGCGGTTCGTCGGCGACCTGACCAGCAACCACACCGGCGACACCCACGAGTGGTTCCGCAGCGCGCAGCGCCGACCCCGGGCACCCGAGCACCGCTTCTACTACTTCGACCGGACGGCTCCTACGAGGGCTGGAAGGGCGTGCTCACGCCTGCCCAAGCTCGACCACCGCGACCCCGAGCTGCGGCCGCCGCGTTCCGCGCGGTCGTGACGCGCTGGCTCGACGTCGGCGTTCGACGGGTGGCGGATCGACGTCGCGAACATGACCGGGCGGCGCGCGGAGATCGACCTCGCCCACGACGTGGCCCGCGAGATCCGTGCCGCGGCGCCGGCCGGACGCGCTGATCGTGGGCGAGCACGGCCACGACGCCTCGGGCGACCTCGACGGCGACGGCTGGCACGGCGACGATGAACTACTACGGCTTCTCGTTCCCGGTCTGGACCTGGCTGCGCCGACCCCGAGCGGCACGTGCCGCAGCTTCGGGCTGCCGGTCGGGGTGCCCCGGCGTACCGGTGGGACGGCGATGACGGCGCTGCGCGGCTTCCCGGCGCGCTTCGGCTGGCGGGCCTTCGACACGCAGCTGGAACATCCTCGGCTCCCACGACAGCCCGCGGATCCGGACCACCACCGGCTCCGCCGACCTGCACCACGTCGCCGTCGGGATGCAGTTCACGCTGCCCGGCGTGCCGATGGTGTTCGCCGGCGACGAGCTCGGCCTGGAGGGCGTCGACGGCGAGGACTCGCGGCGCTCCATGCCGTGGGCCACGTCGAGAGCTGGGACACCAGCACCCTCGAGGTGTACGCCGCCCTCGCCCGGCTGCGCGGCGAGCAGGCCGCCCTGCGCCGCGGCGGGCTGCGCTGGGTGCACCTCGGCGACGACCTGGTGGTCTTCGCGCGCGAGCACCCGGACGGGTCGGTGCTCGTGGCCGCGTCGCGCGGCGGCTCGCCCGAGGTCACCCTGCCGGCCGGGCCGCTGGGCCTGCGCGACGGCTCGGTGCTGTTCGCCACGGGGACCGTGGCCCCCGGAGCGATCGTCCCCGACGCGGACGGCGCGGTCACCCTGCCGGCGTACGACCGACCGGGGTTCGTGGTCTGGAAGCTGTGAGGTCCGGGTGGGTCCGCGCGGCCCCCTGGGGGTGGTCGGCGAGGGCCCCGGGGGGATGGTCCCCGACCTTCCGCAGGTGGATCCGGCCTGAGGCGCCGCAGTTCGTCAGGGAGTATCCCCGGACCGGGGCCACGGCTCAGTCGGTCGCCAGCGGGAGCAGCTCGTCCGGGTCGTCCTCCGGGGTGGCCATCGCCTCGTCGGGCCGTCCGGGCAGGACGTGGGCGACGTAGTCGTCGGCCACCTCGAGGATGCCCTGCTCGGCGCCGGCCTGCTCCGAGAGGAACCACCGGTGCTCGAGCACCTCGTGGAAGATCTCCGGGCCCTCCAGCTTGCCGCGCAGCTCGACCGGGATCCGGGCCAGCACCGGCTCGTAGACGTCGTGCAGCCAGATCGCGGCGACGGTCATCTTGTCGTCGCCGTCGGCGGAGAAGTACGCCGTGAACGCCGCCAGGTCGTTGAGCAGCCGCCGGGCCTGGTTGTCCTCGACGTCGAGCCCGGTCAGGTCGCGCAGCTCGCGGCAGTGGTGGCCGAGCTCGACCACCCGCGGCTCGATCCGCACCGTGTCACCGTCCCAGTCGGTGACCACGTCGAGCTCCTCGACGTCGAAGCCGAGCTCGTTGAGCCGCTCCACGCGCTGCTCGATGCGCCACATCTCGGACAGGTCGAACTCCTCCTGCCCGGTCAGCTCGTCCCACAGCGAGGTGTAGCGCTCGGTGATCCGCTCGATCACGTCCCGTCGGGTCGGTCTCGCCACCGACCAGACCGCCCGCCTTGAGGTCGAGCAGCTCGGCGAAGACGTTCTGCGTGCCGACCTCGACGTCGTACTCCCGCAGGTTGCGCGAGAGCTCCTCGCGCAGCTCGCCGGTCTCCGCGTCGACGAGGTACGCCGCGAACGCGCCGGCGTCGCGGCGGAACAGCACGTTGGACAGCGACACGTCGCCCCAGTAGAAGCCGGCCAGGTGCAGTCGCACCAGCAGCACCACGCAGCGCGTCGATGATCAGCGGCAGGCTGTCGGCGCGGACGCCGTGGCTGAACAGCGTGCGGTAGGGCATCGCGAAGCTCAGGTGCCGGGTGATCAGCATCGCCGGCAGCTCCTCGCCGTCGGGCGACGTACGCCCGGTCACCACGCCGTGCGCCACGACCGCCGGCAGCCCGAGGCGGCCGAGGTCGCGCAGCAGGTTGTACTCCCGCCACGCGATCGGCTCCTGGGTCTCCTTGAGCGCGTAGACGGTGTCGCCCAGCCGGACGATGCGCACGACGTGGCGCGAGAGGCCCCGCGGCAGCGGCACCACGTGGTCGGTCCACTCCGCCAGCGGGCCGGTCCCACGGCAGCGAGAACAGCTGGGGGTCCGGCCGGTTCGCCACGATCCGCATCGGCATGCCGCTCACCCTAGTGCGGGACCTCGGAGGCGGACCGCTGCTGTTCTGGGCCCCTTCGTAGACTTCCCCAAGTCCTCGCGGCCGCACCGGCGACCGCCCGAACTCTCGGGAGCACGAGCATGGCGACCAACCGGCAGGGCCGCGAGGCCGAGCGACGACGCGAAGCGCGCAAGCGTGAAGCGATGCGCCAGCGGCGGGCCAGGCGCAACCGGCTGAGCGTGATCGCGGGCGCGATCGTCACGGTGGCGGTGATCATCGTGGTCGTGGTGGTGGTGGTCGCCAACCGTGGCGGGGACGACTCGACCCCGGCCGCGGGCGCCGGTGCCGCCAAGACACCGGCCGCCGGTGCGAGCGCGGCCCAGTCGGCACCCGCCGCGCAGTGCGGGGCCGAGCAGTTCGCGGCCAAGCAGGTGCGCGCCGCCAAGGGCGCGACCGTGTCCTTCGACGGCGTCAAGATCACCGGCGCCAAGGACCTCGGCGGCAAGCCCGGGGTGACCGCGAAGGCCGCCGCCTCGCCCAAGAAGCTGCTCTACAAGGACCTCGTCGTCGGCAAGGGCCAGGCGGCCGACCCGACGTCCTGCGTCACCGTCCAGTACGACGGGGTGCTCTACAAGAGCGGCAAGGAGTTCGACTCGTCCTGGTCGCGCGGGATGCTCGCGCAGTTCCCGCTGACCGGGGTGGTGCCCGGCTTCACCCAGGGCATCGGAGGCACCACCGGTGTCCCGCCGATGAAGGTCGGCGGTCGCCGGGTGATCGTCGTACCCCCGGCCCTCGGGTACGGCGCCCAGGGCAGCCCGCCCACCATCCCGGCCAGCGCCCCCCTGGTGTTCGTGATCGACCTGACCAAGGTCACCAGCGGCTGACGGGGCGCTGCGCTGCGGCGGGGGCTCCGATCCGGTGGCTGCGCGAGGCCAGGTTCACCACGGTATGCAGGCGAACCTGGACTGTCCACGACATGCATGTCGTGGGGAGTTCAGGTTGATCTGCATACCGTGGTGAACCTGGAGCGGATGGGACCCACGCCTCACCCCAGGTCGAGCGGCACGTACGCCGACACCACGAACTTGCCGTCGGTGCGCAGCTGGACCGGCTGGAGGCCGACCGGGCGGCCGTCGGCGTAGGTCACCAGGGTCACCTCCGCCTCGCGGCGCAGCTTGGAGCCGACCGCGATCGCGTACGCCGCGCCCCCGGTGGTGCCGTTGGTGTAGCGGTAGCCGACCTTGCCGTTCTCACCGGTCTTGCGGTTGGGCCCGACCTGCACGTGCAGGTGTCCGGCGAGGACCAGGTCGACGCAGCCCCGCTCGAGCGCCTCGCGCCCGGAGCTGGCGTCGTGCACGACGAGGGTGTTCACCCGGTCGCCGTCCTCGGCGGCCGCGCAGGCCGCGTCGGCGATCTTGGTGCGCTGCTCGCCGAACGACAGCCCGGTCTCGTCGCGCCAGGTGCCCAGCCCGCTCGAGCGAGGGTCGTCCACGCCCATGATCCGGGAGTCGCCGGGCCCGTCCTCGACGTCACCGGTCAGGTGCTGCCAGCCGCGGTCGGCGAGGTACTTCGAGACGAACGAGCCGTGGTCGTGGTTGCCGGCGATGGCGTAGCGGTCGAGGTCGGCGAAGGCCTCCGCCAGCGAGTCGAGGCTGAACGCCTCCCACTGCGAGCCGGTCGAGGTGTCGTCGCCGGCGTCGATGACGGCGGTGGCACCCCCACGCCGTGCGATCTCCCGGGCCACCGGGTCCATCCCGATGTTGTCGTGGCGGTCGCTGACCTCGAGGGCCACGGTCTCGCCCGCTCCCGGCTGGTGCAGCTCCAGGTCGGCGGCCGCCTTGGTCGCCGCGGTGTAGAAGGTGCGGCTGCGGTCGTAGGTGTCCACCGCGCTGGCGATCAGCCGACGGGTGGTCGCGGTCGTGAGGTCGGCGCGGACCTGGATCCCCTTGGTCTGCTTGGGCAGGCTCACCTCCGGCACGGCCCGGGCCAGGGCCATCCACTGCTGCTGGTTGCTCACGCTCGGGGCGCGCGACTGCCAGGGCTGCCACACCCCGGCCACGCCGACCACGACCACCACCGCTCCCACGGCCGGTACGACGGGGCGCCGCAGCCGCGCGCCCAGCTCGGCGCGGCGGCGGGGCCCCAGCAGCAGCCAGACGACGATCGGGACGAGCCCGACCAGCGCCCCGCGCAGCACCGAGCGCAGCGCGATCGAGGTGACCACGCCGCGGGCCTTGTCGATCTGCGGCTGGGGGTGGCTGGCGATGAAGGCGTAGCGCTGCACCAGCTCGCTGGAGGAGGACGCCTCGGTCTTGCCGAGCACCAGGTCGACCCCGATCGGTGACCCGGTGCCGCGGCGTACGTCGGGCAGGAACGGTCCGAGGTGCAGCGTCGCCATCGAGTCGTACGTCGGGCGCAGCGTCGCGTCGTGGCTGGCCAGCACCGTGTCCTGCGAGGTGTGCACGAACAGCCACCCGCTGAGCGGCACCGCGACCACGGCCCACGCCACGACGTACAGCAGTCCGCGCAGGATCCGGGCGCGGCGGGACCGCTCGGGTGCAGCGTCGCTCAAGCCGGGCTCAGCTACGCGCCCGGTCGATGGCGTAGAGCACGACCGACGCCGCGACGCTCGCGTTGAGCGACTCCAGCACCCCGCTCATCGGGATCGAGACCAGGTGGTCGCAGGTCTCGGACACCAGTCGGCCCAGGCCCTTGTCCTCCGATCCGATCACCAGCACCAGCGGGGAGGTGGCGAGGTTGTCGTCCGGGCCGCCGTTGACCAGGTCGGGCAGCGAGAGGTCCCCGTCGGCCGCCAGCCCGACCACCGTGCAGCCGGCCTGCTGGTAGGCCTTGAGCTCGCGCACCAGGTTGACCGCCTGCGCGACCGGCACGCGCGCGGCAGCACCGGCCGAGGTCTTCCAGGCGCTGGCCGTCATCCCGGCGGCGCGACGCTCGGGCACCAGCACGCCGTGCGCCCCGAACCCGGCGGCGCTGCGGACGACGGCACCGAGGTTGCGCGGGTCGGTGACCTGGTCGAGCGCGACGATCAGGGCCGCCTCCTTGCGCTCGGCGGCCAGGTCGAGCAGGTCGCCCGGGTCGGCGTACTCGTAGGCCGGCACCCGCAGCGCGAGGCCCTGGTGCACGGCGCCGGCGGTCATCTTGTCCAGCTCACCGCGGGGCACCTCGAGCATGCTGACGCCCCGGTCGGAGGCGATCTGGAAGGCCTCCTTGAGCCGCCCGTCGCGCTCGGCCGCCCTCGGCGACGTACAGCGCGGTGACCGGGATGTTGGCCCGCAGCGCCTCGACCACCGAGTTGCGCCCGGCGACCCACTCGGAGTCGCCGCCCTTGCGTCCACCGGCGCGCCCACCTGGGCGTCCGCCGCGCGTGCCGCGACCGGTGGCGGACTTCTCCGCACGGTTCTTGGACTTGTGCGCCTGGTGGTAGGGCCGGTCGGTCGCCTTCGGCGTCGGCCCCTTGCCGGCCAGGCCGCGCTTGACCCGGCCGCCGGAACCCGCGGTCGGGTTGCCCTTGCCGGTCTTCTTGATCGCGCCGCGGCGCGAGCTGTTACCAGCCATGGAGTGTCCTATCGGTGGTTGGGCCGGTCGAGACCCCTGGCGTCACGAGTCGCATCACGAGCCTGCTTCCAGGGACCACTCGGGTCCGTCCGGGGTGTCGGTGACGACGATCCCCGCCGCCGCGATCCGGTCCCGGATCGCATCGGCGGTGCCGAAGTCCTTCTCGGCGCGCGCCTCGGCCCGCTGCTCCAGCATGCCTCGCACCAGGGCGTCGACCGCACCGATCAGGGCGGCGTCGTCGTGGCGCCCCGGTGGCGAAGTCGGCTCGGGTTCAGACCCAGCACGTCGAGGGCGCGGTGACCTGGCGCCGCGTGCCGCATGGCCTGCTCGCGATCGCCCGAGTCGAAGCAGCCGGTTGCCCTCGCGGACCATGTCGTGAGATGCGACCGACCGCCGCCGGCGTGCCCAGGTCGTCGTCCATCGCCTCGATGAAGGCGTGCCACAGCGCGTTGGGCGCAAAGGCGAGCCAGCCGTACTGCTCGCGCCGCCGCCCGCTCCAGGAAGCTCTCGATCCGCCGGAACGCCGACGGCCGCCTCGTCCAGCGCCTCGAAGCTGAACTCGACGTGCGAGCGGTAGTGCGCGCTGACCAGGTAGTAGCGCAGCTCGATGCCGCGCACCCGCTTGAGCACCTCGGGGATGACCAGGGAGTTGCCGAGCGACTTGCTCATCTTCTCCCCGGCGGTCGTGATCCAGGCGTTGTGCAGCCAGTACGACGCGAACGGGCGCCCCGCCGCGCGCGACTGGGCCTGCTCGTTCTCGTGGTGCGGGAAGCGCAGGTCGACGCCGCCGCCGTGGATGTCGAAGGCCGGGCCGAGGTACTTGCCGGCCATCGCCGAGCACTCGATGTGCCAGCCCGGGCGGCCCGGGCCCCACGGCGAGGGCCACGAGGCGGTCTCGGGCTCGGAGGACTTGCGGCCCTTCCAGAGCGCGAAGTCGCGGGGGTCGCGCTTGCCTCGCGGGTCGGCGTCGCCGGCCGGCTCCATGTCGTCGACGCGCTGCCCGCTGAGCTCGCCGTACGACGACCAGGAGAGCACGTCGAAGTAGACGTCGCCGGAGCCGTCGCTCGCCGGGTAGGCGTGGCCCGCCTCGATCAGCTCGCCGATCAGGGTGACCATCTCCGGGATGTGGCCGGTCGCGGCGGGGGCGTAGGTCGGGGGCAGCACGTTGAGCGCGTCGTACGCCGCGTCGAGCTCGCGGGTCATCGCGTAGGCCAGCTGGTACCAGTGCATCGCCCTGCTCGGCCGACTTGGCGAGGATCTTGTCGTCGATGTCGGTGACGTTGCGGATGAAGTCGACGCGGTAGTCACTGGCCTCGAGCCAGCGCCGCAGCACGTCGAAGTTCACCGCGGAGCGGACGTGGCCGACGTGCGGCTCGGACTGCACCGTCAGGCCGCAGACGTAGATCCCGGCCCGCCCCGGCTCGAGCGGGACGAAGTCGCGGACCTCGCGCGTGACGGAGTCGTGGAGTCGGAGGGGCACCGCTTGATCCTAACGAGGTGAGCCTGTTACTTCTGTATACGCATGGGGCAATTGGGGCTTAGCCTGATCCGATGCGTCAGCACCCGTCCCCCCGTGCGCTCCCGGCCCTCCTCGGGCTGCTGCTCGCCGCTCTGGTCGCCGCCCTCCTCGTCGTCGTGGGCGTCCACGCGCCCGGCCGGTCCCCGACCGGCACCGACTCCCTGCGCCTGGCGGCCTCGAGCGGGCCGCACAGCGACTACCAGGTGCTCGCCTCCGGCGACGACCTGGCCAAGGGCGGTCTGACCCACACCCGGGTGAGCGGCAACAGCGTGGAGCTGTCCCCCGACGCCCCCACCGTCTCGACCTCGGCCGGGCCGGCGGCGGGCGGGCTGTGGACCTCGCCGTGGGTGACCGCTCGCGCGCCCTTCACCCAGCTGGTGCCGTCCTGGAAGGTCGACGTCCCGGCGGGATCCTGGATCCAGGTGACGGTCCGGGTCAAGAGCGCCGACGGCCGGGTCTCCTCCTTCGACAACCTGGCCCGCTGGACCGGCAACGAGGGGCCGGTCCGACGTACCTCCTTCAGCGCACAGACCGACGACCTCGCCAAGGTCGCCACCGACACCGTCGAGTCGCAGGTGGGCCGGCTCAGCCAGTGGCAGGTCCGGATCAACCTCTACCGGCTGTCCAGCGCCGGAGCCGCCGCGTCGCCCCGGATCGTGCTGGCGGGAGCCGTGGCGACGACGCCCGGCTCGGGCACCCCGGCCACCTCGAAGCCCCGATACGGCGCGAAGACCCTCGCCGTGCCGGCGTACTCCCAGATGATCCACCGCGGCGAGTACCCGCAGTACGGCAACGGCGGCGAGGCCTGGTGCTCCCCGACCAGCACCGCGATGGTGATGGCCTACTACAAGTCGCTGCCGCCGGCCTCGGACTACTCCTGGGTGAAGTCGTCGTACCGCGACCGGGTGGTCGACCACGTCGCCCGGATCACCTACGACTACGCCTACGAGGGCACCGGCAACTGGCCGTTCAACACGGCGTACGCCGCCTCGACCGGCAACGCCTTCGTCACCCGGCTCGACGACCTGCGCCAGGCGGAGAAGCTGGTCCAGGCCGGCATCCCCGTGATCACCTCGATCTCGTTCGCCCGCGGCGCACTCAGCGGCGCCCCGATCTCGGCCAGCAACGGCCACCTGGTGGTGATCAGCGGCTTCACCTCGAGCGGCAACGTGGTGGTCAACGACCCGGCCGCTCCCAGCGACGCGTCCGTACGCCGTACCTACGACCGCGGACAGTTCGAGCCGCGCCTGGGCGCACTCGCAGAACACCGCCTACGTGATCAAGGACAAGGCGCACCCGCTGCCCCAGACCACCGCCACCAACTGGTGACCACCTGACCCGCCCCACCCCCCTCCGCTAGTTGAGAAACGACCGTCCCCTCCCGCCGATCGAGGAACGACGGCCCCTTCGGTGGTTGAGGAAGGACGGCCCCCTCCGGTGGTTGAGGAAGGACGAAGTCCTGTCTCGAAACCCCCACAACCCAGGCAGCTGCCCCACCAAGGTTTCGAGACGGCGCTGACGCGCCTCCTCAACCACCGGCGGAGGCTCGAGGCACTACCGGTTTCGAGACGCGACGCACCCGGCGTCGAGCGCCTCCTCCACCACCGGGACCAGGTTTCGAGACGGCGCCGGCGCGCCTCCTCCACCACCGGGACCAGGTTTCGAGACGGCGCCGGCGTGGCGCCGGGAGCTTCGACGCGACGAGCGTGCAGATGACCTGCTGGTGGGCGCCGGCACGGCGTGGACCGGGTCTCGGTCGCTCAGCTCGCCACGTCGTGCAGGTGGTGCACGACGTCGTGCAGGAAGTACTGGCCGAGGGTCTCGACGGTGAAGCGTGAGCCGTTCGAGCGCCGGCCGGTGCGCTGCCAGGCGCCTTCGGGCACGGAGTCGAACCGGTCCGCCGCAGCAGCTGCCCCGGCCTCGAGCTCGGCGGCGACCACGAGCGGGTCCTGCAGGTCGTAGCGCCCGGCCAGGGCCGTGTCGTCCTGGTCCCAGTTGGCGAACTCGGGGTCGTCGTGGCTCAGCATCAGCACGAGCCGCTCGTCGAAGATGCGCTGCACGTCACGCACGTGGGCGCCGTACTCGAGCGTCGACCACACCCCGGCCGCCGGGCGACGGGCGGCGTCGGGCCGGTGCAGGGCGGCGGTCCATCGCGGGACGAGCCCCGAAGGACGGACCCGACCTGCGGCCCGGACACCTCGGCCGAGACGAAGCCGCACTCGGGGCACGGCGCCTGCAGCACCCAGGTCCAGTCCTTGGCGTCGGGCACGATCTCAGCATCGCGTCCGGGATCGGCCGCACCACGCTCGGTCATGGCCGCACGCTAGCCCCGATCGCTCCAGGCCGGCCTCAGCTGACGTCGAAACGGACCGCGGGCCAGCCGGTGGCGCCGTCGGGGAGCACGTCGGCGCGGGCGGCCGTCTGGGTGTAGCCGCTCTTGTCGGTCGCGCGGACCACCAGGGCGTGCTCGCCCTGGTCGACCTCGGCCGAGAGCGCCCACTGCACCCAGGTGTCGTTGCCCGGGGCGGTGCCCAGCTCGGCGTCGCGCCAGGCGCCGCCGTCGAGCTGCACCTCGACCTTCGCGATGCCGGTGTGCTGGGCCCAGGCGACCCCGCCGAAGCGGGTCTTGCCGGCGTCGACGGCGTCGCCGTCCCGGGGCACGTCGATCCGGGACTCGGTCTTGACCGGACCCTTCTCGCCCCAGCCGCGCTCGGTCCAGTAGGCCTTGAAGTCGGCGAAGCGGGTGACCTCGAGGTCGACGACCCACTTGGTCGCCGAGACGTAGCCGTAGAGCCCGGGCACGACCATCCGCACCGGGAAGCCGTGCTCGATCGGCAGCGGCTCGCCGTTCATCGCCACCGCCAGCATCGCGTTGCGGTCCGGATCGGTGAGCGCGGAGAGCGGGGTGCCACAGGTCCAGCCGTCCTTCGAGGTCTGCTTGACCGCGTCGGCACCGGACTGGACGCCGGCCCGGGCCAGCAGGTCGCGGATCGGTACGCCGGACCAGAAGGCGTTGGAGATCAGGTCGCCGCCGACCTCGTTGGACACGCAGCACAGCGTGATCCAGTCCTCGGTCATCCTGGCGCCGACGAGGTCGGCGAAGCTGATCGTGATCGGCTCGGTCGACCATCCCGTGGATCCGCAGCTCCCACTCGTCGGGCGTGATCTCGGGCAGGGCCAGAGCGGTGTCGATCTGGTAGAAGCGCGAGTTCGGCGGTGCGCCACGGCACCGACGTGACCCCCAGGTCGGCCCCCGCGGGCACCGTGCCCTGGTTCACCGGGCAGCCGCAGCGTGCCGCGGGCCTGCTCGACCTTCGCCCGGCCCTTGCCGAGCACCCGGGCCAGCCCGATCCGACCACCGCCCCGCGCCGACGCCGGCGGCCCGGGTCAGGAAGGCCCGGCGCTGCGGTGAGCACCTCGGGCGTCGCGCCGCGGCGCTGGTCAGCCACGGCAGCACGACCAGCCAGGTGATGAAGCCGACGGCCAGCGGGATCACGTCGTACTGGCTGGACCCGTCGCGCGAGAGCAGGGCGAGCAGCGCCACCGCGGCCAGCGCGGTGAGCAGCAGGTAGCCGAGCCAGGGCCGGCGGACGTGCAGGATCGCCGGCGAGCCCGGACAGCGCCAGCAGGACGACGACCGTGCCGGCGACCAGCAGCGGCTTGTCGAGGTGCTGGACCAGGTGCACCAGGGGCACGGCGATCGCCCCCGGTGTCGCGTCGCGCACCGCACTCGGCGACCGCGACGACCGGGCCCGTCTCGCCGGTGCAGCAGCGCGCGCACGACCTCGCTGGTGGCGATGCCGGTCAGCCCGGTCAGCGCGCCGGCGATGAACAGCCGCCACTTCCCGGTGGTCGCCCGGCCGGTCGACTCCTCGCCCACGGCTCGCTCGACCTCCGGTTCGACACTCACCGCCCCATCCTCGCGCGCCGGTGGTGGAAACGGCATGATCCTCGCGTGACGAACCCCTTACCGCCTGCCCACGACCGCGTGGGCGTCGGCACCGACGTCCACCGGCTCGCGCCGGGTCGGGCGATGCGGCTGGCCGGGCTGGACTGGCCCGACGAGCCGGCCGGTCTCGAGGGCCACTCCGACGGTGACGTCGCCGCGCACGCCGCCTGCGACGCCCTGCTCGCGGCCTGCGGCCTGGGCGACCTGGGCAGCAACTTCGGCACCGCGGAGCCCGAGTGGGCCGGCGCGGCGGGCACGGCCTGCTGGCCGAGACCGTACGCCGGGTGCGCGCGGCCGGGTTCGGCGTCGGCAACGTCTCGATCCAGGTGATCGGCAACGCCCCCAGGCTGGGCCCGCGCCGCGAGGAGGCCCAGCGGACGCTCTCCGAGGCGGTGGGCGCCCCGGTCACCGTCTCGGCCACCACCACCGACGGCCTCGGCCTGACCGGCCGCGGCGAGGGTCTCGCCGCCATCGCCACCGCCCTGGTCTTTCCCACCGAGAATGGTTGAGTTGGGCCTCCCGCCACGAACGGACCCGGGCGCTGAAGGTCCTGGACACGATCCCCACCCGGGTGCTGGTCGGCAGCCGGGACCTGCTCACCTCGACCCGGATGGCCCAGCGGATCGCCGCCGGCGTGCCGGGCTCGCAGGTGCGGATCATCGAGGGCGCCGGGCACACGCTGCCGCTCGAGCGCGACGACGTCGTGCGCCGCACCCTCCTCGACCTGGTCACCCCGCTGGTCTGACTCGGCCGGGTCCGGGGTCAGCCGGGCGACGACGCCCCACCTGCACGAGCCCGTCGACGACGCGGACGTCGTACGTCGAGATCCGCACCGCGGGGTCGTCCAGGCACACCCCGGTGTCGAGGTCGATGGCCTGCAGGTGCGTCGGCGAGGCCACGAACGGCACCCCGTTCCGCGTGCCGACCAGGCCCTTGGCCAGGACCCCCGCGCGGTGGAAGGGATCCCGGTTGGCCACGGCTCGCACCTCGCCGTCCTGGGACCGGAAGAGCGCTATCGCGCGCCCGTGAACCAGCACGGAGGCACCCCGCTCGACCTCGAGGTCGTCGAGCCTGCAGACCGCGATCCAGGTTGCGTCCCTCATGGCTGCTGCACCGCCGCCACCTCCCGAGAACTGGGCACTCCCCCGCACCGGGGAGTGTTGCGAGGCTAGGTCCGGCACGTTTCGTCGGCTCGACGCCGTGTTTCGGGCAGGCAAACTCCGCACCCTCTCCGGTACGGCTGTCCACAGGAGGTGCGGTTTGACAGTCCGTCGATGTGAGTGTTTGATCAGTCACATGTCCTCCGACCCGTCCACCGCCGCGGCCGGTGGCCCACGCTCGACAGCCGCCGCCCAGCGGGTTCGGATCGTGGCGAGCGCGGTGGACGGCTTCGCCCGGTCGGGCTACCACGCCACCCCGGTGGCCGATGTCGCCAGCGCCGCCGGCGTCTCCCCCGCCTACGTGTTCCGGCTGTTCCCGGGCAAGCTCGGTCTTTTCGTGGCAGCGGTCGACGACTGCTACGCGCAGGTGAGCTCGGCACTGGCGACGGGTGGCGAAGCGGCCACGTCCGGCGACCCGGACACGGTACTGGCCGCGATGACGGCGGCCTACGTCGAGCTGATCAGTGATCGGCGATTGATCATGCTGCAGGTGCACGCCCAGAGCGCCTGCGACCTGCCGGAGGTCCGCGACGCCGTACGTCGGGGAATCGCCGGCGTCGTGGACACGGTCTCTCGAGTCTCCGGTGCCGATCACTGGTCCGTGCAACGCTTCATCGCCTACGGCCAGCTGTGTCACCTCATCGTCCAGGCCGACCTCGACCAGGTGAGCCAGGGCTGGGCCGAGACCCTGACCGCCGGGATCGCTCACAGCACCCCGCCCGCCGCCGGCGCCGCCGCCGGCGCCGAGTGAGGCTCGCGTCCAGGCCCAAATTTTTTTGTCCGCGCATGTAACTGATCACTCACACACATAGGAGCATCCCATGAGCACCACACCCGTTCCCTCGACGACCACCGCGGTGGTCCTGCCCGGCCCGGTCGAACCGTCCGGGCTCGAGGTCCGCACCGTCCCGGTCCCGCTGCCCGGTGCCGGACAGCTCCTGGTCGCGGTGGAGGCGACCGGGATCTCCTACGCCGAGCAGGCCATGCGCCGGGGTCGGTACTTCGGCCAGCCCGAGTTCCCCTTCACCCCGGGCTACGACCTCGTCGGGCGGGTCCTCGTCGTGGGCAGCGACGTCGACACCGCACTGCTGGGCACGCGGGTGGCAACGATGACCAAGACCGGCGCCTGGGCCGGCCACGTCGTGGTCGAGGAGCGCGACAGCATCGCCGTGCCGGACGGCCTCAGCTCTGCAGACGCCGAGACCGTCGTGGTCAATGGCGTCACCGCCTGGCAGATGCTGCACCGGGCCGCTCACGTCCGGTCGGGCCAGACGATCCTGGTCTTCGGGGCCAACGGTGGGGTGGGCGGCATCCTGATCCAGCTCGCCCAGCACGAGGGTGTCCGCGTCATCGGAGCAGCGAGTCCGCGCCATCATGACGCGCTGCGCGCCGCCGGGGTGGAGCCCGTGGACTACAACGACCCGACCCTTGCCACGATCGTGCGCGACCTGGCTCCCGCTGGGGTCGACGCCGTGTTCGACAACATCGGCGGCGAGATGACCCGTACGGCCTGGCGGCTCCTGGCCCCGGGCGGGACCCTGGTCTCCTACGCGATCATCGCCGCCGTCAGCGGGTCGGGGAGCCTGGTCACGCCGTTCCTCAAGGCGATCACCCAGGCGCTCGTGCGGACGGCACTGCCGAACGGCAAGCGAGCGACGTTCTACGACCTGTGGTCCGGCCACAGGCTCCGCCCCCGGCGCTTCCGGCGCCGGCTGGAGACGGACCTCGCCCGAGTCTTCGCTCTCCTCAAAGACGGGACGATCACCGCCAACATCGCAGCCCGCTACCCGCTGGCCGAGACCGCCGCGGGCCTCACCCTGGCGGAGTCCCGCACCCTGAACGGCAAGGTGATCCTGCTGCCATGACCAGGTCGCAGGTCCGGTGCGCCTAGAGTGCCCGGATGAGCGAGAACCAGCTCGCCGGGGCCCCGCCGCGGGTCGCGGTGGTCGTGCTGGCGGGTGGCTCCGGCGCCCGGCTCGGCGGCCCGACCAACAAGGTGCTGCTGCCGCTGGCCGGGATCCCGGTGCTCGCGCACTCGGTGCGCACTGCCCTGGACCTGCCGGGGCTGCACCGGCTGGTGATCGTGGTGCGTGAGGCGGACCGGGCCGCCGTGGCCGATGCCGTCACGCCGTTCCTGGGCGCCACCGACGTCTGGCTGGTCCCCGGCGGGACGACCCGCCACGACTCGGAGACGGCCGCCCTGTCGGCGCTGCGCCGCGACGTCGAGGCGGGCGACATCGACGTGGTCGTCCTGCACGACGGGGCCCGACCGCTCGCCTCTCCCGGGCTGTGGCAGCAGGTCGTGAGCCGGGCCGCCGAGACCGGGGGCGCCGTACCGGTCGTCACGCCCGCCGGGCTGGTCTCACGCGAGACGATGCGACCGGTCCGCTCGCAGGTCGCGGTGCAGACGCCCCAGGCGTTCGCCGCACGGGCGCTGCTGGCGGCGTACGACGACGCCGGTCGCGACGCCTTCGCCGGCACCGACACCTCCGCCTGCCTGGAGGCGTACCGCCCCGACGTCATCGTGTCGGTGGTCCCGGGTGAGCACCGCAACCTGAAGATCACCTGGCCCGGCGACATCGCGACGGCGCAGGCGCTCACCGGTCGGGACGGGTCGCCGCCTCCAGCACCCTGAGGTCGGCCTCGTCGGCGATCCGTCGCGCCGACTCCGGCGCCTCGAGCCACTCGATCCCCGCGGCACCGACCGCGGCGACGATGTCCTCCAGCAGGTACGCCGGGTCGCCGGTGCGCGGCGGCTGCTCGAGCGCCGCGACCACGGCCGCCGGCAGCACCACGGGAGATGCCAGCTGGACCAGCGTCTCCCGGTCCGCACCCGCGCCCACCCGCTCGCCGGAGACCTGCTTCATGGTGTCCGTGACCGGTCGCGCCCCGACCACCACCCGGCCCGTCGTACGCGCCTGCTCCAGCGCCCGGGCGAGGAACCCGGCAGGCGTCGCCGGGCACAGCGAGTCGTGCAGCACCAGCGGTCGACCGCTGGCGCGCAGCGACTCCCAGGTGACGGTGAGGTCGACCAGCTCGATCTCCGCGGCCCCCATCGCCCAGGCCGCGCAGGCCACCAGCGACTCACCGTGCAGCAGCGCGAACGGCAGCCCGCCCCGGTCGTCGCTCAGCACCTCGCCGAGCGCAGCGATCTCGTCCGGCTCGTCCCAGTCCGACATGGTCACGGGTGCCATCCTTGCGGACCCGCCGGGGCGGTGTCGCGCACGCCCGTCCGCGCCGGTCGAGGAACGGCGTCCGTCCGGGGGTTCCAAGACGGCGCTGACGCGCCTCCTCGACCACCGAAGGCCGAGGAGCAAGCGCGACGTCGGGGGGGTTTCGAGACGGCGCTGACGCGCCTCCTCAACCACCGAAGGGCGAGGCGCGCCTCCTCAACCGCCGAAAAGCAAGCAAGCGGCGAGGACAGGTCTCCGGAGACCCTCCAGACGTACGACGGGCCCCGACCGCAGTGGTCGGGGCCCGTCGTCACGAGGCTGGCGTCAGGAGGCCAGTACCTCGTCGAGGATCGTCTCGGCCTTGTCCTCGTCGGTGTGCTCGGCCAGCGCGAGCTCGGAGACCAGGATCTGGCGTGCCTTGGCCAGCATCCGCTTCTCGCCCGCGGAGAGCCCGCGGTCGCGCTCGCGGCGCCAGAGGTCGCGCACGACCTCGGCCACCTTCATCACGTCGCCGGAGTGCAGCTTCTCCAGGTTGGCCTTGTAGCGGCGCGACCAGTTGGTCGGCTCCTCAGCGTGCGTGGCCCGGAGGACGTCGAAGACACGGTCGAGGCCGGCCTTGTCGACGACGTCACGCACCCCCACGAGATCCAGGTTGCATGCTGGGACCCTGACCACGAGATCCTGCTGGGCAACGATGCGGAGGACGAGGTACTGGGTGTCCTCGCCCTTGATCTTGCGCATCTCGATGTTCTCGATGACCGCAGCCCCGTGGTTCGGGTAGACGACCGTTTCGCCGACGGTAAATGTCATGTGTAGTTGACCCCTTTCGAGGTGACCAGTCTAACACGGCGCGGCGGTCCTCCCGACGACGTTTGCGCAGGTCAGAAGGGGTGTGACGGGTTGACAGATTCGTGATTCGTGTGCATCGAGCCGGGGACGAGCGGCGTGCGCCACGCCGTCGTGGGCCTTCCCGAACGCCTGCCACACCCTCCCCGGGTGGTCAATACTTCGCCCATGGGAGAAGCAGGGGAGGGCTCCGACGTGGTGACAGCTCCGGACGGTGACCGCGCCGACCCCGCGGGCACCGATCCGCCGGCGCCGCCGGTCACGGACGACTCGCGCGCCGAACCCCAGAGCCGGTCGGCCAGGAAGGCGCACGCCCGGGCCGAGCGGTCCCGGATCAAGGCGGAGCGCAAGGCCGAGCGCAAGGGCGGTCGCCAGGCCGGTCACCAGGGCGACCCCCCGGTCGATCCCGCGGGCGAGGAGTCACCCCCGGCGTCCTCCGAGCTCGGCGAGCAGCTCGGCGGGCTGCTGCGCGCCCTACATCCCCGGCAGGCGCTGCTCACGGGCGTGGTGCTGGGTGGCGCGGCGTACGCCGCCGGGCTGAGCGCCGGGCAGTCGGCGCTCGCGGGCGCGGCCGTGCTGGTGGTCCAGGCGGTCCTCGGGCTGCTCAACGACGCCGGTGACGCGGAGGCCGACGATCTCGCGGGCCGACCGCGCAAGCCCGTGGCCGAGGGGCACCTGCCCGTCTCGAACGCCCGGTTCGTGGCGGCGTGCCTGCTGGTCATCGCGATCCCGCTGTCGCTGAGCAACGGCTACGCCGCCGCGCTCGCCCTGCTGGCCTACCTGGTGCTGGCGCTGTTCTCCCGGACCCGGTTGCGCCGCAGCGTGCTCTCCTGGCTGCCCTGGGCGACCAGCTTCGCGACCCTGCCGGCGTACCTCTCCCACGCCGGCCCCGGCCTGGGACTGCACGGCGGTCCCCCGACCTGGCAGGTCACCGCGGCCGCCGCGGCGGTCGGGATCGGCGTGCACTTCCTGCTCGCGCTGCCCGACCTGGTCGCGGACAACAAGACCGGCACCCGGCACCTGCCGCTGCGGATCGCGCTCAAGGTGGGCGCCACCGGCCTGCTGGTGCTCAGCGTGCTGTTCACCGCCGCCGCGATCGTCGCGATCGTGTACGCCGTCGCCACGGTGGGCCTGCTCTGAGTCACGCCCCGTTCTCCGCTCCTCGACCACCCGGCCGGGTCGGGCAGCCGGTCGCGTCCCGCTAGGCTTTGCCCCCAGCGCCCCGGGGTGATCGAGAGAGATCCGCGCCGGCGCGATCGTGGAGTCCCGTCGAGGAGGAGCCAGCCCGTGCAGACCAGACCCGCAGGCGGACGTCGTACGGCGCGCCGACTCGCCGCCCTGCTGCTCGCTGTGTCCGCGACGGCGGTCGCCGGCTGCGGCTTCGACGTCCAGACCAACGCGGTCTACCAGCCCGGCACCGGCGCCGACGTGCGCCAGGGCACGACCGACGTCCTCGCGGCCGTGATCGTCTCCCCGAAGGTCGGCCAGGGTGTCTTCGTGGCCACCCTGGTGGACAGCAGCGACACCAAGGGCGACAAGCTCACCTCCGTCACGGCCGGCAGCGGGGTCCAGGTCGCCTCCGGCGCCACGCTCCCGGACATGCCCGTCCAGACCGCCGTCAACCTCGCCGACACCGGCGGCATCGCGATGACCGGCGACGCCATCACCACCGTCGACAGCAACTACGTGAAGGTGACGCTCAACTTCGCCAACGCCGACCCGGTCACGGTCAACGTGCCCGTGGTGGTCGACAACGGGCCGTACGCCGACCTCGGCAAGACCTCGAGCACCCCGAACTCCGTGGCCGCCGACGGCGCCAACGGCGCACAGGGCGGGTCCTCGAGCAGCGGCCAGGCGAGCCCGGCTCCCAGCTCCTCGCCCACCGGAGGCACCCAGTGACGCACACCTTGATCCTGCTCCGCCATGGCGAGAGCGACTGGAACGCCAAGAACCTCTTCACCGGCTGGGTCGACGTCGCACTGACCGACAAGGGTCGCGGCGAGGCGGCGGCCGGTGGGCAGCAGCTCGTCGACGCCGGCCTGCTGCCCGACGTCGTACACACCTCGCTGCTGCGACGCGCCATCACCACGGCGGGCCTGGCCCTCGACGTGGCCGATCGGCACTGGATCCCCGTACGCCGGTCCTGGCGGCTCAACGAGCGCCACTACGGCGCGCTCCAGGGCAAGGACAAGAAGCAGACCCTCGAGGAGTACGGCGAGGAGCAGTTCATGCTCTGGCGCCGCTCGTTCGACACCCCGCCGCCGCCGCTGGCCGACGACGACGAGTTCTCCCAGACCGGTGACCCGCGCTACGCCGACGTCGGCGACGAGCTCCCGCGCACCGAGTGCCTCAAGGACGTCATCGCCCGGCTGCTGCCCTACTGGGAGTCCGCGGTGCTGCCCGACCTCGAGGCCGGCAGGACGGTCCTCGTCGCGGCCCACGGCAACAGCCTGCGCGCGATCGTCAAGCACCTCGACGACATCAGTGACGAGGACATCGCCGGGCTGAACATCCCGACCGGCATGCCGCTGGTCTACGAGCTGGACGACGACATGCGTCCCACCGTCACCGGCGGTCGGTACCTCGACCCCGAGGCCGCGAAGGCCGCCGCCGACGCGGTGGCCAGCCAGGGTCGCTGACCCCGGTCCGACCGACCTCCGGGTCGTGGGTCCCACGGGGCGCTGCGGCACCCCCGGGGACCGGCATGACCCCTACGGCGTCAGGAGACGTCCACCGGGGCCGGGAAGTCGCCGGTGACCAGGAAGACGACGCGACGCGCGATCGAGACCGCGTGGTCGGCGATGCGCTCGTAGTAGCGACCCAGCAGGGCGATGTCGACCGCCGGCTCGACCCCGTGCTTCCAGTCCGAGCCCAGCAGGTCGCGGAAGGAGGAGCGGCGCAGCTTGTCCATCTCCTCGTCGGCCTCCTCCAGCTGCCGGGCACCGCTCTCGTCGCGCTCGGCGATGATGTGCTCGACCTTGCCGACCATCACCTCGGCGATCGCGGCCATCCGCGAGATCGTCGGCTCGACCTCCTCGGGCACCGCCACCTCGGGCACCCGCAGCCGCGCGATCTTGGCGACGTGCACGGCCAGGTCGCCCATCCGCTCGAACTCCGAGACCATCCGCAGCGCGGCGACCAGCATCCGCAGGTCACCGGCGACCGGGTTCTGCAGCGACAGCACCTCGTAGGCGCGCTGCTCGATCTCCTCGCGGGTGCGGTCGATGTCGGCGTCCGCGGAGATCACCTCCTCCGCGATCGCGGCGTCCCCGTTGAGCAGGGCCTCGGTCGCCCGGGCGACCGAGGTACGGACGAGTCGGGACATCGAGACCAGGTCGGCTCGGATCGAGTCGAGCTGGTCGGCATATGCATCGCGCATGCGAGCACCGTAGGCAGCGCAGATGAAGGGCAGGCACCGATGCGTGAACGAGCGGTGAACACCGGCCGAAGGCGTCGTCGTGCAGCAGAACCGCAGGTGCCGGAGTGCGTACGATCAGAGGCGTGGACACCGCGACGCAGGCCCTCCTGTTCGCGCTGCTCGGGGCCGTCGTGGGCGGCGCAGCGGTGCTGGCCTGGCGGATCAGCGAGATCCAGCAGCGGCGGGCCGTCGACCCCCCGGAGCAGCCCGGCCTGCCCGAGGGCGTCACCGCCGTGCTGTCGGTGCTGCGCAGCAGCGCGATCGTCGTCGACGACGACGACGTGGCGGTCAAGCTCACCGCGCCCGCTCGCGCGTTCAACCTCGTCGAGGGCGGTCGCCTGACCAACCCGCAGCTGCTCCAGCAGGCGAGGCTGGTGCGCCGCGACGGGCTGATCCGCGAGACCGAGCTGCAGCCGGACCGCAGCCGGGCCGTGCGCCACGTCAGCGCCCGGGTGGCACCGCTCGGCGTACGCCACGTGCTGGTGCTGCTCGAGGACCGCACCCGCGAGCGCCAGGTCGAGGTGATCCGGCGTGACTTCGTGGCCAACGTGAGCCACGAGCTGAAGACCCCCGTCGGTGCGATCCGGCTGCTGGCCGAGGCGGTCACGCAGGCCTCCGACGACCCCGAGGCGGTGCAGCGGTTCGCCGGCCGGATGGGCATGGAGAGCAAGCGGCTCGGGCGCCTGGTGCAGCAGATCATCGAGCTCTCCCGGCTCCAGGACGACGATCCGCTGGAGGAGCCCGGCACCGTCGAGCTGGACCTGATCATCGAGCGGGTGATCGACGAGAACGGCACGGACGCATCGCTGAAGGACATCCACGTCGTACGCGACGGCGAGAAGGGCCTGCACGTGCTCGGCAACACCGACCAGATCGCCCTGGCCCTGGGCAACCTGGTCTCCAACGCCGTCAGCTACTCCTCCGCGTCGTCGACCGTGCTGGTGGCGACGCGGGTCAACGACGAGGGCGCCGTCGAGATCGCGGTGACCGACCGCGGGATCGGCATTCCCGCCCCCGACCTGGACCGGATCTTCGAGCGCTTCTACCGCGTCGACCCGGCCCGGCACCGCTCGACCGGAGGCACCGGGCTCGGCCTGTCGATCGTCAAGCACGTCGTGGCCGTGCACGGCGGCGAGGTGCGAGTGTGGTCGGTGGAGGGCCAGGGCTCCACCTTCACGGTGAGCCTGCCCCGCAAGCAGGACGCCCGACCCGACCACGCCGGCCACGCTGCCCCCGACGCCCAGACGCACGCGACCATCACACAGGAGGAACGCCCGTGACCCGAGTACTCGTGGTCGAGGACGAGGAGAGCTACTCCGACGCCTTGTCGTACATGTTGCGCAAGGAGGGTTTCGAGGTGGCCGTGGCCGCCACCGGGCCCGATGCACTGACCGAGTTCGACCGGGCCGGCGCCGACCTGGTGCTGCTCGACCTGATGCTGCCGGGCCTGCCCGGGACCGAGGTGTGCCGACAGATCCGGCAGTCCTCCAACGTCCCGGTGATCATGGTCAGCGCCAAGGACGACGAGGTGGACAAGGTGGTCGGGCTCGAGCTCGGCGCCGACGACTACGTCACCAAGCCGTACTCCCCGCGCGAGCTGGTGGCCCGGATCCGGGCGGTGCTGCGCCGCGGGATCGAGCCCGACCTGGCGCCGATGACGTTGGAAGCGGGTCCGGTCCGGATGGACGTCGAGCGGCACGTCGTCACCGTCGGCGGCACCGACACCCGCCTCCCGCTCAAGGAGTTCGAGCTCCTCGAGATGTTCCTGCGCAACCCCGGCCGGGTCCTCACGCGCGGCCAGCTGATCGACCGGGTCTGGGGCTCCGACTACGTCGGCGACACCAAGACCCTCGACGTCCACGTCAAGCGACTGCGCACCAAGCTCGAGCCCGACCCGGCCGAACCGAAGTACCTCGTCACCGTGCGCGGCCTCGGCTACAAGCTCGACCTCTGACGCCCCCCGCTGCCCGACGGCTGCGGGCGGCCGAAGCCGCCCCGGCCCAGGTGGTCGAGGAACGACCAAGCCGCCCCGGCCCCGGTGGTCGAGGAACGACCAGGCCGCCCCCGGCCCCGGTGGTCGAGGGAGTCCGAAGCCGCCCCGGCCCCGGTGGTCGAGGAACGACCAAGCCGCCCCCGGTGGTTGAGGAAGGACGAAGTCCTGTCTCGAAACCCCCGCCACGCAGCGCCCACGCCACGCAGGTTTCGAGACGGCGCTGACGCGCCTCCTCAACCAACGAACACCCCGGTGGTGGGAGTCCAAGCCGCCCCGGCCCCGGTGGTTGAGGAAGGACGAAGTCCTGTCTCGAAACCCCCGCCACGCAGCGCCCAGCCACGCAGGTTTCGAGACGGCGCTGACGCGCCTCCTCAACCAACGAACACCCCCGGTGGTCGAGGAAGAGCCGGAAGCCAAGCCGCCCCCGCTGGTTGAGGAAGGACGAAGTCCTGTCTCGAAACCCCCGCCACGCAGCGCCCATGCCACGCAGGTTTCGAGACGGCGCTGACGCGCCTCCTCAACCAACGAAGACTCTTCCCCCGGCCGAGGGCGGGCGAAGTCCGGTCACGAGGCCTCAGGCACCGGCGGCGCATCATCGGTCGTCCTCGTCCGCGGCCGGCGGCGGGCCACGGCGACCCCGGCCAGGGCGAGCGCACCGCCGACGTACGCCACCACGGGCGGGGTCTCGGCGAGGAACAACCAGCTCAGCAGCACGGTGATCGGGGGCACGAGGTACGTCGTCACCCCGAGGTTGCTGGCGCTCATGTAGCGCAGCGCGAAGGCGTAGGTCGTGAAGGCGACGGCCGTCGGGAAGACCCCCAGGTAGGCCAGCCAGCCGACGTCGGCGAGCGAGGCGTCAGCGACCTCTCCGGCGAGCGACCCGGCGAACGGCAGGGTGACGACCGCACCCACCGTGCACGCCACCCAGGTGACCTGGAGGGCGGGCAGCCGGGCGACGATCGGCTTCTGCAGCACCACGCTGACCGCGTACACCACGGCGCTGAGCAGGCACAGCAGCACTCCGGCGAGGTCGTGGTCGGCGTTGGTCGAGGTGGACAGCGCGATCAGCGCCACCCCGCCGAAGGCCAGCGCGATGCCGGCCACCAGGTACGCCGTGGGCCGTTCCCGCAGCCCGATCACCGCGAGCACGGCGATCAGGATCGGGGCGACCTGGATCAGCAGTGCCGCCGTACCGGCGTCGATGCGACGCTCGCCCGCGTTGAGCGCGACGTTGTAGATGCCGAACCAGAGCACGCCGATCGCCAACAGGGTCAACCAGTCCTGACGGCTGGGGTGGCGCCACGAGCGCGAGACGACCAGGGCGATCCCGAGCGCGAGCGAACCGAAGACCAGTCGCCCCAGGGAGAGCGGCCCGGCGGTGAACGTGTCGGCCAGGTGCCGGATCGCGACGAACGCCGAGGCCCACAGCGCCAGCGTGACCGCGACCATCGCCAGCGGCAGCCAGGTGGGTACGACGGGGGGATCGGGGGCATCGGTGCGTGCTGCGTCGCGCGTGCTGGTCACGGCTCCACGCTAGGGGTCGCCGACCTCCGACCGACAGCATGACTCCGGCCACGCGACCACAGGAGCCGGTCCGCCGGCGCTCGAGCACCCTCGCTCGACCACCGAGACCCTCGCGGTTGGAGGAGGCCGCCAGGGCCGCCTCGGGACCATCGAAGGAATTTGCCCGGGTCCAGACGCCGGCCCGCGGAGTTTTCGAGACCCAGTCTCGTCCTGCCTCGACCCGCGAAGAAGGGCAGGTCAGCGACGGTCTGATGCGCTTCACCCGTGGTCACGTTCGTGCTTCTTCTGAGAACCGACCAGTGGCAACTCTTGGCAAGACGGGTCCTACCCACTGGACTGGTGGTTCAACAACCAACCAGTGGAAGGACCCACTCATGTCACGCACCGCCAAGCTCATCGCCACCGTCGCCACCTCCGCAGCCCTCTCGTTCGGCTCCGTCGGAGTGATCGCGGCCGCGCCGGTCCACCTCGACGTCGCGTCAAGCACCTCGGTTGCTGCTGAGTGAGACCCAGCCCAGTCCTCGGCGTCGGCGGGCTCTATCGGCTCGCCGACGCTGGGTGACCTGAGCAATTCTCAGGTCAGGAGGACCGCTGTCGAAGGAGACACGGGAACGGGTCGCGCCTGAAGCCCACTCGCAACAGCGGCGGCCCGATAGGCGTCTTTTGCTGCGTCTGACTCCTGCACGGACTCCAGCAGAGCGGCAAGGTCCATCCATCGTTCAGCAGCGGCTCGATCGTTTCCTGCCGCGGTGAGGTGGTGCACAGCCTGGAGCAGCCGCGTACGGGCGCCCTGGACGTCCCCGCGCGCGTCGGCGACCTGGGCATCGAGTCGAATGGCATCGGCTTCGAGCAGTGGCGAGATGCCGTCCGCCTCGGCGAGTAGACCGTCACTTCCTCCTGGGCCCGGGCGACGTCGCCCTCGAGCAGGCTGCACCGCGCGAGACCCAGCCGGGTCCAGAGCAGCTCGGTCTGGGTGGCGTGGCTCATCTGCATCGCCCTGGGCCGCGGCCAGATGCTCGCGGGCCTCCGCCACCTGCGGCGGGTCGAGGCGCAGCTCCATCAGGCCGACCTCGACCCGCAGACGTGTGATGTTGCGGTTGTCCGATCCTTCGCTGAACAGGGCGAGGGCGCGGCGAGCCAGGGGGACCGCATCCGCGACCTGACCCTGCTCCATGGTCATGACCTGGCGTTCCAGTACGCCGCCCCGCGGGCCGTGACCGAGCCGAGCTCCTCCGCCGTGGCGATCGCCCGACGACACATCCGCACTGCGTGGTCGCGGTCACCTCCGTCGAAATAGGCAAGGGCGACCGTGACGGTGAGCATCACTGATTCGTCACACGCCTCCAGACCCAGGTCCTTGGCACGCTCCAGAGGGGTTTCGCCGGCCCGGACGGCGTTGGCGTACTCGCCGTGCTCGCGGTAGCAACGACACAGAGCCATCGCGAGCTTCATACGACTGGTCTCGTCAGTGTTGCGCGACTGAAGCGCCTCCAGCGCCTCGATCGCACCGTTCAGGTCACCGGTGGCCTCCAGTGCCTGGGCACGCACCATGTCGGCCCGCCAGGCGTCGGCGAGGTTGAGCTGTTCGCGGTCCAAGGTCTCCAGGTGCTCGAGTGCGCTCTTGGCGTCACCGAGGCCCACGGCGATCTCGGCGAAGTCCAGGACGAGCTGGACGGCGGGGTCCGGCGCCTCGTCTCCCAGGAGCTGGTCCATGTCGAGGCCGAGGCGCCTGGCGACGGCCTCGAGCATCGCCAGGTCCGGGCGCCGCTTGCCGGACTCGATCCGGGAGAGGTAGCCGATGCTGAGCAGGTCCTGGGCCACCGCACGCAGGGTGAGTCCGCCGGCCGTACGCGCGGACCTGACCCGCGCCCCGAGCACGGCGGGGTCGACCTCAGCGAGTCTGGCGCGCTGCTCCGTGAGGTCCACGTCACTCATTTTGGCGAAGATGGCGCCGCAAAGCCACGACTTGGTCACATAAATTTGCGAAACCAAGACCAGTGATCGAGATCTGAGCACGTCCAGACCTCGCCTACGAGGCGCTCAGCGGGCTTCGTCCTTCCTCAACCAACGGAGCCCCCCGGTGGTTAGGAGGCGCGCCAGCGCCGTCTCGAAACCCGGCGACGCGGCCGCTGCCCGCGGAGGTTTCGAGACAGGACTTCGTCCTTCCTCAACCGACGGGGGGACCGAAGTCCCTCCTCAACCACCGGGGGGCTGGACGACGCCCTTCCTCAGCCAGCGGGGGGCTGGGGGTCCTCGCCGGAGGTCAGCCAGCCCTTGAAGGCGTTCAGGTTGTCGGTGGGCTCGCCCTTGGCGATCCGCCACTCCCACTCCTTGCGGATCGCGGTGGCGAAGCCGAGCTCGAGGATGGTGTTGAACGACTCGTCGGCGTAGGCCAGCACCGAGCCCAGCAGCCGGTCGACCTCCTCGGCGCTGACCACCGAGAGCGGCAGCCGCGAGTCGAGGAAGATGTCGCCGAGGTGGTCGACGGCGAAGGCCATCGCGAACATCTTCAGGTTGCGCTCGAGCAGCCAGCGGTAGACCACCGCGTGGTTCTCGTCGGGGTCGCCGGCAGACGAAGGCGTGGATCGCGAGCGCGTGGGTGCCGACCTCGAGGCGCACCGGAGTCTTGAGCTTCTTCTCCCCGGGCAGCACCACGTCGAAGGTGCCCTCCGTCAGCTCCTGCCAGTCGATCTCGCCGTCCGTCGAGGGCGGCGCGGATCACGCCGGCGACCTCGGCCTTCGGACTGGTTCTGCTCGGGCGCTGCTCATGGCCCGATCATGCCTGCCTCCCCCGCGTCCCCCGGGGTGGGGCCGGGACGGCCCTCGGGCGTGACGCGCCCACCCTTCAGGCGCGGGCCGCGATCAGGTCGGCGCGCATGCTGGCGGCGGCCCTGCGGTAGACCTCGACGGTGCGGTCCGCCGTACGCGCCCAGCTGAAGTCGGCGGCGTGCTGCACGGCGTACGCCGACAGCTCGGCGCGCAGCCCGGGCTCGCGCAGGAGCCGTCTCCAGCGCACGGGCGTAGTCGGCCGGGTCGTGGCCCGCGGACCAGCAGCCCGGAGCGCCCGTCGGCGACGGCGGTGGTCAGGCCGCCGACGGCGGCGGCGACCACCGGGGTGCCGACGGCCTGGGCCTCGACGGCGACCAGCCCGAACGACTCGTTGTACGACGGCACGCAGACCGCGTCGGCCGCGGCGTACCAGTCGACCAGCTCGTCGCGCCCGACCGGCGGCACGAACCGCACCCGGTCGGCCAGGCCGAGCGAGGCGGCCAGGTCGCACAGCGCCTCGGGACGCTCCAGCCCGCTCCCGGACGGGCCGCCGACGATCGCCACCACGCAGCTTGTCGCGCAGCGACGGGTCGCGCTCGAGCAGCTCGGCGGCCGCCCGGACCAGGATGTCGGGCGCCTTGAGCGGCTGGATCCGGCCGACGAAGACCAGCAGGTGCGCGTCGAGCGGTACGCCGAGCCGGGCGCGCGCCTGGTCCGCGCGCGAGGACGGAACAGCGCCAGGTCGACCCCCGGGTGCACCACCTCGACGCGGTCGGGATCGGCGTCGTAGGCCTCGATCAGCTCGCGCGCCTCGTCGTCGGTGTTGGCCAGCAGCATGTCGGCGGCCTGCCACGACCTGCTCCTCGCCGATCACCCGCGCGGCCGGGCTCGGGGGTGTCGCCGCGCGGCGAGCGCGGCGTTCTTGACCTTGGCCATCGTGTGCATCGAGTGCACCAGCGGGATCCCCCACCGGTCGCGGGCCAGCGCGCCGACCTGGCCCGAGAGCCAGTAGTGGCTGTGCACGACGTCGTAGTGGCCCGGCGCGTACGACGCCTCCGCGCGCAGCACCTCGCGGGCGAACGCGCACAGCTGGCCGGGCAGCTCGGCCTTGGTCAGTCCCTCGAACGGGCCGGCGACGATGTTGTGCACCGAGACCCCGTCGCTCTCGTGCGACCACCGGGTCGAGCCGTGAGGACGTGGCGCGGGTGAACACGTCGACCTCGACGCCGCGGGCGGCGAGCTGGCGGGCCAGCTCGACGACGTAGACGTTCATCCCCCCGGCGTCACCGGTGCCGGGCTGGTCGAGCGGCGAGGTGTGCAGGCTGACCATCGCGACGCGACGCAGCCGATCCGGCGCCATCGAGGCGGATCGTCATGGCACACCACCCTTCCAACACTGGCCAACCCGCGCCGATCGGCGGCTATTCCGTCGCCCTATCCTGGAGGCGTGAGCACGATCATGCTGTACGACGGCGACTGCGGCTTCTGCACCAGCTCCGCCCGGCTCGCCCCGAGGCTGGGCTGCCGGGCCGAGGTGGTCCCGTGCCAGCGGTGGCCGCACCTCGCCGAGCACGGGATCACCGAGGCGGCCGCCGGCGAGGCGCTGCACGCGGTCTCCGACGACCGGGTGCTGGTGGGGCACCAGGCGGTGGCCGGGGTGCTGGGCACCAGCCGCTACGCGCCGGTGCGGATGGCGGGTGCGGCGATCGGCTCCCGGCTGGTGAGCCCGCTCGCCGCCCGCACCTACACCTGGGTGGCCGCGCACCGCGGCAGCCTCCCGGGCGGCACGCCCGCGTGCGCGGTCGGTGCGGAGGCCGAGCCCACCGTCGACAGTACGGTCGGCTCCGACGAGGCCGCCCGATGAGCCGCCTCGCGGTCGTCACCGGGGCCAGCAGCGGGATCGGCGCGGCGACGGCCCGGGCGCTCGCGGCCGACGGGTTCGAGGTGGTCTGTGCCGCCCGGCGTACCGAACGGATCGAGGCGCTCGCCGAGGAGATCGGCGGGCGGGCCGTGGCCTGCGACGTCACCGACGACGACGCCGTCGCCGCCCTGGCCACCGCCGTCGGTGGGCGGCTCGACGTACTCGTCAACAACGCCGGCGGCGCCTTCGACTCCGCCGGCGTCGCCGAGGCCGACCTGGCCGACTGGCGCGCGATGTTCGAGGTCAACGTGCTCGGCACGGTCCGCGTGATCCAGGCCCTGCTACCCGCGCTGCGCGCCTCTGGCAACGGGCTGGTCGTCAACATGGGCTCGACCGCCGGCCGCATCGCCTACGAGAACGGCGGCGGCTACACCGCGGCCAAGCACGGCACCAAGGTGATCACCGAGACCCTGCGCCTCGAGCTGCTCGACGAGCCGGTGCGCTTCTGCGAGATCGCGCCGGGGATGGTCGCCACCGAGGAGTTCGGCCTGGTCCGCTTCGGCGGCGACCAGGACAAGCGCGACGCGACGTACGCCGGTGTGGCCGAGCCGCTGGTCGCCGAGGACGTCGCCGAGGCGGTCCGCTGGGTCGCCTCCCTGCCCCACCACGTCAGCATCGACGAGCTCGTCCTGCGCCCCAAGGCCCAGGCCGCCCAGCACAAGGTCCGCCGCGAGGCCTGACCGGTGTCGGCGCTACCTCGGCGCACCCGGGCCATCGGGTCGAGCAGGCAGCTTCTTTGATCTCGCCCTGAACTGCCAGCACCGATCCGGATAGGCGATTTCTCAGCCGGATCCCGCCATGAGCAGCGCCGGTTGAGCGTGCCGTGAAACGAGAGTGCGGCTACCCCGATCGAGGGTGTGGTCGGGGTCTGAATCCTCCGTCGCCGGGTAATGAGCCGCCCAGGCATGTCCGGACACGCACCACTGGCGATCCGTGAACTTTTCGGAGACCGCTGAACCGTAATAAATCGCCCAACCCACCCTTAAGGGTTAAAAAAGACATTTGTCTCGCAATCGTGAGTTGGGAGCGCCCCGGATCGGATGTGATGTGCGTCGAGGAACCCTTGTCTCGGAATACAGATGACCCACATGCCCCGGAGGACTGATTTATGACCCTGCTGCGTTCGAGCGTCCGATTGACGGCCGCTGCCATGGTTCTCGGCGTCGGCGGTATCGCTGCTACGCCGGCGTTTGCTGCTGTCGGGGATTCGCGAGGAGCGGCGACAGCCCTGCGTCTGGGAATCGCCGGGAACCCGGTCGACAGTGGCCGGTACGTGGCCACCAACGACGGGCGCGGTGAGTCGACCACCGGCAACAACGCACCGGCCCTGGAGGTGCTGGGGAAGCAGAACGTCGTGAACCAGGGCACCCTGCACCAGGACGCTGCAACCAGCGTCTCCGGGCGCAAGCTTTCCGCTGCTGCTTGCGCCGGTCTCTCGGGCGACGGAGCGACCCTGGTCGACGTCGGCGACACGAACTGCTTACGGCAGAACCAGAACACCGTCTCGCTGAACGCTGGGACGCTGAACCTGTCCGACCTCGACCTGGCCGACGCCGTTGTCGACAACGGCGGGCTCAGCAACGCGCTCGTGGCGGCTTTGGGGCCGGTCCTCGGGCCCCTCCTCGATGGCTCCGGTGCTCTCACTGGTCCTCTCGATGACGCGCTCGACGATGTGCTTGGCGCGCTCGGCGACCCGGCGCTGAGTCTCGACGCAGGGCTGGTGCAGGCCCGTTGCACCGCTTCGCCCGGCTCGGCGAACGGCTCGACCGACCTCGCCGATGCTGCCGTCGTGGTCGACTTCGGCGCCCAGGCTCAGGCCGCGGGCCTGGACCCGGTCCGGATCGCACTGCCCTCCGACCCGGCCCCGAACACCAAGGTGGTGACCAACCTGGACGCCGTCACGACCGAGATCACCAACGGCCTGGAAAGCTCGCTGCAGCAACAACGCAAAGAACGGCGCCCTCGGCCGGGTCTTCACCAGACTGGGCCTCAGAGCCGGCCAGATCTGACCGAGTCATCAACACCATCGTCGACCAGGTCAGCACCCAGCTACAGCCACTGCAGGACAACGTCCTCGACATCACCTTGAACGCCCAGACCCGACCCAGCGACAGCCAGATCAACGTCACGGCCCTGGACGCCCAGGTGCTGCCCGCCGCCCAGGACGTCATCGACGCCTCACTGGCCTCGCTGCAGATCGGTGACATCTCCTGCCTCGGTGCGACCGCCGGAGGTGGCAACGGCGGTGGCAACGGCGGTGGCAACGGCGGTGGCAACGGCGGCGGTAACGGCGGTGCCGGCGGCCCGGGGACCGGCACCCCTGGTGGCGGATCCTCCACGGTGCCGACAAGCATCGACGCCGGACTTGCATCGGCACCCCAGGGCGGCTCGAGCATCCCTGGCGGGGTCCTGGCAGCGCTGGGTGGGCTGTGCCTGATCGCTGCGGCGGGCACCGCAACACGGTGGCTGCTCGTCCGCGGTCACTGAGGACTCCTCGGTGGCTCGCTACCGTCCCCGGCACGGCCGGGTCACGTTGGCCGCGCGTGCGGTCAGGGTGGCCCGGCCCGTGCTGATCGTCGCTGTGGTCGTGGCCCTGACGCTGTCGGGGGTCGCCCTGCTTCGCCAGGGCCGCGGATCCGATGGATCGACCGCGGCGCGGGAACCGGGGCGCGTGCATACGACACCGGATTCCACGTCGAGCCAGGCGCCGGCCCCCTCCTCCAACGAGCTGGTCGGTGGCCGGACCGGCGACGTACTCGTACTGCCCGCCTTGAGCGTCCGAGCGCCGCTCGTCTCAGTGGCGCTGAGCACGACCGGCGCCCTCAGCCCTCCACGCGACCCGAAGCAGGTCGGCTACTGGTCCGGGAGTACGCCTCCCGGCTCCCACCAAGGACAGACCCTGGTCACCGGACACACGGTGCACACCGGAGGCGGCGCGCTGGACCGTCTCGGCACACTCGTACCGGGCGCACGGGTGGTGATCCAGCAGAAGCAGACCTCGAAGCAGCGGGTCGTCTACCGGGTGACGTCGGTGCGCACCTACACGAAGGATCAGATCGAGCACTCCGCACAGCGGCTCTTCGGCCAAGATCACGGTGCAGGCCGATTACAGCTCGTCACCTGCACCGGGTGGGATGGTCACGAGTACTCCGGCAACGTCGTCGTCACCGCGGTCCCACAAGGTACAGCAAGACCCACAGTCTGAGAGCCCGCATCGGACGGCGCTGACCGGCTCATTGCTCCTGGTGCAACGACGACCCTCAAGCAAGGCCCCAAACGATCGTCTCCGACATCGCCAGCCGGGTCGGCATGTCAACCCATAGGACCCCTGGACGGTTCCCAGCACTGGCTTGTCCGCCCGGCAGGGCACAATCGACACCAGCGACAACGTCGAGGACGTCCGTGGTGGTCGTTACGCGCCGCCGAGCCGCTGGGCGTCGATTTGAGGGGTCCAAGGCGGCTCGGGCGCGACGCCTCGACCAGCGTGACTCGTCGGCCAGCGCTTCGGTGACCATCGGTCGTCGAGGTCCACGTCACGCACGCGCCGGCCGGGCGACCGGTGCTGGTTCGCTCCCCGCGGCAGCCTCGAGCCAGTGCGCCCGCTCGCGTGCGCTGCCCTGGGACCTGCCCTCCGCTCAGGGTGCGAGCGCGGCCATGATGGAGTGCAGGTCGACGTTGAGCCGCTCGTACGTCGACTCGTCGAGGCCGAGGGCCTCGGGGGAGAAGGCGGCGAGCACGTGCGGGGTGACCTCGTCCAGGAGCGCCCGGCCCTTCGGCGAGGCGTAGACCGCGAACGGCAGGCCGCGCCCGGCCGGTGGGGTGCGCTCGACCATCCCCTGCTCCTCCATCGTGCGCAGCAGCTCTCCCACCGACTGGGGGGTGGCGAGCACCTCGCGAGCCAGGTCAGCCTGGCTGCACCCGGGTCGCTCGACGAGATGCATCAGCACGCTGAAGTGGTGCGGGGCCAGGTGGAACGGCGCGAGCGTGGCGACGAAGATCCGTCGCATCACGAGCGACGCGCGGACCAGGGTCAGGGCGGTGAAGTCGTCCGGGTCGCCACCGCTCCATCCGGGTCGCGAGGTCGTCATGGGGCCAGTCTAGGTTCGCTGATCACTATCAGGTACCTTATGCCTATCAGTTTCCTTACACCCTAGCGCGAAAGCTCCGCGATGAAGCGACTGACCGACGTGGTGCTGCGGCACCGTCTGCTCGTGGCGCTGGCCTGGCTGGTGGTGGCCGTCGCGGGCGGCGCCACCGCCTCGACGACCGTGGACCGGTTGTCCTTCGAGTTCGCGCTGCCGGGCCAGGCGGCGTACGAGGCCAACCAGCAGATCATCGAGCAGTTCGGCGGGGGCGGCCTGAACGACCCGCTGCTCCTCGTGGTCGACGGCGACGGGGCGGCCGCGCCGGGCCGACCAGGTCGCCGACGCCGCCCGCGCGAGCGGTGCCGGGCACCCGCACGGTCGCGCCGGGCGACGCCGGCGCCGAGGTCCTCGCCGTCGCGACGGACGCCGCGGTGGTCGTCGCCTACCCGCCGGTCACCGCCCGGGCCCGACCCGTACGCCGCCGCCGACCCGCGCCTCGAGCAGGTCGCCGCGCAGCGCCTCCACCCAGGGCGCCGACGTCACGCTCAGCGGGTTCAGCGTGCTGTCCGAAGGGCGGAGGCAGCGACCGCGGCATCCTGTTCGAGGTGCTGCTGGGTGCGCTCGGGGCCCTGGTCGTGCTGGCCCTGGTCTTCGGGTCCCTGCTGGCGGCGATGCCGCTGCTCGTGGCGGCCGTCTCCATCCTCGGCACCTTCCTCGCCCTGCTCGGACTGACCTACCTCACCGACGTGTCGGCCGTGGTGGAGTACCTGGTCGCGCTGATCGGGCTGGGCGTGGCCATCGACTACTCGCTTGCTGATCGTGACCCGCTGGCGCGAGGAGACCGCCGCCGGCTCGACGAACGACGAGGCGGTCCGCGCCGCGATGGCCACCGCCGGCCGCTCGGTGGTCTTCAGCGGGACGACCGTCGCGGTGTCGCTGGCGGCGCTGGTCCTCGTGCCGATCCCGTTCCTGCGCAGCATCGGGCTGGGCGGGCTGCTGATCCCGCTGTTCAGCGTCGCGATCTCGCTGACCCTGGTGCCGGCCCTGCTCAGCTCGGTCGGGCCGCGGCTGAGCTGGCCCCGGCGCAAGCCCGCCGTGACTCGCAGCCGGCTGTGGGCCGCGGTCGCCACCGGCGTGCTGCGCCGCCGGTGGCTGACCGTCGTCGGCTCGGTCGTCGTGCTGCTCGCCCTGGCCGCGCCGGTGCTGATGCTGTCGCTGGGCACCGCGCAGCTCAGCGGGGTCGCCTCCGCGCTCGCCCGCGTCGCGGGCCCTGACCGCTGCCGTCTCCGACGGTCTGCCGGCGGGCGTGGTGCGCCCGACCGAGGTCGTCGTCCCGCAGGACGACGGTCGACGCCGCCCTCGACCGGCTCGCGCGGTGGACGGCGTCGCGGCCGCCGTCGCCCCCAGGGCCGAGGGCTGGCGCGCCGACGGTCGGGCCCTGGTCCAGGTCTGGTCGCGAGGCCGACCCCGCCAGCGACGCCGGGCGCGCCACCCTCGACGCGCGGTGCGCGCAGCCGCGGCCGACGTACCGGCGCGTCGGTCGGCGGCACCCCGGCCGAGGACGCCGACTACATCTCCGCGGTCTACGGCAACGCCGTCTGGGTCGTGCTGGGGGTCGCGATCGTGACCTTCCTGCTCCTCGCCCGCGCGCTGCGCTCGCTGTGGCTGCCGGTCAAGGCGCTCGCCCTCAACGTGCTCTCGCTCGGGGCGGCGTACGGCGTCACCGTGCTGATCTGGCAGCACGGCTACGGCTCCGACCTGCTCTTCGGCCAGGCCGCCTCCGGGGCCATCACGATCTGGGTGCCGATCGCGGCCTTCGCGTTCCTCTTCGGCCTCTCGATGGACTACGAGGTCTTCCTGCTCTCCCGGATGCGCGAGGAGCACGACCGGCTCGTCTCACCGGACGGCGGGGAGGCGCTCGACGAGCACACCGCCACCGACCGGGCGGTCGTCGAGGGCGTCGCCAACACCGGACGGCTGGTCACCTCGGCCGCGCTGATCCTGTTCCTCGCCTTCATCGCGCTCTCCACCGTGCCTGCGCTGGAGGTCAAGATCCTGGCGACCACGCTGGCGCTCGGCATCGCCATCGACGCGCTGATCGTGCGCGGCCTGCTCGCCCCGGCCCTCGTCGGGGTGCTCGGCCGGGCCAACTGGACGATGCCCGACTGGCTGGGCCGGGTGCTGCGCCTCCCTCCAGCGAAGACCCCTGACGTCACGCGGGCTGAGGAGACCCACGAGGCACACGCTGGTTGAGGAGTCCCGACAGGACCGTCTCGAAACCCCCGCAGGCCAACATCCCGTTCGACCGAGGTCTCGAGACAGGACTTCGCCCTTCCTCAACCACCGCAAACCCCGAAAACCCCGGACGCCGGGCCTACGTCGGCGGGGTGAGGACGACGCCGAAGCGCGGCAGGATCTCGTCGAGGGCCGCCTTGGCGGAGGGCGCGACGTGGTCCATGTTGGCGAAGCCGTGGATCTGGTCGGCGTACTCCAGCGCGTGCACGGGTACGCCGGCCGCAGTGAGAGCAGCGGCGTAGACCCGGCCCTCGTCGCGCAGCGGGTCGAACCCGGCGGTCACGACGATCGCGGGGGCGACCCCGGACAGGTCGCCGCGCAGCGGGGACAGTCGCGGGTCCTCCGGGTCGACGGAGCCGTCGCCGCCGACGAGCTGGGTGCTGAACCAGTCGATGGTCGGCACGTCGAGGAAGTAGCCGGTGCCGTTCTCGCTCATCGACGGGTAGTCCCCGGCGGCGTCGACCTTGGGGTAGAGCAGCAGCTGGCCGCCCTGGACGACGTCTCGGCAGACCTGGGCGGCGTACGCCGCGAGGTTGCCGCCGGCGGAGTCCCCGGCGACGCCGAGCCGGTCGTTGCCGCCGAGCTCGGCCAGGCGCCCGGCCACGTCGCGCACGGCGACCACCGCCGCCTCGGAGGCGGTCGGGAAGGGGTGCTCGGGCGCGAGCGGGTAGTCGACGGCGACGACCACGGCGCGGGCGGCGCGGGCGATCAGCCGGCAGAGCGGGTCGTGGGTGTCGAGGTCGCCGATCACGAAGCCGCCGCCGTGGAAGAACACGACGGTGGGCATCTGCTCGGTCACGCCCTCGGGCCGGTAGACGCGCGCCGCCATCGAGGCGACGACGTCGTCGGTGACGGTGACGCCGGTGACGGCGGCCTCCGGTGGGCGCAGGTGCACGGTCAGCACGGTGAACGCCTCGCGGGCCTCGGCCGGGGAGCCTTCGTGCGATCGGCTTGGCGTCGGAGTCCGCCATCATCGCCAGCATCTCGGCGATGTCCTCGGCGGGGGCCGCCGCGGAGGACTCCGAACGGTCGATCCCGCTGGGGCCGTGGGAGTTGTTCTGGGGTGCATCGGTCATCGAGCGATCCTCGTTCCGGTGGTGTGGGATGGGTCGTCGGGGGTGTGGGCGACCAGCAGCGAGCTGATCGTGGTGATCGCCTCGTCGAGCTGGGCGGCCACCCGGTCGTGCACGGCGCCCGACCGGTTGATCGGGTCGCTCACGTCGGCGTGCTCGGCGTTGACGTGGGAGCGCTGCTCCCCGCCGCGCGTACGGCGGCCGACAGCGACCCGTCGTGCGGTACGCCGGGGGCGAGGTCGGCCAGCTCGCGCACGGTGAAGGTGCGCCGTAGCGCGCCCGGCACCTCCTGCAGCACCCGTGAGCGGATGTCGCGGGTGGCGGTGAGCACGAGCCCCGCCTGCTCGATCAGCGGCGGCTGGAGCTGGCGGGCCACGAACTCCTCGCCGCTGCCGCCGAGCGCTTCGAGGCGCACCCGCATCTCGGGGGACATCGGTGCTCCCTCGACGCTGCGGGTGCCGGCGCTGGTCACCTCGAAGCCCCCACCGACGGCGCCATCCTCAGCCAGCCGCAGGCGCAGGAGCCGCTCCGCGAAGGGCGAGCGGCACACGTTGCCGACGCAGACGAAGAGCACGCGGAAGGCCGACACCGGATCAACGATAGACTCGGGGGCAGGCGAGGCGACGCGTGCCGTCGTACGACGCCGTCCCGACCGATCCGCACCCGTACTTCACCGGCCCACCGCCCACCAGGCGGACCCGCAGCCGCGCACCCGGACCCACGTCCGCGGGCCCTGCGCCGGGCAACCCACCGGAAGGCCACACATGAGCTCCCGCACGGACCTGCGCAACGTCGCCATCGTGGCGCACGTCGACCACGGCAAGACCACGCTGGTCGACAAGATGCTCTGGCAGGGCGGCGCCTTCGGCGAGCACCAGCACATCGACGAGCGCGCGATGGACACCGGTGACCTCGAGCGCGAGAAGGGCATCACGATCCTGGCCAAGAACACCGCGATCCACTACGCCGGGCCGTCCGCCGACGGCAAGCCGATGACGATCAACATCATCGACACCCCCGGCCACGCCGACTTCGGTGGCGAGGTCGAGCGCGGGCTGAGCATGGTCGACGGGATCGTGCTGCTGGTCGACGCCTCGGAGGGCCCGCTGCCGCAGACCCGCTTCGTGCTGCGCAAGGCGCTGAACGCCGATCTGCCCGTCGTGCTCGTGGTGAACAAGACCGACCGTGGCGACGCCCGGATCAGCGAGGTGGTCGACGAGACCTACGAGCTGTTCATGGACCTGCTCGACGACTCGCACAGCCAGGACGCGCTGGACTTCCCGGTCGTCTACGCCAGCGCCAAGGCCGGCAAGGCCTCCCTGGAGGCGCCGGCCAACGGCGACGTGCCGGACTCCGACGACCTCGAGCCGCTGTTCCGCACGATCCTGGAGACGATCCCGGCGCCGGAGTACACCGACGGCGCGCCGCTGCAGGCGCACGTGACCAACCTCGACGCCAGCCCGTTCCTCGGGCGCCTCGCGCTGGTGCGGGTGCACGAGGGCACGCTGAAGAAGAACCAGACGGTGGCCTGGATGCGCACCGACGGCACCACGAAGAACGTCAAGATCACCGAGCTGCTGATCACCGAGGCGCTCGAGCGCAAGCCGGGCGAGGAGGCCGGCCCGGGCGACATCGTGGCCATCGCCGGCATCCCCGAGATCATGATCGGCGAGACCCTCGCCGACGCCGAGAACCCGGTCGCCCTGCCGCTGATCCAGATCGACGAGCCGGCGATCTCGATGACGATCGGCACCAACACCGGCCCGCTGGCCGGTCGCGGTCCGACCAAGAACACCAAGGTCACCGCCCGCCTGGTCAAGGACCGCCTCGACGCCGAGCTGGTCGGCAACGTCTCGCTGAAGGTGCTCGCCGACCGAGCGTCCCGACGCCTGGGAGGTCCAGGGCCGCGGCGAGCTGGCGCTGGCGATCCTGGTCGAGCAGATGCGTCGCGAGGGCTTCGAGCTGACCGTCGGCAAGCCGCAGGTCGTCACCCGCGAGGTCGACGGCAAGGTGCACGAGCCGATGGAGCGCCTGACCATCGACGCCCCCGAGGAGTACCTCGGCGCGATCACCCAGCTGCTCGCCGTCCGCAAGGGCCGGATGGAGCAGATGACCAACCACGGCACCGGCTGGGTGCGGATGGAGTTCCTGGTCCCGGCGCGCGGGCTGATCGGCTTCCGCACCGAGTTCCTCACCGACACCCGCGGCACCGGCATCGCCCACCAGGTCTTCGAGGGCTACGAGCCGTGGGCCGGCGACATCAAGTCCCGCTCGCAGGGCTCGCTGGTCTCCGACCGCGCAGGTGCGGTCACGGGCTACGCGATGACCAACCTCCAGGAGCGCGGCACGCTGTTCGTCGAGCCGACCACCGAGGTCTACGAGGGGATGATCGTCGGGGAGAACTCCCGCGCCGACGACATGGACGTCAACATCACCCGTGAGAAGAAGCAGACCAACGTCCGCTCCGCGACCTCCGACAACTTCGAGAAGCTGATCCCGCCGCGCAACCTCAGCCTCGAGCAGTCCCTGGAGTTCTGCCGCGACGACGAGTGCGTCGAGGTCACCCCGGACAACGTCCGGATCCGCAAGGTCGTCCTCGCCGCCGGCGAGCGCGCCCGCACGGCGGCCCGCGCCCGCCGCGGCTAGGCCGCCCTCCTTCGGTGGTTGAGGAAAGACGAAGCCCGTCCTGGGCTGGCTGAGGAAGGACGAAGTCCTGTCTCGAAACCCCCAACGCAGGCACCCACATCATCGGTTTTTGAGAAGGCGCTGACCCGCCTCCTCAACCAGCGAGACCCCCGCTGGTCGACCACTAGACCAGCTAGACCAGCTCCAGCAGACGCCTCGCGACGTCAGCCATGAACGGTCTCGCAGGCCCGGCTGGTCTTGTACTTGTCCGAGATGAACTGACCGCACAGCTTGCCGCTGCGAAAGTACCTGTGGAAGTTCCACGTGCGGCTGTAGACCTGGGAGTGGAAGTAGCTCTGGTTGTGGTAGATGTACTGCCCGGTGGTGCGGGTCGTGCCGTCCGGCAGCCAGATCTTGTAGTGGCCCGAGGTGGCTATGCGCGGACCGATCCCGAACTCGACTTTGACGGTGTCGACGGTGTTGCCCGACCCGTGGACGTCGACGCAGTCGTAGACGCCTCCACCGGTGCATCCCCGCGCCGAGGCGTCGGCGTCCCCCGGGCTCAGGGCAACGGCGGACGCCGCCAGGGCCAGTGCGGCGACGACACCGGCGGACCGGGTCCTAAGAGTGCTGGGCATGAGGTGCTCCTAGGTGGGGACGGCGCCGGGGGTGACCTGTGCAAGTGAAGCCCGCACACCCCCGACTGCCGCAGAGTACGCCTGAAGAAGACCAGGTCCGACGAGCAGCCCGGAGGTGTAGAACTCGTTGCATCGCTGGTCGGTCGAAGAGTCCGGCGAAGCCCGACCCACGTTGGTTGAGGATCGACGGAGTCCCCCACGCTGGTTGAGGAACGACGAAGTCGTGTCTCTCAAACCCCGCAAGACCAGGCCCACCCCACCCGGCTCCGAGACGGAGCTGACGCGCCTCTCCACCACCGTGATCCTTACGCTCGTAGCATCACCACTCGTGGAGGATCGGATGAGCACCAGAGTGAGCGCCGACGTCGTACGCCGACGCTGGGTAACCGCGCTCGGTCTCGCCGCCGTGGTTGGCTGTGTCGTGAGCTACGTGCTCACCGACGACCCCGGCATCGCCCACACGTCGGCCTCGAACACGCTGTTCGACAGCCGACTGCTGATCGCACTCGCTCGGGCCCTTCTCGTCACCGTCCTCGTCTACCTGTTTGCCTCGATCTGCGTCCGGGTCGCGAGGGGTCAGTGGATCCGCAGCGCCGGCCCGATCGAGGTGGGCCCGACCCAGCACCTGGTCGATGACCGTGAGGACCTCCAGCACCGGCTCAGCGACGCCAACCGCACGATCAAGGACCTGCAGGGCCGTCTCGCTCGCTCCCTGATGGACGGTCAGCAGGTGGTGGATACACTGGATGAGACGCACGACGTCGTCGGTGTGTCATCTCCGGACGAAGGAGAACTTCCCCATGACGAGCAGCCCTGAAGAGCAGCGACGCCTCGCCGAAGAGGATCGTGCCGCCATCGAGCGGGCACGCCAGGAGTCGCAGCGCATCGAGAAGACGCTGGCGAAGTCCCGGCGAGTGACGCGTGAGGTCCTGCCCAAGCTGCGGAAGGCCGGCCTGCTCCGCTGACCCGGGTTCCAGAGATCGATCGGCCTGCCCACCGCAGAATGGAGCGCCGCCGCCAGGAGACTTCTCCGGTGTGACGGTGCCCGGCCCGGGTCTGGTGCCCGGTCAGGCCGGCTTCGCCCTGTCTCGTTTTGGGCCATCCATCACCGGTCAGGGAACCCAGACGGAGAACCGGCTTCGTACGTGGAGCGGGAGTGGTTCGCGCTGGCCGGTTCGGGGGCCGGGTGGGTGGCGAGGTAGTGCGCGACGGCGTCGTGGAGCACGGTGTCCACTCGGCGGTCCTGCGTACGAGCGAGGGTGGTGAGCTCGTCGGTGAGCGGGGCCGGTAGCCGGAGTCGGGCCAGGGCCGCGTGCTGGATGGCGCGGCGGACGGTGCGGGGATGGATGAGCGTGAGGGTGGCCGTGGCCGCGACCAGGGGTAGGGCGGCGACCGCGAGCAGGGTGGTGGTGGTGCCGACGTGCTGTGCGGCTGCTCCGGCGAGTGGCGCAGCAAGTCCACCGACCGAGACCGACAGGCCGAGGGTGACTCCGGCGGCGGTACCGAGGTGTCGCGGCAGCAGGCGCTGACCGAGTGTGGTGTGCAGGGCGACGGGGATGTGCAGCCCCAGCCCCAGCAGGGCGGCGCAGGCCAGGGTCGTACCCGCCCCGGTGGCGGTGGCCAGTCCGACGATGGCCGGGGCGGTGAGCAAATAGGATCCGGCGATCACCGCCGTCCGCGGTGCCCGACGGGTGAGATAGCCACCGAGCAGGGTCGCGGCTGCCCCGGTGGCGGTGAACACGGTCAGGGCTGCGGTGGCAAGGGTCAGGCTCAGCCCGCGATGGGTGGTCAGGTGCACCACCAGCAGGGTTGTGACGGCGTAGTAGGTGACCGAGCGCAGGACGACGATCGCCGTGAGCCTGGAGAACCGGGGCCAGTCCTCGGCCCCCGCGGGGGCCGCTGCGGGGCGGCGCGAGTCCACGTTTAGTGGGGTGCGCCGGTTCAGGTGCGCGGCAGCGGCGAGAGCGGCGGGCAGCACCAACAACGGGGTCGCGGTGAACCCTAGGCCGGCGATGACGGCGGTGGTGACGACGGGACCAGCGGCGTATCCGGCGATCCCGCCGAAGGAGAACCAGCTCATCGCGCTGTCCCCGCCGCCGCGGGCGTGCACCGACCGGGCGGCCTGCGGGTGGTACGCGGCGACACCGAGACCGGAGATCAGTACCACGGTGCACACCATCAGGTAGGAGCTCATCAGGCCGACGGCCCCGATCCCAGCGCCGGCGACGAGAAGGCCGGCGGGGCGCAGCCAAGGCAGCGAGCGGCGGTCAGCCAGAGCACCGAATGCGGGCTGGGCCACCGAGGACAAGATCGTTGAGGCCAGCACGACCCCACCGGCATGGGTCAGGTCGTAGCCGGCGCCGGCCACCAGCGCCGGGACCAGAGCAAGGGTCGCGCCCTGGTAGAAGTCAGTGACACCGTGCTCGAGCACGAGCCCGGGGATGGAGTTGGTGATGCTCACAGGTGATGATGCCCCTCGGAGTGGCGTCGGAGGTCTGCCTCGCACTGATCGAGGTAGGACAAGGTGGCCGCGACCGCGGCGGTGGGGTCACGGTCCGCGACCGCCTCGACGAGCTGCTCGTGCTCGGCGGCAGTGTCGACGTCGGAGCCGGGGTCCAGAGACTGGTTGGTGAACGCGGCGGCCTGGGCGTCGGCGAAGCTGTCGAACAAGACCCCCAGTATCGGGTTGTGGGTGGCGGCGAACACCGCCCGGTGCAGGTCGAGATCAGCCGACGCCCACTCCGAGAGACCACCGCACAAGCGAGCCCGCGCCCGAGTCGCGGCCGCCGCCCGCAACGCGACCAGGTCGGTCTCAGTGCGGCGCAGCGCCGCAAGCCGCGCGCCCTCCACCTCGACCGAACGTCGCGCCTCGTAGACGTCGAGCGCCGCCGCGCGCGTCAATCGCAGCGACAGCGGAAGGTCGGACTGGTCGGCCCGAACGAACGTCCCAGCCCCTTGGCGGGACTCCAGGACTCCGCGGTGCACCAGCACCTGGACCGCCTCGCGGATCGTTGACAGCCCCACGTCGAGCTCCTCGCCCAGCTCGGCGAGCGACGGCAGCCGTTGACCGGGTGTCCAGACACCGTCGAGCACCTGGGCCGACAAGGACGCCACGACCTGTGCCACCAACCCACCACGCTGCACCTGCTGCACGCCAGTACGATAGCAGGTCACCAGATGACCTGAGATGATGGGTCGGTTCGCCCGGCGGTCGACCCCGGCTGGCACGCTTGGGCGGTAACGACGGGTCCTGCCTGTGCGCCGCCGGCACGGCGTACTCGCTCGTGCTGGTGCTGCTGGTGACCCGGTGTCGGACCTGCTCAACCGGCTCACGGTCAGGCTCTACGTGATCTGGCGCTAAGACCTGCACCCGCTCGGCAACGTCGCGCCCGAGCACTTCGGCTTCGCGCTCAACGCGCTGCTCTTCGTGCCGCTCGGCCTGCTGCTGGTGCTACTCACCCGGCGACCGTAGTGGGTCGCGACGCTGGCCTGCGCGCTGGTGTCGCCGTCATCGAGGCCGTCCAGTCGCTCCCGTTCCTGCACCGCTCCCCGAGCATCGCCGACGTGATCTCCCACGGCCTCGGCGGCCTGGTCGAGGCGCTGCTCGTGGCGTGTGGTGGCTGCGTCCTAGGAGGGCGCACCCCGCACCCACTGATCGGGGCTCTGCCCTCAGCTGAGCCACAGCTGGCGGACGACGGCGAAGATCACGACCACGACCAGACAACAGATCTCGGCCCGCAGGAGCCGCCGCTCCTCTCGCAGCGCTTGACGGATCTCGCGCCGGTGGACCACGGGGATCCGGTCGGGTTCCGTGACCTCGTGCAGGCTGTCGCTCATGGGGTGATCCTGATCTTTCCGGTCTTCTCGGTCTTGTCCCACGTCATGTCCGCCCCGCGCAGCTCCTTGACGTAGGAGGCGAACGTGACCGCGCACAGCAGCGGCCCGTACCCGCCGATGTAGACGAACAGGGGGCTCAGCCACGCCCGCCCGTGCTTCTCGACCACCATGCCCAGGTAGGCGACCGGCATACACAGGGCGACCCAGGCGTAGGCGAAGAGCAGGAAGCCGTCGTGCACCGTGCCCTGCGGTCGTCCAGGCCCAGGAGCTCGAGGGCGCGGTGCCCCAGGAAGGTCAGCGGCGCGGGCGCCAGGCCGTAGCCGATGAAGAGCACCGAGAACACGCCGGGGAACAAGATGCCCTGGCGCCAGGACTTGCGGGCCGTTCCTGGGTCGATGCACAGGGCGAAGGCGGTGACGAACAGGTAGGACAGCGCGTTGACCACCCACAGCAGCCGGAACGTCTCGTAGGCGTGCTGGTTGGCCACGAAGTAGAGCGTCACCAAGGACACCGAGGACGCGAGCATCAGCACCGGCAGCAGGAAGAGACTGAACCAGATCAGGCCGAAGGAGATGCTGCCCGAGCCGGTGAGCCGGGGACGGCCGGAACCACAGGTGCCAGTAGCGCTGGGTGACCTGGACGTTGCCCCGCGCCCAGCGCAGCCGCTGCTTCCACAGACCCACCACCCCGTCGGGCTCCTCGGCCCAGACCGTCGCGTTGCCGTCGAAGACCACCCGGCTGCCCGAGAGCTGGGTCTCGAAGGTCGTGAAGGTGTCCTCGGCCAAGCTGGTCGTGTCGATCCGCCCGCCCAGCGTCTCCAGGTTCGCCCGGGAGTGCAGCTGGGCGCCCCCGGCGAGGCAGGCCATCGCGCCGAGCACGTTCTGGCTACGGCGGGCCGCGGCCTGCGCGGTGATGTACTCGTAGGCGACGAACCGCTGCAGGTAGTTGGGCCGGGCGCTGCCCTCCTTGATGTACGCCGTCACCGCACCGACGCGGCTGTCGCCGAGGTGACGGGTCAACCGGCGCAGCGAGGCCCGTTCGAAGATCACGTCGGCGTCGGTGATCAGCAGGGCCTCCATCCAGGGCTCGTCCATGATCAGCGCGAGACCGTGGTTGAGCGTGTGTGACTTGCCCTCGCCACCCTTCTCCCGTCGTAGGTGGAGCACGCGCCGGTCGTACTCGCGCTCCTTCGCCGCCAGGACCTGCGGGGTCTCGTCGGTGCTGGCGTCGTCCACCACGTAGACGCGCAACCGGTCCACCGGGTAGTCGAGGGCCATCAACCGGTCCACCGAGGCACCGATCACGGCGGCCTCGTTCCAGGCCGGCACCAGGATCGCCACCCGGGGCAGGTAGGGCGTCGCCGCACGGTAGTGGTTGCGGAAGTGGTGCATCCCGATCAGCAGCGACTGGTAGGTCGAGACCAGTAGCGGGACGGCGCCCAGCATGACCAGGACGGTGAGGATCCACACGCCGACGTCACCCGCGACACCGAGGACCGACGACATCGAGGGTGGATCCGGGACCGGCATCACGTCCGGGCCGGCCCGTGCTCTGCGGAGGCCACCGCGGCGACGTAGGAGTAGCGGCCAACGTCGGCGGCCCGGTGCGCGTCGCTGCCGGCCAGCAGGCGCACTCCGAGCGCCTCCAGACGATCGACGCTCGCCACAGAGGGGCAGGCCCACTTCTCGTTGACCTCGACCGCGGCGTCGACACCCCGGCAGGCCTCGGCCAACGCCTCGAGGGACGCGTCGTTCACGATCGACTCGTCCAGCCCGATCTTGGCCAGGATGCTGAACAGGTGGCCCGACCACGGGCGAGACGTAGCCGGAGACGGCGTTCGCGGTCGCCAAGAGCAGCCGCTCCACGGTGTCCTCGGGCGTCCAGGACCCGGAGGCCAGGAGCTCGCGCACCGCGGTGGGAGTCACAGGACCGTCGACGCCCGGGAACTGGTGGTCGGAGATGGTCACCTGCTCCACTCCGTCCAGGTCGTCGGGAACGTCGACGCGACCCGAGGCGTCGAGGATCTTCGCCTCCACCCCACAGATGATCCGCAGGCTGTCGCGGTGGCCCACGCGGCGCACCTGCTCGACGTACTCCGGCACCCAGGTGGTGGAGACACGCACGTGGTCGGTGATCGCCAGCGTGGTCAGGCCCCGCTGCTCGGCGGCGGCCACCACCGCGCCGAGCGGGTCGTGGCCGTCGTCGCTCTGCGTGGTGTGAGAGTGCACGTCCACCGCGAGGTCGAGCCGGGGGTGGTTCACCCACTCGCCTCCTCGGCGAGCCGACGAGTCACCCGGTAGTCCTCGATCGGGACCACGATGTCTTGGAGGTGACGCACGACGGCCACCTCGCTCCACTCCACGGTGTCCGGTACCGGCTCACCCAGCAGGTCGGCCAGGGCCAGCGAGCACATGTCGACGCCTGCGGCTGCGGTGAGGGTCAGGGTGCCGGGCACCCGGGGGTTGACCTCCAGCAGACCCGGTGTGCCGTCCGTGGCCCGTCGGAACTGGACGTTGCCGATCCCCTGCAGGCCGATCAGCCGGGCCACCTTGGTGGCGGACGCGATCAGCTCTTCGTCGCGGACGGTCCTGCCCGCGATCGCGACCCCGGAGTCGATCCGGTCCCTCGTGCGGGGCACGGCGGCCACGACCTGGCCGTCGAGCCGCACCAGCACGTCGACGCTGAACTCGTCCCCGGGGAGCAGCTCCTGCAGGAGCTGGCTCCCGTCCCGGGGCAGCTGGGAGAGCTCTTCGTAGGACCCCAGGACGTACACGCCCGTGGACCCGCTGCCGCGCCGCGGCTTGGCGACCAACGGCCATCCGATACCGGCCTCAGCCAGCGCCTGCGGGGTCGTCTCCTCGCTCCACAGCACCGAGGCCGGGACCCGCACCTGGTCGGCGCAGAGCTGGATCAGCTCCCACTTGTCGAGGGTGGACTCCAGCGTCGACAAGGACGGACTGAGCACCCGGTGACCGCCGGCGGCGAACTCCTCACGACGCCGGGCGACGGGCAGCAGCTCACTGTCCACGGTCGGCACCACCACGTCGATCTCCAGCGAGTGGCACAACACCAGCAGCCGCTCGGCGAAGTCGGGGTCGTCACCACGCGGCAGCAGCACCCGGGACTGCGCCGGCACCAGGTAGAGACCGGTGGCGACCGGGTCGATGTCACCGGCGAACCAGGTGATGTCGTCGCGGTCCACCAGTCGGAGGAAGTTCACGGCTGCGGGCCCACCGGTCCCGGTCACCAGCACCTTCAGCTGCTGCTCAGTGCAGGGCACTTGCTACCTCCTGGGAGTCGCGGATGACCTCGAACGGCTCGGCGTAACGACAGCGCCCGAACCGGCCCCAGTACCGGGCGGTGGAGCGCAGCAGGTCCTCGGCCAGGTAGTCACGGATGCTGACCTGCGAGGCGAAGGCGGCGATCGCCTCGATCTTGCGGTCCATCGCGTCCTCGACCGACACGAAGCGGCTGGGCCGGAAGTCGACCGTCGCCGACGGGGACTGGTAGCAGAACACGTGCGACACGCCGCGGCACGCCACCATCGTCGCCCGGTGGACAGCCCGGTGGTCCTGGTGGACGTCGTTCACGGAGTGCACGTAGACGGTGTCGGGATCGAAGGAGCTGACGGCCGCCTCGATCAGGGTGACCGTGGCCCCGTGCTCGGAGATGTTGGTGTCCTCGAGGTCGCCGAGGACCAGCTCGGCGCCCAGCACGTGGGCCGCGGCCGCGGACTCCGTGGCACGCCGGTCGGCGTCCCCGCCGATCCGTCCCCGGCTCATCGTCAGGATCCGGATCTCGTCGCCGCGCCTGGCGTGGTCGGCGAGGGTCGCACCCGCTCCGATCTCGACGTCGTCGGGGTGGGCTCCGATCGCGAGCACGCGGCGGACGTCGCTGCGGCGCATGGCCAGCGCTCGGGCCACGGCCTTGAGCGTCGTCTCCGGGTCCAACGGTTTGACCAGGAAGTCGGTCAGGCTCTGCCGCACGGCGAGGACCGCGGTGTCCACGCTGGGCTGGGAGGTCATCAACAGGATCGGGATCCGCGGTCGGCGACGGTGGATCTCCTCGGCCAGCTCGAGCCCGGTGGCCCCGGGCATGTGCATGTCGGTCAGGACCACGTCCCAGTCCTCGGTCTCGGCCCGCGCCAGCGCCTCCTCCGCGGAGGAGGCCACGACAGCTTCGTACCCACCCCGCTCGGTCAGGAGGTACTGGAGCAGCTGGGCGAGGTCGGGGTCGTCGTCCACGACCAGGATGCGACGCGCGGATGCCATGGTTCACATTCTTCCCCAAGAGCTCGACAATTTGGTGGGAACATGGCATTTCACCCGCGCTCTCACGACGCCCGAGTTCCCCAACGGCGCAAGATCGGAAGTTCTTCATGCAGGACATCGTCGGGTTGCACCGGCACCTGATCGAGTCCTCGCCCGTGGGTGCCTGGGTGCTGGACGCCCAGGGAGTCACCGTCTGGTCCAATCCCGAGATGTGTCGGCTGCTCGGCCGCTCGCCCGACCAGGTCGAGGGAATGGCCGCCGCCGAGGCCTTCGACGAGCTCGGCCGCCGGCAGTTCGCCGCCTTCCTCGAGCGGATGCGGGACGGCGCCGGGACCGAACCCGAGGTCGAGTGCCTGCTCCACCTGCCCGACGGGTCGACCCGGTGGGTACTGATCTCCGCCACCACGATGCCGGACTCGGACGGGTCGCTCTTCGTCCTGCGCGCGCTCGACTACGACCGCCGACGAGCACTGAACGACGAGCTCACCCAGGCCCAGGCCCTGGGCCGGATCGGCAGCTGGCGCCTCGACTACGCGACCGGTCTGGCCTCCTGCTCCGAGGAGCTCTACCGCGTGGTCGGGCGAGACCCGGCCGCAGGTCCGCTGACTCTGGAGGACTTCGCCGACCTGGCGGTGGACGACAGCGATCTTGCGAGGCGCCTGTCCGGTGAGTTCGGATCCTTCGGTGACGAGCTCAGGATCCGGCGCGGAGACGGTGCGATCGCCTGGGTGCGGCTGCAGGCCGAGATCACGTCCGGTTCCGACGGTCGGCCGCTGCGGATCCTCGTCACCGCTCAGGAGATCACCGAGCAGAAGCACCAGGAGATCCAGCTGCGCGAGATGCTGGACAACCGTGAGGTGCTGAGCGCCATCACCAAGGACGCCAACGAGTCCGTCAGTCTCGCCCAGATCCTCGACCTCTCCCTCTCGCGGATGCTGCGCTTCGACGCCGACGCCCGGCTGACCACGTTCCTGCCTGTCCACGACGAGACGGACCGGCTCGAGCTGCTGCCGCGCTATCCCGGACGCGACTACTCGGGCTCAGACCCGCAGGCGCTCGCCCCTACGCCCAACGAGGAGTCGCTGGCCCGCGAGGTGTACGCCGACCGGGAGACCCGGATGGAGTACGACGGGTCGTCCGGGCTGGTCCACGTCGCCCACGCCGTGGTCTACCACGGCGAGGTCGTGACCGTGGTCGTCCTCACCGCGACCGACCGGCGCCCCAGCCGCGCCCGATGGATGGCGGTGGCGACAGCGGCCCAGCAGGCCGCCGAGCGGGTGATCGAGCGTGAGCGTTCCAGCGCCGCGCTCGCCGAGGCCCGCGACGCGGCGATGTCGGGCTCCCGGCAGAAGTCGGAGTTCCTCGCGACGATGAGTCACGAGATCCGCACGCCCATGAACGGCGTGATCGGCCTGAACGAGCTCCTGCTCAAGACCGGCCTGGACACCAACCAGCGCCGCCTCGCCGAAGGCGTCCAGGCCGCCGGCCAGTCGCTGCTCACCGTGATCAACGACATCCTGGACTTCTCCAAGATCGAGGCGGGCAAGCTGCGCCTGGAGAACGTGGACTTCGAGGTCCGCCCGCTCTTCGAGGGAGTGCTGGCCCTGCAGGGCGAAGTGGCCCACACCAAGGGCATCGAGCTGGCCGTCGAGGTCCCGCCCGGTGTTCCGGCCTTCATCCGCGGCGACCCCACCCGACTGGGCCAGGTGCTGACCAACCTGATCTCCAACGCCGTGAAGTTCACCCGCGAGGGCGAGGTCATCGTCCGTTGCCAGGTGGTCGAGCAGGAACCCTCGCCCGGCTCGGAGGAGTCGGAGGTGGTCCTCAAGGTCGAGGTCAGCGACACCGGCATCGGCATCCCGCCCGACGCCCAGGCCAGCCTGTTCGACGCCTTCTCCCAGGCCGAGCAGTCGACCACCCGGAAGTTCGGCGGCACCGGCCTCGGCCTGGCGATCTGCCGCCAGCTCGTCGCCGCCATCGGCGGTGAGATCGGCCTGGTCAGCGAGGTCGGGCGCGGCACGACGTTCTGGTTCACCGGCCGGTTCGGTGCGGGGGACCCGGTCCTGGCCGCACACCCTGACAAGGGGGCCCGGCACCTGCTCGAAGGGCGTCGGATGCTCGTTGTCGACGACAACGCGAGCAACCGGCGGATCCTCACCGAGATCCTCACCGAGTGGCACACCGAGGTGGAGTCGTCCGCAGCCGCCGAGGACGCTGTCGCGCGGATCCTGCGAGCCGCCCAGGCCGGCCGCGCCTTCGACGTGGTGCTGCTGGATCTGGTGATGCCCGACTACACCGGCCTCGAGCTGGCCGCCATGATCACCCGATCGACCGACGAGCCGTGGCCGACGATGCTGCTGCTCTCGTCGGCGCAGAGCGTGGAGAAGGAGTGGCTGGAGTCAGCGGGCATCGCCCGGAGCCTGACCAAGCCGGTCCGGCGGTCGGCGTTGTTCGACAGCCTCGTCGACATCCTGGCCGAGAAGCACGGGGTGGAGGCCCTCACGTCCGGCACCCACCCCGTGGCCAGCGAGCAGCTCGGGCGTCGGATCCTGGTGGTCGAGGACAACGACATCAACCAGATGGTCGCTCTCGGCGTCCTCGACGCGCTCGGTTACACCGCCGACGTCGCCTCCGACGGTGAGCAGGCGGTGGCGATGTCAGCCGGCACGCCCTACGACGCGATCGTGATGGACGTCCAGATGCCGAGGATGGACGGGTACACCGCGACCCGGCTGATCCGCGAGCGAGAGGGTGAACACTCCCGGGTGCCGATCATCGCCATGACCGCGTCTGCGGTGGAGGGGGAGAGCGAGCGGTGTCTTGCTGCCGGTATGGACGACTTCCTCACCAAGCCGCTGCAGCCGGACCTGCTCCGGGATGTGCTCAGCGCGCGGATCGCGGAGGGTGACCCGACCAGCAAGACGCCGACCGTGCCGGCGAGCAGCCAGGAAGCGGGTAGCGCTACCGGGAGGCCGACCACGGACACGGCGCCCAACCTCGAGGTGCTCGATCCCACGCGTCTCGACGCGTTGCGGAGGATGGGGCCGGCCGCGCCAGCTCTGGTCGCCCAGGCGGTGGAGCGCTTCGTGGGTCAGGCCGGAGAGTCGGTGGCCGCGATCCGCAGGGCCGTCGTTGCGGATGACAGTGCGGACATGGGGAGCCGGGCGCACCAGCTGGGCGGCAGCGCAGCGAACCTCGGGGCGCGCCAGGTCACCGCTCTGTGCCGCGAGCTCGAAGTCCTCGGCCACCAGGTCAGCACCATCGGGGCCACCGAGCTGATCGACACACTGGAGCAGGCCCTGACCCTGGCGGTCCGAGCCCTGCGCGCCGAGCAGCAGTGAGGCAGCCGGCCTCGCTATCGTCGGTTCCCGGGCCCAGACCCAGCCGGACCACGAGGAGACCTTCGCCATGACGACCGCCCGGACCACGCGACGAACCAGCGCCCTGATCACCGGGATCACCGGCCAGGACGGGCTGTACCTCGCCGAGCTCCTGCTCGCCAAGGGCTACGACGTGCACGGCATCATCCGTGGCCAGAACAACCCCAAGCTCGAGATGGTGCGCCGGGTGCTGCCGGACATCACCCTGCACACGGGTGACCTCACCGACCTGTCCAGCCTGATGCGGGCGATGCGAGAGGCGCAGCCGGACGAGGTCTACAACCTCGGCGCGGTCTCGTTCGTCGCCTACTCGTGGGACAACGCGCAGGTCACCTCCGACGTCACCGCTCTCGGCGTGCTCAACATGCTCGAGGCAGTACGTCTGTACGCCGCCGACGACCCGGGCCGGGTGCACTTCTACCAGGCCTCCAGCTCGGAGATGTTCGGCAAGGTCCAGGCCGTGCCGCAGGACGAGAGGACACTGCTCTGGCCGCGTTCGCCGTACGGCGTGGCCAAGGTCTACGGCCACTACATGACCATCAACTACCGCGAGTCCTACGGGATGCACGCCTCCTCGGGGATCCTGTTCAACCACGAGTCACCGCGCCGCGGGCCCGAGTTCGTCACGCGCAAGGTCTCCCAGGCGGTCGCGCGGATCAAGCTCGGCCTGCAGAACTCCCTCACCATGGGCAACCTCGACGCCAAGCGCGACTGGGGCTTCGCCGGTGACTACGTCGAGGCGATGTGGCTGATGCTCCAGCAGCCCGAGGCCGACGACTACGTGATCTCCACCGGGGAGACGCACTCCATCCGCGAGCTGCTCGACGCGGCGTTCGGTCACGTCGGGATCACCCAGTGGGAGCACCTGGTCCACCAGGACCCGCGCTTCATGCGCCCCGCCGAGGTCGACATGCTGATCGGCAACGCCACCAAGGCGGAGACCACCCTGGGCTGGAAGCCGCAGGTCTCCTTCACCGAGCTCGTCGCGATGATGGTCGACAACGACCTCGTCGAGCAGAAGGCCCTGGCCGGCCTGGCGGGACGCTGAGCGATGTCCGTCGCCTTCATCACCGGTGTCACCGGCCAGGACGGCAGCTACCTCGCCGAGCGTCTCCTCGCCGACGGCGAGGAGGTGCACGGGCTGGTGTACGCCGCGAGCAGCGAGCAGGCCCCGCCCCCCGGCGTACACGTCCACGAGGGTGACCTGGCCGACGCCGACGGCGTCCGCGCGATGGTGCAGGAGATCGCGCCGGACACGATCTACAACCTGGGCGGGATCAGCTCGGTCGGCTACTCCTGGGCGCACCCCGGGCTGACCGCCCGACTCTCGGGCGTCGCGGCGCTGGAGCTGATGGACGCCGCCCTGACCAGCCAGGAGCGGCACGGCCGGCCGGTTCGCTTCGTGCAGGCCTCCAGCGCAGAGATCTTCGGCGAGCCGAGCGTCTCCCCGCAGGACGAGACGACCCCCCTGCAACCCGTCTCGCCGTACGGCGTGGCGAAGGCGATGGCGCACCTGGCCACCCACGTCTACCGCCGGCGCGGACTGCCCGCGGTCAGCGCGATCCTCTACAACCACGAGTCGCCACGGCGACCGGCGACGTTCGTCACCCGCAAGATCACCCGCTCGGTCGCCGAGATCCAGCACGGCCACCGCGACCACCTCGAGCTCGGCAACCTCGAGGCCCGGCGCGACTGGGGCTGGGCGCCCGACTACGTCGAGGCGATGGTGCGCGCGGCCCGTCACGACGAGGCACGCGACTACGTGATCGCCACCGGTGCGGCGCACAGCGTGCGCGAGTTCGTCGCCGCCGCCTTCGCCCGGGTCGGGATCAGCGACTGGGAGGGCCTCGTGCACCTCGACCCGGCGCTGGTCCGCCCGGCCGACCCTGCCGACCAGCGCGGTGACGCCACCGCCGCCCGGACCGTGCTCGGCTGGTCCTCGACGGTCACTTTCGAGGAGCTGGTCGGACGGATGGTCGACGTCGACCTGTCGGTCGTCGAGGAGCTCGGGTCCCGCGGATCCGGCCACGAGGTACCGGGTCCGTGAGACGGACCCAGCCGGATCACGTCAAGCGCATCTCGGGCTGACATCGCTCCGGGCAAGAGATTTCGCCAAAACGGCACACCATATTGGTCTGGCGTCTAGGATGCGTTGGTGCGCGAAAGAACAACGGGGGCGCGCCACACTGCCTCGACCACCACAGCCATGCTGGCTGCTGCTGCCGACGGCGGGCGATACCCGGTCAATACGGACAACATACACCTTTCCCGTCAAAGGGTCAACGAATCACCATCAGCCGAATCTGCTCCGCACGCGAGGCCGCGGACCTGGCTGGGCGCAACGGCCGATCGGACCGGGTATGACCGACACGTCGACGACTCGCGATCGGTCCAGCACACGCACGGCCACGGCCGTCCGCGGCCACGTCGGGCGAGTGCCGCTACAGCGCTCACCCGAGCGAGCGCGACCGGCGGAGCCATCCGCAGTGCCCCTACCGGATGCTCGGCCCTCGGGGGCGGCCCGCTCACGGATCATGATCCCGGCCGCATCCGTGGTGCTGGACGCCAGCATCGTGCTGAGCAGCATCCTGCTCGCCGCCGCACTGCGCGAGAACATCGGATTCCTGCGAGCGACGGGTGATGTCCACGAGACGGCCCTCCTGGTCGGCCCCCTGCTGCTGCTGGGTTGGCTGACGATGCTGTGGCTGTTCGGCACCTACCGGCCGCACCAGTTCAGCGCCGGTACCGAGGAGTACCGCCACGTCCTGCACAGCTCGGTGGTCACCGCCGGGCTGGTCGGAATCGTCTGCTACCTGTTCAAGTACCAGCTCTCGCGGGGATTCTTCGTCGCCTGCTTCGCTATCGGCATCCCGCTTCTCCTGCTGGGTCGGTACGCCGCGCGGCGCGCTCTGCACGCTGCACGACGACGCGGCCTGTTCCGGCACCGCGTGCTGGTCGCGGGTGACGGGCTGCACATCGACGAGATCGTCACGATCCTGCAGCGCGAGAGCTGGCTGGGGTACCACGTCGTCGGAGCCCTGCGCGCCGCGGGCAGCACCGACACCGAGCAGACCCTGCGGGGCTTCCCCTATGTCGGGGACACCTCGGCTTCCGCCGAAGTGGCCCGTCGTACCGGCGCCGACGCGATCGTCGTCGCGGGTGGGGCTTTCGCCAGCTCGATCGAGCTCAGACGAGCCCAGTGGGCGCTGGAGGACGACCGGGTGCAGGTCATCGTGGTCCCTGGTGTGACCGACGTGGCCAGTGAGCGTGTGCGCGTGCGGCCGATGGCCGGCCTGCCGCTGGTGCACCTCGAGCGACCCCGGGCGGCCGGAGCCTCGCGCCGGGCCAAGCGCACCTTCGACGTGCTGGGAGCAAGCATCGTGCTGCTCCTCGCCTCGCCGGTCCTGCTGTTCGCCGCTGCGGTGGTCAGGCTGAGCAGCGAAGGCCCCGTCTTCTTCCGACAGATGCGCGTCGGCCGCGACGGCCAGCACTTCGCGATGCTCAAGTTCCGCAGCATGGTCGTCGACGCCGAGGCGATGCTGCCGCAGCTCGTCGCAGCCAACGAGAGCGACGGGGCGCTGTTCAAGATCGCTGACGACCCACGGGTGACCCGCCCCGGGCGCTGGCTGCGGCGTTTCTCCGTCGACGAGCTCCCACAGCTGCTCAACGTGATCCGGGGAGAGATGAGCCTGGTCGGACCGCGACCGGCGCTGCCGGCAGAGGTCAGCGGCTACAACGCCGACGTCTCACGCCGGCTGCGGGTGCGCCCCGGGATCACCGGACTGTGGCAGGTCTCGGGCCGGTCGGACCTTTCCTGGGAAGACACCGTGCGCCTGGACCTCTACTACGTCGACAACTGGTCGATGGTCCAGGACCTCGCCATCCTGGCTCGGACCGCGAAGGCCGTGGTGGGCTCCAGCGGCGCCTACTGAGCCCGAGGCGCTCACGACGCCCGCCGCGTTCGCCGAACTGCGTCGTGGTTTCCCGGCTTCACGTAGGATCTGGGCGGCCCGGTGACCGGCGCTGACCACTGTCCTGACTGAGGGTAGATGCAAGTAGAAGGGCATTCGATGGACGACGAGAGCAATGAGCCGGCCCCCCGCCGTCCCGGCTTCCTACGACGCCACAAGGCGCTCAGCGCGTTCGCCGTCATCGTCACCCTGCTCCTGGTCGGCGTCATCGGGATCGCCGGCTACCTGAACCACCAGATCGACTCGATCCCGCGGGTCCCGTTGACGATCAAGGGGCCCCGGCCGGCGCCGGAGCCCGGCAAGGCGATGAACATCCTGCTCGCCGGGGCGGACAACGGTGACGACAAGGGCCCGAGCATCGCCCAGTCCGTCGCCAAGGGCGAGTGGACGCCCGGCGAACATCGCTCGGACACCATCATGGTGCTGCACCTCACCGCCGACCGGAAGCACGCCTACCTGATCTCGGTCCCGCGTGACACCTACGTCAACGTCGACGGCTACGGCATGCAGAAGATCAACGCGGCCTTCTCCCTCGGCGGTCCCTCGCTCTACGTGCAGACCCTCGAGCAGTTCACCCAGCTGCGCATGAGCCACCTGGCCATCATCGACTGGAACGGCTTCCGCGACCTGAGCACCGCCCTGGGGGGAGTGCGGGTGTACGTCGCCCAGGACAGCCGGGACTCGGCGCGCCGCGTGACCTGGCACAAGGGCTACCAGCGGGTCTCGGGAAACCAGGCGCTGAGCTACGTGCGGCAGCGTCACGGCCTGCCGAACGGTGACTTCGATCGGATCCGACGCCAACAGAACTTCCTTCGTTCCGCGTTGGGTGAGGTCGCGAGCGAGGGCAAGCTCTCCAACCCCTTGCGCTTCAAGAACCTGTTGACCGCGGTCACGCGCAACCTCACGGTCGACTCCGGCCTGACCAACTCCAAGGTCCGGAGCCTGGCGTGGTCCTTGAGGCACCTGCGCTCCTCTGACATCACCTTCATCCAGCTGCCGTTCCAGAGCTTTGCTGACACCAATGTCGGCAGTGTGGTGAAACCCAACCTCTCGCGCACCCACGAGCTGTTCAGCGACGTCGCCACCGACGAGCTCGACCAGTACGTCGCCAAGTACGGCAAGAAGGACGTGCTGGCCCAGCCGAAGGCAGTGGACTGAGCCAGGCCGGCAGCGCACCGGTGCGCGCGCCTACTCGGGCGGACCCGGATCGACGAGCAACCCGAGCAGGTAGGCGCCATACCCGCCCTTGAGCAGGGGCTCGGCCCGGCTTCGCAGCTCGTCGTCGTCCAGGAAGCCCATCCGCCACGCCACCTCCTCGGGCGCGCCGATCTTCAGGCCCTGACGACCCTCGAGGGTGCGCACGAAGTTGCCGGCGTCGGCCAGGGTGTCGACGGTGCCGGTGTCGAGCCATGCGGTGCCGCGGTGCAGCACTTGGACCTGCAGCTGGCCCCGCTCCAGGTAGACGCGGTTCAGGTCGGTGATCTCCAGCTCGCCGCGCGGCGAGGGCGTCAGGTCGGCGGCGATGTCGACGACCTGCTCGTCGTAGAAGTACAGCCCGGGCACGGCGAACTGGCTGCGCGGCTCGACGGGCTTCTCCTCCAGCGAGACGGCAAGGCCGGCCTCGTCGAACTCCACCACGCCGTACGACGTGGGATCGGAGACGCGGTAGCCGAAGATCGCCGCGCCCTCGAGGTCCTCGAATCGACGCAGCTGCGTGCCCAGCCCGTGGCCGTAGAAGATGTTGTCGCCCAGCACGAGCGCCGAGCGTTCGCCCCGCACGTGGTCGGCGCCGATGACGAACGCCTGAGCCAGGCCGTCGGGCGAGGGCTGCCGGGCCCAGGTGATCGAGATCCCGAACTGCGAGCCGTCCCCGAGCAGCGCCTGGAAGGCCGCCTCGTCGTGCGGCGTCGTGATGATCAAGACGTCCCGGACGCCCGCCAGCATCAGCGTGGAGAGCGGGTAGTAGATCATCGGCTTGTCGTAGACCGGGACCAGCTGCTTGCTGATCCCCAGCGTGATCGGGTGCAGCCGGGAGCCGGTGCCGCCTGCCAGGATGATGCCGCGCATGGGCGTGATCGTCCCACGGCACCCGTCCGGCCCGCATAGGCTTCGGCGCATGGAACGCGTCCCACATGATATTCCGGACAAGGTTCTGGTCACCGGTGCCGCCGGTTTCATCGGCTCCAGCTTCGTGCGCCACCTCCTCGAGCACACCGACTGCTCGATCACGGTGCTCGACAAGCTCACGTACGCCGCCAGCCGGGCCGCGATCGACTCCCTGCCCGCCGACCGGGTGCGTCTGGTGGTGGGCGACGTCGCCGACGCGGCCGTGGTCGACCCGCTGGTGGCCGCGCACGACACAGTGGTGCACTTCGCGGCCGAGTCGCACAACGACAACTCCCTGGTCGACCCCTCGCCGTTCGTGCAGACCAACCTGGTCGGCACCTACACGCTGCTGGAGTCCGTACGCCGCCACGACGTGCGCTACCACCACATCTCCACCGACGAGGTGTACGGCGACCTGCCGCTCGCGGGCGGCGAGCGGTTCACGGAGGCCACGCCGTACAACCCCTCGAGCCCGTACTCCTCGACCAAGGCCGGCTCCGACCTGCTGGTGCGGGCGTGGGTGCGCTCGTTCGGCGTGCGCGCGACGATCAGCAACTGCTCGAACAACTACGGGCCGTGGCAGCACGTCGAGAAGTTCATCCCGCGCCAGATCACCAACCTGCTCGACGGCGTGCGCCCGCGGCTCTACGGCACCGGCGAGAACGTCCGCGACTGGATCCACTGCGACGACCACAGCTCCGCCGTGCTGAGGATCCTCGAGGCCGGCGAGATCGGCGAGACCTACCTCGTCGGGGCCGACGGGGAGCGCAGCAACCTCGAGATCGTCACGACGCTGCTGGGGATCCTGGGCCGCCCCGAGGACGACTACGACCTGGTCACCGACCGCGCCGGGCACGACCTGCGCTACGCGATCGACTCCAGCCGGCTGCGCGCGGAGCTGGGCTGGACGCCGTACTACTCCGACCTGGACCAGGGCCTGGCCGACACCGTCGAGTGGTACCGCGCCAACGAGGCCTGGTGGCGACCGCGCAAGCAGCAGACCGAGGCGTCGTACGCCCGGAAGGGGCAGTGAGCGACCGTGACCCCGACCTGAGACCGGCGCCAGCCTGCCCGCGGTGCGCACCACCGCGATCCCGGGACTGCTGGTCGTCGACCTGGACCTGCGCGCGGACGCCCGCGGCTCCTTCAAGGAGAACTGGCAGCGCGCCAAGCTGGTCGCCGCCGGTGGGCCCGACTTCGGCCCGGTCCAGCACAACGTCTCCTTCAACACCCGGCGTGGTGTCACGCGCGGCATCCACGCCGAGCCCTGGGACAAGTACGTCTCGCTCGCGACGGGGCGGATCTTCGGCGCCTGGGTCGACCTGCGCGAGGGGCCGGGCTTCGGCACCTGCTTCACCGCCGAGATCGGCCCGGACACCGCCGTCTTCGTGCCGCGCGGCGTCGGCAACGCCTACCAGGTGCTGGAGGACGGCACGGCGTACTCCTACCTCGTCAACGCGCACTGGCGGCCCGACGCCGGCTACACCGAGGTCGACGCTGGGCGATCCCGCGCTGGCGATCGCCTGGCCGATCCCGCTGGACGACCCCGCGGTCGAGATGTCCGACAAGGACCGCGCCAACCCCGCGCTGGCCGCGGTCACCCCGGTCCCCGACGCGATGTCCGGGCCGGCGGTGCTGGTGATCGGGCACCGCGGCCAGCTCGGCCGCGCGGTGCAGCAGGCCCTGCCCGGCTCGGTCGGGGTCGACCTCGACGAGCTCGACCTCACCGACCCGGACTCGGTCGCGGCCTTCGACTTCTCGCCGTACACCGTGGTGGTCAACGCCGCGGCGTACACCGCGGTCGACGCCGCCGAGACCGACGAGGGCCGGATCGCCTGCTGGGCGGCCAACGCGGGCGGGCCGGCCACCCTGGCCCGCGCTGGCCGGCGAGCACGGCTTCACCCTCGTGCACGTCTCCTCCGACTACGTCTTCGACGGCACCCGCGAGGAGCACCGCGAGGACGAGCCGCTCGCGCCGCTCGGCGTCTACGGCCAGGCCAAGGCGGCCGGCGACCTCGCGGTCGGCGCGACGCGTCGGCACTACCTGCTGCGCACGTCGTGGCTGATCGGCGAGGGCCACAACTTCGTGCGCACGATGGCCCGGCTGGCCGACGAAGGCGTCAGCCCGACCGTGGTCGACGACCAGGTCGGCCGGCTGACCTTCACCGACGAGCTCGCCCGCGCGATCGTGCACCTGCTCCGCAGCCGCGCGCCGTACGGCACCTACCACCTGACCAACTCGGGCGAGCCGCGCAGCTGGGCCGGCTTCGCCACGGCCGTCTTCGCCGCACGTGGCCGGCCCGACGACGTACGCCCGGTCAGCACCGCCGAGTACGCCGCCGGGGCCGGCAGCCTGGTCGCACCCCGCCCGGCCCGCTCACGATGGCCCTGGACAAGATCCGCGCGACCGGCTTCGAGCCCGAGGACGTGCTGGTGGCGCTGGCCCGCTACCTGGCCCGCCGATGAGCCTCAGCCTGAGCATCGCCGCGCTCGGCGCGCCGGTGCAGAGTCCCGAGGAGGACTGCTTGCAAAGCGGGGGTCAGTCGTCGAGGACGAGTACGGCGAGGCGGCGTGAGGTCGTCGTTCATGTCCTGCTCGCCGAGCGTGGCGCTGAGCTGCGGGGTGTGGAACTCGAAGCGGTAGCGGTCGGGCTGGGGCGGTGACTCCGGGAGGGCCGCGAGGTCGCAGCGGCCGAGCAGCTCGCTGACCTCCGGCACCCGCGGGTCGTCGCCGGCCAGGTCGAGCTCGCCGGAGCGCCTCAGGCCGGCGATCCCACCCGTGCGGATCACCCGGAGCAGCTGGCGCTCCACCTCCGAGCTCACGAGGCCGACGCCGACAGCACGCCGACCGTGGTCCAGGCCTCGCGCACCGCGTCGGCGTTGTCACCGGCGGCCGTCACCGTCGCCTCGGCGAACCCCGCGAAGTCGATGTCGCTGGAGATGCCCGAGGTCAGGGCGGCGTACCAGATCTTGCCGGCCCCCGCCGCCGACGATCCGCCGATCGCGGTCGCCGCGAGGTAGAAGGCCCGGTTGGGGATGCCGGAGTTGATGTGCACACCACCGTCGTCCTCGGTGGTGTCGACGTAGTCGTCCATCGAGCCGACCTGCGGGTCCTTGCCCAGCGTCGGGTCGTCGTACGCCGTGCCGGGCGCCTTCATCGAGCGCAGCGCCACCCCCTTGACCCCGGGCAGGAAGATCCCCTCGCCGATCAGCCACGAGGCGTCCCCGGCGTCCAGCCCGAGCGAGGCCTGCTTGACGCAGGAGCCCATCATGTCGGAGATCGACTCGTTCAGGGCGCCGGACTGACCCTGGTAGGTCAGGGCGGCGGTCTTCTCCGTCACGGCGTGCATCAGCTCGTGGGCGAGCACGTCGATCGGCTTGGTGAACCGGTCGAACGTCTTGCCGTCGCCGTCGCCGAAGACCAGCTGGGTGCCGTTCCAGAACGCGTTGTCGTAGTCCTTGCCGTAGTGGACCGTGCCCAGCACTCCCGCGCCCTCACCGTCGTAGGAGTCGCGGCCGAACTGGTCCTTGAGCAGCGCCAGCGTCGCGGCGATGCCGGCGCCGGCCTCGTTGACCGCCGCGTCGTCCACCTCGGGGTCCCCGGCGCTGCGGACCAGCTCCCCGGGCAGCTCCATCGTGTTGTTGGTGGTGTGGATCTCCCAGGCCGCCGAGATCGTGGGCGGCGCGAGGGCGGTGCGCTGGTTGCGCTGCGCCCGGAGCGCGATGTCCTGGGCGACGAGCTCGGGTCGGCCCATCCGCTCCAAGAGGTACGGCGGCACGAAGGAGCAGACGGGTGCCGGAGGGGCGGTGGGGTCCGAGAAGTTCGTCATGAACCAGTTCTACTCCCTGCGACCGACACATGGCAGTGCCGAGGGAGACGACCGATCCCGCGCGCAGGAGGTTCGCGCGGGGACCTCGATCGACGTCGGGCCTACCCTGGGCGTGTGGTGGTCTACGGCAAACATCCTGACGACGTCGCGCGCCTGACCGAGATGGAGTACGACGTCACCCAGCACGGCGCCACCGAGCCGCCGTTCAGCAACGAGTTCTGGCAGCACGACGAGCCCGGCCTGTACGTCGACGTCGTGTCCGGGGAACCGCTGTTCACCTCACGGGACAAGTTCGACAGCTCGTGCGGCTGGCCGAGCTTCAGCGCACCGGTCGATCCCGACACCGTCGAGGAGCACCTCGACACCTCCGGCGGCATGAGTCGCACCGAGGTGCGCTCGGGGCACGCCGACAGCCACCTGGGCCACGTCTTCGACGACGGTCCGACCGAGCTCGGCGGGCTCCGCTACTGCATCAACTCCGCCGCCCTCCGCTTCGTGGCCTCCGACGAGCTCGAGGACGAGGGCTACGGCGAGTACGTCCACCTGTTCGAGGAGGAGAACTGATGAGCGACCAACGCGCTGTCCTCGCCGGCGGGTGCTTCTGGGGGATGCAGGACCTGATTCGGGACCAGCCCGGGGTCGTGTGGACCCGAGTCGGCTACACCGGCGGCGACCTCGAGGACCCGACGTACCGCGACCACGACGGGCACGCCGAGGCGATCGAGATCGAGTTCGACCCGGAGCTGACGTCGTTCCGCGAGCTCCTGGAGTTCTACTTCCAGATCCACGACCCCTCCACCCGTGACCAGCAGGGCAACGACCTCGGGAGCAGCTACCGCTCGGCGATCTTCTACACCGACGAGGAGCAGAGGGCCGTCGCGCTCGACACCATCGCCGACGTCGACGCATCCGGCCTGTGGCCGGACAAGGTGGTCACCGAGGTCACGCCGGTGGGCGAGTTCTGGGCGGCGGAGCCGGAGCACCAGAACTACCTGGAGCGCTACCCCAACGGCTACACCTGCCACTACCCGCGGCCCGACTGGGTCCTGCCCCGACGCGCCGCCACGGCCTGAGGGTGAGGCGCTAGCGGCGCCTGGTCATCGCGGAGACGGCCGGGCGCACGTCCACGAAGTACACGATGGTCCCTACGGCCCCCACGAACGTGCCGATCCCGGCCCACAGCAACTCCATACCGGCCAAGACGACGAGGATCAGCAGCCAGCCGTTCTTGGTCAGCTTGCCGGCCGCCTCGAAGGCCTCCGGACGACGCATCACAGCGTCGATGAGTGCGACCACGGTTGCCACGAGAAGGGCCAGGGTCACGAACTCGATCACGGTGCCCTGGAAGTTGCCGATCATGGCCCAACTCTAGAGCGTCGGCCCTCAGCCGCCAGAGCACTCACACGTACGACGACCCCGGACCACGCGGGTCAGCGTGGTGCCGGGGTCGCCGTGAGTGGTGCGCGCGTGGCGCGTCTGCTCAGTCGCCGATCTTCTCGGCGGCGTCGGAAACGGCGGTGGCGGTCTCCGACACGGCCTTGCTGGCCGTCGTACCAGTGGCCTTGGCCGCCGACTTCGTCGCGCTCGCGCCCTTCTTGGCGGTCGTCGTCGCGCCCTTGGCGCTGGACTTCGTGCTCGACGAGGCCTTCTTGGCGGTGGTGGCCGTGCCCTTGGCCTGCGACTCGGTCGCCGCCGCCGCCTTCTTGGCGGTGGTGCCGGTGGCCTTGGCGCGCGACTTGGTGGCGGTCGCACCCTTCTTGGCGGTCGTGCCGGTCGCCTTGACCCGCGACTTGGTGGCCGTGGCGGCGTTCTCCGCAGTGGTGACGGTGGCCTTGGCGCGCGACTCGGTGTTCTTCACCGCGTCGACGGCGTCCTTGGTCGCCTGCTGGTTGCGGATCCGGCCGACGACCTTCTCGCCGCGCGTGGCCAGCTCCGAGTAGGTCTCGGTGAGGTCGTTCACGGTGCCGTTGACGTAGCTCTCGACCTTGCCGGGCAGGGCCTTGGCCTGGTCCTGGAAGCTGGTCACGCGCTTCTCCAGCTTGGCCTGGCGCGCCTTGGCCTCCTTGGTGAGCTCGTCCACGCCGGACTTGGCGAAGCCCACGGCCTTGTCCTGCAGGGCCTTCGGCTCGAGATCGACGGACGTCACGCGGTCGGTCGCCTTCTGCTGGGCGCCGGTGACCTTGACCTGGGCCTCGGAGACGTAGCCGCGGGCGAGCTCGACGGCGAGGTCGGTGGCGCCGGCGACGACGTACAGCGGGCGCACGGCGGTCTCGACGTAGGGGTTGCGGGTCTTGCTCATGGGGTGCTTCCTTCCGGTTGGGTTCTCGGCCTTCGGGGCCGATCGACGGTGCTTGCCTCGGCGGCAGCGTCGTCGTCGACACCGAGGTGACTCTTGGGGTGACTCTTGGGGTGACTCGCGGGGTGACTCGTGGGGTGGTGGTTGGCGGCGCGGAACGAGGAGTAGACGTCGAGCAGCGACTGCTTCTGCCGCTCGCTCAGCCCCGGATCGGCGAGGATCGCCAGCTCCACGGAACGGGTCTGGTCCTCGTCCGGGTCCAGGATCCCGGCGTGCACGTAGAGCTGCTCGGCCGAGACCCGGAACGCCTTCGCGAGCTGCTGCAGGACCTCGGCCGAGGGCTTGCGCAGGCCGCGCTCGATCTGGCTCAGGTACGGGTTGGACACACCGGTCTGCTCGGCGAGCTGCCGCAGGGACAGCTGGGCGCTGACCCGCTGCTCCCGGAGGTACTCCCCGAGTGACTCGACGGTCTGTCCGACCTTGCCCTTCGCCATGTCTCCATAGTGCTAACTATTGCTAGCAAACTCAACCTGAGACGACGTGCATTGAGTCACAATCGCGTTACCAGCAAGGAGAAACGCTGCTAGCTGACTACTCAGGCAGAGCCGCCCGGATCTCCCCGACGGGTACGCCGCCCCCGAGCAGCGTGAGCTCGCCGGTGCTGCGCACGGCGGCGGTGTCGACCCCCGGCCCGGTGTCCGCGCCGGCGCGGTGCAGCAGCGCGGCCATGGTGACCCGGCGTACGCGGGTGGCGCCGTCGTCGTGCTTCAACGCGTACGCGCGCCCGTCCGGCAGCGCCACCACGTAGCAGGACTCCGCGCCGGCCTTGGCGATGGCGCCCGGGACGGCGCGCAGCAGGGTCAGCTCGTCACGCCGGGTGCCGCTGACGTACGCCGGGTGCGCCCGGATCGCCTCCGCGACCCGGTGCTCCGGACCCTCCGTCGCGGTCGCGGTCGCGAGCCGCGAGAACGCCCGCGCCAGCCCGGTCAGCGACGCCGAGAGCAGCGGCGCGCCGCAGCCGTCGACGGCCGAGACCTCGACCGGCTCGCCGACCAGCTCCGCGAAGGTCTCGCGCGATCGCCACCTGCAGCGGGTGGTCGGGATCGAGGTACGTCGTGGTGTCCCAGCCGTTGACCACGCAGGTGGCCAGCATCGCGGCGTGCTTGCCCGAGCAGTTCATCAGCACCGGGGCCGGCTCGCCGCCCGCGCGCAGCAGCGCATCGCGCTCCTCGTCGTCGAGCGGATAGTCCGCCGGGCACAGCAGCGCCGACTCGTCGAGCCCCGCCCCCGCCAGGATCCGGCGTACGCCGTCGACGTGGAAGGGCTCCCCCGAGTGCGAGCCGCAGCCCAGCGCCAGCAGCGCGGGCTCGAGGTCGAGACCGGCGCGCACCATCCCCAGCGCCTGCACCGGCTTGTTGCACGAGCGCGGGAGGATCGGCGCCGTCACGTCACCCGCGGCGTACTCCACCTCGCCGTCGACGCCCAGCGCCACCGCCGCTCCGTAGTGGTGGCCCTCGACGAACCCCGAGCGCACCACCTCTGCCAGCACCACCGCTCCCTGCATGCCGGCGAACCTACCCACCCCCTCGAGCGCCGTACCCCGGTGGTCGAGCAGCAGGCGTGAGCAATCACGTCGAGACCTGGCGACACAGCGGCCCACCCTGGGGGCTCGACGCGGGCCCGGCGGCCCCGCCCAATCACTGGAGGCTGGCACGATGGGCGGGTGCCTGAGACGACGCCGCTGCCGCAGCACTGCCCCTCCCCGCGGGAGCTGGACGACCTCGAGCTCCTGCTCAACGGGGGGCTGGCGCCGCGCAGCGGGTACGACGCCGACGGGCCGATCAGCCTGGCGCTGCCCGACGCGTTGGCCGGTCAGTCCGTGCAGCTGGTCGATCCCGAGGGAATGCCCCTGGCCCGCCTCTCGCCGGACGGCACGGTGACCGGGCTGGCGGCGTACGAGACCGGCGCGTTCCGTCGGCTGCACCTGTCCCCTGCGACCACGCGCGAGCGCTACGCCGGTGCGCTGCCGGTCGCGCTGGTCGGACCGCCGACGAAGGACGACCTGGCCCGGATCGAGCAGCAACGAGCCGACCGGCCGGTGCTGCTGCTGGCCCTGAGCGGGCACGGCACGCCGCGTGGCGTTTCTCCGGTCGGGCTGCTGCGGGTGGCCCTCTCCGCCGCCCGGATGCTCGGTGACGCCGCGGTGGTGGCGGTGCCGTTCGCCGCCCACGACACCGGCCCACGACACCGGCCCTGACACCGCCCCTGACACCGCCCACGAGAGCGACGACGCAGCGCTCGCCCAGCAGGTCGTCGCGCAGTACGCCGACGAGCCGGTCCTCGCGCTGCCCGGCACCGGCGAGCTCCCGGACGAGCTGGCCGCGCTGGTGGCCCAGGACCAGCCGGCCCCCGGGCACCGCGGCCTGGTGGTCTTCTTCACCGGCCTGTCCGGGAGCGGCAAGTCCACCCTGGCCCGCGCGCTCCACGACCTCGTCCTCGAGGACGGCACCCGCACCGTCACGAGCCTCGACGGGGACGTCGTACGCCGGAACCTCTCGGCCGGGCTCGGCTTCTCCCGTGCGGACCGCGAGACCAACATCCGGCGGATCGGCTGGGTCGCCGCCGAGATCGCCCGGCACCGCGGGATGGCGATCTGCTCCCCCATCGCGCCGTACGACGAGACCCGCCGCCAGGTCCGGGAGTACGCCGACGAGGCGGGCGGCGCGTTCTTCCTGGTCCACGTGGCCACCCCGCTCGAGGAGTGCGAGCGGCGCGACAAGAAGGGCCTCTACGCCAGGGCGAGGCGTGGTGAGATCCCCGAGTTCACCGGGATCTCGGCGCCCTACGAGGAGCCGGACGACGCCGATGTGCGCGTCGACACCACCGGGCGGAGCATCGAGTCGGCCCTGGCCGACGTCCTGGACGGGCTGGCGGACCGGGGCCTTCTGGTGACACGCCCCACATGAACCCTTAATTAGACGTGAATCACTTGACTTGATCGTCTAACGTTACTTCCGGTCCACTGACACGGAGGCAGACATGCTCGACTTCATCTTCGGCGGGAACGCCGTCCAGATCGTCCTGACGGGCTTCTTCGTCGGTGCCGTCGTCGGTGTCACCGGCATGGGCGGCGGCGCCCTGATGACGCCGGCCCTGATCTTCCTCGGCGTCGGCAACGCCTCCGCCATCGTCACCGCGGACCTGACCGCGGCCGCCGTCTACAAGTCGGGCGGCGCGGCCGTGCACTGGCGTGAGGGCTCCCCCAACCTGCGGCTCGCCGGCTGGCTGATCGCCGGCTCCGTGCCCTTCGCGCTGCTCGGGCCGTTCCTGGTGCACTGGGTCGCCGGCGGTGACGAGGCCCAGCTGCAGGACACCCTCAAGCTCAGCATCGGCTGGGCGCTGCTGCTGGCCGCCTCGACGTACGCCGTACGGCTGTGGCTGAACCTGCTCCAGCTACGCCGCAGCGGCGTCACCCCCGACCCCGACCCGCGGATCCGTGCGCTGCCGACGTTCCTCGTCGGGGCGGTCGGCGGGCTGCTGGTCGGCGTGACCAGCGTCGGATCGGGCTCGGTGATCATGGTCGCCCTGCTCGCGCTGTACCCCGGGCTCTCGGCCGTCAAGATGGTCGGCACCGACCTGCTGCAGGCCGTGCCGCTGGTGCTGGCCGCCGCGATCTCCAACATCTCGGTGAACGGGCTCGACCTGAGCCTGACCATCCCGCTGATCATCGGCTCGGTCCCCGGCACCATCCTCGGCGCCCGCATCGCACCGAGGCTGCCGGTGTCCTTCGTCCGCCGCGGCATCGTGATCGTGCTGACCATGTCCGGCGTCGCCCTGCTGGACAAGGCCGGCTGGGGCCCGCTGGGCGCGGGCGAGGACCAGACCCACCCGTACCTGATCGCGGGCATCGGCGTGGCGATGCTGTTCCTGGTGCCCGTCCTGTGGGGCTTCGTCCGGCGCAGCACCGGCCTGCCGATGTTCGGCAGCCCGAGCGTGGCCGAGATCGAGTCGGGCGGGCCCTCGGGCAGGACCGGACCGTCAGGCTCCGAGCCGGACCACTCACCCACAGCGAGCCGCGACTGAGCCGCGGATGCTGAGCCCCCGAGCGACCGGCGACCCGGCTCCGTACTGATCGGCGAACGTATCGCGCCGAACCCTGGAGGTATGCTTCTTGGTATGCCTGACCTGACCACCATCAAGGTCCCCAAAGCGCTTCGCGAGTCCCTCATGCGCTCAGCTCGCGCCGAAGGCCTGTCCAGCGGCGGAGTGCTCTGGAGCTCCTCACGCAGGAGCATGCCCGTCAGCAGCGCTTCGCAGCCGTCCGCCACTCCTACGCAGCCGCTGGGCGAGACCGCCGACTACGACGAGATCGACGAGGCCTGGAACGAGGCCATCGACGACGGCCTCGACGATGCGTGAGCTGAGCCGGGGCGGTGTCGCCTGGGCTGACTTCAGTCCACACGGGGGCCGAGAACAAGCCGGCCAACGACCGTGCGTGATCGTCGCGTCGAACGAGTACCTGTACTCGGTCCCCGACCTGGAGATCGCCCTTCCGGTCACCACGGTCGACCGCGGGTGGCCCCATCACGTGCGCCTCACCGGGCGCAGCCTTGGACCTGCCCCGACCTAGCTGGGCCCTGAGCGAGCAGCCGCGCTCGATCAGCCGGGGCCGGCTGACCCGGTCGGCGGGCCACGTCGACGCCGACTGCTTGGCCGAGATCGACCAGTGGCTCCGGGACTTCTTCGGCCTGCACTGAGCACGGATCCAGGCCGAGCCCGGCCGACCGCGCGGGCCCACGGCTGGGCCGGCTCGAGCCGCGCGGCTCAGCGCGCCCGCAGCGCCTCGTCGATCGCGCCGCCGGCCCCGCCGAACTCGTCGGCCTCCTCACCGACCGACGTCGTCGGCGTCCTCGACCGGCTCGCCCGTCCTCGTCGAGCCCGGCGTCGGCGTTGGCCAGCGCGCGAGTGGGCGGTGGACAGCACCGCGACCGCACCGAGCGCGGTGACGACCGCGAGCGCGAACGGCACGTGCAGGTTGAAGCCCTCGACCAGCTTGCCGGCCGCGAACGGCGCGAGGCCGCCGCCGATGAAGCGCACGAACCCGTACGCCGCCGAGGCCACCGGGCGCTCGACCGGGGACACGATCATCACCGCCTGCGTGGTGAGGGTGTTGTTGATGCCGATGAAGATGCCGGCGGTGATCACGCAGACGATCAGCACGGTCCGGTTGGTGGGCCAGATCGCGATCACGGCGAGGTCGACCGCGAACAGGGTGAGGGCGACGTACAGCGAGCGGGCGGTGCCGAAGCGGGCCTGCAGCCGGGGCGCCCCGATCACGGCGAAGAACGCCACCAGCAGGCCCCAGCCGAAGAACACCAGGCCGAGCTGGATGGCGCCGAGGTCCATCGGGAACGGCGCGTAGCCGAGCATCGTGAAGAACGACCAGTTGTAGAGCAGCGCCGCGATCCCCATCAGCAGCAGGCCGCGGTGCCGCAGCGCCTTGAGCGGCGCCGAGAGCGACGTCTTGTGCTCCGGCTTCGGGGTGGCGGGCAGCAGGAAGACCGTGGCCACCAGGGCGATGAACATCAGCACGGCCACGCCGTAGAACGGGCCGTGGAAGCTGATGTTGCCCAGCACGCCGCCGACCAGCGGGCCGGCGGCGATGCCGATGCCCGAGCGCGGCCTCGTAGAGGATGATCGCGCCGGCGAAGCCGCCGCGGGCGCTGGAGACGATCGCCGCCAGCGAGGTGGCGATGAACAGCGCGTTGCCCAGCCCCCAGCCGGCCCGGAAGGCGACGATCCCGCTGATCGTGTCGCTGGTGCCGGCGAGCGCGGCGAAGATCACGATCAGCACCAGGCCGATGATCAGGGTCTGCTTGGCCCCGAGCCGGCTGGAGACCCAGTTGGTCACCAGCATCATCAGGGCGGTCACCACGAGATAGCTGGTGAACAGCAGCGTCACCTGGCTCGGCGTGGCGTCCAGCTGCGTGCTCAGGGCCGGCAGGATCGGGTCGACCAGGCCGATGCCCATGAACGAGATCACGCAGGCGAAGGCGACCGCGTAGACCGCCTTGGGCTGGTCGAACATCGAGGGCTCGGCGCCGTCGCTGCCGGTGCGGGCGCCGGGTGTGCCGGGTGGCCGGGTGTGGTGGTCTCAGGCGTGGACATGGTTCTCCGTCTTCTCGATCAGGTGGGTCAGGGCGGGCAGGGCCGAGGCGAGCGCGTGCAGGTCCTCGGGGTCGAGCCGGGCGAGCCGGTCGGCGATGACCTGCTCGTGGTCGCGGCGGCGCACGTCGACACGCGGGCGCCGGCCGGGGTGATCGCGACGAGGCGTGGCCCGGCGGTCCTCGGGGTCGACGGCGCGCGAGACGTAGCCCAGCGCCTCCAGGCGCTGCACCAGCCCGGTCATCGAGGGCTGGCTGACGACCTCGCGCTCGGCGAGCACGGTGATCCGCTGGGGGCCCAGCCGCTGGAGCCGGGACAGCGTGCTGGCCGCCGTCCGGCTCAGCTCGTGCTGCGGGGCCGTCGCGCACGACCACGAGGGCGAGCTCGCGCAGCGCTCGGCCGCTCAGCACGCCGGCATCTGGTTGATTCACACAACCGAATATATCAGCATCCTATGTAATGTCGGCCAGCCGGCGCTGCGCCCATCGTCCGAGCCCACGGCCGCCGCTCGGCGAGATCGCGTTCGGTCGGCGTGCTCGCGGCGCGGTTACGATGAGCGCTGCTCGCCCACCGACGAAAGAGCTCTCCACGCCTCATGACGCAGACGTCCAGTACGCACTCCGACTACCGGCTCAGCCAGCTCGACCAGCTGGAGGCGGAGTCGATCCACATCTTCCGCGAGGTCGCGGCGGAGTTCGAGAAGCCCGTCCTGATGTTCTCGGGCGGCAAGGACTCCATCGTGATGATGCGCCTGGCCGAGAAGGCCTTCTTCCCGGCGAAGATCCCGTTCCCGGTGCTCCAGGTCGACACCGGCTACGACTTCCCCGAGGTGCTCGCCACCCGCGACAACTGGGTCGACCGGCTCGGCGTGCGCCTGATCGTGGCCAGCGTCGAGCAGGCCATCGCCGACGGGGTCGTCGTCGACGACGGCAAGACCAGCGCGCAACCGGCTGCAGATCGGCACCCTGCTCAACGCCATCGAGGACGAACGGCTTCACCGCCGCCTTCGGTGGCGGCCGCCGCGACGAGGAGAAGGCCCGGGCCAAGGAGCGGGTCTACTCCCACCGCGACGAGTTCGGCCAGTGGGACCCGAAGATGCAGCGCCCCGAGCTGTGGAGCCTCTACAACGGCCGGATCCACGAGGGCGAGCACATGCGGATCTTCCCGATCTCCAACTGGACCGAGCTCGACATCTGGGACTACATCGGCCGCGAGGGCATCGAGATCCCCTCGATCTACTTCTCCCACCAGCGCCGGGTCTTCGAGCGCGACGGGATGCTGCTCACCGAGAGCGAGTTCAACCCCACCCGCGACGGGCGAGACGGCCAGCGAGCGCACCGTCCGCTTCCGCACCGTCGGCGACCTGACCCTGACCGGTTGCGTGGAGTCGACCGCCGACACCATCGACCGAGATCATCGAGGAGGTCGCGGTCGCCCGGGTGACCGAGCGCGGCGCCACCCGCGGCGACGACCGGTTCTCCGAGGCCGCCATGGAGGACCGCAAGAAGGAGGGCTACTTCTGATGGCCGACCACGACACGCACAGCGACACCCACCGACCGCGCCGACCAACATGGACCTGCTCCGCTTCGCGACCGCCGGCTCGGTCGACGACGGCAAGTCGACCCTGATCGGGCGGCTGCTGCTGGACTCCAAGTCGATCTTCGAGGACCAGCTCGAGGCCGTCGAGGCGACCAGCGCCGTCCAAGGGCTACGACTACACCGACCTGGCGCTGCTGACCGACGGCCTGCGCTCGGAGCGCGAGCAGGGCATCACCATCGACGTCGCCTACCGCTACTTCGCGACCCCGACACCGCAAGTTCATCATCGCCGACACCCCCGGGCACGTGCAGTACACCCGCAACATGGTCACCGGCGCCTCCACCGCCGACCTCGGCCTGGTGCTGGTCGACGCCCGCCAGGGCCTGACCGAGCAGTCCCGCCGGCACGCGGTGATCCTGTCGCTGCTGCGGGTCCCGCACCTGGTGCTCGCGGTGAACAAGATGGACCTCGTCGACTACGACCAGGACATCTACGACCAGATCCAGCGCGACTTCACCTCGTTCGCGACCAAGCTCAACATCCCCGACCTCGCAGGTCATCCCGATCTCGGCGCTCCAGGGCGACAACGTCGTCAACCGCTCCGAGCACATGCCGTGGTACCAGGGCCCGTCGCCTGATGCACCACCTCGAGAACGTCCACGTCGCCTCCGACCGCGACCTGGTCGACACCCGCTTCCCGGTGCAGTACGTCGTGCGCCCCAAGTCCGACGAGTTCCACGACTACCGCGGCTACGCCGGCCAGGTCGCCGGCGGCGTGCTCAAGCCGGGCGACGAGGTCGTCGTGCTGCCCTCGGGGATGACCTCGACGATCGCCGGCATCGACCTGTTCGACCAGGAGGTCGACCGAGGCGTTCCCGCCGATGTCGGTGACGGTCCGCCTCGACCGACGACGTCGACGTCTCCCGCGGCGACATGATCGCCCGGGTCAACAACGCCCCGACGCCGAGCCAGGACATCGACGCGATGGTCTGCTGGATGACCAACGAGCCGCTGCGCAACGCGCCAGAAGCTCGCCATCAAGCACACCACCCGCACCGGCCGGGCGCTGGTCAAGGACATCCAGTACCGCCTCGACGTCAACACCCTGCACCGCGACCAGGACGCCGGCGAGCTCGGCCTCAACGAGATCGGCCGGGTCCAGCTGCGCACCACGGTGCCGCTGCTGTGCGACCCCTACTCGAAGAACCGCACCACCGGCTCGTTCATCCTGATCGACGAGGCCACCGGCGTCACCGTCGGCGCCGGGATGATCAACTCCGCAGCTGAGTCGCAGGTCACGCCGCTGGTGCACGACCTGCAGTGCCGACCCGTCTCGACGACGCCGGCGTCCGGCTCAGCGACGTCGGAGCTGATCACGCCGCGTCGCTGACCAGCGCCACGCGATGGTGCGGCAGCTCGCGGTGACTCGGACGTCGGCCCACGTCGCGCCGAGGCGCGGTACGCAGCGGCCGTGCTCGTCGTCGAGCCGAAGATGTCGCCTCGCCGGATGCAGCGCCCAGTCGCCTCGACGCACCGGCCCTCGGCGTGGCGGTGACGATCCGGCGCCGGTGCACCGATCGCCACGACGACCGACTCGCCGTCGGCCACGCGCGTCCGTCCTCGATGGTGCAGGTCGCCGTGCCCGGCGATGCACCACCCGAGTGCTCCGACGGTGCTCGTGGGTCCGGTAGCGACAGCGCCGTGCCGGCGTCGACGTGCGATGCTCGGTGATCGCGAGGGCGTTGTCCACGTGCGATCACGTGCGAGCCGCTCACCGTCGCTGTCGACCCACGAAATGAGGCTGACCAGGCGATCCGGGCCGTCCGTCGGCGCAGGTGCACCGCCCGGGCTCGATGGCTGGCAGCGGCGAGCGCGTTGTCCGAGTCGTCGCCATCACCTCGACGCGACGGCCCTTGAGGTGCGCGTGCATCACGCGGTCTCCAGGTACGCGGCTCGCCGGCTGCAGCGTCATCCGGTTGAGCATCAGCGAGATGCACCACGCCGACGTCGTCCGGGTAGTACTCGGCGATCTCGTCGCGGTGGCGTAGGCGCGCTTGACGTCCATCCCGAGCTCAGCCAGGCGACCTGCAGGCGTCGATCGACCTCGCGCACCTGTCGCGGCGACCTCCCTGAGCAGCCACTCGATCGGCGGACGATCCCGCGCGAACCCGGGGCGGCCCGCAGGTCGTCGGCGAGCCGCTCGGTCAGCGGCGTCCCCGCAGCAGCGCCCGAGGACGCCGCAGGCCGGCCGTCAGGAGCGGGTGGCCTCAGCGGCGTAGTCGTCGTCGAGCCGGACGATGTCGTCCTCACCGGTGTAGGCGCCCAGCTGCACCTCGACGATCACCAGCTCCTCGTCGTGGGCGTTGGCGATCCGGTGCCGGGCACCCGTCGACACGTCGACCGACTCACCAGTCGGCACCACGACCGTCTCGTCCTCGATGGTGCAGGTCGCGGTGCCGGCGATCACCACCCAGTGCTCCGAGCGGTGCTCGTGGGTCTGGTACGACGAGCCGCTGGTGCGGCGAGACGTGGATCCGCTTGATCTTGTAGCCATCGGCCACGTCGATCACGTGCCACGCCCCCCAGGGGCGCTCCTCCGACTCCATCGACACGCCTGCTCCCCCGCTCCTCGACGTTCCCGACACCGTCGCGGTCCAGGCAAGGCCCCATTGTGCCAAACCACTGGTCGGTGTCGTGACGCTCAGCCGCGCAGGTCGGGGCGCACGTGCAGGCCGACCTCGGGGTCCACGACGGCCTGCTGCAGGGTCGGCATCGAGTCCACCTCGAGCTGAGCGTCGATCGGCACGTTCCGCTTGACCAGCGCCAGGGCGATCGGCCCCAGCTCGTGGTGCCGCGCCGAGCTGCCCACGAATCCCGCGGGCGGTCGGCGTAGGTCAGCGGCGCGCCGTGCGGCGGCAGCCGGTTCTCGCTGCCGTCGAGGTGCAGCAGCGTCAGCCGTCGCGGAGGACGGCCCAGCGTGTGCACCCGAGCGACCGTCTCCTGGCCGCGGTAGCAGCCCTTGTCCAGGTGCACCGCCGCGTGCGGAGCGTCGCCGACCCAGCCGACCTCGTTGGGGATCGTCCGGGCGTCGGTGTCGAGGCCGAAGCGAGGCTCCCCCCGGGCGATCCGCAGCGCCTCGAAGGCCCAGGTGCCGCAGGCCGGACCCGCGGCGTCCGCGAAGGCCCGCAGCTTCTCGTGCGGCACGAAGTGGTAGCCACCGGGTCGCCAGGCGACGGCGGTCTGTGCGGTCTCGTCGCTCACCTCGACGCGCATCATGAAGCGCATCCCGTCGAGCCACTCGACCAGCGCCGGCGCAGCGCCGGGCTCGACGTGCGCCACGAAGCTCTCGCCGTCGTCCACGCCGCTGAGCTGGTGCTCGACGTGGCCCTGGGGCGAGAGCACCAGCGCGTTCGTCCGACTGCCCCACCGGGAGGCCCTCGAAGACCTGGCTGGTCAGGGAGTGCAGCCAGGTCAACCGGTCGGGTCCGGAGACCCGCAGCACCCCGCGGTGGGAGAGGTCGACGAACCCCTCCCCGGAGTCCAGGTGGCGCTGTTCGGTGTTGAACGAGCCATAGTGCGCGGCCACGCCCGCGTCCACCCCGGCGCCGACGACGGCACCGGGCAGGTCGAGCAGTTCACTGGTGGGATGCATGCGTACCTCCTGTTGCGCCAACGCCTCGATCAGGGCGTCGGATTCCCGACCTGGGACTTCTCCGTCTCGTGGCAGTCGCGGCAGGTGCCGAAGACGGTGAGATGACCGAGGTCGGTGATGAAGTCGTAGCTGTCGGCCAGGTCCGTCACGAACGCGGCGGCCCGTGCCGGCTCGACGCTGATCACCTGGTGGCACACGCGGCAGACCAGGTGGAAGTGCTCGTGACCGGTGGCCGCGTGGTACGTCGGAGCCCGGTCCTCGATGTGCGCGTGCCGGATCAGCTCCGAGCTCGTCGAGCAGCTCGAGCGTGCGGTAGACGGTGGACAGGTTGATCGCCGAGGAGTGGGTGCGGACCTCGCTGTAGACCTGCTCCGGCGTGGCGTGCCCGAGGCTCTCGACCGCGTCCAGCACCAGCTCGCGCTGCGGGGTGAGCCGGTGCCCACTGGCTCGCAGGTGATCACGCCAGCCGCTGGTGTCGGTCATCGGCGCACCAGCTGGGCGTGCGTGTGGGGCTGCAGCTCCTGACCCATCGCGGCCATGTCGTAGGCGTAGAACAGGTCACCGTCGACGTAGCCGTAGAGACGCTTGCCCCCGACGTACTCCTTGGCGGTGGCGGTGCGTGCCACCGCGTCGGTGATGATCTCGAAGCGCGGCTGGTCGGGGTGGATCTCGCCGTACCAGATCTCCACGAAGCCCGTGTTGTGCGTGAGCACGATCTCGAGCCCGCCGCCGGGCTGGGGCCTGAGGAAGCCGGTCTCCTGCGCCGACTCGCGCAGCTTGTTGCCCTCGGCGTCGGTGATCCAGGCGCGAGCCAGGTAGTGGATGAAGGGCCGCCCGTCCTGCTGGAAGACCATCTCCTGCCCGAACTGGAACGGCTCGATCGTCGGGTACTCGCCGTGCCCGTTGCCCTCCCAACGCCCGAGCAGCCAGGCGAGCCGGGCACAGTCGGGGTGGATGTTCTCCGGGATCTCGAACGGCATCAGCTCACCCCTTCCTGACCAGTACGACGAAACCTGTGGCGCAGGCCAGTCCGAGCGCCGCGACAGCGACGATCACACCCAGGGCAGTCACGGCGTCCATCCTCCGAGTCTAGAGCGCATCGCCGCGAAGGGCCGGGCTGCGTAGCGTGAACCCATGGCACGCACCCTGCTGGTCAAGGTCACCGCCGGCGTCGACGAGCCCGAACGCTGCAACCAGGCCTTCACCGTCGCCGCGGCGGGAGTGGCCGCCGGGGCGGATGTCAGCCTGTGGCTGACGGGCGAGGCGGCCTGGCTCGCGGTGCCGGGCCGGGCGGAGGAGTTCGTCCTCGAGCTCGCCACGCCGTTGGCGGACCTGCTGGGCGCGGTTCTCGCGGCCGGGCGGGTCACGGTGTGCACCCAGTGCGCACAGCGTCGCGGCATCGTGGAGGGGGACCTGATCGACGGCGCCGTCATCGCCGGTGCGGCCAGCTTCGTGGAGCAGGCCCTGGCCGAGGGCACCCAGGCGCTGGTGTACTGAGCCCGGCTCGCCATCCGGGCGTGATTGTCGGGTGTGTCCTAGGGTGAGGCGGGTGTCCGCACCCTCGCGCGGCACGCTCCCCTGGAACGAACGGACACTCCTGTGCAGACACGGGACATCTCACGCTCCCCTCGCTCCCTGCTGGTGGTCGTTGTCGCAGTGACGCTCGCCAGCATGCTGGTCGCTGTCGTGATCGGTCTCCTGGTCAAGCCCGGCTACACCTCGAGCACGCAGGTGTACGTCGCCGGCTCGTCGAAGGGCGACGCCAGCAACGCCGTGAAGCAGCGGGTGGCGTCGTACGCCGCCCTGGCCGAGAGCGAGCAGCTCGCCTCGAAGGTCGACCGGCAGCTCGGGGCCGACGGCAGCCCGGGTGACCTGCAGGGCCGGATCCACGCCGACATCGTCCCCGGAACGCTGCTGATCCGCCTCCGGGTGAGCGCCTCGAGCGCCGCCTCGGCCCAGCGCACCGGCAAGGCCGTCGTCCAGCAGCTGCGTGGGCTGGCCGGTGCGATCGTCCCGGGCCAGGGCGCCGACAAGACGCTCCGCGTCGTCTCGGGCCCCTCGCTGCCGACCACTCGGGACGCCCGCCACGTCGGCAACAGCCTGCTGATCGGGTTCCTCGTCGGACTCCTGCTCGCACTGGTGGCCGGCCTCGCCTTGGTGCTGCGTCCGCGCCGGCTCGACGCTCGCGAGGACTTCGATGCGGCGGTCGACCTACCGGTGCTGGCCGAGGTGACCCTGGAACCGACCGACGAGCCGGACGGCCCCGTCGGGGGGGACGAGGGGTTCGAGCAGCTCCGCGACAACGTCCGTTTCCTCGGCGTCGATACTCACGGCCCGGTCATGGTGCTGACCTCCACCAGCGACGACGGTGACGGAGCCGCCGCCGCCGTCCAGCTCGCCCGGAGCCTGAGCCGCGCCGGAAGCTCCGTGCTGCTGGTGGACGCCGACCTACGCTCGGGAACGATCGCCTCCCGTCTCGGTCTGAACGAGGAGACCGGCCTGAGCAACGTGCTCATCGGCGACGGGGAGCTGGCCGACGCCGTGCAGACGGACCCCGAACACGGGTTCGCCGTCCTGCCCCACGGACCGCTGCCGCCCAACCCCGGCGAGCTGTCGGGGTCAGCGGCGCTGCGAAGTCTCCTGTCCGCGGCCCGCGCGGAGTACCGGACCGTCCTCCTCTCGGCGCCGGCGCTGACGGGAGCAGACGACACCGCCAAGCTCGCCGCCTCCGCGGACGGGGCACTGCTCGTCGTACGCCGTGGTGCGGTGACCCAGCGTGCCCTGCGGGTGGCGGTGCGACGAACGAGCGCCTTCGGCGGCTCCGTGCTCGGAGTGGTCCTCGCCGAGCTCCGCAACCAACCGTCGTCGGAGGCCAGCCCGGTCCCTGATCTTCCTCGAGCGAACCCGCAACCCTCTGCACCAGCAACAGACGACGCCGAGGAGACGACGCCCGCCGACTCCTCCCTCGCCGGCTCACAGCCCTGGTCGGCGTCGGGGCCGGAGGCCGATCAGGACACCGGTGCCACGACCGAGGGTGCCGAGAAGGGCCGCGAGGTGGCAGCCGATCCCACCGACGCCTGGACGATCCGAGCGATCCCCGACAACCCGGAACCGTTCTGGGTGACCCGCGACGCCGATGAGACGATCCCCAGCGCCGACGTCCGCCCCCGGTCGGCAGAGGCCTCCTCGGACGGCTGGGCTCTCGACGACCCGGGCGAGGTCCCCGACGCCGGTGGCGCAAGCGGCGCGTGGCCAGACGAGTGGCCCGTTCTCCCCGCCGGCCAGACCGACGACTCGGCGACCGAGGAGACGACCTTCCTCACCCGCGCCGAGATGCAGGCCGAGGCGGAGGCCGAGTCGGCACCGGCTCCCGCCGAGGACTCCGACGACGACGACGGCTGGCCGCGTCGAGGAGCCGAGCCGGCGGTCTGGCCTCCCCCGGTCGACGCCGCACGGTCCCCGTGGTTGTCCAGTGCGGGTGAGTCGTGGACTCTGCCCGAGCCGGCCCATTCGTCCGAGCCGGCACCTCAGGCGCAGAGCCCGCTGCCGGACCCCCTGTTCGACGACGCACCGATCGACGACGCACCGATCGACGACGTGGACCAGATCGGGGCCGAGCCGGTCGGGGTGATCGAGTGGCCCCGATCGGCAGACCTCGAGGGCCCGGTCGCCGACGACCCGATCGATCCTCCAGCCTATCGGGAGAGGGCACCTTCGACCGTCGCCGAGCCCACCCGAAGCGGTCCGCTGACCGCCGGCGAGCTGGCGAGCCTCGCCGGCGAACCCGACGACACGGCCGCCTCGGACGCGATCGACGAGGCGGCCGACGCCTCGTCACCCGCACAGCGGGCCCAAGATCCTCCGGACGGCTGGCGGCCAGATGACGCCGTGCCGGACGACGAGCCGTGGGCGATCTCAGGCGGGGTCAAGGCCCCGGCGACCGAGGGTCGGAGCGAGTGGGCCACCTCGCCACACGATGCGCCGGCGGACCAGCGTGCAAGCGCCTGGACGTCTTTGCCCGGTTCGTCGACCGGCGAGACCGACCCAGTGGTCGCTGACGAGCAGGTCCGCACCGACGAAGCGAGCGCGCGGGACGCCGACGATGACTCCCGCCCGAAGCAGGCGCCCGACCCCCAGGTCGGTGGCGAGCGCACCGCAACAGATGACGAGGGCGACGAAGCCGACGAGGACGACCGACCGCGCACGGGCAGCCTGCTCGACGATTTCCTCACCGACGACGAGAAGGACGAGGACGAGGGGCAGCGACGCGAGGAGCGCGCATCGATCTGGCGGCCCCGGCGGTGGCGCGACGGTTGAGGGCGCCGGTCAGCGTGGGGCGCGGACCCGCACCGTGCTGACCGCGACGTCGATCGTTCTGCTCACCGTGCTGACAACCATGAGCGTCGGCGCACCTGACTGGTCCTGATCGGGTGCAGCCCGGCCCGTGCAGGGCCGCCCTCAGCTCGGCACATGGCAAGACTGCGGAACCACGTCAGTCCAGCTCTGCGCACCGTGGGCACACCCGGCCACCGAGAAGCGCGAGGCGCCCCCAGCACCTCCGAAGAGGACGAGCACCAGCAGACCCAGCACCACCAGTACCAGCACCACCGTGATGGCGATCAGCAGTCGACGCGAGAAGACGCCGGAGGGGTCAGCCCGGTGGACGTTGCTGCTCCGGGCCGCCGACCGCTGCTGAGGGATCGCCGGCCGCGCCCCACGACGGGGCTGCTGGCTACGCACCGTCGAGGTCGCTCGCTCGAGGCCGGAGACCTGGTGCTCCTCATAGGCACGCCGGTAGGCCCGCTCGTACACCTCGGCGTACTCGAGCGGCACCTCGAAGCGATGCTCGGGCTCGGGCATGCATCCGTCCCACGGTCGGCTGTCGCTGGCCCCCGTGGCGCAGACGATCGAGCAGGCTCCCGGCAGGCAGAACGGACAAACTGCGCAGCCAATTGCAACCTCGCTTCCAGTATTGTTCAGGAAAGCGAAACAGTCACCTCAACGACGTCCCCCGTGGTAGCTACGACCTTTTTATCCGTAGATTCGCTTTTAGGGGCTAGTGTGCGCAATGTCCATTCTCCGGGGCCCGCGAAGAAGCGGAAATGACCCGTCGCGGACGTCGGAACCTCAGCGGTGAACTCGCCCGTCCCGTCGAGCAGTCGCACGTACGCCCGGTCCACCGGCTGGCCGTCGCGGACGACGACGCCCTGCACGATGGCTTCCTTGGCGACGTCGATCCCGTCCAGGGACAGGCCCCCGGTCGTGGCGCCGCACATCAGGCGTCCTCGTCCGGGGAGCCGGCCTCGTCGCCCAGGGCGACCGGCACGCCGACCAGCGAGCCGTACTCGGTCCACGAGCCGTCGTAGTTCTTGACGTTGGACTGCCCCAGAAGCTCCTTCAGCACGAACCAGGTGTGCGAGGAGCGCTCACCGATCCGGCAGTAGGCGATGGTGTCCTTGTTCCAGTCGACGCCGGCCTCGGAGTAGATCTTCTTCAGGTCCTCGTCGCTGCGGAAGGTGCCGTCGTCGTTGGCCGCCTTGCTCCACGGGACGCTGGCCGCGGTCGGGATGTGCCCCGCCCGCTGGGCCTGCTCCTGCGGCAGGTGGGCCGGTGCGAGCAGCCGACCGGCGTACTCGTCGGGGCTGCGGACATCGACCAGGTTCTGCGTGCCGATCGCGGCCACGACCTCGTCGCGGAACGCCCGGATCGAGGAGTCCTGCTCCTGGGCGGTGTATGACGTGGCCGCCCGCGCGGGCAGCTCGTCGGTCAGCTCGCGGCTGTCCAGCTCCCACTTCTTGCGGCCGCCGTCGAGCAGCTTGACGTCGTCGTGACCGTAGAGCTTGAAGTACCAGTAGGCGTAGGCGGCGAACCAGTTGTTGTTGCCGCCGTACAGCACCACGGTGTCGTCGTTGGCGACACCGCGCTCGGAGAGCAACGCCTCGAACTGGCGCTTGTTGACGAAGTCGCGACGGACCTGGTCCTGGAGGTCGGTGGTCCAGTCGAGCTTGATGGCGCCCTGGAGGTGACCCTTGTCGTAGGCCGAGGTGTCTTCGTCGACCTCGACGAGGACGATCTTGTCGTCGTTCAGGTGCTCCTCCACCCACTGGGCGGTGACGAGCGAGTTCTCGCGGCTCATGCGGGGCCCCCGACGAGGCGCGAGCGAAGCGAGTGGCTTGGTGGGGTGTTCATGCGTTTACTTCCTTCTGGTTGGAGAGGTTGGTGTCGGAGGCCGGCAGCAGCCGGCGGGTCAGCAGGTACAGCTCGCAGCCCAGGCAGAACCGGAAGACCGCGTTGAGCAGGGCGGCCACCAGCGCCAGACCGGTGGCGATGGCACCGAGGACCGGTACGCCGGCCAGGTAGCCGACCAGGGCCACGGCGGCGAAGACCAGGCCGACGCCCTGCGCGAAGCGCGGGGGTGCGGCGTCCTCGAGGTAGGCCGGGGCGGCCAAGCGGGGGCGGACGAACCGCCGGAACAGCACACCCCAGGGCCCGACCTGGACCCCCAAGGTGGCTCCCAGCGCGAACAGCAGGGTCTGGACGGTGATCAGCACGACCCCGACCGGCGCCGGCGCCGTGAGCAGCACCACGACGAGCAGCACGGCGGTGATCCCAGCCGCGAACTGCGGGCCGCGCGGGTCGATCTGGTTGCGAGAAGCAGGGGTTGGCATGGCTCTCCTCGAGGAAGTCACCGGACAGGGACGGCGGCGGCGAGCCGCGCGTGCGACGACCCCGCGGGGTCCGTCAGCGGCGCCGGCTCAGGCTCGACACAGTGAGGAGCGGAACCGGCAGTTGTCGACCACGCGGCGGCGGGTCAGCAGGGCCGATGACATGCGCCGAGCGTAGGGGCCGGGTGCGCCCAGCTCGAAGTGCTCGTCTCGCATAATGGACCTCACGTCCATGATTCGAGACGGCCTGAGCGTTTCAGGCTCACGCGAGGGCGTCGAGTCCGGCGATGACCGCCTGCTTGGTCGGAGCACCGGCGGCGCGCTTGACCTCGCGCCCACTGGCGTCGAGCACCAGCGTGGTGGGGGTCCGCATGATCCCGACGCGCCGCACCAGGTCGAGGTTGTCCTCGGCGTCGACCTCGACGTGGGTCACGCCCGGCACGATCCGAGCGACCTCCTCGAGGGTGCGCCGGGTCACGCGGCACGGCGCACAGAAGGCCGAAGAGAACTGCACCAGGGTCGCTCGCTCGCCGAGGTCCTCGGCCCACGCCGTGTCGGCCAGCACCGAGGCCTCGGCACTCGGCGCATCCGGCCCGGCCGGCTCGCTCGCGGGCACGCCCGTGTCACGTCGTACGGCGCGGGTCCCACGGAAGCGGCCGTCACTCACCATCCGGAGCAGCCCGAACCCGAGGGCCGCGACGACGGCCACGACGAGCACCACGAAACCGGTCATGGTCGCTACAACACCGACACAGCGGCGACATTCCCCGGGGCACCACCCGACGACCGATCACGAACGCGGGAGGCGGGCGCCTTCTCGAACTACCCGCCGGCGAAGGGCGGGAGCACCTCGAGCGACTCCCCCGGCTCGAAGCGGACCTGCTCGGGATCGTGTCCGGTCACCGGGCGATCACCCACCATCAACGAGCAGGAGGACAGCACCGCGCCGAAGCGCGGCTCCGGGTGACGAGCGCGGATCAGCGTCAGGACCTCGGACAGACGAGCCGGTCCAGACAGCTCCACAGTCTCCGTGTCCACACCCGCGGCAGCACGGGCAGCGGCCCAGTAGCGCACCGTGACCTGGGTCTCCGAATGATCCATCGAGTCATCAACGTCGCTCATGGCGGCTATTCTTCCTGCAACCGCGAGAAACATCCGCGCAGTCCGACGACGAGGTCGGGCGCCCGTCAGGAGAGTTGCGACTGCGACTCTCGACGTCCGCCGAGAGAGCGGCACACGATGAGCACACTGCTCCTGCTGACCAGCGCCCTTCGATCCTCCGCCGAGGTGATGCCCGGCCTGGCCCTGCTCAACCACCAGGTCAAGATCCTCCCCGCCGAGGGCAGCGCCCTGCTCGAGGCACCCGACTGCGACCTCGTCATCATCGACGGCCGCCGCGAGCTGGCGCACGCCCGCGACCTGTGCCGGTTGATCCGCACCACCGGGTCCGACCAGCCGGTGCTGATGCTGGTGACCGAGGGCGGCCTGGCGGTCGTCGCGGTCGACTGGGGGATGGACGAGATGATCCTGGACACGGCCGGTCCGGCCGAGATCGAGGCCCGGATCCGGGTCGCCATCGCGCGGGTCGCCGCGCGCAACGACGTCGACGACCCCGAGGCCCACATCATCCGCAGCGGCGAGGTGGTCATCGACGAGGCGACGTACACCGCCAAGCTGGGTCGCCGCACGCTCGACCTGACCTTCAAGGAGTTCGAGCTCCTGAAGTACCTCGCCCAGCACCCGGGCCGGGTCTTCACCCGTGAGCAGCTGCTCCAGGAGGTCTGGGGCTACGACTACTTCGGCGGCACCCGCACCGTCGACGTGCACGTACGCCGGCTGCGCGCCAAGCTCGGCAACGACAACGAGACGCTGATCGGCACGGTGCGCAACGTCGGCTACCGCTTCGTGCTGCCACCCAAGGAATCGGCCGTGCGCGAGGCTCGCGAGCTGGGCGAGGAGAACATCGGCTCATCGCGGTGACTACCCTGCGAGGGTGAGCGACTCCACCCCCACCAGCCAGCCCCGCCGGGTCCAGCCGGACGAGTTCGACTGGGCGGCTGACTCCGGCCCCGGGGCCGACGTACGACGCATCGCCGCGGCCGCGGACGCCGAGGACGGCGTGGTCAACCTCAACGAGGCGGCCTGCCTGCACCTGAAGAACCGCGGCCTCGCCGGCTCGGTGCTGCACCTCGCCGACGGCGGCTTCGCCCTGCGCTACGGCGCCGCCCTGGACCTCGTGGTCGCACCCGACGCTCGCGGCGCGGGAGTCGGCAGCGCGCTGGCGCGCGCCGCGCTCGACGGGGTGGACGGCGAGGTCGACGCCTGGTCGCACTCCGACCACCCGGCCGCCGGACGGATCGCCGCCCACCACGAGCTGCGCCGTACCCGTGAGCTGTGGGTGATGCAACGCCCCCTCGACGACACCCTGCCGACGTCCGGACCGATGGTGGAGCCGACCCCCGACTACCGGGTCCGGTCCTTCGAGCCGGGCGACGAGGAGGGCGTGCTGGAGACCAACGCCCTCGCCTTCTCCCACCACCCCGAACAGGGCCACATGAGCATCGAGGACTTCCGGGAGCGGCAGGCCGAGGACTGGTTCGACCCCACCGGACTGCTGCTCGCCGTCGACGCCGACGACTCCCGCAAGATCCTCGGCTTCCACTGGACCAAGGTGCATCCCGAGGGAGTCGGTGAGGTGTACGTCGTCGCGGTCAACCCGCGCGCCGCCGGCCGCGGGATCGGCAAGGTGCTCACGTACGCCGGGCTGCAGCACCTGCGCCAGCAGGGCCTGCCCACGGTGATCCTCTACGTCGACGGTGACAACGACCCGGCGATCGCCGTCTACCGCGGCGCCGGCTTCGACCAGGCCCGGGTCGAGGCGCAGTACCGCGGCGTCCCGGTCGCAGGCTGAGCCATGGACGACACGGCCGCACGCGAGCGTCGGTTGCGCTGGCTGGTCTTCGGCGGCGTCACCCTGGCCCTCGTCTTCATGGCGGTGATCTTCATCATCATCGGCAAGCTGGCCTGAGTCACCGCTGACCCAGCGGTGCGCCGATCGACTACGCGGTGGTCGAGGAGGTTGCTCCGGCAGCCGCCTCGAAACCCCCGTAGCCCACGCGCCCCTCACCGAGGTTTCGAGGCAGGAGTTCGTCCTTCCTCAACCACCGGGGGACGGGAATGGCCGCCGGTCCTCCTTCTGCCGTCCGACACCGGGAGATTCGCGCTGGTCGAGGAGGCGCGCCAGCGCCGTCTCGAAACCCCCGTAGCCCACGCCCTGCCCGACCCCTGCGCTGGTCGAGGAGGGCCGCCGGGCCCGTCTCGAAACCCCCGTAGATCAGCGCCGCGGTGCGTGAGGTTTCGAGACAGGACTCCGTCCTTCCTCAACCACCGGGGGAGCCGTGGATTCGCACTGGTTGAGGAGGCGCGTCAGCACCGTCTCGAAACCCACGAAACACGAAACCCTCAACCCCTTGACGCTCGAACACCTGTTCGACTACAGTGGGGTCATGACCGCAGCACTCGACCTCGCACCGGACCCCGGTCCGCTCGCGGCAGGCGTGGGCGAGGTCAACGCGACCCTGGACCGGATGTTCGCCGGCGTCGGCGACGACCTCGCACCATCCGAGTGCGCTGGTCTGGTCGGTGACCTGGAGCGGATCGGACGTCGCTTCGACGCCCTGAAGCTGCGACTCGTCGCCCGCGGGGAGACCGCCGCGGCCGCTCGACGAGACGGGTTCCCCGACAAGGCGGCCTGGTTGGCCCGCCAGACCCGCCAGTCCGGACCGGCGGCCGCCCGCCAGGCCCGGCTGGCCGACGACCTCGGCACCGCCCCCGCCACCGGTGACGCCCTGGCCGAGGGTGCGCTCTCGGCCGAGCACGCGGGCGTGATCACCCACGCCCTGGCCCAGCTCCCGGTCCGGGTCACCGCCCAGCAGCGTGCCCGGGTCGAGGCCGATCTGGTGACGATGGCCGCCCGGTTCGACCCCGCGCAGCTCCGCCGGGCCGCCCGACGCGCGCTCGCCTCGATCGAGCCCGACGAGACGGTCGTCGACGCGGCCGAGAACGACCAGGTCACCACCGAGGAAGACACCGCCTTCGACAAGTCGTCGTTCACGTTCCACGTCAACGACGACGCCACCGTGACCGGACACTTCACCGTCCCGGCTCTTCAGTTCTCGTTCCTGCGCAAGATCCTCGAAGCCATGACCGCACCGCGACGCAACAACACTCCCGGTGCACGAGCAGGCAGCGACCCGGCCGCAGATCGCAGGACCGACTGGTCGACCCGCCGCGGCCAGGCCTTCGCCGCCCTGCTCGAGCGGCTCCCGACCGACCACCTGCACGCCAAGACCGCCGCCACCGTCGTGGTCCACCTCGACCTCGACACCCTGCGCGGACACCTCAAGACCGCCCGGCTCGACACCGACGACCAGGTCTCCGCCGCCCAAGCCCGACGGCTCGCCTGCTCGGCCGGGATCCTGCCCGCGGTGCTGAATGGCAGGTCCCTCCCGTTGACCTCGGCCGCACCCGACGGCTGTACTCCGACACCCAACGCATCGCCCTCTCGACCCGACACACCACGTGCGCCGCCGCCGACTGCCAACGACCCTTCGCCTGGTGCGAGATCCACCACCGAAACCCTGGAGTCACGGCGGATCCACCGACCTGGCCGACGCGATACCGCTCTGCGCCTTCCACCACCGCCAGATCCACGCGACATGAGGGACCACCACGCCCATCGGCGGACCCAAGGGGCGAGAACCGCCATAGCGTGGGCACCATGAACCAGTTCCACGAGCAAGACCTGAGCGGCTCGGACTTCCGACGGGTGAGTCTGAGCGGTGCGACCTTCGAGGAGGTCCGCCTCACCGACGTCCGGATGAACGACGTCGACCTCAGCGGGACCCGGATCCGCAGCGCGCTGCTCGACCGGACCCGGCTCAGCGGAGCCGAGCTCGTCGACGTGGAGATCAGCGGTGAGATCGGGCGCCTCGTGGTCAACGGCATCGACGTCGGGCCACTCGTCGAGGCGGAGCTCGACCGGCAGATGCCGCAGCGGGCCCTGATGCGGCCCGACGACGCCGACGGGTTCCGCGTGGCCTGGCCGGTCATCGAGCGGTTGTGGGAGAGCACAGTGACCCGGGCCCGGGGGCTGCCCGAGGAGGCACTGCACGCAGCGTCGACGAGGAGTGGTCGTTCATCGAGACCCTGCGCCACCTCGGCTTCGCCACCGCCACTTGGGTAGGCGGGCTGGTCTTGCGTGACCCCGCGCCCTGGCACCCCCTCGACCTGCCGTGGGACGAAGCACCCCAGTGGGACGACGTACCCCACGACCGTGAGGTTCGGCCGTCGCTGGACGAGGTGCTCGTCGTACGCCGCCAGCGGCAGGCGCTGGTGCGCGAGCTGCTGGCGACGATCACCGACGAGCGGCTCGCAGAGGTGCTCGCAAGCGGCGAGCCGGGCTGGCCGATGGTGGAGACGGTCACCGTCGCCGAGGCACTGCGGGTGGTGCTCAACGAGGAGTGGGAGCACCGGTCGTACGCCGAGCGGGACCTCGCCTCGCTCGATTCGGGAGGATGAGCCGCTCGACGGCTCTCAGAGACCCTTGGCGAGGGCGGCCGCGACGTGGTGGGTGGCGCGGAGGCTGCTGGGCAGGCCCAGGGAGCTGACGAAGCCGTGGATCTGGTCGCCGAAGCGCTGGGTCAGCACCTCGACCCCGGCGGCGGCGAGCACCCGGGCGTAGGCCTCGCCCTCGTCCCGCAGCGGGTCGAAGCCCGCGGTCGCGACGTACGCCGGGGCCAGGCCCGCCGGCAGGTCCTCGCGCAGCACCGGCGAGACGTCGGGGTCGGAGCGGTCCTGGCCCGGCTCCAGCCACGACTCCTCGGCCAGGTCGATGAACTCGGTGGTGAGGACCATCCCCTCGCCGAAGAGGGCGCGGCTCGCGGTGCCGCCACGGGAGTCGGTCAGCGGGTAGATCAGCAGCTGGAAGGCACACGGCAGAGCCTCCCGCGCCGCGGCGATCGCTGTGACGGCCGCCAGGTAGCCGCCAGCCGAGTCGCCGCCCACGCCGATCCGCAGCGGGTCGGCGCCGAGGGTGTCGGTGTGCGCGACGACCCAGCGGTACGCCGCCGCGCAGTCCAGCGCCTGCGCCGGATGCCTGGCCTCGGGGGCGAGCCGGTAGTCGACCGACAGCACCCGGCACCCCGCCTGCTCGGCCAGGAAGCGGCAGGTCTGCTCGTGGGTGTCGAGGTCGCCGTAGATGAAACCGCCACCGTGCAGGAAGACCAGCAGCGGCGCCGGCGCCCGACCCTGGTCCGCTCTCGGCACGTAGAGCCGCGCGGACAGCGGGCCATCGGCACCGTCGACGGTGAGCCGGCGTACCTCTCCGATCGGGAAGTCGCCGCCGGACACCCGGATCTGGCGGGCCAACGCCTCGCGGCCGTCGGCGAGCGGAAGGGTCTCGGCGCCCGGTTCGCCCGACACGCGCTGCAACCACAGCACCGTCTGCACGTCGAGGGCGAGGTCGTCACCGTCGTCCTCGAGCCGGACCGGCGGCCCGACGAGGCGGCGGCGTACGCCGTCGGGCAGGGCCAGGGTGCCACCCATCGCGCCGGCCTGGATGCGTTCGACGATGCTGGTGCGGCTCATGGGCCGAACGTACGTCACCCGGCATCCACCCGACGGTGGGACACTGCACGCATGCCCAACGACCCCTACCCCGGCAGCGTCACCAGTGACGCGGACGAAGGTCCGCGCGACACCTCCTACGACGGGGGACTGCGCGTCGTCGCATCCGAGACCTTCGACGTCGAGCCGCCGTACGTGCCCGACGAGGCGGAGGGGATCGACTGGGCCGAGACCTTCCCGGACCGGTTCCTCGACCGCGAGCTGTCCTGGTTGCACTTCAACCAGCGGGTGCTCGAGCTCGCCGAGCAGGAGGCGCTGCCGCTGCTCGAACGGGTCCGGTTCCTGGCCATCTTCGCCAGCAACCTCGACGAGTTCTTCATGGTGCGGGTGGCCGGCCTCAAGCGCCGGATCGCGGCCGGGGTCGCCGTGCGCGCCGCCTCCGGGCTGACCCCCCGCGAGGTGCTGGAGCAGATCTGGGCCACCACCAGCGAGCTGACCGCCCGCCACGCGGCGTACTTCCGCGACGACATCGTGCCGGCCCTCGCCGAGCAGGGCATCGAGCTGGTCCGCTGGTCCGAGCTCGACAAGGAGGAGCAGCGGTACTGCAAGAAGCTCTTCAAGGAGCGGATCTTCCCGGTCCTGACGCCGCTGGCCGTCGACCCGGCGCACCCGTTCCCCTACATCTCCGGGCTGTCGCTGAACCTCGCGGTCATCGTGCGCAACCCCAAGAGCGGCAAGGAGCACTTCGCGCGGGTCAAGGTGCCACAGAGCTTCGACCGCTTCGTCGAGCTGCCCACCGTGGCCGGCGCCGTCGACCGGGCCCGGTTCGTGCCGCTGGAGGACGTGATCGCCGAGCACCTCAAGCGGCTGTTCCCGGGCATGGACGTCCTCGGCGCGCACACCTTCCGGGTCACCCGCAACGAGGACCTCGAGGTCGAGGAGGACGACACCGAGAACCTGCTCCAGGCGCTCGAGCGCGAGCTGCTGCGGCGCAAGTTCGGGCCTCCGGTACGCCTGGAGGTCGAGGAGTCGATCGACCCCAAGGTCCTGGAGCTGCTCGTCTCCGAGCTCGACGTGAGCGACGCCGAGGTCTTCCGGCTGCCCGGCCCCCTCGACCTGCGCGGGCTCAACGACGTCGCCGACCTCGACCGCGACCAGCTGAAGTTCCCGCGCTTCATCCCCGCGACGCACACGTCACTGGCCCCGGTGGAGTCGGCCTCGCCGGTCGACGTGTTCAAGGCGCTCGGTCGTGAGGACGTTCTGCTGCAGCACCCCTACGACTCCTTCGCGACCTCGGTGCAGCGCTTCATCGAGCAGGCCGCCGCCGACCCGCACGTGCTCGCGATCAAGCAGACCCTCTACCGCACCTCCGGTGACTCCCCGATCATCGACGCCCTCGTCGACGCCGCGGAGGCCGGCAAGCAGGTGCTGGTGATCGTCGAGATCAAGGCCCGCTTCGACGAGCAGGCCAACATCCGCTGGGCCCGCAAGCTCGAGCACGCCGGCTGCCACGTCGTCTACGGCCAGGTCGGGCTCAAGACGCACTGCAAGCTGGCCATGGTGGTGCGCGAGGAGCCCGACGGGATCCGCCGCTACACCCACATCGGCACCGGCAACTACAACCCGAAGACCGCCCGGCTCTACGAGGACCTCGGCCTGCTCACCACCGACGAGGCCATCGGTGACGACGTCGCGAACCTGTTCAACAACCTCTCGGGCTTCTCCCGCAAGCCGTCGTACGGCGAGCTGCTGGTCGCGCCGGACTCCGTGCGCGGCGGCCTGATCGAGAAGATCAAGGCCGAGGTCGCCCACCAGCAGGACGGCAGGCCCGCCCGGATCCGGCTCAAGGCCAACTCCGTGGTGGACGAGGCGATCATCGACGAGCTGTACCTCGCCTCTCGTGCCGGCGTACCCGTCGAGCTGCTGGTGCGCGGGATCTGCTCGCTGCGCCCGCAGGTGCCGGGGCTCTCGGAGACGATCCGGGTGCGCTCGGTGCTCGGGCGGTTCCTCGAGCACAGCCGGGTGTTCTGGTTCGAGAACGCCGGCGACCCGACGGTCTACATCGGCTCCGCCGACATGATGCACCGCAACCTCGACCGTCGGGTCGAGGTGCTCGTGCGGCTGCCGGGCGCGGCCCAGGTGGAGCAGGTCCGCGAGCTGCTCGACCTGGCCTTCGACCCGCGCACGTCCGCGTGGGAGCTGTGCTCCGACGGCGAGTGGGAGCGGCCCGCGCCCGTCTCGGACGAGCCGATGGTCGACCTGCAGAAGAGCCTGATCGAGCAGCACCACCGCTCCCGCTGAGTCGGGCAGGAGCGCACCCGGCGGGGGTTTCGAGACAGGCGCCAGGGCGCCTTCCTCAACCACCGGACCCACCGCAGGAGCGCACCCGGCGGGGGTTTCGAGACAGGCGCCAGGGCGCCTTCCTCGACCACCGCACCCCCGGCCTCAGCAGGTCGCGAACAGCACCGGACCCGAGCTGAGCTCGGACAGCCGGAAGTCCTGGTCCGGCTTCGCGGCCAGGTCGAGCAGCACCGCGTCGCCGTCGCTGCGCGAGCGGGTCAGGCGGAAGCTGTCGGCGTACGACCCCCCACGCCCGGGCGAGGGGCCGACGAACAGCGTGGCGCGCGGGCGGAGGTTGGCGCGCGCCTGCCGGGAGTTCTCGAAGCCGAGCGCCACCGTCAGGCGGCTGTGGGTGCCCACGCCCATCACCAGCCCGTCGAGCGGGTCGATGCCACCGGCCGCCCGGACCAGCCGGTCACCGTCGTCGCGGTCGCTGTTCGCCGCCTGGGCCATCGACAGGTCCTGGCAGGCGAAGCCGCCGCGCCACAGGAACGCCGCCGCGTCGGTGCGCACCCGCCCGGCCAGGCCGGCCAGGTGCGAACCGGCCAGCGACTTCGCGTCGCCGGCGGCCACCTTCGCCGTCGAGGCGGCGTAGGCCGCGGTGTCGCTGCTGATCACGAGGTGCCGCTTGCGGTCCAGGACGAGGTACTGCAGCTCCGGGGAGATCGAGGAGTCGATCGAGGAGATCAGGTCGGCGCCGCCGCGCCAGACCCCGCCGGAGGAGGAGGGGGTCTCGTAGCCGAGATCGGAGAGATGGTCGGCGACCTCGTCCAGGTCGGCCGAGTCCGGCATCCGCAGCACCATCGTCGCGCCGGCGCGGGACTGGGCGTAGGCCTCCCAGGTCGCCGTGCCGGGCGAGAAGCCGTACTTGACCTGCAGCACGGCGGCGGAGTCGTCGATGCTCGACGCGGCCGAGAGATCGGCGTCGAAGGCCTTCGACATGAAGTCCGCCTCACCCGCACGCGTGCCCAACCGGGTCGGGTGCAGCCGCGCGCGCACCTGCGCCCAGTCGGTGAAGCCGATCCGGAGCGATCCGGCCGGCACCATCGAGAGCGCCTCGTCCAGCGGCGTACGACGCTCCTGCTTGATCAGGAAGAGTCCCCCGCTGACGAGCACCAGGACGACCACCACGACCACCAGCACGACGACCTGCGGCCGGGCTCCGTGCGGCAGACCCGCACGACCCAGCAGGCGCGGCCGCGCGCGGCTGCGTGCAGGCGGCCGAGCTGAGCTTTCCAAGCGGCACTCCATGCCCTGTCCGAGGCCCGGTGCGGGCGCGACCCAGACGAGCGGGCACCGGCGTCGACGCCCGTCGCGTGGGAGCAATACCCTAACCGCATGGCCGGACCGAGCCCCGACCCCTCCGACGAGCACGTGCGCGATCCCGACGTCGTCGCCGCGGGGACCGTTGTGCTCCGCAAGGGCCGGGTGCTGCTCGTGCACCGCCCGAAGTACCAGGACTGGTCGTTCCCCAAGGGCAAGCAGGACCCGGGCGAGCCCGAGGTGATCACAGCCGTGCGCGAGACCGTCGAGGAGACGGGGGTCGAGGTCCGGCTCGGCCGGCCGCTGCCCTCGCAGGCCTACCTCCAGCACGACGGCCGCACGAAGGTCGTGCACTACTGGCGCGGTCAGGTGGTCGGTGACCCCGACGTGTCGTCGTACGCCGCCAACCACGAGGTCGACGAGGTGGCCTGGGTGCCGCTCGAGCGCGCCGCCCGGCTGCTCACCTACCGGCGGGACCGGCAGACGCTCGACGACGCCATCGAGCACCGGCAGCGGACCACGCCGCTCGTGCTGCTGCGCCACGCCAAGGCCATCGGCCGCAAGCACTGGTCCCAGGCCGACCCGCTGCGCCCGCTCACCGAGGTCGGCTGCGAGCAGGCGCGCGCCATCGCGCCCGTGCTGGCGGCGTACGGCGTGACCCGCGTGGTCACCTCCTCCAGTGTCCGCTGCCTGCAGACCGTCGAGCCGTACGCCGAGGAGCACGTGCTCGCGATCAGCCGCAGCGAGGTGCTCAGCGAGGAGCACCCGAGCAACCCCGACGACGCGGTGGCGCTGCTCGACGAGCTGATGAACGACCGTGAACCGACCGTGCTGTGCAGCCACCGCCCGCTGCTGCCGGCGCTGCTCGCCCGGGTCGGCATCGACGTACCGACCCTGAGCCCGGGCGACCTGGTGGTGGTGCACCACCGCCACGGCACGGTGGCGGCCGCCGAGCTGCTGGAGACCGTGGGCTGAGCCCCCGTTCACCCGGGTGTCGCCGCCCGGTGGCGATCCGGTGTCCAAAGCCTGCGCCAGCGTTCACGCCGCGTTCACCGACGTACGCCGGACCGGTCACCTGCCCTTCCTAGTTTCTGTGCTGTCAGCGCATCCGACAACGACATCCACAGACATCAGGAGACCGAAGTGAACCGACCCCACACGTTGCCCCGTACGGCACCCCGTACGGTGCTCGGGGCCACCCGCCGACTCGTCCTGCCCACGATCGCCGCCCTCACCCTCGGCGCCGCCCTCACCGGCTGCGGCGCCGCCAACGAGGGCGGTTCCTCGTCGTCCTCCAGCAGCGACCTCTCCGGCCAGCTCAGCGGCTCGGGCTCCAGCGCCCAGGAGGCGGCGATGGACGCCTGGCGCAGCGGCTTCCAGAGCGCCAACTCGGGCGTGACGGTGAACTACGACCCCGCCGGCTCCGGCGCGGGCATCGAGAAGTTCACCGGAGGCGGCGTCGACTTCGCCGGCTCCGACTCACCGCTGGCCACCGACGGCGAGGTCCCGGCGGCGAAGAAGCGCTGCGGCGCCGACGCGATCGAGGTGCCCGACTACGTCAGCCCGATCGCGCTGGTCTACAACCTCGACGGGGTCGACGACCTGCAGCTGGCCCCCAAGACCGCGGCGGACATCTTCTCCGGCAAGGTCACCACCTGGGACGACGCCGAGATCAAGGCCGACAACCCGGACGCCAAGCTGCCCTCGACGCGGATCGCCCCCGTGCACCGCTCGGACGAGTCGGGCACCACCGACAACTTCACCGACTACCTCCAGAAGGCCTCCGCCGGCGCCTGGAAGTTCGACCACAACAAGACGTGGCCGATCAAGTCCGGTGAGGGCGCCAAGGGCACCTCCGGCGTCGTCGCCGCGGTGACCAAGGCCAGCGGTGCCATCGGGTACGCCGACGACAGCCAGGCCGGCAGCCTGTCCAAGGCCTCGGTCAAGGTCGGCAGCGACTACGTCGCACCGTCCGCCGAGGGCGCGGCCAAGACCCTCGAGGTCTCCCCGCTCGAGGACGGGCGACCCGCCAACGACATCGCCGTCGACATCGACCGGGCGACCACCGAGGCGGGCGCCTACCCGCTGCTGCTCACGTCGTACCTGATCGCCTGCCCGACGTACAAGGACTCGGGCACCGCGGACACCGTCAAGGCCTTCTTGAGCTACATCGTCTCCTCCGACGGCCAGGAAGCCGCCGCCAAGAACGCCGGCTCGGCTCCGCTGCCCGACTCCCTGGGCAAGAAGGCCCAGGGCATCATCGACAGCATCTCGGCGGGCTGACGCTCCCTTGTCCGCTCCGTCCTCGAGGACCGGGTCACCCACGCGCCGCGTGGGTGACCTGGTCTTCGCCTCCGCCACCCGCGGAGCCGCCTTCATCATCCTGATCGCCCTCGCCGGGGTCGCGATCTTCCTGACCGTGCAGGGGGTCCCGGCGCTCAGGGCCGGACCGGACAACCTCGGTGGCAGCGCCAACTTCGCGGCGTACGTCGCCCCCCTGGTGTTCGGCACCCTGTGGGCCTCGCTGATCGCGCTGCTGATCGCGACACCTCTCAGCCTGGGTGTCGCCCTGTCCGTCTCCCACTACGCACCGCGTCGCGTGGCCACCACGCTGGGCTACCTGATCGACCTGCTCGCCGCCGTGCCCAGCGTCGTCTACGGCCTGTGGGGCATCGGCTTCCTGGCGCCCCGGCTGGTGCCGTTCTACGACTGGAGCGGGGACCACCTCGGCTGGCTGCCGCTCTTCGCCAACCCGGCCTCGGCGACCGGACGCACCATCCTGACCGCCGGGATCGTGCTGGCGATCATGGTGCTGCCGATCATCACCGCGATCTCGCGAGAGATCTTCGCCCAGACCCCCCGGCTGAACGAGGAGGCCGCACTCGCCCTGGGCGCCACCCGCTGGGAGATGATCCGGCTCTCGGTGTTCCCCTACGCCCGCTCCGGCATCGTCTCGGCCGTGATGCTCGGGCTCGGTCGCGCGATGGGCGAGACGCTCGCCGTCGCCATGGTGCTCAGCGCCAACGGCGTGATCACCTTCAACCTGAACACCTCCACGAACCCCTCGACCATCGCGGCCAACATCGCTCTCACGTTCGCCAACGCGACCGGGCTGCAGGTCAACGCGCTGATCGCCAGCGGTCTCGTGCTGTTCGTGATCACCTTCATCGTCAACTTCGCCGCCCGAGCGATCGTGGCGCGCGCCGAGAAGAAGCTGGCCTGATGTCCACTGACCTGTTGCCGCCGCGCGAGAGCGGATCGACGCGTTCGCTCCAGCGGCCGCGACTGCCCGGCTGGGCGCCCGCCCTGGTCGCCGTGGCCTCGGTCGCCGCCTCGGCCCTGATCACCCTGGCCCTCGACCGGGGCGTCGTGGCCGGGGTGATCTTCGCGCTGGTCATCTTCCTGGTCGCGCTGCCCGCCTGGTCACGGGTCGTGGAGAACTCGCGCTCGGCCCTCGACCGGCTGATGACCGCCCTGGTCTGGGTCGCCCTCGCGCTGGCCCTGATCCCGCTGGTCTCCCTGCTCTACAAGGTGGTCGTCGAGGGCGCGCCCCAGATCAGCACCGAGTTCCTCACCTACTCGATGCGCAACGTGATCGGCTCGGGCGGCGGCATCTACCACGCCGTGATCGGCACCGTGCTGATGACGCTCGGGGCCGCGGTCATCTCGGTGCCGATCGGCCTGCTCACCTCGATCTACCTGGTCGAGTACGGCGGTCGCTCCCGGCTGGCCTCCGCGATCCGGTTCCTGGTCGACGTGATGACCGGGATCCCCTCGATCGTGGCCGGGCTGTTCGCCTACGCGCTGTTCGTGCTGATCTCGGGCGAGCCGGGGATCCACATCGGTCTCGGCGGCTCCGTCGCCCTGTCGCTGCTGATGATCCCGATCGTGGTGCGCTCGGCCGAGGAGATGCTCAAGCTGGTGCCCGGCGAGCTGCGGGAGGCGGCGTACGCCCTGGGGGTGCCGAAGTGGCGCACGATCGCCAAGATCGTCCTCCCGACCGCGCTGCCGGGCATCATCACCGGCGTCACCCTGGCCATCGCCCGGGTGATCGGCGAGACGGCACCGCTGCTGATCATCGCGGGAGCGACCGACTCGGTGAACAACAACCTGTTCGGTGGCCAGATGGAGTCGCTGCCGGTCTTCATCTACTACAGCTACACCGAGCCCGGGATCCGCCCGGAGGTCGGCCAGGGCCACGCCTACGGTGCCGCGCTGATCCTGATCGTCATCGTGATGGCGCTGAACATCATCGCGCGGCTCCTCGGCCGGGTATTCGCCCCCAAGTCCGGTCACTGACCGCTCGTCGAGCCCTCGAAAGGACTCCCCCATGGCCAAGAGCATCGACGTCTCCGACCTGAACGTCTACTACGGCGACTTCCTCGCCGTCGAGGGCGTGAACATGACCATCCCGGCGAAGTCGGTCACCGCCCTGATCGGCCCCTCCGGGTGCGGCAAGTCGACCTTCCTGCGCACCCTGAACCGGATGCACGAGGTCATCCCCGGCGCCCGGGTCGAGGGCAAGGTGGTCATCGACGGGCAGTCGCTCTACGACCCCGCGATCGACCCGGTCGAGGTACGTCGCACCATCGGGATGGTCTTCCAGCGCCCCAACCCGTTCCCGACGATGTCGATCGCCGACAACGTGCTCGCCGGGCTGCGGCTGAACAACAAGAAGCTGAAGAAGGCCGAGGCGCAGGCGGTCGTGGAGAAGTCGCTGCGCGGCGCCAACCTGTGGGAGGAGGTCAAGGACCGGCTCTCCAAGCCCGGGATGGGGCTCTCCGGGGGCCAGCAGCAGCGACTGTGCATCGCCCGCGCGATCGCCGTCGAGCCGCAGATCCTGCTGATGGACGAGCCCTGCTCCGCGCTCGACCCGATCTCGACGTCCGCGGTGGAGGACCTGATCCACGAGCTGCGCACGGACTACACGATCGTGATCGTCACCCACAACATGCAGCAGGCGGCCCGGGTCTCCGAGGACACCGCCTTCTTCAACCTCTCCGCCGCCGGCAAGCCCGGCCGGCTGGTCGAGATGAACCCGACCAGGAAGATCTTCTCGGTCCCCGACCAGGAGGCCACCGAGGCCTACATCTCGGGTCGCTTCGGCTGAGCCGCGGCGGCCGGATAGTCCCTGACGTTTCCTACCGGATCCGCGCGGGATCACGACGTTTTCGTCAGGGACTACCGGCGCCTGTGGATCGAGCGAGCAGACATCTCGGGTTCCCGGCAGCATCTGGACGGTGCACCTCGACCATTCCTCGTCCGACGAGCCGCTCCCCGCTGGTCTCGTCGCCCCGGTCTGCCTCGACCCGACCGGGATGTGCGGCCCGACCGAGGGGCAGGCTCGGGGACGGCGGTGGCGGCGGACGAGCCAGGGCCGGTACGTCGCCTCAACGGTCGACGGCTCCCGGGTCGAGCAGCGCATCGTCGAGGCGGCCGCGGTGCTGCCCGAGGTCGCAGGCGTCACCGGCTGGGCGGGGCTGCGCTGGCTCGGCGGCGACTGGTTCTCCGGCCTGAGCACCGGTGGGCAGAGCAGTCGTCCGGTCGTGATCGTGACAGCCGACGCCAATGTCCGCGACCAACCGGGGATCGTCATCTCCCAGGAGCGGCTCGACCCGGCCGAGCTCGTCGTGGCCCGGGGACTCGTGGTGACCTGGCCGGAGCGGTCGGCCTGCTTCGAGGCGCGGTACTCCGCGAGCCTGGCCGAGGCCGTGGTGGCCTGGGACATGGCGGCCTTCCACGACCTCGTCTCCACTGAGGAGGCGTGGACGTACTGCCTGTCTCACCCGGGCTGGACCGGCATCCCGCGGGCCCGGAAGTCCTTGGCTCTCGCTGTCGAGAACAGCTGGTCACCGATGGAGACCCGCCTGCGGTTGGTGTGGGAGCTCGAGGCCGGCCTCCCGAGGCCACTGTGCAACGTGCCGATCTTCGACCGGTCCGGGAACCACCTCGGCACCCCGGACCTGTTCGACCCGGAGCGCGCAGTGATCGGCGAGTACGACGGCGCCCTGCACCTCGAGGGTGCTAGGCGAGCGAGAGACCTCGTGCGGGAGGGTGAGCTTCGCAATCACGGTCTGGAGTACGCGACCGTGCTGTCCACCGACATGCGCACGGGCGGCCGCGTCGCGGAGCGCATCTGGTCGGCGTACCGACGAGCGCGGCCCGTTCCGGAACGCCAGCGCTCGTGGACCCTCACGCCACCGCCGTGGTGGCGAGCAACGACGACCGTCGCACAGCGGCGCCTGCTGAGCCAGCAGGGGCTCGAGCGTCTTCTCCCGAACCGTCGAGCGGCGTGACTGCCGGGATAGTCCCTGACGGTTCCTACCGTTTTCCGAGTCGTTGCCGACGGTTTCGTCAGGGACTATCCCGCCAGGGCGCTCTCAGGGCAGCATCGCGACGTTGTGCAGCAGGAAGTAGAGAACGGCGGCGGCGCCACCGGCCGCAGGGAACGTGAGCACCCAGCCACCCACGATCGAGCCGGCGACGCCCCACCGGACGGCGGAGAAGCGCTTGGTCGCGCCGGCGCCCATGATCGCGGAGGTGATGGTGTGCGTGGTCGACACCGGGGCGTGCAGCAAGATCGCCATGCCGTAGAGGACCGTGGCGCCGGTGGCCTCGGCCGAGAAGCCGCGGGCGGGGTCGAGGTGGATGATCCGCCGACCCAGGGTGCGCATGATCCGGGCGCCGCCGGAGTAGGTGCCGAGGGAGATCGCGCTCGCGGCCGCGACCACGATCCACAGCGGGAGGCGCGCCTGCGAGGTCTCGTAGTAGCCCGCCGTGCTGACCGCCAGGAAGATCACGCCCATCGTCTTCTGCGCGTCCTGGAGGCCGTGCCCCAGCGCGAGTGCGGATGCGGAGACGGTCTGGGCGAGCCGGAAGCCGCGCTGCACGCGCTGAGGGTTGCGGCGCCGGAAGATCCACATGATCGCCAGCATCACCACGAACGCCGCTGCGAAGCCCAGCACGGGCGAGATCACCATCGGGATCACGACCTTGTCGATGATCGTCGTCCAGTGGATCGACGTGCCCGCCATCAGTGCGGCGCCGACCAGACCGCCGATCAGGGCGTGCGAGGAGGACGACGGCAACCCGAAGTACCAGGTGATCAGGTTCCAGATGATCGCCCCGACCAGCCCGGAGAGCACGATCACCAGCCCGGGGTTGCCGTCGGGCGGCGTGATCACCTCCTTGACCGTGTTGGCGACCTCCTGACCCAGGAACGCGCCGACGAAGTTCATCACCGCGGCCAGCGTCAGGGCGACGCGCGGTGTCAGGGCCCTGGTCGAGACGGAGGTGGCGATCGCGTTGGCGGCGTCGTGGAACCCGTTGGTGTAGTCGAAGAGCAGTGCCACCACGACCACCGCCACAAGGATGGCGAGGCTCACGACCTAGGACTCCTTGACGTGCAGCTGCTCGACGATGTTCGCCACCCGCTCGAAGGCGTCCACCGCCTTCTCGAGAGAGTCCACGATGTCCTTGAGCTTGAGCACCTCGAGCGCTTCGTACTTGCCGCTGAAGAGCTTGGCGACGATGCGCCGGTAGCTCTTGTCGCCGGCGTTCTCGAGCCGGTTGATCTCGATCCAGTACTCGTCGAGGTTCTTCATGCTCTGCAGGCGTGGCATCGCCTCGGCGGTCAGCTCTGCGCAGCGCTGGAGCACCTCGACCTGGTCCGAGACCCCCTTGGGCAGGCTCTGCACCTCGTAGAGGTTGACCAGGTCGACGGCCTCCTCCATGTAGTCCATGACGTCGTCGAGACCGGACGCCAGCGCGTAGATGTCCTCGCGGTCGAACGGCGTGACGAACGTTGAGTTCACCCGCTTCACGATGGTGTGGGTGACCTCGTCCGAGGCATGCTCCGCATCACGCATGCGTCGGCCCACGGCGACCCGGTCGGAGTCCTCCGAGATCACCTCGGCCAGGAGCTCCGAGCCGGAGACCAAGCTGGTGGCCAGCTCGGTGAACAGGTCGTAGAAGGTGTCGTCCTTCGGCTTGAAGCGCAACCCCTGAACCTCTCTGATGAGCAGGACGACAACGTCGCCGTACCGAGCGACCAGCAGACTACGGCCAGAAGGTGAACAAGCGCACCACGGCTCCCCGAGACATACCCCTCGGGGGTATGATGGACACATGGCCACGCACGGGTACGCCGAGCACAAGGACGACTACCGCCGGCGGCTGAACCGGATCGAGGGGCAGGTCCGTGGACTGGCCAGGATGATCGACGAGGACGTCTACTGCATCGACATCCTCACCCAGGTCTCCGCGGTCAACCGCGCCCTGCAGGGCGTCGCCGTCGGCCTGGTCCAGGACCACCTCGGGCACTGCGTCACCGACGCGGTCGCGAGCGCGGCCGACGGGACCGGGACGGCCGCGCGGCCGCCGAGGCCAAGGTCGCCGAGGCCAGCGCAGCCATCACCCGGCTGCTGAAGAGCTGAGAGGGAGATTCGGATGAGCACCACCTACCAGGTCAGCGGAATGACCTGCGAGCACTGTGTCAACGCCGTCACCGAGGAGGTCGGAGCGGTGGCCGGTGTGAGCGCGGTCGACGTCGACCTCGCCGCGGGCACGGTCGAGGTCACGGGCGAGGGCGTCAGCGGCGAGGCCGTGCGCGAGGCGGTCGAGGAAGCCGGCTACACCCTGTCGTGAGTACGACGGAACGCACCGGCGCCGACGCCGTCACGGCGGGCGAGCACGTCGACCTGCTGGTCGGCGGGATGACGTGCGCCTCCTGCGTGGCGCGCGTCGAGAAGTTGCTGAACCGCCTCGAGGGCGTGCGGGCCACCGTGAACCTCGCCACCGCGTCGGCCTCGGTCGACTACGACCCCACGAGCACGCCCGAGGCCGACCTGCTCGCCACCGTCGAGCGCACCGGCTACACCGCTGCGGTGGCGAGTCCCGACGGAGGCGAGGTGGGGGCCGGCGACAACGACGCCGACGAGGCCGCCACGCTCCGGCGTCGGCTGCTGCTCGCCGTACCCCTGAGCGTCGCCGTAGTGGTGCTGACGATGACCCCGCTGGGCCCGTCATCGGCGAGCGCCGCCGCCTGGCTGCCCTGGGCGAGCCTCGCCCTGACCACACCGGTCGTGCTGTTCTGCGGCTGGCGCTTCCACCGTGCCGCCGTCGTCAACGCCCGCCACGGTGCCTCGACGATGGACACGCTGGTCTCGCTCGGCACGCTCGCCGCCTTCGGCTGGTCGGTGGTGCAGACCCTGGGCGGGGGCGGCCACCTCTACTACGAGGTCGCCGTGAGCGTGACGACCTTCCTGCTGATCGGACGCTGGCTCGAGGCGCGCGCCAAGTCACGGGCGGGCTCCGCGCTGCGCGAGCTGTTGAGCCTCGGCGCCCGCAAGGCCGTGCGCCTGGAGCCGGACGGCAGCGAGCGCGAGGTCGACGCCGCCATGCTGCGCCCCGGGGACACCGTGCTGGTCCGCCCGGGAGAGCAGGTGCCGGCCGACGGCGTCGTCCGCGAGGGCCGCGCGGCCCTGGACGAGTCGATGCTCACCGGTGAGGGCCTGCCCGTCGACCGTGAGGTCGGCGACGAGGTGATCGGGGCCACGATCGACACCGACGGTCGGCTGGTCGTCGAGATCACCCGGGTCGGTCGCGACACCGTCCTGTCGCGGATCGCCGCGGTCGTCACCCGGGCCCAGACCGGCAAGGCTCCGGTGCAGCGCCTGGCCGACCGGATCTCCGGCGTCTTCGTGCCGGTGGTCCTCGCCCTGGCGCTGCTCACCCTTCTCGGCCGGCTGCTCACCGGCCACCCGGCGTACGACGCCTTCACCGCCGCCGTTGCCGTGCTGGTGATCGCCTGCCCGTGCGCGCTCGGCCTGGCCACCCCCACCGCACTGCTGGTCGGCACGGGCCGCGCCGCCCAGCTGGGCATCGTGATCCGCAGTGCCGAGGTGCTCGAGGCCACCCGTCGGATCGACACCGTCGTGCTCGACAAGACCGGCACCCTGACCACCGGGGTGATGAGCGTCCACGAGGCGACCGGGCTGGACCCGGGGTCGCTGAGGCTGGTCGGCGAGCTGGAGTCGGCCAGCGGCCACCCGGTCGCCCGCGCGGTCACGGCGTACGCCGCCGAGCAGCGAGCCGGACGGCCCGACCGCCCCGAGGTGACCGACTTCGCCGATCACGCCGGTCGAGGCGTCTCCGGCCTGGTCGGCGGACACCGGGTCGGGGCCGGTCGCCCACCGGAGTCGACCGATGCCCTGCCCGCCGTCCTCGCGCGAGCCGTCGGCCGGGCCCGCGACGCCGGCCGCACGGCCGTGCTGGTGAGCGTCGACGACGCTCCGGTAGGCGTCCTCGCCGTGGGCGACACCGTCCGCGACGACAGCGCCGCGGCCGTGCGGGCGCTGCGCGAGCTCGGCCTCGACACGGTGCTGCTCAGCGGAGACCACGAGAGTGCCGCGCGGCAGGTCGCCGAACAGCTGAGGATCGACCGGGTCCTCGCCGGGGTGCTGCCCGAGGGCAAGCTCGACGAGGTCGAGCGGCTGCGCGCCGAGGGCCGGGTGGTGCTGATGGTCGGCGACGGCGTCAACGACGCGGCGGCGCTGGTCGCAGCCGACCTCGGTGTCGCGATGGGCAGCGGCTCGGCGGTGGCGATCGAGTCGGCCGACGTCACCGTGATGCGCGGATCGGTGGCCGAGGTGGCGACCGCGATCGCCCTCTCCCGCCGTACCCTGCGCACGATCCGGGCGAACCTCGGCTGGGCCTTCGGCTACAACCTGGTCGGCCTGCCGCTGGCGGCGCTCGGCCTGCTCGACCCGATGTACGCCGGTGCGGCGATGGCGCTGTCCAGCGTCAGCGTGGTCGCCAACTCGCTGCGGCTGCGGCGCTTCCGGCCCTGAGCCGGGGTCCGGGCCGGGCGCCCGCGCGGTCCGACCGGCTTCACCGGGTGTTCACCTTCCGTAACACGCTCGCAACCAGGGCGGGAGATACTCTTTGGAACGTTCCATTTGTTCTAGCCACCGGGGAGACGCCATGTCACAGACCGCCACGATCGGCTCGTTGAAGGCCCAGGCCGAGCGTCACGAGGCCATCGCCTGCGCTGCTCGCGAGCGCGCGGCTCGCAGCCTGCACGGTCTCTGCGCCCTGCTCGACCAGCGCCCGGAGCTGCGCGGCGTGCACGGGCCGGCCGACCTGGCCGCCGAGGCGATCCGCTGGTCGGCCTGAGCGACACCGGACGAGCGCGTCTGCGACGCCTCACCGCCTTCAGCGCGTGCGTTTGCGACGCCTGACCGCGTTCAGCGCGTGCGTTGCGACCCTCGACGGTCTTGGGCGTGCGTTTGCGACGCCTCGCTCAGCGGCGGCCGGTCTTGAACAGTCCGCGCACGACCTCGCGGGCCGCGGTGCGAACCACCTGACGGAAGGCGGTCGAGCCGACCACCTCCTGCACCATCGACTTGTCCTTGCGGGCCCGTGAGGCGGGCTTCTTGGCGGCCGACCTCTTCGCCTTCTCCCGCTCGGAGGTCGCGTCCTCATGGGCCTTCTCCTGGGCCTTCTCCTGGGCCTTCTCCTCGGCCTCCTCCTTGGCCGCGCCCTCCTCGAGGCGGCGGGCGAGGATCTCACCGGCCGACTCGGGATCGACGGCGGTGGCGTACTTCTCGTGCAGCGGGGAGGCCTCGACCCCGGCCTGCATCTGCGCGGCCGGTGCGGCGTCCATCAGCGACTCCGGCGCCCGCAGCCGGGTCCAGGCCACCGGTGTCGGCGCACCGCGCTCGTTCATCACCGTCACGATGGCCTCACCGATGCCGAGGGAGAGGATCACCTTGCCCAGGTCGTCGTAGGACGACGTCGGATAGGTGTTGACGGTCTGCTTGAGCGCCTTGGCGTCGTTCGGGGTGGCCGCCCGCAGCTGGTGCTGGACCCGCGAGCCGAGCTGGGCCAGCACCTCGTCGGGCACGTCGGTCGGTGACTGGGTCACGAAGAAGACCCCGACGCCCTTGGAGCGGATCAGCCGCACCGTCTGGGCGATGGAGTCGAGGAAGGCCTTCGAGGCGTCGGAGAAGAGCAGGTGCGCCTCGTCGAAGAAGAAGACCAGCTTGGGCTTGTCGACGTCACCGACCTCGGGGAGGTCGTGGAACAGGTCGGCGAGCAGCCACATCAGGAACGTCGAGAACACCGCCGGCCGGTCCTGGAGGTTCGGCAGCTCCATCAAGGAGATGACGCCCCTGCCGTCCTCGGTGGTGCGCAGCAGGTCCGAGGTCTCGAACTCCGGCATCCCGAAGAACGCGTCTGCGCCCTGGTCGGAGAAGCCGATCAGCTCACGCAGCAGCACGCCCGCGGTCGCCGGGGAGAGCCCGCCCAGCTCCTTGAGGTCACCCTTGCCCTCGTCGGAGGCGAGGTAGGAGATCACCGCGCGCAGGTCGGCGAGGTCGACCAGGGCCAACCCGTGCTTGTCGGCGTAGTGGAAGACCAGGCCGAGCGAGGACTCCTGGGTGTCGTTGAGCCCGAGCACCTTGGCGAGCAGGGTCGGACCGAAGGCCGACATGGTCACCCGCACCGGGATCCCCGTGCCCTGGCCGCCGAGGGCGTAGAACTCGGTGGCGTACGCCGTGGCGTGCCAGTCCTGACCGACCGACTTGGCCCGCGCCACGATCTTCTCGCCGCCCGCGCCCGCCACGGAGACCCCGGACAGGTCGCCCTTGATGTCGGCGGCGAACACCGGCACCCCGTTGGCGGCGATCTGCTCGGCCATCAGCTGCAGGGTCTTGGTCTTGCCGGTGCCGGTGGCGCCGGCAACGAGTCCGTGCCGGTTCAGCATGGCCAGGGGGATCCGGATCGGCACGTCGGCCAGACGCTCCTCGTCGACCATCAGCCCGCCGAGCTCCAGGGCGGCTCCCTCGAACTCGTAGCCGGGCCGGATCGCCCCGACGATGGGGTCCTCGGCCGGTGCGGCGCTCGCGTCCGGGGTCTGCTCGGGGGTCTGGCTCATGGGGGCGAGAATAGTGTGCTCGGACGCAGTGGCGCAGGTAACGATTCGTCGGCGTTGTCCTCGCTCGCCCCACGACTGCACGACGTCACCTCAGGTCCTTCCTATGATGACCCGGTGATCTTCAAGCGCGTCGGCGACTCCCGGCCCTACCCGGAGCATGCGCTGCGCTCCCGGGACTGGGCCGCGCTGCCGCCACGCACCGTGCGCATCGACGAGCTGGTCACCACCAAGGACACCCTCCAGCTGGCCACCCTGCTCGACGAGGACTCCACCTTCTACGGCGACCTGTTCGCCCACGTGGTCGACTGGGAGGGCGAGCTCTACCTCGAGGACGGGTTGCACCGCGCCCTGCGAGCAGCGCTCCAGCAACGTAACGTCCTGCACGCCCGAGTCCACGTGATCGCGAACTGAGGCCACCATGGAAACCGCTCGCGCCCGAAGCGCCGCGACGCTCGCCGCTCTCGGCGTGCTCCTGGTGGTGATGGCGGTCGTGGGGTGGAAGTCGGCCACCACGGCCTTCCCCTCGCTGAGTGGCGACACCCCGGCACCGGCGTGCGTGAAGACCGAGGTGAAGAAGGTGATCTACCGCAAGGAGATCACCGTCTCGGTGTACAACGCGAGCAAGAAGTCCGGCTTCGCCGACCGCACGATGGACTCGATGGAGCGCCGCAACTTCGTCGTCGGCGCCGTCGGGAACGCTCCGGACGACACCGACGTCCCCCGGGTCGAGGTCCGTACCACCGTGAAGGACGACCCGCGCGCCGAGCTGGTGGCCGAGCAGTACAAGCCGAAGGCCGCCATCACGGTCTCCGAGAACGCCCTGGGTCCCGGGATCGACGTGGTCCTCGGCCCCAAGGCCCCCCGACCGGTGGTCCCGGCGCCGAAGTCGCTCAAGCTCGACAAGCCGACGAGCACCTGCGTGGACGAGCCCAGCGCCAGTGCCGGCGCCACGACGAACGGCGCCTGACTCCGGCCCGCTTCCGGCTCACCCCGACCGACGGTGGCATCGCACGCCGTCGCCGGGTGGCGTGCTGTCCAGACCAGTGATTGCTTTTCCGCACAGTAGAATTTACTGTTCACGATGCGGAATCAACGTCGTCTTCAGCTCCCCTGACCCGAAAGCACGAGGCTGAGCATTGACCTCCACGTCGACAGCATCGAGGGACACCCACCCCGTCGATCAGGTCCTCCCGGCTCCCCAGATGTTCCTGTACGGGCTCCAGCACGTGCTCAGCATGTACGCCGGAGTCGTGGCCGTCCCGCTGATCATCGGCACCGCACTGGAGCTGAGCGGCCCCCAGATCACCTACCTGATCTCGGCGGGGCTCTTCGTCTCCGGTCTCGCCACGCTGCTGCAGACCCTGGGCGTCTGGAAGATCGGGGCCCGCCAGCCGCTGGTCCAAGGGACCTCGTTCGCCGCTGTCTCCACGATGCTGGCGATCGGCACCAAGGAGGGCGGCACCGCCGGGCTCGCCGCCATCTTCGGCGCCCTGCTGGTCGCCGGCGCGATCGGCTTCTTCATCGCACCCGTCTTCACCCAGCTGCTGCACTTCTTCCCGGAGGTCGTCACCGGCAGCGTCATCACCGTCATCGGGATCTCGCTCCTTCCGGTGGGCATCCAGTGGGCCGGCGGCGGCGTCCCAGGAGTCACGCCCGGCTTCGGCTCGCCGAAGAACGTCGGCGCCGCCGCCCTGACGCTGCTCATCATCGTGGCGATCTACCGCTTCCTGCCCGCGTTCTTCAGCCGGATCGCCATCCTGATGGGTCTCGTCCTCGGGACCGTGGCCGCCATTCCCTTCGGGATCACCGACTTCTCCCAGATCAGTGACGCCAGCACCTTCCAGGTCAGCGCACCCTTCCACTTCGCGACGCCCACCTTCGCCGTGGGCGCCATCGTGTCGATGGTGGTGGTGATGCTGGTGATCATGACCGAGACGACCGCCGACATCCTCGCGGTCGGCGAGGTCATCGGTCGCCCGGCCGACCGGCAGACGGTGACCAACGGGTTGCGCGCCGACATGCTGGCGACCACGGTCGCTCCCGTCCTGAGCGGCTTCTCGATCAGCGCCTTCGCCCAGAACGTCGGTCTCGTGGCGATCACCGGCATCAGGAGCCGGTTCGTGGTGGCCGTGAGCGGCGCCATCCTGGTCGTGCTGGGGCTGTTCCCGGTCCTGGGTGCCTTCGTCGCGGTGGTCCCGCTCCCCGTGCTCGGCGGTGCCGGACTGGCGCTGTTCGGCACGGTGGCCGCGAGCGGCATCCGGACCCTGAGCCGCGTCGACTTCGACGGGAGCGCCAACCTCGTCATCGTGGCCCTGGCGCTGGGCATGGGCATCATCCCGATCGCCGTGCCGACCTTCTACGACAAGTTCCCCGACTGGTTCCAGGTGATCTTCGATTCCGGTATCACGGCCGCGGCCATCGTCGCGGTGCTGCTGAACATCCTGTTCAACATCCTGGGCCGCGAGCCGCAGGGCGAGGGCCCGATCTTCGCCGAGGGACCCGCCCCGGCGTCCATCTCCGAGGAGGACGAGGGCCGGCTCGAGAAGGGGTCGCGTCGTGCGAGGCGTCCCGGACGCGCCACGGCCGAGCGGCCCACGAGCGAGCAGGGCCACGCATGACCGCGACCCACGACCACGACCCTGACGAGGTCGCCGAGTGGGAGGAGTCGTTCGACCAGATGCTGGCCCACGGCGGGCGACAGCGAGCGATCGAGATCCTCAAGACGCTCGGGCAGCGCGCCGCCGCCGCCGGACTGGGTGGCCAGGAGGCGGTCACCACCGACTACGTCAACACGATCCCCGTCGGCGAGGAGCCGGACTTCCCGGGCGACGAGGACCTCGAGCGTCGCTACCGACGGCTGCTGCGCTGGAACGCGGCCGTCCTGGTCCACCGCGCCCAGCGGCCGGGCGTGGAGGTCGGTGGCCACATCTCCACCTACGCCGGTGCGGCGACGCTCTACGAAGTGGGTCTGAACCACTTCTTCCGAGGCCCCGACCACCCGGGAGGCGGGGACCAGGTCTTCTTCCAGGGCCACGCGTCGCCCGGGATGTACGCCCGCGGCTACCTCGAGGGCCGGCTCGACGAGAACGACCTCGACGGCTTCCGGCAGGAGAAGTCCCGGGCGCCGCACGCGCTGTCGTCGTACCCCCACCCGCGGCTGATGCCCGACTTCTGGCAGTTCCCCACGGTGTCGATGGGGATCGGCCCGATGAACGCCATCCACCAGGCGCAGTTCAACCGGTACCTGCACGGGCGAGGGATCGCCGACACCGGCGACCAGCGGGTGTGGGCCTTCCTGGGCGACGGGGAGATGGACGAACCCGAGTCGCGCGGCCTGCTCCAGCTGGCCGCCAACGACCGCCTCGACAACCTGGTGTTCGTGGTCAACTGCAACCTGCAGCGGCTCGACGGGCCGGTGCGCGGCAACGGCAAGATCGTCCAGGAGCTCGAGGGCGCCTTCCGCGGTGCCGGCTGGAACGTGATCAAGGTGCTCTGGGGTCGCGAGTGGGACGACCTGTTCGCCCGTGACCCGGGCGGCCGGCTGACGACCCTGATGAACGACACCCTCGACGGCGACTTCCAGACCTACAAGGGCGAGTCCGGTGCCTTCATCCGGGAGAACTTCTTCGGCCGGACCGCCGCCACCCGAGAGCTCGTGGCCCACCTCAGCGACGACCAGATCTGGTCCCTCAAGCGCGGCGGTCACGACTATCACAAGGTCTACGCCGCCTACGCGGCCGCCTGCCACGGCAACGGCAAACCCACGGTCGTCCTGGCCAAGACGGTGAAGGGCTACGGGTTGGGGGCCAACTTCGAGGCCCGCAACGCCACGCACCAGATGAAGAAGCTCACCCCGGCGGACCTCAAGGGCTTCCGCGACCTGCTCGACATCCCCGTCACGGACGCGCAGATCGACGACGACCCCTACCTCGTGCCCTACTACAAGCCGCGTGAGGACTCCCCGGAGCTGACCTACCTGCTGGAGCGGCGCCGCGACCTGGGCGGCTTCGTGCCCCAGCGACGACACGTCGCCCGGCCGCTCGCCCTGCCGCCCGACAAGACCTGGGAGGGCGCCAAGCGCGGCTCCGGCAAGCAGCTCGCGGCGACCACGATGGCGCTCGTGCGGCTGCTGCGCGACCTGATCCGCGACCCTGAGCTGGGCCCACGACTGGTGCCCATCATCCCGGACGAGGCGCGCACCTTCGGGATGGACTCCTTCTTCCCGACGGCCAAGATCTACAACCCGCTCGGTCAGCAGTACACCGCCGTCGACCGCGAGCTGCTGGTGGCCTACAAGGAGTCGACCGGCGGACAGATCCTGCACACGGGCATCAACGAGGCCGGCTCCATGGCCGCGTTCACCGCAGCGGGAACGTCCTACGCGACCCACGCCCAGCCGATGGTCCCCGTCTACGTCTTCTACTCCATGTTCGGCTTCCAACGGACCGGTGACTCGATGTGGGCCGCCATGGACCAGATGGCGCGGGGCTTCATCATCGGCGCGACCGCCGGCCGGACCACCCTGACCGGCGAGGGTCTGCAGCACGCCGACGGGCACTCGCCGATCCTGGCCGCCACCAACCCGGCGATGAGGATCTACGACCCCGCGTTCGGCTACGAGATCGCCCACATCGTCCGGGCGGGCCTCGAGCAGATGTACGGTCCCGACAGCGCCGACCCGAACGTCATGTACTACCTGACCGTCTACAACGAGCCGATCCACCAGCCCGCGGAACCGGCCAATGTGGACGCCGAGGGGATCCGGCGGGGGATCCACCGCATCGGCGGGCACCGGGCGGACGGTCCCACGGTCCAGCTGCTGGGCTCCGGGGTCTCGGTGCCCTGGGTCCAGGAGGCAGCCACTCTCCTGGCGAGCGAGTGGTCCGTGGGTTGCGAGGTGTGGTCGGTGACGTCGTGGAGCGAGCTGCGCCGGGACGGGCTGCGCTGCCTGGACGAGGCCCTGCAGCACCCGGACCGTCCCGCGCCGCTGCCGTACCTGACCGAGCGGATGGCCGGAGCGCAGGGGCCGGTGATCGCCACGACCGACTACGTCTCGCAGGTGCCGGACGGGGTCCGCCAGTTCGTGCCCAACCCCTGGGCCACCCTGGGTGCCGACGGGCACGGCTTCTCCGACACCCGGGAGGCCGCCCGACGCTTCTTCCGGATCGACGCCCACAGCGTGGTGGTGCGCGCCCTGCAGATGCTGGCCCGGGACGGTCTCGTGGACACGGCGGCACCCGCCGAGGCCGCCGCACGGTACGGGCTGGGAGAGGTGGAAGCGGGCTGAACCCGGCACCGGTGCCACCGGATCGGTGGGTCCGGGCCCAGCCACCGATGGCCGCCGTCGTGAGCGACACCAGGCGGCAGGTGGAGATCGGTGGGTCCGGGCTCAGGCCTCCTCGAGGCTCAGCAGCTCCCAGACGTGACCGTCGAGGTCGGTGAAGCTCCAGGTGTAGACGAAGCCCTGGTCGGAGGGGGCCAGCGAGCGGGTCGCCCCGGCGTCGAACGCCGAGCGGCAGATGAAGTCCACCTCGCGCCGGGTCTCGACCACCACCGCGACCAGCGCCTGCAGCGGCGCGTCCGGAGACGCCGTACCCCGGTCGTGGAAGGTGGCGAAGAGGTCGCGCCGCATCAAGAACACGCAAGCGGTGTCGTTGATCATCAGGCAGGCCCGGGTGTCGTCGGTCATGTCGGGGTCGAACCTGAAGCCGAGCGAGGTGAAGAAGGCCATGGACCGGTTCAGGTCCTCGACCGGCAGGTTGACGAACAACAGCCGCGACATCGGGCGGCTCCTGGCGAGGCGGGACGGAGGACGCGAGTGGCTCCGATCGCGAGACGGGTCCATTGTGGCCGCAGCGCCGCGACCGCTCGGCGACCGGCGAACTCCGGCACCGGGACCGCGGCGATGACTTCTCGCGGCCGGACTGGTCCATCCAGGACAACCGCACCCTAGGGTGGTGCGCAAGGACGGGAGCGCGGCGATGGCACCCACCGTTTCGACCACGGCATCGGCCGCCGGTCCTCGCCCCGGGCGACCCCACGGGCCGGCGCCCCAGGGGCGACCACCACGGTGGACTTCGACGAGCTGGTCGGGACCTACCGTCGCGAGCTGATGGCGCACTGCTACCGGATGACCGGCTCGGTGTACGAGGCCGAGGACATGGTCCAGGAGACCTGCCTGCGGGCCTGGAAGGCCTACGACCGGTTCGAGGGTCGCTCGTCCGTGCGCACGTGGCTGCACCGGATCGCGACGAACGTCTGCCTGACCAACCTCGAGGGCCGGGGCCGACGTCCGCTGCCGACCGGTCTCGGTGCGCCCGACTCGGGCGCGCGCGACGAGCTGGTCGAGGCCCAGGAGGTGCCCTGGCTGGAGCCCGTGCCCGACCAGCTGGTCGACCTCGACTCCGGCGCCGACCCCTCGATCGGTGGTCGCCGCCCGCGACTCGATCCGGCTGGCCTTCGTGGCCGCGCTGCAGCACCTGCCACCGCGCCAACGAGCGGTCCTGGTGCTGCGCGACGTCCTTCGCTGGCGGGCCAGCGAGGTCGCCGAGGCGCTCGACACGAGCACCGCCGCCGTCAACAGCGCGCTGCAGCGCGCCCACGCCCAGCTGCGGAACGCGGCCCTGGACCAGGAGTCCTGCTCCGACGGGTCCGACCTGGACGGGTCCCAGCGCGCCCTGCTCGACAGATACGTCCAGGCCTTCTGGGACAAGGACATCACCACCATCGTCGCGCTGCTCAAGGCCGACGCGATCTGGGAGATGCCACCGTTCACCGGCTGGTATCGCGGGGCCGGCACCATCGGCGAGCTGATCGACACCCAGTGCCCCGGCGGCTACCACGACATGGCGATGGTCGCCACGACCGCGAACACCCAGCCCGCGTTCGGCCTCTACATGCGCCAGCCCGACGGGGGCTTCGTGCCCTTCCAGCTGCAGGTGCTCACCCTCGAGGGCGACCGCGTCGCGCACGTCGCGGCGTTCTTCGGCGAGCGGCTCTTCGCAACCTTCGGGCTGCCCGCGAGCCTGCCCGCGTCGTACCCGGACCCGGACCCGCGGGGCTGACGGTGAGCGTCCCGGCCACGACCTCACGGTCGGTGGCCCTGCTGGAGCGCGCCGTCGGCTACACGAGGGTGTCGCTCGCAGCCGTGCCCGACGGGGTGCTCGCGGACGCCACGCCGTGCGCCGGGTGGAGCGTGCGCGACCTGCTCGGACACATGGACGACTCCCTGGCCGCCCTCACCGAGGCGGCCGAGACCGGTGCGGTGGTCCTGAGCCCGCTCCCGGTCGACGCGGGGGCGGACGACCTGGTCGAGCGGATCCGCTCGAGGGCCTGCGACCTGCTCACGGCGTGGCGGCACCCGGCGTACGTCCGCGTGCGGATCGGCGCCACGGAGCTCGACCGCGACCTGCTCGCCGGGATCGGGGCCCTCGAGATCGCCGTGCACGGCTGGGACCTGGCCCGCGCCACGGGTGCGGAACATCCGCTGCCGGACGACCTGGCCGAGCGTCTGCTCGTGATCGCCCGTCGCAGCCTCATCCGGGCGGACCGGCCCGGTCGGTTCGGCCCGGAGCGGCCGGCACGCGGCACCGGTCCGGGTGCCCGGCTGCTGGCGTTCGTGGGCCGGGACGATCCCGGCCCGACACGGCCTTAGGCACGGCCTAGCACCCTCGTCGCGCAACGGCGATAATGCGTCCGTGCCGACCATGCCGACGATCGCGCTGCGCGCCGAGCAGCTGCTCGGCGCGCCGGTGGTCTCGACCACCCCGGTCGCCGGCGGTGACGTCTGCACCACGACCCGGCTGCGGCTCTCCGACGGCCGCACGGCGGTGGTGAAGACCCGGCCCCACCCGCCGGACGGGTTCTTCGCGACCGAGGCCGCCGGGCTGCGCTGGCTGGGCGAGGCCGGCGGCGTACCCGACCCCGGAGGTTCTCGGCCGTCGACGACGAGTGCCTGATCCTGACCTGGGTCGAGCCCGGCCGGCCCGGACCCCGAGCCGCGCCGCGAGCTTCGGTCGCGCGTCCTGGCGCGCACCCACGCCGCCGGGGCGCCGCACTTCGGCGCCGGCGCGGACGGCTTCATCGGCCCGCTGCCGCTGCCCAACGCCGACGGCGCCGACCTGGCCGGAGTTCTACGCCACCCGGCGGGTGCTGCCCTACCTCAAGCTCGCCGTCGACCGGGGCCAGATCGGGCCCGTCGACGCCGCGGACGTCGAGCGGGTGCGTGCGCCGGATCGTCGACCTCGCGGGGCCCGACGAGCCGCCCGCCCGGCTGCACGGCGACCTGTGGAGCGGCAACGTGGTCTTCGCCCGCGATGGTCCGGTGCACGTGATCGACCCCGCGGCGCACGGCGGGCACCGCGAGACGGACCTGGCGATGCTGGCGCTGTTCGGACTGCCCCAGCTGCAGCGCGTGGTCGAGGCCTACCAGGAGGTGACGCCACTGGCCGACGGCTGGGCGGAGCGGGTCGCGCTGCACCAGCTGTTCCCGCTGCTGGTGCACACCGCGCTGTTCGGGTCGTCGTACGGCGAACGGGCCGGCAACGCCGCACGCAGCTACCTGTGACCGTCGCGGAGCACGCGCCGGGCCCGGGCGCTCTGCCCGTCGTGCTCTCAGTGCGTGCTCAGGTCGACATGGCACGCTGAGAGCGTGTCCGTGCAGCCCGAGTCGCGCCCCGTGGTCCTCGTCGTCGACGACGACCGCGCCGTGCGCGAGTCGTTGCGCCGCTCGCTGGAGTTCAACGGCTACGACGTCAAGCTGGCCGAGGACGGCGCCGCCGCGCTGGCCGGGCATCGGTGCCGTGCGCCCCGACGCCGTGGTGATGGACGTGATGATGCCGCGCCTCGACGGCATCGAGACCACGAGGGCGCTGCGCGGCGCCGGCAACGACGTGCCGATCCTGGTGCTGACCGCCCGCGACGCCGTCGGCGACCGGGTGGACGGGCTCGACGCGGGCGCCGACGACTACCTCACCAAGCCCTTCGCCCTCGAGGAGCTGCTGGCCCGGCTGCGCGCGCTGCTGCGCCGGCGCGGACCCGGCGACGGCGACGAGGACCGACGAGCTGATCGGCTTCGCCGACCTGTCGATGGACCTGGCCAGCCGCGAGGTGCTGCGCGGCGAGCGCCGCATCGAGCTGACCCGCACCGAGTTCGCCCTGCTCGAGCTGTTCCTGCGCCGCCCGCGCCGGGTGCTCGAGCGGGCCTTCATCCTCGAGGAGGTCTGGGGCTTCGACTTCCCGACCACCGCCAACAGCCTCGAGGTGTACGTCGGCTACGTGCGCCGCAAGCTCGAGGCCGACGGGCGAGCCGCGCCTGCTGCACACCGTGCGCGGGGTCGGCTACGTGCTGCGCGAGCAGCCCGGCTGATGGCCTCGCGCCTGCCCGCCTGCCCGCACTACCGGCGCTCGCTGGCCAGCCGGGTCACCTGCTGACCACGCTGGCGGTGGGCCTGGCGGTGACCGCGGTGGCGCTGGCGGCCTACCTCACGGTGCGGGCCGCATCGCTGCAGCACCCTCGACGACTCGCTGCGCGACCGGGCCGTGGTCGCCTCGCACTACGACTCGATCTACACCCAGAGCCAGAGGCCGGTCCCGGCGATCGTCTTCGGCGCCTCCGACATCCGGCTGATCCTCGTCGACCTACCGCGACCGCCAGCAGCGTCAGCTTCGGCCGCAGCGACACCCGGCTGCGCGCCGGCCGACCCGAGATCGACGTCGCCCAGGGCACCGGCAAGTGGTCGGCGCGCACCGTGGTGGCCGCCGGCGGCGAGCGCTACCGGATGGTCGCCGTCCGGCCGAGCCAGCCGGGCACGGCGCTCGTGCTGGCCCAGTCGCTCGAGCCGACCGACCGGATGCTCAGCCGGCTGGGCCTGGTCGCGATCTTCTTCGGGCTGGCCGGGGTGATCCTGGCCGCCTTCGCCGGTTGGGGCGTCGCCCGCAACGGCCTGCGACCGGTGCGCCGGCTCACCGAGGCCGCGGAGGAGATCGCGCGCACCGAGAAGCTCGACCCGATCCCGGTCGAGGGCAACGACGAGGTGGCCCGGCTCTCGCTGGCCTTCAACGCGATGCTCGGCTCGCTCTCCGCCAGCCGCGACCGGCAGCGCCAGCTGGTCGCCGACGCCGGGCACGAGCTGCGCACGCCGCTCACCTCGCTGCGCACCAACATCGAGCTGCTCGCCCAGGCGGCCGGCTCCGACCGGCTGGCTCCGGAGGCTCGCGCCGACCTGCTCGAGGACGTCAAGGCCCAGATCAGCGAGCTCACCACCCTGATCGGCGACCTCGTCGAGCTGGCCCGCGACGAGCCGATGACCTCCGCCCCGGTCGCCGTGGAGCTGTCGGAGGTGGTCGAGGCCGCGGTCGCCCGGGTGCGCCGCCGAGCCACCGGACGTCGGGTTCGACGTGCGGTGCGAGCCGTGGTGGGTGACCGGGGAGTCCAGCGCCCTCGAGCGCGCGGTGACCAACCTGCTCGACAACGCCGCCAAGTGGACCCCGGCCGGCGGCACCGTCACGGTCGGCCTGCACGGCGGGCACGCTGAGCGTCGCCGACGAGGGCCCGGGGATCGCCGACGAGGACCTGCCCGCACGTCTTCGAGCGCTTCTACCGCTCGACCGAGTCCCGGGCGATGCCCGGCTCCGGACTGGGCCTGTCCATCGTCGCCGCCGTCGCCGAGCGCCACGGCGGCTCCGTCCGCGCCGGTCGCGCACCCGGAGGTGGTGCCGCCTTCTGGCTGGCGCTGCCGGGCACCGCCGAGCCCGGCCCCGAGCCGACATCCGCACCGGGTGGTCCGGGCCAGGCATCGGTGTTCTCCGCCTCCCCCAGGTGACGACCGGTCCCCGCTGTCGCGTCCGGAGGTCTTCGTGGCCGTCCAGCCGACTCCAAGGTTGATCTCAGGATGACCGGGAATGATGGTCGACATGAACAACGAGTGGAACCTGAACCCCGACGACGACTCCCGCGGCAGCGAGCCCGCCGACGGTCCCGCCTCGGGCGAGCGGTCCGCGACCTCGTCCTCCACTCCCGCACCCGGGTCCGCCGACCCGTACCCTCCCACTCCCGCCGGCACGGACGGCGGCCCCGAGCGGGCCCCGGACGACACCGATCGCTTCGACGACACCTCCCGGCACCCCTTCAGCCGCCCGGAGTCCACGACCGTGATGCCGCCCTTCGCGGCCACCTCCGCGACCGGTTCGGGTGCCGCCACGACGACCCAGGCCCCGCCGCGGCGTACGCGCAGCCTCTCGGCGGCGGTCCTCGTGGGCGCGCTGGTGCTCGGCGGTGCGGCCGGGGTCGGTGGCGCTGCGGCGTACGACGCGGTCAACGGCTCCGACAACAGTCCAGCAACACCTCCAGCGAACGGCGACTTCAAGGCCAGCGACAGCTCGGCCTCCGCGACGGCGCAGGTCAAGGGCAGCGTGTCCGGCGTCGCCGCCAAGGTGCTGCCCTCGGTGGTGCAGGTCAACGTCGTCGGCGCCAACGCCCAGGGCACCGGGCTCCGGGATCGTCCTGTCCTCCGACGGCATCATCCTGACCAACAACCACGTGGCCGACCGCCGTCTCCAACGGCACGCTGTCGGTGCGGTTCAACGACGGCAAGGTCGCTCCCGGCCAAGGTGGTCGGCACCGACCCGGTCACCGACCTGGCCGTGATCAAGGCCCAGGGCGTCAGCGGCCTGACCCCGGCGACGATCGGCAAGTCCGCGGACCTCTCGATCGGCCAGCAGGTCGTGGCGATCGGCTCGCCCGAGGGCCTGAGCGCCACGGTCACCAGCGGCATCGTCAGTGCCCTCAACCGCGCCGGTCTCGATCAGCAGCGGCAGCCAGGGCAGCTCGGGCGACGGCGGTGGTGACTCGACCAACCCGTTCGACCAGGGCCAGCCGCAGCAGCAGCAGGCCAGCCAGACCACGACGTACCCGGCGATCCAGACCGACGCCTCGATCAACGAGGGCAACTCCGGTGGCCCGCTGGTCAACATGGCCGGCCAGGTGGTCGGGATCAACTCCGCGATCAAGACCTCCGGGGACTCCAGCGGCTCGATCGGCATCGGCTTCTCGATCCCGATGGACGAGGCGCTGCCGATCATCAACCAGCTCCGCAAGGGCGAGACCCCGACCCACGCCCGCCTCGGTGTCACGGTCAGCGACGACACCAGCACGAAGACCCCGGACGGCGGCGCGCTGGTCAAGTCCGTCTCCAGCGGTGACTCCGGCGCCGACGGCCGGGCTGAAGCAGGGCGACGTGGTCACCAAGGTCGACGACCACCTGATCGAGGGTGCCGACGACCTCGTCGCCACCGTCCGCGGTGACCGTCCCGGGCAGAAGGTCCAGCTCAGCATCACCCGTGACGGCAAGCAGAAGACCGTGACCGCGACCCTCGGCAGCGACGCGAAGACGAGCTCGTCGTGACCCGCTCATCGCACCGGCGAACGACCACCCGAGCCACCTGACCGGGTCGGGGCGGGCCCGAGACACCCGCTCCACCCACCCCGGCGGCGCCCGGCCGACTCCACGCACCCGGAGTCACCGGGCGCCGCCTTTCTTCCTCTCCTCGGGTGCGCCCGACTCGTGCCCCGAACCCAGGACACGACTCATCACGCGAATTTCGCACGCGGGACACTAGCGGTGCGCGGCACCGCCCTCGAGCCGGGCCGCCTCGTCGGCGGCACGCGCGTACGCCGACGTCACGCCCGGCTCGTGCGGTGCGTCGTAGCGCTCGACCCGCCGTCCGGACCACCGGGGAGCCGCGTCGGCGCCGCTGAGGACCCAGGCGGCCTGGCGCGCGGCGCCCAGGGCCACGTCCGCGCCGGCCTCGGGGACGTCGACGGGCACTCCCCACACCGTCGGAGCGAGCGTGCGCACGGCCCGCGACCGCGCACCGCCGCCGACCAGGACCACCCGCTCGATCGGCGACCCCTGGGCCCGGATCGTGTCCTGGGCCCGGCCGAGGAGACCCAGCAGACCCTCGACGGCGGCCCGGGCGAGCCCGGCCGGCGTCAGGTTGTCCGCGGAGAGCCCGCTCAGCCGACCGCGGGCGTGCGGGAGGTCGGGGGTCCGCTCCCCCTCCAGGTAGGGGACGAGCACCAGGCCGTCCGCTCCGGGGGGGCTCGCGAGCGCGAGCGCGTCGAGACCGGCGTGGTCCACCCCGAGCAGGCGCGCGGTGGCGTCGAGCACCCGCGCACCGTTCAGCGTGCAGGCGAGCGGCAGGTAGCGCCCGGTGGCGTCGGCGAAGCCGGCGAGCACCCCGGAGGCGTCCGCGGTCGGTGTCTTTGACACCGTGGCGACGACGCCGGAGGTCCCGATCGAGACGAAGGTCTCTCCCGTGGCCACCCCGAGCCCCAGAGCCGCCCCCGCGTTGTCGCCACACCCGGGGCCGAGCACCAGGTGGCCCCAGCCCCGGGCGGGTCCCCGGAGCCCGCGCGTTCCCCGGGGCCGCGACGCGCGGCAGGACGAGCGCGGCAGCGCGCTCCTCGCTGAGGCGCAGGGCACGGGCCAGGAGATCGATCCGGTACTCACCGGTGGTGGCCAGGTAGCCGGTCCCCGATGCGTCCGAGCGGTCGGTGACCAGACCGGACAGGTCACCGGAGCCGGCGAGCCGCCAGGTGAGCCAGTCGTGGGGCAGGGCGACGGCGGAGGTGCGAGCCACCGAAGCGGGCTCGTGGTCGGCCAGCCACCGCAGCTTGGCCACGGTCAGCGACGCGACCGGGACGGAGCCGACCGCGTGCGCCCACCACGATGCCCCGGCCTCCCGGTCGCCCTCGCCGAGCTCGTCGACCAGGTCGGCGGCGGCCTGAGCGGACCTGGTGTCGTTCCACAGCAGGGCGGGTCGCACGACCCGGCCGTCGGCGTCGAGGCAGACCATCCCGTGCTGCTGGCCGGCGACCGAGAGGGCCTCGACGTCGTCGAGGCCACCCGCTGCCTCGATCGCGCCGAGCAGCGCCGCCCACCACTCCTCCGGGTCGACCTCGGTGCCGTCCGGGTGCGGGGACGACCCGGTCGCAGCACCCGCCCGGTCCCGGCGTCGCAGACGACCACCTTGGTGGACTGGGTGCCGGAGTCGACGCCGGCGACGAGGCTCATGACTCAGCCGAGGACGTGCTCGACGGCGAGCTGGTTGAGCGCGACGAACCCGAAGTCGCGCTCGGCGGCCCGGTCGATGTCGAAGTCGTCGTCTCCGGCCCGCAGGTCGGCCACGGACTCACCGGGAGCCAGGGTGGGGGTGGCCAGGTCGAGCACCCCGGCGTACGCCATGGCTTCCTGGACCCGGTCGTCGGCGCGGAACGCCCGCGCCTTCTCCGCCAGCATCAGGTACGTCGCCATGCAGGCGCGCGCCGAGGCCCACACCCCGTCCATGTGCTCGGTGCGCGAGGGCTTGTAGTCGAAGTGCCGCGGGCCGGTGTAGCGGGGCCCGTCGGGATGACCCGGGAAGCCGTTCTCGAGCAGGTCCACGGTGAAGAACGCCGACATCAGGTCCCCGTGACCGAAGACGAGGTCCTGGTCGTACTTCAGGCCCCGCTGGCCGTTGAGGTCGATGTGGAAGAGCTTGTCGCTCCACAGCGCCTGACCGAGCTGGTGGGTGTAGTTGAGGTTGGCCATCTGCTCGTGCCCGGTCTCCGGGTTCAGCCCCACGATGTCACCGTGGTCCAGCTCCGCGATCAGGGCCAGGGCGTGCCCGACGGTGGGCAGGAAGATGTCACCGCGGGGCTCGTTGGGCTTGGGCTCCAGCCCGATGCGCAGGTCGTAGCCCTGGTCCTTGATGTAGGCCGCAACGGTGTCCAGCCCCTCCTTGTAGCGGTCGAAGGCGGAGATCAGATCCTTCGAGCCGTCGTACTCCGCCCCCTCACGCCCGCCCCACATCACGAAGGTGGAGGCGCCGACCTCGCCCGCCACGTCGACCGCCTGCAGGATCTTGCGCAGCCCGAAGCGGCGCACCGACCGGTCGTTGGAGGTCAGCCCGCCGTCCTTGAAGACCGGATGGGTGAAGGTGTTGGTCGTGACCATCTCGATCACCAGTCCGGCGGCGGAGGAGGCGTCCACGAGGTGGCTCAGCCGCTCGCGCCGGGTCGCCTCGTCGGCCTCGAAGGCCCACACGTCGTTGTCGTGGAAGGTGATCCCCCAGGCGCCGATCTCGGCCAGGCCCTCGGCGTACTCCCAGGGGTCGAGGACGGGCCGGGTCGCGGTGCCGAACGGGTCGGCTCCCGGCCAGCCCACGGTCCAGAGGCCGAAGGAGAACTTGTCGTCCGGGGTGGGGTTGCGCATCGCGGGTCCTCATCGTCGAGTTTTATTCTCAGACTGAAACTAAATCACGGCGCCAGGGTAGGGTCAACGGGTGGGCTCCTCCTCGACGGCGCGATCAGGCGGCACGTCCTCGGTCCGCGAGGCGAACCTGGCCGTGGTGCTGCGCTGCATCCTCCGCGCGGGTGCACCGGTCTCCCGCGCGGAGCTGGCCGCGCGGACCGGCCTCCCGCGCTCGACGGTCTCCCGACTGGTCGAGGAGCTGAAGGCGGCCGACCTCGTGCAGGCCGAGCCCCAGGTGGCCGGGCGTCGCGGTCGCCCGGTCCTGCCCCTGGTCCCCTCCCCTGCTTCGTCGGGCTCGGGCTCCAGGTGGACGTCGGCGGACTGGCCGTGCAGGTCGTCGATCTCGCCGGCCGGCTCGTGGCCGAGCACCACGACCCGTTCGATGTCGCCGGCTGCACCCCCCAGGAGGCGCTGGCCCGAGCGGACCAGGCGGCTCTCGGGGTGCTCGACGCCCTGGACGAGCGGCGCGTCGTCGTCGGAGCAGGGCTGGCGCTGCCCGGTCTCGTCGAGCGGAGCACCGGGGCGCTGCTCGTCGCGCCCAACCTCGGCTGGAGCAACGTCCAGGCCTCTCGCCTGCTCCCCCTGCTCGAGGAGCGGGCGGGCGAGGTGGTCAGTCTGAACGAGGCCGAGCTCGCGGCCGTGGGTCACACCGTCGCCGCCCCCGGTCAGGATCCCGCCTTCGAGAGCTTCGTCTTCCTCTCCGGGGAGGTGGGCATCGGTGGCGCCGTCGTCGCCGGCTCGGTCGGGCTGCGCGGCCAGCACGGGTGGGCCGGAGAGATCGGGCACGTCAGCGTCGACCCGCACGGCCCGCCCTGCCGCTGCGGGTCCACCGGCTGCCTGGAGCAGTACGCCGGGTGGCACGCGATCCTCGACGCGGCCGGGCTGCCGCACGTCACCGACCCGGCGACCCTGCTCGCGCGCGTGCAGGCGCAGGACCCGGCGGCGACCGCTGCCGTCGACCGCGCCGCCTGGTCCCTCGGCGTGGCCCTGGCCGGGGTGCTCAACGTGCTCGACCTGCCGGTGGTCCTGCTCGGCGGCCGGCTCGGGGAGCTGGCCGGCGTTCTCGCACCCGCCGTCTCCGAGCACCTGCGGCACCGGGTGCTCGCCTCGCAGTGGGTGCAGCCCCGGGTCCTGGCCGCGACCAGCGGGGGACGCGCACCGGCCGCACGGGGGGCGGCCCTGACCGCCCTGGGTGCCGTCGTCGACGCGCCGGCCGACTGGACGGTGCGGCGCCAGGTCGGAGTGCTCGCCTCCCGACCGGGGTGAGTCCCGGCTCTCAGCCCGGGGCGGCGACGAGCAGCTCGACGCACCAGGTCGCGCAGCAGCTCGAAGCCGTGCTCGGTGAGGATCGACTCGGCGTGGAACTGGATCCCCCGGAAGTGCGGCCCGCGACCTGCGTGGACGTCGCCGGTCTCGCGGGTCCATCGCGACGCGTACGCCGGCCGGCACGCCGGCAGCATCCGGTCGGGCCACGAAGGTGTTGTAGAAGCCCGACCCGCTCGGTGCGGCCGAACAGGTCGACCTCCGACTGCGTGCCCTGGAAGACGATGTCCTTGTAGGCCAGCGGCAGCCCGAGCCGCTCGCACAGCACCTGGTGGCCCAGGCAGACCGCCAGGAACGGCTGGTCGCCGGCGGCGAGCAGGGCGTCCACCGCCTCGCGCACGACCGCGATCTTGGGGTGGTCCCCGTCGCGGGGATCGCCCGGACCGGGGCCGACCACGACCAGGTCGTGCCCGTCCAGGGCCCCCGGTCGCCACTCGTCGTGGCGCACCACGCTGCTGGTCATGCCGAGCACGCGAGAAGACGTGGCGCAGCATGTTGACGAAGTCGTCCTCGGCGTCGAGGACCACCACCGAGCGGCCCTTGAGCTCCTCGACCGGCACGGCCGAGGACTGGTCGGTCAGCCAGAACCGCGACAGCCGCTGGTTGCGGCTGCCGAGCGCGATCCGGACGTCCTCGTCGCCGACCAGCTCGGCGACCGACGCCGCCTCGCGGCGCGGGGCCGTCGGCACCAGCCCGAAGGCGCTGAGGATGCCGCCCGCCTTGGCGTGGGTCTCGGCCACCTCGGAGGCCGGGTCGGAGTCGCGCACCAGGGTCGCCCCGGCGGTCACCTTGAGCTCGCCGTTGAGGCTGACGTCGGCGGTGCGGATCACGATCGGGCTGTCGGCCGTCGGCCCGGCCGCCGCCGTCGCGCCCGAGCAGGGCCAGCGCGGCGCCGTAGTACCCGCGCCCCTCGGGCTCGTAGCGCTTGATCAGCCGGCACGCGTTCTCCACCGGCGAGCCCGTGACCGTGGCGGCGTACATCGTCTCGCGCAGCACGTCGCGCACGTCGGCGCGGGTCCGCCCGGCCAGGAGGTACTCGGTGTGCACGAGGTGCGTCATCGGCTTGAGGAACGGTCCGAGCACCTGACCACCCTCGTGGCAGACCTCGCACATCATCTTCAGCTCCTCGTCGACCACCATGAAGAGCTCGTAGATCTCCTTCTCGTCGGCCAGGAAGTCCAGCAGCCGACGCTTGCGCTCCGCCGGCTCGGTGCGTCGGCCCAGTCCGCGGCCGAGCCGGAAGGTGCCGCTGATCGGGTTCATCCGGACGTCGGACATCTCGCCGGGCGCCCCGCCCACCGGGGCCAGGCTCACGTGCCGTTCGGGCGACGCGCCGATCAGGTAGCGGTCACCGGTGAAGAAGCAGAACGTCCAGTACGCGCCGCGCTCGGACTCGAGCAGCCGTCGCAGCACGCTCAGCGCCGCCTCGTCGCCCCAGTCGGCGATCCGGGCGCGGTAGTGCCGCCCGATCACCAGGTTGGCGCCCTCGCCTCGGCCGATCTCGTCGCGGATGATCGAGGACACCATCTGCTCGTACGCCGCGTCGTCGGTCTCGAAGCCACCCCGGTCGGCGAAGTCCAGGCGCACCTGCGGCAGACCGGCGATCGTGCTGGCGAGGTCGACCTCGTGGCTCTCGACGATGTCGACGACCGCCAGCGGGGTCTGGTCGTCGTGCGCCTCGAAGCCACGCTCCGCGACCTGACGGAACGGCACCGCCAGGAGCCGGTCCCAGGTCGGTCCGCCGTCCGGCGTGCCCCGCTCCAGCGCCACGTCGCGCAGGCGGTCGACGTGCGCGACCGGCCCGCCGACGAACCGCACGGTCGGTTCGTCGCCGAAGCGCAGCACGGCCCAAGCCGGGTGCCGTCGTACGCCGGCCAGCGCCGATTCCAGCGCCGATTCCAGGGCCGACTCCAGGGCCGACTCCAGCTCCGACTCCGAGGAGCCCTCGTCGTGCCGTTCCGGTGCCGCCTGCCCGACCATGCGCGCACGCTACCAACGACGGTGGATCACGAGCTTTCGTCGCCGGCCCGTGGAGGATCCGGGCCAAGTCGGCGTATGGTCGCAAAAGTCGTCCCACCGCTCGCAACCGGCGAGCCTGGGTGCTCTGGAGGTGTGCGCGGTGGAGTTCAGCGCCGGCTCCGGGCTCTCGCGACTGCACGACGTGATCACCCGGATCCACGCCGATCCCGACCTCGACTCCGTCCTCCAGGCCATCGTCGACGGCGTGGTGGAGGTGTCCGGCTTCCGGGCCAGCGTGATCAACGTCTACTGGCCCGAGAGCGACGAGTTCGAGCTCGTGGCGGTCGCGCGGCGACCACCCCGAGGTCGCCCAGCACCTGCACCAGCGCTACCCGGCGCGGGTGATCATGGGGCGCAACCGGCTGGGTGAGGAGTGGGGACTGTTCCGGTTCGTCTCCCACTCCCTGGGCCTCGACCTGCCCGACGGCTACGTCGTCCTCGACCAGGACGCCAGCGACGCCCCCGACGCCTGGCACCCGCTCGACGAGCTGTCCGTGGAGCTTCGGGCCCCGAGCGGCCGGCTGCTCGGGACTGATGTACGTCGACCGGCCGGCCAGCGGCGCCCTGCCCGACCAGCAGACCCTGGCCGTGATGGAGATCTATGCCGTCGCCGCCGGGATCGCCATCCACAACGCCCAGCAGCAGACCGAGGACCGCCAGGAGGCCTGGCTCGGCGGGCTGGTGCGCTCGGTCATCGACCACCTGGCGGGCGCCGGGGAGCTGAGCATCAAGCTGGACAAGGTGCTCGCCCAGCTGCGCACCGAGCTCCAGGCTCCCGTCGGCTGGCTCGACGTGTTCAGCGGGATCGAGGTCCCCGGCATCCCGCCCCCCGCCGACCAGCCGGTCTTCACCCTGGTCGCGGCCCTCGACTCCTACGGCCAGGAGCTCGCCCTGAACGCGGCCGAGACCGGGCAGGCCGTGGTGCTCGACCGGGACCGGCTGGACCAGGACCACCCGCTGCTGACCGAGCAGCAGCGCAGCTGGCTCGCTCGCGCCCTGCGGACCGACCAGGTCTCCAGCGTGGCGCTCGCCCCGCTGGACAACGACGAGGAGGTCGCCGGCCAGCTGGTGCTGGGGCGCCGCAACGACCGGCCGTGGCGCCCGGTCGAGCTCGACACGCTCCGCGAGATCGGGCGCGAGCTCGGCTGGGCCCTGGGCCGCGAACGCAGCCGGGAGCGGGAACGCCTCGCCGAGGAGGAGCGCGACCGGGCGGCCCGCGACCGCCGGATGCTGCTGTACTCCCTCTCCGCGGAGATCACCCCGCACTTCGCCAACCTCGACAACCACATCTCCACGCTGCCCGTCGACGCTCCGGCCCGGATCGCGATGGAGTCCTTCTGGACCCTGTTCGACCGGGTGCAGACCCTGGTCGCGCTCGAGCGTCCCGACCATCGCCCACAACCCACGGTGGTCGACATGAGCGCCCAGCTGGGCGCGGTCTGGGCGCACCTCGCCGAGACCGGGCAACGGCGCGGCGTGCAGGTGCTACCCGTCGACACCGCGCCGGCTCAGTTCGCCTGGGCCGACCCGCACGAGCTGGAGTGGGTCGTCCAGCTGCTCACGGAGGAGGTCGTGCTGCGCGCGGCGAGCGGCTGCGTCGTCCGCTTCGGCCTGGTCACCTTGAACCAGCGACTGGTGCTGTCCTGCCAGGTCTCCGGCCTGGAGGCGCCGAGCGAGCCCGACGACGAGGCGCGCCAGGCCACCCCGGTCGCCGGCGACCGGGGCGTGAGCGACGCCGTACCCCTCGGTGCCGCGCGTGCGATCGCGGCCGGCTGGCCGCCCATCGACCCCGACGGGATGCTGCCGTGGTGGCACGCCAGCGCCCAGCAGCTGCTGGCCCGCTCGGACGGACGGTTGAGCACGCGCGAAGGACCGATGGGGCGCCGCGTGGTGAGCCTGAGCCTGCCGGCGCCGCACACGCTGTCCTGACCCGGGCCACGATCCGGGCTCAGCCGGCGCGGACCACGCTCATCCGCTGGGTCGCGCGGGTGAGCACGACGTAGAGCGTCGCCCGACCGGTCGGGGACTCCTGCTCGATCTCCTCCGGCTCCACCACCACGATCGCGTCGAACTCCAGGCCCTTGGTGTCGAGGCCGGTCAGCACCGGGACCCGGGCCTCGGAACCACCCTCGCGAGCGGTCGCGAACTCCGCCCACGACGCCAGCCACGCCCGCACCTCGCTCTGGCGAGCCACCGAGGCGACCACCCCGACCGTGCCGTCGACCGCGTCGACCAGCTCGCCCAACGCCTGGCGCACCCCGCCCTCGAGATCGGCCACGGTGCGCTCCTGCGGCTCGACACCGGTCGAGCGGACCGCTTCCGGCAGGTCGGCCACGAGCCCGACCCGGTCCGCGTACGCCGCGGCGTAGGCGTAGATCTCCGAGGAGTTGCGGTAGTTCTTCGACAGGTGGAACTCGTGCAGGGGCTTGCGCGCACCTGTCGCGAGGGCCAGCGCCCGGGCCTCGGCCGCCTCCTCGGGCACCGGCCACGACGACTGGGCCGGGTCTCCGACGACGGTCCAGGTCGCGGTCGGCCCACGGCGCCCGAGCATCCGCCACTGCATCGGCGTCAGGTCCTGGGCCTCGTCGACCAGGACGTGGGCGTAGCCGTCGTCCTCGATCCGGTTGGTGGGCGGGCGCCACCCGCGCGGACCGGCGTACTCCCGGTCGGCGGCGGTGTTCAGCTCGGCCATGGTGGCGTCGGCCCGGCCGAGCACGTCCTCGTCCGGGTCGCCGAGGATCGGCGGGTCACCGAGCAGGTAGCGCACCTCGTCGAGCAGGGGCACGTCGTCGACGCTGAGGTCCCCGGCCTGATCGGGGCCCCACGACTTGGCCAGCAGCCGCACCGACTCGTCCTCGAGCAGGCCGTCGGCGACCCGGGCCAGCAGCTCGGGCTCGCGCAGCCAGCCCAGCACGGTCGCGGCGTCGAGCACCGGCCACCAGGCCCGGACGAAGTCGGTGAACCGGTCGTCCTCGCGCAGCGTCTCCACGAAGTCCTCGCGGGTGCGCTCACGAGCGCGCTCGCCCCGGACCTGGCGCCACAGCGCCTCGATCAGGGTGCTGGCCACCGTGGTCGACGCCCGGTTGCGGGTGGCCGAGGACATCAGCTGCTGCCGCAGGGCAGCGAGCCGGCGCGGGTCGAGGACGAGCACGTCGTCGCGGTAGAAGTAGCGGAACTCGGTGGGGGCGCCGGGCACCGGCTGGTGCACCGTGCGACGGGCGAGCTCGGCCATGGCAGCCGCTCCCTTGACCTCCGCGACCGACGGGTCGTCGCGCCGGCTCGCTCGCACGCCGTCCACGACCTCGCCCAGCGAGCGGAGCGCGACCGCGGTCTCGCCCAGGCTGGGCAGCACCCGCTCGATGTAGCGCATGAACACCCCGGAGGGGCCGACCACCAGCACGCCGCCGGTCTCGTAGCGGCGCCGGTCGGCGTAGAGCAGGTAGGCCGCCCGGTGCAGCGCGACCACGGTCTTGCCCGTCCCCGGACCGCCGGAGATCGACACGACGCCCTTGCTCGGCGCGCGGATGGCGCGGTCCTGCTCGGCCTGGATGGTGGCCACGATGGAGTGCATCGAACGGTCCCGGGCCCGGGTCAGCTGGGCCATCAGGGCGCCCTCGCCGACCACGGGCAGGTCCGTCTCGGTCTCGGTGTCGAGGAGGTCGTCCTCGACCCCCAGCACCCGCTCGCCGAGGCTGCGCAGGATGCGTCGGCGTACGACGCCCTGGGGCTCGGCGTGCGTGGCCTGGTAGAACACGGCGGCCGCCGGGGCCCGCCAGTCGATCAGCATCACGTCGCGGTGCTCGTCGCGCAGGCCGATCCGCCCGATGTAGCGCGGCCTGGACGCGACCTCCGCCAGCAGGTCGAGCCGGCCGAACACCAGCCCCTCGTGGGCGGCGTCGAGACTGGCCAGTCGCTTCGCCGCCTGGAAGACCATCGCGTCACGCTCGACCAGACCCCCCTCGTGACCGAGCCGGGCCCGGGCATGACCCTCCTGCGCGAGCTCCTGCGCCGAGACCGCCGACTGCTTCAGCTGGCGGTAGACCCCGTCGACGAACTCCTGCTCGTGGGCGACCTCGCGCTCCTCGACGTCCTCGTTCAAGCGATCCCTCTTCCCCGGACAACCGACGCCGCGCACCCCCGAGGCCCGTCCTGCTGGGGCCGGCGCGTCTGGCGAGAGAGCAACTTTACGCGCGTGCTTCTTCCCGGTGACCCGCTTTTTTGCAGGATCACCCGTTGGAGTCGCCGCTCAACCGGTGATCTGCTGGACGAAGCGGGTCAGCTGGACCAGGTTGCGGCACTCGACCATCTCGACGATCTCGCCGTAGGCGCCGGCGGCGGAGTCACCGGTGTCCCAGTGCCGCCGGGCCTCGGGGTTGAGCCACCACGCGTGCCGGGCGTCGTAGGTCATCTTCTTCAACGTCGCCAGGGCGAGGTCGGAGTGGTTCGAGCGGGCGTCGCCGAGGACCAGCAGGGAGGAGCGCGGGTTGAGCGCGTCGCCGTACCGCTCCTCGAAGCGCTCCAGCGCGCGCCCGTAGTGGGTGCGGCCGTAGAACGCGGCCTGGGAGACGCTGGCGGCCAGGGCCGTCATCACCTCGCCGGGGTCGGCGCCGGGCCTGAAGTGCTCGGTCACCTCGGTGACGTCGTCGATGAAGGTGAAGGCCCGGACCCGGGTGAACTGCTCGCGCAGGGCGTAGACCAGCAGCAGCGTGAACTGGGCGAAGTTGGCCACCGAACCGCTCACGTCGCACAGGACCACCAGATCGGTCCGACCGGGCCGACGAGGCTTGTGCCGGGTCTCCAGCGGCACGCCGCCAGTGGAGATCGAGGCACGGACGGTACGCCGGAAGTCGATCGCCCCGCGCCGCTTCGCCGCGTGCTCGCGGGCCAGCCGGGTGGCCAGTCGGCGCGCCAGCGGCTGGATCTCGCGGCGCATCTGGTCCAGGTCGCTCCTGCGGGCGGAGGTGAAGTCGATCTGCTCGATCGGCGGGCGTACGGCGTGCTGGGCCATGTGGTCGGGCCCCTTGCTCTCCGCGATCCGGCGCCTCGCCTCCGCCTCGGCCAACCCGGCGAAGTCCGCGACCCGGCGCTCGACGCGGCGCCGGGTCGTCGGCTCGTCGTCCCAGAGGGCGGCGTCGTCGGGGTCGATGAGCAGCCCGCGGACGATCGCCTCGACCAGGGTGGCGGCGTGGATCCGGTGCAGCGCGGTGTAGGCCGACCACGACGACTGCCCGGGCGCCCGGCCGCGCATCGCGCCGAACCGGCCGATCCCCTCCCGGGCCAGCTGCTCCAGTGCTCCGGTGTCGCCCGCCGTCAGGGCCTCGGCGAGCCGCTCCCGGAAGTCGGCCAGCTCGTCGGGCCCGTCGGATAGTCCCTGACGAAAACGTTCATTCCCGACCGGATTCTCGACGGTTTCGTCAGGGACTACCGTGCCGCCGCCGACCAGGGCCGGGAAGTAGAGGTCGAAGATCGTGTCGAAGGCCGGGCGGTGCGAGGGACGCTTGACCAGGGCGGCGGCGTACCCGGCCCGGACCTGCTCGCGCTCGATCAGCGAGAGCGCCCCGACGGCGCGCACGGCGTCCAGGTCCTCGGCCAGGGACACCGGCAGGCCGGCCGCACGCAGGGCCTCCACGAACGCGACGTGGCGCTCCAGGAGCCCGGTGCCGGGGGCGGGGGTCCCCGGTGTCACGACTTCCGCGCCAGCCTCAGCTCGCGGACCGCCTTCTCCTGGTCCGAGGCGTGCTTGAGCACGACGCCCAGCGTTGCCCGCGCCGTCTCGGCATCGAGGTGGCCGGCATCGAGAGCCAGCAGGGTGTGCGCCCAGTCGACGGACTCGGCGATGCTCGGCGCCTTCTTCAGCTCCAGCTCGCGCAGCTTGCCGATCAGCTCCACCAGCTGGTCGGCCAGACGTTCCTCGAGAGCCGGCACCCGACCGAGGACGATCGCCTTCTCCCGCTCCGCGTCGGGGTAGTCGAGGTGCAGGTAGAGGCAACGCCGCTTGACCGCCTCGGACAGCTCGCGGGCGGCGTTGGAGGTGAGCACGACGTAGGGGCGGCGTACAGCGGTGAGCGTGCCGAGCTCGGGGATGGTGACCTGGAAGTCGCTGAGCACCTCGAGCAGCAGCCCCTCCACCTCGACGTCGGTCTTGTCGACCTCGTCGATCAGCAGCACCGTCGGCTCCTCGCGCCGGATCGCGGTCAGCAGGGGGCGGGTGAGCAGGAACTCGTCGGAGAATATGTCGTCGTGGGTCTCGGACCACTCCTGATCACCCGCAGCCTGGATCCGCAGCAGCTGCTTCTTGTAGTTCCACTCGTAGAGCGCCCGCGCCTCGTCGAGCCCCTCGTAGCACTGCAGCCGGACCAGCTCCGAGCCCGTCGCCTCGGCGACCGCCTTGGCCAGCTCGGTCTTGCCGACGCCCGCCGGTCCCTCGACCAGCAGCGGCTTGCCCAGCGCTCCGGCGAGGTACGCCGTGGTGGCCGTCGCCGGATCGGTCAGGTAGCCGGTGTCGGCCAGCCGCTTGGCCGCATCGTCAGGGCTGTCGAACCAGGTCATGTCCTCCATCCTCCCGCACGCCCGCGCACGGTCGCGCATGGTGTGCGTCAGGATCGCGGCGCTGGGTGTCAGGGACTTGTCAGAACGCCGTCCGAGCCCGTGTGACGCGCTGTGATCGAGACGTGGACCTACTTCGCTCCCGGACGGCGCGCCGTGGCTGACCTCGCGCTGGTGCTGCTCCCGCTGTCCTTCTTCGCCCTCGCCTGGATCGTCGTCGGCTGGGCCGACCGGAGCCCCCGATGAGCGCCTCCGACGTCGTCGGCCTCGTGGTCGCGGTCCTGCTGCTCGGCTACCTGGTCGCCGCCCTTCTCTTCCCGGAGCGGTTCTGATGAGCGACACTCTGGCCGGCCTCCTGCAGGTCGGCGCGCTCGTGGTCGCGCTGGCCGCGGCTATCGACCGCTCGGCGACTACCTGGCCCGCGTCTACGGCTCGGAGCAGGACCTGCGCGTCGAGCGCGGTGATCTACCGGCTCGTCGGGGTCGACCCGCGCGGCCGACCAGCGCTGGCCGGTCTACGCCGCGGTCGGTGCTCGCCTTCTCCGTCGTCGGCGTCGTGCTGCTCTACGTGCTCCAGCGGGTGCAGTCGCACCTGCCGCTGTCGCTCGGGCTTCCCGACGTCGACCCCGCCCTGGCGTTCAACACCGCGGTCTCCTTCGTGACCAACACGAACTGGCAGGCCTACTCCGGCGAGTCGACGATGGGCCACCTCGTCCCAGATGGCCGGCCTCGCGGTGCAGAACTTCGTCTCCGCCGCGGTCGGGCATCGCGGTCGCCGTCGCCCTGATCCGCGGGCTTCACCCGCGTCGCGGACCGACCGGCTCGGCAACTTCTGGGTCGACCTCGTCCGCGGCACCGTCCGGGTGCTGCTGCCGCTCGCGTTCGTGGCCGCCGTCGCTGCTGGTCGCGATGGGCGTGGTGCAGAACCTCTCCGCCGGCACCGACGTCGACCACCCTCGCCGGCGAGCACGCAGACCATCACCGGCGGGCCGGTCGCCTCGCAGGAGGCGATCAAGGAGCTCGGCACCAACGGCGGCGGCTTCTACAACGCCAACTCCGCCCACCCGTTCGAGAACCCGAACCCGCTGAGCAACCTGTTCGAGATCTTCCTGCTGCTGCTGATCCCGGTCTGCCTCACCCGCACCTTCGGCCTGATGGTCGGCGACCGCGCCAGGGCTACGCGATGCTGGCCGTGATGGCGCGTGCTGTGGGGCGCCTGCTGGTCGCCGCCGTCACCGACGCTCGAGCTGCACCACCCCGGCGCCGCGCGCCAGGCCGCCGGGCGCGCTCGATGGAGGGCAAGGAGACCCGCTTCGGCGTGCCCGCCTCCGTCGCTGTTCGCCGTCTCCACCACGGGCACCTCGACCGGCGCGGTCAACTCCTTCCACTCCTCGTTACGGCGGGGTCGGCGGCGGCCTGCTGATCCTCAACATGGGGCTCGGCGAGGTCGCGCCCGGCGGGGTCGGCTCCGGGCTCTACGGCATGCTCGTGCTGGCGATCCTGACGGTCTTCGTCGCCGGGCTGATGGTCGGGCGGACGCCGGAGTACCTGCGCAAGAAGATCACCGGTCGCGAGATGAAGCTGGTCGCGCTGACATCCTGACCATGCCGCTGGTCGTGCTGGTCGGCACCGGCTCGCGATGGCGCTGCGGGGCCGCGAGCCTCGATGCTCAACGCGCGGCCCCACGGCCTCTCCGAGGTGCTCTACGCCTTCATGTCGGCCGGCAACAACAACGGCTCGGCGTTCGCCGGGCTGACCGCCAACACGACGTTCTACAACGTCGCGCTCGGCCTCGCGATGCTGCTCGGCCGGTTCGTGCCGATCCTGCTCGTGCTCGCTCTGGCCGGTTCGCTGGCCCGGCAGCAGCCGGTGCCGGAGACCGCGGGCACGCTGCCCACCCACGGGCCGCTCTTCGTCGCCATGCTCGTCGGCGTCGACCGCTGATCGTCGCCGGGCTCACCTTCTTCCCGGTGCTCGCACTGGGACCGCTCGCCGAAGGACTCGTGATGACCGCCACTCGACCTCCGCCTCGACGCCGCGCCCCGGGTCGCCGGCGGACTGCTCGACCCGCGCCATGCTGCTGGCGCTCGCTGCCGGACGCCGCTGCGCAAGCTCGACCCGCGGGTGATGGTCAAGGCCCCGGTGATGTTCGTGGTCGAGGTCGGCGCGGTGTTCTCCACCGTGCTGCCGCGGTCGCTCGACCCCAGCGGCTTCGCCTGGTCGCGTCGTGGTCTGGCTCTGGCTGACCGTGCGTGTTCGCCAACCTCGCCGAGGCCGTCGCCGAGGGCCGCGGCAAGGCCCAGGCCGCCACCCTGCGCGCAGGCCAAGACCGAGACCGACGGCCCGCCGGCTCGCCGACGACGGCGACCGAGGACGGTCGTCCGGCCTCCGCAGCTGCAGCCTCGGCGACCGGGTCGTGGTCGAGGCCGGCGAGGTGATCCCCGGCGACGGCGACGTCGTCGAGGGCGTCGCCAGCGTCGACGAGTCGGCGATCACCGGCGAGTCCGCCCCGGTCATCCGGGAGTCCGGCGGCGACCGCTCGCTCGGTCACCGGCGGCACCAAGGTGCTCTCAGCGACCGGATCGTCGTGCGGATCACCGCGAAGCCCGGCGAGAGCTTCATCGACCGGATGATCGCCCTGGTCGAGGGCGCCGCCGGCAGAAGACGCCGAACGAGATCGCGCTGAACATCCTGCTGGCCAGCCTGACCATCGTCTTCCTCGCGGCCACCGTGACCCTGCAGCCGTTCGCCGTCTACACCGGCGCCCGGCAGTGCGTCGTCGTCCTGGTCGCCCTGCTGGTCTGCCTGATCCCGACCACCATCGGCGCCCTGCTCTCGGCCATCGGCATCGCCGGCATGGACCGGCTGGTGCAGCACAACGTGCTGGCGATGTCCGGTCGCGCGGTCGAGGCCGCCGGCGACGTCAACACGCTGCTGCTCGACAAGACCGGCACGATCACGCTCGGCAACCGGCAGGCCGCCGAGTTCCTGCCGGTCGACGGCGTCGACGGCCGCCGAGCTCGCCGACGCCGCCCAGCTCTCCAGCCTGGCCGACGAGACGCCCGAGGGCCGCTCGATCGTCGTGCTGGCCAAGACCGCGCACGGGCTGCGCGAGCGCGCAGCCGGCGAGCTGCCGGAGGCCGACTTCGTGCCGTTCACCGCGCAGACCCGGATGTCCGGCGTCGACCTGCCCGACGGCCGGCAGATCCGCAAGGGTGCGGCCGCTGCGGTCCTGGCCTGGGTGCGCGAGAACGGCGGCGCGACCCGACGGCCGAGGTCGGCGCGCATCGTCGACGCGCATCTCCACGCGCGGCGGTACGCCGCTGGTCGTGGCCGAGCTGCGTCGACGGGCAGCCGGCGCGCGCGCTCGGCGTGATCCACCTCAAGGACGTCGTCAAGGAGGGCATGCGCGAGCGCTTCGACGAGATGCGCCGGATGGGCATCCGCACGGTGATGATCACCGGCGACAACCCGCTGACCGCGCGGCGATCGCCGAGGAGGCCGGGGTCGACGACTTCCTGGCCGAGGCCACGCCCGAGGACAAGATGGCGCTGATCAAGCAGGAGCAGGAGGGCGGCCGGCTGGTCGCGATGACCGGCGACGGCACCAACGACGCGCCCGCGCTCGCCCAGGCCGACGTCGGCGTCGCGATGAACACCGGCACGTCGGCGGCCAAGGAGGCCGGCAACATGGTCGACCTCGACTCCGACCCGACGAAGCTGATCGAGATCGTCGAGATCGGCAAGCAGCTGCTGATCACCCGCGGCGCGCTGACCACGTTCTCGATCGCCAACGACGTGGCGAAGTACTTCGCGATCATCCCGGCCATGTTCGCCGGCGTCTTCCCGGGCCTCGACCGGCTCAACATGATGCGGCTGGCCACGCCCGGAGTCGGCGATCCTCTCGGCGGTGATCTTCAACGCCCTGGTCATCATCGCGCTGATCCCGCTCGCCCTGCGCGGCGTGCGCTACCGGCCGTCGTCGGCGGCGTCGATGCTGCGCCGCAACCTGGCCGATCTACGGCCTCGGTGGCCTCGTCGCGCCCGTTCGTCGGCATCAAGCTGCATCGACCTGCGTCGTCTCGCAGATCCCCGGCTCGGCTGAGAGGCACCGTCGATGACCATCCGCTCGTCGATCAGCCCGCTCCGCCAGCTCTGGCCCCGCCGTGCGCATGCTGCTGGTGCTCACCGTGCGTGCTCGGCCTCGCCTATCCGCTCGTCGGTCACCGGCGATCGCCCAGGTCGCGCTTCCCGCGCCGGGCGGACGGCTCGCTGGTCGCAGCGCGACGGGCAGGTGGTCGGCTCCGCCCTCGATCGGTCAGGTCGTTCGCCGGCGACCCGGCAGTACTTCCAGGGTCGCCCGTCCGCGGCCGGCGACGGCTACGACCCGCTCGCCGACCGCGCGCCAGCAACCTCGGCCTGGACAGCCCCGACCTGGTCGCGCCTGGTCGAGGAGCGACGCGCCGCGGCGGCGCGCGCTCGACGGGCACCGCCCGGCGACGTCGCCCCGGACGCCCTGCTCGCCAGCGGCTCCGGGCTCGACCCCCAGATCAGCCCGGAGTACGCCGCGCAGCAGGTCGCCCGGGTCGCCCGCGAGCGCGGCCTCGCGCGTCGACGGGTGCGCGACGCTGGTCGCGCGAGCACACCGAGGGCCGCAGCCTCGGGTTCCTCGGCGAGCCGCGGGTCAACGTGCTCGATGCTCAACCTCGCCCTCGACGCGCGCGCTGAGCGGGCAGTGACTGCGAGGCGACGATGGGCGTACCCGCGGCACGGCTCCGCGTCTACCTCGGTGCGGCCCCGGGCGTCGGGCAAGACCTACGCGATGCTCGGCGAGGGCCACCGCCGGCGCCGAGCGCGGCACCGACGTGGTCGTCGGCTTCGTCGAGACCCACGGCCGCGAGCACACCGCCGAGCTGCTCGACGGCCTCGAGGTCGTGCCTCGCCGCACGCTGGCGCTACCGCGGCGCGACGTTCGAGGAGATGGACCTCGACGCGGTGCTCGCTCGGCCGCCCGAGGTCGCGCTGGTCGACGAGCTCGCCCACACCAACGTCCCCGGCTCGCGCAACGAGAAGCGCTGGCAGGACGTCGAGGAGCTGCTCGCCGCCGGCATCGACGTGATCACCACGGTCAACATCCAGCACCTCGAGTCGGTCAACGACGTCGTCGAGAAGATCACCGGGGTCCCGCAGCGCGAGACCGTGCCCGACGCCGTCGTCCGCGCGGCCGACCAGATCGAGCTGCGCGGACATGACCGCCGAGGCGCTGCGCCGCCGGCTCGCCCACGGCAACGTCTACGCCGCCCGAGAAGATCGACGCCGCGCTGGCAACTACTTCCGGCCGGGCAACCTCAACGCCCTGCGCGAGATCGCGCTGCTGTGGACCGCCGACCGGGTCGACGACGCGCTGCAGACCTACCGCGAGCAGCACGACATCACCGGCACCTGGGAGACCCGCGAACGGGTCGTCGTCGCGCTGACCGGCGGCCCCGAGGGCGAGACGCTCTACGCCGGGCCGCCCGGATCGCGGCCCGGGCGGGCGGTGACCTGCTCGCCGTGCACGTGGCCCGCTCCGACGGGCTCGCCGGCGTCAGCCAGGGCGCGCTGGCCGAGCAGCGCCGGCTCGTGGAGTCGCTCGGCGGCAGCTACCACCAGGTGCTCGGCGACGACGTGCCCGACGCGCGCTGCTCGACCTTCGCCCGCGCGGAGAACGCCACCCAGCTGGTGCTCGGCGACAGCCGGCGCTCGCGGCTGGCGGCGCTGCTCGACCGGCCCGGGCATCGGCTCCACGACGATCCGCAGCTCGGGTGACATCGACGTGCACATCGTCACCCACGACCGGCCGGGACGGGCGGTCGCCTGCCGCACGGCGCGGAGCGCCTGGGCCGACGCCGACGGCTCGCGGGCTACGCGCTCGCCGTGCTCGCTGCCGGCCGCTGCTGACGCTGGCGCTGACGCCGTTCCGCGGCGACGTCAACCTGGTCAGCGACATGCTGCTGTTCCTGCTGGTGACCGTCGTCGTCGTCCCTGGTCGGCGGGCTGCTCCCGGCGCTGGTCTCGGCCGTGGTCGGCTCGTTGCTGCTCAACTACTTCTTCACCCCGCCGCTGCACACCCTGACATCGCCGACACCAACAACGCGCTCGCCCTGTTCGTCTTCGTCGCGGTCGGCGATGCTGGTCAGCTCGGTCGTCGACCTGGCGGCCCGGCGCACCCGCCAGGCGGCGCGCGCCGCCGCCGAGTCGCGCACCCTGGCCGACCTGGCCGGCCGTCGCTCGCGCGGGGACGACGCGCTCGACGGCGTGCTGCGAGCGGCTGCGCGAGACCTTCGCGCTGACGCTCGGTGACCCTGTTCGAGCGCGACGAGGAGTCGGCTGGCGGTGCTGGCCGAGCGCCGGGCGCCGGAGTGCGCCAGCCCGGGCGACGCCGAGACCGGCGGTCGCCGCCGGGCGACGGGCGCATGCTCGCCCTGCGCGGCGCGCTGCTCGAGGCCGACGACCAGCGCGTGGTGGCGCGTTCGCCGCCCAGGTCGCCGCCGTGCTCGACCGCATCCCGCTGCGGGCCGCGCCGCCGAGGCCGACCGCCTGGCCCAGGCCGACACGCATGCGTACGGCGCTGCTCGCCGCCGTCGGCCACGACCTGCGCACCCCGCTCGCGGCCGCGAAGGCCTCGGTGTCGAGCCTGCGCAGCCGCGACGTGCGACCTCGTCGACGAGGACCGCGCGCGAGCTGCTCGCCGACCGCCGACGAGTCGCTGGACCGGCTGGCCGGGCTGGTCGACAACCTGCTCGACATGAGCCGGCTGCAGGCCGGCGCGATGGCGATGCGACCTGCAGCCCACGGCGCTCGACGAGGTGGTCGCCCGCGCGCTCGACGACCTCGGGAGCGACGGCGCGGACGTGCGGTCGACGTCCCCGACGACCTGCCCGCCGGTCGCTGGCCGACCCGGGTCTGCTGGAGCGGGTGCTCGTCAACCTGCGTCGACAACGCCCTGCGCTACTCCCCGGCCGACCGGCCGCCGCCAGGTCATCGGCGCAGCCAGCTCGGCGAGCCAGCGTCGAGTGCGCGTCGTCGACCGCGGCCGGGCATCCCGCCGGACCGAGCGCGACGCAGATCTTCCTGCCCTTCCAGCGGCTCGGCGACACCGACAACACCACCGGCATCGGGCTCGGCCTCGCGCTCTCGCGCGGCCTCGCCGAGGCGATGGGCGGCACCCTCGAGCCGGAGGAGACCCCGGGCGGCGGCCTCACCATGGTCCTCGCGCTGCCGGCGGCGACCGGCCCGACACCGCTCGAGCCGGGCCGCCGCGAGCGGGACTCCGGCAGCGACGGGTGCGCCGTGACCCGGGTGCTGGTCGTCGACGACGAGCCGCAGATCCTGCGGGCGCTGCGCATCAACCTCCGCGCCCGCGGGCTACGACGTGCGCACCGCCGCCGACGGGCGCCGAGCGCTCGCGGCGGCCGCCAGCCACCGACCCGAGCTCGTCGTGCTCGACCTCGGGCTGCCCGACCTCGACGGCACCGAGGTGATCGCCGGCCTGCGCGGCTGGACCGACGTGCCGATCCTGGTGCTCTCCGGGCGCTCGGACTCCTCCGACAAGGTCGAGGCCCTCGACGCCGGCGCCGACGACTACGTCACCAAGCCGTTCGGGATGGACGAGCTGCTCGCCCGGATGCGGGCGATGGTGCGCCGCGGCGGCCAGCGACCGGGACGAGCCGCCGTCGTCGAGCTCGGCGACGCCGTGGTCGACCTCGCCGCCCGCCGGGTGACCCGCGACGGGAGCCGACGTACGCCTGACGCCGACGGAGTGGCACCTGCTGGAGGTGCTCGTCCGCCACCCCGGGCGGCTGCTGAGCCAGAAGCAGCTGCTGGCCGAGGTGTGGGGGCCCGGCTACGAGAACGCCCACGGCAACCTGCGGCTCTACATGGCCCAGCTGCGCCGCAAGCTCGAACCGGACCCGTCGCGACCCCGCCACCTGCTCAACGAGCCGGGGATGGGCTACCGCTTCGAGCTCTGAGCGTTGAGCCGTGCGCTGTCAAGAAGATCAGCCGGCCCTGGTGGCCAGCACGATCACGTCCACCACGTCGAGCTCCTCACCGTCGTGCTCCATGGTGCGGTGCGGGGTGTCGACGGTGACGTCCCAGCCCTCGCCCAGGCGTCTGCACGATCTGCTCGGGGGTGCGGAACATCTCCACCCCGCCCCAGGCGTGCCCGTCGTGCACCTCGGTGTGCGCGTGCAGCACCAGCAGCAACGTGCCACCAGGTCGTACTCCGGCCGCGAGCCGCCGGTGCACCGCGTCGAGGTCGGGCAGGTGCAGGAACTGGGCCGTGACCAGGTCGTAGGCCCCTTCCTCGGGCGCCCAGACGGTCAGGTCCTGCTGCTGCCAGCTGATCCGGTCGAGGACCCCGGCCTCGCCCGCGCGGGCCGCTCCCCGGTCGGTGGCCACCCGGGAGACGTCGACCGCGGTGACCTGCCAGCCCTGGCCGGCCAGCCAGATCGCGTCGCTGCCGTCCCCGCACCCGGCCTCGAGCGCGCGGTTCGACCCGGGGCGGGGCGTGCGACCGGCGATCCGCTCGACCAGCTGCGGGTTGGGGTTGCCGCTCCAGGCGGTCTCGCCCGAGGAGTAGCGCTCGTCCCAGAACTCCGCGGTGAACAGCAGGGCCGGGTCCATCGGGGCAGCGGCGTCGGGATCGTCCGGGGATTCGTCGGTGTGCGTCATACGGTCACTGTGCGGCATCGGACCGGTTGGTGGCACGTTGGTTTGCTGCTACGGCAAGTGTTGGACCGGAGGCTCAGACCCGGTCGGACTCGGCGATCGCGCGCAGCCGGTCGTTGTAGGCGTTCAGCTCGGCGTCTCCGGTGCGCAGGGCCTGGCGGTCGTGCCGGGCGGCCGCGCGCTGGTCGCTCCTGAGCCACTGGGCCAGGATGATTCCCATCAGCAGCAGGGTCGGCAGCTCCGAGCTGACCCAGGCGATCCCGCCGGCGGTGCCCTGGTCGGCGAGCGGGGCGATCCCCCAGGACCCCGGCGGGTCGGCGAAGAAGGTCGCGATCAGCGAGGTCGCGCTCATCACGGTGATCCCGAAGAAGGCGTGGAACGGCACGCTCGCGAACGCCTCCAGCAGCCGCATGATCGGCGGGCTGTGGTGCGGCCAGGGGTCGGCGTCGACGATCGGGCCGAAGAAGAGCAGCCCGGTGCCGAGGAAGTGCAGCAGCATCAGGTTGTGGCCCCAGACCGTCGCCATCAGCGCGTCGAAGAGTCCGGTGAAGTAGATGCCGTAGAGACCGAAGACGAACAGCAGCCAGCGCACCGGCAGGCTGGTCAGGATGCGCATCGCCCGGCTGGAGATGGTCCGCTGGACCCCTCGGCGTACGGCGCCGCGGTGCCCGGTGGTGGGCAGGGAGCGCAGGATCAGCGTGACCGGCGAGCCGGCCAGCAAGAAGATCGGCACCACCATCACCAGGGTCATGTGCTGGACCATGTGCACGCTGAACAGCATCATCCCGTAGCCCTCGACCCCGGTCGCGGTGACCGCGAGCAGGATCAGCACGCCGACCACCCACAAGGCGGTGCGCCACCACGGCCAGCTGACGCCGCGTCGGTGCAGCGCCACCACCCCGCTCAGGTAGCCGGCGAGCAGCAGCGAGCCCGATCACGGGCAGCAGCGGGATCGGCTGCAGGTGCGGCAGCAGCAGCCGCTCGAGGGAGGGCGACTGACCCGGCATCCACATCGGCCCGGACATCCCGTGCACGCCACCCATGTCCATCCCGCCCATGCCGTCGGAGGCACTGGTCGGGAACGGGGCGCTGAGCAGGCTGGGAAGGATCATCGCGCTCCTATGATCCACCCCGCCCCAATCCGCCGGATCCGGCGGGTGGCACCGGTACGACGAAGCCCCGCGGGACGGCCGCTCAACGGCGTCCTCGCAGGGCTTCGACCGGCGGTGGCGGTGGGATTTGAACCCACGGTGGGCTTGCACCCACACACGCTTTCGAGGCGTGCTCCTTAGGCCGCTCGGACACGCCACCGCCGAAGAATGTACCGGAGGACGTCGGCGCGGCCGAAATCCTGGCCGAGGCGGCGTACTCACCACGATGGACGGTCGCTCTCCACGGGTCCTTCATCGTGGTGAGCGACCGTCCACCACGGTGCCGTGGTGGACAGACCCCAGTCTGGCCGCAGCGCTCAGCCGTCGCGGCGGCGTACGGCGAAGAAGTCGTCGAGCAGGGCGGCGGCCTCGCTCGCCAGGACCCCGGCGACCACCTCGGGGCGGTGGTTCAGCCGACGGTCGCGGACCACGTCCCACAGCGAGCCGACCGCGCCGGCCTTGTCGTCGTACGCCGCGAAGACGATGCGGTCGACCCGGGCCAGCACCGCCGCGCCGGCGCACATCGTGCAGGGCTCGAGGGTGACGACCAGGGTGTGCCCGCCCAGCCGCCACTCGCCCGACGGCCCGGGCCGCGGCCCGCAGGGCGACCACCTCGGCGTGACCGGTCGGGTCGCCGTCGGCCTCGCGGACGTTGTGACCCCGCGAGACCACCGCGCCCGCAGCATCCACGACGACGCGCCCCGACCGGTACGTCGTCCGCGGGCAGCGCGAGGCGCGCCTCGTCGAGGGCGGCGCGCATCGCGGAAGCCCAGGCGCTGTCGGCGTCGCTCACGCGTGGGAGAGCCCGGCCAGGTCGTCGAACCTGGGGCCGAAGCCGAGCTTGGTGGCGATGTCGCTGAGCTGCTCGTCGGGATAGAGGTCGAGGTCGTCGAGCAGGGCGCCCATGTCCATCGCATCGATGCCGAGGTCGGCGAGGATGCCCAGGTCGCCCGCCGGGTGCCGGCTCGTCGTCGTCCTCGACCCGCACGCCCGAGGTGGTCGACCACCGAGCGCGCCAGCACCCAGTCGGTCGCGGCGGTCGCGTCGGAGAGCAGCACGCGCACGTCGGCCCCGCGAGCGCGGACCAGCACGAAGAAGTCCTCGTCGACCGCGACCAGGGCCAGGGCACCGTGGTCACCGGGGTAGCGGCGCAGCTCGCGGGCGATGCGAGTCGCAGGTCGTCGAGCGCGGCCTCGCGGCAGGTCCTGGACCTGCCAGCACGCCGTCCTCGCGGTACGCCGCGACGCGCCAGCTCGATCTCGTCGGCCTCGGAGGCTCCGGAGGACCACGGAGTCCGCCATGCATCGATGGTGACAGACCCCGCGGGGCCTGACTACTGCCCGCGAACGCTCGCGGGCAGCACAGCGAGCGCCGACGGGCACTACGGTGCTCCGCCATGGACGTCCACGTCGTCGACCACCCGCTGGTCGCCCACAAGCTGACCACCCTGCGCGACGAGCGCACCGACTCCCCGACCTTCCGCAAGCTCACCGACGAGCTGGTCACGCTGCTCGCCTACGAGGCCACCCGCGGCGTCCGGGTCGCCGACGTCACGGTCACCACCCCGGTCGCCCCGGCCCACGGCGTCGCGCTGGCCCGGCCGCGACCGCTCGTCGTGCCGATCCTGCGGGCCGGGCTGGGCATGCTCGACGGGATGATGCGCCTGCTGCCGACCGCCGAGGTCGGCTTCCTCGGCATGGTCCGCGACGAGGAGACCCTGCTCGCCTCGACGTACGCCGAGCGGCTGCCCGCCGACCTGTCCGGGCGCCAGTGCTACGTGCTCGACCCGATGCTCGCCACCGGCGGCACCCTGGCCGCGGCGATCAGCTTCCTCGTCGACCGCGGCGCCGACGACATCACCGCGATCTGCCTGCTCGCCGCCCCCGAGGGCTGCGCCAACCTCGAGGCCGGGCCTGGCCGGGCATCGACGTGCCGGTCCGGCTGGTCACCGCCGCGATGGACGAGAAGCTCAACGAGGTCGGCTACATCGTGCCGGGCCTCGGCGACGCCGGCGACCGGCTGTACGGCCCGTCGGCCCAGTAGTCGGACCCAGTCGTCGGACCCAGCTGCGGCGCGGTTGGCGCATCGGACACATCTGCCCCACACGCACCAAAATCAGCCCCGTTGAGGCTTACAGTGGCCCGGTCCGTGCCCAGACGTCCGTTTCCGGAGACCCCCATGAGCCACGTGATCCGCACCTCGCGCCGCCGCGCCGCCATCGCCCTCACCACGACGATCGCCGCCGGCGCGCTGCTCACGTCGTACGCCGCCGCTCCCGGCCAGGCCGCACCCGGGCAGCAGCGGCAGCCACTGGGATCCACCGCCACCGGGACGCACGAGCGGGCCACGGTCGATGCCGTCGCGATGCCCTCGCTCGCACCGGTCGCGGCCGCCAGGTCGGGCTCCGCCACCGGGTCGACCGCCGACGCGGCCACCGAGACCGAGGTAGCCCCGCGGGCGACAAAGGAGTACGGCCTGCTCGGCGTGACCTGGGCCCGTGACACCGGAACGAAGGGGGTCGCTGTCGAGGTCCGCACCCGCAGCGCCGGCACCTGGACGACCTGGCAGCCGCTCGAGGTCGACGACGAGAACGACGGGGACGGCCCCAGCACCCGGCAGGGCACCGAGCCGCTCTGGGTCGGCTCGGCCGACGGTGTCGCGGCCCGGGTCACCTCTCGCTCGGGCTCGACCCCGAAGGACGTCAAGATCGATCTCGTCGACCCCGGCACCGGGCCGGCCGCCGGATCGGTCGCCACGGCGCAGCGACCCGCCGCTTCCGCCGCGTCGCCGTCGTACACCGCCATCCCGTCGATGGTCAGCCGCAGCCAGTGGGGGGCCCGGCCGAACAACGGTTGCGACTCCCCGCGCTACGGCAGCCGCACGCTCGGCGTCGTGGTGCACCACACCGCCGGCTCGAACTCCTACTCGCAGAGCCAGTCCCCCGCCGTCGTGCGCGGCATCCAGGCCTTCCACATGAACGGCCGCGGCTGGTGCGACATCGGCTACGACTTCCTCATCGACAAGTACGGCACGATCTACGAGGGACGCAGCGGCGGGGTGCTCTACCAGGTGCGCGGCGCCCACGCCGGCAACTTCACCGTGAACACCTACGCCATGGGCGTCTCGATGATGGGCAACCTGGACACCGTGGCCCCCACGGCGGCGGAGAAGGCCTCCGTGGTCAAGGTGATCGGCTGGCGCCTGGGCACCAACTACGTCAAGGCCGGCGGCACCTGGCAGGTCAACGGGCACCACCTGAACCGGATCTCGGGACACCGCGACGTCTACAACTCCGGCATCCGCCCGGGCACCAGCACCGCCTGCCCCGGTCGCTACGGCTACGCCTGGCTGACCTCGACCGCCAGCAGCGGGCTGCGCCAGCAGGTGGCGTCGTACATCTCCGGCTACGACACCCCGATCTCGGAGCGGGCCGCCTTCCTCGGCCGGTCCGTCACCGGCCCGGTGTACGTCGGCGAGGCGCCGATCCCCGGCACCGGCGGCTACAAGACCCGGTTCTCGCGCGGAGACGTCTACTCACTCGACGCGAGCACCGGTCCGCACCTGGTGAGCAGCAAGATCCTCACGGAGTACAAGGCGGTGCACGGGGTCAAGAGCCCGCTCGGCTTCCCCACCAGTGACCAGAACACCTCGGGTGTGATGCAGGCGCAGCGCTTCCAGCACGGGACCGTCTACCAGGCCGGCTCGGCGGCGTACGCGCTCACCGAGAAGACCGACGACAAGTACCGCGACCTGGACCAGTCCGGCGGCCGGCTCGGTGTGCCCACCTCACGCACCCTGGTGATGAGCAACGGCGTGAACCGGACGTACTTCGCCCACGGCGCCATCCGCTACCACACCGACACCGGCGAGTACGTCGTCAAGTACAGCTGATCACCACGGCTCGGCCCAGCGGGTTTCGAGACGGCCCTGACGGGCCTGCCAACCAGCGACGACACCCGCCCGTCGGCCCAGCGGGTTTCGACCGCGACGACACCCGCCCGTCGGCCCAGCAGGTTTCGACACCGCCCTGACGGGCCTCCCCCACCAGCGCACCCCCCCGCTGGTCGAGGAAGGACGAAGTCCTGTCTCGAGACCTCAGGAAGGCACCACCGGGGCCAGCCGCAGTGCCAGCCGCGGTGCCAAGCCGGCGTACAGGTGCCGATCCGGGGTCCGGCCCCACCGGACCGGGTCCCTACAGCGCCTTGACGGCGTTGAGCAGCTTGCCCAGCGACTCCTTGGCGTCACCGAAGAGCAGGGCGGTCTTGGGGTCGTAGAGCAGCTCGTTCTCGATGCCGGCGAAGCCGGGGCGCATCGAGCGCTTCATGAACACGATCTGCTGGGCCTCGTCGGCGTTGAGGATCGGCATCCCGTAGATCGGCGCGCCCGGCGTGGTCTTGGCCGCCGGGTTGACCACGTCGTTGGCGCCGACCACGATCACCACGTCGGTGTTCTTGAACTCGCCGTTGATGTCGTCCATCTCGACCAGCTGCTCGTAGGGCACCTGGGCCTCGGCGAGCAGCACGTTCATGTGCCCGGGCATCCGCCCGGCGACCGGGTGGATCGCGTAGTCGACCCGGATGCCCTTCTCGGTGAGCACGTCGACCAGCTCGCGCAGGGTGTGCTGGGCCTGCGCCACGGCCAGACCGTAGCCGGGCACGATGATCACCCGGTCGGCGTAGTCGAGCAGGATCGCGACGTCCTCGGGCCCGGCCGAGCGGACCGGTCGGTCCGAGGCCTCCCCGGCACCGAGCGTCGAGCCGCCCTTGAGTGCGCCGAACAGGATGTTGGCCACCGAGCGGCCCATCGCGCTCGCCATCAACCGGGTCAGGAAGGTACCTGACGCGCCGACCAGGGTGCCCGCCACCAGCAGCAGGGTGTTGCCGAGGACGTAGCCGCCGGCAGCCACGGTCAGTCCGGTGAAGGCGTTGAGCAGCGAGATCACGATCGGTACGTCGGCGCCGCCGACCGGCAGCACCAGCAGCACTCCGATCAGCAGCCCGACCAGGGCCAGCACGACCCCGACGATCTCCGCCGGTGCGGCGATCGTCACGACCGAGAGCACGACCGCGGCGAGCAGCGCCAGTCCGAACACGGCCGGCAGGCCGGGGAAGACCACGGGCCGGGAGGTCATCACCTCCTGCAGCTTGAGGAAGGTGATCACCGACCCGGCGAACGAGATCGAGCCGACCAGGATGGTGAACGCCGTCGCCAGCAGGGTGAACCAGGGCACCTGGCCGTCGAAAACGTGCGCCTCGGTGAACTCGTGCAGCTCCAGCAGGGCGACCAGGGCGGCCGCGCCACCGCCGACGCCGTTGAAGAGCGCCACCATCTGCGGCATCTGGGTCATCTGCACGCGCCGGGCACCGACCAGGCCGGCCACGGAGCCGATCACGATGGCCACGATGATCGGGACGACGTGGTGCAGGTGGAGATAGAAGAACGGGATGGCACAGCCGACGACGGCGGCGGCCGCTCCGATGAGGTTGCCGCTGCGCGCGGTCTTCGGGCCCGACAGCCCCTTGAGGGCGAGGATGAAGCCGACCGCGCAGAGCAGGTAGACCAGCTGGACCCAGGTCGGACTCTGGGTGGGGTTCATGCGGCACCGCCCGAGCCGGACGAGACGTCCCTCGGGGCCGGCTTCTTGCGGCGCACGAACATCTGCAGCATCCGGTCGGTCACCACGAACCCGCCGACCATGTTGACCGCGGCGAGCACGATCGCGACCAGCCCGACGCCGACCGCGAGGCCGTTGTCCGTCGTACCGGTGGTGATGATCGCGCCGAGCAGGATCACGCCGTGGATCGCGTTGGCGCCCGACATCAGCGGGGTGTGCAGGGTGGAGGAGACCTTCGAGATCACCTCGATGCCGACGAAGACGCTGAGCACGAAGATGGTCAGCAGGGTGATGGAGTCGTTCACTGGTCGCGCTCCTCGGGATCGACGTCGGTCTCCACGGGCTCGACCACCGACGCACGCTCGATCGCCTCGCGGGTCGGCTCGTGGCGGATCAGGCGGTCGTGGGTGACGCAGGAGCCGGCGACGATCTCGTCCTCGAAGTCCGGGGTGAAGCGCGCCGCGGCGCCGTCCTCGCCCTTCGTGGTCATCAGGGTGAGGATGTTGACGATGTTCTGCGCGTAGAGCCTGGACGCCGGGCCGGGCATCTGGCCGGGCACGTTGGCCCCGCCCCAGACCTGCGCGTGACCGACCCGGACCACCTCTCCCGGCTGCGAGCCCTCGACGTTGCCCCCGCTCTCCGCGGCCAGGTCGACCACCACCGAGCCGGGCGACATCTGCTCGACCATCTCGCGCGTGACCAGCACCGGGGCGGTGCGACCGGGCACGGCCGCGGTGGTGATCAGGGCGTCGGCCGCTGCGATGTACGGCGTCAGCAGCTCGCGCTGCTTGGCCGCCCGGTCCTCGCTCGCCTCCCGGGCGTAGCCACCGGTCCCCTCGAGCGACTCGAGGTCGAGCTCGATCGCCTGCGCGCCCACGGAGCGGATCTCGTCGGCCGCGGCCGCGCGTACGTCGTAGGCCTTCACCACCGCACCGAGCCGCTTGGCGGTCGCGATGGCCTGGAGCCCGGCGACGCCGGCACCCAGCACGACGACCTGGGCCGGGGAGACGGTGCCCGCGGCGGTCATGTTGAGCGGGAAGAAGCGTCGCAGCATCCCGGCGGCGACGATGCCGCACCGGTAGCCCGACACCAGCGCCTGGGACGACAGCGCGTCCATCGACTGGGCGCGGGAGATCCGCGGCACCAGCTCCATCGCGAACGAGGTCACCCCGCCGTCGCGGAGCGCGGAGACGTGCTCGTGCTCGGAGCTGACCGGCAGGAACGAGAACGTCGCCACTCCCTCGTGCAGATCACCCGCCGGCACCGGCTGGACCGACACCACGACGTCAGCCTCGGCGAGCGCGCTCTCCGAGAGCCTCGCGCCGGCCGCGACGTACTCGTCGTCGGCGAACTGCGACCGCTCACCCGCGCCGGGCTCGACCAGCACCTCAGCGCCCAGGGTCGTGAGCTTGGCGACCAGGTCGGGCACCATCGCCACCCGGGTCTCGCCCGCGCGGGTCTCGCGCGCCACGCCGACCTTCATCGGGCTACCTCCATCGTGTTACCGCCGTCACGCCCTGCAACCTAAGGGACAGCGCCGAGCGCGACCACCACCTGAGACAGGCGTCTCACGAACCGGTCGGCGTCGAGCCGACCTACACCCCACCCACGACGGTGCCGATCAGGTAGGTCACGCCCATCGCGACCAGGCCACCACCCACGTTGCGCAGCACGGCCCGCCCACGGGGAGCGCCTCCCGACCAGGCGCTGGCCCATCCGGTCGACGCCAGCGCGAGCGCCACCGACACCACCGTCACCCAGATCCGCAGGGACGCACCGACCAGGGTGATCGTCAGCAGCGGCAGCAGCGCGCCGACGGTGAACGCCAGCATCGAGGCGCCCGCCGCCTGGACGGGGTTGGTCAGGTCGTCCGGGTCGAGGCCCAGCTCGGCCTCGGCGTGCGCCCCGAGCGGGTCCTTCGCCGTCAGCTGGCGCGCGACCTCGAGGGCGAGCCGGGGGTCGAGACCCTTGCCCTGGTAGATGTCGGCCAGCTCGGCGAGCTCCTCCTCGGGGTCGTCACGCAGCTCGGCGCGCTCCTTGTCCAGCAGCGCCCGCTCGGTGTCTCGCTGGGTGCTGACCGAGACGTACTCCCCGGCCGCCATGCTGAGCGCGCCCGCCACCAGCCCGGCCACCCCGGCGATCAGGATCACCCGGCCGTCCGTGGTGGCACCGGCCACGCCCATCACGATGCCGGCGACCGAGACGATGCCGTCGTTGGCGCCGAGGACCGCCGCGCGGAGCCAGTTCAGCTTGCTGGTGATCGAGCCGTCGTGCGGCTCGTCGCGGTGCGGTCCGATGTCCCCGGGCTCGACGCGGGGCGCCTCGGTGCTCATGGCCACCATGGTCTCAGCCCCACCCGGGCCGTGCGAGGCTGACCGGGTGCAGCCGCCACCGGGACTTCCGCAGGCGTGGGGCGTCACCGGCGCGGAGTGGGCGCGGCGCACGCCGACCGACGATCTCGCCGCCCCCGGCACCGCCCGGCTGCAGCGCGCCGTCGACTGCGCGGTCCCGCCCGAGCAGCTGTGGCCGTGGCTGTGCCAGCTGCGCGTGGCGCCGTACTCCTACGACCTGGTCGACAACCTGGGCCGGCGCAGCCCGCGCACCCTCGTCCCCGGCCTGACCGACCTGGCCGTCGGCCAGCAGGCGGTGGCGGTGTTCGAGATCGCGGCCTTCACGACCGGCGCGAGCCTGACCCTGCGGCCGCGACCCGGCCGGTGGGCCCGGACCTTCGGCGACCTGCTGATCGGCTACGACGTGGCTCCGGCCGCCCCCGGCAGCCGTCTCGTCGGCACGCTGCGCTTCCGCGCCCACGACGGGCGGCTCGGCCGGGCGGCGGACACGGCCGTGGCCTGGGGCGACCTGGTGATGATGCGCAAGCAGCTGCGGACCCTGGCCTCGCTCGCCGCCGGCCCCGGCGGTCGAGGAAGCACGAGGTCCCGTCTCGGACCTCCGGAGCCGCGTGGGTGATAGTCCCTGACGTTCCGCATCGAGAAACCCCCAGAACGCCTGCATCTCGTCAGGGACTGTCCCGCCACGCCGCTCAGCCCGGCTCAGCCGACGACGAGCAGCTCCTCGACCCACGCCGGGACCAGACTCGGTCGCCGCGCCGTGCCGGCTCTCGGTGAACAGGTAGCTGCCCTCGCTCGGCACCAGGTTGAGCTCCAGCGTCCGCGCGCCCCGGACCAGCGCCCGCTGCACGAATCCCGGCCGCGGGGTAGACCGCGCCGGAGGTGCCGATCGAGACGAACAGGTCCACCCCGGACAGCGCCCGGTCGACCTGCTCGAGGCCCCGAGGCATCTCGCCGAACCAGACCACGTCGGGGCGAAGCGCCACCTCCCCGCACTCCGGGCACGCGACGCCGCGGGTGCTCGCGCCCGCGGGCGGATGCGGCGTCGCAGGCGGTGCACCACGCCGTACGCAGGGCGCCGTGCAGGTGCAGCAGGTCGGTCGACCCGGCCCGGTCGTGCAGGTCGTCGACGTTCTGGGTGACCAGCAGGAAGTCGCCGCGACCCTGGGCCCTCCACTCGCGCTCCAGCCGGGCCAGCGCCTCGTGCGCGGCGTTCGGCTCGACGGTGTCGCAGCGCCGCCCGGCGCTCGTCGTAGAACCGGTGCACCAGGTCCGGATCGTCGCAGAACCCCTCCGGCGTCGCCACCTGCTCGACGCGGTGGCCCTCCCACAACCCGTCCGCGTCCCGGAACGTGCGCCAGCCCGCTCTCCGCCGAGATCCCCGCCCCGGTCAGCACCACGATGTTCACGCGGAGAAACCTACGACGACAACGAGCCCCGGTCCGTACTCGCACGGAGCAGAGGTCGGTTCGGCGACGCTGGACCAGCGTGGATCCACGCCCGGGCGGGCCGTCACCTCCGTCGGCCCACGTGACGGTGCGCGGGTCCCGCAGTACCGACGGATCCCGAGCAGGTCGGTCTCGGCAAGGTCCGGCGTGCGGCCTTCTTGCTGCTCCCGGTCCCGACTCGCGGTCCTCCTCAGTAGTACCAGGGGAACGGGCGACCAGTCGGGGTCGCGCTTCTCGAGGAACTGGTCGCGGCCCTCGACCGCCTCGTCGGTCATGTAGGCCAGGCGGGTGGTCTCGCCGGCGAAGAGCTGCTGGCCGACCAGGCCGTCGTCGATGGCGTTGAAGGAGTACTTCAGCATCCGGGTCGCGGTCGGCGACTTGGACATGATCCTGGCGCCCCACGCGAGCGCGGTCGACTCCAGCTCGGCGTGGGGACGACGCGGTTGACCGCGCCCATCCGCAGCGCGTCGTCGGCGGAGTACTCGTCGCCGAGGAAGAAGATCTCGCGGGCGAACTTCTGGCCCACCTGACGGGCGAGGTACGCCGAACCGAAGCCGCCGTCGAACGAGCCGACCGCCGAGTCGGTCTGCTTGAAGCGGGCGTGCTCGGCGGAGGCCAGGGCGAGGTCGGCGACGACGTACAGGCTGTGCCCACCGCCGGCGGCCCAGCCGTTGACCAGGCACACCACCACCTTGGGCATGAACCGGATCAGCCGCTGGCACTCCAGGATGTGCAGCCGGCCGAGCCTGGCCTTGTCCACGGTCTCGGCGGTCTCGCCCTCGGCGTACTGATAGCCCGCGCGGCCGCGGATCCGCTGGTCACCGCCGGAGCAGAAGGCATGCTGACCGTTGCCGTCGCTCGGGCCGTTGCCGGTGAGCAGCACGCAGCCGACGTCGCTGGAGGTGCGGGCGTGCTCGAGGACGCGGAGCAGCTCGTCGACGGTGTGCGGACGGAACGCGTTGAGCACGTCCGGACGGTCGAAGGCGATCCGCACCACCCCGACTCTCGTCGCCCGGTGGTAGGTCAGGTCGGTGAGGTCCTCGAAACCCGGGACGACGTCCCAGGCGTCCGGGTCGAAGGTGTCGCTGACTCCGTCGATCGCACTCATGCACCGGACGCTATCCACCCGATGCCGACCGGGTCACCGGCACCACCGGTCTCGCTCACCCGCTGGGCTAGACAGCTCGGGCGAACGCTGGGGATTCTCGCCCGCAAGATCCCACCAAATCCCTATATTCCTCTCACTCGCCCAGTGACCCACCAGGCTCTCGGACCACTCGAAAGGCAGCACCCCACCGATGAAGCTCCGCACGATCCTCGCCCCCGCCGTCCTCGGCGTACTCGCGCTCGCACCCACGGCCGGCGCGTTCGCCACCGCACCCGCGGGCGGTGACGCCAGCACCGAGCAGACCTTCCCTGCCGGCGACGCCCCGGCCGGCGTCGACATGACCAAGATGCACACCTTCAAGACCACCAAGGACTACCGGGCGGTGGTCTCCTACTCCGACCTCCGGACACAGAACTCCAACCGCTTCGTCGTCGAGTTCGCCGACCTCGGTGGCCTGAGCCTCAAGCAGCGCACCGCTGCCCGCTCGGCGATCGCCCACGGCCAGACGCCCCAGGACGTCAAGGCCAACATCGTGGAGTTCCGCCGCAGCCCGAGCGGCCACGAGAGCTCGTTCGGCTACAAGGTCAACAACGACACCTTCACCGGCTCCGACGCCAGCCCCACCATCGTCCGCTCGACCTGCAGCCTGCCCCAGCGGGCCGTGGCCGACTACGACGCCGACACGATCACCTTCATCGTGCCGCGGCGGTGCTGGAAGCCGACCAGCGGCAGCGTCCTGACGTTCGGCATCTCCGCCCACTACGCCCCGGGCACCTGGGACGGCACCGTCTACCCGGAGTACCAGGAGGGCAAGTCCGACGAGGGCCTGCTGTTCTGGAACTACCGACCGGACTCGCTGCCGCAGTAGGGCGTCGCGGGTGCCCGGCGGCAGCGTCGGGCACCCGCCTGCTCCCACCCTCCTCCTCCCCCAGTCGCGCCCTTCCCGAAAGGCACCCCGATGTTGCTCCGTCGACTCGCCACCCCCGTCCTCGTCGCTTCACTCGCCCTGATCCCGGCCACCGCCGCCTTCGCCGACGGCCCGGCGGGGAGCACGGCGAACGCGGACTTCGCCGACGCCTCCGGCGACGCGCCCTCCGCCGTGGACATCACCAACGTCCACACCTACCGCACGGCCTCGGAGTACCGCGCCACGGTCAAGTACTCCGCGCTGCGTCGGCAGAAGGGCAACCGCTGGTTCATCCAGTTCCAGAGCCTGACCCTGCTCCAGCTCAAGGCGGCCAAGGCCGCGCAGGCCCGGCCCAGCGACATCTTGCCGCCGCTCCCGGTCCCGGTGTCGGGCAACATCGTCGAGCTGCGACTGACCCCGGGTGGCCAGCTGAAGTCCCTGCCCTTCAAGGTGAAGGACGGGACGACGTCGCCCGCGACGTGCACCGGCACCCGCGCCGTACCGGACTGGACCAAGTCCAAGATCACCTTCGTCATCCCGAACAACTGCTGGCGCGGTGACACCAACGTGCCGGTCGCGGTCGTCTCGGCCGGGGCCCGGCACTACGCCCCCGGCACCTTCGAGAACACCGAGGTCCCTCCGACCACGAACGACGCCAAGTCCGACTCCCTGGACCTGTCCACGTTCCCGCTGTGGTTCTACGGCGACGACGACGGCGGTCTGCCCCTCTGACCTCACTGCCGCCTCTCCCACGGACGACGCACGCACAGTCGTCCGTGGGTGGGAGAGGGGGAAGTGGCACAGTGGAGTCATGAGCCTCGAAGGTGAGTACGAGCCGAGCAAGCAGCAGTGGGTCCGCGAGCAGGTGGAGGAGTTCGAAGCCTCCGACGGCCAGCGGGCCAACACCCTCGGCGACACCGGGGACCCGATCGTGGTGATCACCTCACGCGGCGCGAAGTCCGACAAGCTGCGCAAGAACCCCGTGATGCGCGTCGAGCGCGACGGGAAGTACGCCGCCGTGGCCTCACTGGGCGGCGCCCCCAAGAATCCGGTCTGGTACCACAACTTCCTCGCCCACCCCGAGGTCGACCTGCAGGACGGCGCCGAGAAGCACACCTACCGCGCCCGGGTGCTCGAGGGCGACGAACGGGCCGACTGGTGGCAGCACTGCGTCGAGACCTGGGCGACGTACGCCGAGTACCAGAAGAAGACCGACCGGGAGATCCCGGTCTTCCTGCTCGAGCAGGTCGGCTGAGCCTGGAACCGGGCTGAACCCCTGGCCGGGCTTGCGCCGTCAGCTAGTTGCGGGCGATCGAGTCGGCCAGGGCGCAGAGGTGCCGCAACCGGGCGATCTCGGAGTCCAGGATCTCGGGGCCGCCGCGGCGCCCGATCAGCACCAGGTCCTTGGCCAGCGGACAGCCGGCCAGGATCACCTCACCCCAGGCCGCGGGCGCGTCCAACCGGACTCCGCCGACCAGGAGCTCGGGCAGGAGCAGGTCGCCGGGCACGACGTCCGGGGCCGCCGGCGTACGCCGCACCACCTCGGGTGCGTCCGCGCCGGTGGCGACCTGCACCGCCCAGTCGACCCGGAACGCCGTCGGCAGCGACTCGACCAGCAGGTCGAGCGCCCGGCCGGGCTGCTGGGTCATCGACTCGACCACCTCGAGGTCGAGGAAGAGGTTCCCGCCGGCGGTGTAGCGGGAGATCCACAGCACGTCGACACCCTCGAGAGCAGTACAGGCGGAGACCACGCTGTCCGGCATCGTGCCCGGGTCGAGGGTCAGGAACACGTCGTCGACGGCTCGGCCGTCCGCTCCGTGCTCGACGATCTCGATCGCATCGATGTTGGCGCCCGCGGTACCGATCGCAGAGGCGAGACGACCCAGCGAGCCCGGCACGTCGGGCAGGGCGGCGCGCAGCAGGAAGGACATCAGTCGCCCACGGCGACCGGGTCGCCCACGCTCACGGGTCCCGGCGTCACGACGTCGGTGTCGAGCCCGAACCACACCTCGCCGTCGCGCTCGCGACACCCGGCCAAGGTCTTCAGCACCTCGCCCGAGCGTGCCCCGCTGACCGGGTCGCGGTCGATCACGGCGCACCGCGGCACCGGCCCGCGCACGCGCAGGGTCGCGCTCCCGACCCGCAGGAGCGTGCCGGGAGCAAGGTCGTCGATGCCACGCTGGGCGTGCACCGTCAGCGTCGAGCGGAAGCGGGCGTCCTGGTGAGCCAGGGCCGGCTCACCGGCCCGGGCGGCGAGCTGGCTCAGCTCCGAGGTACCGATCACGGTGACGGCGCCCGAGTAGACCACCTCGCCCGGCTCGGTGCGGGCCAGCACCACCTCGCGGCCGAGATGATGGGCCAGCACAGCCGCGTGCGGGCCGTCCTGCACGTGCAGCCGCGCCGATCGGCCCCAGTACTCGGCCCTCAGCTCCTCACCGGAGTCCTGGGTCGCGGCGCGCAGCTCGGTCCCGTCCGGCAGGTGCAGCTCGAGCACGTCGGGCTCACCCGGTCCGGCAGCGGCGTCGTACGCCGCCCGGATCGCGACCAGGGACGGGTTCTCGATGGTGCGCAGCACCCGGCCCGCCGCCCGGTCCACGAGGGCGAAGCGACGGTCACCGACCGGCCCCTCGACCTCGAGGCGAGCCTCGTCACGAGCCACGTGGCGGGCGCCCTTGAGCGCGCTGAAGCCGATCCGTGAGACGTGCATCCGACCACCATCCCATGTCCGGGGCACGTTGCGGTTACACGATGATTTCGACCGGTTCATGAGACTTCCGCCGCCGCCAGCGGCAGCGCGGCGACCTCCTCGTGCCGAGGGCGACGTCGAGGTCCCTCACCGAGGTGCGAGGCGACGAGAACGATCTCCTCGACCGACCACACCGGTCCGCGGTAGGCGTCGAGAAGCCGGACCCAGCTGGTCAGCCCGGTCGGCCGACCGCACCGGGCCAGCGTGAGGTGCGGACGGAAGCGCTGCCCGTCGACGCGTACGCCGGCCGCGTTGGCGGCGTTGCGGGCACCGACGGCGAGCCGGTCCAGCTCCACCTCGGCACTCTCGTCGAGGTCCAGCCCGGCGTACAGCACCCGGCCGCGGGCCGGATCCGGGAACGCGCCCCCGCCCGCGACGTAGGCCGGAAAGGACGTGCGCCGAGCCGCCGCGGACCCCAGTCGTTCGACCAGGTCCTCGATCCGGGACTCGGCCACGTCCTCGCAGAACGCCAGGGTCAGGTGCACCTGCTCCGCCGGGCTCCAGCGGAACTCCGCCGCCCCACGCCGTACGGCCAGGAAGTGTCGAGGTGCTCCACCGCCTCCAGCGACGGGCGCACCGCCACGAACATCCGCATCCGCTCATCCAACCTGGTCCGGAGGTGCGTGTCGCGCGGATTGCGCCGCACCGATCAGTCCTGGGGCACCACGATCCGGCGCGGCATCACCAGTCCGGAGGCCAGGAGCAGCACGGCCACCACCGCCGCGCCGACGAAGACCGCGTGGATGGCGGGCTCCAGGATCGCCGACGTCCAGCGTCTCCAGGCTGTCCGGGGCGCCGCCGAGCCGACGCGAGACCACACCGTTCGCGATCGCGCCGAACGCCGCGACCCCGATCGAGCTGCCGACCGAGCGCGCGAACAGGTTGCTGCCTGTCGCCACCCCGCGGTTCTGCCACGTCACCGACGACTGCGCCGCCACGACACCCGGGCTGGCCACGAAGCCGAAGCCGACGCCCATCACGAAGCAGGGCGCCGCGAGGTGCCAGATCGAGCTGTCGGCGGCGACGGTGAGCAGCAGGCCGCCGCCGGCGATGGCGAACAGTGCGCCCATCAGCACCGTCGCCCGGAAGCCGATGGTCAGGTAGAAGCGACCGGCCAAGGCGGCCGCGACCGGCCAGCCCGATCGTCATCGCCGCCAGGGCGAGGCCCGCGACGACGGCACCGTGACCCAGCACGGCCTGGGCGTAGAGCGGGACGTACGACGAGAGCCCGAGGATCAGCACGCCGACGATGAGCGCCCCCAGCATCGAGGCGTTGAGCACCCGGTCGCGGAACACCCACAGCGGGAGCACCGGGTCACTGGCCCGACGCTCGGCCAGAGCGAAACCCACGAGCGAGAGCACCGCGACGACGAAGAGCGTCAGGCTGGTGGCGGAGTCCCACTGCCACCGGACACCACCTTCGAGCAGCGCCAGCAGGAGCACCACGCCACCGACCGAGAGCAGGCCCGCACCGGCGTAGTCGAGCCGGGGCCGGGGGCCACCGCTGGTGCGGGGCCGCTCGGTGAACTTGCGCGAGAACACCCACGCCGCGGCCAGCCCGACCGGCAGGTTGACCAGGAAGATCCAGCGCCAGGACAGGTAGTCGGCGAAGACCCCACCCAGGGTCGGACCGACCAGGGAGGCGACGGCCCAGACGCTGGCGACGTACCCCTGCACCTTGGCCCGCTCCTCGAGGGAGTAGATGTCACCGAGGATGGTCATCCCGATCGGCTGCACGGCGCCGGCACCGATGCCCTGCACCGCGCGGAAGGCGATCAGCGCACCCATGCTCCAGGCGACCCCGCACAGCAGCGAGCCCACGACGAACAGCGTGACGCCGATCAGCATCACCGGCTTGCGGCCGAAGAGATCAGCGAGCTTGGCGTAGAGCGGCACCGTGACGGCCTGGGCCAGCAGGTAGACCGAGAACAGCCACGGGAACTGGGTCAGTCCGCCGAGGTCGTCGACCACGGCCGGTACCGCTGCGGCGAGGATCGTGGCGTCGACGGCGACCAGTCCGGTGCTGAGCATCACCGCGAACAGGACCGGTCCACGCTCGCTGCGCAGGCCGACGCTGGCGCGGGTCACGGTCGGCCGGGTCTCGGTGCTCACGAGGGCCGAACCCGACCTCGGGCCCGGTTCATTCCCCAGCTCCTTCCCAGGTACGCCGCTCTGCCGGTGGGGTGGTCGGGCCACCGGCCGGCGCTCAACCGGCCGGCGCAGTGAAGATCCTGGCCTGCGGATCGCTCTCGCCGCGCGGCACCAGGTCGGTGGCACGGGAGACGAACGAGACGACGCCGGTGTCACTCACCGAGAGCGCCGGCAGGGTTTCCCCGTTGCCGGGCTCGCCATCGGGCGCGCGCGAGACCACGCTCACGGCGCCTCTCCTTCGGTCCCACCGCAGCGCCTGGCCGTCCGTGGTCGCCGACCCGGCGGTGCGCCCGACGAAGGCGACGTAGCGCCCCGACGGGCTGGCCACGACTCCGGCGCCACTGATCCGGACGCCGGCCCCGCTCACCCGGGTCCAGCGGCCGGTGCGGCGGTCGAGCTGGTAGACGTCCAGGCTGCGACCGCTGTCGCTCCCGGCGTACGGCGTGGTGGTCGGCACCGTCACGTAGCGCGCGCCGGCGGAGAGCGTGCCGAGGCTGGGCGGGAAGGCGAGCTCGGGGCCCGGCACGGGGTAGCCCGTGCCGATGGTGCGGTACGCCGTGGTGCCCGGCGGTCGGAGCACGAGCCGGCCGCGGCGCTCGCGCAGCGTGTAGCCGGCGGAGCGGTCGATCAGCACGTCACCCGGCGTGCCCGGGTCGATCCGTCGAGCCACGCCGGCGTCGTCGATCTGGTTGGGGCGGCGGTCGTAGTCGTGGTCGGTGCGGTCCGTCACCGTGCCGCTCAGGAGGTCGATACGGGTGTCGATCTCGCGGTCGTAGCTGCTGACCAGCCACCACCGCCCGCTCGGCGAGGCGTCGACGTGATCCTGCTCGTCGCCGGTCAGCGAGACCGGCACCGGCCAGCGGACCAGCCCGCTCGCCGCCCGCGTCCCGGCGTACGCCGAGGGGGTGCCGGTCGTCGTCGCGGAGGCAGCGGCGCCCGGCTCACCGTGGCCGGTGCATCCGCCGAGGGCGAGCAGCGCAGCAGCCGTGGCGAGCCCGCGGCGACATCCGCCGCAGGAATCACGGGTCGGGCGAGGGTTGGTCACATTTCGTAGCCTCTCAGGCGTGAGGCGATCCCGGCTGGCGGCAGCGCTGCTCGTCTCGGCCCCTCCTCGCCGGCTGCGGGGGCAACGGTTCGTCCGCGCCGTCTGCATCGTCATCGGAGTCGGAGTCCCCCTCGGCCACGGTGTCGGTGTCGCCCTCGGCCACGGCGCCGAGCGCGCCCGCATCCGCCCCTGGCACGGTGCCGCCGAGCTGGCTCGGCACCCGCGTCCTGCCGCGCACCGCCGCCGGTGTCGCCCCGGCATGATCGAGCCCGCCGGCGTCGTGGTGCGCGCCTTCGCCGAGATCGGCTGGGACCGGGGTGGGAACTTCACCCAGCTCGAGGACCTCCAGCACTTCTCCGCCAACGGCCGCTGACCCCGTCGAGTCGGGCCTCCCGCCGGCGGGGTCCCGGTGCCGGGCCCAACTCGCGGCGGTGCCGGGCCCCACTCGCGCCGGTGCCGGGCCCCACTCAACCCGTCAGCGGGGGAAGCGGCCGTTGCGCTCGACGTCGTTGAGGTCGAGGTGGTTGCGCATGTACTGCTTCGTGCCGTCGATCGGTGGGGTGTAGTCCCACGGTGTGACCACGCCGGTGCGCAGGGCGCCGTTGACCAGCCGACGACGCGACTGGTCGGCGACCACGTCGTCGTAGAGCGTGTCGAGGTCCCAGTCGCGCTCGATCCGGTCCCGGAAGTCCTTGAGCGTCGCCGACCACTGCGAGCCGTCGAGCCCGGAGGCGAGGTTGCGCTGCTCGAGCGGGTCGGCGGCGAGGTCGTAGAGCTGGTCGGGGTCGACCGGGGAGTGCACGTACTTCAGGTCGCCACGGCGGATCATCACGATCGGCGCGACGGCCCCCTCGCCCATGTACTCGCCGATCACCTCCCGGGTCTCCGGCTCAGCGACCGGCGCCTCGTCGCGGCACAGGTCGAGCAGCGAGCGTCCGGCGAGCGGGTCGATGCTGTCGGGCACCCGTCGCCGACGATCTCGGTGAGCGTCGGGAGCACGTCGACCAGGGACACCGGCTCGGAGACCCGCTTCGGGCGGAACCGGGACGGCGAGTGCACGATCATCGGCACCCGGGCGGAGCCCTCGAAGAAGTTCATCTTGTACCAGAGCCCACGCTCGCCGAGCATGTCGCCGTGGTCGGCCAGCAGCACCACGATCGTGTCGTCGGCCACCCCGAGCGAGTCCAGGGTGCCGGTGAGCCGGGCCGTCCACTCGTCGAGGTAGGAGATGTTGGCGTAGTAGGCGCGGCGGGCGCGGCGTACGTCGTCGGGGGTGATCTCGACCTCGTCCATCGCGCTGACCTTGCGCAGCCGTGCGGTGTGCGGGTCGAGGGTGACGTCGTCGGCGGTGAGCGTGGGCATCGGGATGTCCTTGCCCTCGTAGAGGTCCCAGTACTTGTCGCGGGTGACGTAGGGGTCGTGCGGGTGGGTGAAGCTGACCACCAGCATCCACGGCCGCTCGTCGTCGTCGCGGGCCAGGTCGTGCAGCGCGCGGACGCCCTGGTGGCCGACCTCGTCGTCGTACAGGAGCTGGTTGGTGACCTCGGCCGTGCCGGCCTGGGTGACCGCGTCCATGTTGTGCATCCACCAGTCGATGCGCTCGTCCGGCTGGAGCCAGTTGGGCGTCCAGCCGAAGTCGGCCGGGTAGATGTCGGTCGTGCGTCGCTCCTCGAACCCGTGCAGCTGGTCGGCGCCGACGAAGTGCATCTTGCCGTCGAGCACGGTGCGGTAGCCCGCGATGCGCGCGTAGTGGGCGAACGTCGGGATGGTGCTGGCGAGGTACGCCGCGTTGTCGTAGCCGTGCGTCGCCGACGGCAGCTGGCCGGTCATCATGCAGTAGCGGGCCGGCGTGCACAGCGGGCTGTTGGAGTACGCCGCGTCGAAGACCACGCCCTCGCGGGCCAGCCGGTCGATGGTGGGCGCGTGGGTCACGGGATTGCCGTAGGCCCCGAGCGCCGAGGGGTTCGACCTGGTCGAACATCACCACCAGGACGTTGGGTCGGGCATCAGTGTTCATGTCCGCCAGTGTGACATCCGCTGCAGCTCAGTGTCCGCCGAGCCGCTGCGCCAGCGAGCCGGCGATGCCCGACGCCGCGACCTGGCGCTCCACCGCGACGCGCACCGCCGCCTCGGTGCCCACCACCGTGACGCTGCGCCGGGCCCGGGTCACCGCCGTGTAGAAGAGCTCGCGGGTCAGCAACGGCGACTCCTCCGGCGGGAGCACGACGGTGACCGCGTGCGCCTCCGAGCCCTGGCTCTTGTGCACCGTCATCGCGTAGACGGTCTCGACCCCGGCTGAGTCGTGTGGGGGCGTACGGGCGGACCTGCTGCCCGATCCGCACGGCCACCCGGAGCCGGTCGTCGGGGGTCGCGCACGGTGACCCCCAGGTCACCGTTGGACAGGCCCAGCCCGCGATCGTTGGCCGTCACCAGCACCGGACGACCGACGTACCACTCGTCGTAGTGGGACACGTGGTTGCGCTCGGCGAGCAGGCGCTCGACCAGCCGGTTCCAACCGCCGACGCCGAACCGGCCCTCCCGGTGGGCGCACAGCAGCCGGTGCTCCTCGAGCAGCCCGGTGGCCGACTCACCGTCACCCGCGTCCGCCGCCTGCATGACGCGCTGGGCCGCCGCGACGACCTCGTCCCGGACGTGGCCCATCGCCCCTCGTCGGCGGGGTCGACCAGCCGGACCGCGTCACCGCCGCGAGGCCAGCACCTCGAGCACGCGGTCCGCGTCCCCGGACCGCAGGGCGTCGGCGAGCCGGTCCAGCTCGTTGACCCCGCTGGTGGCGCTGGTGCGGTGCGTCCTGCTCAGGCGTACGACGGGGCTCGGCCCCCCGACGCGCGTCGCCCGCGACTGCAACCCGAGCACCAGGTCTGCGAGCACCGCACCCGCCTCGACCGAGGCCAGCTGGTCGGCGTCGCCGACCAGCACCAGCCGGGTCGTCGGGCGCACCGCGTCGAGCAGCCGCGACATCATGCTCAGCGACACCATCGACACCTCGTCGACGACGACCACGTCGTACGGGCAGGGGCCGCGCGCGGTCGTGCCGGAACCGCGTCGAGCTGTCGGGGCGCCAGCCGAGCAGCCGGTGCAGGGTCACCGCCTCCAGCCCGGCCAGTCGGGCCCGGTCCGTCTCGTGCAGGTCCGTCGCCTCGCGCCCGACCGACTCCTGCAGCCGCGTGGAGGCCTTCCCGGTCGGCGCGGCGAGCGCCACGCGCGGTCCACCGTGACCGGCCAGCTCGTGCTGCTCGCAGACCAGCGCGAGCAGGCGGGCCACGGAAGCGGTCTTGCCGGTGCCGGGTCCGCCGGTCAGCACCGTCGTCCACTGCCGGGCCGCGGTCGACGGCGGCCTCGCGCTGCTCGCTCCCAGCCCACCGGGAAGAGACGTTCCGCCGCCCGGGACAGCGCCGGCTCGTCGACCTCGGGGGCGGGCGCTGCAGCCGGCTCAGGAGGTCGTCACAGACCTGGCGCTCCTCGCGCCAGTGCCGGTCGAGGTAGAGCACGTCGCCCTCCAGGCGGAGCACCCCCGTCGCGGTCAACGGGCTCGCGCGGACGCGCTCGAGCCACGGACCGGGGTCCGGCCAGTCCAGCTCGGCCTCCCCCTCGACGGGCTGGTCGGCCGCATCGGCCAGGCTCACGCAGACCGCCCCGAGCCGGGCGGCCCGCACCGCCAGCCCCACGGCCAGGCAGTACGTCGTCGTCGGTCTCGCCGGCGAGCTCGGCCAGCCGGGTCGCACGTGCACGTCGGCGGCGTCGAGCACCCCGGCCACGTTGAAGACCGCGAGCCGCCCGGTCGCCCGCAGGGCCCGGTGGCGGCCGGAAGGTCACTCTCGAGGCTCTCCCCGGGCGTGCTGACCGGGCTGCTCATGCGCTCGACCTCCCGTCGAGGATCGCGGACAGCTCCTCGATCAGGGCGACGGGCGGGCGCCACGAGAAGACCCCGCACGGCACCCCGTCGACCACCGGGGTCTCTGCACCGGCCATCCCGCGCACGTAGAGGTAGAGCACACCGCCGAGGTGACGCTCGGGGTCGTAGTCGGGCAGCCGCCAGCGCAGGAAGCGGTGCAGCACCACCGAGTACAGCAGCGCCTGGAGCGGGTAGTGCGAGCCGACCATGGCCTCGGCGACGAGCTCCGGGGTGTAGTCGAGCGCGCTCAGCTCGCGGCCGGGCTCACCGAGGGTGTTGGTCTTGTAGTCGACCACCACGTAGCGATGTCCGTCGGCTCCGGGCACCCGCAGCACCACGTCGATGGAGCCGCTGAGGTAGCCGCGCAGCACCTGGTCGGCGAGCGAGGAGTCGATCCGGTCGGCGTAGGCCCGCACCGGGTCGTTCTCGGGCAGGTGCCGGCGCAGAGCGTCGGCGAAGGCACCGAGCCGCAGACCCTTGGCCGGCTCACCGAGGGCCCCGGGCCGGTCACCGTCGGCCATCGGGAACTCGAAGTCCAGCTCGCACAACCGGTCCCGCATCCCGATCCGGGCCAGCGTCAGGTCACCGGCGAGGGGTCCGAGCGGGGTGTGCTGCATCGGCAGCAGGGCCGAGGCCAGCGCCTCCGGCGCAGCCGGCACCGACCACCACCGCAGCGCTTCGCGCACCCGGTCCAGCAGCTCCGCCCCGAGGTCGTCGGCCTGCGGATCCGCGTGCTCCAGCACGGCGTGCACCAGCGAGCCGAAGGTGGCCCCGGCCGGCAACCCGTTCATCGGTGAGGGCGGCCCGGCCGTCACCCCGCCCGGCACGAGCACGCCGGCCTGCTGGTCGACGGCGTCGTCCTCGTCGTCGGTGCCCGGCGACTCCGGCTCGCTGGAGACCGCGACGACCTGCTGCTGCTCCACCCGCACCAGACCGCTGTAGGACGTGCGCCGCCACGCGGTGTCGACGTCGCGGTCGAGGGTGCGCACCTCCAGGGCCCCGGCGTGCTGGTCGGGCACGGTCGAGACGTCGCTCGGGACCGCGTCCTGCAGGACGAACGCCCCGGCCGCGGCCCACCGGCGCAGCACCGCGTCGACCTGTTCGTCATCGCTTCCGAACTCGGCCCGGGCGGGCACCTCGGGCTCGTCGGGCCCCCGGCCGAACAGCAGCCGGGTGAGGGCACCGTTGCCGGCGTTGTAGGTCGGCGCCCACCACATCACCACCTCCGAGCGGGCCCGGGTCATCGCGACGTACGCCAGCCGGAGCTCCTCCTGGGCCTCCTCCGCGCGCGACTGCGTCTTGGCCGCCGCCGAGTCCGCCACGTCGAGGCAACGCAGGTCGCCCTCGTGGTACGGGTGGATCGTCGGCCAGTCCTTGACCGCTCGGTCGAAGAGCTGGGGCAGGTACACGACCGGGTACTCGAGGCCCTTCGCGCCGTGGACCGTGACGAACTGCACGGCCTCGGCGTCGACGTCCAGCCGGCGACGACGCGAGTCGGTGCGGTTGCCCTCCTCGACGGCCGTGCGCAGCCACCCGAGCAGCCCGGTCAGGCCCAGCCGCTGCTCGAGCGCCGCCTCGTGCAGCAGCTGCCCGACGTGCTGGAGGTCGGTGAGCAGACGCTCTCCCCCCGGTCGTGCCAGCACCCGCGCCGCCAGTCCACCGGCCTGCGCCGCCCCCTGCACGGCGGCGATCCCTCGGCTGCGGAACAGGTCGAGCCAGCCGCGCACCCGTTCGGCGAGGCGGTCGGTCAGCTCGTCACCACCCGCGGCCAGCTCGTCGGCGTCGGTCGCGAAGAACGGCGTGAGCGCGGCGGCGCGGACCCGGCCCGGCAGCTGAGGCTTCTCGAGGGCTTCGAGCAACCGGGCCCAGTGCCCGGCCGCCGGGCTGAGCATCACGCTCTCGGAGGCGTTGAGGACCGAGGGGATCCCGCGTCCGGCCAGCGCCCGCTGGAGGCGCGGGGCCTCCTCGCGCACCGAGTGCACCAGCACGGCGATGTCGCCCGGGCCGAGCGGGCGACCGTCGAGAGTCGCCCCGGACTCGAGGGTGCGGGCGACATCACCCGCGAGGTCGTCGGCGATCCGGTCGCGCACGGCACCGATGTTGACCGTGCCGCTCTTGGTGAGCCGGAACCCGTCGCGGCGCACCTGACGCAGCCGGACCCCGCCGGGCGCACCCGTCAGCGAGCTCGTGCTCCGCTGCGCCGTCACCGGGTGGACGGTGATCCTCGGGTCACCGAGCTGGGCGCCACGGGTCAGCACCTGGAGTGCCTCGACCACCGCGGGGTCACTGCGCCAGTTGCTGCCCAGCGTGCAGGTGCGGGCCTGGGCCACCGCCTGGAGGTACGTCGGGGTGTCGCCGCCGCGGAAGGCGTAGATGGCCTGCTTCGGGTCACCGATCAGCACCAGTCGGCACTGGTGCGAGAACGCGTCACGCAGCACCTGCCACTGCACCGGATCGGTGTCCTGGAACTCGTCGACGAGCACGACGTCCCACCTCGAGCGCATCCGCTCGGCCGCGGGCGACTCCACGGGGGCGACGGCCTCGGCGAGGCGGGAGAGCATGTCGTCGAAGGTCAGCACGTTGGCCCGCCGCTTGCGCGCCCCGACCTCCCGGCGCACCCCGTCGGCGAAGGCGACCAGGGCGCCGGCCTCGCCGTCGGCCGGCTGGTCGCTCGGACGCAGGGCGGCGTGCGGGTTGGCCAGCGCCGCGAGGGCGGCGCGACGGGCCGCCTTCGGTTCGATGGGCGGCACACCCGGCAGGTCGGAGTACGCCGCGAGGTAGCAGTCGTCCATCACCTCCTGCGAGAGTCCCGAGATGTCCTCGAGCAGACGGTCGGTCGAGTCGGAGTCCCCGGCCACGCCGAGCGAGCGGAGCACGGCGTGGCAGAACTCGTGGGTCGTCGCGATGGTCGCGGCGTCGTAGTTGGCGACCGCGTCGACGAGGCGACCGCGGCGCAGCGCGAGCTGGTCGGCCGCGAGCGGGGTGCCGGCCGCGTCCCGGGTCAGGGCGCGGCTCAAGGGCTCGGGGTCCTCGCCGGGTCCCCGGGCGAGGACGTCGGCCGCCGCGATCAGGCCCTCGCGCACCCGTTCGCGCAGCTCCTGGGTCGCCGCCCGGCTGAAGGTGATCACGAGCAACCGGTCGAGCGGAGCTCCCTCGGCCACGAATCGCGCCACCAGTGCCGCGACGGCCCAGGTCTTGCCGGTGCCGGCGCTCGCCTCCAACACGGTGGTGCCCTCGGCCGGAAGGTCCCCGGCGATGTCGAAGAGATCCATCACTCCACCTCCTTGGCGAGGGCCGGCGCCCAGAGCCGCGTGGCCAGCTCACCGAACAGGTGCGGCTCACCGGGACCACCCGGCAGCTCGGTCGCCTCGGCCCAGGTCGGCCGGTGGCCCCAGGCCACGAGCATCTCGGCGCCGGCGTTGTCCCGGCGCCAGGCCTCGGCCAGGTCCTTCTCGACCATCCAGGCCGGCTTCGAGGAGTCCCGCGTGCTCGCGAACAGGCGACCGGTCTCGGGGGCCAGGGGCACGATCCCGGTGAGCACCCGGTCGTGCAGCGCCACCAGGTCGCGCAGCACGGCCGAGGGGTCGTCGGGAGCGTCGTACGTCGCTCGGGCGGGGACGTCGCCCTCCGCGGAGCGCCCGATGGCGCGCGCCTTCCACGAGCCCGGCACCGCGGCACTCAGCGCCACCAGCGAGACCCAGGCCTCCAGCCGCTGCTTGCCCGTGAGTCGCGAGTAGCCCACGCGCACCAGCCGCCGGTCGAACAGGCCGGCCACGGTGCCCACGACCGCCCGGTCGTCGCCGAGCTCGACCCGGACGTCACGGGCGCGGGGGTCGACTCCCTGGGTGGACGACTCGAAGACATCGGCGAGCCCCAGGGCGGAGCCGGCCAGCTCCTGGGCGATGCGCCACCCGAGACGTCCGGGCGGCATCGTGCCACGGCGCCACTCGGCCTGCAGCACGTCCTCGATGCCGCGCCCGGCGACGATCTCGCGCAGCATCCTCTCCCCGGCCTGCCAGCGGTCCAGCCCACGCAGTTCGACCGGCATCGCGTCGTCGACCTCGTCGCGCTCCCGCGGGAGGTCGATCTCCAGCCGGCGCCGCAGGAAGGCCCGCACCGGGTTGGTGACGACGTCGATCAGGTCGCCCAGCGCGATCTCGCCGGGCGGCGGTGGGTCGAGCCTCAGCTCGTGCAGCTCGCGGACCCCGACGCGCCGACCTCCCGCAGCCCGCGCCGCCGCCACGGCCGCCGGGTCGAAGGAGAACGACTTCGCGGCCCCACCCGTGAGGTAGTCGCGGTGGAACGCCTGCGAGCGGTGCTCGCGCACGACGTCGGTCCCGGTCGTGGCCGACACCGCGTCGAGGAACTCGCGCAGCGGGACCGCCGGAGGGCGCACCTGGCCGGTCGCCTCGTGGAAGCCGCTGTAGGTGATCACCAGCCGTTCGCCCGCCGCCATGATCGCGTCGAGGAAGAGCTGGCGGTCCTCGCTGCGCGGATCGCGCTCCCCGGTGCGGGGCCCGCGGGCGAGGACGTCGTCACCGTCGATCGAGCCGGCGCGCGGAAAGACCCCGTCGTCGAGGCCGAGCAGGCAGATCACGCGGTGCGGAACCGAGCGCATCGGGGTCAGCGTGGCGACGGTGAGGCTGCCGGTGCGGAAGTTCGCCCGGCTGGGGCGCCCGGCGAGCCGTGAGTGGAGCATCGAGCGCACGTCCGGCAGCCGGAGCTCGACCCCCGCGCCGGGCCCGGCGTACGCCGCGTCGGTCAGGGCGGCGAGCTCCTCACGCAGCTGCGCGAGCTGCCACTCCTCGCCCCGGTCGGCCTCGGCGATCTGCTCGACGCCGTCGCTGAGCACGGCCAGCCAGTGCTGCACGGGATGCGCTCCGCGCAGCTGCTCGGTCAGGGCCTGGATCCGGTCGACCGCCTCGGCCAGCCGCCCGACCAGGGTGATGTCGGAGCTGGAGACGTCGTCGTAGGGAAGGGTCGGTCCGAGCCAGAGCCCGGAGTCGTCGGAGAGCGCGACCCCCGCGAGGACCCGGTCCAGCCCGAAGCGCCAGGTGTTCTGCGGGAAGTCGGCCAGGCCGAAGTCCCGGCGCCCCGACCCGTTCCAGGCCCAGCGCACGCCTGCCTCGGTCACCCACTCGACGATCGACTCGAGGTTGTCCTCGCTGAAGCCGAAGCGGCGTCGTACCGGGCCCGTCGACAACAGGTCGAGCACCCGGCTCGCCTCGGCCCGGCCGTCGGCCAGGTCGAGCAGCTGGGCGAGCACGGCCAGCAGCGGGTTGGTCGCGCTCGGCGAGCGGTCGGCGAGCAGGACGCGCAGGCGGTGACCGGGGTGGACCCCGGCGACGGCCTCGCCGAGACCGAAGGCCGCACTGATCAGGGGGGCGTAGCCCTCGATGTCAGGGCACATCACCACGATGTCGCGGGGTTCGAGGGTGGGGTCGTCGGCGAGCATCCCCAGCAGCACCTCGCGCAGCACCTCGACCTGGCGGGCCGGCCCGTGGCAGGCGTGCACCTGCACGCTCTGGTCGTGGTGACCACGGTCGGTCGGTCTCCGGTCCGCGGCGATGTCCTGCTGCAGGTCGCCGAGCACCGTCGGGGCCCGGTCAGGGGTGGTCGCGTCACCGGAGTCGACCGCCCCGGCCAGCACCAGCCGGGAGCGGACCTCTCGCACGTCTCGCCCCATCGCGGCGAGCAGCGGGTTGACCATCCGGGACTGGGAGTCGTCGTCCCGACGCCACATCGGCGGGACCGTCGCGACATCAGAACCCCACGCGGCGCCGGAGGGGTCCGGCAGCCAGACGTGCACGTCGCGGCGAACCGCCACCGCGCTCAGCAGATCGATGTCCGTCGCACTGATCCGGGTCGGACCGAAGAGTGACAACCGATCGGGGAGCGGCGGGTCGAGCGCTCCCGAGCGCAGTCGGCGCGTGACGTCCGCGTGCCGCTCGGCAGGGGTGGGCGGACCGACCTCGGCCACCACCGCGCGCCACAGCTCGGGTTGCCACGCGAGGTCCGGCGGCAGCTCGCCCCCGCCACCGTCGCCGCGACCTCCGGACTCCCAGTCGGCGAGCAGGTCCGGGCGCTGCTCGGCGTACGACGCGAACAGACCGGCCAGACGCCTGGCGACCGCGAACCGCCGACCCCGACGCAGCTCACGCTCCGCCTCGTCCAGCCCGGGGGCGGAGTCGTGGCCCAGGTGCTCGGCCAGCACCTTGGCCCACCCCTGGTCCAGACTGGCGTCGACGGCCCGCAGCACCGGCCAGGCCAGCGCCTGCCGACCCCACGGATCTCGGTCGCCCACGCCGAGGATTCCGGCGACCAGCTGGGTGGGCAACCAGAAGTCGACCCCGGCGCAGACCCCGTCCTCGCGGCCCGGGCCCCGGCCCAGTCGGTGCGAGAGCCGCTGGCTCAGCCACCGCTCGACCCCGCGCGCCGGCACCACCACCAGCTCCTGGGCGAAGGGATCGGGCAGCGGGTCGGCGAGCAGGTCCGCCAGCCGCTGCGCGAGCAGGTCGGCCCGCTCCGCCCGATGCACCGTCAACGCCACGGCGCCACCCTAGGACGGCCGACCGACAGTGCTGGACACGGACGGCCATGCCGATCACCCCGGCGCCGACCACCCACCTGGTCGATGAGATCGGACCCGATGTCCGCAGCTGTGACCTCCAGCTGCTTCAGTACGGGGCCAGGCGATCCTTTGCCGGCGTCGTCACCACAGTGCGCTGCTTCGAGGAAGACGTCCTGCTGCGCGGTCGCGCTCTCCGAGCCGGGCGAGGCAGGCGTCCTCGCCGTCGACGCCGGTGGCTCGCTGCACACGGCCGTCGGCAGCGACCTGATCGCCGCACTGACCGTCGACCACGCTCAGAGCGGGCTGGTGATCCACGGTGCGGTGCGTGACTCCACCCGACTGCGCGAGCTGGACCTCGGGGTCAAGGCGCGGGGCACCGACCCCCACAAGAGCGGCAGGGCCGGAGCGGGCGAACGCGACGTGCCGGTGTCGTTCGGCGGCATCGCGATCACACCCGTCGACGTGCTGCACAGCGACGACGGAATCGTCGTCGTCGCTGCTTCCTGATCGGGCTCGGCCCCGGATCCCGGCTCAGGCCACCCGGCTGCTGTAGCCGGGCACGAGCTCCTCGACCAGGGCGTCGGTCTGCGCCGACGCACCGAGCGGGGAACCGTGCTCGGCGATCGCGGCGTACATCTCGTCGATCGCGCCGGTGAGCTCCTCGCGACTGCCCAGCGCCGACTCGAGGCTGAGCCGGGAGCGCCAGAGCTCCTCGCTGGCCGGGAGCAGGACCAGGCCTCGGGCCAGGAACGAGCGGGCAGCCACCGCGTCGCGACGCGACGCCGCCGACTCCGCGAGGGCCTGGGCGGTGAGGCTCACGGCCAGCGCCATGTCCCGCTCGATCCCGAGCCCCTCGAGCCAGGCGTACCGCCCGCTCTCGGTGTCGGCGAACGGTCGGCCGCGCACCAGCGAGAGCGCCGAGCGCAGCGTCGAGTCGCGGCTCGCCGGCTTGTCGGCCGCGGCGTTGAGGCAGAGCCGGAAGACGTTCCAGTCGACCTCCACCGCGCCGGGGGCCAGGGTCCACACCCCGGACTCCTCGGCCACGACCGGTCGTCCCTCGTCGGTCGTGGCGAACCACTGCACCAGCTGGGCCATCGCGCTGTCGCGCACCGCGTCGTCGACGCCACGCGGCCACATCGCCGCGGCGACCCGGTTGGCGTGCACGCCCTCGGGGTGCAGCGCCAAGAAGGTGGCGAGCTCGGTGAGGAACGGCTTGCGCGCCGGCCCCACCGGCCCGGGTGCGGCGACGGTGACGTTGCCGAGCAGGCCGATGTGCACGCTCGCCGTGCGTACGACGTCGAGCGGGCCCTCGTCGGCCAGGGTCCGGGCCACCTCGACCAGGCCCACGGCGCGGGCACCCGGGGTGGGCTCGTAGAGGTCGCTGAGCGCGCGGGTCGCACGGACGTCCAGCACCTGGGCCGTCACGTCGATCCCGTGCATGGGCGCCGAGAGCCGGCCGTCGGCGTGCGCCTTGAGCACCATCTCGGCGTCCGGCAGCGAGCCGACCACGACCACCCCGAGAGCGACGGCGGGGTCGCTCGCCAGGGCGCGGAGCCGGGCCAGCTCGTCGCGATCGGGCACGCCCGAGCAGACCAGCAGCTGGTAGGTCCAGTCCTGGGCACCGGGCGCGAGCACGCGCGCCTCACGCACCGAGGCGACACCGGCGGCACGGCAGCCGGAGCGCTGGTAGCGCGCGGTGTTCTCGATCGCCTCGAGGGCGCGGCCCAGGTTGTCGGTACGGCGCAGGGTGGGCCCGACGTCGGCGAGGTCGTCGGCGAACCCGACCAGGGTGACCCGGCGGTCGTCGGCCCACTGGTGGGTCGCGGTGTCGACCGCCATGCTCATCGCCAGCCCACGCGACACGGCCTCGGCACCGTCGACGGCCACGATCCCGCCGACGCCCTCGGGGTCGATCAGGAGCAGGGTGTCGTCGCTGCGGCGGCCGACGCAGACCAGGCCGGGCAGCGGCGCCGGACCCGCCGTGGCGGGGTCGGGCACGGTCTCTCGGGGCAGCACCCAGGTGTGGTCACCCTGCTTCGACCAGCCGGCCGGCGTCTCAGCCGGGGCTCCTTCGTCGAAGGCCATCGCGAGCCCGCTCGCCCCGACCGAGACCCGGGCCGGCACGGGACCGGTCCCCGGCTGCCAGGAGCGCAGGGACGTGTCGAACCAGGACGCCGTGCTGGTGTCGCTCTCTCCGCGCAGCCGCTCGGCCGGCGAGCCGCCGCCGCCACCACCGTCCGGGTTGGGCGGCTCCGGGTCGGGACCGCCACCCGCACCGCGCGCCGCCCACAGCTGGGGCGCGGTGAGCGAGGACCGCCGACGACGCAGCGCGATCCAGGCCCCGGAGAGCGCGAGCCCTCCGGCGATACCGAACATCGGGGCCCAGCGTCCGTCGAGCGCCCGCTCGATGACGCCCGGGCCGGCCTCGGCGCCCGACCCGTCCTCGGCGCTCGCCACGCCACCGCCCGAAGGCTGGCCGGCCTGCGCGACCTGGTCGGCCGAGGAGCCCTGGGCCGACGTCGCTGCGCCGCCGAGCAGCGAGGAGCCGCCGCTGGTCGGCTGTGCGTGCGCGACGACCTTCAGGCCCGGTCCCTTGGCGTCGTTGGGCAGTCGCAGCACCCAGTTCGGCTGGATCAGGTCGGCGTTGTTCAGGGTGCGACCGTCGCCCTGGTCCAGGCCCTTGTTGAGCTCCCAGATCTCCTTGTACCTGATCCCGCTGCCCAGGTAGCGATCGGCGATGTCCCACATCGTGTCGTAGTGCCGACCCTTGGGCGGCTGCACGCGGTAGTAGGTGGTGACGCCCTGCGCCATGTCGTGCTGGGTGGCCTCCTTGAGGTCACCCAGTCGGGGCAGCGTGGAGGCGTCCGGGGCCCCGGCCGCGGTCGAGGCGCCTGGAGCCGACGCGGTGCCGGCCTGCTGCGGAGTGCTCGCCGAGGTCGTGACGACGCTCGAGGTGACGCTGGAGGTGACGCTGGGCGAGGTCGGCGCCGCCGCCGTGGCGGCAGCGACCGGCCCGATCGTGGCCACCGAGGTCCCGATCAGCAGCGCGATGGCCACGACGACCTTGCGGGCGAGGTACTGCGTGCCGATCCCGCCACCGGGCACCGACGGCGCCAACCCACGATGGCGGATCTCGGCGACCGCCTCGACGCCGAGGCAGACCACGAAGTGCAGCCAGGCCAGCCACACGATGACCGCCAGGACACCGAGCAGGGTGTCGGCACTGGTGGGTCGGCTGAGCAGGTCGAGGGAGGGCATCTGGTCGGGCCACGGCTTGCCGAACGCCGCGAGCAGCGCGAGCGGCACCCCGACCACGAGCAGCGCTCCGCCCACGATCGCGGCCAATCCCTCGAGGACCTGGAGCTTGCGCCCGGGCAGGTCGGACTCGACCGGCAGGCGGGGCCCCGATCCGGGGCGGGTTGTCGTGGGCATCTGTTTCACCACTTCGTGGGACGAGACGGGTTGCGATTCGGGGGTGACGCGTGTCGGGTCAGTTGTAGACGACCGTGGGGGGCTGGTTGGGGACCTGGACCTCCTGGACCGGCACCGACTGGCGCAGGTTCATCGTGAACGGTCCGAGCGACTCGAGGTGGTTCACGTCGGCCCCGTAGGTGATGTTCCAGTAGACGCGGAGCGTCGGGTAGTAGGAGTCCTGGATCATCTTCGGGATGGACTCGGTCGAGTACGCGCGCGCCGACGCCGAGGACCTCTTGAAGGTGAGCGAGCACGCATCCTTGGGCTGGTCGGCCGGCGGGGCGCCGGCGACGTACGGCGTGCCCGGCGCGCAGCTGATCTGCTTCATGTCCTTCTGCTTGGGGTCGATCTCGATCTTCGTCGCCTGCGCGCGCATCACCAGGCCGTTGTTGTTGATCTGCCGGTAGGGCCCGCCGTCCTCCTTGTCCGCGTAAGGCCCCTCGCTGACCACCTTCTTCGTGGCCGGGTCGAGCCACCGGAAGGTGAAGTACGTCGGGACGCCGACGATCGGGGTCCTGCTGGGCTGCGGCACCATGAACGGCACCGGCAGCTGGGCATCCTGCTGCAGCCGGCTCCACAGGAACTTGGTGATGTCGTTGTCCACGATGTGGGTGTCCGTGCCGTCCGGAACGAACACCACCGAGATGTCGAGAGCCTTCTTCCGCCCTCCGGAGTAGGTGTCGAAGTCGACGTTGGCGATGCACTCGCGGAGCATGTACTCGCCCTGTCCCGGGTTCTCGTTGAACGGCGGCTCGACGCCCGGGGGCAGGTCGGAGTAGCGGCAGGCCTGGAACTTCTGGCCCCCGAACCGCTCGCGCAGCGTCTTCAGGGCGTCACCGCCACCCAGCGAGACGCAGTAGGAGCCCATCCCGGTGCCGTTGCCGTAGACCGAGCAGGTCTGGCCCTCCGAGCTCGCGCTGGGAGGCGAGGAGTAGGTCGCTGTGCGGGTGCCGGAGCTGCTCTGCGAGGTCGTGGTGCCGCCGCTACCGCCCGAACCACCGCACGCGGACTCCCCGAAGTGGCCGCAGGCCTGCGCCGCCGGCGAGACCACGACCAGGCCCCCGAGCGAGACCAGCAGCGCGGTCAACGAGAGCCCGAGCGATCGTCTGCGGATCATTGCGGCGCCCCCCCAGGACACTTGCCGGTCGACTTTGCACTCACGATCATCCAGTCTTTCCCCTGAGGCGTCAGGTCAAACGCGATCCTCAGCCAGTAGTTCTCCGGATCACCCACGAATGAGCCGTCGGACTTGTAGTAGCCGTAGCTGGCCCCCCAGATGCACGCCGTGAGCTGCTTCTTCTTCGCGGGGCCGGTCAGCTTGGCGATCCGGGCGTCGACGGTCGGCTTGACGGTCCACTTGTTGCTCCACGCCTGCTGCAGGCTGGTGATGATCTGGCGACGCAGCGGCACCGAGAGGTTGGCGCTCACCCGGGGGAGCACCTTGCGCACGTTGCCGGACGCCTGGATGGCCTCGATGGTCTGCTTCCAGGACAGGACCACCGGCTCGTCGGCGTACTCGGCGTAGTTCGAGAGCTCGACCGTGACCCCGCCCGAGCCGCTGGGCTGGGCGGTGGGCGACGTGCTCGGAGTCGGGCTCGCGCTCGTCGGGGAGGCGGAGGCCGGCGGTGCGGCCGCGGGCTGGTCGTCGCCGCACCCGGCGAGCACCAGCCCGGCCAGCAGCAGCGGCGCCAGCAGTCCCAGGCGTCGCGAGGGTCGCACGGGTCGTGGCATCAGGTTCTCCCGAGGGGGCTTGCGGCCCGGCCGAGGATAGGCGACGGTGCGACCACCGGAGAAATCCCGGAGCGCGTCACGGCGCGGCCGCCGTCGTGCACTGCGGCAGGGGCGGGGGGGCATCGGCCTGCGGAGCCCGGTCCGCCCGCGGCTGGGCGGACGGCTTCTCAGTGGGCTGCTCGGAGGCTCCGCCGCTGGGACCGTTCGACGCTCCGCCGCCCTGGCCGCCGCCGCCCCTGGCCGCCGCCGCCCTGGCCACCGCCACCCTGGCCCCCGCCACCCTGACCGCCACCGGGGGGGTCCGGGTCGGGCTTCTCGGTCGTGCACGGGTCGACGTCCTCCCCGGGGTTGGTGGGGGGAGCCACCTCGACGGGACCCTCCGGCCCACCAGGCGTGGCGACCGCCGGTGGCGGCAGGTCGTCCTGGCGGGCCGCGTTGGGGCCGGTGATCCCGGTCACCGGACGCGCGAGCGCCTCCCCACCGACCCTCAGGTCGTGGATGTCGATGATGGAGAGCAGGATCGGCTTGATGTCGATCGTGGTGGTGACCTGGACGCCGGTGAACGTGAGACCGTCGGGGCCGTTGAGCCGTTTCGGGCTCGCGTCGCAGGCCGTCAGCTGGTGGTCCTCCGACTTGGCCTGGGTGCAGTAGGCGGACGCGGCCTGCATGGCCTCGGAGACATCGAGGTCGAGCTGGGGGTCGTTGACGTCGATCTCCTGGGCGCCGGCCCGGGCGGCCTCCTCGGCGTAGGCGATCGCCCGACCGTGCGCGTTGAGCTGACGTCCGCCGTCGATGACCAGTCCGGCCAGGGCGAGGATGGCGAGGGCCATGATCACCACGAAGGGAGTGATGGATCCGCGCTCACCGAGGCGAGGACGCTCCGGGCGCGCGTTCACTGGTAGCCCCGGTAGCGGTCCAGCGGGCTGGTGAAGGTGCGTTCGATGTGCACGTCGCCCAGCGACAGCGCGGTCAGGTCACTCATGTCGAGCGTGCACCCCACCGTGACGGTGACCGAGTCGACCGCGGTCGGATCGTTGGGGTCGGGCAGGCCGAAGGCGTTCTTGGTGGTGGCGAACTTCATCAGCTTCGCCGAGTCGCGGCAGGAGGAGGGGGCGTCGCGCATCGCGTCGACCATCACCTTGTCGGCGGCCGGCTCGGCGTCGGCCTTGGTGTTCTGCGCCGTGGCCGCCCGGGCACCGTCCCGCGATGCCTGGTCGACGATGTTCTCGGTCTGCGCGTAGCGCCCGAAGGCGACGATCAGCAGGAGGACGGCGATCAGGAAGGGAGCCAGGATCGCCAGCTCGAGGCTGGCCGACCCGAGCTCGTCGTCGCGGCGAGGCCGTCGGTTCACTGCTCGCCCCCGCCGCCGGTGCCGCCACCATCGGTGCCACCGCCGCCGGTGTCGCCACCGCCCGTGCCACCGCCGCCGGTGTCGCCACCGCCCGTGTCGCCACCGCCCGTGCCACCGCCGCCGCGCAGGTCGGCCCGGAACTGCTCGAGGGTCGCGTACGACGTCTGGGTGATCGTCTCCGTGCCGCCGACCGGCAGGACCACCTCACCGGTGACCATCATGCTGACCCGCCCGGTCTTGTCGTCGATGGTGCCGACGGCGATGGCGTTCTGGAGCCGTCCCAGCTTGGTGGCGTAGCCGACCGTGACCTGCTCGGCGCCGTCGATGAAGGCGTTGGGGTCGGAGTTGTTGCCGGCCAGACGGAGGTAGGAGACACCCTCGCGGGACGCCGACTGGGCCGTGTCGCGGGCGTGCAGGTAGAGCCCGGCCTCGATCAGCACGAAGATCAGCAGCAGCACGATCGGGCCGACGATGGAGAACTCGAGCGCGCTCGTCCCGCTCTCGTCTCGCCGCCGTCCCTTCGTCATCGCCTCGCTGCAGCCCTCACTGGTTGCTGCCGGACTGGATCTTGGCTTCGTTGGACTGGACGACGTTCTTGATGATCGTGGCCAGCACGACCGCGAGACCGACGACCACGGCCGAGATGATCGCCCACTCGATGGCCGAGGCTCCCCACTCGTTGCGGCCCTCACGACGGGCCCTGGCAGCCCAGCCCCGCACCATGATGATGATCGAGCGGGCGTGGAACAGTTCTTCGGACATGTGATTCCTCCGGCATTGCTTGAGCGATTGGCAGGACAGGACTAGGCAAGCTGGCTCACCGCCGGGTAGGCCAGGAAGATCAAGAATGCGATGCACATCAGGAGCTGCGCAACCAACATCGACTGCGAGCTCTCGCCGGCGGCGCCCTCGACGTCGACCAGCTCCTTGCGCCGCATGCTCTCGGCGCGTGACATCAGCGAGCTGCGGATCCGGGCCCCCTCGTCGCCGGCCAGGGCCAGGGCGGAGGCCAGGTCGCGCAGCTCGTCGACCCCCAGCTCACGGCCCAGGCGGCTGATCCCCTCCCAGGGCGTGAAGCCCATGATCCGGGCGTTCGACAGCGCCTGGCGCAGCTGCACCATGGCCCAGTGGTCGCCGAACGACGAGGCCGCCATCAGCGCCTCGGGCAGCCCCCGCCCGCCGGCCAGGTTCATCGCCACCAGGTCGAGGAAGGCGCCGACGACGTGGCGGAAGTCCGTGCGCCGCTTCTCGGCCTCCTGACGCAGGGACAGGTCCGGCAGGAAGAAGCCCGCCGCACCCGCGACCAGGGCCACGACCAGCGGGGTGGCGGCCCCGTTGGCGAACCCGGTGACCCACAAGATCGCCGGGAACCAGACGAAGGCGACCACGGCGAGCAGCACCTTGTTGCCCAGGTGCACCGTCAGCGACCGGTTCATCACCGCCAGGTCGCTGCGCGTGCGGGTCAGCTGCCAGCCACGGGTGCCGATCTCGGCCTCGACCCGGCCTCCGATCCGCTCGCGCAGCCGGTCGATGCGCCCACGGGCCTCGCCGGCGGAGCTGCGCGTGATCGAGCGACCCATCGGGGTGGACCGGTCGAGCAGCGACAGCGTGGCCGTGATGCCGGGCACCGGTCGCGTGGACAACGACACCAGCAGCAGCAGACCGGCTCCGACAGCGGCCCCGGCGAGCAGGTTCCAGATCACGACCGACCCCCGGCCGACGCCGGGGCGCGGGTGGCGGTGACCTGGCGGGTGCGTCCCTCGACCAGGAACCGTTCGGGTTCGTCGGTGCCGGCCAGCCGGCGCATCCACCACACGGCCAGGGCGAACAACCCCAGCACGACCGCCAGCACGCCCTGGCCGACCAGGGTGCCGTACGGCGCGACGTAGGAACGGTTGAAGACCGCCATCCCGCCGGCGACCACGGCGATCACGCCGACGACGATCTGGACGCTGCGCCGGGTGCTGCGCCGGCTGGACTCGACCCGGCGGCGTACGTCGAGATCGTCGCGGGCGGACGCGGCCAGCGCGGTCAGCACGTCGCGGAGACCCGGACCGCGCAGCCGGGCGTTGAGGATCAGCGCCGCGACCACCAGGTCGGCCGAGGCGTCGTCGAGGTCGTCGGTGAACTTCATCAACGCGTCGGGCAGCGGCTCACGGACCCGGAGCCGGTCCACCATCAGGTTCAACGAGGGGCGGATCGCCGGGGAGGCGTTGACGGCGGTCGCCGGAATGGCCTGTTCCAGCCCGACGGCGCCGGCGATGGTGTCGCGCAGCGCCTCGATCCAGCCGGCCAGACCCTCGATCCGGTTGATCGCTTCCCGCTCCTGCTTGGCACCGCCGAAGAGCCGCTGCCACAGGGCGACCACCACCCCGACGGCCACCGCCAGGACGATCCAGCGCGTCAGCGCGAGGACCAGCACCCCGACCAGCACCCCGATCAGGATCTGACGTCCCTCACGCCGGGTCGTCGCCCGGGAACGGCGACTGCGCTTGCTCACCGCGGGTCCGCTCCACCTGTCGACCCGGAGCGCGAGCATCGTCACGCCGAGCCCGACCAGGGCGCCGGTGGTGACGGCGAGGGGCAGCCGCAGCTCGTCGAGCGTGGACACGGCCTACGCCCACTGCCCGTGGACGGCCGGCTGGTAGCCGAAGCGGGCGAGGTCGTCGGCGCACGAGATCGGTGCGTGAGCCGCGGCGCGACCCTCGCCGTCGGGGGCGAACACCTCGCTGGAGAGCACCTGCTCGTCGTGTCCGACGACCTCGCGGATGCTCTCCACCACCCGGACCTGGCGCGCGTCGTCGTCGCCGCCGGCGGGGGTCGAGCCGTCGGCGTACGGGTTGTGCTTGCGCAGGAACACCACGAAGTCGAGCGCGCCGGCGATCAGCATCGTGGTGGCTTCGAGCGGCAGCCGCTCCCGGCTCTGGATGGCGTAGGTGCCGATCCGGTTGAACACCTCGAGCGAGGAGTTGGCGTGGATCGTGGACAACGAACCGTCGTTGCCCTGGCTCATCGCGTTGAGCATGGTGACGATCTCGTCACCGAGCACCTCACCGACGATCACGCGCGAGGGATTCATCCGCAGCGAACGCCGGACCAGCTCGGCCATCGAGACACCACCGATGCCCTCGGCGTTGGGCAGCCGCTCCTCGAAGGCGACCACGTTGGGGTGCAGGTCCTCGTACTCGCCGAGACCCAGCTCGAGGGCGCGCTCCACGGTGACGATGCGCTCGCTGGCCGGGATCACGTTGGTCAGGGCCCGCAGCATCGTCGTCTTGCCGGCGTTGGTGGCCCCGGCGATCATGATGTTCTTGCGCGCCAGGATGGCCGCGCGCAGGAAGTCGCCGACGTCGCGCGACATGGTGCCGTTGACCACCAGCTCGTCGAGGTGCACCCGGTCCAGGCGCGCCTTGCGCACCGAGATCGAGGGTCGGGCGCAGACGTTCATCACCGCGGAGAGTCGCGAGCCGTCGGGCAGGCGCAGGTCGAGCTGGGGGTTGGCGGTGTCGAACGAGCGGCTGGACAGCCCCGTGTGCGCCGCCAGCACCTGGATCAGCTCGATCAGCTCCTCGTCGCTCTCGGCGACCGGGGGATGGCGCTCCTCGCGACCATCGCCGTACTGCACGAAGACGTGGTCGCAGCCGTTGATGTCGACGTTCTCGACGTCGGGATCCTCCAGCAGCGGCTGCAGCCGGCCGACCCCGAACAGGGCCGAGTGGATGGCCGAGGCGACGGCCAGCTCCTCCTCCACCGCGAGCGGCGAGTTGCCCTCGGCCACCTCGTAGCGGGCGTGGTCCTCGAGCACCTGGACGATCAGCGAGCGGGCGTACTCGCGCTCGTCCTCGGCGGTCATCGCGGTGACGCCGCTCATCTGGTCGCGGCGGCGCTGCTCGTTGAGACGCTCGGCGACCTGTCCGCGCAGGGTCCGCACCAGGTCGTGGTCGGTCATGACTGCTCCTCGACGAAGTCAGGGGAGCCCGGGTCCAGGGCCGCCTCGCCAGCTGCCGGTTCGTCCGGGGTGAAGGCGGCCTCGGTGCGATCCGCCAGGGCCGCGACGACGGGCTGGGCGGAGCGCACCAGCGTGGTCCGGTCCGCACGCCCCTGGCCCTGGCCCAGGAAGAAGGCCGCGCCCTTGGGGTCGAAGGCGAGGTGATGGACCGCCTCGACCTCGGCTTCCGAGCGCGTCAGCGCCTCGTCCACCTCGTGGACGGCCCGCTGCCGCTTCGGATGAGCCACCACGACCACGTGGGTGGGTGGGCGCAGCATGCTGCTCCTGGCGCCCTGGATCCGGATCAGCCGGTCCCTCAGGTGCACCACGCTGCTGGGCACGGTGTCGACGACCATCACGATCGCGGAGGCGACGTCGAGAAGCGCGCTCTGCGGCGTCTTGGCCCCGACCCGTCCGATGTCGGCGATCACGTCGAAGCCGGGCGCTCCCGCGAGGATCGCGCCGAGGTCCGTCCACGGCACGCTGCTCGCCTGCTCGGGAGCGCTCATCCCCGCGATCACGACCTGGCCGCCCACGATCGTCTGACCGTGGCGCAGCACGAGTCCGGTCTCGAGGGCCCGGCGACCCGCAGCGACCAGGCTCAGCAGGCCGGTCTGCGCGTCGAGCGGTCGTCCGTCGGCGCCGGGCATCCGCCAGGCCACGTCACCGCCGGACGGGTCGCACTCCGCGACCACGCTCATCCGCGGCCACAGCATGCCCATCAGCAGCGCGACGGTGGTGACCCCCGGAGAACCCTTGGCCGAGCCGACCGCGATCAGACCCATGGCTCAGCCTCGACAGGTGCGCATGACCGCGCTGTTGCTGGCGTCGCCGATCAGGGCGGGAACGATCGACTGGTCCTGCGCGCCCTGGGAGACGACCGAGAGGCAGGACACGTCGATGGTGACCACCATGGACGCCTCGGACGTCGAGCCTCCGGTGAGCCCACCACCACCGCTGGAGGTGTTGACCGAGACCAAGGTGGCGAAGATGCTCTCCCGGGGGCTCCCGGAGCCGGAGTCGGACCCGGTGGAGATGTTCAGCGCCAGCTGCGCACCCGGCTGCAGGTTGGTGATGAACGGGCCCGAGGGCGCCGGCACGGTCAGCTGGGTCTGGTCCGGGTCGACGCCACTCTTCTTCGAGATCATCCCCGGCGCCAGGACGGTGCCCGGCAGCAGTCGCACGGTGGCCGACTGACCGACCACGCCGCTGGCCTGCGAGGCGGGCACCCCGCCGTCGTAGTCCTGGGGCAGGCTGACCCGACCCAGGTCGTCCTCGGTGATCGCCGAGCCCGGCGCGACCCCCTGCTGGACCATCACGAACGACGAGCGGTTGCCGGCCTGCAGGGCCAGGTAGCCCGAGGCCAGCGCACCACCGACGATGAGCAGGATGGCCAGACCGATCAGGGCCGGCCTCGACTCTCGGGTCGAAGGCAGCCTGGTGGTGGACGAACGGCCTTGGGCCATGTCGGTCGGGGTCCCTCTCTGGAGCTGGTCACGTCATCCGCACGCGGGAGGGCCAGTCTCAGTGAGATCCCCCGATCACGCCAAATCAAAACCTACAGCCGCTGCTGCCCGCTTCGTGAGGGTATCGGCAAGCTCGCGGACGTCACGAGAGTCGTGACGGTCACGGTGAACCCGAGGCCGGCGGGGCGGACGAGGCGCTACCGGAGGCTCTCCCGCCGGGCGCGGCGCTCCGCGCGGAGGCGGGTGCCGACGGCGGAGCCGGCGGGGGCTGCGTCGCCGTCCCGGACTGGGGCACCGAGGGCCGGGCGGTCGACAGGGTGGACGGGACCGGGGACGGCTGCTGCTGCTCCTGCTGCTGCTCTTGCTGCTTCTGCTGCTTCTTGTCGGTCTTGTTACCTACGCTGATCGCCTGCGTGACCGTGAGGGCCGCGACGATGACCGCGGCCACGATGATGCCGATCACGACGGCCGGCCACACCCGTGAGTTGTCGCGCCACGTACGCCGGCTGCCGTGCAGGAGCGCCGAGCGCAGCTGGCGACGCCGCATGGCGTCGGCCTCGAGGACGTACTTCTCGGCGTTCGGGGTCTGCTGCAGAGCAGTCCGCCCTCCCGCCGCACCCCGCGGACGGGTCTGATCGTCCTGGTTCGGCCCCCGGCCCGGGTTGCTCGCTCACTGCTCGGCCCTCATCGGCGGTCGCCCGTCACCACGGCCGCCGAGACCCGCAGGTAGGACTCCCGGGTCGCCGAGGCCAGTGCCGCAGGATCGAACCGCCCGCCACCCTGGAGCAGCGGATCCGGGGGTACGACGAGACCCGGGAAGCCGCTTGCGCCCGGCGCGAGCTCGCGCTGGGCCCCTCGGTAGGTCGCGTCGTGCATGCAGACCAGCACGCTGACCACGCGCCCCGCCGCGTCGGGATTGACGTAGCGGATCCGGTCCAGCGCCGCTGCGGCGGCCGCGGCACCGGCGGGCCCCGGCCCGCCGACCAGCACCACCAGGTCCGCCCGGGCCATCGCGGTGTGACCAGCCTCGCCGGCGTCGTCTCCGACGTCGAGCAGGTGGAAGGTGTGGTCGACGCCGAGCCGCTCGAGCACTCCGGACACGTCGGACCGGCCGATCGCGTTGTCCCACCGCGCACCATCGACGACCCCGAGACCGGAGGGTGCCTGCGGCGCCTCGAAGTCCTCGCGACGGGCGATCATGTCGGCGACGCTGCAGACGCCGCTGGCTCCCAGCCACTCCCCCAGCGAGGGAGACCCCTGCTGCACGTCGACCAGGACCGAGCGGTCGTCCCGCATGGCCATCAGCGTGGTACCGACCCCAGCGGCGACGGCGGAGCAGCCGACGCCGCCCTTGCCGGAGACGAAGGCGATCAGGCGCCGGTCGGTCTGGCGACGGCGTACGGCCTCGATGAGCTCGCGCTCCTGCTGCACGGACGCCGCGGCGTCAGGTGTGGCCAGCCCCCGGGCCACGGTCCGCAGCATCCGCATCGGGTCGGGACGGGTCGGGGGCTGCACCGTGGTACGGGCGACCGCCGACTCGAACTGGGACGGGGTGCGTTGGGCCGGGGACCCCGCCGACTCGGGTTCGGTCCTCGCTGCGATCGGCTCCTCGGCGCGGAGCCGGACGACGTTCGTGTCCTGCCCTGTCTCGCGGTCAGTCCCGACACCCGCCCCGGCACCGGTCGCCGGACCAGGCCCGATCCGGCCCGGCTGGTGGGCTGCGGACCTGTCGGCCACTGCGGCCCGCCGACCACCGGCCGGGTCGGGATCCGGGCGCGCCGGCCTGGTCGCAGGCGCCGAGGGCACGTCGATCCCGAGGCTGCGCGGATCGATCCCCATCCGACTCAGGTCGCTGGCTGCCGACTGGGCCCCCTCCAGCCGGCTCAGCCGCGGGGCCTCGCCCGGATCGTCGTGACCGGCCACGTCGTCGGAGTCCTCCGGTGGCCTCAGGTCGTCCTCCGTAACCGCGCGACCGTCGGCCAGGTCGTCAGGATCGGGCCCGGTGTCCTCACGGGGCACGCCGGACAGGTGCGGTCCCTGGTCCTTGTCCTGGTCCCGGTCGTCGGTCACGAGAAGATCCCCCCGAGCTCGGTGTAGAGGCCCATGGCACCGAGCGCGAGGACCATCATCACCACGATCACCACGAACTCCACCGCGTTGAGCAGGCGCTTGACCCGCGCCCGCGAGATGTCCGACATCGCCGTCGATGCCAGCCCGATGCCGGCGACCATCGCCAGGGCCGCGAGACTCACGACCCACGGCACCAGGTCTTCGACCTCGAGTGCCGCTCGGATCCCGACGAAGACGAGCACCGTCAGGCCCACCGACCGCGGCCCGACCATGTGCTGGGTGCGTGAGAACAGCCGTGAGCGCAGGATCAGCGCCACCGCGACCGCAACGGCCTCGCTGCGGTCCCAGGGGCGCCCGGTCCGCTCCAGCAGCACAGCGCACAGCCCGGCGGTCGCGCTCAGGCCCAGCACCGAGCCGACCACGATCGCGTTGCTGGCGCGGTACCGCCGGTGCAGAGCCGCCAGCTCGAGCTGGCCGACGTGGCGGACCCGGTAGTCGGCGCTGGCCAGCCCCCCGATCGAGAGCGAGATCCGGGGCACGATGCCGATGGCGAGCACACCGAGCACGGCTGCGCCCCGCTCGGCCTGTCCGCCCCCGACGCCGGACAGCACCAGCGAGCCCGCGACCACCCCGAAGCCCAGCAGGACGACGGCGAAGGCCGCGTGGCCCGTGGCGGCGTCGGAGACCGCACGAGCGGTGGCGGCCGTCAGTGCCACCAGCACCACGGCCACGATCACGATCACCCAGCCGCGAAGATCCGCGCCACGGCCGACGGCCGCCCCCAGCAGACCCGCCCAGCCCAGCGCGACCGCCCCGGCCACCTGCCCGTCGAAGGACCGGGCGAAGCGCGAAGCCCAGGCCACGGCTCCGATCAGCGCCAGGATCGCGAGCACCGCGGAAGGGATGCTGTCGAGGTCGGTCAGCTCGTCGGGCAGGCCGATCTGCTCACCCAGCAGCGCGACGACCCCACCAAGGGCGAGTACGACGGCACCACCGGTGACCGCGAACGACCCGGTCGTGCGCGTGGTCCAGACGCCGCCGGAGGCGTCCACGCTGTCCTCCACCGCGTCGCGGACGTCCTCGACGCGCGCCGGCGTGATCGCCTCGGTCTCGGGTCGCAGCTCGAGCACGTCGCCGTCGAGCACGCCGGCGTCGGTGAGCGTGTTGCCGAGCGGGAGGGCGCTGCCGCCGACGCGGGCCAGGGTCCAGCTCAGCGGACCGGTCGAACCCGAGTCGGGAGCGGCGTACCGCATCACCTGCGGCATCACGTCGGCCAGCGGCAGCGCGCTCGGCAGCGCCAGATCGACCACCCGGTCAGCGGTGACGACAGTGACGCGGCTGTAGGCAGTCAGCACGATGGCACCCTCCGTCTCGGCCGGCGCGAGCATATCGTTGCGCCCAGCGCATCCTGCTGCACCGTCGACGGCGGCGTGGCCGGAACCGGGATTCCCCCACGATCCCCGCTCAACCGGTCCAAACTGCCCGGGTACGGACCGCCAGCCAGCGACGCCAGCCAGACTGCGAGGAGCACCGATGACGACGACCCTGGTCAAGCGGCCGGCCAGAGTCGCGCCGCCAGGTGTGGAGGTGGAGCCGGTCACCATCTCCGCGCCGCCCGGCCGCGGCCAGGGCGCGCCCGCGATGGCGGGTGCGAGCATGATGATGATGCCGATCATGAGCGGCACCGGGTCGCTGACCGTCGCGGTGACCCAGAAGGGTCACCCGATCATCGCGGTGGCGGCCTTCCTGGCGCTGATCGGCTCCATCGCCATCGGCGTGCTGATGATGGTCTCGCAGCGCAGCGGGGCCAAGCGCGCCGAGCGGGAGGGACGTGAGCGCTACCTCGACTACATCGAGTCGCTGCGCCACCAGGTCCGCGACCAGATCTCCGACCAGCGGGCCGAGCAGGCCTGGCGCTACCCGCGCACCGATGAGCTGCTCGACATCTGCCGCGACGACACCCGCCGCTGGGAACGTCGACCCACCCACCTGGACTTCCTCACCGTTCGCGTCGGCACCGGCGACGTCCCTCTCGCGGCGGGGCTGACCCTGGACGCCGACACCGGACCGCTCAACGACTTCGACCCGGTCTGCCTGCAGTCGGCGCAAGAGCTCCAGCAGCGGTACGCCGTCCTGCGTGCGCAGCCGATCACGCTCGACCTGACCCAGATCGGCCAGCTCAGCGTGCTCGCCAACCCGGGTCTGCGCCGCTCGTTCGCGGTCAACCTGGTGCTCCAGCTGGTGAGCCTGCACACCCCCAACGACCTGTCCGTCGCCGTCGTCCGCTCGGACGCCTCGGCCGGTTCCTGGGACTGGGTGAAGTGGCTGCCGCACAACCACGACGGGGTGGCCTTCGACGGGGAGGTGCCGGCCCGCCGGATCACCACGACCGTGCACGCGATGGCCGACCTGCTCGCACCCGAGCTCGAGGCGCGCCTGGACCGGTTCCAGCGAGCCCGTGGCCCCCAGCTGAACGACTCACACCTGGTCGTGCTGGTCGACGGTGACGCCAGGACCGCCGAACAGCTGCACTCACCGGATACCAAGGTGTCCCTGGCCAGCCTCGGCGTGCACGTGGTCACCCTCAACGAGGCGGCCAACCAGGAGCCCGACCAGGTCGACGCACGGATCACCATCAACGGTGACGGGTCGGCCTCGGCGAGCGGCCGCGAGGAGCCCTTCACCGTCGACCTGCCCCCGGCGGGGCTGGAGGCCACGATCGCGCGGACCCTGTCGTCGATGCGGCTGACCCCCGAGGGGATGCGTGGCGACGACCTCAGCGGCACCGTGGGCCTGGCCGAGATCCTCGGCGTCGCGGACCCGATGCATCTCGACCTGCGCTCCACCTGGCGGGCCCGCCCCCAGCGGGACCTGCTGCGGGTGCCGATCGGGGTGGACGCCGACGGTGAGTCGGTGCTGCTCGACCTCAAGGAGTCCGCCCACGGCGGCATGGGCCCGCACGGACTGGTGGTCGGCGCCACGGGGTCCGGCAAGTCCGAGATGCTGCGCACCCTGGTCAGCTCGCTGGTCATCGGCCACGGCCCGGACCGGCTCGCGCTGATGCTCGTCGACTTCAAGGGCGGCGCGACGTTCGCGGCGATGGAGGACATCCCGCACATCGCCGGGATGATCACCAACCTGCAGGACGACCTGACTCTCGTGGACCGGATGCGAGACGCGCTGTACGGCGAGATGCAGCGCCGCCAGGAGATTCTCAAGCGGGCCGGCAACCTGCCCAACGTGACGTCGTACCAGGACCGGATCGACGCCGGCGAGGACCTCGAACCGCTGCCGCACCTGCTGGTGATCGTCGATGAGTTCTCCGAGCTGCTCGTCGCCAAGCCGGACTTCGCCGAGCTGTTCGTGGCCATCGGGCGGATCGGGCGCTCGATCGGGGTGCATCTGCTGCTGGCGACCCAGAAGCTCGAGACCGGCAAGATCCGTGGCCTCGAGTCGCACCTGTCGTACCGGATCTCGCTGCGCACGTTCTCCGAGAGCGAGAGCCGCGAGACGATCGGTGTGCCGGACGCCTACCACCTGCCGCCCGAGCCCGGCTCCGGATTCCTCAAGGTCGACACCTCGGTGTTCGAGCGGTTCAAGGCCGCGTTGGTCTCGGCGGCGTACGTGCCTCCGACGGGCGAGGCGAAGACGGTCGTCCCGGTCGTCCCGTACGTCGCGCTGAACGGCCTCGGTGCATGGCTCGCCGCGCAGTCGGCGGCCGAGGAGACCGGTGTCGTTGCGACCGCGGACGGCGACTCGCCGGCGAACGGCAGGGTGCAGAGCGTCCTCGACGTGCTGTGCGCGCAGATCGCCGGCTCCGGGCTCGCCCGGGTCCGACCCGTGTGGGTGGAGCCACTGCCCGCCGTGCTGCCGCTCGGGTCGTTGGTCGACCTCGACCAGCGTGCTGACCGCACCACCTGCCGCGCCGTGATCGGGCTGGTGGACGATCCGACGCACCAGGACCAGCGCCCGCTCGACTACGACTTCACCGGCAGCGGGGCGAACCTGGTCGTCACCGGCTCCCCCCAGTCGGGCAAGTCGACCCTCCTGCGCGCCCTGGTCCTGTCCTTGGCGAACTCCTACGCACCGGGCGACGTCGCCTTCTACTGCATCGACCACGGGGGCGGCTCCCTGTCGCCCCTGCTGAAGGTGCCACACGTCGCCTCCGTGGCCACGCGGGTGGATCCCGAGAAGATCCAGCGGACCGTCAACGACGTACGCACCCTGCTGGATGCGCGCGAGACGCTCTTCCGCGACCGCAGCTTCGACTCGATGGGCGCCTACCGCAGGGCCCGCGCGAAGGGCGAGCTCGACGAGGACCAGGTCGGTGACGTCTTCCTGATCGTCGATGGCTGGGGAACCTTCCGCGACGAGTACGACGACCTCGACTACGTGGTCTCCGACCTCGCCGCACGCGGCACGAACTTCGGTGTCCACGTGATCGTCACCGTCACCCAGGGCATGCAGGTCCGGATGCGGATGCAGAGCTCGATGGGCGGACGGCTGGAGATGCGGCTCAACGACGTCTACGACTCCGAGTTCGACCGCGCGATGATGGAACAGGTGCCCAAGGAGACCAACGGCCGCGGGGTGATGGGCAGCCGCAAGCAGGCTTTCCTCTTCCAGGCCGCCCTCCCGGTCCTGTCCCTGCCCGATGGCGAGGAGGACGAGTCCGCCGGACAGAGCGCGCTGATCGAGCACGTCGCCAACAAGTGGGACGGTCGCTCCGTCGCGAAGGTGGCGGTGCTTCCTGCACGCGTCTCCGCCCGCGACCTGCCGACCCTGGAGAGGGGCGACGACGACCTTCTCGTCGGCATCTCCGAGCTCAACCTCGGTCCGGCCTCGGTCAACGTGTGGGACTCCGACCCGCACCTGCACATCTACGGCGACGGCGAGACCGGCAAGTCGAACCTGCTCAAGCAGGTGATCGCGAACCTCGTCGCGACCCGCACTCCTGAGGAGATCGGCATCGTGGTCGTCGACTACCGGCGCTCCCTCCTCGACGTCGTACCTCCCGAGTACCTGCTCTCCTACGTCACGGGCCAGGACCAGGCCGCCCAGATGACGGCTGAGATCTCCGCCGCCATCAAGGAGCGCGTGCCCGGCCCGGACGTCACCGCCGACCAGTTGCGCAACCGCACCTGGTGGAACGGCCTCGAGGTCTTCGTGATCGTCGACGACTTCGACCTCGTCTCCACGTCCCAGGGCAACCCCCTCGATCCGCTCGTCGACCTCCTTCCGCAGGGCCGCGACCTGGGCTTCCACCTGGTCATGGCCCGCCGCACCGGAGGCATGTCCCGTGCGGTCTTCGAGCCGCTGATCCAGCGACTGATCGACCTGAGCGCACCTGGGTTCATGTTCTCCGGCGACCGGCTCGAGGGTCGGCTCGTCGGCGGGCACCCCTCGCGGCGACTTCCCAAGGGGCGGGCGATGTACGTCAACCGGGACGGCGCGACGGTGCTGGTCCAGACGGCCGTCGTGGAGGGCGACGAGGATCCGTCCTGAACTTCTTCGTCCCGGCTGGAAAAAAGCCATGACGAACAAGTTTGGCGGGCTCGTCCCCGGGTATGGTTTTCTTCAGATGCAGGGGGCTGGTGCCCGCGGGGGCCAGTCCTGACGCCTAGTCAGGAATGAGAGTCGGCATGAGCGCACGCGACAATTGGCAGATCGACAAGCAAGCCACCCAGACGCAGAACAACCGAGTCGGCGACGCGGGCGGCACCTCGCAGACTGCCTCCAGGACGCAGCAAGGCAACGCCGAGGCGTTCATGGCCGGGAGCAGCGGCTCCATGGCCACGCAGGGCTTCAACGGATCGCAGGCCGTCGGTGAAGGGTTCAAGGCGGGCGGGAACATGCACGTCACGAACGCCGACAACGCCAGCCGTTACGTCAAGCAGTCCAGCGGTGTGGAGCAGGACGGCGCGGACCGGCAGGGGTCGGCCTTCAAGACGGTCGAGTCGGCCTCCATGGACCTGCAGTCCCGAGTCAACCGCAGCTGATTCAGCTGCCCCTCATCCCGAACACACCAGGAGGAAAGTCATGGCAGCCAACGATCCCGATCGCATCAAGTTGCACCGCTCCACCTACGACACCCACCGCGACGACACCCACTCGGCGTCCGGCAGGGTCACCACCGCTGGTGACGACGCAGTGCGAGGCCAGCAGAACATCGCCTCGATCCATGATGGCGGCATCGGTGCCGACGAGTTCAGGGGCACCGCCCAGGGCACGCGTCACAACGTCGAGAACGTGACCAACCACGGCAAGCGCTTTGCCAACGGTCTGTCCGATGGGGCCAACGAGGTCCTGCACGGAGCGGACCAGGCGGCGCGGACCCACGTTCGCCCCATCAACTGAGGTAGCCACCGTGGGAGCCAGCAACTTCGACATGCACGTCGACGGTCTGCACGGCGTGGGTCGCACCACGTCGAGCCGGTCGTCCGGCGCGCAGAGCTCCAGCAAGGGGCTCAAAGAGGGCTTGGACGGCGCGACCATGGGCCATCCCACCGTCGTCGGCGCGCTGTCGACGTTCGTGACCGGCGACATCGTCGACCACGCCAACAAGCTGCCCGTCCAGGTTGACAACGCGGGAGTGAACGTCTCGAACGTCGCTTCCACGAGTCGTGACTACGACAACGAGGCGGGTGCCGGGCTCAAGCAGCCGGTGGCCCGTTCGGCCGGGGACTTCGCGCACATCAACCGGCAGCTGTAGTTCTCGAGCAACCTCGAACCCAAGGGACCGGCGGAGATTTCTTCGCCGGTCCTTTCGAGTCTCCCCGGCCCGGACCTGGCGTTTACCGACTTGGTCGCGAGGGTAAGGGTCGAAGAAGAGTTCGTCGTCGAGGGGAAGCTCAAGACATGGTGCAGCGCACTCCTGGTCCGTTCCAGTACTTCCAGGAAATCCACGGCAACGGCGGGGTCAACGGGGACACGATCCGGGCCGACGCCGACAATCCGGGCCTGAACGCGAAGACCATCCATGCCTTGGGCGGCGAGCTGGACAAGGACGCCAGCAAGATCCCCGCCCAGCTCGGTGGTGACATCACGGCTGACGTGCAGAAGAACCCCAAGACGGTCGCCGACAGCGCCAAGAGCCTGGCCGCCAAGGGTTACTACGCGGTCGGACTGATCAAGGACTTCGCCCGCATGGTCGACCGTCTCGACACCACCGTGAACACCCTCAACACCGAGGCCGCCCAGCAGGTCCGGGCCCGCGAGCAGTCACCCAAGTACGACGACTCCCAAGCGATGACGTCCAAGATCAAGGCGTCGGTCAAGTCCGGGCTCAGCGGCAGGTACCACGCGGCGGTGACGAAGCTCGACGGCGATGCCGACAGCATCGCCTCCCGGTTCAAGGCCGGGCCGGGCAAGATCAACGAATACGTCCGCCAGCTGATCCGCGCCGGCCTGATCCCGCTTGACGCCGCCAGCCTCTACAAGGGTCTCAAGCTCACCGGCGCCGACAAGTACGCCTACTGGCGCAGCGAGATCAAGAACGGCGACATGAAGAGCTTCTCGGCGATGACCGAGGCCGAGCGGCAGGCGTTCAACAAGCAGCATCCCGACCTGGTCAAGTACCTGATGTCGCTCAAGCACCCCGACAAGCAAGTCGTCAACGACGTCGTGTCCTTGGTGCTGCCCCACGACGTCGACCCGGACCAAGGCAGCATCGACGGGGACTCCGCGGCTTACATCGCCCAGCACAATGGAAGCCCGGCGCTCTTCCTCGCCGACTTCGCCACGGCCCAGAAGCTCAACGGCGCGCTCGCGATACTGGGGCCCTGGCTGGCCAAGAACAATCTCAACGCCTCCGGCAACCCGCTGGTGACCAACGCACACACTTATTTGCGAGGCTTCGTCAAGGCGACGTGGCCGGAGCACGAGGCGATCACCAAGTACATCAACGCCGACAAGCACGACTGGAGGCAGTCCTACAACGTCCCGGACGGAACGCACTACTACGACGTCCACGATCCCGGGTTCAAGGACAAGGACGGGCTGCTCAACGCACTCGGCGACTCCATCCTCAACACGTCCAACGAACGTCTGGGCGGCTCGGAGAACGACCTACCGTCAGACGTGCAGAAGGCCCTCCACGACGCAGCGGGAGAGGACATCAGCGGCCAGAGCTGGCACGACAACGACGACTTCAAGGATCTGGCTCGCGTCCTCTCGCACTCGACAGCCATGCCGGGCACGCAGATGGGTGTGGACCTGGCCCAGACGGTGACACTGTCCAACCTGGCCATGGACAACGTCCCCGGCGTCGGAATCGCGGGCGACCACGAGCACTGGGACGACGGCTTGTCCGCGTCGATGTACGGCCTCGTGGGGCGCAACCACGAGTCGGTCATGAACCTGTTCCGCACTGACCACGACTACACCGGCGGCAAGCCCGGCGACTACCCGACCCTGCTGAAGCCTTCTGCCTACGCGCAGGAGATCTTCGGGCACCCGTGGTCCGGCGAGCAGCAGGACCAGATCAAGGGCATGATCAGCTGGATGCACGGCTCTCACCAGGCCGGCGGCTACGAGCAGCAGCTTTCCGACCGGACGTTCACCGGCGTGGTCAATGCAATCACCACCACGGAGGGCGACGACAACACCTTCGCGACCCTCATGGGCACGCACGACAATGGCCGGGACGGCGATTCCTCCGCCGCCTACAACCGGACCCTGACCATGGCGCTGGTCGACGCGACCTCCGACCACTTCGGCCAGCTCGCCGCCGAGGACGGCACCTCCGGGGACAGCTTGGACGTGTCCAAGCCCGACGCGGTCCGTCTGATGACGTACCTCGCCAGCGATCATGGCGATCCGGACAATCCCAGCGACACGTCGAGTGCTGCTACACGGTTGAGCACCTTGGTCGCCGCCTACGAGCACGACCGGGTCGCCGACTGGGTGCACGATCCCCACGGCTCCGGGCCACGGCAGCTGGCGGACACCAACGGTCGACTCTCCGCGATGCTCGACTCGGGCCTGATCAACGAAGCCTCCGAGCGTGGTCTCAATGCGGGTGAGGCGGACGCGGAGCGGGTGCGCAACCTGAAGATCGCCTCGGGAATCGTCGCCACGATCGCCGGCAAGATCCCCGTCGTCGGGGACGTCATCGGCACTCCTGCGGGCGCCGGCAACATCTTGGTGGCCAACCTGCTCACCGCTGACCACCTGCCGCCACCCGCCGCCGTGGTCGATCCCGACTGGCGTCCCGACGGCTCGCACGTGACCACCGCGAACACGACGTACCTGATCGATGCGATGGTCGAGCAGCACAAGATCCGGCCCGGCGATCTCCCCGAGGCGCTGCGGCACCCTGAAGGGCAGTCCAACGCGGCGATCAGCGACGCAGCGGACCAGGCCCTGACCAAGTACTTCACGGACCATCCGCTGAAGGATGCGAGCGGGAACGTGATCGCCGACAGCAGCTTCTACGACGACTACAACAACCAGATGAACCAGACGTACAAGGGATACAACGACTTCTACGGCCTGGAGCACAAGGACCCGGACCAGGTCAACGACTTCTTGACCGACGAGGACTGGGGCAAACCTTGACTCGGGCCCTTCCAGCGGCGGTTGCGGCTTCGATCGCCGCGATCGTCGGGCTCGCGGCTTGTGGCTCGGACACCGGCGCGAGCGGCTCGGCGGCACCGACCTCTGCACCGGCCAGTGCTCACTCGAGCCGGGTTGCCTGTGAGGGGACCTGCTACCCACTGCCCGACATCCTGCCGGCGTTCTGCTACGTGCAGCAGGTCCGCGGCCTGATTCGTGCTGGCGAGCTGCCGACCTCGGCGCTGCCCGCGTGGGCCGATCGAGCCACGCGAGGCGGTGTCCCGCTGATCGTGGACTTCCGGCACGCCGACGGAGAGGCGACGACAGCCAAGATCGATCGGCTCTCCCCCGTTCTCGACGGCCGAGGGGTCGAGGTCGATCAGAAGCAGATCACCACGTGCATCGGTGCGACCAGTCAACGAGACGTGGTCCGCGTCGAAGGCGGCCCGTACCAGCCCTTCACCCCGTCGGCCTCCGCGAGCAGCTGAACGACGCCGGCCGGCGCCGCAGCCGGCCGACCGGCCCGAGGACCGGTCCGCCGAGGGGCCTCTTGCTCCGGGAATCGCTCTCGTGCGACTCAGCCCGGATCCGGCCTCAGACCACCAGTGCCGTGCGGCCCCTGCATCCACGACGCCTCGGCCCGCGTTCGCCACGCGTTTGCGACGCCTCGACGGGTTCTTGCCGTGCGTTGCGAAGCCTCGGCGGGTCAGTCGCGGACGGCCTGCAGGGTGAAGCTGAGCGGCAGCAGGTCGGCGTCCTCGCGCAGGCGGAACTCGCCGTCGTCACCGCGGACCATCCGGCCCGGCAGCGCCTCCCACGGGACCGAGTGGTGCTCGACCAGCCCGGTGATCCGCAGCCCGTGCGCCAGCAGGGCGGCCACGATCTCGCCGAGGCCGTGGTTCCAGCTGTGGCTCAGGTTGTTCTCGAACCGGACGTCGGTCTCGACGTACGTCGCGTCGTCGTCCTCGACCACCGGCTCGGCGGTCTCGAAGTAGGGGTAGCCCAGGGTCAGCCGCTCGGACACCGTCTCGTCGATGCCCCACAGCATCGGGTGACCCTCGCGCACGAACAGCCTTCCCCCGGGGGCGAGCAGGTCGGCCACGACACCGGCCCACCGCTCGATGTCCGGCAGCCAGCACAGCGCACCGATCCCGGTGAAGACGAGGTCGAACCGCTCGCCGCCGAGCGCGGCCGGGGCGTCGTACACGTCGGCGGCGACGAAGTCCGTGTCCACACCGGCGATCCCGGCGATCCGGCGCGCGTGGTCGAGCGAGACCTCGGAGAGGTCCAGGCCGGTCATCCGGGCGCCCAGCCGGGCCAAGGACACGGTGTCGGTGCCGATGTGGCACTGCAGGTGGACCCCGCGCAGACCGCTCACGTCACCGAGCAGCGGTACGTCGAAGCGCACCACGTCGGACACGAACGCCGGGTCGTCACGGAAGCGCTCGACGGCGTAGTCGGGGCTGGCGGCGTGGGCCGGCGCGCGGCCGTCCCACATCGCGCGGTTGATGGCCAGGTAGTCCTCACTCACGGTGCTCGACCCTAGGGCGAGGTCTCCGGTTCTGCGAGCGACTTGATCGAGGGCACCTGCGCGGCGGCGTTCACCGCCACCGAGAAGACCAGCAGGATCAGCGCCGCGGTGTGGTGGCCGGCGACCCAGAGCCCCGCCGAGGCCAGTGTGAAGACCAGCACCTTCACCGCCGGGCGTACGACGGGCCCGCCGAAGCGCGCCTTCGGCGAGGCGAACAGGAACCACGCCGCGACGGCCACCACTGCCGCAAGGAGCCCGAGCAGCCAGCCGGACGCGTGCTGCCCCCAGACGTACGCCGCCGCCATCGCCAGCAGCTCGTCGAGGAAGACGAGGGCGAGCACCGTCCAGCCGAAGACCATGCTTGAGATGCTGTCACGAGACAGCCGACACGTCAGGAGCACCGATGAGCACCCCCGCCGGACCACCCACCGACGACCGCAGCCTGTCCTTGGTCGAGCCGGACCTGCGCGAGCTGCTGGCGCTGTACCTGCCCGACGGGGTGAGCGCGGACAACCTCGAGAAGGCCCGCGCGGACCGGATGGCCCTGGCCGCAACGCTGCCCGCGCCGCCCGAGGACGGCGTACGCTGCACCAGCGCGCGGTGCCTGGCCCGGACGGCGGACCCGACGTGCCGGTACTGGTCTACATCCCGCCGACGCGCTCGGACGGATCGCTGAACGGGGCCCTGCTGCACATCCACGGCGGCGGCTACGTGCTCGGGCTCGCCGAGAGCAACGACCCCGACAACCGGCTGCTGGCCCGCGAGCTGGGCTGCGTGGTGGTGTCGGTGAACTACCGGCTCGCGCCCGAGACGGCGCACCCCGGGCCCGTCGAGGACTGCTACGCCGCCCTGGTCTGGTTGGCCACACACGCCGACGAGCTCGGCGTCGACCCGGCCCGGATCGGGGTGAAGGGTGAGAGCGCCGGCGGTGGGCTGGCCGCGGGTCTCGCGCTGCTGGCTCGCGACCGTGGCGGTCCCGCCCTGGCCTTCCAGCACCTGGTCTACCCGATGATCGACGACCGGACTGCGGTCACCGACGACCCGCACCCCTACGCCGGTGAGTACGTGTGGACGCCGGCCAGCAACCGCTTCGGCTGGGCCTCGCTGCTCGGCGTGGAGCCGGGTGGCCCCGACGTCTCGCCGTACGCCGCGGCCGCTCGCGCCACCGACCTCACCGGCCTGCCGCCGGCCTTCCTCGCGATGGGCGCGCTGGATCTCTTCCTCGACGAGGACCTCGACTACGCACGCCGACTGACCCGGGCCGGCGTACCCGTCGAGCTGCACGTGTACGCCGGCGCCTTCCACGGCTTCTACTCCGCACCCCAGGCGAGCGTCACCCAGCAGGCCAACCGGGACGGGCTGGAGGCGCTGCGCCGCGCGCTCGGCGGCTGACCGGCGCCGGCTCAGACCAGGCGCTTGAACACCGGCAGCGGGGCGTGGCGCATCACGACGCTCAGGGGCAGCCACGGCAGCTGCGGGACGTACGCCGCGTCCTTCTCCGCCTCGACCGCGGCGACGATCGAGCGCACGCCCTTGACGGTGCCGGTCATCAGCGGGGTTTCCTGCTCGACGCCCTCGCTCATCTCGGAGGCGATGTAGCCGGGGTAGATCACGGTGAACTTCTGCGGCTTGCCGTGGAACTCCACCCGCAGTCCCTCGACCAGGTGCGCGACGGCGGCCTTGGTGGCGGCGTACGTCGCCATCGTCGCGGGCAGGCCGCGCACGGCCCCCATCGAGCTGATCATCACCAGGTGCCCGGACCCCTGGGCCCGGAAGATCTCCATCGCGGCCTCGGTCTGGGCCAGGGCGCCGATGAAGTTGGTCATCGCGGTCTGCCGGTTGACCGCGTGCTCACCGGTGCCGATCCGCGCGCCCTTGCCGACGCCGGCGTTGACGATCACCCGGTCGATGGAGCCGAAGTCGTCACGGAAGCCGCGGAAGACCTCGAAGACCTGGTCCTCGTCGGTCACGTCGAGGCGGCGGATCTCCACGCGGGCGTCGGGCTGACCGGCGAGGATGCCGGCGCGCAGCGTCTCCAGCCGGCCGGTACGCCGAGCGCACAGGGCGAGGTCGTAGCCCCTGGCCGCGAACTGGCGCGCCATCTCCTCCCCGAGTCCGCTGCTGGCTCCGGTGATCAGGATCGTCCTGCGCTCGCCCACCCCGCCATTCTGGCCGGTCATGGGTCGCACGTGGCGCGCTGGGTCCGCGAGGGACCCACGACCCCGACTCTTGGCCCGGTCGTCATCCGCGGGCGCGCTCTTCGCCTACGCTTCTCCGGGTGAGCGAAGCCGAGCCGCCGGTCGACTGGACCCGCATCCGAGCCGCCCTGTTCGACCTCGACGGCGTGGTCACCCCGACCGCCGAGGTGCACATGCGGGCCTGGGCGGAGATGTTCAACGCCTACCTGACGCTCCGCGCACCCCGACCAGGCGGCGTACACCGACCAGGACTACTTCGACCACGTCGACGGCAAGCCGCGCTACGACGGCGTGCGCGACTTCCTCTCCTCGCGCGGCATCGACCTGCCCGAGGGCAGCGGGACGACGCCCCGACCGCGGAGACGGTCTGCGGGCTCGGCAACCGCAAGAACGACGCCTTCAACGCGGTGCTGGAGCGCGACGGGGTCGACGGCGTACCCGGGCTCGGTCGCGCTGCTCGACCACCTGCGCCGCGCTCGGCATGCCGCTTGGCCGTCGTCTCCTCCTCGGCCAACGCCCCCGCCGTGCTGGCGGCCGCCGGCCTGGCCGACCGGTTCCGCGACCGTCGTCGACGGCAGGGTCGCCACCGAGCTGGGCCTGCCCGGCAAGCCCGCGCCCGACACCTTCCAGCACGCCGCCGACGCCCTCGGCGTGGCCCACGCCGACGCGGTGGTCCTCGAGGACGCCGTGTCCGGCGTGCGCGCCGGCGCGGCCGGCGGCTTCGCCCTCACCATCGGCGTCGACCGCGGCGCCGGGCACGACACGCTGCGCGACGCCGGTGCCGACGTGGTCGTCTCCGACCTCGCACGAGCTGGTCTCGTGAGGCCCAGGCGGGGCACATCCCCCGCGACCCGATGGACCGCAACCGCTTCCCCGTCGACCCCTGGCGCCTGGTCGAGACCTGGCACGACCCGCGACGACCTCGGCCTCACCGAGACCCTGTTCACGGTCGGCAACGGCTACCTCGGCATGCGCGGCAACCCCGACGAGGGCCGCGACGCCTACGCCCACGGCACCTTCATCAACGGCTTCCACGAGACCTGGCCGATCCGGCACGCCGAGGCGGCGTTCGGCTTCGCGCGCACCGGGCAGACGATCGTCAACGTCCCCGACGCCAAGGTGCTCAAGCTCTACGTCGACGACGAGCCGCTCAACCTCGTCAGCGCCGACCTCGAGTCCTACGAGCGGGTGCTGGACCTGCGCGAGGGCCTGCTGCGCCGCTCGCTGGTCTGGCGCACGCCGTCCGGCAAGCGGGTCAAGGTCGAGTCGACCCGGATGGTCTCGATGCACCAGCGCCACCTCGCCGTGCTGACCCTCGAGGTCACGATGCTCTCCGGCGACGCCCCGATCGTGATCTCCTCGCAGCTGCTCAACCGCCAGGACGGCAAGGACGAGTACCACGTCGCCAGCGCCGCGATGGGCGAGGGCCACGACCCGCGCAAGGCCCAGGGCTTCGAGGACCGGGTGCTGCTGCCGCGGATGAGCTACGCCGAGGACGACCGGCTCGGCCTCGGCTACGTGTGCGCGCAACTCGAAGATGACCGTCGCCGTCGCCGCCGACCACCTGATCGAGTCCAGCACCCCGGTCGAGCTGGTCAACCGCCACGACGACGACCTGGCCAAGCTCGCCATCCGCACCGAGCTCCCCGAGGGCGGCACGCTGCGCGTCGAGAAGCTGGTCGCCTACCACTCCTCGCGCGGCGTGCCGGTGCGTGAGCTCTCCGACCGCTGCGACCGCACCCTCGACCGGGCCCGCGCAGCACGGCGCGATCCACTACCTCGCCGAGCAGCGCGAGTGGTTCGCGACGCTTCTGGGAGGACGCCGACGTCGAGGTCGACGACCAGCCCGCGATGCAGCAGGCGGTCCGGTTCAACGTCTTCTCGCTCGCCCAGGCCAGCGCCCGCGCCGACACCCAGGGGGTGCCGGCCAAGGGGGTCACCGGCTCGGGCTACGAGGGCCACTACTTCTGGGACACCGAGATCTACGTCTCGCCCGTTCCTGACCTACACCCTGCCCGAGGTGGCCCGGAACACCCTGCACTTCCGGCGCCGGATGCTGCCCGCCGCCCAGCGAGCGGGCCGCCGAGATGGCCCAGAAGGGCGCGCTGTTCCCGTGGCGCACGATCAACGGCGAGGAGGCCTCGGCGTACTACGCGGCCGGCACCGCCCAGGTGCACATCGACGCCGACGTCGCCTACGCCCTGACCAAGTACGTCGACGCCACCGGCGACACCGACTTCCTGGTCCGCGACGGCATCGACATCCTCGTCCAGACCGCCCGGCTGTGGGCCGACCTCGGCTTCTGGCGCAGCAACGGCGACCCGGCCTTCCACATCCACGGCGTCACCGGCCCCGACGAGTACACGACGGTGGTCAACAACAACCTGTTCACCAACGTGATGGCGCGCTACAACCTCGAGCGGGCCGCCGCGGCCGTCGAGGAGATCCGCGAGTACGAGCCCGACGGCGTACGCCGCCATGGTCGACCGGCTCGGGCCTCGAGGACGGCGAGGTCGAGGAGTGGGCCGCGGTGCGCGGAGCACATGACCATCCGCTTCGACGAGCACCTCGGCATCCACCCGCAGGACGACGAGTTCCTCGACCGCGAGGTCTGGGACCTCTCGCGCACCCCGACCGAGCTGCGCCCGCTGCTGCTGCACTACCACCCGCTGGTGATCTACCGCTTCCAGGTGCTCAAGCAGGCCGACGTGGTGCTGGCGCTGTTCCTGCAGGGCGACCGGTTCACGCTGGAGCAGAAGAAGGCCGACTTCGAGTACTACGACCCGATCACCACCGGCGACTCGACGCTCTCCGCGGTCGTGCAGTGCGTGATCGCGGCGGAGGTCGGCTACCACGAGGTGGCGGCCGACTACTTCACCGCGGCGCTGTACGTCGACCTCGCCGACCTGCACGAGAACACCGTCGACGGGGTGCACGTCGCCTCCGCCGGCGGCGTCTGGACCGCGCTGGTCAACGGCTTCGCCGGGATGCGCGACCACGGCGGCCTGCTCACCTTCGACCCGCGGCTGCCCGACGGACTGGCCGTGCCTGGCCTTCTCGCTGCGCTGGCACGGCAGCCGGCTGCGGGTGCGCGTCGCGCCAGGACCACCTCGAGCTCAGCGTCGACGACGGCACCGAGGCCGTGGTCGTGTCGGTGCGCGGCGAGACCTACGAGGTCGAGCCGCACGCCAGCGTCGCCGTACCGCTGGACGGACCAGGGCCCGCGCATCGACGGCAAGATCGGCGACTCGCCGCTGATCGGCGGCCACCGCGCCGACGGCACCGAGATCACCGCCGGCGTGCCCGAGCCGAGCTACACCCCGGACGAGTTCAGCACCATCTGATCCGGCCGCAGCCGGTGGTCGAGCAGGGGCCGCCAGGCCCACCGCTGGTCGAGCAAGGGCGAAGTCCTGACGTCGAGACCCCGACGCCGCACTCACCCCACCAGGTCTCGACGTCGCTCGCTGACGCTCGCTGCTCGACCAACGAGCCCCACCCCCGGTGGTCGAGCAGGACCGCCACGCCCACCGCTGGTCGAGCAAGGACGAAGTCCTGACGTCGAGACCCCGACGCCGCACTCACCCCACCAGGTCTCGACGTCGCTCGCTGACGCTCGCTGCTCGACCAACGAGCCCCACCCCCGGTGGTCGAGCAGGACCGCCACGGCCCACCGCTGGTCGAGCAAGGGCGAAGTCCTGACGTCGAGACCCCGACGCCGCACTCACCCCACCAGGTCTCGACGTCGCTCGCTGACGCTCGCTGCTCGACCCACGAGCCCCACCCCCGGTGGTCGAGCAGGAGCCGCCACGCCCACCGCTGGTCGAGCAAGGACGAAGTCCTGACGTCGAGACCCCGACGCCGCACTCACCCCACCAGGTCTCGACGTCGCTCGCTGACGCTCGCTGCTCGACCCACGAGCCCCACCCCCGGTGGTCGAGCAGGACCGCCACGCCCACCGCTGGTCGAGCAAGGGCGAAGTCCTGACGTCGAGACCCCGACGCCGCACTCACCCCACCAGGTCTCGACGTCGCACCTACACGAGCCCCACCCCCGGTGGTCGAGCAGGACCGCCACGCCCACCGCTGGTCGAGCAAGGACGAAGTCCTGACGTCGAGACCCCGACGCCGCACTCACCCCACCAGGTCTCGACGTCGCTCGCTGACGCTCGCTGCTCGACCCACGAGCCCCACCCCCGGTGGTCGAGCAGGACCGCCACGCCCACCGCTGGTCGAGCAAGGACGAAGTCCTGACGTCGAGACCCCGACGCCGCACTCACCCCACCAGGTCTCGACGTCGCTCGCTGACGCTCGCTGCTCGACCCACGGAGATCAGCGGTAGGTGAGCAGCCCCGAGGTCTGCTCGAGGTGGGTGTGCTCGTTGTAGCTGACCAGGGTCGTGCCGCGGCGCCCGACGACGACCTTGGAGACCCCGGTGTTGGCGCAGAGCGGGTTGACGGTGCGGGAGAGCGCGATCCGGGCGGCGTGGTCGAGGCGGTCGCCGAGCAGGGTGGCGACGCACCAGGAGATCGCTCCACCGGAGGTGACGACCAGGACGGTGCCGGAGCGCGCTGCTTCCGCCGTACGCTCGAGCGCCGCCGTCACCCGCTCGGCGAACGCCTCGAACGGCTCGGGGTAGTCGGCCTCGTGCTCCCCGCCCGTCCAGCGCTCCATCGCGGTCTCGAACCAGTCCCGGAAGTCCTCCGGCGCGGTCTCCGGCGACGGAGCTCCCGGCACGGGGGCGAAGACGTCCACGCTGTCGAACTCGTCCCACCCCTCGTCGACGACGAAGTCCGGCGAGCCCGGTGCATCGATCAGACCTTCGGCGATCCCTTCGGCGGTCTCCCGGTGCCGGCGCATCGAGCCCCGCACCATCGCCGTCGGTACGACGCCGCGCGCGGCCAGCGCGCGCCCGAGCACCCGGGACTGCTCCCAACCCTTCTCGGAGAGCACGTCGTAGTCGTCGGCGCCCCACGAGGCCTGGCCGTGCCGGACCAGCAGGATCTGCCCCATCAGCCGGTGGAGCCGAGACCGAGCAGCTGGTCGCAGCGCGTCACGAGGTACTCGCACGCCGGACCGAACCGCGCGTAGGCCTCGTTGCTGGTCTGGCCCGCGAAGTAGCGGTAGTAGATCTGCTGGGCGATCCCGGCCAGCCGGAACAGCCCGTAGACCTCGTAGAAGCGCCACTGCTCGGGGGTCACCGAGTAGCCCATCTGCTCGCAGTACCGCTCGACGAACTCCGCCCGGGTGTACATCCCGGGCAGGTTGGTCGGCTGGCGGCGGAACTGCTGGAAGAACTCGTCGTCGCCCGTCAGCCGACCCAGTAGGCCATCGTGCCGCCGAGGTCCATCAGCGGGTCGCCGAGCGTGGCCATCTCCCAGTCCAGCACGGCCACGATCTCGGTCGGGTCGTCGGCGGAGAGCACCAGGTTGTCGAAGCGGAAGTCGTTGTGGATCACGCAGTTGGCGACGTCGTCGGGCATCTGCGCCTCGAGCCAGGTCATCACCCGCTCCCCGGCCTCGATCCGCTCGGGCGTGAAGTCGTCGGTGACCGCGGCCCGGAAGCGGGCGTTCCAGCCGGTGATCTGCCGCTCGACGTAGCCGGTGCCCTTGCCGAGCGCGCTCAGCGCCTCGGAGTCGTCGGGATCGACGCGGTGCAGCCGGATCAGCATGTCGAGGGCGTTCTCGCACAGCCGCCGCACCGCCGCCTCGTCGAGGTCGACGCCGGGGGGGAAGTCGCGGCGCGGGATGATCCCGTCGACCCGCTCCATCACGTAGAACGGCGAACCGATCACCGACTCGTCCTCGCAGTAGGCGACCATGTCGGCGACCAGGCCGAAGGGCTGCTTCAGCGCCGCCTGCATCGCGGTACTCACGACCCATGTCGTGCGCGCCCTTGGCCTTGCGCCCGCTCGGCGGGCGCCGCAGGATCAGGTCGCGCGTCCGGCGTGCGCAGCGAGTAGGTCAGGTTGGACGCCCCGCCACCGAACTGCTGCACCTCGACCGGCCCGTCGAGCGTCGTGCCCTGCTCGCCCAGCCAGCTGCGCACCGCCTCGAGGTCGAAGGCGTCCTCCTCGCGGACCTCGCCGGCCCCCTCGATCTGCTCGCTCACTCGCTCGCCGTCCTCGCCAATTTGGCGGCCTGTCGCCGCATGGTGGCGTCGTACGCCGCCCGGTCGCCCTGCTTCAGGGCGTACGCCGCCTTGGCCGCGGCGTCGGGCAGGATCACCTCGTCGCCGGCCTCGAGCCCGGCCAGCACCGCCGCGGCGATCTCGTCCGGGCCGTCCGGGGCGTTGTCGACCAGCCGACCCATCGTGCTCACCAACGCGCTGTCCGCGCCCTGCATCGAGTCCAGCAGGTGGGTCCGGAAGTACGACGGGCAGACCACCGCGACCCGGACCCCGAAGCCGGCCAGCTCGTGGCCGAGGGTCTCGCGAGAGCGCCACGACCCCGGCCTTGACCGCGTTGTACGACGCCATCCCGGCCGGGTGCACGAGGCCCGGCGAGCGAGGCGACGTTGACGATCTGGCCCGCGCCCTGCTCCTTGAGCATCGGCGCGAAGGTCCGGCACCCGCGCACCACCCCGAACAGGTTGATCGCGGTGATCCACTCCCACTCGTCCATGCCGGCCACGTCGATCCGGCCGCCGCCGGCGACGCCGGCGTTGTTGACCAGCAGGTCGAGGCCGCCCCAGTGCTCGATCACCCAGTCCCGGGCCGCCGCCCAGTCGTCGTCGGAGCGGACGTCCAGGTGCAGGAACTCGGTCGCGGCCGGGGGGTCTCGACGTCACTCGCTGGCGCTCGCTGCTCGACCACCGAGCCCGGCTCCTTACGTCGCACACCAGCACCTCGTCGCCACGCGCGACGAGCGCCGCGACCAGGGACGCGCCGAGCCCGGAGGCCCCGCCGGTGACCAGCGCCTCATCAGGAGTACTTCCCGAGCTCGACCCGGGCGACGACGCCGCGGTGCACCTCGTCGGGACCGTCGGCCAGGCGCAGCGCCCGCGCCGAGGTCCAGGCCGCCGCGAGCGGGTGGTCGTCGGAGAGACCGCCGCCGCCGTGGACCTGGATCGCGAAGTCGATCACCTGCTGGGCCATGTTCGGCACCACCACCTTGATCGCGCTGACCTCGGAGTAGGCGTTCGCCGAGCCGCCCTGACTCGAGCTTCCAGGCCGCGTCGAGCACCAGCAGCCGGGCCTGGTCGATGGCGATCCGGGCGTCGGCGACCCGCTCGCGGTTGCCGCCGAGGTTGATCAGCGGCTTGCCGAAGGCGGTGCGCGACGGTCCCGCGGCGGATGGCCAGCTCGAGCGCCTTCTCGGCCAGCCCGATCAGTCGCATGCAGTGGTGCACCCGGCCCGGTCCGAGCCGGCCCTGGGCGATCTCGAACGCCCGCCCCGGGCCGAGCAGGACGTTGCCGGCCGGCACCCGGACGTCGGTGAAGCGACACCTCGCCGTGGCCGCCCGGCTCGTCGTACATCCCCATCACGTTGAGCATCCGCTCGACCTTGACCCCGGGGGTGTCTCGCGGCACGAGCACCATGGTGTGGCGCCGGTGCCGGTCGGCGTCCGGGTCGGTCAGGCCCATGAAGACGAAGATCCTGCAGTCCGGGCTGCCGACCCCGCTCGACCACCACTTGCGGCCGTTGATCACCAGCTCGTCGCCGTCGACGACCGCGGTGGCCGCCATGTTGGTGGCGTCGGAGGAGGCGACGCCCGGCTCGGTCATCGTGAAGGCCGAGCGGATCTGCTGCTCCAGCAGCGGCTCGAGCCACTGCCGGCGCTGCGCCTCGTCGCCGTAGCGCAGCAGCACCTCCATGTTGCCGGTGTCAGGAGCGTTGCAGTTGAAGATGTTCGGCGCGATCGCGGAGCCGCCCATCACCTCGGCCAGCGGCGCGTAGTCGACGTTGCTCAGGCCTTCACCACCGTCGGTGCCGAAGCGGACGGCGTACTCCCCGGCGTGCTCCTTGGGCAGGAACAGGTTCCACAGCCCCTCGGCCCGAGCCTTCCCCGCGAGCTCGGCCAGCACCGGCAGCGGCTGCCACGGGTCACCGCCGGCCCGCTGCTCGGCGAGGTCACGGTGGTACTGCGCCTCCACCGGCTCGATCTCACGCGTCACGAAGGCGCGCACGCGCTCGGTCAGGTCGGCCGCGCGGGGCGACGGGGAGAGGTCCATGGCCCGACTCTAGCCAAGCGTGACGCGCGTTACGTCGGCCGCGTCGGCGGGTGTGGACGCTTGGGTTCAGCTGCCCCGTACGGCACTGTGGGGGGTCGACTTGGTGCGCAGCGCCGCTCGGTCCCAGGTCGGCCAGAGCTCGGCCAGGTCGAGCCAAGTCATCGTCGTAGGAAAGTTGGTCACACCTCATGAGGACACTCGCAGCAGCAGCCGCCGATCGCCCTGCTCCTGGTCACCTCCGGTTGCGGGGGCCGCAGCAAGGACGAGACGTCCGCCGCGAAGAGCATCGGGGCGTCGTTCGCGGGCAAGAGCCCGACGACCGAGCGGAAGAAGGTCGGCCAGTGCTTCGGTGACACCCTGGTCGACGAGGCCGGGCTCGGACCGGCTGAAGAAGGACAAGGTCATCGGCTCCGACCTCAAGGCGGCCAAGACCGTGCCCCAGTCGCTGACCAGCAAGACCGCCGAGGCCTACGGCGACGGCATCGTCAAGTGCTTCAAGTACGACGACCTCAAGGCCGACATCAAGAAGCAGACCGGCGCCTCCACCGCCCAGGTCTCGGCCTACGTCACCTGCATGGACAAGATCGACGACGCCGACCTGAAGCAGGCCGTCATCGACAGCTACACGAAGAAGAACAAGCAGACCGCCGCGGTCAAGAAGGTCGAGTGCCGCGACCACCGCCTGCGGCAAGTTGCTCGGCTCCTGACGCTCGGGCCAGGATCGGGGCTCAGGCCTCCAGCACGTGCGTGAAGTGCTGCACCACCGGGAACGGCTCGTAGAAGTGGTGCAGCGCCCGGCGCCACTCGACGTACTCCGAGGAGCCACGGAACCCCTCGGTGTGCGCCTCGAGCGACTCCCACCGCACCAGCAGCAGGTACGTCGAGGACTCCTCGAGGCAGCGCGACAGGCTCAGGTCGACGAAGCCCGGCATCGAGGAGATCAGTGACCGGGCCTGGGCGAAGGCCGCCTCGAAGGTCGTCCTCCCGGCCCGGCAGGACGGGGAGCAGGGCGTGCTCGGTGATCATGGCGTGAAGGCTCTCACCCCGCGACGGTGACCACGACCCGCGCCCGCACCTCCGGGCTCGGCCCACGCGCGCTCGACGCGCGCGTCCGCCAGGTCGAGACCGCACCAGCGGCACCGCCAGGAGCACGCTCGGCCACCACACCGGCAGCGCCGCCAGAGCCGAGAAGAGCGCGCCGACGAACGTCGTGGCCAGCGCCAGGCGGGCGGAGTAGCCGACCATCACGACGGGCGGCGCCGGTGTCGCCCGCGCGCTGCGCATGTCGCTGGCGTAGGGGCGTCGTACCGACCACCGCATCGACGCCGAGAGCACCTGCCCGCCCACCGTGACCAGGCAGGCGAGCAGGGCGACGACCTCCGTCGGAGTCGGCAGTCCCGCACGTACGCCGGCCAGCAGCAGGCTGAGCACCATCGTGCCGAGCAGCACCTCGGCCAGCACCCACAGCCGGGAGCGGAACGCCAGCGCGCGGTCGTGCGGGCAGGCTCTCGCGCCACAGCCCGCCCCGGCCGTCCAGGCACCAGCCGTTGACACCGAACAGCAGTGCGGCGCCGGAGGCCACGAGCCCGGGCAGGATGGCCAGCTTGCTGACCACTGCAGGTCGCCCACGAAGCGCGATCGCTCCGGGCACCAGCGCGAGCACGACCAGCCCCCGGCGCAGCGGCACCGAGCGCCACACGCCGGCCCGGTCCAGGCGCACCATCGCCCGCAGGTCCGGACTCGGGTCGGGCCGGGCCCGGTAGGCGCCGGACTCCAGCCGGTGCTCGCCCGCGCGGCGCGCGGCCGCAGCCGCCCACCCGGCCGGTACGGCGCCGGCCAGCACCACGGCCCCGGTGAGCAGCACCAGCACCGCCAGCGGCAGGGCGTAGCGGAGCCAGGTCGGCGCCGGCCCCGTCGAGCGCGAGCCAGCAGACCGGCCGGGTGGGGCTGCGATCCAGCACCGGCGCCAGCCGGTCGGTGAGCACGAGAGCGGCGACCGCGACCACCGAGCGCGAGGCGCCAGGCCCCGCGACCAGCAGCCCTCCGGCGGGACCGCGGCGTACCCACTCCAGGGTCCAGGCGACCAGCTGTCCGCACGCCGTTGGCGAGCACCAGGAAGACCAGCACCGGCACGACCGCGAGCGGCAGCAGGTGCGAACCGGCGACGTAAGGTGTCAGCCCGAGCAGCGTCCACGCCTCCAGCAGCCAGGCGATGTTGAGCGGGGCCAGCAGCAACGCAGCGAGGTGGTCGGTGGTCGGGGAGATCGGCCAGACCACGGCCTGCTCGCGCGCGCAACCAGCTCGCGGCCGCCACCGGACGCCGCCGCGGTGAGCACGGCGAGCAGCACGAAGCCGAGGTAGATCGCCGGCAGGGCGGTGACCAGGCGTCCCGCCACCGTGTCGTGGCCGGCGTACGTCGCAGCTCCCGGCAGGTGGGCCGGCACCACGGCGGCCGCCAGGGTGAGCAGGACCGCACCGGCCGCGGCGACCCGCATCCGGTCGCGCCCGCGGGCGCCGAGCCCCGACGAGCGGAACCGGACCAGCGCGGCGAGGTCCCGGACCGGGTCGACCAGCCGATCGGCCGGCCCGCTGCGACCGCCGGGCCGCTCAGTCCAGGAGAGCGCGGTAGACATCGGCTCCGTCCTCCCCGCCGAGGTCGGCCGCGTCCAGGCCGGCGACGGTCGTGCCACCGCGCAGCACCAGCGCGTCGGCGCAGCACCGCACCGCCAGCTCACGCAGGTGGGTCGAGACGAGGACGCCCGCGCCGCGTTCGCGGGCCCGCCGATCACCTCGAGCGTGGCCGCGACGCCGGTCGGGTCGACCCCGTCGAAGGGCTCGTCGAGCAGCAGCACCGGCGGCTCGTGGAAGGTCGCCAGCACCACCGAGAGCCGGCGGCCCATGCCGTGGCTGAAGCCGCTCGTCACCCGGTGGGCGACCTCGGAGAGGTCGAAGCGCTCGAGCAGGTCGCGCGCCCGCGGCTCCCAGTCGCGCACCCGCCGCAGCCGCGCCGTCAGCTGGAGGTGCTCCCAGGGCGTCGCGCGCGGCACCAGGCCGCCCACGTCGGGGCAGTAGCCGACGAGCCGCTTGATCGCGAGCACGTCCGTGCGGATGTCGAGACCAGCCACGGTGATGCTCCCCGCGCTCGGCGGCACGACGCCGGCGAGCACCCGCATCGTGGTCGACTTGCCGGCCCCGTTGCGCCCGAGCAGAGCGGTGGCCCGTCCGGCGTACGCCGCGAGGTCGATGCCGCGCACGGCCTCGACCTCGCCGAAACGCACGTGCAGGCCGCGCACGGAGACCACCTGGGCGGCCAGCGGCCCCGCCGTCACCGCACCTCCCGGCGAGGCCGTCTGCGAGGTGCCGTGATCGAGAGCCACCCGCTCATCGTCCCCCGAACTCCTCGTCCGCACGTGCGGAAACCGCCGGAACCCTCCGGCCCCCGCTGCGGGTTCACCACGGTATGCCGACGAACCCGCACTTCCCACGGCGTACAGCTCGTGGGGAGTGCGGGTCGGCCGTGTCCAGCTGTCCGACAACGACGGATCTGCGCGGGATGCCCGATGTTTCCCTGCATACCGTGGTGAACCTGCCCACGCGGGGTGCGGGCAAGGCGGATGGGTCAGGCGGGGAGCCTCTCACCCTTCTCGGCCAGCTCGACGAGGTACGCCGGCGGCTCGAAGCGGTCGCCGTACGTCGCGGCGAGCTCCTTGGCGCGGGCGACGAAGCCGGCGCATCCCGGTGCCGGAGCGCCCGACGTAGCCGTGGATGAACTGCGCGGCGCCGCCGGTGGCCGGCGGGTAGCCGATGCCCATGATCGAGCCGATGTTGGCCGCGGCCGACGACTCGATGACGCCCTCGGCGAAGCAGCGGGCGGTCTCGACGGCCTCGATGAACAGCAGCCGCTCCTTCATCTCCGCGAAGTCGGGCTGCTGCTCGGCCGGCGGGAACGTCTCGCGCGAGGCCGGGCCAGATGCCGCGTGCGCTTGCCGTCGGCGTAGTCGTAGAAGCCGGCGCCCTTGAGCTTGGAGGGGCGACCGGCCTCGATCATCGCGTCGATCACCTGCTCGGCCGGGTGCGGGGTGTAGGTGCCACCGTCGCGCTCGACCGCGGCCTTGGTGGCGTTGCGGATCTTGACCATCAGCTCCATGTTCAGCTCGTCCGAGAGCTGCAGGGTGCCGACCGGGTAGCCGGCCTGGGTCGCGGCCCGCTCGACCGACATCGGGTAGGCGCCCTCGCCGAGCATCGCGAGGCCCTCGTTGACCATCGTGCCGATCACCCGCGAGGTGTAGAAGCCGCGGCTGTCGTTGACCACGATCGGGGTCTTCTTCAGCGCCATCACGATGTCGAGCGCCTTGGCGACCGAGGCGTCGGAGGTCTTCTCGCCGCGGATGATCTCGACCAGCGGCATCTTGTCGACGGGGCTGAAGAAGTGCAGGCCGATGAAGTCCTCGGCGCGGTCGACCCCGGAGGCGAGCTCGGTGATCGGCAGGGTCGAGGTGTTCGAGCAGAGCAGCGCGTCGGGGTTGATGCGGCGCGCGATCTCGGCGAAGACCGTGGCCTTGAGCGCGGGGTCCTCGAAGACCGCCTCGATCACGGTGTCGACGCCGGCGCAGTCGGCGGGGTCGGCGGTGGGGTGGATCCGGGCCAGGATCTCGGCCTTCTTCTCCTCGCTCATCTTGCCGCGGGAGATCGCCTTGTCGAGCAGCGTCACGGAGTACTGCTTGCCCTTCTCGGCCGCCTCGGTCGAGACGTCCTTGAGCACCACCTCCATGCCCGAGCGTGCGGCGGAGTAGGCGATGCCGGCCCCCATCATCCCGGCACCGAGCACGGCGACCTTCGTGGCGGTGTACGCCGGCACGCCCTCGGGTCGCAACGAGCCCGAGTTGATCGCCTGGAGGTCGAAGAAGAACGCCTGGATCATGTTCTTGGAGTTCTGCCCGACCACGAGCTGGGTCAGGTAGCGCGACTCGATCCGGGTCGCGGTCACGAAGTCGACCTGCGCGCCCTCGACGGCGGCGGACATGATCGCCTTCGGGGCGGGCATGTCGGCGCCCTTGAGCTGGGTGCGCAGCAGCGCCGGGAAAGCCGGCAGGAACGCCGCGAGCTTGGGGCTCGACGGCGTCCCGCCCGGCATCCGGTAGCCCTCGCGGTCCCAGGGCTGGGTGGCCGCGTCGGCGTCGTCGACGTGCTCGTTGATCCAGGCCTTGGCGGCGGGGACCAGGTCGTCGACGCGTCCCGACCAGCTCGTCGACCAGGCCCTTGTCCAGGGCCGCGGCCGGCTTGAACTGGGTGCCGGTGAGCAGCACGCCCATCAGCGCGTCGGAGATGCCGAGCATCCGGACCATCCGGGTGACACCGCCGCCACCGGGCAGCAGCCCGAGGGTCACCTCGGGCAGTCCGAGCGACCACCTTGGGGCCGTCGAACGCGATCCGGTGGTGGCAGGCCAGCGCGATCTCCAGGCCGCCGCCGAGCGCGGCGCCGTTGATCGCCGCGACGACGGCTTGCCGAGCGTCTCCAGCCGGCGCAGGTCGGCCTTGACCGCCTCGACCTCCTCGAAGAACGCCGGCGGCGTCGTCCGGGCCGAGCCTGGACCATGCCCTTGAGGTCGCCGCCGGCGAAGAAGGTCTTCTTCGCGCTGGCGACCACGACGCCCGTGACGTCGTCCTTCTCGGCGACCAGCCGCTCGACCGCCTCGTGCATCGAGGTGCGGTAGAGCTCGTTCATCACGTTGGCGCTGCCGCTCGGGTCGTCGAGGGTGAGCACGACGATGCCGTCCTCGCCCTTGTCGTAGCGGACGGCGGTCTGGTTCTCGGTCACTGTCGCTTTCTGGTTCAGGACTTCTGGTCGAGGACGCTGCGCCGTCTCGAGGCCTCCGGGAGATCGCGGTCGGGTTTCGGTTAGCGCTGGGTGGCGGAGCTCGGGAGGCTCGGTCGGGCCCGTCACCGGGTCTCGACTGCTCGCAGGTCCTCGCAGCTCGGACCGGTCGCTGCTCGACCACCATCGGCGATTCGTCCTCAGTCGCGCTCGACGATCGTCGCGATGCCCATGCCGCCGCCGACGCAGAGCGTGGCGAGGCCGCGCTTGAGGTCGCGGCGCTCGAGCTCGTCGACCAGGGTGCCGAGGATCATCGCGCCGGTCGCGCCCAGCGGGTGGCCCATCGCGATCGAGCCGCCGTTGACGTTGGTGATCGAGTCGTCGATGCCCATGTCGCGCATGAAGCGCATCGCCACGGCGGCGAAGGCCTCGTTGATCTCGAACAGGTCGATGTCCTCGACCTTGAGCCCGGCCTTGGCCAGCGCCTTGCGCGACGCCGGCGCGGGGCCGGTCAGCATGATCGTCGGGTCGGCACCGGAGACGGCCACCGACACGATCCGCGCCCGCGGGGTGAGACCGAGGTCCGCACCGACCTGCTCGTTGCCGATCGCCACGATCGCCGAGCCGTCGACGATGCCCGAGGAGTTGGCCGCGGTGTGCACGTGGTCGATCTTCTCGATCCAGTGGTACTTCTCCAGCGCGACGTTGCCGAAGCCGCCCTGCTGGGCGATCGCCTCGAAGCTGGGGCGCAGCCTGCTCAGGCCCTCGACGCTCGACTCCGCCTTGATGAACTCGTCGTGGTCGAGGACGACCATCCCGTTCTCGTCGAGCACCGGGATCACGGAGCGGGAGAAGTGGCCGTTGGCCCACGCCTTGGCGGCACGGGAGTTGGACTCGACGGCGAAGGTGTCGACGTCGGTGCGGGTGAAGCCCTCGATGGTGGCGATCAGGTCGGCGCCGATGCCCTGCGGCACGAAGCTGGTGCCGATCGCCGTGGCCGGGTCCATCGCCCACGAGCCGCCGTCGGAGCCCATCGCGACCCGGCTCATCGACTCGACGCCACCGGCCAGGATCAGGTCCTCGAAGCCACCACGCACCCGCGCGGCGGCCTGGTTGACGGCCTCCAGCCCGCTGGCGCAGAAGCGGTTGAGCTGCACCCCGGACACGGTCTCGGGGTAGCCGGCCTTGAGGGCCGCGGTCTTGGCGATGTCACCGCCCTGGTCGCCGACCGGGGAGACCACGCCGAGCACGACGTCGTCGACGCGCTCGGGGTCGAAGCCGTCGTTGCGCTTGCGCACCTCGTCGAGCAGACCGACCACCAGGTCGACCGGCTTCACCTCGTGCAGGCTGCCCTTGGCCTTGCCGATGCCGCGGGGCGTGCGGATGGCGTCGTACACGAATGCTTCGGTCATGGCTGCTGCTCACCTGTCGTCGAGCGATGGGTCCAAGCTCTCTCCTCGATTGTGACAGTAAAACTGTCAGCGTCCAAGATCCACTCGTCGTCGAGTACGTCACGGCTGACCCGACGCGTCGCGACGACGGGATCAGTCGCGCTCCATGTGGTGGGCCGGTACGCCGGGCCCCAGGTGCTCGGCGTGGCCGATCGCGTCGAGCACGAGGCGCGCGGACGTGGTCGTTGGCGATCCGGTAGAGCACCTGGGTGCCCTGCTTGCGGGTGGTGACCAGCCGCGCCATCCGAAGCCGCGCCAGGTGCTGCGAGACGGCCGTCTGGCGACGGTCGACGGCAGCCGCGAGACCGGTCACCGACAGCTCGACCTCGTCGCCACCGGCGAGGGCGTGCAGCAGCCCGACGCGTGTGGGGTCGGCCAGCAGGCGGAAGATCTCGGCCGCGACGGAGAAGTCCTCGATCTCGGGCGATGGTTCGGTTGGCATATATTCATCCCTGCGCATATAGTGATGCTGTAAGCAACGCACTCAAGCATTCATTGACCAAGGAGGACATCATGACCGAAGGAACCGTCGAGCACGAGCACACCCACGACGACGGCACGACGCACGAGCACGACCACGAGGCCGGTCACCACGACGGCGCGAGCGTGGAGCACCACGAGCACGAGCACACGCACGAGGACGGCACCACGCACGAGCACACGCACGGCACCGACCACTCGCACTCCTGAGCGTGAACGGCCCACGGCCGGCTCCCGGACGCTTCCGGGAGCCGGCCGTCGTAGGTCACAGCCCGGATCCGCCGACTCAGTCGGCGTTCTCGGCGTTGATCACCGTCAGCACCGCGTTGATCAGCGCGAGGTGGGTGAAGGCCTGCGGGAAGTTGCCGAGGTGGCGCCCGCTGAGCGGCGTCGATCTCCTCGGCGTACAGCTCCAGGCGGGCTGGCACAGGCGAGCAGCCGCTCGCAGCAGCAGCCGCGGCCCGGTCCACGCTCGCCGATCCGCGCCAGCGCCGAGACCAGCCAGAACGAGCAGATGGTGAACGTGCCCTCCTCGCCGCTGAGGCCGTCGTCGGTCTCGTCGACGCGGTAGCGCAGCACGAGCCCGTCCGACGGTGAGCTCGTCGGCGATCGCCAGCACCGTGGCGCGGATCCGCTCGTCGTCGGTCGGGAGGAAGCCGACCAGCGGCCATCAGCAGGTTCGAGGCGTCCAGCGCCTCGGTCGGCCGTAGTGCCTGCGTGAACACGCCCCGCTCGTCGAGGCCGCTGCTCGCAGATGTCGGCGTGGATCTCGTCGGCCGCCTGCTGCCAGCGCTCGCGCCTGCTCGTCCGTCGTCGCGCAGCCGCGCCAGCTTGGCGCCGCGGTCGGCGGCGACCCAGCACATCACCTTGGAGGAGGTGAAGTGCTGCGGCTCGCCCCGGACCTCCCAGATCCCCCGGTCGGGCTCGCGCCAGTGCTCGACGGCCTGCTCGACCGAACTTGGACAGGATCGGCCACAGCCGCTCGTCGATGTTGTCGCGCGAGCGTGGTGTGGATCGCACACCGAGTCCAGCAACGAGCCCCAGACGTCGTGCTGCTGCTGGTCGAACGCGCCGTTGCCGACCCGTACCGGCACGCGCGCCGTCGTACCCGCTGCAGGTGCTCGAGCAGTCGCTCGGTCAGGTCCTGCTCGCCGCCGATGCCGTACATGATCTGCAGCTCGTCGGCGGCGCTCGGCCACGTCGGCGATGAAGGAGAAGAAGTCGTTCGCCTCCCAGTCGAAGCCGAGCGTGTCCAGGCGCCCACAGCGCCAGGGTCGAGTCCCGGATCCAGCTGTAGCGGTAGTCCCAGTTGCGCTCGCCGCCCGGCGTCTCCGGCAGCGAGGTCGTCGCCGGCGGCGATCAGCGCGCCGGTGGGGGCGTAGGTGAGGCCCTTGAGGTCAGCGCGCTGCGCTCCAGGTGGTGGCGCCACGGGTGGTCGGGGAAGCGTGCCCCGCGCCAGCCAGTGCTGCCAGTGGTGCGCGGTCCAGACCAGCCGGTCGTAGGCCTCCTCGTACGTCGTGGGGCCCGGCTGCTCGCTCCAGGACAGCGCGCAGAACCGGGTGTCACCCTCCTTGAGCAGGGTGCGGGTCGTCGCCCGCGGACCCTCGAAGCCGATCCGCATGTCGGTGGTCAGCGCAGCACGGGATCGTCGGTGCCACCGCTGCGCGCGCGCCTGCGTGGTAGCCGTCGCCGGTGTAGCGCCACTCGCGCCTGGCGCGGCCGTAGTCGAACGACGGCGTCGCAGTCGAGCAGCGACCTGCACCTCGCCGTTCACGCACCGGACGGTGCGCAGCAGCACGTGGTCGGCGTCGTAGTCGGTCGGCGGCCCGCTGGTAGGCGTTGGACCGCTCCGTCGTCGTGGTGCCACGGGCCCATCAGCAGCGCGTCGCGGACGATGACCCAGCCGTCGGGCGTCCCCCAGCTGGTCTCCAGCGACCATCGTGCCCGGGCAGGTAGCGGCGGTGCGGTCGGCACCTGCGGTCGGCCGGGCCGAAGCGGAACCCACCGGCGTCCCGGTCGAGGATCGCGCCGAACACGCTCGGCGAGTCCATCCGCGGCAGGCACATCCACTCGACGTTGCCGCTCGGGCGCGACCAGCGCCGTCGACTCGCAGTCGGAGAGGAACGCGTAGTCGCCGATCGCGGGGAACGCCGTCCCGGCGATCAGGCGCTCACGGTCCTGCGGCGGCCGCAACGGCCTCATCGGGCCGCACGCCTTCCGAGCGCGGGTCGCATCGTCAAGGGCTCAGCCATGGCGTGACGCTACTCCTCGTGGCTCCCGGCTGGGGTCGGCGAACCGCCCGTCGGCTTCAGCTCGCCGCGTCGTACCCCTGGGCGATCTGCTCGAGCAGTGCCGGCCGGGACGGCACCCAGCCCAGACCCCTGGCCTTGTCGCCGGTGGCCTGCTGGTCCAGCAGCAGCGCCTCGGTGAACGCGCTCGCCCAACCGCTGCACCGACTCCTCGGCAGATCCGGCCGCCACCGGCCCCGCGGCCTCGCCCAGCTCGCGCACCGTCGGGCTGTCACCGCCGACGCCGACGTAGGCGCCCGGCGCGGCCTCGAGGACCAGCAGGTAGAGGTCGGCCAGGTCGTCGACGTGGACCGTCGTCCAGTGCTGCTCACCCGTGCCGACCAGCGTGAGCGCCCCGTCCCCGTCCCGAGGACCGCCGAGCAGCATGCTCGCGATGCCGGCGCCCTTGCCGTAGACGATCCCCGGCTGCACCACCGACGCGCGCACGTCCGACGCCAGCAGCCGCTGCTCGCTCTCCACCCGCCAGCCGGTGAGCGCGACCGGCTGGGCCGGGGACTCCTCGGTGATCGCGTCGTTCGACCCGTAGGTCCAGACCCCACCGGTGTGCACGAACGGCTTGTCCGTGCCGGCGAACGCCTCGATCACCGCGTCGATCACGGCGTCGTTGAGCGCCGCGTCGTTCTCGTCGCCCCCCGCAGCAGTGTGGATCGCGCCCTGCACCGTCTGGAGCTGGTTGCGCACCCAGTCGGAGTCGGACAGGTCGCCCACCAGCGTGACGACGCCGGGCTGCTCGAGCTTGGCCGCCGACTCCTTGCTGCGCACGAGGGCGGTCACCTCGTGACCCTCCGCCAGCAGCCGCGCCAGCACGGCGCTCCCGATGAAGCCAGTTCCTCCGGTCAGCAAGATCTCCATGTCAGTGCCAACCCGTGGCGCGAGCGGCTATTCCGTCCGGCTCACCACGTGACCCAGCGACCAGCACCACTCGAGGGTGCGCGGCACGGCCAGGCAGATTCAGGCGGCCAGGACGGACCAGCGGGCGAGCATCACGTGGGTCCTCCCGGGGATCGTCGAGATCATCTCAGGATGCCGCCGACACCCACTCCGGTCAACGCCCGGACCACTCCGGCCACCGCGTGCTGTCGTCGCTGCGCGTCGCCCGGGCCTGGCCGATCGTCAGGAAGAGGGTCCGGCTGAGGTCGGCACCGCGTACGTCGGCTCCCCGCAGGTCGGCACCCAGGAGGTCGGCGGGCCCGAGGTCGACCCCGCGCAGGTCGGCACCGATCAGCAGGGCTCCCCGAAGCCGGGCCCCGAACAGATCGGTCCCGCTCAGGTCGCGTCCGGCCAGGTCGGCGCCATAGTGGTCGGCCCCGCCCAGCCCGGCACGCACCCGGCCGGACACCTCGTCGAGCAGCACACCGACCCGGCCCTGGAGCGCGGGCACGTCGACTCCCGGGGCTCGCTCGACGGCGCGGGTCACCACGTCGTACGCCCCGGCAACCTCGTCGGCGAGGTCGCGCGGCAGGTCCTGCTCAGCCGCGTCCAGGAGGTACCAGAGCAGCTCGTGCAGGCGCTCGACCACCTCGAAGGCGTCGTACATCTCAGGCGAGCGTGTCCGCCCCGCCGAACTGCACCTGCACCACGTGCTGCCCGGCCCCGAAGCAGTCGTAGACCGTGCAGCCGGGGAACCCGCGGGCGGGCAGCTCGGCGTGGATCGAGCAGCCGGCGTCCGCCGCGAGGTGCGGGCAGGGCGTACGGCTCGGCTTGTCGATCGCGAAGTCGGCTCGACGCTGCGAAGGCCGGGACGACGCAGCACAGCCCCACGCAGCGCGAGCAGTCGGCGACGAGGTCGAGACGGGCATCGCCCTCCCGTGTCCGAGACGTCATGCCACCGAGGATCTCGCGGGTGCGGCCCTCAGCGCGCGTGGGGGGTCCGCGGGTCGAGCAGCCGATGCAGGGTCGCCGTCGTCATCAGTCCGTAGGCCAGGTGCGGCAGCGCGTCCATGGCGACGGTCTGCGGCGTCCACTTGCGCGGGTCGGAGATCCCCAGCGCTGTCATCACCGAGTCGCTGATCGCCATCGCTCCCAGTCCGACCGCGACGGCGGCGAAGCCCTTGGGGACCTTGACCCGCTCGGTGCGCAGCAGGGAGGCCGCGATGCCGACGCCGATGCCGACCCCCATGCCGGCCAGCTCGCCCAGACCCTCCGATCGGTTGGCACTGGCGTCCGGGCCGCCCGGTACCTCGGCCCCCGCGACGTCGGCGAGGGCGTCGACGGTCTGCTCCGGGGTGCTCCCACCCGGTCGCCCACGAAGCGCCTGGTCGGCGTACGAGACGGCGTTGAGCGCGGTGGTGCCGGCGGCGCCGGCGATGATGCCGGCAGCGATGCCGGCGATGGGTCCAGCCATGGTGGAGTCCTTTCCGAAGGGGGCGGCACAGCGTCACCGCCCTGAACACCTGCGTACCCACCCACGCTGTGCGCCAACGTGCCCATCGGGGTGGTTCAGCCCTGATCGCCGGGTGAGCCCTGCGCCGGGCGCCTCCGCTGGCTTGAGGAGGGCCGCCAGGCCCGTCTCGAAACCTCCTCAGCCGAGGCGCTGGCCGACCGGAGGTTTCGAGACAGGACTTCGTCCTTCCTCAACCACCGAAGGCGATCCGTCCGCCCTCGACCCCAGGGCGACGTGGGTCAGGACTGGACGGCGACGCCCTGCTCGATCAGGGCCTCGACGTCGGCGATGCCCCAGGCGGTCAGCGCCTCGCGGGTCCGGGCGCCGGGGACGGACGGGCCTAGTCCCAGCGTCGGCTCGGTGCGGGAGAAGCGCGGGGCCGGGGCGGGCTGCAGGACGCCCTCGCGCTCGACGTACACCTCGCGAGCCCTGTTGTGGGGGTGCTCGGCGGCCTCGGGGAGGGTGATGATGCCGGCGACGCAGGCGTCGGTGCCCTCGAAGTCGGCCACCCACTCGGCCATGGTGCGCTCCTTGATCCGCGAGGTGAACGCCTCCCGGACGGCGTCGAGGTTCGCGAGGTCGTCGCGGCTCGGGAGGTCGTCGAGGCCGAGGATCCGCACGCACTCGTCGTAGAACTTGCTCTCCAGCGGGGCCACCGAGAGGTGCCGGCCGTCCGCGGTCTCGTAGACGTCGTAGTAGGGCATCGCCCCGTCCAGCAGGCCGGTGACGCGCTGGTCGGTGGGGACTCCGTTGGCCAGGAAGGTCGCGTTCATCGCCGCGAGGTGGGCGGTGCCGTCGACGATCGCGGCGTCGACCACCTGCCCCCGTCCGGACACCTTCGCCTCGAGCAGGGCGGCCAGGATCCCGATCACCAGGTACGTCGAGCCACCACCGAAGTCGCCGACCAGGTTGCTCGGGAACTGCGGCTTCTCGGGCACCTGGCCCATCCCGAACAGGGCTCCCGCGACCGAGATGTAGTTCATGTCGTGACCCGCGGAGTGGGCCAGCGGACCGCTCTGGCCCCACCCCGTCATCCGGGCGTACACCAGGCCCGGGTTGCGGGCGGCGCACTCCTGCGGGCCGAGGCCGAGGCGCTCGGTCGTGCCCGGGCGCATCCCCTCGACCAGCACGTCGGCGGTCTCGACGAGCCGCAGCACCGTCTCGATCGCGGCCGGCTGCTTGAGGTCGAGTGCGACACTCGGGCGGCCGCGGGTGAGCACGTCGTTCGGTCCACCACCGAGCCCGCTGCCACCCGGCCGTTCGACGCGGATCACGTCGGCGCCCAGGTCGGCCAGGATCATGCAGGCGTGCGGGCCCGGGCCGATCCCGGCGATCTCGACCACCTTGACCCCGGCGAGCGGCCCGGTGCCCTTCCCCAGTGCGTAAGCCATGGCCCGATCATGACAGTCCTGCTGTCAGGGTCGCGCTGGCGGGATCAGAGCACGCGGGCCAGGAACTGCCGGGTGCGCTCCTGCTGGGGGGCACCGAGCACCTCGGCGGGCGAGCCGTGCTCGAGGATCGCGCCGTCGTGCAGGTAGCAGACCTGGTTGGCGACGTCGCGGGCGAAGGCCATCTCGTGGGTGGCCAGCACCATCGTGGTGCCCTCCGCCGCCAGGTCGCGCAGCACGGTCAGCATCTCCCCCACCAGCTCCGGGTCGAACGCCGAGGTGACCTCGTCGAGGAGCAGCAGCTCCGGGCGGCCCGACCAGCGCCCGCGCCAGCGCGACCCGCTGCTGCTGGCCGCCGCTGAGCTGGTCGGGATGCGCCCGGCCTTGTCGGCCAGCCCGAACCGCTCGAGCATCTCGAGCGCCTGGACCCGGGCCCGCTCGGCACCGACGTCCTGCACGATCCGGGGGGCGAGGGTCAGGTTCTCGAGCACGCTCATGTGCGGGAACAGGTTGTAGGCCTGGAAGACCATCCCCATCCGACGGCGTACGCCGCGCACGTCGACGCGCGGGTCGGTGATGTCCTCGTCGCCGAAGAAGATCTGACCGTCGTCGACCCGCTCGAGCAGGTTGACGCAGCGCAGCAGGGTGGACTTGCCCGAACCGGAGGCCCCGATCAGGCAGACCACGTCGTGCGGCTCGACGACGAGGTCGACGTCGCGGAGCACGGTCTTGGCGCCGTAGGCCTTGCGCACACCGTCCAGGCGCAGCACGCTCACCGCGCGCCTCCGCCGTACATCCGTCGCGGGGTGCGCCGCCCGAGCCAGTCGGTGAACCGGGCCAGCGGCACCGTGAGGGCGATGAACAGCACCGCCGTCACGACGTACGGCGTGTAGTTGAAGTTGAAGTTGGCGTAGTCGCGGGCCGCGAACAGGGCCTCGAACACCCCGACCGAGCCGGCCAGCGCGGTGTCCTTCTGCAGCGACACGAAGTCGTTGAGCAGCGGGGGTACGACGCGCCGCACCGCCTGGGGCAGCACCACGTGCCGCATCGCCTGGGCCTCGCTCAGCCCGAGCGAGCGCGCACTGGCGACCTGGGAGGGGTGCACCGACTCGATGCCCGAGCGGAACACCTCCGCGACGTAGGCGCCGTAGGACAGCACCAGCGCGATCAGCGCGAGCCAGAAGAGGCTGGTGGTCACCCCGGTGAGCTGGAGTGCCGGCACCCCGAAGGCGAGCAGGAAGACCAGCAGGATCGTCGGGATCCCGCGGAACACGTCGGTGTAGACCACCGCCACCGCCCGCAGCGGGAACAGCGCCGGCGAGGTGGTGCTGCGCAGCACCGCGACCAGCGGCGCCGAGCACCAGGATCAGCGGCTCGGCGATCAGGAACATCACGATGTTCTTGCACGAAGCCCTTGATGATCGTGGGGAACGAGTCGCGCGGCGTAGCCCCAGTCGAAGAAGGTCTTGCGCACCGTCGGCCACCCGGCCGAGGAGGTCACCAGCGACGACGACGACGACGAGGAAGACCACGGTCGCCAGCGCTCGGCCAGCACCACGCGGCGCGTCGCCAGGCTGCGGCGTACGCGTCGGCGCTCGACCTCGAGCGCGCTCGGCTGCCGCCAGGTGCTCGGTCGGGCTCTGGGGCGCTCACCGCTACTTCAGGACCGGCACGTCGACGGTGTCGGAGAGCCACTTCTTCTCCAGCGCCGCCAGGGTGCCGTCCTCGTCGAGGGCGTCGAGCGCCTTGTCGAGGCAGGGCACCAGGGCGCTGCCCTTCGGCGGCGAGCAGCCCGAACTTCTCCGGGGTGCCGGAGCCCTTGAACTGCCCGATCACGGCGCTGTTCGGGATCTCCGCGGCGCTGATGTAGAACGCCGTCGGCAGGTCGGCCACGATCGCGTCGACCTGGCCGTTGACCAGCGCCTGCTTGGCGGCGTTGGTGTCGTCGAAGACCAGCGGCTGCGGCCGACGGCTTGATCTGGTCGCGGATCTCGGAGAGCGACGTGGTGCCGGTCTGGGCGCCGAGCTTGAGCGTCGCGAGGTCGCTGAGCGAGGCGGTCTTCGCGGCCGGGCTGTTCTTGAGCGCGATCACGGCCTGCGCGGCGGAGTAGTAGCCCCGCGAGAACGAGACCACCTTCTCCCGCGCCGCGGTGATCGAGATCTGGTTGATGTCGAAGTCGAACTTCTTGCCCCCCGGGGCGTAGGAGTTGTTGAAGGGCACGGTGATCCACTTGACCTCGCCGGAGGAGAAGCCGAGCTGCTTGGCGACCGCGTAGGTCACCGCGGACTCGTAGCCCTTGCCGTTGGTCGGGTCGTTGTCCGAGAACCACGGGCTCGTACGCCGGGGAGTCGGTCGCGACGGTCAGCTTGCCGGGACTCTGCAGGGCGAGGTCGGACCTGGCGCAGCCGGCCGAGGCCGAGCCCGACCCGGACGAGCCGGAGCCGTGCTGCCCGCCTTGGGCGCGCACCCGGAGAGGGCGAGGACGAGGACGGCGCCGGTGGCGCCGAGGACGAGCGGCAGTCGTGTGGGCATGGCGAGATGCTAAGCCTGCTCGCCGGGCGTCGGCGCACCGGCGGGAGAAGGGGTCCGCTCAGATGAAGCCGAGCCGTGACAGCGGCGCGACCAGCTGGTGCTCCTCGTAGGACAGGTGCGAGAGCAGGGTGTCGTGCAGGAGGTCGGTCGCGGCGCGCAGCTCGGTGAGGGTGCCGCCCTCGGCGACCAGCGCGACCAGCCCGGGTCGACCCGCTCGAGCACCTCGTGGATCACGTGGTGCTCCGCCGTCAGCCGGTCCACCACGGGTGCCGTGTCGGGCTGCTGGGCCTCGAGCTGCGGGAACAGGCTCTGGTCCTCGATGGTGTGGTGGGTGGCGACCACGCGGCAGTAGCTCGCGCAGTACGCGCCGAGCGTCCAGTCGTTCTGGCGCAGCGTCATCTGGCTGATCGCGTCGCGGGCGTCCGCGACCCCGGTGCGACCCGACGGCCACCTGCTCGACGAGGTCGAGGATCTGGGCTGAGCTCGGCGCGCAGGTGGTCGTGCACGGCGATCAGCTGCCGGCCCGGTCCGTGCTCCCGCTCGTCGTAGGTGCGCGTCCGCGTCGTGGTCGGGTGTGCTGGGTCGCGTCGACTCGTCCCACGGCCGCTCCGCGCTGCGGCGTACGTCGGGAGCCGCGGTCGGCCGGAAGCCGCCACCCACCAGCTTCTCAGGCATGCTCGTCCTGTCCCAGGTCCTCGTGCGAGCGGTGCGACTCGGGCTCGACCTGGAAGGTCGCGTGCTCGATCCCGAAGTCCTCCCGCGCACAGCGCGCGAGCTGGTCCAGCACCGCACCGACCCCGCGCTCCTCGAGGCAGGAGTCGGTGACGGTGACGTGCGCCGAGAGCGACGGCAGCCCGCTGGTGATCGTCCAGGCGTGCACGTCGTGCACCTCGACCACGCCGTCCATGCCGACCAGGTGCTCGCGCATCCGCGCCACCTCGACCCCGTCCGGGGTCGACTCGAACAGCACCGACCCGGTGTCGCGGACCAGGCTGAGCGCCCGCGGGACGATCAGCAGGGCGATGAACAGCGATCCGATCGGGTCGGCGTAGAGCCAGCCGGTCGCGAGGATCACGAGGGCCGCGACGACGGCCGAGGCGGAGCCGACCGCGTCGCCGAGCACCTCGAGCAGGACGCCGCGCAGGTTGAGTGACATGGCCTGCGAGCGGTCCCGGCGCGCCGTCAGGAGCGTCAGCGAGATGCCGTTGGCGAGCAGCCCGATGACCGCGAACAGCAGCATCTGGCCCGCGTCGAGGTCCGGCGGGTCCAGCAGCCGCCGGATGCCGGCGTACAGCAGCCACGCACTGACGCCTACCAGCACGACCGCGTTGACCAGGGCGGCCAGCACCTCGGCCCGGTGGTAGCCGAAGGTACGGCGGTCGTTGGCCGGACGGGTCGCGAGGTACGACGCCGCGAGCGCCAGCAGCACCGCGAGCACGTCGGTGAGCATGTGCCCGGCGTCGGCGAGCAGCGCCAGCGAGCCAGACAGCAGGCCCCCGACGACCTCGACGACCAGCACGGTCGAGGTGATCGCGACGACCCGCCACAGCCGGCGACGGTCCTCGGCCCGGGAGGACGAGTGACCGCCTCCCGCGTGATCGTGACCGGCTCCCATGCCCTCCAGCCTAGGTGGCAGCGCGTGGGGTGCGCGGGGCTACCGTGACGCCCATGCCCGTCGCCCTGCACCACCACCTCCTGGGGCCCACCGGAGCCGACCCCGTGGTGCTCGGTGGATCGCTGGGCTCGACCCACGCGATGTGGGACGACCTGGTCGCAGACCTGAGCGGCGACTTCCGCACGATCGCCTTCGACATCCGCGGTCACGGCGACTCCCCCGGTGCGGTCGGTCCGCTGGCGATGAGCGACCTCGCCGCCGACGTCCTCGCCCTGGTCGACCGGCTCGACCTCGACCGCTTCCACTACGTCGGGCTGTCCCTGGGCGGCGGGATCGGCCAGCAGCTCGCGATCGACGCCCCCGACCGGGTCGCCTCCCTGACCCTGGCCTGCACGGCGGCCCGCTTCGGCGAGGCCGAGGACTGGCACGACCGGGCCGACGTCGTACGCCGGGACGGCCTGGGCCCGCGGCGCGAGGGCACCGGCGAGCGCTGGTTCGCCGACGAGACGCGTCGGCGGGCACCCGGCCAGGTGACGGCCCTGCTGGACGCGCTGGTCCGCACCGATCGCGACAGCTACGCCGCCTGCTGCGAGGTGCTCGCCGACTTCGACTCCCGCGGCTCGCTGACCCGGATCACGGCGCCGACCCGCGTGATCACCGGCGCGCTCGACCCGAGCTGCCCGGTCGAGGTGACCTCGGTGCTCAGGCGCGGGATCGCCGGGGCCGACGAGGTGCTCCTCGAGGACGCCGCCCACCTGGCCAACGTGTGCCGCCCGGACGGCTTCGCGAAGGCGGTGCGCCAGCACCTGCGCCGCCACCCGCTCTGAGCGCCGGGTCCGGAATGGTCCCGAACGAAATGCACGCCACGCTCGGCGTGTCGGGTGCAATCTGTTCGGGACCATCCGGGTCGGGGGCTGCGCGGATCAGAGCCGACGACCGGCCCAGGTCCAGGCGTAGACCCCGTCGTCGACCGCCGTGCCGCCCTCACCGAGCTCGAGCGGGCGGAACGTGTCGACCATGACCGCCGACTCGTCGAAGTACTCCGCGCCGAGCGAGGCCTCGATCGCCTCGGGCTGCGGGCCGTGGGCGTAGCCGCCCGGGTGCAGCGAGATCGAGCCGATGCCGATCCCGGATCCCTTGCGCGCCTCGTAGTCGCCGCCGACGTAGAACATCACCTCGTCGGAGTCGACGTTGGAGTGGTAGTAGGGCACGGGGACCGCCAGCGGGTGGTAGTCGACCTTGCGGGGCAGGAAGTTGCAGATCACGAAGTTCGCGGCCTCGAACACCTGGTGCACCGGCGGCGGCTGGTGCACCTTGCCGGTGATCGGCATGTAGTCCTCGACGTTGAACGTGTAGGGGTAGAGACACCCGTCCCAGCCGACCACGTCGAACGGGTGCGTGGCGTAGGTCATCCGGCTGCCGACGATCCCGCCCGGACCGTTGCCACGGTGCTTGACGCAGCACCTCGACGTCCGTGCGGTCGGCCTCGGCGGCGACCAGGTCGTCCATCGCGCGCGGTCCGTGCAGGTCGCGCTCGCAGTACGGCGCGTGCTCGAGCAGCTGACCGTACTTCGAGAGGTAGCGCCTCGGGGGGGCGACGTGGCTGTTCGCCTCGATCGCGTAGAGCCGCGACAGCTCACCGTCGACGTCGCTCGGCAACCAGCGGTGCGTGGTGGCGCGCGGGATCAGCACGTAGTCGCCGGGCCGGTAGTCGAGGACCCCGAAGACCGTCTCGACGGTGCCCGAGCCCGCCTCGACGTACACGCACTCGTCGCCGATCGCGTTGCGGTAGTACGGCGAGGTCGCGTCACTGGCGACGTAGGAGATCCGCACGTCGGCGTTGCCGAGCACCAGGCGCCGGCCGGTGACCGGGTCGCCGCCGACGGGCAGGTCGTGCAGGCGCAGGTGCCGCGGGGTCAGCGGGTGGTTCGCCGCGGTGGCCTGGTCGGGCAGGTCCCAGACCTCGCTGGCCACGATCGCGGACGGCACACCCCGGTGGTAGAGCAGCGAGGAGTCCGAGGAGAACCCCTCCTCGCCCATCAGCTCCTCGTGGTAGAGGTTGCCCGTCTCGTCGCGGTGCTGCGTGTGCCGCTGCGGCGGCACGCTCCCGACCTGTCGGTAGTACGCCATGGGGCCAGTATGTCCCCGGCGTTCGTCCTGGTCCGTTCACCTTGGGATGCAGGAGCGCGTGCACTCACCACGACGAACGCTCGCTCACCACGGTCCTTCATCGTGGTGGGCGACCGTTCGTCAACATCCCATGGTGGACGGACCCGGGGACCTCAGGCGCCGAGCAGCCCCTCGATCAGCCGGGCGACGCCGTCGTCGTCGTTGCGTCGCGGCGACGTGGTCGGCCACCTCGAGCACGGTCTCGTGCGCGTTGGCCATGGCGTACGACGTGCCCGCCCAGGCCAGCATGTCGATGTCGTTGGGCATGTCGCCGACGGCCAGCACCTCGGCGGTGTCGACGCCGAGGTCGGCGCACAGCGCCGCCAGCGTGGTCGCCTTGGTGACCCCCTGCGCGCTCATCTCCAGCAGGGCCGACGTGGACGACCAGGTGACCACCACCCGGTCACCGACGGCCGAGCGGGCCCGGTCCCAGAACTCCTGGGGCGCCAACGACTGGTGGCGGGCCAGCAGCTTGACCGCCGGGTCCGTCGAAGATCTCGGTCAGCGGGCCGTACCGCGCGCCCGCCGGCACGCGCTCCGGGTCGACGAACGCCGGCTCGAGCGAGATGCCGCCGACCTGCTCGACGGCGAAGGTGCTGCCCGGGACGGCGTCGCGGATCAGCTCGGCCACCTCCAGCCCGACCGCCGCCTCGATCGGACGCAGCGTGCGCACGACCTCGCCCGCGCACGTCCCAGACCACGGCACCGTTGGAGACGATCGCCAGTCCCGTGCTCGCCCGACGTGCTCGAAGACCACCTCGGCCCAGCGGATCGGCCGACCGGTGACGAAGACGACGTGCAGCCCGGCCGCTCGGCGGCGCCGCAGCGCGCGCACCGTGCGCTCGCTCACCGTGCCGTCGGAGCGCAGCAGGGTGCCGTCGAGGTCGGTGGCGACCAGCCGGATGCTCACGGCACCGCGCGCACCAGGCGACCTCGCGCTCGGGATCGTCCGGCGTCGCCGGTCGAGACCACGACGAACCCGGCCCCGCGCAGGGTGGCCAGGCTCGCGGCGTTGTCGGCGTGGTTGCCGGCACGCACGCGCACGCCGACCGGGTCGGTCATGGTCAGCATCGCCGCGAGCGCGTCGCGCATCAGGCCCTGCCCGCGCGCCTCGCTCGACGAGGCCGAAGCCGATCTCGACCTCGGGCACGCCGTCGCCGGTCGGCTCCGGCGGGCCGAAGAAGCCGATCGTGCCGACCACCAGGCCGTCGGCCAGACGGCGGACCAGCCGCGAGGTCCAGCCGGTGAGCTCGGTGGCCATGCCCAGGCCGTCCAGGTCGTCCTCGCGGGGGAAGTCGGGGTGCCAGTCGTCGCGGCGACGGCTCGGGTCGTCCTCGCTGCTGATCACCTCGGTGATCATCGCGAGGTCGACCGGCTCGAGGGCCACCAGCGGGGTCTGCAGGGGGGTGTACGGCAGATCGATCACGCCGTCCATCGTGTCACCTCCCGTCGGCGACGCCCGCCCACCACTCGGCGTACGTCGTGGTGCGGGCCAGGTGCCGGGTCAGGTCGGGCGCGCCGTCGTCCCACCACACCGGGCCGCGCTCGCCGAGCGCCCGCTTGGCCGCGTCGACCCGGTCCCGGGCCCCGTCCACGCCCACCGCGTCGTCGGCGCGCTTGCGCGACACCCTTGGCGCGGCGCGCGCTCATCAGCTCCTCGACCAGCCGCTGGCGCTCGTCCTCGGACAAGCCCGGGTCGGAGCGCCGCCACAGCCGCCCCCGGACGACCAGGTAGCGGCCGTCGGGAGTGACCAGCGGTGCCTCAGCCATCGTGGACTCAGGCGAACCAGCGACCGAGCACCACCGCGGCGCCGTCGTCCTGCACGGCCGGGGCGACCTCGTCGGCGGCGTACTCGGACCTCCTCGGGGGCCTGGCCCATGGCCACCCCGTGGCCGGCCCAGGCCAGCATCTCGGTGTCGTTGCGGCCGTCGCCGATCGCGAGCACGTCCTCGCGGCGTACGCCGAGGTCGCGGCAGACCCACTCCAGTCCGCTGGCCTTGCTGATCCCCTCCGGCGCGAGGTCGAGCCAGGCCGTCCAGCCGATGAAGTAGTTGGTGCCCTGCAGCCCGAGCAGCTTGGCCAGGTGCACGAAGTCGTCGGTCGAGCTCTCCGGGTCGCGGATGATCACCCGGCTGACCCGGTCCAGGCGCATCTCGTCGAGCTCGGTGACGATCAGCTCGCCGTCGAGCTCACCCTCGGGGAAGAGCCGGTTCACCCGGTAGCCGACGCCGTGCTCCTCGACCGCGACGGCCGCGCCCGGCACGTGCTCGAGCACCGTGCGCACGGCGTCGGTGGCGTCGAAGGTGTCCTCGTGGACGACCTCGGTCGGCGGGTGCCGGAACACCACGGAGCCGTTGGAGGCGACGACGTGCAGGCGTACGCCGGCCTCCTCGGCCAGCGCGGTCAGCCCGATCCGGTCGGCGAGCATGGCCATGCTCAGCGGCGCCCGGCCGCTGGCCAGCACGACGTGCGCGTCGGAGCGGGCGGCGGCGAGCACCGCCGCCGCCACTGCTGCCGTCGGGTGCTCGGCGCTCGCACCGGCCGTCGACGTCGGGCACCAGCAGCGTGCCGTCGATGTCCAGCGCGACCAGCTTCGGTCGCCAGCCGTCCGCCGCCTCAGCCAACGGGAGCCACCGGCTCGAGCACGTCGCGGCCCTGCAGGTAGGGCTGCAGGGCCTCGGGGATCCGCACCGACCCGTCGGCCTGCTGGTGGGTCTCCAGGATCGCCACGATCGTGCGGGTCATCGCGCAGAGCGTGCCGTTGAGGGTGGCCACCGGGGCGGTGCCGCCCCGCTCGCCGTCGAACCGGCCGCGGATGTCGAGACGACGGGCCTGGAAGTCGGTGCAGTTCGAGGTCGAGGTCAGCTCGCGGTACCTGCCCTGGGTCGGGATCCACGCCTCGCAGTCGAACTTGCGCTCCGCCGAGAGCCCCAGGTCGCCGGCGGCGACGTCGATCACCCGGTAGGCCAGCTCGAGCTTGTCGAGGAACTCCTTCTCCCAGCCCAGCAGCCGCTCGTGCTCGGCGTAGGACTCCTCGAGGGTGGTGTAGGTGAACATCTCCACCTTGTCGAACCAGTGCACGCGGATGATGCCCTTGGTGTCCTTGCCGTGCGAGCCGGCCTCCTTGCGGAAGCACGGGCTGAAGGCCGCGTAGCGCAGCGGCAGCGTCGACGGGTCGAGGATCTCGTCGCAGTGGTACGCCGCCATCGGCACCTCCGAGGTGCCCACGAGGTACATGTCCTCGCCCTCGATCCGGTAGACGTCGTCGGCGGCCTGGCCGAGGAACCCGGTGCCCTCCATCGCCCGCGGACGGACCAGCGCGGGCGGGATCACGGTGGTGAAGCCGGCCGAGCGGGCCTGGTCCATCGCCAGCTGGGTCAGCGCCATCTCCAGGTCGGCCCCGGGACCGGTGAGGAAGTAGAACCGCGAGCCGGACACCTTGGCACCGCGCTCGATGTCGATCGCGCCGAGGATCCGGCCCAGCTCGATGTGGTCGCGCGGCTCGAAGCCCTCGGCGGCGAAGTCGCGCGGGGTGCCGATGTGCTCGAGCACCACGAAGTCCTCCTCACCGCCGGCCGGCGCGTGCTCGCTGGCCAGGTTGGGGATGCCGGACAGCGCAGCCTGCCAGTCCTCCTCGGCGGCGCTCTGGGCCACCTCGGCGCCCTTGACGTCGGCGGCCAGCCGCTTGGTGCGGGCCAGCAGAGTCGGCCTTCTCCTCGCCCTGCGCCCGAGGCGATCTGCTTGCCGAGCTGCTTCTGCTCGGCCCGCAACCGCTCGAAGTCCGCGATCGAGGCCCGGCGCTCCTCGTCGGCCGACAGGGCGGTGTCGACGACGTCGTCGGAGCAGCCCGCGCTTGGCCTGGGCGGCGCGCACGCGGTCGGGGTCGTCTCGGAGCACTCGTGGGTCGATCACGGGGCCGAGCGTATCGAGGCCCGTCGAGCGGGTTCGGGCGGCGGGCGGCTCAGGAGCCGACGGGCGGGAGCGCCAGCACCGGCGAGGCGTCGGCGGAGACGACCGCACCCGTGGTGGAGACGGTGGTCCACTTCCGGGCCCCCTTGGCCAGGCGCTTCACCTCCAGCTTCGCCCCGTCCTGGCAGAACGCCCAGTCCGTGCCGTCGGCCGCGGCGAAGCCGGCGCTGGACTCACAGCCCGGGGCGGGGCGCTCGCCGTACGGATTCGCCTCGTCGGCGTCCAGGACGGTGCCGCCGTCGCGCTCGACCGGGTGGTAGACGTCGTCGCCGTTGCCGGCGGGCAGGGTCTTGAAGCTGGCCACGTCCTCGATGAACGGCCGGCCCGTGCTGTCCTCGAAGCCACCGGAGTAGACCCAGTCGGCGCGCTTGGGCAGCATGCCCTCCCGGGTCGTGGTCGCGCCGGGCACCTCGACCTTCCAGACGTCCTTGCCGGACACGACGCGCAGCAGCCCCGGCTGCCGGGGGTCGAAGGAGACCCAGTCGGCCTGGAGGCCGGCGTCGCCCGAGGCCTTGCGGACGTCGAGGGTGCGGGTGCGCCCCTTGGCCGTCAGGTCGGCGACGCTCACCCGCCCGGCCCGGCGGTCGGCCGCAGACGGTCGGGTGTCCTCCAGCGCCCAACGATGACCCGCGTCGACGAGCAGGGCCGTCGACCGGGCCTCCGCACCCTGGACCTCGGGCATCGTGGTGACCTGGGTGCGACCGCTGGACGGCACCACCCGCACGTAGCTGGTGGTGATGCTCTCCCCGTCGGCACCGCCGTAGGAGTCGAGGCGCACCACCCACGGCTGCGTCGCCAGGGAGCCGCCCGACGAGTCGGTGCCGGTCCCGGACTTCTTGCTGGTGGCCTTCTGGTCGTCGGCCTTCGGGGCGGGCTGCTGACCGCAGCCCACCGCGCCGAGGGCGAGCATCGCGAGCACCGCCATGACGGCGAGCGGCGTACGACGGGGGGACATGGCTCAAGCCTAGGCGTCGGGCCCCACGTATCCCGGGAGGCGACAGCGCCGCGCACGCTGCACCCGGGTGGGAGCACACCGGTTCGACCCGCGCGCACGCCGGCTGGCACGATAGGGCCGGTGAGCGACGCCTTCGAGCTGCGCCGCGCGAACCTGATCTGGGCTGCCTTGAGCCTCACCGTGATGGTGGTGCTGGCGGTGATGGTCACCCTGCAGTGGGTGCCTCTGCTCGACCTCGACAGCGACGTCGGACGCCCGTTGTTCCGCGCAACCTACGACCACGAGTGGCTGCGCCGGATCACGTTGGCGGTGCAGCTGGTGTTCGGGCTCTACCCGATGACGGCCTACACCGTGGTCACCGTCATCGCCCTCTGGGCCAAGAAGCACCGCCGCGCCGCGGCGTGGACCGCGATCGTGATGGTCACCACGGCCGTGCTGACCGACCTCCTCAAGCTCGCCGTCGGTCGCAGCCGGCCCGAGCTCGCCGACCCGATCACGACGCTCTCGTCGTTCAGCTTCCCCTCGGGCCACTCCTCCTCGATCGCTGCAGCGGCCGGTGTCACCGTCGTGCTCACCCGGATGCTGGTCCGCCGCCGGGGGTTGCGCCGGATGCTGATCGCCACCGTGCTGGTGATCGCCGTGCTGGTCGGGCTGGACCGGCTGCTGCTCGGGGTGCACAACCTCTCCGACGTGGTCGCGGGCTGGTCCCTCGGGATCGCGGTCACCCTGCTGGTGCTCGCGGCGTACGACCCGCGCCCGACCTCGATCGCGCTGGTCAACGTGGCGCTGCCGGAGGTCTTCCGCAGCGAGAGCCGTCGCCTGGCCGTCGTGCTCAACCCGATCAAGGTCGACGATCCCGCCACCTTCCGGGTGATGGTGGAAGCGATGGCCACGGCCTCGGGGTTCGACGACGTCCTGTGGACCGAGACCACCCTCGAGGACGTCGGGCACGGCCAGGCCCACCAGGCGGCGGTCGCCGGGGCCGACCTGGTGATCAGCTGCGGTGGCGACGGCACCGTGCGCGCGGTGTGCGAGGAGCTGGCCGGCACCGGGGTGCCGATCGGGATCGTCCCGGCGGGCACCGGCAACCTCCTGGCCCGCAACCTCGACCTGCCGCTCTACCTGCGCGCCGCGGTCGACGTGGCCCTGAACGGCCAGGACCGCGCGATCGACCTGGTCGAGGTCAGCGGTGACAACATGGACGACGCCACCTTCCTGGTGATGGCCGGGATGGGCTTCGACGCCGCCGTGATGGAGGGCGTCAACGAGGACACCAAGGCCCGGCTGGGCTGGCTGGCCTACGTCGTGTCGGCCTTCAGGTCGCTGATGTTCCCCGCCGTGCGGGTCGAGATCTCGATCGACGGCGCGGAGTTCACCAAGCACCGGGCGCGCACGATCATGGTCGGCAACGTCGGCTACCTCCAGGGCGGGATGCCGCTGATCCCGGACGCCGAGATCGACGACGGCAAGATCGATGTGGTGCTGCTCTACCCCCGGATGTTCTTGTCCTGGCTGCCGCTCGCCGTACGCATCCTGGGCCGGCGCCGGCGTACCGACGAGCTGGTCGACCGGATGCGCGGAGGCACCGTCGTGGTCCGCGCCAGCGCCGACACCCCGCGCCAGCTCGACGGCGACCTGGTCGCACCGGGTCGCGAGCTGCGCTGCACCTGCGTGCACGGACGGGTGCTGGTGCGGGTGCCGCGCTGACGCGGAGGTCGTCCGGGCTCGACGACAGCAACGACCCGGTCGGCCCTACTCCGACTCCTCGTCCATCACCTCGATGCCGGTAACCCCGTCGACGGCGGCCAGCACCCGGGACGCGTCGCGAACGTCGCGTCCGGACAAGATCACCATCACGCCGACCTGACCGGGCTCGGCCGGGCTCAGCGACTCGGCCAGGTCGCGGAGCCCCGGCGGGTCGGCGGACATCCCGGCCAGCGTCCAGCCGTGTCCGCCGCACGTGGCCAGCAGCTGGCGCAGGACGCCCTCTCCGTCCCGGTAGGTCAGGTGGATCCGCAGCGTGCCGTGCAACCGGCCCGGCAGCCGCTCCACCAACGGGCCGAACCCGAGGACGATCACGAAGTGCAGCAAGGTCACCGCGCCGGCGAGCAGCAGCAGCCCGGCCCCGGCCGCCATCCCGACCGCGGCCGTCTCCCAGACGGCGGCTGCCGTGGTCAACCCCCGGACGGCCCCCTGCCGTGTGATGATCAGGCCCGCCCCCAGGAAGCCGATCCCCGAGACGATCTGGGCGGCCACCCGCGAGGGGTCGAGGACCACGTGCCCGGCCACCAGCACGTCGGCGAAGCCGTACTTGCTGACCAGCACGACCAGGGCCGACGAGGTGCCGACGATGGCCTGGGTGCGTAGGCCCGCGCTCTTGCCGCGGACCTCACGCTCGAGCCCGACCAGCCCGCAGAGCACGAACGCCGCGAGCAGCTCGACCACCTGGAGCCAGCCCTGGCCGGCGCCGGAGAAGAGCTGGACGTCGTACGGCCTCATCCGCTCACCTTGACATGCTCGTGCGGGTGCCGCACTGATCGGTCAGCCGGGCTCGACGGCGCGCAGGTCGGTGCAGCGCCACGAGGACCGTGCCGTCGAGAACCAGCACTCAGCCACGCACGGGCACGATCCGGGCGACCCGTCGCCCGATCGTTCTATCCTCGAGAGATGTCGGTCCGATCCTTCGCGTCCTCCCCGCTGTCACCGCACACGCGTGGCCTCGAGCTCGGCCGTGCCCACGCCGCGCAGGTACGACGCTGCACCGGCCGCTACGCCGACCTGTTCGCGCAGCGCGGCGGCGCCGGCTTCGACGCGCGTGGCTGGGCCGCCCGCTTCCGCGAGGCGATCGGCGACCTCGAGCCCGACGCCCTGCGCGAGATCGACGGCATCGCGGAGGGCGCCGGGGTCGACCCGCTGGACGTGGTCGCGCTCAACGCCCGCACGGAGATCCTGGCCAAGGCCGACCCCTTCGGCGAGCGACCGTTCGTGAGCGAGTGCTCGACCGTGCTGGTCGCACCCGCGGACAGCCCGGACCACACGGACCACCCCGGCGACCCGGCGTACGCCGTGCAGACCTGGGACTGGTACGCGTTGATGGCCGACGGCTGGCTGCAGTGGCGGATCCCGCACCCCGACGGCAGCTGGGTGGAGACGGTCACCGAGCACGGCCTGCTGGGCAAGATCGGGGTCAGCAGCCGGGGCGTCGGGGTGATGCTCAACATCCTGCACCACCGGGCCGACGCGGGCGCCGGGGACGAGGTCGGCTACCCCGTCCACCTCCTGGCCCGCCGGATCCTGGACCGCGCGGCCTCGGCCGCCGACGCCGTCGAGCTGTGCCGGGGCACCCCGGTCGCGGCGTCGACCGCGCTGACCGTCCTCGACGCCGGCGGTGGCACGGGGGTCGAGCTGTTCCCGGGCGGACCGGGCGTGATCGAGCCGGTCGACGGGCTGCTGGTGCGCACCAACCACTTCCTGAGCGACGCCGGACGTGCGGGCTGCCTGGCCGACGAGGCGAGCACGCGACTGCGCCGGTCGGTGCTGGACTCCGCCCTGCGCGGGTCCCCTCCGGCCTCCGCGGACGACGTGCTGTCCGCGATGGAGCACCACGACCCCGAGGGTGGGGTGTGCCGGCACCGCGCCGACGGCGACGAGGAGCCGATCGAGACGCTCGCGACCGTCGTCGTCGAGCCGGCCCCGCCCCGTCTCCAGGCGTACGCCGGCGGGCCCTGCAGCGTCCCGACCGGCCTCGACGCGCTCGCCGGCGCTCGCTGATCGAGCGACGAGGGCACGTGGGACGATGAGCGGCGTGAGCGCCGCGACCCCCGGCCGGATCGCCTACCAGGGTGAGCCCGGCTCCAACTCCCACCAGGTCTGCCGCCAGCACTACCCCGACTGGGAGGCCCTGCCTCGCGCGTCGTTCGAGGACGTCTTCGCCGCGGTCGAGGGGGGCGACGCCGAGCTGGCGATGATCCCGATCGACAACTCGATCGCCGGACGCGTGGCCGACATCCACCAGTTCCTGCCCGGCTCGCACCTGCACATCGTCGGCGAGTGCTTCCTGCGGATCCGCTTCCACCTGATGGCGGCACCCGGCGCGACGCTGGACACGATCACCACCGCCCACAGCCACGTCCACGCGCTCGGCCAGTGCCGCAAGGTGATCCGCGAGCTCGGCCTGACCCCGATCATCTCCGGCGACACCGCCGGCGCGGCCCGTGAGGTGATGGAGGCCGGCGACCCGACCCAGGCCGCGATCTCGCCGCCGCTCGCGGCCGAGATCTACGGCCTCGACATCCTGCGCACCGACGTCGAGGACGAGGACCACAACACCACCCGGTTCGTGGTGCTCTCCCGCGACTTCGCCCGGGCCGGGCCCGGCGACGGGCCGGTGGTCACGTCGTTCGTCTTCAACGTCCGCAACCTGCCCGCCGCGCTCTACAAGGCGCTCGGCGGCTTCGCGACCAACGGCGTGAACATGACCAAGCTGGAGAGCTACATGGTCGGCGGGTCCTTCACGGGCACCCAGTTCCTCGCCGAGGTCGACGGACACCCCGACGAGCCCGGCCTGAGGCGCGCGCTGGAGGAGCTGGCCTTCTTCACCACCGACGTCAAGATGCTCGGCGTCTACCCCGCCGACGCCTTCCGGGAGCGCTCCGGTGGTTGAGAGGTCCAGGACCGAACCGATCGGCGGCGACGACCCGTGGGCCCGCGTCGACCTCGACCGGGCCCGGCGGACCGGTGACCCGGAGGTGATCTACGGCGCGGGCAAGACCCCGGACCAGGTCGTCGGGATCCTGAAGGCCCTGCACGTCGAGCACCCGCGAGCGCGCGGTGCTGGCCACCCGGCTGCACGAGTCGGCGATCGACGCCGTACGCCGGGCGATCCCCGAGGCCGACGTCGACGAGGTCGGGCGTACGGCGGTGCTCGGCCCGCTGCCGGAGCCCCGCGGGCGGGTGGTCGTGCTGTCGGCCGGGACCTCCGACGCCCCCGTCGTCGCCGAGGCCGTCGTCACCGCCGCGGTGCACGGCGCCGGCGTCGAGCGGATCGACGACGTCGGGGTGTCCGGCCTGCACCGCCTGCTCGCCGTGCGCGACCGGATCGACGGCGCGGACTGCCTGGTCGTGGTGGCCGGGATGGAGGGCGCCCTGCCGAGCGTGGTCGGCGGGCTGGTCGGCGTGCCGGTGGTCGCCGTGCCCACCTCGGTCGGCTACGGCGCCTCCTTCCAGGGCCTCGCCGCGCTGCTGGCGATGCTGAACTCCTGTGCCCCCGGCGTGGTCGTGGTCAACATCGACAACGGCTACGGCGCCGCCGTGCACGCCGCGCGGATCGCCCGCAACGTGGGCGGGCCGGTGAACCGGATGACGCTCGCCTGGGTCGACGCCGGCTCGGGCGCCAGCGGCGACATGCTGCTCGGGGCACTGCTGGGTGCCGGCGTGCCCCTGGCGGTGCTGCAGGACGCGGTCGACGCGGTCGCCCCGGAGCCGGTGCGGCTGAGCGCGGAGGCGGCCACCCGGGCCGGGTTCGCGGCCACCCGATGCCGGGTCGAGGCCGACCGACTCCGTCGCGCACCGCACCTGGCGAGAGGTCCGCGGGCTGATCGTGGACTCGGACCTCGACGAACCGGTCCGGGACGCGGCCCTGGCCACCTTCGCCCGGCTGGCCGAGGCGGAGGCCGCCGTGCACGGCAGCACCCCGGACGAGGTGCACTTCCACGAGGTCGGCGCCCTCGACGCGATCGCCGACGTGGTCGGGGTGTGCGCCGGGCTGCACCACCTGGGCCTCGAGCGGCTGGTCGTCTCACCCGTCGCCCTCGGCGGCGGCCACGTGGTCACCGAGCACGGGCGGCTCCCGGTGCCGGCACCGGCCGTGAGCGCCCTGCTCGTCGGCGCCCCGTCGTACGGCGGTCCGGTCGAGGTCGAGCTCTGCACGCCGACCGGCGCGGCGCTGCTGGTCACGCACGCCGCGGGCTGGGGCCCCCAGCCCGCGATGGCGACCTCGTCCATCGGGGTCGGGGCCGGCGGGCGCGAGCTCGACGGGCACGCCAACGTGCTGCGGCTGCTGGTGGGGCAGGCGGCGCCCGCGGTGAGCGCCGACCTCCTGCTCGAGACCAATGTCGACGACCTCGACCCACGGCTGTGGCCACCGACCATCGTGGCGGTGCTGGCCGCCGGCGCCAGCGACTGCTGGCTGACGCCGATCCTGATGAAGAAGGGCCGCCCGGCGCACACCCTCACCGCGCTGGTGCCCGCGGCGCACGTGTCCGACGTACGCCGGGAGATCTTCCGGCACACCACGAGCATCGGGCTGCGGGAGCAGCCGGTCGCCAAGACCGCGCTGCAGCGCGAGTTCAGCACCGTGCACGTCGAAGGACACCCGATCGAGGTCAAGCTCGCCACTCTCGACGGGGAGGTGCTCAACCTCCAGCCGGAGTTCGAGCACGTGCTCGCCGCGGCCAGCGCGCTCGACCGTCCGGTCAAGGACGTGCTGCAGCAGGCGATCGCGCTGGCCCGCGAGATCTGAGAGCCCCGCTCCCCCCGTAGGTTGTCCGGGTGGACCTGGCAACGATCGCGATCGCGTTCGGCACGATCTTCATCGTCGAGCTGCCCGACAAGACCTTCATCGCCGCGCTGGTGCTGTCCACCCGCTACCGGCCGCTGGCGGTCTGGATCGGGGTGGGCCTGGCCTTCCTCGTGCAGACCCTGATCGCGGTGACGGTGGGCAAGGTGGTCACCTTCCTGCCCGAGCAGGCCGTCCAGGCGGTGGCGCTGGTGATCTTCCTGATCGGTGCCGTCCTGCTGTTCCGCGAGGCGCCCAAGGCAGACGGCTCCGAGTCGGGCACCGAGGAGGAGTACGCCGCCAAGGTCCAGCGCCGCCAAGACCGGACTGGCCGCAGTGGGAGCGTCGTTCCTGGTGCTCTTCGCCGCCGAGTGGGGTGACCTGTCCCAGCTGCTGACGATCAGTCTGGTCGGTCGCTACCAGGACCCGGTCTCGGTGTTCATCGGCGCCTGGGTGGCCCTGCTGACGGTGTCCGGTCTCGCCGTGGTGGTGGGCCGGGTGCTGCTCGCCCGGGTGCGGCTCTCGATCGTGCACTACGTCGGCGCGGCCGTCTGCCTGGTGCTCGCCGCGGTCACGGCGGTCGAGCTGATCGTGTGACGTCGGGCTCGCCGGGCCTCACTAGGGTGCAGCCATGACTGCAACCAGCGAGGTCGGCCGGCTCCGCACGGTGCTGCTGCACCGCCCCGGCAACGAGCTCAAGCGACTCACGCCGCGCAACAACGACAAGCTGCTCTTCGACGGGATCCCGTGGGTCAGCCGCGCGCAGGAGGAGCACGACGCGTTCGCGGAGGCCCTGCGCGACCGGGAGGTCGAGGTGCTCTACCTGACCGAGCTGCTCACCGAGACCCTGGCCGACGGCGACGCCCGCACCGCCGCGATCACCGACGTGACGACGTCGCTGCGACTGGGTGACACGGTTCGCGGCTACCTGCGCAGCGCCCTCGCCGACCAGACGCCGGAGGAGCTGACCACCTTCCTCACCGCCGGCATCCGCAACGACGAGGTGCGTGGCGGCCAGGGCATCGTCACCTCGTTGCTGGCCCACGACGACTTCCTCGTCGACCCGCTGCCCAACCTGCTGTTCACCCGGGACTCCTCGGTGTGGGTGCGCGACCGGGTCGCGATCACGTCGCTCGCGATGCCGGCGCGGGAGCGGGAGTCGCAGCTGACCGAGCTGATCTACGCGCGCCACCCGCGATTCTCCGGCACCGCGCGGATCCACGGGGCGTCGTACGAGCACGTGGAGGGTGGCGACGTGCTGCTGCTGGCCGAGGGCGTGATCGCCGTCGGGGTCGGCGAGCGCACGACGCCCGGCTGGTGTCGAGCGGCTGGCGCGTCAGGTCTTCGAGGCCGACCTCGCGCACACCGTGCTGGCCGTCCCGATCATGCAGGAGCGCGCCACCATGCACCTGGACACGGTCTGCACCATGGTCGACGTCGACAAGATCGTGATGTACCCCAACATCGCGCACACCCTGACGGCGTACGCCGTGACCGCGCCGGAGCCCGGCCACCTCGAGGTGGCCACGGCCGAGCCCTTCCTGGTCGCCGCCGCCCGGGCGATGGGGATCGACACCCTGCACCAGATCGACACCGGGCTCGACCCGGTCACCGCGGAGCGCGAGCAGTGGGACGACGGCAACAACACCCTCGCCATCGCGCCCCGCGTCGCGGTCGCCTACCAGCGCAACACCGAGACCAACTCACGCCTCGAGGCGGCCGGGATCGAGGTCGTCGCCATCGCCGGTTCCGAGCTCGGGTCCGGCCGGGGCGGACCGCGGTGCATGTCCTGCCCGATCGAGCGCGACCCCCTCTGAGAGGACCGGCACCCCTCGGGGGTGAGAGCGCTACCACACCGGGGCACAAGGTGCCCGACCGCTGCTGACGGGGGATGCAACAACGGCCGGGCTGACCAAACGTACGGGGCAGCGACCGGCGGGCACAAGACGATCCGGCGAGCCTGGTCAGGACTGGGAGGACCTGCCCGGATATGTCCGCGAGTCTCTGGTCGCGACCCGGCCCAGACGGGCCCGGATCAGCGCAGGGTGACCTGACGGTTGGCCAGACCCGCTCGTGCCGAACGCTCCTCGGCGCTCAGCGGACCACCGGTGGCAAGGGTCTCCCCGAGGGCCGCGAGCAGCTCGGTGGCCGGGTCCTCGAGCGCCTCGGCCCCGGTCCCGGCCGGCAGGTCCCAGACCGGCACCAGCAGCCCGTCCGCCCGGAACATCCCGACCAGCCGGTCGCCGTCGACCAGTCGGTCCCGGCCGGCCACGTGCAGGCGGGCCAACGCGTCGAGCAGCTCGCCCTCGGGCTGCGGCATGGCCCAGCGCAGGAACTCCTTGTCCCCGGTGTCGGCCCAGTACGCCGCCGGCACCGACGCCAGGCGCAGCGTCGGGGAGATCGTCGCGTTGGCCTGCTCGAGCACCGCGGCCAGCGACCCGTCGGGGTCGTCGACACCCTGGAGCCAGTAGTCGAAGCCCTCGTGCACCTCGACGTCCAGCGGGGCGTCGACGAGCAGGTCCTGCAGGCGCGGGCCCTCGCCCGGGTCGGCGGCGACGCACCACGTCCTCGCCCGGCTCGGCGGCCAGCGCCGCCTCCAGCGCGGCCCCCAGGTCGCGGCTCGCGTCGCCGTACCCGTGCAGCACCTGCATCCCGAGCCAGACGGTGCCGTCCGGGCGCACCAGGGCCGGGGCGGCCCCGGGCAGCAGCGAGCAGACCTGCACCGCGCGGTCCTCGTGACCGCGCACGGTCACCGCCGCGGTGGCCGCCGGGACGAACTCGCGCATTGCGACCAGGTCGCACTCGCCGGCCAGGCCCTCGAAGGGTCGGGCGACGTACGCCGGCGGCGGGCCGGCGCTGCTGCCGTGGCACGCCTTGTAGCGCCGGCCCGAGCCGCAGGGGCACGGTTGACGGGGGCCGACCTGCTCCCGGCGTGCTGGTCGTCTGTCGGTCTGCTGCTTGGTCCGCGACTTCTTACCCACGCGGACGAGGCTACCGAGCCGGGGTCGACGCCTCTGCAGCGAGATGGATCAGGGCGTGCACCGTGGATCGGGTGCGGGTCGTCTCGAGCCACCAGCGGTTGCTCAGCGAGTCGACGATGCTCAGACCCCGACCGCTCTCGTCGGTGCTCGTCGCGCGGACCTGGCGCGGGATGGTCGGGGCACCGCCGTCGGTGACGGCGATGTCGAGGTCCTCGCGGTCGTCGGTGTTCCAGGCGACCTGCACGGTGCCGTCGTCGAGCGGGGAGGCGTGCCGCACGGCGTTGCCGACGAGCTCGGAGAGCACCAGCCGGGAGTCCTCGATGGCTTCGCTGTCGGCGCCCACCCCGACCAGCCACTCCTTGAGGACCGAGCGAGCCACCGCGGCACTGCTGGGCGCGAAGGGCAGGGAGATCATCACCGGGGCGGGGATCGTCATGCGCTTCCTCCTGTCTGCTGCGTGGATGTGGTGCATCGGTCGACAACCACGTCGGGCGCGCTGAAGCCGAGTCCCCAGACGTATGCCCCGACAGTTGAACTTTGAAACTCCTGTGACTCAGCCCGCGCACGGCGGGCACCCCGACGGCATTCCTTGCGCCTTCCTCGCAGGCGCCCTACGCACCGCCGGAGAGGTAGCGCAACGTGGGCCCCGGGCGGTCGGTGATCACGGCCTCGATCCCGAGCTCGTGGCACAGGTCGGCGTCGGCCTCGGTGTTCACCACCCAGCAGTGCACCCGGCTCTGGCGCGCGATCTTGCGGATCACGTCCGGGCTGGAGCGCACCATCTTGATGTCCGGGCCGGCGATCCAGTCCGGTCGCGCGCCACGGGCCGCGCCCGCAACCACTCCCCCGGATGCTTCATCAAGAACACCAGGTCGAGCCCGGGTGCCAGCCGCTCGACCCGTTTGCAGCGCCACCCAGGAGAAGCTCATCACCCGGGCCGGCGAGTCCGCGCCGGCCCAGCCGAACTGGGCCAGCAGCTCGACCAGCCGCTTCTCCACCAGGCCGCCGTAGCGGGTGGGGTGCTTGGTCTCGATCGCCAGCTCGACCCGGCGCGGGTAGTCCGCGACCGTCTCCAGCAGCCGACGCAGGGTGAGCACCTTGCCCAGCTCCGGGTCCAGCTCGACGGCCTCGGCCTCGGCGTCGCCGGATCCCTGGTCGGTGCCCCACGGGTTCTTCCAGCCGGCGAAGTCGAGGTCGTCGAGGTCGGCGAGCACCGAGTCGAGACCAGCCCGGGGCTGCTCGCCGTACGCCTCAGGTCGCGGTCGTGGACGCAGACCAGGTGACCGTCGGCGGTGAGCCGTACGTCGCACTCCAGGCGCCTCGGCGCCCTCGTCGAGCGCGACCAGGTACGCCCCGAGCGTGTGCTCGGCGTTGGCGGCGCTGGCTCCGCGGTGCGCCACCACCTGTGGCCGGTCGCGCGGCCGTTGCGGTGGCCGTTCGTGCATGCCCTCCATCCTGGCACCAGGCCACCCCTCACGGGTGAGCGGCTAGCGTCGAAGTCATGTCTTCCTCATCCGCCCAGCACGGCCGGACCTTCATCGTCACCGGCGCCAACTCCGGGCTCGGCCTCGAGACGACCCGGTCCCTCGCCGCCGCCGGCGCCCACGTCGTGATGGCCGTGCGCGACACCGACAAGGGTGCCCGGTCCGCCGCCGACCGTCGAGGGCTCGACCGAGGTGCGCGAGCTGGACCTCGCCGACCTCTCCTCGGTCCGGTCCTTCGCCGACGCCTGGGACTCACCGATCGACGGGCTGGTCAACAACGCCGGGATCATGATGGTGCCCGAGGGCCGCACCGCCGACGGCTTCGAGCGCCAGTTCGGCACCAACCACCTCGGGCACTTCGCGCTGACCAACCTGCTGCTGCCGCAGGTCACCGACCGGGTGGTCACGGTGTCCTCCGGACTGCACACGGGCCCCCAGCTGGACTTCGACGACCTCGACCTCGAGCACGGCTACAAACCGACCCGGGCCTACCAGCAGTCCAAGCTGGCCAACCTGCTCTTCACCGCCGAGCTCCAGCGGCGCCTGATCGTGGCCGGCTCGGCCGTCCGCGCGACCGCGGCGCACCCGGGGTACGCCGCGACCAACCTGCAGAGCCACCACGCGAGCAAGCTGATGGCCGGCCTGATGCAGGTGGCCAACAAGGTGGTGGCGACCAGCGCCGCCCAGGGCGCGCAGCCCACCCTCAGTGCCCTGCTGGACGACCTGCCCGGCAACACCTACATCGGGCCGACCGGGGCGCTGATGCGCGGCGCCCCCGGCCCGAACGGCCGCTCCCCCGCGGCCCAGGACGCCGCCGCGGCGGCCCGGCTGTGGGAGGTCTCCGAGGAGCGGACCGGGGTGACCTGGCCGCTCTGAGGCCGACCCGGGGCCCGCCCGCTCAGCGGAACTGCAGCGGCACCTTGGTCCGGTCGACCAGCAGCAGTTCCCCGTCGTCCTGCTGTCCGTCGGGCAGCAGCTTGGCGTGCAGCGTGAACGGCGCGGTCTCCTCGTTGACCCCGTCGATCCCGAAGTCGTTGTCGTTGGAGATCAGCACCTGGCGGCCATGGTTGATCAGGGCGACGCCCTCGACCTTGTCGTGGCCGAAGTAGCCACCGCTCGGGTCGACCGCGCTGACCAGCCCGGCGACGTCGAGGAACAGCGTCGAGGAAGCCGGGGTGATCCCGGCCTGGCGCAGGTTCTCGAGGGTGTCGGCGGTGTCGTTGTGCCCGGCGATGTTCTCCACCGTCTCACCGCCGACCACCAGCCCGCCGGCCTTCGGGTCGTAGGTCGCCCCGACGACCTTGGAGCCCTTGCCGATGTCGCTGGCGCCGCGCAGGTCGACCAGCCACAGCTTCTTGTTGGCTCCCGGCTCGAGGTGGCCGTCGCGCTCGTCGACGACGAACCGGTGGTTGTCCAGCGCGGTGATCTCACTGACCCCGGTGTCCGCCCCGTCGGTGTTGTGCAGCAGGTAGACGTACTCGTGGGTGCGGCGCGAGTGCGCAGGTCGACGGTGACGATCCGGATCGCCGAGAGGTTCTTCGACTTCGGGCCGTCCGGGGCGTTCAGCCCGGCCTGCATCACCCCGACCAGGGTCTTGCCGTTCGGGCGTGATGGTCAGGCCCTCCATGCCCTTGTTGGGCTCGCGCTCGGCGAGCTCGCGCGGCAGGGACCCGTCGTACGGCGAGAGCCGCTCGATCGCCCGCCCGCGGGAGTCGAAGTGGGTGATGAAGGGGCCGTACTCGTCGGAGACCCAGAAGGTGCCGTCCTTCAGCGCGACCAGGCCCTCGGGGTCGTAGCCCTCGAGCTCGGCGCCAGGACGTCGCCGCCGAGGTCGGTGATCGTCTCGTTGGTCGAGCCGACCGGGTTGACCTGGCCGTTGTAGGGCACGCCGTCGATGGCCGAGAGCCCGATCCGGCGGACCAGCTTCGCCGTACCGTCGGGGCGCAGCTGCAGCTCGCCGATGGCGGGCTGGAAGTCCGGCAGCGGCTCGATCTTCTCGCCGTCCGGTCCGTCGACGTTGGGGCCCCGGTCGGTCAGGCCGTAGAACCGGTCTGTGGCTGCCGGGCTTGGGCGTCAACGACGAGCCGTAGGCGCCGCCCTTGATCTCGATCGCCGCCGATGGTGGCCAGCGGCTGGACGTCGGTCGAGTAGACGCGCACGGCGGACGCGGCGTCGCGCTGCCCGTGTCCGTGCCCGAGCGGGGCGGCGGACGCGGACCCACCGCCCAGACCGGTGGCGAGCGCGACCGGTGCGGTCGTCAGGGTGAGTACGGCGAGAGTGCGGGCAGTGCTCTTGCGTGGGCGCACGGGGGTTTCTCCTGGGCGTGGGGTCGCGGGCGAGTCGAAACCTGCCCGTGCCGGATGACTTGCGCCCCCCGCTCCGGTGTCGGCGAGGTGAACGCTCAGCGCGGGCCGAGCACCCGGGCCAGGAACTCCGTCTGGGCCGTCACGGACCGTTCGAAGATGCTGTCCCCGGTGGTCTGCTCCGAGAGGTAGATCTGGAAGTGCGGGCAGTCGTAGCTGACCACCTCGGCCTGCGGGCCGACCCGCCGCGCGGTCTCGCGCACGGCCGCGGCCGGGGCGATGCTGTCCTGCTCGGCGATCACGAACAGCGCCGGGCACTCGACCCGGTCGGCCAGCCGCACCGGCCGGTTGAACGGCAGTGAGAGCAGGCTGCGCGCGCAGACCTCCTTGCGCCAGGTCGGGCCCATCATGGCCAGGAAGTCTTCGTAGGTGTCGGGGTCGGTGAGCATCGCGAACTCCCCGGGTGCCCCGACCGAGTCCACCAGCACCGGCAGCGCGCCCGGTCGCCGCGTGCGCCACGTCTCGAAGCGCTCGGCCCACCATCCGCCGTCCCTTGCCGGCCGGCGCCCGCGGGTCCGCCTTCTCCGACTTGGTGAGGATCGCGAGGCCGTCGACGGCCGCCCCCTGCGCGACCAGCGCCGCCACCCGGTGGTCCCGGGCGGCGACCGCGACCACGTGTCCGCCGGAGTACGACGTGCCCCACAACGCGATCCGGTCGGGGTCGACGCCCGTTCGCGACCGCGCCGAGGCGATGGCCGCGTGGTAGTCCTCGCGCTGGCGACGGTGCGAGACGAGCTGGCGCCGCGTGCCGCCCGACGTACCGAAGCCGCGGTAGTCGAAGAGCAGCACGTCGCACCCGGCGGCGGCGAACCGCTCCGCGAACGGCATCAGCCCGCAGTCGCGCGTGCAGCCGTACCCGTGCGCCATCACCACGCACGGCCGCCCGGCCTCGCTGGTCAGGGCGTCGCTGGTCGTCTCGACCCAGGTCGCCGCGCACCGGTCCCCATGACTGACGAACCCGGTCTCCACCCCTGCACCCATGCCGCGACGCTAGTCCCCGACCCCGGTGTCGGACCGGTCCCCGTTGGTCGAGCAACGACGAAGTCCTGTCCCGACACCTCCGGCCAGGGCAGCGCGTCGGCTGCGGAGGTTTCGAGACGGCGCCGGCGCGCCTCCTCAACCAGCGAGGGCCCCCGGCCGGGCAGCGCGTCGGCTGCGGAGGTGTCGAGACGGCGCCGGCGCGCCCCCTCAACCAGCGAGGGCCCCCGGTGGTTGAGGAAGGACGGAGTCCTGTCTCGAAACCCCCGGTCATGTCGCGTGGACCTGGCGGTGGTGGAAGGCGCAGAGCGGTATCGCGTCGGCCAGGTCGGTGGGTCCGCCGTGACTCCAGGGCTTTCGGTGGTGGATCTCGCACCAGGCGAACGGTCGTCGACAGTCGGGGGCCGCACACGTCGTGTGTCGGGTCGAGAGGGCGATGCGTTGGGTGTCGGAGTACAGCCGTCGGGTGCGGCCGAGGTCCGAGCGGGAGGGACCTCCCATTCGAGCACCGCGGGCAGGATCCCGGCCGAGCAGGCCAGCCGTCGGGCTTGGCCGGCGGAGACCTGGTCGTCGGTGTCGAGTCGGGCGGTCTTGAGGTGTCCGCGCAGGGTGTCGAGGTCGAGGTGGACCACGACGGTGGCGGCGGTCTTGGCGTGCAGGTGGTCGGTGGGGAGCCGTTCGAGCAGGGCGGCGAAGGCCTGGCCGCGGCGGGTCGACCAGTCGGTCCTGCGATCTGTGGCCGGGTCGCTGCCTGCTCGTGCACCGGGAGTGTTGTTGCGTCGCGGTGCGGTCATCGCTTCGAGGATCTTGCGCAGGAACGCGAACTGAAGAGCCGGGACGGTGAAGTGTCCGGTCACGGTGGCGTCGTCGTTGTCGTGGAACGTGAACGTCGACGTGGCGTAGGCGGTGTCTTCCTCGGTGGTGACCTGCTCGTTCTCGGCGGCGTCGACGACCTTCTCGTCGGGCTCGATCGAGGCGAGTGCGCGTCGGGCGGCCCGGCGGAGCTGCGCGGGGTCGAACCGCGCGGCCATCGCGACCAGGTCCGCTTCGACCCGGGCGCGTTGCTGGGCGGTGACGCGGGCCGGGAGCTGGGCCAGGGCGTGGGTGATCACGCTCGCGTGCTCGGCCGAGAGCGCACCCTCGGCCATCGCGTCACCGGTGGCGGGGGCGGTGCCGAGGTCGTCGGCCAGCCGGGCCTGGCGGGCGGCCGCCGGTCCGGACTGGCGGGTCTGGCGGGCCAACCAGGCGGCCTTGTCGGGGAACCCGTCTCGTCGAGCGGCCGCGGCGGTCTCGCCACGGGCGACGAGTCGCAGCTTCAGGGCATCGAAGCGACGTCCGATCCTCTCCAGGTCACTGACCAGACCCGCGCACTCAGATGGTGCGAGGTCGTCGCCGACGCCGGCGAACATCCGGTCCAGGGTCGCGTTGACCTCGCCCACGCCTGCGGCGAGCGGACCGGGGTCCGGTGCGAGGTCGAGTGCTGCGGTCATGACCCCACTGTAGTCGAACAGGTGTTCGAACGTCAAGTCCATTTCACCCGGCTGATCAGTCCTGGGAGGAGTAGTCCGTCGAGGTCAGCGCGATCGGCACGGTCTCGTCGACCTCAGGTGGAGTGGCGTGCTCGGGCCGAAGCTTCGGTGGCGCTGTGGACGACGGTCGCAGTGATCCGAGCACACCCGAGTAGAAGTCATCGACCGACGTCAAGACCGAGTCGATGAACGAACCCCGTCCTCGCCCACGCTTGGCGCCGAGAGGGTTGGTGGTCGCGACCCGGAAGGAACGCAGCTCCTTGGCCGGATCGACGACGACGCTCGCGGGGTCTCTCCCGCACCACCGAGAGCAGCTCGGCGGACGATGTGCCTCGGGCGTGGGCGACGAACGCTTCGACGCGAGCCGCATCGGGAGCGTTCTTGAGCTGGCGGACCAGCCAGTTCACCCGCGTGGTCGCACGTCCCTCGACGGGGCGCGTCGACATCGACGTGGCACGTGACCTTGGGCTGCTCAGATCCGCAGTCACCACCAGATGGCCGACGGCGCCCGGGACACGGATAGACCCGGAAAGCTCTCCTGTCTGGCAAAGCCGAGTAGTCATCGACTGCGTCCGGACCGAGGGATCGGCGGTCTCCTTGCGGGAAAGTACTGGCACGACTTCGGTGCCCAGTCTGCGTCCCAGCTGAAGGCTGGCAAATCTGAGCAGCGCATCGAATCGAGCCACGACCTCTGAGATTCCCTTGTCACTGGCCCGCAGAGTCTTCGCCGCGATTTGATCCCGGACCCCCACCCAGGCTGGCCCATGTCGTCGAACTCCAGCGCACCCGACTTGCGATGCTCGAGATAGCGGATCAGCTCGCCCAGGATCCAGGCCTGATCAGGATCGGCGACACCTCGAAACTCCTTCTGCATGACCGCCTCGGCCAACACGTGCGACCAGGACAGGTGATGCAGCGCCACCTTGCGAAGCTTGCGCTTGTCCACCTTGGAGGGGTGCTGCCCGGCGATGGCAGGGATCTCGTTGGAGACCGTCACCACGGCGTCGAAGCCCTGTTCACGCGCGATGTCGAGGTAGCTCTCCAACTGCTCGGCGGACAGCTGGTTCGGGCCGGTCTTGACCTCGACGAGGGCGGTCCAGGTCTTGCTGCCCCGCGATACCCGGATGAGGCCGTCGGGGTAGAGCCGCTTGTCGCCCAGCAGGAACGGGACTTCGATGTAGCACTCCAACGCACCTGCCGGCACGTCGAACGGCTTCAGCAGAGCCCGGCCGAACTCCTTGACTGCTGAGAGGACGGCCAACAGGGCCGACGTCGCCCGCCGCTCCTGCTCCTCCGCACCATTGATCCCCGACGTCGGGATCAGGCGCGCCTCGTGCCAAGACTCTTCCGCCATCCGCAAAACCCCCGAAGCTGCTGCCGTACGCAATGAACCTCTGGGGGGACGGTATCCGTTTTGTGCCCCTTCTTCCGGAGCTTCGATCGAAGCACCGACGACCAACGGAGCCGCGGACTACTGGCCCGTCCGGCCGTCGACGCACTCGCGGAGCAGGTCGGCGTGCCCGACGTGGCGGGCGTACTCCTCGATCATGTGCACGATGATGTCGCGGTGCTCGACCTGGTCACCCTGGTAGTCGAACCGCTGCCCCAGGTCACCCGCGGCGTCCAGCCACCGCCGGGCGTGGGCCACCTCCCGCTCCACGCCTCCCAGGCCTCCGCGACCACCGCGTCGTCGGCGACGGCGCCGTCGAAGTCGCGGTCGCGCTGCTCGTCGGTGCCGTACAGGCGAGGCACGTCCACGTGCCCCTCCAGCGCGCGGCGGAACCAGTGGTGCTCGACCTTCGCCAGGTGCCGCAGCAGCCCGAGCAGCGACAGGGAGGACGGCGGCACGGCCCGTCGGGCGAGCTGCTCGGCGTCGAGCCCCTCGCACTTCAGCCTCAGGGTCAGCCGGTAGCGGTCGAGGTACTCCGCCAGCACAGCCTTCTCCCCGGTGGCCGTGCTCCCGGTCTCGCGCGGGTCGTGCTCGGGGTCGACCCACATGTCGGGGTGCGTGCGCGGTGCCTCGCTCTTCTCGCTCATCGGTACAACCAACCGATACGCGAGCGGCGCCGCAACCCGGTGGGGTCCCCGCTGGTGTGCGGATGCCGATACCTGGGTCCTTCGAGCGAGGACCCAGGTCGCTTCCGCCCGCGGGTGGCGCGTCCCTAGCGTCACCGTCATGAGTGGACGGGTGATCGGGGTGACGACAGCACTGCTGCTCGCGCCGATCTCCGCGGAGCTGCTGCAGGCCTACCTGGGTGACCTCGGCGGTCCGGCCGGGCTGGCCTTCCTGGTGGTCTTCCTGGCACCGCTGTACGGCGGCGCCACCTTGCTGATCCGCGAGGTCTCGCTGCGGACGGGGCGGGGCTGGCCGGGACGGCTGCTGCTCGCCACCGCCTTCGGCGTCGCGATGCCGACGTTGATCGACGTCTCCCTGTTCACTCCGGTGCGGCGCGACGTCGACGACTGGAGCACGATCTTCCACGCCGCGTCGTTCCTGGGGATCGGCTGGCTGGCCGTGATCACCTGGGTCGGCGGCCACGTCCTGATGAGCGTCGGCGCACCGATGGTCGTGGCGGAGGGCCTGTCGCGGAGTCGGGGACCCTGGCTCGGGAAGGTGGGGCTGACGGTGACCGCTCTGGGCTTCCTCGCCCTGGCCACCCTGGTCCACCGGGACGCGACCTCGCAGTACCCGGTCGACGCCGGCCCCCGTGAGTACGCCGTGTCCGCAGCCGTCGTCGCCGCTCTCGTCGCACTGGCCCTCACCCGGCTGGGCGAGCCCCTGGCCGACGGTGAGCACCGGGTGCCGCCGGTGTGGGGCTGCCTGCTCGTGGGTGTGGTGGCGATGGCCGGCTTCGACGTGGTGCCGCTGTCCTGGCCCGGTCTCGTCCAGGACCTCGGCGTCCTGGTCGTCGGCCTGGCCGCCGTCGGCTGGTGGTCGCAGTCGCCTCGCTGGACGTCGCGGCACGTCGCGGCACTCGTCTTCGGTGCCCTGCTGGCCCGCACCCTCACGGGATTCCTCGCCCCGCTGCCACCCGGTACCACCGTGGCCGAGAAGCTCAGCCAGAGCGTCGTCTACCTGGTCGTGCTCCTGGCGCTGGGGCTGGCGCTCAACCACCGAACCCGGCCAGTGCCCCGGACCGCTCCAGTGCCGTCCAGATCTGGGCGCGCCGGAGCAGCGTGAAGTCCACGGTGAGGTGGTCACGGTCGCGCCAGACCAGGGTCTTGTCCTGCACCCCGAGGCAGGTCGGGCCGCGCGGGCAGACCACCCGGTTGATGTTCGCGGTGAAGACGTTCGACTCGTGCAGGGCGGCAGCCCGGTAGAGCGCGTCGCTGTACGGCGCCTCCCGCGGCAGCGGCACGGGGCACTGGCCGACCGTCCGGGCGGCGGAGAGGCAGGGCGCGACGCGGAACGGCCGCGGCGTCAGCACCGACTCCAGCAGCAGCACCTTCCACGGCCCGTCGGTGACGACGTCGAGGGTCTGGTCCAGATCCCTGGTGAGCCGGTCGAGCAGCGGCTCGGCCCCCTTCGACTTCGCCATCAGCCCGACCGGGCGGTCCGCTCCCTCGCGCGGTCGCTGCACCATCAGCACGACGTCCGGCTTCAGCCGGGGCAGCACGTCGGCGTACCAGTCGCCCCGGTTGTCGACGCACTGCTGTTTCGCCGCCGGCGAGGCGTGGACGTCGAGGTTGTCCAGCCCGCTCACCCACGAGCACCCGGAGATGGCGTCCTCGGCGAAGCTGAACCCGTGCTGACGGGCGAGGTCGGCCAGCACCGGACCGAACATCATCGCCTGCGAGTCACCCACGAGCAGCAGCCGCGGCCCCTTGCCCGGTACGACGACACACGCGTCGACGTCGACCGCGGTGCAGGAGCGACCCGGCGCCTCCTGCTTGCTCACCGTGGAGAAGTCGATGCCGGCCGGCACCGGCGCACCGCCCGCGGCGGAGTCGTCGCGCGAGACCCCCGCGAACATCCCCGCCGCGACGGCCGGGTGCCGGGTGCTGCCCAGGACCTGCGGGACCAGTGCCGTGGCGACCACGGCGCTGGTGGCCAGGCCGGCGAGGACGACTCGCCACCGGAAGGGGTTGAGCGGCCGGGCCCGGCGGACCGGGGTCTCCAGCACCCGGAACGACAGTGCCGCCAGGCCGCCGCTGAGCCCGAGGGCGAGCACCGCCGTGGCGAACGGGCCGATGCTCAGCAGCTGGCGGACGACCAGGATCACCGGCCAGTGCCACAAGTAGATGCCGTAGCTGATCGAGCCGACGTAGACCGGCAGCGGCAACGACAGCAGCCGGGCCGGCCAGGCCTGGGGCGCGGTGCTCACCCCGGCGATCAGGGCGAGCGTTCCCACGGTCGCTCCCAGTCCGCGCCAGGTCGGTGACATCGCCAGCAGCCCCGAGGTCAGCAGTCCGAGCAGCAGGGCGCCGGCCACGGCCAGCGCCGCCGTCGCGGGCATCCGCTCCCGACCCGGCGACGTACGCCGCAGGGTCACCGCGAGCAGGGCCCCCGCCAGCAGCTGGTAGAGCCGCGCGTCGGTCCCGTAGAAGGCGTGGTCGGGGTTGGCGTGCCACCAGTAGAGCTGGGCCGCGACCGAGGCCAGCATCAGGGCGGTGATGCGACCGGCAGGACCGAGGCGCGGCGGCGGGCCAACCGCACCAGCAGCACCAGCAGCAGCGGGAAGACGACGTAGAACTGCTCCTCGATCGACAGCGACCAGAAGTGCAGGAACGGGCTGGGGGCGTCGTCCGCCGCGAAGTAGCGGTGGAGGTGGCCAGGAAACGCCAGTTGGCGACGTAGAGCAGAGCGGCCTGGGCGTCACCGACCAGCGGGAGACGGCGCACGAGGTCGGCCACGAGCAGGAAGGCACCGTGGTCGCGACCACCACCACGACGGCCGCAGGGAGGAGCCGACGCACGCGTCGGGCGTAGAAGTCGCCCAGCCGCAACGACCCCGTCTCGTCGATCTCGGACAGGATCACGTTGCTGACCAGGAAGCCGGAGAGCACGAAGAAGACGTCGACGCCGATGAAGCCGCCGCCCAGCCCGCCCACGCCCGCGTGGAAGAGCAGCACCAGGCAGACCGCGGCGGCGCGTACGCCGTCGAGCGCCGGGCGGTAGGAGAACGCCATGTCCGCTCACGCTAGGTAGTGCAGGTCATGGCCGGGGCACGTCAGTCTCTCGATCCGGCACCGGTCCGGGCACCGGGCCGTGACGCCCCCGTGACCGCCCCGTGAGGTGCCGGGGGTGCTCCCCGAGCCGGGTCGGGCCCGCCGGACCGATGAGTTTGCGTGCGACGACGGGTCTAGCGCGGTGTCGGACCCGATGACTAGCGTCGTGGTCGACGGGCGAGAGGACCAACGCCATGGGCGGCACACGAGTACTGGTCGGCACGCGCAAGGGCGCGTTCGTGCTCACCTCGGACGAGCACGCGCACGACCTGGCGGGTCGAGGGGCCGCACTTCCCGGGCTGGGAGGTCTACCACGTCAAGGGCTCGCCGCTTGACCCCGACCGGATCTACGCCTCGGCCAGCGGCGGGTGGTTCGGGCAGGTCATCCAGCGCTCCGACGACGGTGGCGGGACCTGGGAGCCGGTCGACAACGACTTCACCTACGACGGCGTGCCCGGCGAGCACCAGTGGTACGACGGCACGCTGCGCCCGTGGGAGTTCACCCGGGTGTGGCACCTCGAGCCGTCCCTGCACGACGCCGACACGGTCTACGCCGGGGTCGAGGACGCCGCGCTGTTCAAGTCCACCGACGGCGGCCGCACCTGGGTCGAGCTCTCCGGCCTGCGCCAGCACGACACGGGACCGCAGTGGCAGCCCGGCGCCGGCGGCATGTGCCTGCACACGATCTCTGCAGCACCCCACCGACCCCGACCGCCTGTACGTCGCCATCTCGGCTGCCGGGGCGTTCCGCACCGACGACGGCGGAGTGACGTGGCGCCCGATCAACAAGGGCCTGCGCTCGGGCGAGATCCCCGACGAGGACGCCGAGGTCGGGCACTGCGTGCACAACCTCGCCCTGCACCCGGACCACCCCGACGTGCTCTACATGCAGAAGCACTGGGACGTGATGCGCACCGACGACGGCGGCGAGACGCTGGCACGAGGTCAGCGGCAACCTGCCGACCGACTTCGGCTTCCCGATCGCCGTGCACGCCCACGAGCCGGAGACGGTCTACGTCGTGCCGATCACCAGCGACTCGCACCACTTCCCGCCCGACGGCAGGCTCCGGGTCTACCGCAGCCGCACCGGTGGCGACGACTGGGAGGCGCTGACCGAGGGCCTGCCGCAGGAGAACTGCTACGTCAACGTGCTGCGTGACGCGATGGCGGTCGACCCGCACGACTCGTGCGGCGTGTACTTCGGCACCAGCGGCGGCCAGGTCTACGCCTCCGCCGACTCGGGTGACTCGTGGACCGCCATCGTCCGCGACCTGCCCGCCGTGCTCTCCGTCGAGGTGCAGACCCTGCGATGAGCACCCGATGAGCAATGGCACCGTCCGCGTCGTCCTCCCGTCGCACCTGCGCGCCCTGGCCAAGGTGCACGGCGACGTCCTCGTCGAGGTCGACGGCGACGTCACCCAGCGCAGCGTGCTGGACGCTCTCGAGACCGACTTCCCGGTGCTGCTCGGCACGATCCGGGACCGGAAGACCGCCCAGCGCCGCGCCTTCGTGCGCTTCTTCGCCTGCGAGGAGGACCTGTCCCACGAGGTCCCCGACGCTCCCCTGCCCGAGCGCGTGGCGCAGGGCGCGGAGCCGTTCCTGGTCGTCGGGGCGATGGCCGGGGGCTGATCCGCGGCTCGTGCTCCTGCGGCGCGCGGGGGACGGCCGAGCCAGAAGCGAGGAGGGAAGCAGATGCGCAGGGTGACGTACTCGATGGGAGTCTCGCTCGACGGCTACATCGTCGGGCCGGACGGTGGCTTCGGCTGGGCGGCACCCGACGAGGAGATCTTCCGGTTCGTCACCGACGAGATACGAGAGATCGGCGTCCACCTGATGGGGCGACGGCTCTACGAGACGATGCTGTACTGGGAGAGCGCCGACCAGGACCCGACGCTGGACGACTCGATGCTCGAGTGGGCCGCGATCTGGAAGCGGCTCCCGAAGGTCGTCTTCTCCACCACGCTGTCGGCGGTGCGCGGCAACGCCCGCCTGGTCTCCGGCGATCTGGCCGAGCAGATCGCGCGGTTGCGCGGAGAGGAGGGCGAGGGTGACATCGCGATCGGCGGCGCGAGCCTGGCCGCCGAGGCGGTCGCGCTGGATCTGGTCGACGAGTTCCGGGCCAGGGTCTACCCGGTGATCGTCGGCGGTGGTACACCGTTCTACCCCCAGCGCGAGCGTCGGGTGGATCTCGAGCTCGTCGAGACCCGCACCTTCGGCTCAGGAGTCGTCTACCTCCGGCACCGCGTGACGCGCTAGCACCTCGAAGTGCGTCTACCGCCGGGGACGTGACGCGGGGCTGTCGTACGCCGACGTCGACAGAGCTGCCCCCCGTCGAGGACGATGGGCCGGTGGTCGAGGGCACGGGTGACGCGGCGGTCCGGCTCGCGGTCGACCTGGTGCGGATCGACAGCGTGAACCCGGCGCTGGTCCCCGGGGCCGCCGGCGAGGCCGAGGTCGTCGAGCTGCTGCGGCACCGCCTCGCGGCGGGCGGATTCTCGGTCGAGGTCGTCGTACCGCCGGGACACCCGGAGCGGCCCAGCCTGCTGGCGCGGCACCGGGGCCGGGCGGGCTCACGGCACGGTGGGCGCAGCGTCGTGCTGAACGGTCACCTCGACACGGTCGGGGTGGGCGAGATGGCCGACCCGTTCGCCGGACGGGTGGTCGTGGACGAGGCCGGTCGCGAACGGCTGCTGGGGCGTGGATCGTGCGACATGCTGGCCGGGGTCGCGGCGATGGTGGTGGCCGCCGAGCGCGTGGCGGCGACCGGGACCGTCGGCGACGTCGTGCTCGCACTGGTGGCCGACGAGGAGGACGCCAGCGTCGGCACGGCGGCCGTGCTCGAGCGGCTCGGGGACGAGACGCCGGACGCCTGTCTGGTGGGCGAGCCCACCTGGCTCGACCTGGGGGTCGCCCATCGCGGGTTCGCCGTGATCGACGTCCGGTTCGCCGGCCTCGAGGCGCACTCCTCCCAACCCGGGCTCGGCGTCAACGCCGTCACCCACCTCGGCCGCTTCCTCGCTGCCCTCGAGGAGCTCGACCGGGACCTGGTCTCGCGGCAGCCGCACCCGCTGCTCGGGACCGGCTCGGCGATGGCCACGGCGGTCCACGGGGGTCTGTCGCCGTTCGTGATCCCCGCGCTCGCCGGCGCCGTGGTCGAGCTCAGGACCCTCCCCGGCGGGAGCGCGACCGATGCGCTCGCGGACGTCGAGCGGCTCCTGGCCGGCCTGCGCCGCGACGACCCCACCGTGGACGCCGTCGCGAGTCTCGGCACCACGCGCCCCGCGTGGGAGCACGACCCCGGCTCGGCGGCCGGGACGCTGGCCGAGCTGTTCGCGAAGGACCTGACCGCGCGCTCCGGCACGGCACCACGACGGGTCGGGCTGCCCTACTGGATGGAGTCGGCGCTCTGGGAGTCCGCCGGCGTGCCGACCCTCGTGTGCGGACCCGCCGGCGGCGGGTTGCACGCCGCCGACGAGTGGGTGGACCTCGCCCAGGTCCGCCCGTACGCCGAGTCCGTCGCCGCCGTGGTCAGCGAGTTCTGCGGCACCTGACCGCGACGCTCAGCGGGTCGAGGCGAACGCCTGGCGCAGGTCCGCGACCAGGGCGTCGGCCCCCTCGATGCCGACCGAGAGGCGCAGCAGGCCCGGCGGGATGCCGGCCTCGAGCCGCTCGGCCCCCGTCATGTTGAAGTGCGAGGAGTTGAACGGCAGGCTCGCCAGCGACTCGACGCCCCCGAGGCTGGTCGCCTCCACGGCCACCTGGAGCCGGCGTACGACGGCCAGGGCGCGCTCGTCGCCACCGGCCAGGACCAGGGCCACCATGGCCCCGCGCGGGCCGGGCATCACCGCGTCCGCCACCGCGCCGGCGTCGGGGTGGTCGGGCCGGCCCGGGTACAGCACCTGGTCGACGTCCGGGTCGTCGGCCATCGCGTCGGCGATCGCGGCCGCCGCCCGGCACTCCTCGGCGAGGCGGATCCCGAACGTCCGCATCCCCCGCCACGCCAGGAAGGCGGCGTGCGGGTCCATGCACCCCCCGAGAGTGATCATCCGTCGCTGGACCTCCTCGAGCAGCGAGACGTCGTCGGCGGTCACGACACCGGCCACCACGTCGGAGTGACCGGCCAGGAACTTCGTGGCCGACTCGACGACGACGTCCGCACCCAGGGTGAGCGGCCGGACGCAGTGCGGGGTCGCGAAGGTGTTGTCGACCACCAGCCGGGCCCCGGCCTCCCGCGCCAGCCGAGCGAGCCCGGGGATGTCCATCAGCCTCAGGGCCGGGTTGGACAGCGTCTCGCCGTACAGCACGTCCGGGGCGTGCTCGGCGACCGCGTCGCGCCATGCGTCGAGGTCGAAGCCGTCGACCCGGACCACCTTGATGCCCAGCCGGGGCAGGTCGCGTCGGAGCAGGTCGTCGGTGTCGCCGTACACCTGGCGGGCCGCGACCAGGGTGTCTCCGCTGCCGAGCAGGGTCAGCAGGGTGGTGGCGATCGCGGCCATCCCGCTGGAGGTCATCAGGGCCCGGTTCGCCCCGTGCAGCCACGCCACCGACTCGGCGGCCGCGTCGACGGTCGGGTTGTTGAACCGGGAGTACCACGTCTCGTTGAGGCCACCGTTGCCCTGGATGTCCTTGTACGAGGTGTCGTCGAGCTCGAAGGTCGTGGTCTGGTAGATCGGCGGGATGACCGGAGGCGTGCGCGAGGTGTGCTGACGGCCCGGGCGGAAGTTGTCTGGGGATGCCACCGCGCCACTTTCTCACGCCCCCGCGGGGGTCGCGGTCGGCTCCGCCGCCGGTGAGCCCGGCCGATCAGCGGCGTCGCCGTGGGCTCGACGAGCGTGGCGGCGCCGCGCGCATGTGCTCGCGCACCGGGCCCAGCAGGTCGGCCAGGACCTGCACGTCCTGGGGTGACAGCGGGGAGAACAGCTGCTGGCGGAGCACCTCGACGTGGCCGGGGATCACCTCCGCGATCAGTGAGCGGCCCGCACCGGTGATCGAGACGGTCACGCTCCGCTCGTCGTCGGCGGACGGGGCGCGCACCACCAGGCCGGCCTTCTCGAGCAGGCCGGCCTGGTAGGTGAGGCCGCTGCGGCTGTAGACGACGCCGTCGGCCAGGTCGGTCATCCGCTCGCTGCCGGTCGGTGAGTCGAGGCCGAGGCGCGCCAGGAGCTGGAACTGCACGTAGCTCAGGTCGCCGTCCTCGCGCAGCTGCTGCTCGACCGCGTGGCGCAGCAGACCGGCCACCTCCATCAGGGAGAAGTAGGCACCGAGCTGGACGGAGTCGAGCGACGAGGGCGGGTCCGGCATGGAAGCAGACTACAACTGCTTCACCTTCGAAGCACTTGCTTTGAGTTCGAAGCAAGTGCTAACGTCCGAACACGTGCTTTGAATTCGAAGCAAATCGACGATGAAGGAGATCCCCCATGAAGGCCATCCGTTTCCACCAGTACGGCGACCCCGACGTCCTGCGCTACGAGGACGTCGAGCTCCCCACCCCCGCCACCGGCCAGGTGCGCGTCCGCGTCGCCGCGACGACGTTCAACGGTGTCGACGCCAACATCCGCGCCGGGTTCATGCAGGACCCGATGCCGCTCACGCTGCCGCACACCCCCGGCCTCGACCTCGCGGGCACCGTGGACGCGCTGGGCGCGGACGTCAGCGGTCTCGAGATCGGCGAGCGGGTCGTCGGCTTCCTGCCCTTCGTCAGTGATGGCGCCGCCGCGGACTACGTCCTCGCTGCGGCAGAGAGCCTGACCACGGCCCCGACCTCGATCCCGCTCGCCGATGCGGCGGCACTTCCCGTGGTCGGCCTCACCGCGTGGCAGGCCCTCTTCGAGCACGCGGACCTCAGGTCCGGACAACGGATCCTCGTCAACGGCGCGAGCGGAGCAGTGGGGGGCTACGCCGTCCAGCTGGCCAGGGCCGCCGGTGCCCACGTCGTCGCCACGGGCAGCGCGCGCAGCCGCGCGCGCCTCCGGGCCCTCGGCGCGGACGAGGTCGTCGACCACACCAGCACGGAGATCACGTCCGAGGTGACCGCGCCGGTCGACGTCGTGCTCAACCTCGCGCCGATCACCCCCGAGCAGCTCGAGGCGCTGGCCACCCTGGTCACCGACGGCGGCGTCGTGGTCAACACCACCGTGTGGATGCCCGCCCCCCACGACGAGGCCCGTGGCGTGCGCGGCATCGACCTCTACGTCCGCAGCGACGCGCAACAGCTCTCCGAGCTCGTCGCACGCGTCGACCGCGGCCAGGTCGTCGTCGACGTCGCCGAGCGGGTGGCGCTCTCCGACCTCGCGACGGTCCACGAGCGCGCGTCCGCGGGCACCCTCACCGGCAAGATCGTCGTCGTCTCGGAGGGTGAGCGGTGATGAGCTCGACGTTCGCGCCGGCCTAGGAGCCTTCCGGCGCCTCCAGCCCCCTGATCGCCTGGTCGAAGGCGCGCCCGGCCGCACGCCAGGGCACCGACGGCTCGCCCTCCTCGGCCAGACCGAGCAGGTGCGGGGTCAGGTCGGCGCTGAAGCCCTCGCTGGCCTCGCGCGGCAGGAGCGAGGGCAGGTTGTCGATGGCGATGACCTCCAGCGGCGCGCTGCCGTGCTCGGCGGCACCGTCGTGCAGCCGCCGGACCGGCTCCTGCCACGTGGTGATCGCGTCGTTCACCGGGAGCATGTTCGTGGGGCCGGTGACGTCGCAGGTCACGTCGGCGAGCACCCGGAGCCGGCGCTCGTGGTCCAGGTCCGCCTGCTCCACGAACGGAGTCGCCGGGGTGTGGGTGACCACGCAGTTCACCAGCAGGTCGTGACCGAGGAGCGCCTGCTTGTGCAGGTCGCGCGTCTCGTGGCGGTCCCACAGCGTCGTCGGCAGGCCCGCGGTCATCAGCGCCGCCTGGGCGCCCCGGCCGGACCTCCCCCGCGCCCCGGTGATCAGCGTCAAGAGCTGGTCGCGCTCGATCTTCCCGGCCCGCTCCAGCCCCGAGTCGAGCTCGCGCTTGGTCATGGGCGCGAGTGGCGCCGCCAGCGTGTCGGCCAGGTGCAGCACGCCGAGTGCGGCGCCCACGTAGCCGGCCCAGTAGCCGAACGCGACCACCCGCTTGCCGTCCTCGCCGGTGAGGTACTCGATGTCGAGCAGCCGACCTCCGCCGCGCTGGAACCGCTCCAGGGTGCGCCGCGCGTCCTCCTGGCCCTTGAACGCGTGCGCGAAGTAGATGTGCCGGTGCCGCAACGACTCCGGCTCCTCGGGGAGCTCCTTGATTCCCAGCACGTAGGCGTCGTCGGGTGCGTCGGTCCAGGTGCCCTCGCCCACGACGGACGCCCCGGCGGCGGCGTACTCCTCGACGGCGAAGACTCGTTGGGCCGACTCCTCGACGCTCACCCGGAACCCGGCGTCCAGCAACAGCGGTACGTCGGCCGGCACGACGGGCGCACGCCGCTCGGTGCCGCGCGACTCGGACCTGATCCACAGATGAACGGGCTGCATGCGGTCAGGATGCCAGCGCCACCTTCGAAGGGCGCACGACGCCTCCGAAGTTGGTCAACTGCTTCACTGTGCCGACCGATCAGGGCTGCGCCCGCCTCTGTCGCCGGGCGTGAGCCCTCAAGAGTCGCTACGACAAGGTAGGCCGCTCGAAGTTCGTCAATCAGTTCGGCATCTCGACACACCGGCCACGGACACGTGGCGCCGAAATGTCCGTTCGCCGACGCCGATCGACCGCTCGGCGACAGCTCGGACATCCTCGATCAGCTACCCGGCAGTAGCCGCGCGTAAAGGTGTTCTATGAGCAAAACAGCGTCGGAGACGCAGTCCGATCTCCGGCCCAATCCGCCAACTATGCGCGAGTCTGCGACTGGCAGCCGTATCGAGTGCTGCCGTCTTCGAATCCGCGACCGGTGAGATCGGTTGCGCCTTCCCGTGGGCCCACGTGGAGAGAGAGTTTCGATGCACTCCGGATCGCGATTGACGGCCCGCACCATCACGACCGGCGCCGCCGCTGGCGCCCTGGCACTGGGCCTGGGCCTCGTCGGCGGCGCGTACGCCTCCGCCCCGCGGAGCACCACGTCCGCTTCACCGGCCTGCTCCCCCGGCACGACGGTCAGCACGGCGAAGGGCAAGGTCTGCGGTCTGACGGAGGACGGGGTGACGTCGTACAAGAGCGTGCCGTACGCCGCCCCACCGGTCGGCAAGCTGCGCTGGCGATCACCACAACCGGCGAAGGCGTGGAAGGGCACGCTCAAGAGCACGACGCAGGCGAAGGGCTGCACGAACGTCTTCACCGATGAGAACACCAGCGAGGACTGCCTGAACGTCAAGGTCCAGGTACCGGCGAACGTGAAGCCCGGCGAGAAGCTGCCGGTGATGTTCGAGTTCCACGGTGGCGGGTTCCTCGGGGAGGCGCGCACCGACGACGGGTCCAACCTGGTCAACGGGGGAAGGGTCGTCTACGTCTACGTGAACTACCGGCTCGGCATCCTCGGCTTCCTGGCGCACAAGTCGCTGGGCGCCCACTCCGGTGACTACGGGCTGCAGGACCAGCAGGCCGGGCTGCGCTGGGTGAGGAAGAACATCGGCCACTTCGGCGGAGATCCCGCGCAACGTCACCGTCTTCGGCGAGTCCGCGGGTGGCGCGAGCACGTGTGACCAAGTCGCGTCACCGACGGCGAAGGGCCTCTTCCAGAGCGCCATCAGCGTCAGCGGGTTCTACAACTACCAGAACAACATCGTGTGGTCGAAGGCCGACTGCAAGTCGACGCTACTTCACCGAGTCGCAGGCGCAGCAGACCGGCGCGAAGTACGCCAAGAAGGTCGGCTGCGGCAACGCCGCGCATGTGGCGGCATGCCTGCGCAAGATCCCCGCGGCGAAGCTGATCGCTGAAGGCGGCCAAGTGACCGATCCGACCGCCGGTGGCACGATCGGGCCGATCGTCAACGGCACCACGCTGACGATGTCTCCGGTGAAGGCGCTGACGACCGGGAAGGCGAACAAGGTCAACCTGATCACCGACGTCGGGCGTGACGAGTTCAACGGCGGCGTCTACTCCAACCAGGACGAGGCGCAGACCGTGGTTGCGGACACGCCCGCGCAGTACCGCACGCTGGTGAAGGAGCAGTTCGGCAAGCTGGCACCGAGCGTCGAGCGGCTCTACCCGATCAGGCGATTCGCATCGTCGTACACGGCGTACCGGACGATCATGGCCGACTCGGCCTCGGTCTGCCCGATGCTGCAGCTGGACAAGAGGACGTCGAGGTACATGCCCGTCTACGCCGACCTGAACGCCGACGCGGACAACCCCGCAGGCGAGGACGTGACGCACGTGCTCGGCGCCCAGCACAGCGGCTCGAACACGTTGGTGCACTTCCCCACCGCCAAGCTGGACGCCAACCAGGCCGCGCTGCAGCACCAGCTGGTGCTGCAGTGGACGCATCTCGCGCGCACCGGCAACCCGGTCTCACCGCACACGCCGGCCTGGAAGCGCTACAGCGCCGCACAGCACCCGGTGATGTCGATGCAGCCCGGTGACACCAGCATGACCTCACCGAGCAAGGTCGTTGCGTCGCAGCACAACTGCTCGTTCTGGAACAAGGTCACGAGGTACTGACCCGGTTCCGCATCTCCGCCGCGCCGGGCGCCTTCTCGCGCACGCCTACCAAGAAGGCGCCCGGTCAGCACTGCGGCAGCACACGTGGGACAGCCCAACCCCGGAACAGGCCACGTCGTGGTCTCGGTCGAGGCGCCACGTGAAGAGATCTCCCTGCACAGAGCGGACCTGGTCGTCGACGATCTCCTCCCGGCCCGGTGGGAGCGCGCCTGCTCGACCAGCAGAGGGTCGAGCGGGTGGTGGCGGCGAGCGATCCGAAGCGGCGGGCCGTCTTGACTAGCAGGTTCAACGCCGCGTGGGTGACGATCCGTGCCGAGCGTTCGGTTGAACAGCGTCCGGCTCGGCGGTACGCACGCTGGTTGGCGAGGGAAGGGTCAGGAATCACCGCCGGCTGGTTGGCGGGGAAGGGCGAGAGGCCATCATCGACGTTGGCTCACAACGCTCGCAGTGGCCGCGACGGAGGTCTCTATGCCCCGCTGCTGCCGCTGCTCGCAGGGCACGCGCGGGGGTAAGACGCGCTCGGGGCGTACTCACGACGCCTTATCGCTCGCGCTCGTTCTGCTTCTCTACCTCTGATAGGCGGGGATCCCGCAGGCCCACGGTGTCGGTCACCCAGAAGGCCTCTGGATAGACCACTCGGCCTTTCATCGACGTCTCGTACGACGCGCCGAAGGCGACCTGGAAGCCCGGGTCGGGAATACGCGGCGACGGTCGCTCGAAACCATGATCCGAGGCCCTGGAGAAGCCTCGTGAACCGTAATATGACGGGGAGCCCTCCAGGAACACCGCAGGTGCCCCTTGCGTGTCGGCCTCATGAAGTGCTGCTGTGACCAGCTGCGTGCCGATGCCGTGACCCTGGCGGGTAGGAACGACCGCAAGGGGGCTGAGGATCAGCGCGGGCACGAGCCGATCGCGGGCGTCGATCCAGCCTCGGCTCAACCGCACGTGGCCTACCACAGTGCCGGACTCAACGGCGACGAGATTCGCGCGGGAGGCGCCGCTCTGCTCGAGGGCTCGCATCATCTCCACCACCCGGCCATCAACCGGCTCCGAGAACGCTCCCGCGACGACCTCGTCGATCGCCTGCCGATCTGCTAGGACGTGGCCGCGGATCAACACGCAGGCAGGCTAGGAACACCGGGACGGGCGCGTCAAGGCAGTTTGCCTCGAACACTCAGACGCCCACCGCATCAGATCTAGTGACCGACTAGCGGGGATAAGACGCGGGTTCCTCGCCCATCCGGTTCACCCCGGGTCCAAGTTGCAGAGTCACCTGACCGTGCAGCAGACCCGTTTGCGTCAAGGTTGTGGTCGGTGCCTCGCCTGTCGTCAGTCCCTGCATAGCCGTGATCAGGTTGATGCCCTACAGCGTGCAATCGGTTTGTTCAGACAACGGGCGGGGCTGCCCATGATGGTCGACGAGGTACCCGGGGGTCCCCAATGCCGCGTAGGGCTTGCCCCGACCGTCTGCTTGAGCATTCGCCTCCTAGGCGAACGGTCTGAGTGACGTCAGGCTGCGAGGACCTGTCAAGGCCTCGGCGGCGCGAGCCGCAGCGGTCGCACGCAGCATCCCACTAATGTTCCGCCAGTGGCCGATCCGTCCTTCGCCGTGTCCGCGCGCCGTCATCTCGACGACGCCCGCTACTTGCATTCGGATGGCCGCCATCCCAACGCGGACCACCTCAGCGGACTGGCAGCGGAGTGCGCGCTTAAAGCGCTCGTCGTCGAGGGCCTCGGCGGGCAGGTCAAACAAGGCTTCGCCTTCACCGCAGACGAGAAGAAGCTCAGAGGGCACATCGACGCGGCGTGGACCGAGATCGCCGCGCTCGCCGATGGCCGGCCCGAACCGGAGATCCTCGACCTTCTGACCGATCAGCCATTCGCCGACTGGCGCGTCGACGACCGTTACAGTTCAGGCATCAATATCGATGAGGAAATGGTCGAAGTTCACCTGATCGGCGCCACCCGGGCAATGAAGGCACTCGAGGCGGTTCAACTCTCGAACATGGACGGCGGTGTCTGATGGCAGCGCGCTTCGACCGAGCCTGGATGCACGCACTCGAGACCGCCGACAGATATGCGGCTGCCGAGGACTGTGACGTGATCGTTGTTCGCGACCTGCTCGGCCGCAATGCCGTCGCCGTTGAGGGGTCAGGCACAAACACGGACGCTCTGGGAGACGAATTGCGGGCAGGCTGTGACCCGTTCGTCGGCGTCAAGCCTGTGCTTCAACTCGACGAGATGGTCGCCCCGGAGATTCTCACCCAGTCGCGCGACCGCCGACCGGCTCCGCTCAGATACAACACGTCGGAGCGGGTGACGGTGATCGAGCGCAGCGCCGTGGGCGCCGATTGGCTCGCGCCGAACTCGGCGCCTTCGGTGTCGACTCGGGTTGCGCTATATGGATACAAGGGCGGCGTCGGGCGAAGCACCGCCACGTTCGCCTTGGCGCATCACTTGGCGAATCTCGGCAAGGTGGTCCTCGTCGTGGATCTGGATCTGGAGTCACCGGGGGTCAGCACCATGCTGGCGCCAGACCTGGATCGGTTGCCGCGTCACGGAATCGTCGACCATCTGGTCGAGTACGGGGTGGGCAATGAGGCCGGTCTCGATCTCGTTGCGCGGTCTGATGCGGTCGGGCAGATCGATGGGAACGGCGAGGTCTGGCTCGCCGCGGCGGCCGGCCAGCCCGCCGAGAGCTCGGACTACCTGGACAAGCTGAGTCGTGCCTATATCGACCTTCCCGCGTCACGTGGGACCGGACGTGGCCCAATCGCGTTCGGCGAGCGGCTCGAGGCAGCGGTCGCGGCATGCGAAGCCGAGGTTGAGCGGGAGAGCCGCCGCCCGGATGTCGTGCTGCTCGACAGCCGGTCGGGAATCCACGACATCGCTGCGGTGGCGATCACTCAACTGAGCACCTTGGCATTGCTCTTCGCCACTGACAATCCACAGACCTGGCGGGGGTACGGTGATCTCTTCCGCCGTTGGGCGACCCGACTTCCCGGACAGGATCGGAGCGACCTGCGTCAGCGTGTGCAGATGGTGGCGGCGATGGTCCCGCCCCGCGACGTCGATGGCTATCTGACGGGCTTCATCGATCGGGCTCAAGCGTGCTTTGCGGAGACGTTGTATGACGACGTCATCACCGCCAGCCCCGAAGCGTTCAGTTTCGCGCCTCAGGACATGGAGGCGCCGCACTATCCGCTCCCGATCCAACTCAGCGCTGACCTGATTGGCGTCCTTCCCGGCGTCGACCCTGCCTGGAACACGGCCGGCAGCGTCAACTTCGCGTACCGCGAGCTTCCTTGAGGGCGCGACCCGACTGATCCTGGAGGACACCGATGCTCTCAGCTGAGGACTACCGCGAACTCCTCGAATCGGCGATCCAGACAGCGTCGGATGCCGACACGATCCAGACCAACCCGACGACGCTGTTCACGCCAAAGCAGCACCGGCTCGCTCTCGACCCGAACGTCACCATCGTCCAGGGCGGCCGCGGCGTCGGGAAGACGGTGTGGTTCGACGCGCTCCAGGACGAGCAGATGCGCCGGATTGCGGCCGAGCAGTACAGCCTTCCGGCCCTGGACCGTCTCGATCCGACTGCTGGGTTCGGCGCGCGTCTCAGCCGTCAGTATCCCGGCTCCCGAGCCCTCGCCGCCCTGCTGGACGATGGATTCACAGCCGAGGACATCTGGTCCGCGGTTGCGTTGCACAACTTCGGTGTCGCGGATGTTCAGAGACTCTCCGACTGGGCCTCGCGGGTCACCTGGGTCCGAGACCATCCCGAAGTGTTCGAGGAGTCCCTGCTCGCGCTCGATGAGGAGGCCGCGTCGACGAACAGCACCCGACTGCTGCTGTTCGACGCGCTCGATCGCCTTCACAACGACCGTGCGAAGGCCGACGCCCTCACCTCCGGGATCTTGCGGCTCGCGCTGACGTTGCGTACGTCGACCCGCCATCTGCGTGCCAAGGTTTTCATCCGCTACGACATGTTCGAGAGCGCCGGCACCGACTTCCCTGACGCGAGCAAGTTGATCAACAACCAGGTCGACCTACGTTGGGACGACACCGGCCTCTACTCGTTGCTATTCCACCTGATGAGCAGCGCCGATTCGCCTCATGCCGACCGGTTCTCGCAGGAGGCGAGCTGGCAACCTCGGAAGGTCGGCGGCCGTGAGGAGTTGGAGAAGGCACTGCTGCTGGTGGCCTCACCCCACATGGGCAACAATCACCGGAAGGGTTTCACCTACACGTGGATCCCGAACCATCTGGCAGACGGGCGCGGGCAGGTCAGCCCTCGAAGTTTCCTCAGCGCTCTCGCCCGCGCGGCCGCCAGGACGAGCCAGGAGTTCGTCACCCATCCCAAGGCATTGCACTGGGACGCCATCCGCCAAGGCGTGCAGCATGCTTCGGAGATTCGCGTCCGGGAGGTGCGTGAAGACACACCCTGGGTCCAGGACGCCTTGGAGCCGTTGCGGGGTCAGCAGGTGCCGATCGAGCCCGAGACGGTTATGAGCCTGTGGCAGGGAGCCGGCCTCAAGACGACCCTCGAACGCCAGAAATCACCGGCCGGCGTCGGGGAAGACGACGAAGAGTCCCGAACGGGGCCGTCCAGGACCGACTACGACGGGCTGATCGAGGAACTGAAGGATTTCGGTATGTTCACGGTCCGCGCCGACGGCCGTCTCGATCTCCCTGACGTCTACCGCATTGCATTCGGCGTTGGCCGCAAGGGAGGCGTTCCGCTGGCGCGAGCATGATGTCAGAGGTGCTGCCAGCATGTCGGTCGTGAGGTCGTCGGCCGGAGTTGCGTGATCGGGCGATTCGAATGGTGGTCGGCGCTCGCTCTGATCCCGCGACGAGGCTGGGCGCGATCAACATGATCGCCGGCCAGCTCGGCATCAACTCCGAGACCTAGCGAGGCTGGGTCAAGCGTACTGAGATCGACCAGGGCCTGCGTGCGGGCACGACCACAGCTGATGCGCAACGCATCGCCGAACGCGAGAACCGCGAACTGCGACGCGCGAACGAGATCCTCAAGACAGCCTCGTCTTTTTCGCGGCCGCGGAGCTCTGCCGCATGCTGAAGAAGTGCCCACCGTCGTGCTGGTGACTACATCGATCAGCAGCGCCACCTGTTCGGGGTCGAGCGACTTGCGAAATTCTTCGCAAAGCAGGACTCAAGATCGCCTCGAGAACCTATCGCTGCGCGGAACTGACCATTACGACGATGTCCAAGGCATCGGTGATTTCGTCGACAGACCTCGGGAGGTTGCAGCGGGAGTCGATCCGGGCAGATCGGGTGCGTCATAGTGGGTGGTGTGACGCACGCCCATAGTGGGCGAACCGATGCCGCGGTGTGCGTGGACGCGATGCCCGAGTCTCAGTGATCGGTCCAGCGCCGGAGAGTCGTGATGATGGGCGGCGCGCTTCTGAAGAGCACAAGGCCGGTGCCGAAGGGCAGGGTTCGGATCCGCTCGGGTGGCATGATCGGCACGCGGCGGGTCGAGCGCTGAAGCGATCGTGAACCGTAGTCGCCGACCGTGATCGCGTCCGAGAGCTCGTCGCGTTCGCCGATCAGGATGGAGAGTTCCTGAAGGTCGCGCGAGGCGGACGCGCCGCCGAGAATGACCTTGACGATCGAGGCGTCCCAGATCGCGCTTGCCGCGTGACTGCTCCACTTGTCTCGGGCCTGTGAGAGCGACTGCAGGACCGGCATCGTGGTGATGCCAGTACCGCCTCCTTCTGCCATGAGGACCGGCAGTGAGGGGAGCGGCGAGAGGTTGCCGATCTCGTCGAGTGCCAGCAGCAGCGGCGGGTCCATGCGGGCGCCGGGTGCTGCCGCGGCGAGGTGGCGGGCGGTCTCGGTCAGGTCCTCGATGAGCGCGGTGACCAGCGACCAGGAGGCGCCGGCGCCGGCGCCGGTGGCAAGCAGGTAGAGGGTGCCGTTGTTGGTGAGGAAGTCGCGTGGGTCGAACTCCTCCCCAGCGCCCGGGCTGACCGCGTCGAGGACACGCGGGTCGGCCAGACAGGCGAGTGCTTCAGCGACGGCCATCCAGATGGAGTCTCGGGTACGTGGATCGGAGTTGATCATCGCCTCAAGCGAGTCACCCCAGCCCTTCGCCGCCTCGGGGTGGCTGGACAAGATGCCGACCGCGTCGGTGGCAGCGGCTGGTGCGAGGGACCACTCGAAGAGCGTCCGAGTCGTGAGCTTCTCCAACGCCGCAGCGTGAAGGAGTGCCTGCAGAGCGGCGCGGGTCTTGCCCTCCCAGAACCCGCCCGACTCCACGCCGCCGGAGGACAGCCCGGTCGATGCGGCAAGCCCGTTGGCACGGATCATCGCGGTGAGCGGGTCGTCACACCCGCGCACCAGTGACCAGCGGCGGCCACATGGGACGTCGAGCTCGGCAGCGAGCCGTTGCGGGTCGAAGACGGCGACAGGACCTCGCTCCTCGCGGGCGTGGAGGGTGGCGGTGATGTTGTCCGGGCGAGTCGACGTGGTTACGACCGAGCCGGGCGCGTCGAGGATCGCGTTGATGACCAGATGCAGTCCTTTGCCGGACCGCGGCGGACCGACGATGAGGATCGAGTCCTCGACCGACGCCCAGATCTCCTGGCCGCCGGCGCGGCCGAGCAGGTATCCGAGATCCTCTGGATTCGGGTCGGGCAGCGACGGCCGCAGGGTCTGGCCGCGGCGTACGAGCGCGCGCTTCGAGGCAACCGGTGCGATGTCCGCTCGCGTCGCGATGCCGACGATCCGATGCGGATCGTGGTTGGCACGGTGGCGGGCGCGCTGGACCAGGTGCCAGACGACGAGTGCCAGCGTTGTCGCGGCAATCAGGACCGCCGCGACGACGCCCCAGTAGAGGACCGCGGACATCCCCGGTGCCGCGAGCGCTGTGGCCGGATCGCCAGGTCGGATGAGAACACCGAAGCCTGCTGCAACACCTGACCTCGGATGCGAGGTGCCCGCCAGTTCGGTGGCGATCGATCCCGCTCCGCGAAGCGTCGCCGCAACGAGGAACACGGCACCGATCGTGAACAGTGCGAAGTTGACCAGGTCGTCGTCGACGCGGTGTACGCCGCCGTTCATGCCGGTGCCTCGACGGGTGCGACGGTCTGCGAGGTGAGCCCGAGTAGGAAGAGTCCGCCGCGGGTCGCTGCCACGAGCGCGGGCGGCAGGTTGATCGATGCGTTGCCGTCGGAGTCGGCTGAGTGCCGGGCGACGACGTACGCGAGGGCGACCTCTTCGCCGGGCTTGAACCCGGCGCCGGCGAGCGCGGGAGGGCGCGGGTTGGGTGAAGGCTCGTCGGCTGCCGGTGCTTCGGAATCGGGGGGAGTCGCGATGTCGGCGTACGTCGTACCGTCGGATTCGCGGACCTCGACGCGGACCGCGGTCTCCATGTCGGAGGTGATCTCGTTGAGGACTCCGCGGAGGTCGGCTCGGCCGAGCTGGCGATCGTTGGCGTACGGCCGGCCGTCGAGGTCGACGGTCAGGGTTCCGTCGGTGTCGATGTCGACGTGGACGGTGCTGAGGACGACGGGGATCTTCATAGTCCGAGCACCGGCTCGGGGCGTCGTAGGCCGGTGCTGATCGGTGGCTGTGCGGTGGCTGAGACCCCCGCGGTCGAGTCCGGGTGGGTTGCCGTCGCCGATCTTCTGGGTGTCGAGCTTGTCCAGAACGCCGAGTGCGGTGCTCCGGACGCGCTCCGCGGTCGACTGAACGACCTCGATCGGGGTCTTGCCTGGAACGCTGGCGGCCCAGGTGGAGACGTACGGGACGGTGTACGACGAGGTGTCGAGGCCGTGGGCGGCACCGACCATGAGGGCAACCGACTCGGCTTCGACCTCTGCGACGCCGCGGTGGAGTGTCGCGTCGGCCGCGAGTTCGGTGGAGGCTGTGTCCTCGGGAGGTGCGTGGAGCAGGACGTGGCCGAGTTCGTGGGCGAGCGTCTTGACCTGGGCCGCGTCGTCCATGTCCATGCGGACCGAGACTTCGCGAGAGAGGAAGTCGGTGATCCCGTTGGCGCCGCCGATCGCCGCGGCGGAGGAGACCAGCCGAAGCTCAAAGCCGAGCGCGGTGATCTGGTCCGCGAGGCCGTCCCAGAGCCCCGCGGGCGCCTCGCCTTGAAGCAGGTTGGGGCGGGGGAGTTCGGGGACGGGGTCGCCGGCGGTTTGGGAGACGTCCCAGACGTGGGTGGGCTTGAGGCCGATGAGCTTCGACTTCACCACCTCGCCGGCCGCGGGCTTCTCGCCGCGAGCAAGACGGTGCCACGAGGCCGGGTCTGCGGGGTTCCGGGTGGCGAAGCGGGCCGTGACGGGAGCGAGGATGCCGTACCCGTGCTGGCCCTTCTCGACGTGACGCCCAAGCGAGAGCCACTGGTGGAATCCGGCGACGTACGTCGGCGTCGGCTCGGGCACGCGGCCTTCGCCGTACGCCGCGTAGTGCTGGGCGTGGATCAGCATGGTGTTGTTGAAGCTGCGCGATCGAAACTGCGCGGCGAAGGTCAGGGCGCTCTTCCAGTCCTCGCCGCTCACGAGGGCGGCGACGGATTCGGAGAGTTGCTGCTGCAGAGCCTCGAGCTTGGCTTCGCGGGTCGCACGCGAGCGAACCTGAGCACTCATGACGCTTGGACTCCCGTCATGCGTCCGGCGGTGTCGAAGAGCTCGAGCTCCGCGGGATGCATCTGGTGCTGGACGACGAACGACCGGTGCTTGATCCGCCAGAGCCCTTGGCCGGTACCGAGTGTCGGGATCAGGGACTGCTCGGTGCCGGTCAGGCCGAGCGCGGCGGAGGTGGGTCCGAGTTGGTCGGACTCCTGGCGGTACACGACCCGGGTCTCGGCGTTCGCGAGCAGCGAGGAGGCGAGGGCGCGCATTGCGGAGCCCTGGTCGCCGACGTTGTCGAGGTCGGAGAGCTTGTGGAAGATCAGCATGTTCGCGATGCCGTAGTGCCGCGCGAGTCGCCAGTGGGCATCCATCCGCCGCAGCAGGGCGGGGTGGGACATGAGGCGCCAGGCCTCGTCGTACACGACCCAGCGTTGCCCGCCGGCGGGGTCCATGAGTGCCGACTCCATCCACGCAGAAGCGCAGGTCATCAGGACCGAGATGAGGGTGGCGTTCTCGGTGACGCGGGACAGGTCGAGGGAGATCATCGGCAGCGTCGGATCGAAGTCGACGGTGGAGGGTCCGTCGAACAGTCCGGCGAGGTCGCCGGCAACGAGACGACGCAGGGCGTGCCCGACGAGGCGGCCGTCTTCGGTGAGCCGGCCGTCGTGGTCGTCCTCGCGATCGGGTGCGAGGAGACGGTCGACGACCATCGGGAGGACGGGTACGTCGGCGGCTCGGACAGTCCGGTCGAGGGCGAGGTCGGTCGCTGTGTGCTCGAGCGGGGTGAGTCGGCGGTCGAGAACGGTCTCGGCGAGCGCACCGATCAGGTCCCGCCTGCGGGAGGTGACCTGGCTGGTCCATTCGACGTCATCGAGCCCCGCCGGGCGGTGGCCCGTGTCGAGCGGGTTGAGCCGGTTGGCCATCCCGTGCCCGAGCAGGATCGCCTTGCCGCCGACTGCCTCGGCGACGGGCGTGTGCTCGCCCTTGGGGTCGCCGGGGACGTAGACACGGCGGCCGAACGGGATGGAGCGGGTGTAGAGGCTCTTGGCGAGGCTGGACTTGCCGGCGCCGACGATGCCGGCGAGTACGAGGTTCGGAGCGGTGATCAGGCCGCGGGCGTAGAGAACCCAAGGGTCGTAGACGAACGACGAACCGGAGTAGAGGTCCTGGCCGACGAAGACGCCCTCGCTGCCGAGGCCACCTTCGGCGAGGAACGGGTACGCGCCAGCGAGTGTGGCTGATGTGTCCTGATGGCGGGGGAGCCGGAACCGCCCTGGCGTACGTAGCGCGGCAGGTCCGGCCTCGCCGCCGCGGGGCAGCGTGATTGTCGAGCGCCGCTCGGACTGCAGCGCGTCGGCCTTCTCCTTGGCCCGAGCCCGCTGTTCGTCGCGGTCTGCTGCCATGAGCGACCGGACGGACGCCTTCCGGAGCTTCCGGTCCGATCGCTTCTCGCGACCTGGGGAGACCAACACCGTTGAGAGGAGCCGGGCATTCTCCGAGCCGGTTGTTCACAGCGAAAGCCCGGTTTCGCGCGCCGACCGGTGGCTTGGCGCGAGGGACGGATCATCCTGGATGTCGTAGGCGATGGTCCCCTCGACCTCGTGCGCCCGGTTGACGCAGTCGGCGACCTGGTGGACCATCTCGGCCGCGCGGTGCAGGTCCCACGACACCTTGTACGACGCAGCGCGACCACCTTGAGGGTCGCCGCTCACCCACCGCCTGCGTGCGCTTCGGGTCGTCGTGGAAGTCGCCGAGCTGATGCAGCGCCTGCGTCAGGGACGCGAGCGCGGAACTGATCGACCCGAGGACTGGGTAGATCGACGTTGGGTCCTCGATCCGGCGCGTGGCATGCGCGAGTCCGCGGACGGCCTCGCGGAGTTCGTCAGCGTCGGCGACGGGGTCGTTGAAGGTAGGCATCGGGTCCTCCTCGGCGAGCGGGTGCTCATCAGGGAGGTGCGCGTGGCGCTCCGTCGTGTCGACGAAGCGTCGGGCGCCGGCAGACCTACAGTTGAGGAATGGCAGATCTGACCGAGCCGTGCCCGAACTGCGACACGCTGATGCGCTGGGAGACCTCGCACGAACGGTGCGACGGCTGCGGCTTCATCCGCCCGTGTTGCGAAGGCGCTCCCTGCAACTGACGAGGCCTACTCGCTGACCGCGTGCCAGAGAACATTCGCGAGTACTGGGCCGAGACTGACGGCACACGCTGGCCCGTGGAGCAGGTCATCCCGCCAGCAACTGGGGTAGCCGATCGGCAGCGCTTCCAATCGCAGGCACCACATCGCGATCCCCTACCGGAACTGGCGAGCATTCACCGATGGCGTCGACGACGGGGTGCAGCCGGCGCCGCATGCCGTTCGGCTTGTGGGACGGGTCGCGCCTTCCCTACGCCGACTGAGCCAGTGGCATCGGGTCTCATTCAGAGCCGAGTCAAACCACCCAGATAGACGCTGCGGCGTCCGCATTAGTTGTCCACGACGCGGAGTTCCCCGCCTCGCAGAGTCAAGTCCGTTCAGGAGCACACCACCGAGATGAGATTCTCTAGGCATGATCGTCGTTCTTGACACCAACGCCATCCTCAGCGATCCGCACCTGCGGAGCACGGCTTGGAAGATCCTGGCTCACGCTGCACGGAACTGGGGAGTTCGTCTGTCTACAACGGAGGTCGTAGTGCTCGAGGCTTCGGCCGGCTTCAAGCGCCGCATGACCGATTCGCTTGTCGGGCTGACTCGGTGGGGTGACAAGTACGGCAGTCTCATGGCCTCACGAGATGCGGCAGAAGCGCTGTCCCGTCACTTAGAGGAGGTGGCGTACACATATCAACAGAATCTGCGGGACCTGTTAGATGCGATTCCGGTTGATGTGATTCCCATTCCGGACGTTGACCACGACCTCCTGGTTCGTCGCGCAGCCGAACGGATGCCGCCTTGCGACGCGAAGGGCGACGGGTACCGGGATTCCCTGAACTGGTTCGCCATCCTAGAACTCGTCCGCGACGGCGAAACGATCACCTTCGTGACCGCAGACACCGACTTCACCGATGGCTCCGGGCTGCTTCATTCACAGCTTCGTGATGAGGTCTCAAGCGTCTCGAAAACTTGTCACGTGGCCGTTCTCGACTCCGTGCCAAGCGTTGCATTAGCGCTGGCATCCGAGTTCGCTGAGGCCGAAGAGGATGACGTGAAAGCGCTCCAGGGCCGACTGCGACAACAGACCATCGTGAAGTATGTACGCGATGTTGTCTTGAACAATCGCACAAGCCTTGGCCTTCAACCCCAATCTCTAGCGCTGCCGTTGAGTGCCAGCGAACCACTGATAGTCGATATCGGAGACGCTCTCGACAGTGGGTTGTCCGTGAAGGCAGCCCTCGAAGGAAGTGAATCGGCGGCCGAGCTTGCGTTCTCCGCCGAAACGACGCTGCTGTTCGCCGTCGCTCCGGGGGCTGAACTCGGGGAGGAGTTCGACGAAGCTGTTGGCCCGTCCGGCGAACGCCTGGCTCAGGCTACCAAGGTGCTCCACTTCACCGCGCTGGTGACGATCGACCGTTTCGATCAACCCAGTCACGCAGAACTGATCTCCGCGAAGGCTCCCGCGGACGATCCAGGCCGCGCCGCGTGGCGCCGCGCCGCGACGAGCGCTCTCCGTCAGCAGCTGGGCTTGTCGCCGAGCACTCTCGAGGCGATCCGGAACATGGGCAAGTTCGAATTGCCGGCCAGCACTCTCGATGCGATCCGGAACATGGGCAAGTTCGAATTGCCGCCCAGCACCCTGGAGGCGATCCGGAACATGGGCAAGTTCGAACTGCCGGCCAGCACCCTCGAAGCGATCCGCCGAATGAGCCGCTGGAGCGATACCAGCAGGACGCGGCCTCCGGACTCCGCAGAGAGCGAAGAAGACGGTCAAGCGGACGGGAATGACGATTCGAACGAGGCGGACGACGGCTCGTCGCCCGATGGGGCATAACCATCCTGGATCGACACGCTGGGTTCCTTGATCTTCGCCTGAGTGCCAAACTTCAGTCCGCGACGGCGAGAGGCGTCCCCGCCTCCAACACCGCGATCATCGGCGCGTCCACGATGAGTTGAACGCGACTGCAATCTAGCCTTCGAGCGTGGCTCAACCCGCGACCTGGCAAGATACTGCGACTGCCGTCGGCACCCTTCTTGCAGTCGCTGTAGCGGTAGGGGTCGCCCTGTATGAATCGATCCGGGCGGCACGTTTGAGGAGGTCAGCCAAAGAGAAGGAACGGGTCGCAACCGCGGGCCTCGTCTCAGCTTGGGTCGAAGAGACCTATACACCGAATGAGGACGGGTCTGCCTATGTGCGTCGTTTGACGCTCCACTTGGATAACGAGTCAAACGAACCGGTCTTCAGAGTGACCGTGACAGTGGGAGTCGGATACGACACGCGATCAATCGGGCCGCTGGCGGTCCCGGCGCCTGTACCCGTACTACCCGCTCGACGCGCCCTCTCATGGGACATTTCCCTCGCGGTGCGAGCTCATGACGACACAGGTTTTCCCTGCGCGGAAGTGGCCTTCACCGACTCTTCTGACCGTCGTTGGCTACGAAAGTTCGACGGAACATTGGCTGAAACAACGGGCCTGACGGCGACTCTCATGGAGCGTTCTGATCCTGAACGAGGAGAGCGCCAGCTGGGCAGGGACGCAGACCCCTCCAACGCCATGGCCGTCGCGCTCGCGTTTCTCCACTCTCTGGAAGCATCAGAGGTACACCTTGATGAGTTTCGGGGATTACTTGCGCCAGAGGCGCGGGGCTGGGACGACTTTGACGACGACACGCGGGCTGAGATTGCTGCCAGTCTCTCAAGCTATGGGGTGGGCGGTTTTGTTCAGTACCCAGCTCCGCACGTTGCATATGTGAAGGTCGTGCCCGAGCACATTGCGGATCACGTCGTCGCTGGGGGCGATAGCCTTCCGGTAGAGGCTTCGATCGTCACCCTCACCTACATCCCAGACCGGGGATGGCGAGTGTTCTCCTACGGTGCCGCGACTGAGCCGGATCGGATTCCGTTCCAAGCGGGGACTCTCTTCGAAGACTGATCGCCGCGTCTTTCCGGCGTGGTCACACCAAGTGGAACTCGACTCGGTGGACGAGCGGGTCGTCGTCGATAGGCCCGGAGTGAGCCGCGCGAGGAGGGAGCGCCTCAAGATCAGACTCACCGGATGCGGCCACGTCGTCTTCTGTGACGGCCGAGAAGGGCAGCACCTCGAGGGAATCGATCTCGATGAGGACGCCGGCGGTGCGGTAACGGCTACCGACCTTGACCTGCGGTCGGCTTCACAGCCTGATCGAGACTGTGACCTCGCCCGTGCAACCGGGTCTCGAAGGTCTCGGCTGAACATTATCCCGACACGCTACGACGCCTCCAGCTACACGTCGATCCGCTGCATTCCGCCGCGAAGGCGGCCATGTCACCCGCCGCGAAGGCGGCCACGTCACACCACCGCGTACCGCCCCGGTCGACGTCGACGTCGACGTCGACGTCGACATTGTCAGTGCCATCGGCCACGCTCTCCGGGTGACACGAATTGTTAGTTGGAACATGGCCGAGCGGCCGCCAGGCAAGCCCGAGGCCTGGAGGTACGTCCGAGATGTGCTTGATGCCGACATAGTGCTTGCGACGGAGACGGTCGTCCCTCAGGATGCTCGCGCTGCGTTTCGCCACGGCGGAATTGCCGGCCGCGACCAGAAGCTTCGACCCTGGGGTTCTGCCGTCGTCGTACTGAACGACGATGTAGCCCTCGACATCGTCGCATCTGCCGAGGCTGTATGGCGCGGTCGGTCGCAGGGCATAGCACCTATCGACTCCGTTGAGGCCGGGCACCTTGCAGTCGCCCGCGTCCTCGTCGACGGAACGCACATAACGCTGGCGAGCGCGTACGGCCTCATGGAGTTTGGATACGCCTCAGGATCGCTCCTGAGAATCCTTGCCGATCTCGAACCGCTCTTCGATGATCCGCAGCTTGGGCAGAACTTGATTCTGGCAGGCGACTGGAACATCGGCACCTGGTGGTCGGGCAACGACTTCCGGTACGCGAAGCGAGAGGGCGCGATCCTCGATCTGCTGGAGGCTTACGGCCTCACCAACTGCCTCGACCGTTCCATCCCAGCCGGGCGGGGCCGTTTGGCGAACTGCCCTTGCACCTTCGGCGAGGAATGTCGTCACGTCGAGACCTACCGCCGTCCGGGCCAGACTGGCGCATACATGGACGACTACGTCTTCGCCACAGCGGAGCTGTCCAAGCGGCTACGCGTCACCGTCGATCCGACCTGGACCTGGGACGCCAAGATCAGCGATCACGCGCCGATCATCATCGATCTGTAGGCGAGCGGAGTCGCTTGAAGTCTGCGCGTCAATCCACCGCGATGCGGGCAGACCACGCGTCAGTTCTCGTTCAGTCCGTGCCTGCGGGAGTCGAGAGCGTCCTTGTAGTGCTTCTCCACGGCGTTGATGTCTGCCTCTGCTGAGGAAGGGTCGAGGACCCGCAGGACCGAATAGCGGAACTTAGTCGCGTCCCGTTGCTTCAAGCCCATGTTTCCTCCATGACCGTTTGTGGCGTAGGCGGTCCAGCGTTGCAGCAGAGTCTCGTGCCCGTCGGCCTTCCCGACATAGTGACGGCCGTCGGAGGTGTCGGTGATCAGATAGATCCCGATAACCGACGACAGCGCCGTGCGCCATGCCGCGTAGACAGGGTCCCGCACGACCGCTTGGAGACGGTCGTGGTCAACGACGAGGTGGTCGAAACCCGGAAATGGTTCAGGCTCGACATCGGCGACGTCGAGGATTGACTCGCCCTGGGTCGCTTGGAGTCTCCATCGTTTGGAAACGAGGATGGACTCATGCCGAAGGACACCACCCCGGGGAAGCCGACCACGCGTCGCTACAGCCGGGAAGAGAAGGCCGCTGCGGTGCGGATGGTCAGGACCCTGCGCGTCGAGCTGGGCACCGATCACGGCACGGTCCAGCGGGTCGCCCAGCAGCTCGGGTACGGCACTGAGTCAGTGCGGTCCTGGGTGCGTCAGGCCGACATCGACGAGGGCCACGTGCCGGGGCTCAGCACGGGCGATGCGGAGAAGTTGAAGGCCCTCGAGCAGGAGAACCGTGAGCTCAAGCGAGCCAACGAGATATTGAAGAGGGCAGCCAGTTTCTTCGGGGCGGAGCTCGACCGCCAGCACAAGAAGTAGCCGCGTTCATCGACGCCAACCGTGACGATGTCGTCGCGGGCCGGCGTCTGGGGGTCGAGCTCATCTGCCGCATACTGCAGGTGGCCCCGAGCAGCTACTACGAGCACAAGAACCGTCAGCCCTCAGCGCGTGTCCAGCGTGACGCGGTGATGGCACCGGTGGTGCGCCAGCTCTGGGAGGACAACTACCGCGTCTATGGGGCCCGCAAGCGACTCAACTGAGCGCTCGTTGTCTGCCCACGTCGAAGTGACCGTGATCGGGCCGACGCCCTCCTCGACGAGTCCGACAGAGATCCGCGCGGTGCGGTGATGAAGGTTCCGCCACTGCTCGCGCCACTCTGCGCTCTTGTTGGCCCAGCGATACGTGCCACCTGTTAGTACAAGCTCGAGGGCCTCGGAGAAGCTGGACTTCCCGGACCCGTTCCGACCGGCGACGATGGTGAGGCCCGGCTTCGGGGCGATCGGAAGCTCACACGCGGGGCCGATGCCTCGAAATCCTTCGACCCTGACCGACGTCAGCACGACGCCGCTCGCCTCCGCCTCGTCCGAGACCGCGGAAGGCTCAGGCCGAGCGACGGGCACACCATCGTCGAGGTAGCCATCGAGCTCTTCATCGCCCTCGAGAGCAGCGAGGACAAGCAGGGCTACCTCGTCGGAGAGATCGGACTTCTGAAGCTGGGCATCCACCCATTCGGTCAGGCTCATTGGCACGAGATGAAAGTACCCTTCGCCTCCGGCGTATCTCTGAGGAATGGGGGGATCGACGTGCGCCAGTGGTCGCTGCTTCGCCGAAGCGGCCCTGTCACAGTGCTCGTGGCGGCAGTATCCGCCTCGAGGCGCATCGCGCGGAACAGCCCAGAGGGCGGGTCTACGAGGCCGCGGCGGCGACCTGCAATGCCCGGTAAACCACTTTCTGGTCCCCGAGCCGTCGCCGAAGCTGCCGCTCTAGGCCCGCGATTGGGACCAGGTTCTGCGGCGCCCGCGGGTCCTTGTACTCCACCGACGCGTACGGGGGCAAGAGACGCTGGGAGAGCGACGCTAGCTTCGACCGCCTGGGCCGCCGGCAGGTTCGCGGCACACTCCACCCGCACCACCCCTACCCATGGGGAACCGGGACGGCACGGCAGCCGTAGGTACCAGGCGTACCGGTCCCAGCTCGTCCCCATCAGGAACACCGGCGTCCGTTCTCCTGCCTCGAGTCGGCCGACGACCGCGTTCAGTTCCGGGGGCAGGTAGATCGCCCGATGCGTCTTGATGAAGCCCAGGGCCCGCGGCAGGTGGTCGCGGGACCGCAGCGGACCGTCGATGACGAGCAGGTCGGTGTCAGCTTCGGCGCAGTGCCCGGTAACCGCCGCTGGCGCATCCGCCGCGGTGATCAACTCCAGCGACAGCAGTTCGCGTTGCAGCGCGGCCGAAAGGGTGACCGCCGGCGACTCCGCCTCGTCGTGGGCAACGTGGTGGGCGCGGAAGTCCCCGGCGCGTGTGGTCACATCGGTCGTGTGTGCGTCTGTGGTGAACAGTCCTCGCCGGTGCTCGGCAACTAGGACGTGCGCGCCTCCGGACGAGCAGCAGCACACGGCTCCGGCGGCATAGGAGGCAGCGACTCCCATGCTGGCCGTCGTCCCCGCGTGGTCAGGAATCCAGACGCGGGCCTCGATGCGCCGCACACCGTCGACAAACACGACGGCACTCGGCTCTTGGGCGGGCGCTCCTGGCGCGACTGGCGTCCAGTTCTCCACGGGCACCTCGACGGCCGCGTCGATCCGGGCGGTGGACTCCGCGACCGTTGTCGCCTCTCCGGAGTCCTCCATCGCCGACCCGTACGCCGGGTCCCATCCATCGACGTGGAACCGCATCCGGGCACTTGGCTGCGCGGTCATCCTGCATCCCTTTCGACCCGTGAGGTCCGGTTGTCGTGGCTGACCAGGAACCGCACCGGCGTCCGCTCGGCGAGCGCAGCCACGTGCGTGACCACCCCGACCATCCGCTCACCCTGGGCAAGGTTCTCCAGCGTCGCGGCGACCGTCTCCAGCGCGTCCGGGTCCAGGGTGCCGAACCCCTCGTCGAGGAAGATCGAGTCCAGCTTCGCGGTCCCACCGATCGCCAAAGAGGCCAGCTGGTCAGAAAGCGCCAACGCCAGCGCGAGAGAGGCCTGGAAGGTCTCGCCGCCGGACAGGGTCCGCACCGATCTGTGGGAATCGGCGTCGAAGTGATCGATGACGAAGAACTCGCCCTTGTCGTGGGTGAGAGTGAACTGGCCATCCGAGAGCTCGGACAGGCCCGTGGAGGCGCCGTCCACCAAGTTGTCCAGGGCGGCCGTGGCCAGCCATTGCTGGAATTTGTCCGAGCGCAGCAGGGTACGGAGTTCCCCGGCCACCAGCGCCTGCTCCCGGGCGATCGCGATCTTCCCCTGCAGCGACTCCACCCGGTTGCGGGCGTCCTCTAGACGCGCCAGGTCCGCGGCGGCCTGGGTGTGTGCAACGGCCACGATTCGTTCGGCGGAACGCGGGTCGGCCTCGACCCCGACCGTGTCCAGGGCGTGGTCTATCAACGCGGAGATCAAGACCGCTAGTCGGGTCTGGACCTCCGTGGCCGCCGTCTGCTCGGACCCGCGGGCCTCCTCTGCTTGCGTGGTGGCTTCCGCGGCCCGGGCTGCTGCCCAGGTGACCAGCTCGTCGAAGCAGCCGGGGAGGTCGTCGGCGAGACGGGTCGCCTCGAACGCCGGCGGTCCCCACACGGCGGCCGAATCTCTCGCGGACCCGAGTGCGTCCCGGTCCGCGGCCACCGCCGCCTGCGCCGCCGCGAGCGTGGCTGCCGCGGTCGTTGCCGCGAGCTGGGCCCCTTCCGCGCCACGGGCTGCGTCGCGACGCGCATCGGCCAAGCGCTGTGCCTCGGTCAACAACGCCGGCAGGTCGGCGCGAGGAGGCGCTCCGTCGAGCTCGCTCGCCAATTCAGCGCTGCGGCCGGTCAGGTGCTCCACCCGAGCTGAGGCTGCCGCCGCCGTTGACGCCGCCTCGGTCGCCTGACGGGCCGCAGTCTGCGCGGTCGCCTCGGCCGTGGCGAGCGCCTCGGTCGCCTCGCGCAGCCTCGTGCCGGCGCTAGTGGCCACGTCGCGGGCCTCGGGCAGCAGATCGGTATCGAGCCACGCGACCTGCTCACTGCACCAGGCGGTCAGCGCGGCCCACCCAGCGACCGCGTCCTCGAGGGTGGTGGTGTCCACGGCCGGGGCCTCGTCGGCGACGACGGAGGCGTGGGCGCGGACGAGGGCGCTGCGGATGCCGTCGGCCCGCTGCCGGGCCTTGGTTACTGCGTCGCGGGCGTCCTCCCGGGTCCGCTCTGCGGCGGTGACGGCGTCGTTGGCCTGGGTCCGGCCTGTGAACGATTCGGTGCAGCGCTCCTGAACAGCGCTCAGCGTCCGGGTCACGGTGCTGCTAAAGGCTTCGATTCCGGCGGCGCCGAGCCGCCATCCGGCGTTTGGGAACTGCCCAGCGGGTTCGGTGTCGGCATCAGCGGCAACGCGGGTGATCGCGGCGGTGACCTTCTCGACCGTCGCGGTTAGCCCGGCGCGGCGGGCTTCGTGCTGGGCGGTGCGCGCATCCAGAGCCCGGACCGAGGCCTGGTACACCTCGGTGGCGACCGCTCGTGCCTTCTGTGCTGCGTCCCATGACGCGGTCGCTTCCTGTACGCGGCTGGTGTCACCGGCAGGCGGGATTTCGGTGACAGCCTGGGTGCAGACCGGGCACTCATGTCCGACGACCAGGGCGGGGCGAAGCGCGACCGCGGCGTCGTGGGTCCGGGCGGCCTCGAGCGCGGTCCACGCGGCGTCGACCGCAGCCGCGGTGTCCTCCAGCGCGCGCTGGGCGGCGGCTTGCGCCTCTTCGAGCTCGGTGAGGGTCGCCTGCTCCCCCTCCCACGCGTGCACCTGTGCCAGCAGGGCAGCCTGGTCGGACTCCAGGGTGCGCAGCGTCCGCGGGTCCGGCAGGCCTTCGCACGCGGCACTCGCCTGGGTGGCGGCGTCCTTGGCGATGTCGTAGGCCGCGGTCGCCTGGTCGAACGCCGCGGCGACGGTCCGAGCCTCGTCTTCGACCTCAGCGAGGTCTGGCGGCGCGGTGACCTCAAGGAGGCGGTCGCGCTTCGTTTCCAGGAACGCAACGCGGTCGGCGGCGTCGGCGTGCGCGGTGTGGGCCTGCTGCGCCGCTGCCCGGGTCTGGGTAAGGATCTGCTGCGCCGTGTCGGACGAGTGAGCGGCCTTCGCCGTCAGGTCGGCCTTCGCGTCTGCGTCCTGCGTGGCTGCGGCGAGGTTCGTGGAGGTCTGCGCGGCCTCGGCGTACCGCTTCTCGATGCGCTCGACCGTGGCCCGCTGCGGCCCGGACTCAGCGGCCTCTGTCGCCTTTGTCAGTACGGCAGCGGTAGCCGTGGCGGTCGAGGTGGCGGCTATGTGCGCCTCGCGTGCCTGCGTCACCGCAGCGTGTCGGTCGGTGAGTCCGGCGGGCGCCTGGACTTGGGAGAGGACGGACGTGGCATGCACGGCTTGTTCCAGCCGGGTGCGGTGCTCGGCCTGCGCGGCATGTGCCGCGGTCACGGGCGCGACCAGGTGCGCGATGCGGTCGTTGAGGTCGGCGAGCTGGTCGTGGCGTCCAGGCCACGGTGACGGCTTCGGGGGTGGCGTGCGCGAGGCCGGCGAGTTGGTCGGAGAGGATCTGGACTTCGCGTTCGGCGTCCTTGGCGCGCGCCCCGGCGACCTTGCCGATCTGTTCGTAGTGGCCGGCGCCGAGCAGCTTGAGGAGGATCGTCTGTCGCTCCCGCGGGGTCGCCCTTAGGAACCGGGCGAACTCACCTTGGGGGAGAACGACGCACTGGCAGAAGTCGTCGAACTCCATCCCGAGCAGGTCCGCGACCGCAGGGGTAAGGTCGCGGACCTCGCTGGCCA
>CAWJMC010000004.1:0-54898 GCA_963843875.1 uncultured Actinomycetota bacterium | reverse complement strand
CGGGGCCGTGTCGGCGGCCCTGCTCCTGACGCGTGCCGGCGAGGTCCTCGCCGCCTCCACCCCGATGGATCATCACGAGAGGAGTCGACATGAGCGAGCAGCTGCGCCTCGTCGTCGGCAGTGACATCGCCGGCTTCGACTACAAGGAAGCCCTGCGCAAGGACTTGGACGAGGACCCGCGGGTGGCCTCGGTGCACGACGTCGGCGTGCGCGCCGAGGGGCTCGAGGACGAGTCCTACGGCGATGTGGCGATCGCCGCCGCGGAGATGATCCGCGCCGGCCAGGCCGACCAGGGCCGTTCTAGTCTGCGGCACCGGGATCGGAGTGGCGATAGCGGCGAACAAGGTGCCCGGCATCCGGGCGACGGTGGGGCACGACTCGTTCAGCGTCGAGCGCTCGATCCTGTCCAACGACTGCCAGGTCCTGACCCTGGGACAGCGGATCGTCGGGCTCCAGCTGGCCCGCAGGCTGGTGACGGAGTGGCTCGGGTACACCTTCGACCCCACGACTCCCTCGGAGGAGAAGGTGGCGGTCATCAAGGACTACGAGGCGAGCAAGATCAGCCGATAGCTGCATGCTGCGACTACCCAGGGAGTGACGATGACAGTGCTCTGCATCGACGCCGGCACCACGATGGTCAAGTCGGTGCTGTTCGCCGACGACGGATCGGAACTGGCCGTGTCGCGACAGGAGACGGTCGTGAACCGGCCACGCCCCGGCCACAGCGAGCAGGACATGTACGCCGTATGGGACGCCGTGGTGCACACCGTGCGCTCGGTGGTGCACGGTGCCGGAGGCCCGGTGCCTCGGCTGGTGGTCGTCACGGGGCAGGGCGACGGCTGCTGGCTGGTGGACTCCGAGGGGCGTCCGACGGGACCCGCGGTGCTCTGGAACAACGCGCGCGCCGCCGACCTGGTGGACGAGTGGGAGCGGGCGGACCTGCTGAGCGCCGCCTACCGGATCAACGGCAACCTCGGGTTCGCCGGCACCCAGAGCGCGGTCCTGGCCTGGATGCGGGCCAACGACCCCGAGCGGCTGGAGCGTTCGGCGGCCGCGCTGTACTGCGACGGGTGGCTCTTCGCCCGGATGACCGGCCGGTTCGCGGTCGAGGAGTCCGATGCGGCGTCGCCGTTCCTCGACATCCGCACCCGGAGCTACTCACCCGCCGTCCGCGAGCTGCTGGGCCTGGAGTGGGCCGAGCGGCTGCTCCCCGAGGTGCTCGGCGCGGACGAGCGCGTCGACGAGCTGCTGCCCGGGGCAGCCACCGAGCTTAGGCTGCCCGCGGGCACGCCGGTGGTGATGGCGCCGTTCGACATCCCCGCGACCGCCATCGGGATCGGCGCCGTGGCCCCGGGCCAGGCGTGCACGATCCTGGGCACCACCTTGGCCTCGCAGGTGACCATGGACGCCGTCGACACCGACGGCACGCCAGCGGGGCATGACCCTGCCCCTGGGGGTGGAGGAGCTGTTCCTCGCACTTGATGCCGGCCATGGCCAGTGTGGACGTCGTCAACTGGGCCCGTGGCTTGATCGGTCTCGACGACCCCAACTGGCTCTCGGACCTTGCCGCACGGTCCCACCCGGGTGCCAACGGACTGGTCTTCCACCCGTACCTGTCGCCGTCGGGTGAGCGCGCCCCGTTCCGCGACTCGCAGGCGCGCGGGTCGATCCTCGGGTTGTCCTTCGAGCACGAGCCCCCAGACATCGCCCGGGCCATGCTGGAGGGGCTGAGCTTCGTGGTCCGCGAATGCCTGTCCTTCTCCCCCGTCGAGGTCACCTCTCTCCGCCTGTGCGGTGGGGGAGCCAACAGCCGGTTCTGGTGCCAGCTGATCGCCGACGTCACCGGATGGCCCACCTCGCGCTCCGAGGACAGCGAGATCGGCACCAAGGGCGCCTACCTGACCGGCGGCTGGATCACCGAGGGCCGGCCCCATCCCGGGCTGGTGGGCGAGTGCGTGCGCACCGGGCTGACCTACGAGCCGGATCCACGCCTCCGCGAGGTCTACGACGAGCTTCTTCACGGACTTCTTGGACCTGCGTGACTGCGTGGCCCCGAGCTGGCCGCGCCTGGCCCGGGTCCGGAGCCGCTACGCGCCCTCGGACCGGGCCGGCGACTGATCCGTCGCGATCCCCCGGCCGACCGGGTGGTGGGCCGCCCACATTCGACGCTCGAATGTGTTGACAGTCACATATTCGCGTGTGAAAGTGGTGTTTATAACGTCAACACCGTGAATATGGCCTCAACGTAACGCGACGTCCCCGGACCTTCCTCTGCCGGCGACCACCACTCGAAAGGCGACCACATGCGACCGGTCCACGTGCTCGGGCGCCCGCCCGACAGGTCGTGGCGGCTGCGTCTCCCGGGTCGTGATCGATCCGCCAGGTCACGGCATCCCGGCGCCGTCCCGCGCTGGCCCTCGGCACCGGCCGGACGATCGGTCTCGTCGCCCTGGTGGTCCTGCTCGTCGCCATGGCCCTCTCGACCAAGGTCGTGGGCAAGGGCTCCAGCCTCAGCGAGGCGAACCAGGCCTTCAACCCGGCCAAGTTCGGCGCCAAGGAGTTCCCGGTGCAGCAGAGGTTCATCGCCGATCACGCGGTGCCGGCCGCCACCCTGGCGCCGGCCCTCAAGGCCGACCAACAGGCAGCCTCGAAGAAGTACGGCGTGGCGGTGAACGGTGGCGCGACCACCGAGCTGCCCGTCACCTTCAGCGGCGTCGTCGGCAAGGTGCCGCCCGCGGGCTACACGCCGGTAAAGGTCAAGGGGCTCCAGGGCGTCAGCGTGAACGTCCAGCTCGGGCCGGCCATCGTCGGGACCGACCTGCGTGACGCGTCCGGCAAGTTCGAGCTCGGGGACTTCGAGAACCAGATCGCCTTCCAGAACGCCGCGACAGCGGTGAACGAGGAGTCCAAGAAGATGTTGGCCAGGGCCGGCGCACCGGACCTGAGCGGCAAGACCGTCACCGTGACCGGTGTGTTCGCCCCCGTGAACCCCGCGCTGTGGAACGTGACGGCCTCCGAGCTCAAGGTCACCCGGTGAGCGAGGCCGCGGCCCGCGAGGGCGAGGACGGGGTCGTGCTCGAGGCGCGCGACATCGCCAAGTCCTTCGGCGCGCACCCACGCGCTGAAAGGGCGTCAACTTCGACGTCCTCGCGGGCCAGGTCACCACGCTTTCGGCGAGAACGGGGCCGGGCAAGTCCACGCTGATGAAGATCCTCTCGGGCGTGGTGCAGCCCACCTCGGGCGAGATCGTGCTCGACGGCGAGCCCGTCGTCTTCGCCTCCGCCTCCGAGGCCCGCGACCGCGGCATCTCGATCATCCACCAGGAGCTGCGCCTCGCGCCCAACATGACGCGTGCGCGACAACATCTTCATGGGCCGCGAGATCATGGGCCCCGCCCGGCGTCGACTTCGCCGAAGAGGAGCGGCAGGCCCGCGCGCTGATGGCCGAGCTCGAGGAGGACATCGACCCGCTGACCCCGGTCGAGGACCTGCGCCTCGGCCAGCAGCAGATCGTCGAGATCGCCCGCGCGCTTTCGGTCAATTCGCGCATCCTGATCATGGACGAGCCGACCTCGGCGCTCTCCGCCTCCGAGGTGGAGGTGCTGTTCAAGGTGATCCGCGACCTAAGGCGCGGGGCGTCTCCATCGTCTACATCTCGCACCACCTCGAAGAGGCGCTGCAGATCACCGACTACGCCGTCGTGCTGCGCGACGGCGCGATGACCGCCTATGCCGAGCGCGCGCGACATCGACCTCGAATGGATCGTGCGCCACATGGTGGGCGACAACTTCGACCTCGGCTCGCCGCCCGACGGGCTACGAGATGGGCGCGGTGCGCTGCCATCGAGGGCCTGTGCGTGCCGATCCGGCGGGCGCCGATTCGTGGTCGACCGCCTGTCGCTGGAGGTCCGCGCGGGCGAGATCGTCTGCATCTACGGCCTGATGGGCGCCGGCCGCACCGAGTTGATCGAGTCGCGTCGCCGGCGGCTGCCGCTGCGGCGGGCGCGTCCTGCTGGACGGCCAGGACATTTCGCGCCTGGCCATCCGCGAGCGCATCGCCGCGGGCCTGGTGCTGGTCCCCGAGGACCGCCAGCGCGACGGTCTCGTGCAGACCATGACCGTCGGGCGAGAACCTGTCGCTCGCCAGCATCGGCGCCTTCACCAAGGGCCTCTTCACCTCCGCGCCGCGCGAGCAGGCGCTGATCGACCGAGGCGATCCGCCGACGTGCACATCAAGACCGCCGGCGGCCGCCGCCTGATCGGCTCGCTGTCGGGGGGCAACCAGCAGAAGGTCGTGATCGGCAAGATGCTGGCCACCAACCCTCGGTGGTCCTGCTCGACGAGCCGAGCCGCGGCATCGACATCGGCGCCAAGTCCGAGGTGTTCAAGCTGCTGGCCGAGGGCGCCAGGGCCGGCCTCGCCGTCGTCTTCTCCACCTCCGAGGTCAACGAATGCCTGTGCGTCGCGCACCGCATCGTCGTCATGCGCCGCGGGCAGATCTCCGCCGAGTTCGGCCCCGACGTCACCAAGGAGCGATCATGGCCGCCTCGGGCGAAGCCGTGGTCGCCTGACCAGCCTCGCCACGGAGCCCCGACGATGACCGATCGCGCAGCCCCCATGACCGCGACCCCGCCCGGCGCGGCCGCGGCCCGCGGCCTCGACCTCGGGCGGCTGCTGCTCGAAGGCCGGGCCTTCTTCGCGCTGATCGTGATCATCGTCGGTCTTCTCGATCCTGTCGCCCGTCTACCTCACGCTGTCCAACTTCCTGACCATGGCGACCCATGTGGCGATCTACGGCCTCCTCGCCATCGGCATGCTGCTGGTGATCCTGAACGGCGGCATCGACCTGTCGGTGGGCTCGGTCCTGGGGCTCTCCGGGGTGGTCGCCGGGCGCGCTGATGAAGGGCGTCGAGGCTCGAGGCGTTGGGCGTCATCCTCTACCCGCCGGTCTGGGCGTGGTGGTGCTGACCTGCGCGCTCGGCGCCCTGGTCGGGGCGCGTCAACGGCTTCCTCGTCGCCTTCTTCAAGGTGCCGGCCTTCGTCGCCACGCTTGGGATCTCTACATGGCCCGCGGCGTCGCGCTGCTGATGACCAACGGCCTCACCTACAACGGTCTCGACGGCGACCCCGCGCTCGGCAACCCGGCTTCGTCTGGCTCGGCTTCGACCGCGTGGCGGGCGTGCCGATCGGCGTCTGCGTGCTCGCCTCGTCGCGTCGCGGCGGGCGTGATGCTGGCGCGCACCGCCTTCGGCCGCTGGCTCTACGCCTCCGGCGGCAACGCGCGGGCGGCCGAGCTGTCGGGCGTGCCGGTCAGGCGGGTGCAGATCACGGTCTACGTGCTGTCGGGGATCTGCGCGGCGATCGCCGGGCCTCGTGCTGTCCTCGCAGCTCACCTCGGCCGGCCCGACCGCGGGCGACTCCTACGAGCTGACCGCCATCGCCGCGGTGGTGATCGGCGGCGCGGCGCTGACGGCGGGCGCGGCACCGTGCGGGGCACCATGCTCGGGGCCTTCGTGATCGGCTTCCTGTCCGACGGCCTCGTGATCATCGGCGTCTCGCCTACTGGCAGACGGTCTTCACCGGCGCGGTCATCATGCTCGCCGTGCTCCTGAACTCCATCCAGTACGGCGGCCGCGCGCGGCGCCCGCGCGCGGCCCCGCCGGCCGCGCTTCGCCGCCCCCGGCGCGCCCGGCCGAGGGCCGGACCGGACGGCGGCCAGACCGCCGGCCGGCCACCACCGGCGACCGGCCCAACCGAGCGACCACAGGGAGGAACACCATGTCACCGTCACACGCCGCCTGCTGCTCGCCGGCGCCGCCATGCCGCCGCTCTCGCACCGCGGCCGCCTGGCCCAGGACAGGGGCCTCATCACCATCATCGTCAACGACCCGGCCAACCCCTACTGGTTCACCGAGGGCGAGGTCGCCAAGGCCGACCGCCGAGGAGATGGGCTACACGGCCACCGTCGCCGCCCACAACGGCGACACCAACACCGAGACGACACCTGATCGACACCGCCATCACCAACCAGTCGGTGGCCATCGTCCTCGACCCGGCCAACGCCGACGGCTCGATCGGCAACATCCAGAAGGCGGTGGACGCGGGCATCCCGGTGATCCTCGTCAACGCCGAGATCAACCAGGAGGGGCTCGCCATCGCGCAGCTCGTCTCGAACAACGCCCAAGGCGCCGCGCTCGGCGCCCAGGACTGGGTCGAGGTCCTGGGCGACACGGGCAACTACGTCGAGCTCGTCGGCGCGCCGTCCGACAACAACGCCGCCACCCGGTCGAACGGCTACATGACGGTGCTGTCGCCAGTACCCCGACCTCGTGCAGGTCGGCCAGGAGGTCGCCAACTGGGACCGCACCCAGGGCCACAACAAGATGCAGTCCCTGCTGCAGGCCAACCCCGACCTCAACGGCGTGATCTCGGGCAACGACGAGATGGCGCTCGGCGCGATCGCCGCGCTCAAGGAGGCCGGCCAGCTCGAGGGCGTCACGGTCGGCGGCTTCGACGGCTCGCCGGACGCGGTCGACGCGGTCAAGGCCGGCGACATGGACTACACCGTGCTGCAGCCGGTCGCGGTCTTCTCGGCCGAGGCGGTCGACGAGCTCAACACCTACATCACGAAGGGCACGAAGCCGTCGGAGGAGAAGCAGTCCTTCAACTGCATCCTGATCGACAAGAGCAACGTCGCGAAGATGACGCAACCCTTCACGCTCGGCAAGTGAGCTGAACCACTGCCGTGGGGCCGGCCGTGCGCCGGCCCCACGGGTCCGCGCGACGGTGCCGCGCGCACTAGATTCACCACCATGACGACTGATCCGACCCTGGCCGCCGACGTCGACGCCTGCTGCCGGCTCACCGGCGAGTTCACGCTGCGCTCGGGCCAGCAGGCGACGGAGTACTTCGACAAGTACCTCTTCGAGTCCGACCCGGCGCTCCTGGCAAGGGTCGTGGCGCAGACTGGTCGACCTCGTGCCCGAGGGCACCGAGCTGCTCGGGGGGCTCGAGCTCGGTGGGGTCCCGATCGCGACCGTGCTGAGCGCGTCGACGGGCGTGCCGGCGCTGTTCGTGCGCAAGGAGGCGAAGACCTACGGCACCGCCAAGCTGGTCGAGGGTGCGGACGTCTCCGGTCGCCGGGTGACCCTGGTCGAGGACGTGATCACCACCGGCGGCGCCGTCCGCGACGCCACCCGTGCGCTGCGCGAGGCCGGGGCCACCGTCGAGGTCGTGGTCTGCGCCATCGACCGCAGCCCGGAAGGTGCGAACCCGCTCGCCGACGTCGGTCTCGACGTCCGTGCGGTGCTCAGGAAGGCTGATCTGGACGCCGCCCGGGCGTCGTGACCCCGGTGCTCCCCTCGATCGTGTCGGCGGGATCTGCGGGATCTGCGGTGATCTGCGGTCGGGGGGATCCGCGGGGTCTGCATGGTCTGAGTCGCCGTCGTCGTGGGTCGCGGCGTGCCTCAGCGCCTCGATGAACAGTGGGACCACGGTGAACAGCCCGATCGCGATCGTCGCCTTGTCGAGGTTGTCGCCGATCCAGCTGACCTGGCCCAGGAAGTAGCCGAGCAGGGTGATCACGATGACCCAGAGCAACGCGCCGACGCCGCTCCACACGAGGAACCGTCGTCGGTCCATCCGGGTGACCCCGGCGACCACGGTGATGTAGGTCCGCACGAACGGCACGAACCGGCCGATGACCAGGGCCTTGTCACCGTGACGGGTGAAGAAGTACTGGGTGTTGTCGAGGTACTTGCGCTTGAGGATCCGCCCGTCGTGGGCGTAGATCGGCGGGCCGAGCTTGCGCCCGATCTCGTAGCCCGCGACGTTGCCGAGCACCGCCGAGACGCTCAGCAGCACGATCGCGACGACCAGCTCGACGGGACGGGAGGCGAATCCGAGGACCTCGATCTGCCGGCCGGCGATGAACAGCCCGAGCGCGAAGAGCAGCGTGTCGCCGGGCAGGAAGGGGAAGAACAGCCCGCACTCGACGAACACGATGGCCAGGCTGATCCAGAACAACGCTCCGCCGAAGTGGTCGAGCAGGTAGTTCGGGTCCAGCCATTTGATCCCCAGCAGCATCGGGGCGGCCAGCAGAGACGAGTTCACAGCAACCAGCCTAACGGCGCCGGCTGACCACAACCTGACCGTGGGGTGCGCCCCACCTGTGCGAACCTGCGGTGGTGGACGAGTCGTCGCCGGAGCAGGGGAGAGCGCCGTACGACCCGATGCCCTACGGACCCGAAGAGGTCGGGGTCGGTCCCTGGCCGGGGCAGCCGGAGGACCGGCCGACCGGTGCGCAGTACGACGACGACCTGCTGCGCGACGGCGACCGGCGCAACGTCGTGGACCGCTACCGGTACTGGTCGCTCGAGGCGATCGTGGCCGACCTCGACACCCGCCGCCACGACGTGCACGTCGCGATCGAGAACTGGCGCCACGACTTCAACATCGGCACGATCGTGCGCACGGCCAACGCCTTCCTGGCCGCGGAGGTGCACATCGTCGGCAACCGACGCTGGAACCGTCGCGGTGCGATGGTCACCGACCGCTACCAGCACGTGCGCCACCACCCGGACGCCGCCTCGCTGGCGGGGTACCTCTCGCAGCAGGGGGTCGGCCTGCTCGGGATCGACAACCTGCCCGGATCGCAGCCGCTGGAGACCTTGGCCCTGCCTCGCTCAGTCTGCCTGCTGTTCGGCCAGGAGGGTCCGGGGCTCTCGGTAGGGGCTCGGGAGGCCTGCGACGGCACGTTCTCGATCGCGCAGTTCGGCTCCACCCGCTCCATCAACGCCTCTGCCGCGGCCGCGATCGCCCTGCACACCTGGATCCGTCAGCACGCCGACCTCGGTCAGGCCTGGCGCGGCTAGCCCGCGTCAGCCAGCGTGCGCCGGTGCACCAGCTCGATCAGCACCTCGCGGGCCGGCAGGTCGAGGAGCAGGTACGCCGCCCCGAGCAGCCCGGCGGGCGCGAACGAGACCTGCTGGGTCAGCCGGGTCGCGAGGTCGTAGCCGCGCTCGTCGGGAGCGATCGACGTGCTCAGCCGCACCGTCCCCGGCGCCCGGACCGCCGCCTCCAGCTCGAGCACCCGACCGTCGGCGCGGGTCACCCGCCAGAACCCGGCCCGGTCGCCGGCCTCGAGCAGGTCGCGCTCCGGTGGCGGGGTCGGTGCGGCGCCGCCGGCCAGCCGGTCGAGCAGGGCGCGTAACCGCAGCGGGAGGGCGTCGACGTACCAGTGCGGACCGGGACCGGCGGCGGCGACCACCGCCCAGACGTGGCCCGGCTCGCGAGCCAGCGGGCTGGAGCGGGTGCTGCTGGTGAGCCGCATCCTCAGGAGCGTACGGCGACCGGTGCGCGAGACCGCGAATGGGGCGACCGGCCAGTAGCAACTAGGCTCGACCCGACGTCTTCCGACCGCGTTCGCAGGAGAGTTCCGCATGCCGATCGCCACCCCCGAGGCCTACGCCCAGATGCTCGACACGGCCAAGGAGAAGCAGTTCGCCTTCCCGGCCATCAACGTCTCGTCGTCGCAGACCCTGAACGCCGCGCTGGCCGGGTTCGCCGAGGCCGGCAGCGACGGGATCATCCAGGTCTCCACCGGCGGGGCCGACTACCTGTCCGGACCGACGATCAAGAACATGGTGGCGGGCTCGGTGGCCTTCGCGTCGTACGCCGCCGAGGTGGCCAAGCAGTACCCGGTCAACATCGCGCTGCACACCGACCACTGCCCCAAGGACAAGCTCGACGGCCTCGTCCGACCGCTGCTCGAGATCTCCGCCCAGCGGGTCAAGAACGGCGAGGCGCCGTTGTTCCAGTCGCACATGTGGGACGGGTCCGCCGTGCCCCTTGACGAGAACCTGCAGATCGCCCAGGAGCTGCTGGCCAAGGCGGCCGCCGCGCACATCGTGCTCGAGGTCGAGATCGGCGTCGTCGGCGGGGAGGAGGACGGCGTCGAGGGCGGTGGCGGCGAGCAGCTCTACAGCACCCCCGAGGACGCCCTGGCCACGATCGAGGCGCTCGGCACCGGCGACAAGGGCCGCTACCTGACCGCGCTGACCTTCGGCAACGTGCACGGCGTCTACAAGCCCGGCAACGTCAAGCTGCGCCCGGAGATCCTGGCGAAGGCCCAGCAGACGGTCGCCGAGAAGCTCGGTCTCGGTGCCGACGCCAAGCCCTTCGACCTGGTCTTCCACGGCGGCTCCGGCTCGACGGCCGAGGAGATCGCCGAGGCGGTCTCGTACGGCGTGATCAAGATGAACGTCGACACCGACACCCAGTACGCCTTCACCCGTCCGATCGCCGGTCACATGCTCGCCAACTACGACGGCGTGCTCAAGATCGACGGCGACGTCGGCAACAAGAAGGTCTACGACCCTCGCGCCTGGGGCAAGGCCGGCGAGGCCGGCATGTCCGCCCGGGTCGTCGAGGCCTGCGAGAACCTGAGCTCGACCGGGCACTCGGTCGGCGCCTGAGCGCCAGCCGCGAGCTGTAACGCGGGGTTACGGTCGCTCCACAAGCGTTGTGACACGCGCGGACCGTCGACGGCACGCGCGAAGTTGCCGTACGCCGGCCAGGGCAGGCGCTCGTCCACAGGCCAGCGGGAGCAATGCTCGTCCACAGGCTCGTCGCGCGCTCGGTCGGCGCGGCGGTTCCTAGGTCACCGTGCACGGATGCGTCCTGAACTCGCGCACCACGCCCGATCCCAGGCCGGCCTCGTCACCCGTCGGCAGGCAGTGGCGGCCGGCTACACCGAGAGGGAGCTGCGGACGCTGACCGGGCATCGGGGCGCCTGGATCGTCGTCCGCCGCGGTGTGTACGTCGAGCGCGAGGACTGGGATCGCGCATCCGGAGCGGGGCGCATGGCCCTCGGCGACCTCGCCGCGCACCTGATGATGAGCACGGCGCACGTGATGAGCCACGACTCCGCCGCCCGGGCACTCGGCGTCCCGCTGGTGGGGACGCGGTCCGCGCTGGTGCACGTCACGCGGCCAGGGACGCTGGGCACGCGCACCGAGCACGGCGTCAAGCACCATCGCAACCGTGCGGGCGCGGTCGACGCAGGACTGGTGGCGCACCTGCCGGTGACGGGAGTCGAGCGCACGGCGCTCGACATCGGCCGTGAGCACGGGTTCGTCCCGGCCGTCGTCGCCTGCGACTGGGCGCTGCACCTCGGGGCGAGACCAGCGGTGTTCAAGGCCGAGCTGGACCGGATGACCTGTTGGCCCTGCATCACCCAGGCCCGGTCGGCCTACGCGTTCGCGGACCCGCGGGCGGAGTCTCCCGCGGAGTCCCTGGCCCGCATCCTCGTGGCTGAGCTCGGCTGGGGGGCTCCCGAGCCGCAGTTCCCCCTGCTGGTCGAGGGCCGGGTGTTCTGGTGCGACCTCAGGCTCGGGTGTCACGTCTTCGAGGTGGACGGACGCGCGAAGTACGTGTCCACGGTCGATGGTGGGCTCGCGTCGAAGCGGCCGTCCGACGTGATCTGGGACGAGAAGAAGCGAGAGCGCCTGATCCGCGCGGAAGGCTTGGGCGTGTCCCGGATCATCTGGGGCGACTTCTGGGGAGCCTCGCGCGGAGCAGCCCTGGCCCGGCTGCGCGCGGAGGTCGAGGTGACCCGCCGGCGGTTCGGAGTCCGGTTGCCGCCGCACCTCGAGGAGTCGGCTCGCCGGCTCCGCGGCACGCGCCGGACGCCGTCGCGCTTCCACGTCGCCTAGAGACTGGCCGTCCTGGCGGGTCTTGTTGACGGTTCACGTGGGTCACGACACTTGTAGAGCGTCCATAACCCCGCGTTACAGCTGGGTGGTGGCGCGTCAGCAGGGTGTGATGCTGGGGGGCTGCCCCGGGTACGGCGCACGCAGGGCGTGCCGACGTCCGACCCCGTCGACGACATCGCCACCGGATGAGCGGTACGCCGGTGCGCGTCGTGGTGGCCGACGACCAGACCACGATCCGCGAGGCCCTGGCCACGATGCTCGACCTGCTCATCGACCTGCGGATGCAGCGGCTCGACGGTGCGGGGACGCCGCCCGGATCGTTGCGGAGGCGCCGGAGACCGCGGTGGTGCTGCTGACGACGTTCGACGACGAGGACTCGATCCTCGCCGCGCTCCAGGCCGGCGCCCGTGGCTACCTCACCGAGGAGGCCGGCCGGGACGACATCGCCGCGGCGATCCGGGCCGCGGCCGCCGGACAGTCGGTGCTCGACCCGCTGGTGCGGGCGGCAGCCGCCAGGACGCTGCCCGGACCGGGGATGCAGGAGACGCCGGCCACGGTTCCTCCAGACCCGCCCGGGGGCCTCACCCCCCGAGACGCCGAGGTGCTCGCCCTGATCGCGGAGGGGCTCAGCAACCGGGAGATCGCCCGCCGGCTGGTGGTCAGTGAGGCAACCGTGAAGACCCGTATCAACCACCTGTTCGCCAAGCTCGCCCTGCACGATCGCGCGCACGCCGTCAGCTACGCACGTCACGCACGCACCGGCCCGCACCTGGACCGTGACGACCCGCGAGACCACCATGGTCAACGCCCAGAGCACGAAGAAGGGGGCCAGTGCGGAGGCTGCGACCTGGTGGCTGAACATCAGCTCACCTACCTTGTCGTGCACGGCGGGCACATGGGTCGACGCACAGATGAACACCAGCCGGGCCGCCGTGGTGAGCGACCAGGTGGCCACGAAACCGGCCCCGCACACCGTCATCACCCTCGGGCCGTCCAGCTCCACGCGGGTGGCGAGCGTGGCGATCGCGCCGAAGACCAGGCCGATGGCCACGCCGAGGGCGAAGCGCTCCCACTCGCCGCGCGACCCGGTGGGGGCGCTCCTGATGTCCGGGTGTCTGCTTGGGAGGTCCAAGACTGCTCGGAACGGCGCCTGAGGAGATCGGCCCAGGAGTGGAGCACGGGTGGGGACCCCGATCTCCTACGGCAGCGGCAGGGGGCTCCTCAGGCTCCCCACGGTCACGTGCGGCCAACTGAGGTCGTCGAAGTCGAGCAGCACGGTCTGCACGTACTGCAGCCAGCGGTAGGGCTCCCCCGCCACCGGCTCGACGAGGGTGGTCTGGAACGTCGCGACCACCTGCACGGCGTTGGCGTTGACCTCGAGGAACGCGGTGTTGGCGGTGCCGCCCCCGGGCGTCGGTCGCGGTGAGGTGGTCACGTGCAGCCGCACGGTGTCGTGGAGGGTCGCGCCGACCGGTGGTTTCTCCAGGACGCTGCTCGGGTTGTCGACCATGGCCTGGGTGAAGCCGGTGGGCGAGGCGCCCGGTGGCAGACGGAACTCGTTGGCCGCGGCCAGCACCATCTGCGGGAACTTCCGCTTGGCCCGGGCGAGCTTCTTCGCGAAGTCGGCGTCGGAGCGTCGCGGGCGACGGTGGCCGATCTCGAAGGGGACGATGTTGCTGTTCGGCATGGCGGGCCACTGCTCGCCGGCGAAGGTGGCGAGGCCCTGGGCCAGCACGGACGTGCCGTGCGGGATCGAGGCCAGCCGGGCGACCGTCGGTGGCTGGTGCGGGTGCGTCGTCGCCGGGACCGCGATCCACAGGCCGGGCTCCAGGTGCAGGCCACCGCCCGTGACGGCGTCCGCGATCTGGTCGGTGTAGGCGACGCCGTGCATGGTGATGTCGGCCTGCTCGAAGCCCCGGTTGGGGATCTCGCCGGCGACCTCGCGGAAGGCGAGCGTCTCGTCGGTCCGGTCGAGCTCGAGGAACTCGTCCTCGCTCCCGCCGAAGAAGGGCCGCCAGATCGTGTTGAAGCCGGGCCCGGTCCAGGTGCCGCTCGCCCAGGCGAGCGGATCCTGCAGCGCGGGCGATGCCGGCGTGCTGCGCGCGACCGGGGTGGGGATGGCTGGTTCGGGGACGTAGATGAAGTCGTCGCTGGCGAGGGGTGGGGTGGTCATCGGCCCGGCTCTCTTCTGATCGGGGCACCCGGGTGGGTGCGCTACCAGGAGGAGCACGCTCACCGGCTCCTGATACGTCTGCGCCGGGGGCGGTGCCGGAGGAACCGACCGCCCGGGGGAGACCGCGCGGGGCGGGCAGCGTGGTGGAGACTGGGCCGATGAGCTCCTACACCGGCCCGGACCTGATGGCGGGCCCGCCGCCGACCCACCTGCCCGAGGACCCGGCCGCCGCTGACCTGGCAACCGGCGCCGACGCGCACGAGGTGGTACGCCGCCACCCCGAGTCGCCGGTCGCCTGGGCGACCCTGGCCGAGTCGGCGCTGGCCGACGAGGCGGTCGACGACGTCACGGCGTACGCCTACGCGCGGGTGGGCTACCACCGCTCCCTCGACCAGCTGCGGCGCAACGGGTGGAAGGGCCACGGCCCGGTTCCCTGGGACCACGAGCCCAACCGGGGGTTCCTGCGCGCGCTCGCGGCCCTGAGCATCGCGGCGGGCCGGATCGGCGAGGCGCCCGAGCAGGCACGCTGTCGCGACTTCCTGCACGACTCCAGCCCCGAGGCCGCCGAGGCACTGCTCTGAGCGCGGCACCGGCCCGGGTGCCACTCGCCTCGTGGCCGACCCCGCTCGAGCCGATGCCGAGGCTCGCGGGACACCTCGGGCTCGACCCTGACGCGCTGCTGGTCAAGCGCGACGACCTCGCCGGGATCGGCGGCGGTGGCAACAAGGTCCGCAAGCTCGAGCAGCTGATGGCGGAGGCGTCCGAGGCGGGCGCCGACCTGCTGATCACCTCGGGAGCGGCGCAGAGCAACCACGCGCGGATCACCGCCGCGGTGGCCGCCCGGCTCGGGCTGGACTGCGTCCTGGTGCTCTGGGGCTCGGCGCCCGAGCAGCCGCGCGGCAACCTGGTGCTGGACCTGCTCGCCGGCGCGGAGCTGGTCTGGGTCGGCGAGGGCGACGTGGAGCAGCGGGTGCAGGAGGTGTCGAGGGCCCGCACCGACGCCGGGCGCACGCCGTACGTCGTGCCCTACGGCGGGACCAGTCCACGCTCGGCCCTGGGCTACGTGCGGTGCGCCGAGGAGCTGCTCGACCAGGTGCCCGACCTCGGTCAGGTCGTCACCGCGGTCGGCTCCGGCGGGACGATGGCCGGACTGGTCGCCGGGCTCGGCCCCGAGCGGGTGCTGGGCGTCGACACCGGTGCGATCGCCGACGCCGAGGGCACCGTCCACGCGCTGCTGGCGGAGATGGGCCACCCCGTCGAGCACCTGGTCCTCAGCGGTGACCAGGTCGGCGACGGCTACGCGAGCGTCTCGTCCGCCGTGCGCGAGGCGCTGGCGCTGGTCGCGCGGACCGAGGGCATCTTCCTCGACCCGATCTACACGGGCCGGGCCGCGGCCGACCTCGTCGCGGCCGCGCAGGCCGGGGAGCTGGCCGGGCGGCGCACCGTCCTGCTGCACAGCGGTGGCCTGCCGGGGCTGTTCGCCCGCGACGACGTGCTGGGCTGAGGCTGGATCTGGGCTGAGGCGCTGCCGGAGGGTCTGGACCCTTCCGTGGCCGCGCACGGTGCGCCACAATCGGACGGTGGCCTACGACGTGGAGCTGGCCGACCGGATCCGTGAGCTGCTCGTGAGCGAGCCCGGGCACACGGAGCAGGCGATGTTCGGTGGCCTGGCGTTCCTGGTCGGCGGGCACATGGCGCTGGCCGCGAGCGGGCAGGGCGGGATCATGGTCCGCGTCGACCCGGCCGAGACCGACGTCCTGGTGGGGCAGCCGCACGTCACCCGGATGGTGATGAGCGGGCGCGAGATGGACGGCTGGGTGCGGGTCGAGGCCGCGGGGATCGCCACCGACGACGACCTGGCGCCCTGGGTGCGCCGCGGCGCCGACTTCGTGGCGTCCCTGCCGGGCAAGCCGTAGGTCACGATCCGGCTCCGGGGGGTGCGGAACAGCGAGTCACATGTGTAACCTGCGCCACATGTCTCACGGGAACGGCGAGCCCACTCGTTCCGCGGACGGCCCCCCGGTGCCGCACACGGACAAGCCCAAGCTGATCGCGGCAGGAGTGCTGCTGGCGATCCCGATCATCGCCCTGATGTGGGTGCCCAGCTACGCCAAGGAGTCCCCGCACCTGTGGGGCTTCCCCTTCTTCTTCTGGTACCAGTTCCTCTGGGTCATCCTCTGCTCGGTGGCGACCTACTCCGCCTACCGGCTCGTTCTCTCGGCCCGGGGCCAGAAGGCGCGTGACGTATGAGCACCCCCCAGCTCGTGACCCCGCTCGCGACCGGCACCGGCGTCAACGGCGTCGCCCTGACCGTGCTGATCGTGCTGTTCGTCGCGGTCACCGTGGCCGGTTTCATGGCGACCCGCTTCATGCGTGGCGACACCGACCTGAACAGCCTCGACGAGTGGGGTCTCGGCGGGCGCAAGTTCGGCACCTGGGTGACCTGGTTCCTGCTCGGCGGCGACCTCTACACGGCGTACACCTTCGTGGCGGTGCCCGCCGCGATGTTCGCCACCGGCGCGGTCGGGGGCTTCTTCGCGGTGCCCTACACGATCGTGCTCTACCCGATCATCTTCATCTTCATGGCCCGGCTCTGGTCGGTGAGCCACCGCCACGGCTACGTCACCACGGCCGACTTCGTCCGTGGCCGGTACGACGACCGCGGGCTCAGCCTCGCCGTCGCGGTGGTCGGCTTCGCGGCGACGATGCCCTACATCGCGCTGCAGCTGGTCGGCATCCAGGCGGTGCTCGAGGTGGCCGGGATCGGCGGCAGCGGCAACATCATCGCCAAGGACCTGCCGATCCTGATCGCCTTCGCCATCCTGGCGGCCTACACCTACACCTCGGGGCTGCGGGCGCCCGCGGTGATCGCCTTCGTCAAGGACATCCTGATCTACCTGGTGATCATCGTCGCCGTGGTCTACCTGCCCTCGCAGGTCGGTGGCTGGGGCGCCATCTTCGGCGCGGCCAAGGACAAGATGGCCACCACCAACCCGACGACCGGCGGGCCGACCGGGGCCTTCATCCCGGGCATGGGCCAGGGCTGGGCCTACGCCACGCTCGGACTCGGCTCGGCGATGGCGCTGTTCATGTACCCGCACTCGGTCACGGCCACCCTGTCCTCGAAGAGCCGCAACACGATCCGGCGCAACGCCGCCATCCTGCCGGCGTACTCCTTCGTGCTGGGCCTGCTCGCGCTCCTCGGCTGGGTGGCGATCGCGGCCGGCACCAAGCCGATCGGCCTCGACGGCAAGCCCAACGCCGCAGCTGGTCGTGCCGCAGCTGTTCGAGGACATGTTCCCGAGCTGGTTCGCGGGGGTCGCCTTCGCGGCGATCGCGATCGGTGCCCTCGTGCCCGCGGCGATCATGTCGATCGCGGCGGCGAACACCTTCACCCGCAACATCTACAAGGAGTGGCTGAAGCAGGACGCGACCCCGAAGCAGGAGGCGCAGGTCTCCAAGATCGTCTCGCTGCTGGTCAAGGCGGTCGCCCTGGTCTTCGTGCTGACGCTGGACAAGCAGAACGCGATCAACTTCCAGCTGCTCGGCGGGATCTGGATCCTGCAGACCTTCCCGGCGGTCGTCTTCAGCCTCTACACCCGCTGGTTCCACCGCTGGGCGCTGCTCGCGGGGCTGGTGGTGAGCGTCGTCTACGGCACCGTCAAGGCCTACGACGTGGTCAACCCGGCAACGGGCAAGCACTTCGGCGGCTCGCTGTCGGCGATCCCCGTGATCGGTGACCTCGGCTACATCGCGCTGACCGCGTTCGTGCTGAACCTGCTGATCGTGGTCGTCGGCAGCCTCGTGCTCAACGCGCTGAAGGTGCCCAACGGTCGCGACCGCACCCAGCCGGGTGACTACTACGCCGACGCCGACGACCCCCGGGTCGCCGCGGACCTCGAGGTGGACCCGGTCGACCCGGGGCGCCCCGCCGAGGCCTGACCCGCTGCTCGGGGCGGGCAGGGTAGACAGGGGTCATGGATCTCGGACTTCGTGACGTCGTCGCCCTCGTCGTGGGTGGCACCGGCCTGATCGGCGGCGCCGTCGCGTCCGCGCTGTACGCCGAGGGGGCGACCGTCGTGCTCGCCGCCCGCTCGGCGGACCGGCTGGAGGAGCAGGCGGCCGCGATCGCCTCGCCGGGCGGTCCGGAGGTCGGCACGGTCGTGCTGGACACCGCCGACCAGGACTCGGTGGACGCGGCGGTGACGGAGGTGCTCGAGCGGCACGGCGGGATCGGCGTGCTCGTCAACACCGCGGCCCCGCCGGCCCAGACGATCGACCCGGACCGCGACACGGACCCGGCCCAGATCCTGGCCGCCGTCGACGGCAAGGCGATGGGCTACCTGCGGGTCACCACCGCCGTGCTGCCGCACATGACCGACGCCGGCTACGGGCGGGTGGTGCAGGTCAGTGGGCAGAACGTCTACCTGACCGCGTCGGTCACGGCGACGACCCGCAACGCGGCGGTGACGATCGCGACCAAGACCCTCGCCGACCGCGCGGTGGGCACCGGCGTGACGCTCAACGTGGTCAACCCGGGCGCGGTCACCGACACCCCGTCCGACGCCGTGAAGCCCGCGCTGCCGGGGGACTCGACCCCATCCCAGGTGGCCGACCTGGTGGTCTTCTTGTGCTCGGCGTCGGCCGGCGCGATCTCGGGCGAGTCGGTCTCGGTGGGCCACCGGGTGCGGGGCGTGCTCGGCTACTAGCGCCGACCGGGCACGTATTCACGCCGTACGACGCCGACCGGGCACTTGTTCACCGACGGGTGGTGAAAACCTGACCGGTCGGCGCGCTGAGCGGTGAAAACCTGCCCGGTCAGCGCGGGGGCAGCACCATCTCGAACGCCGCCGGCTCGACCTTCCAGCTGCGGTGGGTCTCGGGGCCGTACACCTCGCCGTCGGCGCTGCACCAGAACTCCTCCCCGGAGATGCTCACCCGACGAGCACGGAGGTGCAGCACGTCGTCGCGCGCCTGGTGCCGGCCGAGCTGCATGGCGCCGACGTAGCCGAACCGCTGGAGCGGGCCCGTCGCGAAGGAGACCATCACGTCGATCATCCGGTCCTCCGGGTCGGCGTCGGGGATGACCGGGGTGCCGCCACCGATCTCGGAGGAGTTGCCCACCGAGACCATCAGCACGGGCCGGTCCAGGTCGGCGACCGCCTCCCCGTCGATCTCGATCCGCAGCCGGACGAACGGCGGGCGCACCGCGGCGAGCGCCGCCCCGATCGGGTAGCCGAGCAGACCGAGGTTCACCGGGCCGACGCCGACCGACCCGAGCCGCTTCTTCCAGCGAGCAGCGCGCCGGCTCGCCTGGGCGCTCGCGCCGGCGTGCACGTTGTTGACGACGACCTCACCGACCTCGTCGACGATCAGGTCCACCGCGCGGACCTCGCCGTCGAGGACCATCGCGGCGGCCTCGCGGGGCTCCAGCGGCAGTCCCTGGGCCCGGGCGAAGTCGTTGCCGGTGCCGAGCGGGAGCAGTCCGAGGCTGGCGCGGGAGAGCTCGTGGCGGCGGCGGAGCACCGAGACCACGGCGTGCAGGCTGCCGTCGCCACCGGCCACGACGATCCGCCGGGAGGCGGCGCGGTGCAGCACCCCGTCGAGCTCGCTCGGGCTCGACGTGTGGCAGACCTCCACGTCGGCGCGAGCGCGCAGGACCGTCAACGCCTCCTCCAGCGACTCGCGCGCCGCCGTGCCGGCCTCGCTGTTCGCGATCAGCAGCAGCGGGTCCACGTCGGACAACCTAACCAAGACGGTGAGGCCGACGCCTCCTTCGTCACGGGTGGGCGGGGTCGAGCGGGGGGTCGAGCCCCGCGTCGTCGCTGGCCTGGTCGGCGATCCGGCGCAGGGCGGCGACGTGGGCGCCGAGTGCGGCTCGCCCCTCTCCGCTCAGGCCCAGCCGGGTCTTGGTGTAGCGACCCGCGGCCACCTTGCGGATCGTCACGTAGCCGTGCTCGAGCAGGGTCGTCACCTGCTTGGACAACGTCGGGGCGGTGAGGTCGCAGTAGGCCTGCACGGCCTGGAAGTCCGCCTCCTCGCAGCCCGCGAGGTAGCCGCAGACCCGCAGCCGGACCGCTGAGCTGAGGCAGGCGTCGAGATCCTGGTCGGGCGCGTGGGGGGACGACGGCGTCATCGCGCCGTGCCGAGCACGCCGCGGAGCACCAGGAACCAGCAGACCGCCACCACGACGCCGAGGCCGTCGAAGATCAGGGCCAGGTCGCTGTCGGCGCCGAAGCCGGTGACGGCCAGCACCACGGCGACCAGCAGGTAGACGATGTTGTCGCGCCGGGCCGGACCCCGGTAGCCGTGCACCCCGGCCCGACGGCGCAGCAGGTGCGGGACGGCGAAGGCGAGCGCCAGCAGCGCCAGGCCGCCCACGAACGTCAGCCCACGGAGCCACCCGTCGCTCGCGCTGCCGAGCAGGGCGACGCCGATGCCCGCGGCCAGGGCCGAACCCGATGCGGGCCCGATCGAGACCGGTGGCCGGCTGGAGTGCTGCAGCGCGTCCATCGCGGCCAAGAGGTGCTCACGGGCGTCCGAGGGTCCGGTCATCGGACGACCCTAGTAACTACTTGCCCTAACGGCAAGTAGTTACCGACCCGACCCCGGGCTTCTTGATATCGTGACGCGGCAAGAGCCCCGGCTGTTGCCGTCGGGCTGATCGGGTGCCCGACCGACCTGTCGTCGAGTTACCAGGAGGTGGGCGGATGCCCGCCATCGCGATCATCGGCGCCCAGTGGGGCGACGAAGGCAAGGGCAAGGCCACCGACCAGCTCGGCTCGGCGGTCGACTACGTGGTGAAGTTCAACGGCGGCAACAACGCCGGGCACACCGTGGTGATCGATGACGAGAAGTACGCCCTGCACCTGCTGCCCAGCGGCATCCTCACCCCGGGCTGCACCCCGGTCATCGGCAACGGCGTCGTCGTCGACCCGGCCGTGCTGTTCGAGGAGATCGACGGGCTCGACGCCCGCGGGGTCGACACCGGCCTGCTGCGGATCACGGCCAACGCCCACGTGATCGCCGACTACAACCGCACCCTGGACAAGGTGACCGAGCGGTTCCTCGGCTCGCGCAAGATCGGCACGACCGGGCGCGGTATCGGCCCGACGTACGCCGACAAGATGAACCGGCGCGGGATCCGGGTCCAGGACCTGTTCGACGAGAAGATCCTGACCCAGAAGGTCGAGGGCGTCCTCGAGCTCAAGGCCCAGATCCTGACCAAGGTCTACAACCGCCGGGCTCCCGAGGTGGAGGAGACCGTCGAGGAGCTGCGCACGTACGCCGACCGGTTGGCGCCGTACGTCTGCGACACGGGGCTGCTGCTCAACCAGGCCCTCGACCGCGGCGAGACGGTGCTGCTCGAGGCCGGCCAGGCGACCCTGCTCGACGTCGACCACGGCACCTACCCGTTCGTCACGTCGTCCTCGGCGACCGCGGGCGGCGCCTGCACCGGCTCCGGCATCCCGCCGATGCGGCTGAGCCAGGTGATCGGGATCGTCAAGGCCTACACCACCCGGGTCGGCGAGGGCCCCTTCCCGACCGAGCTCTTCGACGAGGCGCGGCGAGCACCTGCGCAACGTCGGCGCGGAGTACGGCACCACCACCGGCCGCCCCCGGCGCTGCGGCTGGTACGACGCGGTGATCGCCCGCTACGCCGCCCGGGTCAACGGCGTCACCGACTTCGTGCTGACCAAGCTCGACGTGCTGACCGGTCTCGAGACGGTGCCGGTCTGCGTGGCCTACGACGTCGACGGCGTCCGGCACGACGAGATGCCGGTCAACCAGTCCGACTTCCACCACGCCGTGCCGATCTACGAGGAGCTGCCCGGCTGGTCGGAGGACATCAGCGAGTGCCGCACCGAGGACGACCTGCCCAGGAACGCCCGCGACTACGTCGGCGGCCGTCGAGGAGATGTCCGGCGCGCGGATCTCGGTCGTCGGGGTCGGGCCGTCGCGCGCGGCGTCGGTCGTCCGCCACGACCTGGTCTGACATCCCTGCCTGCGGGTCGTGACAACGGCCTCGCCGAGGAGTAGACCAAGCAGGTCAGCGGGTCTCGGGCCCGGCTCCAGTGGGAAGACGCGGGTGCGCCATGGCAGCAGCAGCCACCGAGCGGGTGCCGCTCACCCCCGACCAGCGCAACGCCTTCACCGCGGCGCTGCTGGGCTGGACGATGGACGCCTTCGACTACTTCATCGTGGTGCTGGTCTACGCCGACATCGCCGCGGACTTCGCCACCTCGAAGGAGAAGGTCGCCTTCCTGACCACCGCGACCCTGCTGATGCGCCCGGTCGGCGCGCTGATCTTCGGGCTGTGGGCCGACCGGATCGGGCGGCGCATCCCGCTGATCGTCGACGTGCTGCTCTACTCCACGGTCGGCTTCCTGTGCGCCTTCGCGCCCAACCTGACCGTGCTGCTGATCCTGCGCGTGATCTACGGGATCGGCATGGGCGGCGAGTGGGGCCTCGGCGCGGCACTGGCGATGGAGAAGATCCCCAAGGAGCGCCGGGGCTTCTTCTCCGGCCTGCTCCAGGAGGGCTACTCCTTCGGCTACCTGCTGGCCGCGGTGGCGTACCTGGTGATCAGCCAGGGGCTCGGGCTGTCCTGGCGCTGGCTGTTCGCGCTCTCGATCGTGCCCGCGCTGATCAGCCTGCTGATCCGCACCCGGGTCGGTGAGTCCGAGGCCTGGCGAGGCCAGCAAGGAGCAGATGAAGGCCACCCGGACCTCGGTGCGCGAGGTCGCTCTTCAACCGCAAGGTGCTGGCCCGATTCGGCTACCTGATCCTGCTGATGACGGCGTTCAACTGGATGAGCCACGGCACCCAGGACGTCTACCCGACGTTCCTCAAGGCCACCGACCACGGCGGCGCCGGGCTGTCCGAGTCGACCGCGCTGCTGATCGCGGTCGGCTACAACGTCGGCGCGATCATCGGCGGGATGGTCTTCGGCAGCCTCTCGGAGAAGTACGGGCGGCGCTACACGATCGCGTTCTGCGTCGGTCCTCGCGCTGCCGATCGCGCCCCTGTTCGCGCTCTCGACCACGGCCGGCACGCTGGCGCTCGGCTCGTTCCTGATGCAGATCATGGTGCAGGGTGCCTGGGGCGTGATCCCGGCGCACCTGACCGAGATGTCGCCCGACGCCGATCCGCGGCTTCTACCCCGGCGTCACCTACCAGCTCGGCAACGTGTTCGCGGCGCTCAACCTGCCGATCCAGGAGCACCTCGCCGAGACCCACTCCTACCCGTTCGCCCTGCTGGTCACGATCATCCCGGTGCTGCTGATCATCGCTGGTCCTGGTGCTGGTCGGCAAGGAGGCCAAGGGCGTCGAGTTCGGCGCCAAGGGTCCGGAGAAGGTGCCGGTCTGAGGTGCCCGCCTCGACGATCCGGCGACACGGTCGAAGTCGAGGACCAGGACCTGGGAGGACGGGCCCCCAACACCGCAGGTGTCCGAGCAGTCCGCGCACCTAGGCTCACCTCACGTGAAGCCCCTCGTCGTCGGACCCGGTGGCCGCGAGCACGCCCTGGCCCTCGCCCTGTCCCGCGACCCGTCGGTCACCGAGGTGCACGTCGCCCCCGGCAACCCCGGGATGGCCGGCGTCGCGACGCTGCACGACGTCGACGCGATGGACGGTAAGGCGGTCGCCGACCTGGCCGCCGCGCTCGGCGTCGACCTGGTCGTGATCGGGCCCGAGGCACCGCTGGTGGCGGGGGTGGCCGACGTCGTCCGCGAGCGGGGGATCGCGGTGTTCGGGCCCGTCGGCCGCCGCGGCGCGGCTCGAGGGGTCGAAGGCCTTCGCCAAGGACGTGATGGCGGCGGCCGGCGTGCCGACCGCCGAGGCCCGCTCGTGCACGACGCACCGACGAGGTCGCGGCCGCGCTGGACGCGTTCGGGGCGCCGTACGTCGTCAAGGACGACGGGCTCGCCGCCGGCAAGGGCGTCGTGGTCACCGACGACCGCCAGGCCGCGCTCGACCATGCCGCCGGCTGCGAGCGGGTGCTGGTCGAGGAGTTCCTCGACGGCCCGGAGGTCTCGCTGTTCGCCCTGTGCGGCTGGAACGAGGCCGACGGCAGCACGGTCTACCCGCTGCAGCCGGCCCAGGACTTCAAGCGGATCTTCGACGGCGACGCCGGGCCCAACACCGGCGGGATGGGCGCCTACACCCCGCTGCCCTGGGCTCCCGACGGCCTGGTCGAGGAGGTGCTCGCCACGGTGCTGCAGCCGACCGTCGACGAGATGGCCGCGCGGGGCACGCCTTTCTCCGGGCTGCTGTACGCCGGCCTCGCGCTCACCGCGAAGGGCGTCCGCGTGGTCGAGTTCAACGCCCGTTTCGGCGACCCGGAGACCCAAGCCCTGCTGGCCCTGCTCGACTCGCCGCTCGGTGCGCTGCTCGCAGCGGCGCGCCGACGGCAGCCTGGATCGCGTCGAGCCGCCGCGCTGGAAGCCGGGTGCCGCGGTCGCGGTGGTGCTGGCGTCGCGGGGCTACCCGGGGTCCTCGTCCACGGGCGACGTGATCGTCGGCACCGAGACCCTCGACGCCGAGCCCGACGTCGACGTGATCCACGCCGGCACCGCACTGGTCGACGGGGACCTGGTCACCGCCGGCGGACGGGTCCTCGCCGTGACCGCGGTCGGCACGGACTCGCCGACGCCCGGGCCAAGGCCTACGAGGGCGTCGCCTCGATCTCGTTCCCCGGCGCCCAGTGGCGCACCGACATCGCGCGAGGCATCTGAACGGCGGCTCCGGCGGTGGCGCTCCCCGATAGGGTCGGCGCACGTGAGCACCTCTCCCGTCGTCCCCAATGTCCTGGCCACCCGGTACGCCGGCGCCGACCTCGCGGAGATCTGGTCGCCCGAGCACAAGATCCGCCTCGAGCGGTCGCTGTGGGTCGCGGTGCTGAAGGCCCAGCGCGACCTCGGGGTCGACGTGCCCGACGGTGCCGTCGAGGCCTACGAGCGGGTCGTCGACGACGTCGACCTCGCCTCGATCGCCGCCCGTGAACGAGTCACCCGGCACGACGTGAAGGCCCGGATCGAGGAGTTCGCGGCGCTGGCCGGGCACGAGCAGATCCACAAGGGGATGACCTCGCGCGACCTGACCGAGAACGTCGAGCAGCTCCAGGTGGTCTCCAGCCTGCGGCTGGTGCGTCAGCGGATGCTCGCCTCGCTGGCCCGGCTGGCCCGCCTCGCCACGACGTACGACGAGACGGCGATGGCCGGGCGCTCGCACAACGTGGCGGCCCAGGCCACCACGCTGGGCAAGCGGTTCGCCACGGTGGCCGACGAGATGCTGGTCGGGCTCGACCGGCTCGACGACCTCGTCGCGCGCTACCCGCTGCGCGGCATCAAGGGCCCGATGGGCACCAGTCAGGACATGCTCGACCTGCTCGACGGCGACGAGGCCAAGCTGGAGCGGCTCGAGGACCTGGTCGTCGAGCACCTCGGCTTCGAGCACTCCTTCACCAGTGTCGGGCAGGTCTACCCGCGCTCCCTCGACTTCGACGCGCTCTCGGCGCTGGTCCAGGCGGTCGCGGGGCCGTCCAACCTGGCCACCACGGTCCGGCTGATGGCCGGCATCGAGCTGGTCACCGAGGGCTTCGCGGAGGGCCAGGTCGGCTCCTCGGCGATGCCGCACAAGATGAACACCCGGTCCTGCGAGCGGGTCAACGGCCTGGCCGTGGTGCTGCGCGGCTACCTCTCGATGGTCGGTGAGCTGGCCGGCGACCAGTGGAACGAGGGCGACGTGTCCTGCTCGGTCGTGCGCCGGGTCGCACTTCCGGACGCCTTCTTCGCCTGCGACGGGCTGTTCCAGACCTTCCTGACCGTGCTCGACGAGTTCGGCGCCTTCCCGGCGGTGATCCAGCGCGAGCTCGACCGCTACCTGCCGTTCCTGACCACCACCAAGGTGCTGATGGCGGCGGTGCGCAACGGGGTCGGGCGCGAGGTCGCGCACGAGGCGATCAAGGAGCACGCGGTCGCGGTGGCGCTGGAGATGCGCCAGGGCCGCGCCGAGAACGACCTCTTCGACCGGCTCGCCGACGACGAGCGTCTCGGCCTCGGCCCGGGAGCAGATCGCCGCCCTGGTCGCCGACCCGATCGACTTCACCGGTGCGGCGCGCTCGCAGGTCGCGGCGGTCGTACGCCGGGTCGAGGCGCTGGTGGCCGCGCACCCGGACGACGCCGCCTACTCCCCGGCCGGGATCCTCTAGGACGACCGCCTTCGCGCTGGACGTGCGAGGGTGGGCCGGTGAACCAGAGCGCCGTCGAGGTCCGGGTCAGCGGACAGGTCCAGGGCGTGGGCTTTCGTTGGTACTGCGAGCAGGAGGCACTGCGGCTCGGTGTGCGGGGGTGGGTGCGCAACGAGCCCGACGGCACGGTCCGCGGCCACTTCGAGGGTGATCCGGACGCCGTCGACGCCCTCGTGACGTGGTGCCGGGCGGGCCCGCCGTCCGCGCGCGTGGACGACGTACGGTCCGATCCGGCCGACGCCACGGACTGCCTGGGCTTCGAGAGCGGCTAGACCGGTCCGAGGCGCCGGGCGGGGGTGGCGAAACTGTGACAAGGTGACCCGCGATCAGCCGTGAGCGAAGGAAGCCGATGACCGATCCCCAGCCCCCGTCCCCCGGGCCCGACAACAAGCCCGTCGAGGGTGCGGCTCCGCCTCCGCCGCCCGCGTCGTACCCGCCCCGGCCGGGGCCGTACGCCGCGACCGGCTACCCGGTCCCCCCTCCGGCGAAGAAGAGCCGGACCGGCCTGATCGTCGGGGTCGTCGCCGGCGTCGTCGTGGTGCTCGTCGTGATCGCGGTGGTCGTCGGCGTGCTGGTCTCCCACCGCAGCAACCACCTGGCGGCCGAGCACACCTTGTCGGTCCCGCCGAAGGCCGGCTCGTACGTGCGGCTCAGCAACGCCGAGTCCCAGCGTCTCGGCAGGAGCGTGCTGACCTCGGCCCGGACGAGCGACTCGGAGGGCGTCTACGACAGTGCGAAGGTCGGCGTCTTCGCCAAGTCGGCGAGCGGGCAGCCCGAGGTGATCCTGCTCGGGATCAACGTGCGTGACTCCAAGGGCCTGGCCCGCGAGATGGGCGTGCGCTCGCTGCGCTCCGAGGCCGACACGATCATCGGGGCCGCCCACCTGGGTGGCGTGAAGAACTACCCGTCCGGAACCTTCGGCGGGGAGCTGCGCTGCGGCACCCTGAACGCGTCGGGCACCTCGCTGCCCACCTGTGTCTGGCTCGACCACTCCACGCTCGGCATCGTCTACCAGATCGGCGGCACGCCGGCCTCCGCGGCCGGTGTGGCCAAGGACATCCGCGAGGCCGGGGAGAAGTAGCCCACGCCGCCCGCGCCCGGCGTCGATCCCGTCGGGCCTCGTTAGGCTGACCGCGTGGTCGAGACCAACATTCCCGCGGCACCCGCGATCGACGGGGCCGAGCACCTGCACTCGGGCAAGGTGCGCGACCTGTACCGGCTTAGCGAGGGGAGGTACGCCGGCGACCTGCTGATGGTGGCCAGCGACCGGATCTCGGCCTTCGACTTCGTGCTCGACCCGGGCGTCCCGGACAAGGGCGCGATCCTGACCCGGATGTCGCTGTGGTGGTTCGACCAGCTCGCCGACCTGGTCCCGCACCACGTCCGCTCCGCCGGCCCCGGCCCCTCGGGAGGAGTGCCGGCCGGGCTCGAGGGCCGGGCGGTGGTCTGCGAGCCGTTGGCGATGTTCCCGGTCGAGTGCGTGGCGCGGGGCTACCTGACCGGCTCCGGGCTGCGGGAGTACGCCGCCACCGGCGCCGTCTGCGGCATCGACCTGCCGCCGGGGCTCGAGGACGGCAGCCGGCTGCCGGAGCCGATCTTCACCCCCGCGACGAAGGCCGAGCTGGGCGATCACGACGAGAACGTCTCGTTCGAGGTGGTGGCAGCGACGGTCGGCGTCGACGTGGCGCACCGGTTGCGCGAGCTGACCCTGGCCGTCTACGCCCGCGCCGAGTCGATCGCCCGGGAGCGCGGCATCATCCTGGCCGACACCAAGCTCGAGTTCGGGGTGCGCGAGGACGCCACGATCGTGCTCGCCGACGAGGTGCTGACCCCGGACTCGTCGCGGTTCTGGGCCGTCGACGACTGGCAGCCCGGCCGGGCCCAGCCGTCGTACGACAAGGACAACGTGCGCAACTGGCTGCTCTCGCCGGCCAGCGGGTGGGACAAGGACTCCGGGGACCGGCCGCCCCGGCTGCCCGACGTCGTCGTCGAGCGCACCCGGGCCCGCTACCTGCGGGCCTTCGAGCAGCTGACCGGGCGGCGCTGGTGAGCGAGCGAAGGATGTTGGGAGGGTCGGTCGACTTCGCGGTGCCGGCCGAGGTCGCGTTCGACTACCTGGCCGATCCGGCCAACCGCCCGCAGTGGCAGTCCAGCCTGCGCCGCGTCGAGCAGGTCGACGGCTCTCCGCGCAGCGACCAGACCTGGGTCGACGTGACCGTGCCCGGGCTCCGGCCGGCGATGCGGACCACCGTCTTCGAGCGACCGACGGCGTGGTCGGAGTCGGGCACCTGGCACGCGGTCACGGCCGACCTCGCGCTGCGGTTCGTGCCCGATCCGGGGAGCGGTGCTGCGTGCAGGTCCGGTTCCGGATCACCGGTCCCGGACCGCTGGGCGCCCTCGGGCTGGGGCTGACCGCGGTGGCCGTGCCCGCCGTGCTGGGCGACGTGCGCCGCGCGGCCAGGATCCTCGCCCAGGCCACCTGAGCGGTGATCCGGACCTATAGTTCTGCCTCGTGAGCTCTCGGCGTGCGGTGTCCCGGGGACGCGGTACGCATCGCGTCGCCCGGACGACCCGTGCACGTTCACCGCGCAAGCGCCCGGACAGCTTCGCGCGGATGCTGCGCTGGACGGTCGGCGTGGTCGCGGTGCCGGCCGCGCTGCTGCTGGTCGCGCTGCTACGTCGCCTACCGGCTCGAAGGGCTCTCCCTGGCCCGGATCGCGGTGATCCCGCGCGCCCTGGAGATCCTGGCGATCGCCTCCGGCGCCGGCCTGGTGGTCTGGCTGCTCCTGCTGCTCAACACCTACCTCAGCACCCGCCCGCGCCGACCGAGCCGGGGCCAGCGGGTGAGCGGCGCGTTGGTGACGATGGTGCTCGGCGTCCTCGTCACCGCGCCGATGGCGACCACGTCGTACTACGCGATGACCCAGCGCAGCACCCTCGACGCGATCGTCACCAACGAGCACACCGCGACCGCGCCCACGCTCGTGCACCGCACGAGGGCCAACCCGTGGGGCACCAAGAAGCGGGTCAACGTGCTGCTCCTCGGCGGCGACGGCGGCGTCGGGCGCACCGGCATCCGCACCGACACGGTGATCCTGCTCAGCATGGACACCCGCACCGGCAGGACGGTGATGTTCAGCCTGCCGCGCAACCTGCGCAACGTGCCGTTCCCGAGCGTCCAGCCCGCTCGCCGAAGCTCTACCCCCACGGGTTCGACGAGCCGGGCTCGCCGGTCGGGCGAGTCGATGCTCAACGCGATCTACCGCAACGTCCCGGCCGCGCACCCCGGGGTGCTCGGACGCAGCGACAACGAGGGCGCCGACGCGGTCAAGCAGGGCGTCTCCGGCGCGCTCGGGCATCCCGGTCGACTACTACCTGCTGGTCAACCTCGACGGCTTCTCCAGGATCGTCGACGCGATCGGCGGGATCACCGTCAACGTCAACGAGCGGGTCGCGATCAACGGCGAGACCGACGCCGCACATCCCGCCGACCGGCTGGATCGAGCCCGGGCCCGGCCCAGCACCTCGACGGCTTCCACGCGCTGTGGTTCACCCGCGGGCGCTACGGCTCGACCGACTACAAGCGGATGGAGCGCCAGCGCTGCGCGATCCACGCGATCGTCGACGAGGCCTCGCCGGCCAAGCTGCTCGCGCGCTACACCCAGCTGGCCTCGGCCAGCCGACAGATCCTGCGCACCGACATCCCGCAGAGCGTGCTGCCGGCGTTCGTCGACCTGGCGCTGAAGATGAAGCAGCAGCCGCTGACGCTCGGTGGTCTTCCAGCTCTCGCAGGCCTTCGACCCCAACGACCCCGACTACGACACCGTGCACTCGGCGGTGCAGCGCGCGCTGCACCCGGCGCGGAACGAGGACACGGCCGGCGCCGACCGACAGCGGCCGACAGGTCGGCCGGAGCGGTGGCCAGGACGGGCGCCGACTCCCGCAACGTCGACGCCACCGACGCCGCCGCCGACTGCACCTACCAGCCGGTCTCGGCCGGTCCTCGATCGCGATCAGTCGACCGGCCCGGATCACCTCGAGGATCACGCGCGTGCCCCGAGTCGTCGTCGACGTGATGCCCAAGCCCGAGATCCTCGACCCCCAGGGCAAGGCCGTGCACGGCGCGCTGCCCCGCCTCGGCTTCGACGGTGTTGCTCGACGTGCGTCAGGGCAAGCGCTTCGAGCTCGAGATCGACGGTGAGCTCGACGAGGACCGGCTGGCCGAGGTGCACCGGATGGCCGAGACGCTGCTGTCCAACCCGGTGATCGAGAGCTTCGCGGTGCACGTGCTGCCCCCCTCCGGGACCGGGGCCTGATGCGGGTCGGCGTCATCACCTTCCCGGGCTCGCTCGACGACGTCGACGCGGCCCGCGCCGTCCGCCTGGCCGGGGCTGAGGCCGGTCCCGCTGTGGCACGGCGACGCCGACCTGGCGCGGCGTCGACGCGGTGGTGCTGCCCGGCGGGTTCTCCTACGGCGACTACCTGCGCTGCGGCGCGATCAGCCGCTTCGCGCCGGTGATGGGCGAGGTCGTCGCCGGCGCGGAGCAGGGCATGCCGGTGCTCGGCATCTGCAACGGCTTCCAGATCCTGTGCGAGTCCCACCTGCTGCCCGGCGCCCTGATCCGCAACGAGCGCCAGCGCTTCGGCTGCGTCGACCAGCGGCTGCGCATCGAGCGCACCGACACCGCGTGGACCTCGGCGTACGACGAGGGCGCGGAGGTGACGGTCGTGCTGAAGAACGGCGAGGGCTGCTACGTCGCCGACGAGGCGACCCTGGACCGGCTCGAGGGTGAGGGCCGGGTGGTCGCGCGCTACGTCGGCAACCCGAACGGCTCGCTGCGCGACATCGCCGGGATCAGCAACGAGCGCGGCAACGTGGTCGGACTGATGCCGCACCCCGAGCACGCCGTCGAGGACCTGTGCGGGCCCGGCAGCGACGGGCTCGGGTTCTTCACCTCGGTGCTGACCAGCCTGGTCTGAACCGGTTCGAGCCGGCTACTGCACCTTCTTGGGGGCCTTGAGCGCCATCCACACCGCCCGGTCGGCGATCTGACCGGTCGGCAGGTGCACGGCCTTGCGGTAGGTCTCGACGGCCCGCATCGTCGTGGAGCTGGCGACCCCGGTCACCTTCAGCCGCGACGCGCCGCTCGCGTTCAGGCTGCGCTGCAGCTGGCGCACCCCCTCGCCGGTCGAGCCGAGCTTGACGATCTCGTACTTGCCGAGAGTCAGCATCCGCATCCAGTTGCCGACGTTCCAGTCGTTGTTGACGTGCTGGCCCTTGGCCTGCTTGAAGGCACGGATCGCGGCGGTCGTGGCCGAGTCGTACCTGCCGTTGGGGGTGCCGGTGTATCCGGTGAAGGCGCTCTTCTCCTTGAGCAGGCACTGCAGCGCCCTGGTGCGGCCCTGGTCGGTGGTGCCGGGCCGCAGCGGTGAGTAGTCGGCGAAGGAGATGTTGATCCCGCCGCAGTGCGGGGTCTCCGCGGGCGCGATCGAGCCGCGACCGAGGTCGAGGTAGTTGTTGTCGATGTTGATCGTGACGCCGCCGTAGCGTCTCGTTGTGGCCGCCGCGGTACTGGTGCACCCGGCGGTGGTTGTTCCAGTAGCCGTCGGAGATGTAGGACGTGTGGGTGCTCGCGACGCCGTTCCAGTCGGCGATCCAGATCTGGTCCGGCATCGTGAACCGGCCGTCGCCCCGAGGCCGTCGCCATCGCCTTGATCCCCGAGGCGGCGCTGGAGTAGGCCCCGGCGACGTAGCCGAGCTGGCGGACCTGGCCGGTCCAGCCGCTCAGGAAGGCCATCGCGGAGTCGCGGCAGGCGGTGTTGGAGGTGTTGAACGCCTCGATGTCGTACCAGAGCGTGCTGTGTGCGGAGATGTCCAGCTGCTTCGCCGCGGCGACGGCCTTGGTGGCCTCGGCGCTGCCCTGGGAGCGGGCTGAGGCGTAGGAGCCCGAGGTCGAGGGGTTGATCCGGACCTGGTGCAGGTAGCGCTCGCGGGTGGTGCACGAGGCCTGCGGGCCGAGCGTGATCGGCAGCAGCTTCCAGCCGAGCTGCTGCTGCTGGGCGACCCAGGTGGCGCTCAGGTTGGGCTGGCTGGTGCACCCGCGGGAGTCGCCGGAGATGTAGATCCCGACCGCGGTGTACGGCGAGGAGCTCCACCAGGCGGACATCGCCGCCGAGCTCGGGGCGGTGCACTGGTCGAAGCCCAGACCGGTGAAGTCGCCGGGCGTCACGGGGTTGCTGGCCTGGGCCGGAGCGGCGCCCACGGCGAACCCCCCGGCGAGCGTCGCGAGCGCGGTCAGGGCGACCGCGGCGCGGCGACGGAACGAGCGGGAGACGGGGCGCTGGCCCATGTGAGAGCTCCAGGGATTGGGGGTCGGCCGCTAGAGACAATCACACAAGTCACACCGGTAACAGCGGTCCCAGACAACTACAGATCTGTAATTCGAGGACGCCCTGGCCGGGGCTCCCGTCGGACCTCTCCTGCACCGCTGCCCCTAGGGTTGGACCCGTGCACCAGCCCGGTCAGCTCGACACCGTGTCCCTCGCCAGCACCGACCCCGACCGGGAGCAGCCGTGGGCCGAGCTCGGGCTCAAGCCCGACGAGTACCAGCGGATCCGGGAGATCCTCGGTCGCCGCCCCACCGGGTCCGAGCTGGCCATGTACTCGGTGATGTGGAGCGAGCACTGCTCCTACAAGTCCTCCAAGGTGCACCTCAAGCAGTTCTCCGAGATCCCCCAGGAGACCCCGGTCGGCAAGATGCTGGCCGGCATCGGCGAGAACGCCGGGGTGATCGACGTCGGCCAGGGCTACGCCGTGACGTTCAAGATCGAGTCGCACAACCACCCGTCGTACGTCGAGCCGCACCAGGGCGCCGCGACCGGGGTCGGTGGCATCGTCCGCGACATCCTGGCCATGGGCGCGCGCCCGGTCGCGGTGATGGACCCGCTGCGCTTCGGGCCCCTGGACGCTCCTGACACCCAGCGCGTGCTGCCCGGGATCGTGTCCGGGGTGGGCGACTACGGCAACTGCCTGGGCCTGCCCAACATCGGCGGGGAGGCGGTCTTCGACGCCTCCTACCTCGGCAACCCGCTGGTCAACGCCCTGTGCGTCGGCGTGCTGCGGCACGAGGACCTGCACCTGGCCAAGGCGGTCGGCGAGGGCAACCTGGTGATCATGTACGGCGCCCGCACCGGCGGCGACGGCATCGGCGGTGCCTCGATCCTGGCCTCGGTGACCTTCGACGAGGACGGCCCGGCGAAGCGCCCGAGCGTGCAGGTCGGCGACCCGTTCATGGAGAAGCTCCTGATCGAGTGCACCCTCGAGCTGTTCGCGGCCGGGGTGGTGGCCGGGATCCAGGACTTCGGCGCGGCCGGGATCTCCTGCGCCACCTCCGAGCTGGCCGCGGCCGGCGACGGCGGGATGCACGTCGAGCTCGACACGGTGCTGCTCCGCGACTCCTCGCTGAGCCCCGAGGAGATCTTGATGAGCGAGTCCCAGGAACGGATGATGGCGGTCGTCGATCCGGCCGACGAGGCGGCGTTCCTCGCCGTCTGCGAGCGCTGGGACGTCGAGGCCGTGACGGTCGGGCGGGTCACCGGTGACGGGCGGCTGGTGATCGACTGGCACGGCGAGACGGTCGTCGACGTCGACCCGCGCACGGTGGCCCACGACGGGCCCGTCTACCACCGCCCGCTGGCCCGCGCGGACGCCGTCGAGGACGCACTGCAGGCCGACGCGGCCGAGGCGTTGGACCGCCCCACGTCGGGCGACGACCTGCGCGCGACCCTGCTCCGGCTGCTGGGCAGCCCGAACCTGTGCGACAAGTCCTGGATCACCGACCAGTACGACCGCTACGTCCGCGGCGACACCGTCCTGGCCCAGCCGGAGGACGCCGGGATCATCCGCGTCGACGCCGAGACCAACCTCGGGATCGCGCTCGCGACGGACTGCAACGCCCGCTTCGCCCGCCTCGACCCGTACGCCGGTGCGCAGCTCGCGCTCGCCGAGTCCTACCGCAACGTCGCCACCGCCGGTGCCCGGCCGCTCGCGGTCTCGGACTGCCTGAACTTCGGCTCGCCGGAGGACCCCGCCGTGATGTGGCAGCTCGCCGAGGCCTGCCGCGGCCTCAAGGACGCCTGCCTCGAGCTGGGGATCCCGGTCACCGGGGGCAACGTCAGCCTCTACAACCAGACCGGCGAGACCCCGATCCTCCCCACGCCCGTCGTCGCGGTGCTCGGGCTGCTGGAGGACGTGACGCGGCGGACGCGGTCCGGGTTCGCGAGCGCCGGCGAGGCCGTGCTGCTGCTCGGCGAGACCCGCGAGGAGCTCTCCGGCTCCGAGTGGGCGCACGTCGTCCACGACCACCTCGGGGGCCGGCCGCCCGCGGTCGACCTGGCCGCGGAGCAGGTCCTGGCCGGGCTGCTCGCCGACGCCGCCCGCGACGGGCTGGTCACCTCGGCGCACGACCTCTCCGACGGCGGCCTGGCCCAGGCCCTGGCCGAGTCGGTGATCCGGCACGGCGTCGGCGCGTCGGTGACCGTGCGCGACGTCGCGGCCGGCGAGGCGTTCGTGGCGCTCTTCTCCGAGACGGTGGCCCGGGTGCTGGTCACGGTCGGCGACGACCGGCGTGCGGCGTTCGAGTCCGCCGCACGGGAGGCCGGCGTACCCGTGACGGAGCTGGGCACGACCGGCGGCGACGCCCTGGTCGTCGACGACGCCTTCGTGATCCCGGCCGTCGAGCTCCGCGACACCTGGGCCGCGACGCTTCCCGCCGTCCTGGACTGAGCGGGTCCGACCCTTGTCACGCGGTGCTGTCGCTGGTGAACAGGGCTCGGGCGGGGGGTACGGCGACTCAGCCCCGCGCTAGTTGGAACGCCGGCCGGTGGGCACCCGTGCCTCCGGCCCCGGCCCCGGCTGGCACGACGGGCACCACCAGGTACGCCGGTTGGCCGGGTCGTCCGGCAGCTCGGGCACCATCAGCACCGTCGTGCCGCAGCGCAGGCAGGGCCGCCGGTTGCGACCGGAGACCCAGTGGTTCTCCCGCGCCCGGGCACGCCCGGTCGTCACCTGGTAGGCGCCGGGCACCAGCGCCGAGTGTCGCAGCGCGCGGGCAGCCAGCCGGACCAGCCGGTCGAGATCGACCTCACCGACCGGCGTCCAGGGGCTGTGTCCGCTGATGAAGCACAGCTCGTTGGCCCACAGGTTGCCCAGACCGGCCATCTTGCGCTGGTCCAGCAGCGCCGAGACCAGCGGTTCGGCGGGGCCAGCGCGCAGCCGGCGCACCGCCTCCGTCGGGTCCCAGTCCTCGCGCAGCGGGTCTGGGCCCAGGTGGCCCACCAGGTCACCCTCCGCGGAGCTCGCCACGAGCGACAGGTCGTGCAGGTGCAGACCCCACGCGGTGGCCCCGGAGTCGGTCTCCAGCACCACACGTACGTCGGGCATCAGGCGGGTCGGCAGCCGCTTGCCCGGCCCGGTCACCGTCCAGGAGCCGTCCATCCGCAGGTGGCTGTGCAGCGTCACGCCTGGCGTCGTCGCTTCGCTGAAGCGGGTGAGCAGGTGCTTGCCGTGGGTGGCGTTGGCCAGCACGGTCCGTCCAGCGAGGTCGGCGGTCGCGAGCGTCGGCACCCGGAGGTCGGAGCGCACCACGGTGCGCCCGAGCAGCGCGCGGTCGAGCCTGCGCGCAAGCAGGTGGACGCTGTCGCCTTCGGGCACCCGAACATTGTGCCGAGACGGCCCGCGGCAGCTGTTGCGGGGTTGTTGTCGTCGTACCCCCGGCCCAGGCCTTGTTCACCAGCGATAACCCCGCGTGACAAGGGTCCGGCCCCTCGGTGGTGGGATGGGACGATGCCGCGTCGACTCAACCCCGCGTCACCGCAGGAGCTCGCCGCGGCCCTCGACGCCTACGACGCCGGGTCGGCCGACCGGGCGGTGCTGAAGGTGCTGGTCAAGCACTTCCTCGCCCTGCTCCAGGCGAAGGCCCCTGGCGCCTCGGTCGAGGTGCGGGTGCCGCCGTTCGCGGCCGTGCAGGTGGTCGCGGGGGTGCGGCACACCCGCGGCACTCCGCCGGCCGTGGTGGAGCTGGGCGGGGAGGACTGGATCGACCTCGCCCGGGGCCACGGCGAGTGGAACGACGCGGTGGCCGACGGCACCGTGCGGGCGTCCGGGGAGCGGACGGACCTCTCGGCCTACCTCCCGCTGGGCTGAGCCGCCCGGGACGTCTCGCGTGCCCGGCGACGCTGCACCACGAACGCCGCCACCAGGACGATCGCGGCCGAGAGCACCGACAGGCCGATGGCCTGCTGCTGCTCGGAGTCGAAGGCCATCAGCACGAGCACGACGACGATGAACCCGATCACGACCACCGTCAGGTAGGGGAAGGCCCACATGCGCACCGCGGGCGTCTCGCCCTCGGCGCGCATCCGGCGGCCCAGCACCAGCTGGCTGGCGGCGATCGCGAGGTAGACGAACAGCGCGACCGCGCCGCTGGTCGCCAGCAGGTAGGCGAAGATCTTGTCCGGCAGCACGTAGTTGCCGACGACGGCGACGAAACCGACCACCATCGAGGCCAGCACCGCGACCCACGGCACTCCGTTGGGCCGCAGCCGGCGTACGACGCGGGGGGCGTCGCCACGCTGCCCGAGCGAGAACAGCATGCGTGATGCGGTGTACAGCGAGGAGTTCAGGCACGAGGCCACGGCGGTCAGGATGACGATGTCCATGATCGGGCCGGCGCCGGGGATGCCGATCGCGTCGAGCACCGACTGGTAGGACCCGTCCGGCAGCCGGTCGTAGGGGAGCAGGGCCACGATCACGAAGATCGAGCCCAGGTAGAACAGCGAGATCCGCCAGATCACCGAGTTGACCGCCTTGCTGATCCCCTTGGCCGGGTCGGGTGACTCGGCGGCGGCGATGGTGACGATCTCGGTGCCCATGAACGAGAACATCGTGATCAGCATCCCGGCGATCACCGCGCCGAAGCCGTGGGGCATGAAGCCGTCGGGCCGCCAGAGCGTGCTGACGCCGCTGACCTCGGAGCCCGGGATCAGCCCGAGGATGGCGAGCAGCCCGACCGCCACGAACGCGACGATCGCCACCACCTTGACCAGCGCGAACCAGAACTCGAACTCGCCGTAGTTGCCGACACTGACCAGGTTGCTGACGGTCAGCAGCACCGTGACGACCAGCGCCCAGACCCACTGCGGAGCCCCGACCCAGTCGGTGAGGATCGTGGCGGCTGCGGTGGCCTCGACCGGGATCACCAGCACCCAGAACCACCAGTACATCCAGCCCACGCTGAAGCCGGCCCAGCGCCCCAGGGCCCGCTCGGAGTACACCGAGAACGATCCCGTGTCGGGGTTGGCCGTCGCCATCTCGCCGAGCATCCGCATCACCAGCACGACCAGCGTCCCGGCCATGGCGTAGGAGATCAGCACGGCCGGCCCGGCCTTCGCGATGGCCGTGGCCGATCCGACGAACAGCCCGGCGCCGATCACCCCGGCGATCGAGATCATCGTGATGTGCCGGGGCTTGAGCGAGGTGCCCAGCGAGGCCCGGGGCGCGTCATCGCTCGAGGCTCGGGTGCTCTGCGACGGATCCTGAGTGACCATGGCTCACTGTGGCACCACCGGAGTCGACTTCTCTAGGGTGTTGGTCATGAACGTCGACGAGCTGCGCACGCGTGTCACCGAGGTCCTGCCCGAGATCCGCAGCGACCTCGAGGACCTGGTCCGGATCGAGTCGGTCAGCGCCGACCCGGAGCGGGCCGGTGAGGTCCAGCGCAGCGCTGAGGCGGTCTCGGCGCTGTTCGGGGCCGAGGGCTTCGCGGTGCGGATCACCACGGCCGACGGCGGGGCTCCGGCCGTGATCGCGCACAAGCCCGGGCCCGACGGCGCCCCGACGGTGCTGCTCTACGCCCACCACGACGTGCAGCCCGAGAACGACCACGCCGACTGGGACACCCCGCCCTTCGAGCCCACGGAGCGCGGCGCCCGGCTGTACGGGCGGGGCGCCGCCGACGACAAGGCGGGGATCGCGACCCACCTGGCCGCGGCCCGGATCTTCGGTGCCGACCTCCCGGTCAACCTGGTCGTCTTCGTCGAGGGCGAGGAGGAGGTCGGGTCCGACAGCCTGGTGGCGCTGCTGGAGCAGCACCACGACGAGCTCGCCGCCGACGTGATCGTGATCGCCGACTCCGGCAACTGGGACATCGGGGTCCCGGCGCTGACCACGAGCCTGCGGGGCCTGGTCCGCGTCGACGTCGAGGTGCGCACGCTCACCCACGCGGTGCACTCCGGGATGTGGGGCGGGCTCGCCCCCGACGCGCTGATGGCGCTGAGCCGGCTGATCGCGACGCTGCACGACGACACCGGGGACGTCGCGGTCGAGGGACTGCGCAGCAGCCCCGCGGCCGAGGTCGACTACCCCGAGGAGCGGCTGCGGGCCGAGTCCGGCGCGGTGCCCACGATCGAGTGGCTGGGCACGGGCTCGACCGTCGAGCGGCTGTGGACCAAGCCGTCGTTGAGCATCACCGGCCTGGACGCTCCGAAGGTGGCCGGGGCCAGCAACACCCTGGTGCCGATGGCCCGGGCGCGGATCTCGATGCGGGTCGCACCCGGGGACACGACGGCCAACGCGCTGGACTGCCTGCAGCGGCACCTGGCCGCGCACGTGCCCTGGGGGGCCGAGCTCAGCACCACGGTCGTCGACACCGGCGAGGCCACGCGGCTCGATGCGACCGGCCCGGCGTACGACGCCGCCCGCGACGCGTTCCGCGAGGCCTGGGACGGCACCGAGCCGGTGGACATGGGGGTCGGCGGGTCGATCCCCTTCATCGCCGAGTTCCTGGAGGCCTTCCCACAGGCGAGCGTGCTGGTGACCGGGGTCGAGGACCCGGACACCCGGGCCCACGGCGCCAACGAGGGTCTGCACCTGCCCGAGTTCGAGCGGGTCGTGCTGGCCGAGGCGCTGATGTTGCAGAACCTCGCGCTGCAGTAACTCGTAGGAAGTATTTTGACGGCCCACTACTCAGCTGTTGCCTAGATAAAGCCGAACTTTACAGGCGGCGCTCCTTCGTACACCTGCGTAGTCGCTCGCCGCGCCGCTCGCGGGTGCTTCGCGGCCCCTGTTCCGGACCGGATCCGCAGGGCACACTCTGCGGTGATGACCGTCACGTTCCGGACGTAGCGGTCATCGCGTGGGGAGGGAACACCCGGGCCGTGGCTCCGGGTGCCGCACGTGAGAGGACCACCATCGGTGACTACCGCGCCCGAACATGACAGCACCCCCGAATCAATCACCGAGGACGATCAGAGCACTCCGAAGGCCTCGCTGAACCGTCGCCGCTTCGTCGGCTACGTCGTGGCCGGCAGCACGCTGGCCGTCGCCGCGGACATCGCCTCCGGTGCCACCGCCGCGCCGGCCCAGGCAGCACTGGGCGCGATCCCGTCGTCGCCCCAGATCGCAGAGACCTACGACCTCGAGGACCTCCAGACGCAGTCGGCCCTGCCGACCGCAAACCTGATCAAGATCGACATCGACCAGGACGGCGTCGCCCACTTCGCCCTCAACCGGACGGAGGTCGGTCAGGGGATCACCACCTCGACCGCGATGATCATCGCCGAGGAGCTCGACCTGCCGGTGAGCAAGGTCCAGGTCACGCCTGGCGCCGGCCCGGCCCGAGCTGCTCTTCAACCAGCTCACCGGCGGCTCGAACACCACCGTGTCGACGTACACCCCGATCCGCGTGGCCGCGGCCCTGGCCAAGCACTCGCTGCTCGCGGCGGCGGCCGCCGAGCTCGGCTACCCGATCAACCTGCTGAAGTCCAAGGAAGGTGTGATCACGGCGCCGTCCGGGGCGTTCCGCAGCTACGGCGATCTCTCGGTGAAGGCGGCGAGCGCCTTCACCAAGGCGGTCGAGGTGATCTTGAAGCCGGCCAAGAAGCACACCGTGATCGGCACGTCTCGCAACCGGGTCGACGCGCTCGACGCGGTGACCGGCAAGAAGCAGTTCTCGATGGACCTCAAGATCCCCGGTGCCCTGCCGACGATGGTCTGCCGTCCGCCGACGCTGAACGGTTCGCCGAAGTCGCTCAAGAACCTCGCCCAGGTCAAGGCCATGCCCGGTGTCACCGACGTGGCGCTGATCTCGACCGGCATCGCGATCCGGGCGGCGACGTTCGGCCAGTGCATCGACGCGGTCCGCGTCGTCGACGCCGTGTGGAACAAGGGCACCGTCGAGGGCAAGAGCGACGAGGACATCCTCAAGCAGCTCAAGGCGGCCGAGCTGCCGCTGGTCGTGCCCAAGGTCCCGCTCCTGACCAAGACGGTCGAGGGCTCGTTCGAGTTCATGTTCCGCAGCGGGGCGGCGCTCGAGCCGAACTGCGCGGTCGCGGACTACAAGAACGGCAAGGTCACCGTCTGGGGCGGCTTGAAGTCCCCGATCGACGCCCAGGGCAAGATCGCCGACGCGCTGAAGATCCCGCAGACCAGTGTCAAGGTCAACGTGGTCACCGGCGGCGGCTCGTTCGGGCACAAGCTGTTCAGCGACGGGGCGATCGAGGCCGCCGTCGCCTCCAAGGCGTTCGGTGGCAAGCCGGTGCGGCTGATGTGGCACCGCTGTGACGAGCCGCGCCAGGGCCGCGCCCACCCGATGAGCACCTCGCGGATCCGGGCCACGGTGCTCGCCGGTCAGGTGCTGAGCTTCGAGCAGCGCAACACCAGCATCTCCACGGACTTCCGCCATGGGCTGGGCGAGCGGCTGACCGCGACCGCCGGGTCCCTGCCGACGGGCCTGGGCAACCTGGGCCTGAGCGAGTCGATCTTCCTGCTCACCCAGGAGCTGCCGTACAACTTCGGGGTCGTCACGCAGCTGCTCAACGAGACCGACAACCAGGCTCAGTTCAACACCAGCAGCGTGCGCAACATCTACTCCCCGGACGTCGCGACGGCGGCCGAGCTGATGATCGACAAGCTGGCCGAGACCCTGCACAAGGACCCGGTCGACTTCCGGCTGCAGTTCCTCAAGGACGAGCGGACCCGGGCAGTGCTCAAGAAGGTCGCCGAGGTCGGCCAACTGGGGCAAGTCGATGCCCAAGGGCACCGCGCAGGGGGTGGCCATCCACAAGGAGTACAAGGGCGCCACCGCCGTGATCGTCGAGCTGGACGCCCGGCCGCAGACGGTGAACCGCAAGATCTACAACGCGACCACCGGGCCGCGGGTCACCAGGGCGACGATCGTCGTCGACGCCGGGCTGGTGATCAACCCGCGCGGTCTCGAGGCCCAGATGATGGGCGGGATCTCCGACGGCATCGCCCAGGCGCTGACCAGCAGCAACCACCTGGTCAACGGCGCGTTCCTCGAGGGCAGCTGGGACGACTTCTTCTACACCCGTGAGTGGAACGCCCCGATGGACTTCCAGTGCGTCGTGATGAAGTCCGACTCCGAGCAGCCCGGTGGTGCCGGTGAGGCCGGGGTCTCCCCGTCCATGGCGGCCACCGCGTGTGCGTACGCCCGGGCCACGGGCACGATGCCGACGCGGTTCCCGATCCTGCACGACCAGACGGCCGGCAACTTCGTGACCAAGTCGTTCATCCCGCCGATCCCGCAGTCGCCCACCGACGGCCTCAAGTACACCTACTGAAGACGGACGGACCACCCTCATGGCCAAGCACACGTTCAAGCTCAACGGCAAGACGGTCACCGTCGACGTCAACGACGACGTCCGCACCCTGTGGGTGCTGCGCGACGTCCTCGGCGTCACCGGACCGAAGTACGGCTGCGGCATCAACGTCTGCAAGGCGTGCACGTCGCACATCAACGGCAAGGCGTTCAACCCCTGCTCGGTGCAGATCAAGGACATCAAGCCGACCGACGAGATCACCACGATCGAGGGTCTGCCGGACACGGTGGGCAAGGACCTGCACCCGATGCAGCAGGCCTGGCTCGACCGTGACGTCGTCCAGTGCGGCTACTGCCAGCCCGGGCAGATCATGGCCGCGGTCGCGCTGGCCAACAAGGTAAGAAGGAGGGCCGCACGATCACCGACGCCGACCTCGACACGATCCGCAACATCTGCCGCTGCGGCACGTACTCGCGCATCCGCCAGGCCGTCGTGCAGGGCGCCGCCAAGATGTGAGCCCGGCCCGGCCCGGATCCGGCCTCAGTGCGCCAGGACAGAGATCAGCAGCACCGCCGCGATCACGACGAGGACGCCGCCCAGGGTGACCGCCCAGCCCTGCCAGGTCTGGGGCCGGATCCCGACGCCGACTCGTTTCGGGCCGAACCAGGAGGCCTGGTTGCTGCCCGCAGCGTCACTCCCGGCTCGACCTGCCGCGATGGTGCCGATGGTGTCGATGGCGTCCTCGGGGTGTGCCGTGCTGATCCGCAGCCAGGTGCGCCCGCTGCGCAGCAGCAGGGTGGGGCCGGGCCGGACCGCCATCTTCACCGACCACGCGTGCAACGGCAGGCCGATGCCGAAGACCTCGCGCAGGCGCAGGTCCCGGACGGTCGTCTCCTCGATCGCCGAGACCGGCACCCGGTGTCGCACGAACGAGCCCATCCGTGCGGTGAGGACTCCGCCGCCGATGCTGAGTCGCACGACGGACGCCTGCAGCCCGACCAGCAGCAGCACGACCACCGTCGCGGTGGGGACCCACCAGGTCGCGTCGACGGCGAGCAGGACCGCCGCGACCGCGACCGCGACGAGCAGGACCAGGGCGAGTGGGGCCCAGCCGACCACCGTGCTGGTGTAGGCGCGACGGACGCGAGTGGACTGGTTCATGACAGCTCCTCCAGGAGTCGGGTGAGATCGGCGACGCCGAGGCCCTGGCGACGCCCCACGGTGATCAGCTCCCGGGCCGCGTCGACGAGGCCGGCGCGGTCGGGGGCGTGGGCGGACACGGTCACGCCGCGCCCGCGTCGGAAGGTCAGGACGCCCTCGTCGCGCAGGGTCCGGTAGGCGCGCAGCACCGTGTTGGCATTGACGTCGAGCAGGCCGGCGAGCTCGCTGGCCGCGGGCAACCGCTCTCCCGGCGTGAGCGAGCCCTGGGCGACCCCGCGACGTACTGCGCCCGCCAGCTGCTCGTGCAGCGGGGAGGGGGCCGCGAGATCCAGGTTCCACAACATGGTGCTAATGACACTAGCATCATAAGTGTGTTGAGGCGAGCCTGAGTGGCCGCGCGCGGGCCGAGCCCGCAGCACGTAGAGTGAGGTCCGTGGCAGCCAACGCTCGCCGTCGTGGAGACGGCCGCCTGACGCACGATGTCGACCCGCACGACAAGGGCCCGCAGGACGCCTGCGGGGTGTTCGGGGTCTGGGCGCCCGGCGAGGACGTCGCCAAGCTCACCTACTACGGCATCTACGCCCTGCAGCACCGTGGGCAGGAGTCGGCCGGCATCGCGGTCAGCAACGGTCGCCAGATCCTGGTCTACAAGGACATGGGCCTGGTCTCCCAGGTCTTCGACGAGTCGACCCTGGAGTCGCTCAAGGGCCACCTGGCCGTCGGACACGCGCGCTACTCCACCACCGGGGCCAGCACCTGGCACAACGCGCAGCCGACCTTCCGGCCCACCGCCGAGGGATCGATCGCCCTGGGTCACAACGGCAACCTGACCAACACCTCCGACCTGCACCGGATGGTGCTCGAGCTGCCCGACATCTCCGGCGAGCTCGGCTTCAGCCGGCGCCTGGAGAGCGCGACCAACGACACCAGCCTGGTCACGGCGCTGCTGGCGCACCACCCGGACACCTCGCTCGAGGAGCGCGCGGTGGAGCTGCTGCCGCAGATCAGGGGTGCGTTCTCGTTCGTCTGGATGAACGAGTCGACCCTGTACGCCGCCCGCGATCCCCAGGGCATCCGGCCGCTGGTGCTGGGCCGGCTCGAACGCGGCTGGGTGGTCGCCTCGGAAACCGCCGCGCTGGACATCGTCGGAGCGTCGTACATCCGCGAGATCGAGCCGGGCGAGCTGGTCGCGATCGACGAGGACGGGCTCCGCTCGCGAACCTTCGCCGAGGCGAAGCCGAAGGGCTGCCTCTTCGAGTTCGTCTACCTGGCCCGCCCGGACACCCTGATCTCCGACCAGCGTGTGCACTCGGTGCGGGTGGAGATCGGACGCAGGCTGGCGACGTCGTACCCCGCCGACGCGGACCTGGTGATCCCGGTGCCGGAGTCCGGCACGCCCGCCGCGATCGGGTACGCCGAACGCTCCGGCATCCCCTACGGCACCGGCCTGGTGAAGAACTCCTACGTCGGGCGAACCTTCATCCAGCCCTCCCAGACCATCCGTCAGCTCGGGATCCGGCTCAAGCTCAATCCCTTGCGTGACGTGATCGACGGCAAGCGGCTGGTCGTGGTCGACGACTCGATCGTGCGCGGCAACACCCAGCGGGCCCTGATCCGGATGCTGCGCGAGGCCGGCGCCCGCGAGGTGCACGTGCGGATCGCCAGCCCGCCGGTGAAGTGGCCGTGCTTCTACGGCATCGACTTCGCCACGCGCGCGGAGCTGATCGCCAACGGGCTCAGCACGGAGGAGATCTGCTCCTCGATCGGTGCCGACAGCCTCGGCTACGCCTCGCTCGAGGAGACGGTCGCGGCCACCAACGTGCCCATGGACGGCCTCTGCCGGGCCTGCTTCGACGGGGTCTACCCGGTCGAGCTGCCCGAGCCCGAGCGGCTCGGCAAGCACCTGCTGGAGTCCTTTCCCGAGCAGGGCATCGAGCTGGCCCCGCTCTCCGGTGCCGGAGCGGTCGACGCGTTGGAGCGACCATGACCCAGGACCACGGGCAGCAGGAGGCCGCGACCTACGAGGCAGCGGGGGTCTCGATCGACGCCGGTGACACCGCCGTCGAGCTGATGAAGGTGTGGGTCGACAAGGCACGCCGCCCCGAGATGATCGGCGGTATCGGCGGCTTCGCCGGCCTGTTCGACGCCTCGGCGCTCAAGAGCTACGACCAACCACTGCTCGCCACCTCCGCCGACGGGGTCGGCACCAAGGTGGCGATCGCGCAGGCCATGGACAAGCACGACACGATCGGGTTCGACCTGGTCGGCATGCTCGTCGACGACCTGGTGGTCTGCGGGGCCGAGCCGCTGTTCCTCACCGACTACATCGCGACCGGGCGGGTGGTGCCCGAGCGGATAGCGGCCATCGTCAAGGGCATCGCCGAGGCCTGCCTGGAGGCCGGCTGTGCGCTGATCGGTGGCGAGACCGCCGAGCACCCCGGGCTGATGGAGCCCGACGAGTACGACGTGGCCGGCGCGACCACCGGCGTGGTCGAGGCGGGCGACCTGCTCGGGGCCGGTCTGGTCCGCCCCGGCGACGTGGTCGTCGCGATGGCGTCGTCGGGCCTGCACGCCAACGGCTACAGCCTGGTCCGCCACGTGCTGCTCGAGCGCGGCGGCTGGGAGCTGTCGACGTACGTCGACGATCTCGGTCGCACGCTCGGCGAGGAGCTCCTGGAGCCGACCAGGATCTACGCCAAGGCCTGCCTCGACGTCGCCCGCAACACCCGTGCCCACGCGATGGCGCACATCACCGGCGGTGGCCTGGCGGCGAACCTCGAGCGGGTGCTGCCGACCGGGCTGAGTGCCACCGTCGACCGGGCGACCTGGACCCTGCCGCCGGTCTTCGACCTGGTCCGCACGGTCGGCGACGTCGCCACCGAGGACCTGGAGCGCACCTTGAACTGTGGTGTCGGCATGGTGGCGCTCTGCCCGCCCGGCGAGCTCGACGCGGTCCTGGCGTCGCTGTCCGCCCACGGAGTCGATGCCTGGTCGGCCGGCGAGGTGCACCAGGTCGAGAACGGCCCGGAGAGCGAGTCCGGACGCGTGAACCTGGTCGGCACGCACCGCTGAGGCCCGGGCGCGTTCCGACACTGATCCGAGTACCGGACCTGAGGTGCGGGAATCAGGGTCGGGCAGGTACGATCTGAGCACGAGAACACCGGAAACCTGAGCCGTGCGCAACGCCGGCCGATCTGTGCGAGGGGGTCGGACCCTATGGGCCGCGGCCGTGCGAAGGCGAAACAGACCAAGGTCGCTCGGGACCTGAAGTACCGCACTCATGAGACGGACTTCGGCGCCCTGGCGAAAGAGCTGCACGGAGGCGAGGAGCCAGCGCCCGTCTCCGATGCGAGCCAGGACGTCGACGAGGTCGACGAGGTCGACGGGGACGACGAGTGGTCCGAACCCTCGTCGCGCGACGGATCCTGAGCGGTCCGCAAGGCGACACGCCCGTTGACCGGCGTGTGGTGTAGACCACTTCGCCCATCCCTGGGTGACGGCGGGAGTGCCGACGACCCGGGTGCTCGAGCGGCCCGCGAAGCCGCCCTGACGGCTTTCGACGCCGGTCCTGCTGGACCTTCGTTCGGGCCCGAACGCTGCCCACCTGTGTGGTTTGTGGGGCCGTAAGGGACGCGATGGGACGCCAGATGCCCGTTATCTGCGCTTTTGCCCGGACAACCTGGAGGACGTCCGGCCCGCCCGTCGGACGCCGGGCCGGGTCGCCAGAGGGGATCGGGGGCCCGCGACGGAAGGGTGTCGTGTCACCCATTGCTGGTCGGGTCGATCTGGGTCCCCGGCGCCATGTCCCGAAATATCTGGACGTAAAGGTTCCCATGTCCCTCAGCGAGTGGCACACTCTAAGAGGTCGGAAAGCGGTTGGGGAGCCGCTTTGCTTCTGTCATATCCAAGCACCAGCGACATACAAGGGGGGCCGCATGGTTGTGCGTCCTGATGATTCAGAAACTCTGCTCACACCGGCCGAAGTTGCCGCGCTCTTCCGGGTCGACCCGAAGACCGTGACGCGGTGGGCGAAGGCCGGCAAACTGGCTTCCATCCGCACTCTCGGGGGACACCGGCGCTATCTCGAGTCGGAGGTGAAGCAGCTGCTCGCAGGCGTGATCCCGCAGCAGCGCGACCGACGACAGGGCTGAGCGCCACCCGCGAAGACCTGAGCCAGGAGCCCGGTGCCATCGGCACCGGGCTCCTGTGTGTTCAGCCACCGCTCCCGCGCAGCACGGTGACCCGGTCGAGGGAGATCGTGCCCTGGTCGGACCGGGTCGAGAACGCCGGCGACCAGGAAGCCAGGGTGGCCGGCGTGACCGCGCGGTCCACCGGGGCCGTCGTCAGCCGTCGCCAGGTGCCGTCGTGCTCGATCCAGCTGGTCAGCGTGCCGTCGACCAGCGCGGTGGCGAAGCGGTCTCCCGGCGTCCACCTCACGTCGGCTCCGGGACCCTCGCCCTCGCCGTGCCCGTTGCCGGCGAGGACCACGTTGACCCCGCTCTGGCCGCGGGTGTGGTTGTAGTAGCTCATCGCGAAGTTCTCGGATCAGCGGCACTACCGAGGAACAGGCTGTTCTCCGTCCCCGCTGCCGGTCGCGAAGGAGCGAGGAGCCACGATGACCGCCATCCGCGTCACCGGCCTCGTCGGCACCCGGAACAGCCCCCGCGAACGCGTAGTGCTGGAGATGTCAAGGGTGCCCGCCGAGGTGTCGACGCTCGCGGTCGGAGCGGGTTCACCCAGTGCACCGGTCAGGCGGTAGTCGGCGAGGTGGTCGGTGCTGAAGTCGTCGTCCCAGGTGGTGCTGCCGAACGTCGCCGGGTCGAAGGTCCACTGCAGGGGGACGGTGTCGCCGGCAGCGGTGGTTCCGCGGCGGGTGGAGGTCACCAGGTAGCGGATCGCCGCCTCGGAGTCGGGCGAGAAGTCGCTCGGCACGCGCAGCCGCCAGCGGGCGACGTACGTCGTGCCGCGGCGCACGTGCCGCGGTAACGGCGTGAGCCGCTTGACCTGCCAGCCCGCCGGCACCCGGAGCTCGTCGGCGGCGACGGTGCTGCGGTCGCGACCGACGCTGACCCGGGTGGTGAGTTTGCGCGTCGAACCGGGTGCGGCCGTGATGACGCCGTCGTCGCCGGTGTTGATCCCAGCAGTGAGGTTGTCGTCGACCTGGCGCCAGGCGCCCAGGGAGGTGATCCCGAAGCCGGAGCCCGGGCGGTTGGTGCCGAGCACCCGGATGGCGTCGGTCTGCACCGGGTGGGGGAGCGTGATCCGCACCGGTGTGCCCGCCGTCGGGGTGGCCGCTGAGCGGCTCTGGCCGGGCAGCGAGGCCCAGGTGCCGTCGGCGCGGCGGTACTGCAGCGTCGTACGACGTCCGGGCAGGCGCACTCCGCCGCCGTCGTCGTAGAAGGTCGACCCGGACGTCGTCGACCGGGGTCCGCGGCGCCGAAGTCGACCGCAGCCAGTCCTGCCGGTGTTCGGGGATCTGGTAGCTCGTCCAGCGGGTCGAGGGCACGTCCAGCTGGAAATCCTGGCCGTCGTTCGCCTCGGCCGGCGTGTCGTGCGCCACGTGTAGGAGGCGCTCGCCCGGGGATAGCCGGTCCGGCCGCGTTGGCCGCGTCGTCGACCTCGCGGGTGCCGCGGCTGCCCGGAGCGGACCGAGGTACCGCCACCCGGGTGGGCGCAGGTCGGGCTGGCGCGTGCCGCAGCCGGCCGTCGACGCACACGCTCAGGCCGCGTACCCGGCCCGTAGTGGCTGCCGTCCCGTCCCACACCACGCTCACGTTGTGGCCGTGGTAGGCGATGTTCTCGACCGCGACGTGGTCCCAGGTCGGCGTACCAGCGGCGAGCGATCTGCACGCTGTTCCCGGTCTGGGCCGCGCATGCCGAACAGGCTGGACAGCACGATGTCGTTGAACGTCGAGTGGTTGTAGTCCTCGCTGTGCCCCCGCCCGTCGTAGAGCCAGCGGTCCTCGTCGGGGTGGTGCGCCTCGGCCACGTAGGGCTGGCCGTCCTTGCGCTGGGTCAGCGCGTAGCCGTGCAGCAGCTGGAGAAGTCTGGCGCTGTCCACGTACGGTCTGGGCGGGGTAGTCGATGAGCTGGTTGGCCGAGCGCGGTCAGGGTCTGGCTGGTGGCGAAGGGCCAGCTCGGCCCGTCCCAGTGGCAGCAGCCGTCCAGCGCCTCGTGCATGAACCAGGGGCTGCGCCGCTCGACGGTGGTCGGGCCGTAGGGCGCCTCGAACCCCTGCGGGTCGGCAGCTGGGCCCAGGCGGCGGCGTTGTCGGGCGGGGCCATGTCGAAGTACCACGGCACGAAGCCGATCTCCTCGCGGTCGGCGATCTGGTCTGATCGGGGTTCCCGTCGCGCATCACGTGCTTGTAGAAGCCGTCCTTGGCGTCCCAGAGGTACTTCTCCTGGGCCTTGGCCAGCTTGGCGGCGCGGGTGTCGTAGGCGTGTTCCACCCGGGGCTCGTGGGCGAGCCCGGCCAGGGTGGCGATCGCCTTGGCGTCTCCGTACTGGTAGGAGTTCAGGGTCGGGCGGTAGCCCGCGCCGCCGTGGTAGGGATCGTCGCTCTGGTAGGAGCTGGCGGTGTACTCCATGGCGTCCCAGACCGGGGTCTGCCAGTAGAGGCCGAGCGACTTGTTGTACTGCGGCGACCAGCGGCGCCACTGGCGCTCGAGGGCGGAGAGCCGCGCGGTGGCCTGGTCGATCCGGCCGTCGATCTCGGCCTTGGCGAGTGCCGCGTCGGCGACCCAGAAGGAGTACTGGTGCGCCCAGTCGGTCGTGTCCTTGCCCAGGCCCTCAGTGGCGGGCTTGGCGCCGGCCCCGGGGCCGGTGAGCCAGTAGTCGAGGTAGTCGTCGAGGTAGCGCTGGTCGCGCAGCCACCGGCCCTCGTAGAGGTGGTGACCGGCGGCGGCGGAGATCGCCCCTCCGGGAGCGGCGTACCCCACGGGGCCGAGGAACTCGGTGACGATCCAGCCGTCGTCCGGGCCGGTGTACTTCAGCGCCTCCTTGAAGGTGCGCCACCGGTAGTAGTAGGTGTCCTGGATCGCCTGGTCGGGGATGTCGACGAACGGGATGTTCGACTCGTACCACTCGGGGTCGGCGACACCCTCGAGCGCGGTCGAGTGGTCCAGGAAGTGCGTGCCCCGGCCCACCGGCACGTACGGCCCGGTGGGAGCGGGCCGGGCGGTGGGCTCGTGCTGGCTCGTGGCGGAGGCGCTCGCCAGTGCGGGTGCTGTCGCGGTCAAGAGCGTGGCCAGGGCCAGTGCGGCGGTGGTCCGGACCCGGATCCGGTGTCGGCTCATTGCTCGTTCTCCCTCGCTACCCGAATGTGCCTCACACCGTAGTGACTCCGATCTGAAAAGAATAGAGACGATCATCAACGATCAGTCGCGGACATGTCCGCTCAGCGAGGAGGGGGGTGGTGCTGCTGGAGACCTCCCTGGCGACCCCCGGTGGGCCGCCACGGATACTGGCCTGGTGTCCCGAAGCCTCGTCCGAGCCGCGTGGGTCTCGGCCACCCTCGCTCCGATCGCCCTGATCGGCGGGTGGACGGTGGCCGCAGGAGTGCAGACGGTGCCCTACGACTCGACGCGGGACACGATCAGCGCGCTGGCGCAGATCGGTCAGCCCGACCGCTGGATCATGACCACCGGGATCGCGGTCCTGGGCGTCTGCCACCTGGTCACGGCGCTCGGGTTCCGCGAGGCGCGCGCTGCGGGCCGCGTCGTGCTCGCGGTGGGCGGAGTGCTCACGATCGGAGTCGCGGTGTTCGCACTGCCCTCCGGCGCGCACGGCCCGGTGGCGATGGTGACCTTCGTCGCCCTCGCGGTGTGGCCGGCCTTCTCCGGCGTGCCCGGACGCGGAACGAGCATCACCGCGACCGCGGTGATGCTCGTCCTGCTCGTGGTGTTCGGGCTCGGCCTCGACGGCGGCCTGGTCGGGCTCAGCGAGCGGGTGCTCGCCGGGGCCGAGTCGCTGTGGCCGCTCGTCGCGCTGGTCGTGACCCGCGGATCTCAGGCGTCGAAGGACGCGATGTCGATCACGAAGCGGTAGCGCACGTCGCTGTGCACGACCCGCTCGTACGCCGCGTCCACGTCGTCCACGCCGATGGTCTCGATCTCGGCGCCCAGGCCGTGCTCGGCGCAGAAGTCCAGCATCTCCTGGGTCTCGCGGATGCCACCGATCTTGGAGCCCGCCATCGAGCGGCGCATGCCGGCCAGCGAGAACGCCTGGAACTGGTCCGGGCTGTCCGGGATGCCGACGTTGACCATGGTGCCGTCGAGGCGCAGCAGGCCGAGGTAGTCGTCGACCGGCAGGTTGGCCGCGACCGTGTTGACGATCAGGTCGAAGGTGCCGGCGAGCTCGGAGAACGTCGCCTCGTCGCTGGTCGCGTAGTAGTGGTCGGCGCCGAACCTCTTGCCGTCCTCCTGCTTCGACAGGGTCTGGCTGAGCACGGTGACCTCGGCGCCCATGGCGTGCGCGATCTTGACGCCCATGTGGCCGAGGCCGCCCATGCCGACGACCGCGACCTTCTTGCCCGGTCCGGCGCCCCAGTGGTGCAGCGGCGAGTACAGCGTGATGCCGGCGCACAGCAGCGGCGCGGCGACGTCGAGCTCGACGCCCTCGGGGATGCCGAGCACGTAGTTCTCGTCGGCGACGATCTGCTTGCTGTAGCCGCCGTAGGTCGGCTCGCCGTCGTACTCGTTGCCGTTGTACGTCGCGACCTCGCCCTTGAGGCAGTACTGCTCCTCGCCGGCCCTGCAGTTCTCGCACTCGCGGCAGGAGTCGACGAAGCAGCCGATGCCGACGCGGTCGCCGACGGCGTACTTCGTGACCTCGTCGCCGACGGCGCTGACGACGCCGGCGATCTCGTGCCCGGGCACCATCGGGAACATGGGCCGGGCCCCACTCCTCGCGGGCCTGGTGGATGTCGGAGTGGCAGATGCCGGCGTACTTGACGTCGATCACCACGTCGTGGGCCCGCGGGTCGCGGCGCTCGATGGTGCTGCGCTTGAACGGCTCGCCTGCGGAGGTGGTGACCAGGGCGTCGACGGTCTGGGTCATGCGGGAGTCTCCTCAAAAGTCTGTGACGTGTCACAAGAGCGAACCGGTGACGCCACGAGGAGATTCCACGGGTGAGCCCACTGTGAGAAGGCCGACGCCGCGACGCCGCTCAGTCGGTCACTACGAGCAGCACCTTGCCGACGGCACCGGCCTCGACGGCGGCGTGGGCCTCGCCGGTCTGCTCCAGCGGGTAGTGGTGCAGCGGCAGGCCGTGCTCGTCGCCGACCGCGAACCCACCGTCGGCCACCGCGGCGCTGACGTCCTCGGCCGCGGCCCGCAGCGCATCCTGGCCCACGGTGTAGAGCAGCACCCACTGGAAGCGAGCGTTGGTGGAGAACGTCTCGCGCACGCTCAGGGTCACCTCGTCGCCGCCGTTGTTGGCGTAGATCGGCGATCGTCGCGCGGGGCCGGATCACCTGCGAGGTCGAGCCCGAGGTTCTGCGCGGGCGCCACCTCGACGACGATGTCGACGCCGTCGGGGGCGATCTCGCGGATCGCCGCGACCGGGTCGCCCTCGCGGTAGTTCACGGTGTGGTGGGCCCCGGCAGCCTTCGCCAGCACGGCCTTCTCGTCGCTGCTGATCGTGGTGATCACCGTGGCGCCGGCCCACCGTGCGAGCTGGATCGCGGCGTTGCCGACCGCGCCGGCACCGCCCGCGACGAGCACGCTCAGTCCGTCCATCGCGCCGGGCGAGAGCCGGTCCGGGCCGTCCTCGGACGTGGTCAGCGCACGGTGGGCGGTCACGGCGGGCACGCCGAGCGAGGCGCCCACGTCGTACGACGCACCTTCGGGCAGCGCCGTCACGTTCGCCATCGGCAGCACGACCAGCTCCTGCGCGGTGCCACCCGGGCGCTCGTGCTGGGCGAGCATCGTCCACACCCGGTCGCCGACCGCGAAGTCCGTCGACGTCGGGGCCCACGGCGTCGATCGTGCCCGCACCGTCCTGGCCGGGCACGATCTCGTCGAAGGCCAGCCCGCCCATGGCGCCGGCGCGGAACTTCCAGTCGGTCGGGTTGACCCCGGCCCGGACGATCCGCATGCGGACCTCACCTCGTCCGGGCTCCTTGGCCTCGCGCTCGACCAGGTCGAGGACGGACGAGTCACCGCTCTCGGTGTAGACCACGGCACGCATCTCAGGCTTCCCTTCGTCGGGGTTTCGGGGGTCTGGCTGGGCTCAACGTAAGGGCTCAGGCGGAGGCGATGAACGGGTAGTCGGTGTAGCCCTCGGCGCCACCACCGTAGAACGTGTCCGGGTTGGGCTCGTTGAGCTCGGCCCCGGTGCGCCAGCGCTCGGCGAGGTCGGGGTTGGCCAGGAACTCGCGACCCACGACGACCACGTCGGCGAGGTCCTCGTCGAGGATCGCCTCGACCTCGCTTGAGCTCGGTGACGTCGCAGAAGCCGGAGTTGAGCATCACGGCCCCGCCGAAGCGGGCCCGCAGGTCGGCGACCAGCTGGCTGCGCGGGTCGGCCAGGATGCTGAGGTAGGCCAGGCCGAGGTCCTTGATGCCGTCGAGCAGCGTCTCGTACGTCGTGGTGGTCTCGGCCTCGTCCTCCTCGAGCACGCCCTGGATGTTGTGGGCGGGGGAGATCCGGATGCCGACCCGGTCGGCGCCGATCGCCTCGGCCACCGCGCGGGTCACCTCGATCGGCGAAGCGGGCGTGGGCCTCGGGCGACCCGCCGTACCCGTCGGTGCGGGTGTTGGACGACGGGCCGAGGAACTGGTGGATCAGGTAGCCGTTGGCGGCGTGCACCTCGACCCCGTCCAGGCCGGCCTCGACCGCGTTGCGAGCCGCGGTGACGAACTCCTCGACGACCCCGGGGATCTCGTCGGTCTCGAGGGCCCGCGGGGCTGGCCATGTCGACCTGGCCGTCGGCGGTGATCATCTTGCCGGCGGCGGGCAGGTGCGCTCGGGCGCGACGGACTCGAGCCCGCTGCTTGTTGTCGGGGTGCGCGATCCGGCCGACGTGCATCAGCTGGGCGACGAGGTGGCCGCCGCCGGCGTGCACGGCCTCGGCGGCCTTGCTCCAGCCGGCGAGCTGCTCGGGGCTGTGGAAGCCGGGGGTGTCGAGGTAGCCCTGGCCGACGGCGCTGGGCTGCGAGCCCTCGGTGATGATCAGCCCGGCGCCGGCGCGCTGGCCGTAGTACTCGGCGTTCAGGTCACCGGGAACGGTGCCCTTCGCGCGGTTGCGCGTCAGGGGCGCCATCACGAAGCGCTGCGGGAGCTTCCAGCTGACCGACGGTGATCGGTTCGAATGCCTGTGGACACGAGGTGACCTCTCTCGAAGACTGGTTGATCTGTCACCTTTCGCAAGGGTCGACGGCGACCGGACATTCCCCCGTGTGGCTCAAGTCTCAGGGAGCGCACGGGCGGCGCCGCCGCCTGTCACGATGCTGACGTGACCCGGAGTGATTCGCTGCTGCACCTGGTCCGGGGACTGCTGGCGGGCGTGGTCGGCACGACGGCGATGACGACGACCACGGCCCTGGAACGGCGACTTCGCCCCGATCTCGGCCATCCGGTGGACCTCGACGCCAGCCGGCACGTAGCGGTGGCGGTCGGGTCGGTGCTGCGCCATCCGCCGACGTCACCGCGCCAGCGGCAGGCGTACTTCCTCCTCGCGCACCAGGGATACGGCTCCGCCGTGGCGCTGGGATACGCCGCCCTGCGCACCCACCTCGAAGAGCGCTCGGCGGCGGGCGTCTTCTACGTCGGCTGCCAGGCGATGGCGTTCGCGCTCTTCCCGACGGCGGGCGGTGCTCCACCGCCCTGACGCTGGCGTCGCGACGTCCTTCTCAGCTCATTCGCCCAGCACGCGGTCTACGTGGGGGCCGTGGTGGCGGCGTCGCGCGCGCAGAATCGCTGGATCGGTCGGCAGGGCATCGCTCGACCAGGCTGATCTTCGTCCGCGCTCAGGTGAGGT
>CAWJMC010000003.1:0-29911 GCA_963843875.1 uncultured Actinomycetota bacterium | reverse complement strand
AAAGATGTTGCGCGTCCACTGTGTGGTTCCCGAGTTACGGTCGGGAACCTTGAAGCCGACCAGGCTCGAGAGCTTCGCTCTCGTTGCCTGGCTCGGGTCGAGGAGATCTAACTCCATAGAGTTTCGGCGACCATAGCGAAAGGGAAACACCCGGATCCATTCCGAACCCGGAAGTTAAGCCTTTCAGCGCCGATGGTACTGCAACCGGGAGGTTGTGGGAGAGTAGGACGTCGCCGGACATCTTCTTAGCTACGAGGGTCACCTGTCCGCAGGTGGCCCTCGTAGCATTTTCGGTGTCCAGACACGCGGCGTGTGCCGTGAGAGGAGCGTGACGCCATGGCTCAGCAGCGTGGTGGAGACGACCGGCGGGAGCGTTCCGGGCGCGGCAAGGACGGTGGTCAGCCGCGTGGTCGCCGGGACTTCTCCCGGACCCGTCGTGATGACTCGGCCTCCCGCACCGAGGACCAGGAACGGTACGACGGTCCGCCGATCCCGGAGCACGTGACCGGCAAGGAGCTGGACCGTTCGGTGCTCGCGCAGCTGCAGAGCCTGCCGGAGAAGCTGGGCCAGCGTGTCGCCCGGCACCTGGTGGCGGCCGGTCTGCTGATGCAGGACGAGCCGCGGACGGCCTACGAGCACACACTCGCGGCCCGCGGCCGCGCCGGCCGGCTGGCCGTGGTGCGCGAGGCGGTGGGCGAGGCGGCCTACGCCGCCGGTGAGTACGCCGAGGCGCTGGCCGAGCTGCGCGCCGCGAAGCGGATGAACGGCGCCAAGGACTACGTGGCGATGATGGCCGACTGCGAGCGCGCCCTCGGGCGTCCTGACCGCGCGCTCGAGCTGGTGCGGTCGCTCGACCGGGAGGGTCTGGACAACGACCTGCTGGCGGAGCTGACGATCGTCGAGGCGGGCGCACGCCGCGACCGTGGCGAGCTCGACGCGGCGTTGCGGACCCTGGAGCTGGCTCCGCTGGCATCGAAGTCGCGCTCGGTCTGGGTCGTGCGGCTGCGCTACGCCTACGCCGACACCCTGCTGGCGGCGGGCCGGACGACCGATGCTCTCGCGTGGTTCCACCGTACGGAGGCGATCGACGCCGAGGAGACCACCGATGCCGCGGTCCGCGCGGCGGAGGTCGAGAGGCTCCTCGAGGGCTGAGCCCGATCTGCCCGGGTGCCGCGCCGGGGGGTCACTTGCCGAGGCACAGGGCCCGGCCACGCGCGCGCCGTCCACGGTCCGGGAGTCCGGACCTGCGAGTGGCCCAGCAGCACGGGAGCCTCGTGGGGGAGGCGATGGCATTGGCGACTAGGCGACCCGCCGTGGGTCAGGGGGCTCCCCCGGACGGCACCGAGATGTTGAACGAGGTCGTGCTGGTCGGGCGACTCAGTGCGCCGCCGGTCGCGCGGACCCTGCCGAGCGGCACCGAGATCAGCAGCTTCCGGATCGTGGTCCCGCGAGGGGCGACGCCGATGACTCGTGGTTCGCGGCAGAAGTCGGACTGGATGGACTGCACCGCGTGGAGCGCCGCCCAACGGCGACGCGTCGCGAGCTGGCGTGCTCAGGACCTCGTGGAGGTCCGGGGCGCCCTGCGGCGGCGCCACTACCGGGGTGAAGCCGGCTCCGGGAGCCGGGTCGAGGTCGAGATGCTCGACGGCCGTAGGGTGCGACGGGCGCCGAGCCCCTGACCTCGGTGTGGCACCGAGCCCGACCGGTGGAAGGATCGTGGCCATGCTGAAGAGCTGCGATTCCCCCCTGGCGGAGGCCTACGACCTGGCGGCACTGGACCTGGACGGGGTGGTCTACGTCGGCGGCGAGGCGGTGCCGGAGGCGGCGCAGGCGTTGGCCGGGGCGCGGGAGCGCGGGCAGCGAATCGCCTTCGTGACCAACAACGCGGCTCGGACTCCCGGCATGGTCGCTGATCACCTTCGCGACCTGGACGTCCTCGCGGTGCCCGGGGACGTGGTCACCTCGGCCCAGGCGACGTCAGCGGTGCTCGCTGAGGCTCTGCCCCGCGGCAGCAAGGTGTTCCTGATCGGTGGCCCGGGACTGGAGCAGGCCCTGGTCGAGGCCGGTCTGGTGCCCGTCACCGAGACGGCGGACGAGCCGGTGGCGGTGGCCCAGGGCTACGCACCGGACATGCCGTGGAAGCGCGTGGTCGCCGGTGCGATCCTGGTGCGTTCCGGGTTGCCGTGGGTGGCCAGCAACACCGACATGACGATCCCGACGGCGACCGGGATCGGACCGGGCAACGGCACCCTGGTCTCCCTGGTGTCGCGGTTCGCGGAGCGGGAGCCCCGGGTGGCCGGCAAACCGTCCCCGCCCCTGCTGGAGGAGACCGCCAGGCGGGTCGGCGGCGAGCGTCCACTGTTCGTCGGGGACCGCCTGGACACCGACATCCTCGGTGCGTACAACGTCGGCTGGGACAGCCTGCTGGTGCTGACCGGCGTCACCGGTCTCGACGAGCTGGTCGCCGCCCCGCCCGACCAGCGTCCGTCGTACCTGTCGCCGGACCTGCGGGGGCTGCTCGAGCCGCAGCCGGTGCCCACGCTCGAGGGGGAGCGGGTGCGACTCGGCGGGTGGAGCGGGGATTTCTCGGGGGACCAGCTGGTCATCACCGGGGACGGGTCGGCGGCCGACTGGTGGCGCGTGGCGGCGACCGTGGGCTGGGAGATCCTCGATCGGACGAGCGCACCGGCGGGACTGAACGGGGCGCAGGTGCCGCCGACCTGACCCGTCGGCGAGGGTCTGCGAAGGGTACGGTGACCGACATGCAGGACGGCACCGATCCCGAGGCGCTCGCCTCCGACGACGAGGTGGGGGCCCCGGTCGAGCCCCGCGAGGACGAGCCGTGGGACGAGGGGTGCGGCACAGGGGAGCTCTTCGAGTCCACCGGGCACGACGGGGTGGACCGCGTGCTGGCGACGCTGGGGGACCTCGAGCAGCGGTCCGTGCACGAGCACGTCGAGGTGTTCGAGGAGGCGCACGCCGGTCTGCGGCGTGCCCTCGACGACGTCGATCGGGAGTGAGCGGTGCCGCCGCGCCGACTGCGTCTCGACGCCGAGCTGGTGCGCCGACGCGCGGCCCGCTCGCGTGAGCAGGCCGCGCAGCTGATCGCGGCCGGCCGCGTCAGCGTCAACGGGGGACGGGCCACGAAGTCCGCGACCGGGGTCTCGGTGGACGCCGACATCGTGGTGCGTGAGGACCCGGACCGCCCGGACTACGCGTCCCGCGGCGGGTACAAGCTCGCCGGTGCCCTGTCCGACTTCGCCGGAGTCGATTCCTCCGGGCTGGCGGTGGCCGGGCGTCGCTGTCTCGACGCGGGCGCGTCGACGGGCGGCTTCACCGACGTCCTGCTCCGGGCCGGAGCCGATCAGGTGGTGGCCGTCGACGTGGGCTACGGCCAGCTGGCCTGGTCGCTTCGTCAGGACCCGCGGGTCCTGGTGCGCGACCGGACGAACGTGCGCAGCCTGGACCTGACGCAGACCGAGGGCCCCGTCGACCTCGTGGTGGGTGACTTGTCGTTCATCTCGCTCACCCTCGTGCTCGATGCTCTCGTCTCGGTGACGGCACCCGACGGGGACCTGGCGCTGATGGTCAAGCCCCAGTTCGAGGTCGGCAAGGAGCGCCTGGGCAAGGGCGGGGTGGTTCGCCGCCGCGAGGACCGGGTCTGGGCGGTGCGGCACGTGGCCGACGTGGGCGCCGAGCGGGGGTGGGGCGCCGTGGCCGCCACGGTCAGCACGCTGCCCGGACCGTCCGGCAACGTCGAGTTCTTCCTCTGGCTCCGCCACGGCCCCGCTCGTCTCGGGGTCCGCGAGATCGAGGACGTGGTGGACCGTTCCCCGGACCTGGGGGTGCCTGGTGAGAGGCTTGTCCCGTGACCCAGCAGCGCACTTCTCCCGACCAGCCCGGCTCGGCTCCGCGCCGGATCCTGCTGCTGGCCCACACCGGGCGTGAGGAGGCGCGGGCCGTGGCCTGCACGGTGGTCGCAGCCCTGCGTGCGCACGACATCACGGTGCGGCTCGCCCGCGGGCGAGGCCGAGGACCTGAGCCTGGACGAGTCCGACGTGGAGATCACCGACGACCCGGACGCCGCGGACTGCGAGCTCGCCGTGGTGATCGGCGGGGACGGCACCATCCTGCGCGCGGCCGAGGCCACGCACGACCACGGCACCCCCCTGCTCGGTGTCAACCTCGGCCATGTCGGCTTCCTGGCCGAGGCGGAGTCCGACGACGTCGAGCACACCATCGCCGCGATCGTCGCGAAGGACTACACGATCGAGGACCGGTTGACCATCGACGTGACGGTCCTCCAGGGCAAGGAGCCCGTCACCAGCACCTGGGCGCTGAACGAGGCCAGCGTGGAGAAGGCCGCCCGACAGCGGATGCTGGAGCTGGTCGTCGAGGTCGACGGCCGCCCGCTCTCGCGGTGGGGGTGCGACGGCGTGGTCTGTGCCACCCCGACCGGCTCGACGGCCTACAACTTCTCGGCCGGCGGGCCGGTGGTGTGGCCCGGTGTCCAGGCTCTCCTGATGGTTCCGATCAGTGCCCACGCCTTGTTCGCCAGGCCGTTGGTCGTGGCACCGACCTCGGTCATGGCCGTGGAGGTGCTCGCGACCACGGACGGGAGCGGCGTGCTGTGGTGCGACGGACGCCGCACCGTCGACCTGCCGCCCGGAGCCCGCGTCGAGGTGCGCCGCGGCGAGCGCCCGGTGCGGCTGGCCCGCCTGCACGACTCGCCCTTCACCGATCGGCTGGTGGCCAAGTTCGGCCTGCGCGTCGAAGGCTGGAAGGGCGCCGCGGAGCAGCGCCGCAGGGAGCACGGCCGATGATCGAGGAGCTGCGGATCACCTCGCTCGGGGTGATCGAGGAGTCGGTCCTCGAGCTCGGGGCCGGGCTCAGCGTGATCACCGGGGAGACCGGTGCCGGCAAGACCATGCTGGTCACCGCGCTCGGTCTGCTGCTCGGCGGCCGGGCGGACGCGGGAGCGGTGCGTACCGGAGCCGTACGCGCGCGGGTCGAGGGCCGGTTCCGGGCGGACGAGGCGCTGACCCGGCAGGTCGAGGAGCTCGGCGGTGAGGTCGAGGAGGGGTCGGTGCTCTTCGCGCGTCAGGTCTCGGCCGAGGGACGCTCGCGCGCGTTCGCGGGCGGCGCCTCCGTGCCGGCCGGCAGCCTGAGTGCGATCACCGACTCGCTGGTGGCGGTGCACGGCCAGTCCGACCAGCACCGTCTGCTGCGACCGGAGGCCCAGCGCCAGGCCCTGGACGCCTTCGCCGGCGAGGACGCCGCGCGACCGCTGGCGGCCTACGTCGCGGCGTACCGACGCCTGCGCGAGGTGGAGGCCGAGCTGGACGACGTCGTGCGGCACGCGCGCGAGCGGGCCAGGGAGGTGGACGTCCTGCGGCACGGGCTCAGCGAGATCGAGGCGGTGGCGCCGATCCCGGGTGAGGACGACGAGCTCGCGGTGACCGAGCAACGTCTCGGGTCGGCCGACACCCTGCGCAGCGCGGCGGAGCAGGCTCGCGAAGTGCTGTCCTCCTCCGACGCCAGCCCGGATGCGCTGGCGGCGACCGCCGCTGCGCGTCGACACCTGGAGGACGTCCGCGACCACGACCCCCAGGCCGCGTCGCTGGCCGACCGGCTGGGCGAGGTGTCCTACCTGCTCGGCGACGTGGCCGCCGACGTGTCGTCGTACGCCGCCTCCCTGGAGTCCGACCCGGCCCGGTTGGCGGCGGTGTCCGAGCGTCGGGCTGCGCTGACCTCGCTGACCCGCAAGTACGCCGAGACCGTCGACGGCGTGCTCGCCTGGTCGGCCGAGGCGGCCGCACGGGTTTTCGCGCTGGAGGACACCGACGAGCAGGTCGACCGGCTCCGCGAGGAGCGCGCCGAGCTGCGCGGCGTCCTGGGCGATCTGGGTGGAGAGCTGTCCGCCGCGCGCTCGAGGGCGGCCGGCACCCTCGCGGCCCTCGTCACCGAGGAGCTGGCCGCTCTGGCGATGCCGCACGCGGGCGTCGAGATCAGCTGCGTCCAGAGCGAGCTCGACGCCGGGTCCGACGACCCGCACGAGGGACCCGGGCTGGAGCTGCCGAACGGGCGACGGGTCGGCTACGGCCCCACCGGGATCGACGACGTCGAGCTGCTGCTCTCCGCCAACGTCGGTGCCGAGCCGCGTCCGCTGGCCAAGGGTGCCTCCGGCGGGGAGCTGTCCCGCGTGATGCTCGCGCTCGAGGTGGCCCTGGCCGGGGCGGTCGGCGACCGGGCCGCGCCGACCTTCGTCTTCGACGAGGTCGACGCCGGGGTCGGCGGCAAGGCTGCCGTCGAGGTCGGTCGCCGGCTCGCGATGCTCGCCCGCAGCGCGCAGGTCGTGGTGGTCACCCACCTGCCGCAGGTCGCCGCCTTCGCCGACCGGCACGTGGTGGTGCGCAAGTCCGACGACGGCCTGGTCACCACCTCGGGCCTCAGCGTCCTGGAGGAGCCCGAGCGGGTGCGGGAGCTGTCCCGGATGCTGGCCGGCATGGAGGCATCGGAGACGGCACTGGCCCACGCCGAGGAGCTGCTCGAGTCGGCTCGCGCCGTGCGTGGCTGATGGGGCGACGCGCACGGGTCGGGTTGTTGGTAGGATCGAATCCCGTGGACAGAACGCCGAAACCGTCCCACGGGAGCCCCTCTTGGTAGACCGCCAGCCGACCAAGCACGTCTTCGTCACCGGAGGGGTCGCGTCGTCCCTGGGCAAGGGACTCACCGCGTCCAGCCTGGGCAACCTGCTGAAGTCTCGCGGTCTGCGGGTCACGATGCAGAAGCTCGACCCCTACCTCAACGTCGACCCCGGCACCATGAACCCGTTCCAGCACGGTGAGGTCTTCGTGACCGACGACGGCGCCGAGACCGACCTCGACGTCGGCCACTACGAGCGGTTCCTCGACACAGAGCTGAACCAGATCGCCAACGTCACGACCGGGCAGGTCTACTCCACCGTGATCGCCAAGGAGCGCCGCGGCGACTACCTCGGCGACACGGTGCAGGTGATCCCGCACATCACGAACGAGATCAAGGACCGGATCCGGGCGATGGCCGGACCGGAGAACGCCGAGTCCAAGGACCACGTCGACGTGGTGATCACCGAGATCGGTGGCACCGTCGGCGACATCGAGTCGCTGCCCTTCCTCGAGGCCGCCCGGCAGGTGCGCCACGACATCGGCCGGGACAACTGCTTCTTCCTGCACGTCTCCCTGGTGCCCTACATCGGTCCGTCGGGCGAGCTGAAGACCAAGCCGACCCAGCACTCGGTCGCTGCCTTGCGCTCGATCGGCATCCAGCCCGACGCGGTGGTCTGCCGCGCGGACCGGGAGCTCCCGGAGGGGATCAAGCACAAGATCTCGCTGATGTGCGACGTCGACGCCGGAGCCGTGGTCACGGCCGCCGACGCCCCGTCGATCTACGACATCCCCAAGGTGCTGCACCGCGAGGGGCTCGACGCCTACGTCGTACGCCGGCTCAACCTGCCGTTCCGCGACGTCGACTGGACCTCCTGGGACGACCTGCTGCGCAAGGTGCACCACCCGAGCGAGGAGGTCAGCGTGGCCCTGGTCGGCAAGTACGTCGACCTGCCCGACGCCTACCTCTCGGTCGTCGAGGCGCTGCGGGCCGGTGGCTTCGCCCACGACGCGCGGGTCAACGTGGTGTGGGTGCCCTCCGACGAGTGCGCCACCGCCGAGGGTGCCGCCCGCCAGCTCGGTGACGTCGACGCCGTCTGCGTGCCGGGAGGGTTCGGGATCCGCGGCATCGAGGGCAAGCTCGGTGCACTGACCTACGCCCGCACCCACGGCGTGCCCACGCTCGGGCTGTGCCTGGGCCTGCAGTGCATGGTGATCGAGTTCGCCCGCTCGGTCGCGGGGCTCGGCCAGGCCGCCTCCACCGAGTTCGACCCGGACTGCCCGGAGCCGGTCGTCGCCACGATGGCCGAGCAGCACGCCTTCGTCGAGGGCGCGGGCGACCTGGGCGGCACGATGCGACTCGGGCCTCTACCCGGCCGACCTGGCCGAGGGCAGCGTCGTCCGGGAGGCGTACGGCGACCAGGAGCGGGTCCAGGAGCGGCACCGCCACCGCTACGAGGTGAACAACGCCTACCGCGACCAGCTCGGCGCGGCCGGTCTGGTGTTCTCCGGCGTCTCGCCCGGACCACAACCTGGTCGAGTTCGTCGAGCTGCCCGTCGAGGTGCACCCCTACTACGTCGCCACCCAGGCGCACCCGGAGCTGCGCTCGCGCCCGACCCGGCCGCACCCGCTCTTCGCCGGTCTCGTCGGGGCCGCGATCGCGCGGCAGCGCGAGCTGCGCTTCCCGATCGACGAGCGTGGGCTGCGTCGTGCTCCCGCCGAGGACCGCGCATGAGCGATTCCGACTCGTCCGAGGACCTGCACGGCGAGCTGCGCGACGAGCCGGGTCCCTGGCCGGTGCTCAGCACCCACGACATCCACCGCGACGGCTGGGTGCTGGCCCTGCGGACCGACCAGGTGCACCATGCCCGGCGGCGGGGAGCCGTTCCGCCGGTTCGTCGTCGAGCTGCCGGGGGCGGCGATGATCCTCGCCGTCGACGACCAGGAGCGGGCCGTCGTGCTGCGCCAGTACCGCCACCCGGTCGGGTCGCGACTGGTGGAGATCCCGGCCGGGCTGCTCGACGTGCCGGGGGAGGACCCGCTGCTGGCCGCCCAGCGCGAGCTGCGCGAGGAGGCGGCGCTGCGGGCCGAGCACTGGCAGCACCTGGTGAGCGTCCACCCCTCGCCGGGGATCAGCACCGAGAGCCACGCGATCTTCCTGGCCACCGGCCTCGCCGACGCCGACCGCGGCGACTTCGAGCTCCGGCACGAGGAGGCCGAGATGAGCCTGGACCGCGTGCCGGTCGACGACCTGATCGACGCGGTGCTCGACGGGCGGGTGCAGCGACGGCGCCCCTGGTCGACCTCGGTGCTGGCCTACGACGCGCTGCGCCGCCGCGGTCGGTTGCCCGGTCAGCAGGCGAGTCAGCGAGTAGGGTCGCGCAGCAGGGGTGGAGGCGCACCGGCGCCCGCCCAGTGCGAGGAGGCAGCAGGTGAAGGTCGGCGTACCCCGGGAAGTCAAGAACCACGAGTACCGGGTGGCGATCACCCCGGTCGGGGTGCACGAGCTGGTCACCCACGGCCACCAGGTGCACGTCGAGCGTGAGGCCGGCGCTGGCTCCTCGATCCCCGACGACGAGTACGTCGCCGCGGGTGCCCGGATCGTGGACTCGGCCGACGACGTCTGGGGCGAGGCCGAGCTGGTGCTCAAGGTCAAGGAGCCCGTCGCGCGAGGAGTACCACCGGATGCGCGAGGACCTGGTGCTGTTCACCTACCTCCACCTCGCCGCCGACCGTCCGCTCACCGAGGAGCTCGTGCAGCGTCGGGTCACCGGGATCGCCTACGAGACGGTGCAGCTGCCCTCGGGCGCGCTGCCGCTGCTCTACCCGATGTCCGAGGTGGCCGGGTGCCTGGCGCCGCAGGTCGGCGCCTACTCGCTGATGAAGGCCCAGGGCGGGCGCGGGGTGCTGCTCGGCGGGGTGGGTGGGGTCGCCAACGCCAAGGTGGTCGTGATCGGGGCCGGGGTCTCGGGGCAGAACGCCGCCAACATCGCGCTCGGGATGGGCGCCGACGTCACGCTGCTCGACACCGACCTGGACAAGCTGCGGATGTCGTTCTGGCGCTACGGCAACCGGGTGCACGGCCTGGCCTCGTCGGCGCTGACGATCCAGCAGCAGGTGATGCAGGCCGACCTGGTCATCGGCGCGGTGCTGATCCCCGGCGCCAAGGCTCCCAAGCTGGTCAGCAACGACCTGGTGGCACAGATGAAGCCGGGCTCGGTGCTGGTCGACATCGCCGTCGACCAGGGCGGCTGCTTCGAGGACACCCACGCGACCACGCACGCCGACCCGACGTACGCCGTGCACGACTCGGTGTTCTACTGCGTCGCCAACATGCCGGGCGCGGTGCCGAACACCTCGACGTACGCCCTGACCAACTCGACGCTGCCCTTCACCGTCGCGCTGGCCGACAAGGGCTGGGCCCAGGCCTGCCGCGACGACCACGCCCTGGCGCTGGGGCTGAACACCCACGCCGGCGTGGTCACCAACGCTCCGGTCGCCGAGGCGCACGCGATGCCGGCCGGGGCGCTCGACGAGGCCCTCGCTGGCTCGTGACCACCCTCGACGACGTCTCGCGCGGACGAGCAGCCGCCGGCGCTCGCCCCGGGCCCGTCGCGCCTCGAGCGTGCGGTGCGGACCTACCTCGACCACCTCTCGGTCGAGCGGGGTCTGGCCGCGAACACCCTGACGTCGTACCGCCGGGACCTGCGCCGCTACGTCGGGCACCTGCTGGGCGTCGGCGTCGGCGACCTCGACGCGGTGACCGAGGAGATGGTCTCGGAGTTCCTGATGGCGCTGCGCGAGGGCGACCCGGACCACCAGCCGCTGTCGGCCGCCTCCGCCGGCCGCACGATCGTCGCCGTGCGCGGCTTCCACCGGTTCGCGGTGCGCGACGGGCTGGCCACGCACCGACCCGTCCGCTGGCGGTGCACCCGCCAGCCCGGCCCGTCGCCTGCCCAAGACGCTGTCCCTCGGCGACGTCGAGGCGATCCTGGCGCGCGGCGGGGGAGACCGGGCACCGCACTGGCCCGTCGCGACCGGGCGCTGCTGGAGGTGCTCTACGGCACCGGCGCGCGGATCTCCGAGGCGGTGGGTCTCGACGTCGACGACCTCGACCTCCCGCCCGGTGAGGACCAGGGCTCGGTGCTGCTGCGGGGCAAGGGCGGCAAGGAGCGGATCGTACCGCTCGGCTCCTACGCCCGCGAAGCCGTTGCGGCCTACCTCGAAGGCGCCCGCTGCGACCTGGTCCGGTCGGGCGACGGGCTCCGGGCCGGCGGGGGCGCTCTTCCTCAACGCCCGCGGTGGTCGGCTCTCCCGGCAGAGCGCCTGGACGGTGATCACCCGGGCCGCCGAGCGGGCCGGGGTCACCGCCGACGGTCTCCCGCACAGCCTGCGGCACTCCTTCGCCACCCACCTGCTCGACGGCGGCGCCGACGTGCGCGTGGTCCAGGAGCTGCTCGGACACGCCTCGGTGACCACGACCCAGATCTACACGCTGGTCACCGTCGACGGCCTGCGCGAGGTGTACGCCGCGGCGCACCCCCGGGCCCTGGGCTGAGCCCGGCGGGGCTCAGCCCGGGCTCGGCAGGCTCGACCTCGCGCTGGGAGGTGCGCCACAGGTCGGCGACGGCAGCGGCGGAGAGCACCAGCTGGACGACCACGTAGCCGACGCCGAGGAGCTGCAGGCCGCTGGAGACCGGGGCCAGCACGGCCAGGGCGATCAGGGCAGCGGCGGTCAGCCACTGCAGCACCGCCATCCGGGGAGCCCGGTCAGCCCCGAAGTGGACGGCGCAGACCAGCACGACGACGACCCGGAACAGTGCCCCGAGGACCACGAGTCGAAGCATCGTCTGGCCGCTGTCGGCGTACTCGGTGCCGAAGAGCTCGAGCAGCGGGTGCGCCAGCAGGGCGGCGACGGCCAGGGGGACCGCGAACATCGGCACGACCCGGATGGCGGCGTTGGTGAAGGTTCGCCAGGACCGACCGCGCAGCCTGACGACCAGGGCGTTGCCGAAGCCGAGCCCGGCCACGTCCAGTGCGCTCAACCCGAGCCAGATCACCGAGAAGACCGCGCCCGTGGCCGCGCCGTAGCGCACCACGATCAGGATCGGCACCAGGTTGTTGATCAACGTGATCCCCATCGTGGACACGTACACCGATCCGGCGGCGATCGCTGCCTGGCGTCGCGAAGGCAGTCGACCGCGCCGGCCGGCGACCCGACCCGCCGACCTGGCCAGGGCGATGGTGACCGCCACCGTGCAGATCGCGGTCGAGATCGCCCAGGACAGCACGATGCCGGCCCCGCCCAGGGTCGTGGCCAGCACCACCAGCAGCACGATCCGCACGATCCCGAAGGAGACGTTCTCGACCGGCACCCAACGGGCGGCCCCGATGCCGGTGAGGACGAAGTCCTGGACGTGGAAGATCATCCAGGCCAGAGCCGCGACGACGAACACCACCCGGGTCCACAGCGGTGAGACGGAGCCGAGCTGAAGCGGCGCGACGAAGCTGAACACGACCGCCAGCACCAGGCAGACGCAGAGGACCAGGACGTAGATCCGACGGATCAGCACGGGAGCGTGCTCACCGGCCTCCGGCAACCACAGCAGCGCCGCCTGCCCCAGCCCGAGCTCGGCGAGCGCAGCGACCAGGATGAACCCGTTGACGAACGCCGTGGCGTGGCCGACGTCGGCCGGCTGCGTGATCCGTGCCGCCAGCAGCCAGCCGAAGAGGCCGATCAGGGCGGTGAACATCGCGCTCGCACCGAGCGCGGCCCCGTCGGCGAGAAAGCTCTTGATGTCGGACTTCTCCGACTTGACCGACGAAGGATCGGTACTGTGCGGGAGATCCTGTTCTGGTCGGATGCTCATCACGGGCTCGACTGTCGTCGGAAGGTGGATTCGTCGAGATGCCTGACGGACCCTCGGTCAGTGTGTGCATTCCCGCCCACCAGGCCGAGCGGCACATCGAGCAGACCCTGAGGAGCGCACTGGCGCAGACCTACCCCAACCTCGAGGTCCTGGTGCTGGACAACGCCTGCTCCGACGGTACTCCGCGGATCCTGGAGAGGTACGCGGATCCGCGCCTTCGGGTGGTCCGCAACCCCTCGGTCCTGCCGATCTCCGAGAACTGGAACCGCCTGGTCGGGCTCGCCAGTGGTGAGCTCGTCAAGGTGCTGTGCGCCGACGACCTGGTCCATCCCGACATCGTCTCGCGTCAGGTGGAGGCGTTCGCTTCCCACCCCACCCTGGCCCTGGTCTCCTGCCGTCGACACCTGATCACCGAGGACTCCGCGGTGGTGGCCCTGGCCAGGGGTCTGTCCGGGCTGACCGGCTTCCGCCAGGGTCGGGACGCCGTGCGTCGGGTGGTGCGCCACGGCGGCAACCCGATCGGTGAGCCGGCGTGCGTGCTGTTCCGGCGCGACCACTTCCGCCGGACCGGGCGGCTTCGACGCCAGCCTGATGTTCCCGATGGACATCGACCTGTGGGTCCGGCTGCTGCGGCACGGCGACTTCTACGGCATCCCGCAGGCGCTGGCCGCCTTCCGCGCGCGGCAGCTCGTCGATCTCCTCGGCGACTCAGCTGCCGCGCAGTACGCCGACCAGCGCACGCTGACGGACCGGATCGGCGCCGACCCGTTCTGGGACATCGGCCGTGACCAGCCGGCTGCTCGGCCGCGCCGGCACCTTCAACGCCCGCGCCCGGCACCGAGCCCTCTTCGTCGCCTCGGCCTGGCGCAACCGGCACCTGAGCGAGGAGCCGGCGCGCACGCGACCTGGACTGGCTCTCGCTGAGCCTCCGCCTCGGTTCACTCCGGGCCCACTACCGGGTTCACTCCGGTGGTGGCCCGGCGGGGCTCGCCCAGCGTCCGGCGAGCGCGGGGTAGGTCGCGGCCACCTCGTCGAGCAGGTCGGGCAGCAGCAGCCAGACGCGCTCCGGGTCGGCGGCGACGAGGTCGGTCGGGGGAGATGATCGGGATCCGGGTGCCGGGCATCGCCCGGCCCTGCTTGCCCGGCGAGGCGTCGGCCACGGCGCGGAGCCGCTCGGTCCGCGCACCGGCCCGGTGCAGCACCGCCACCGCACGAGACGCGGCGCCGTAGGCGTACCACGGTCGGTCGGGGTCGGTCGCCGCCAGCGCGCTCTCGCAGGGCTGCGGTCTCCGCGTCGGCAGCGTGCTGCAGGACCCGGACCCGGTCCGGATCGCCCAGCCCGAGCTCGCGCTCGCGCTCCAGGATGCTGCGGACGCTGGGATCGAGCTCCCCCTGCTGGCTCGCCGAGGCGTCGCCTCGGCCGGCCGCGACCAGCGACGGTGCCGCCGTACAGCTCGAACTCCCAGGCGTGATCGCCCGCAGCCCGGCCGCGGTCAGGGCGGCCCGCAGCGAGGTGAGCGAGAAGTAGGCGAAGTGACCGTGCCGCAGCGAGCTCCACTGCCGCCCCGTGACGATCGCCTCGAGGCTGTGGAAGAGCAGCAGCAGCACGCCGTCGGCAGCGAGGCTCGTCGATCCGCGACCTGCAGGGCGCCGGCGACGTCGGGCTCGTGCATCAGCCCGAAGGTGTCCACCACGACGTCCGCGGCTCCCGGTGCCCCGGGATCCGCCGGCGCTGCGGCCCAGCCGCGCTCGGCGAAGAGCCCCAGCCAGGACCCGCCGTGCGGTGAGCCGAACTCGACGACCGCTCCCGGGCTCCGGCAGCCCCGCCCAGTCGTGCACGCGAGCGACCGCGTCGGCGCGCCTGGTCGCGCAGGGCCTGCGGCTCGACGGCCAGCGGCTCGGCGGTGTCGGTGTCGTCGACGCTCAGCTGGGCCAGGCCGCAGGCCCGGCACAGCCACATCGAGAGGGGGTGCAACGGGTCGGGTACCGGCTCGGCGGGAGCGGGAAGTCGTCCGCGGCCGGCATCGGACCGAGGTCGAGCACCGTGTCGTGCGGCGTGCGCCGGGCCCGGCAGGCGCGGCACGTCGTGCCCCGCACCGCCTCGTGCGTCGGTTCGCTCATCGTGCGGCGCCCGGTGCGAGCGCAGGAGTGACAGGATCGGGGGCATGCGCGTGCAGACGACGAAGCTCGAGGGGCTGCTGGTGCTCGTCCCGAGCCGCACCACGACGAGCGCGGCTTCTTCACCCGCACCTTCGACGCGGCCGTTGCGCAGCGAGCACGGGATCGATCCTGACGCCTTCGTGCAGGACTCGCAGTCCCGCTCGGCCCGAGGCGTCGTGCGCGGCCTGCACGGGCGGGGTGGCCGGGGCGAGGCCAAGCTGGTGCGGTGCGCTCATGGAGCGGTCTACGACGTGGTGGTCGACGCGCGTCCGGAGTCGGCGACCTTCGGGGAGTGGGTCGCGACCGTGCTCGACGACGTGGACTTCCGGCACCTCTACGTGCCTCGCCGGCTTCCTGCACGGTCACCAGACCCTGACCCCGACGTCGGACGTCTGCTACCGGATCGACCGGGAGCACACCCCGGGGGAGGACCTCTCGGCGCACTACGCCGACCCGGACCTGGCGGTGGAGTGGCCGGACCCGGTCACGCTGGTCAGCGAGCGCGACGACGCGGCGGGGCCGTGGGCGCACCTCGCCTCACTGCTCCGCGACGGCTGAGCCGGAGGCGACCACCGGGCGCATCTCGGCATCGATCTCGCCGGCCTCCTGGCGCTCGGTGAGCACCTGCAGGCGGACGTGGTCGTGGCCGAAGCCTCGCTCGGTCAGGCCGTGCTCGGCGTAGGCCGTCGCCAGCTCGCGGCACCGGCGGCGATGTCCCACCGGGCCTGCCACAGCGGCAGGGCAGCGCGGATCTTGGCGAAGTCGACGCGGTAGGAGCGCGGGTCGCCGCCGTGCTCGCCGGTGATGTCGAGCACGGAGCCGGGCACCGCCTGCGGCGACGTGCTCGGCGATCTCGGCGACGGTGACGTTGTTCTTCTCGTCGCCCACGTTGAACGCCTGGTCGTGCACCGCCTCGCGCGGCGCGGTCAGGCACTGCTCGAAGGCGGTGGCGATGTCCTCGGCGTGCACGAGCGGACGCCAGGGGGTGCCGTCGGAGAGCACCGTGATCCGTCGCCGGTGAGATGGCGCGACGCCGACGAGGTTGTTCAGCACGATGTCGGCGCGCAGCCGCGGGGAGAAGCCGAACGCCGTGGCGTTGCGCAGGTACACCGGGGTGAAAGCGTCGTCGGCGAGGGCGTGCAGGTCCTCCTCGACCTTGACCTTCGACACGGCGTACGGCGTGACCGGGTGCAGCTCGGCGGTCTCGTCGACCAGGCTCTCCCCGGCGGCGCCGTAGACCGAGCAGGTGCTGGCGTAGAGGAAGCGCCGACGCCGGCGGCCTTGGCCGCCTGGGCCAGGTCGCACCGAGGCCGTGTGGTTGATCGCGTAGGTGATCGAGGGGTCCAGCGCGCCGAGCGGGTCGTTGGACAGCGCGGCGAGGTGGATCACGGCGTCGAAGCCCGTCGAGGTGCTCGGTGGTGACGTCGCGCAGGTCGACGGCGCAGGCCGGGCGGGTCGTGCGGGCGCCGGGCCGAGCGACCCGGTCGGCGAACAGCCCGGAGTCGAGGCCGGTGACCTCGTGGCCGGCGTCGGCCAGGACCCGGGTCATCACGGTGCCCAGGTAGCCCTGGTGGCCGGTGACGCAGGACGCGCATCTGGTTCCTTCGATGGTCAGGGTCGGTTGGTCGGGTCGGTCGGTCGGGTCGGTCGTGCGGCTCAGTCGGCGAGGACGATCTTCTCGACGCACGAAGGCCTCGGCGTAGCGGCGGTGGCACTGGGCCCCGCGCACCCGCATCAGCGCGCGGAAGGCCTCCTCGTCGAACCAGTCGTGGCGCGCGCTGGGAGGGGTAGCGGTCGGTGATCGACCGCGATCTTCCGGCGCCGCCGTGGCGTCGTCGACCGGCTGGTAGAGCGTTGGTCGCGCGGCAGGTCGCTCTCCCACTTCAGGATCTCGTAGCCCAGGTGCAGGTGGTCGCGGAACGCCGTCGGCACCATCTCGCCGAGCAGCCGGTGGTCCTGGTGGGCGTCGTGGCGGTGCGGGGCGAGCACCAGGTCGGCGTCGGGCGCTGCGGCGGCGAGCGCCTGGAGCTGCGTCCTTGACCTCGCGCGGTGGTCGGGCAGCCGGCCGTCGGGCAGGTCGAGCACGGCGAAGGTCGACCTCGGCGCCGGGCAGCAGCGTCGGCCAGTGCCGCGCGCTCCTCCGCCTCGCGCTCGGTGCCGCCACCGGTGAGCACCAGGGCGTGGACGCGGAGACCCGGGTTGGCGGCGGCGCAGCGCGGAGCAGCGTGGCACCGGCTCCGATCGCGAGGTCGTCGCAGTGCGCGCCCGACGATCGCGATCGTCGCCGAGCGCGGGCAGGTTCAGCCCGGCGGAGGTCCCGACGAGCGTTCGGGCGGGCTCATCGGCTGCTGCTCCCACACCGCCCAGGGCCGGTTGCCGTCGGCCCACAGCGCGTCGAGCTCGGCGCGCTCCTTGAAGGTGTCGGCCGGCATCCAGAAGCCGTCGTGCTCCTGGGCGATCAGCTTGCCGCGGGCGGCGAGCGCGGCGCAGGCGTCCTCGACGAGGTCGCCGTTCTCGGGCAGGTGGTCGAAGACCTCGGAGCCGAGGATGAAGTAGCCGCCGTTGACGCGCAGCGGCAGGTCGCCGGCGCGCCGGATCGCGTCGACGACGGGCGGGCCGGACATGTCGACGTAGTGGAACGACGAGGGCGGCGGCACCACCAGCATCGAGGCCGACGCGCCGGAGGCGTCGAACCGCGCGACCATGTCGTCCAGCGGGGCGTCGGTGAGCACGTCGGCGTAGTTGGCCAGGAAGGTCTCGCCGGGCTCGAGGTAGGAGCGCACCCGGCGCAGCCGCTCGCCGATCGGGCTGTCGAGACCGGTGTCGACGAAGGTGATCGTCCACTCGGAGATGCCCATGTCCGCCGGCGCGGGGCCGATCAGCTCGACGTCGGCGCCGTTGCGCAGCACGAAGTCGTTGGAGGCGGTCTCGTCGTAGTGGCGGAAGTAGTCCTTGATCGCCTGGCCGCCGTAGCCGAGGCAGAGGACGAACTCCTTGTGTCCGTAGTGCGCGAAGTAGCGCATCACGTGCCACAGCAGCGGTCGCGGCCCGACCTGCTGCATCGGCTTGGGCAGCCCGCCGTCCCCGTCGCCGCGCATCCGCATCCCGAAGCCGCCGCAGAACAGCACGACCTTCATGCCCTGCTCCCGTCGGCGCCGGCCTGTTCCACGCTCGAGCTCGGGCAGCGGGTAGACCAGCCGCGCGCCCCACTCGGCGGTGTAGGCGAGCTGCTGGTCGATCTCGGTGCGGAGGTTCCACGGCAGCACGACGATCACCTCGGGCCGCTGCTCGTCGAGGTGCGTCCGGGGCGTGGATCGGGATCCGGGTGCCCGGGGTGAACCGGCCGTGCTTGTAGGGGTTGCGGTCGACCAGCCACGGCAGCAGGTCGGCGCGGATGCCGCAGAAGTTCAGCAGGGTGTTGCCCTTGCCGGGTGCGCCGTACCCGCCGACGCTCACGCCGTCGCGAGCGCAGTCGATGAGGAACGCGACCAGGTCGCGCCGGATCGCCGCGACCCGGTCGGCCAGTCCGAGGTGGCCCTCGACGGTGTCCAGCCCGGCGGCCGCCTCACGGGCGATCACCGCCGCCACGGCGGGTGAGACCTCGGCGTCCAGCTCCTCCGGGCGGGCCCACACCCGGATCGAGCCGCCGTGGGTGGGCAGCTCCTCGACGTCGACCAGCCGCAGCCCGCCGCTCGCGAGCGCGCGCTGGGCGGTGAGCACGGTGTAGTACTGGAAGTGCTCGTGGTAGATCGTGTCGAACTGCGCCTCGGCCACCAGGTGCAGCGCGTGGTGCACCTCGATGGAGACCCAGCCGTCGTCGGCGACCAGGCCGCGCAGGCCCTTGGTGAAGCCGATCAGGTCGGGGATGTGCGCGTAGACGTTGTTGGCCGCCACCAGGTCGGCCGGGCCGTGCTCGGCGCGGACCTCTCGCGGCCGTCACCTCGGAGAGGAAGGCGGTCAGCGTCGGGACGCCGACCTTGCGGGCCTCCTCGCGAGACGTTGACCGACGGCTCGATGCCGAGGCAGCGGATCTCGTCGGCGACGACGTGCTGGAGCAGGTAGCCGTCGTTGGAGGCCACCTCGACCACGAACGAGTCGGCGCCCAGCCCGCGCGCACCGTGGCGTCGTCGACGTACTGGCGGGCGTGCCGCACCCAGGAGTCGGAGTACGAGGAGTGGTAGGCGTAGTCGGTGAACGTGGCCTCGGGCGTGATCAGCGCGGGGATCTGGAGCAGCAGGCAGCTCGGCACAGATCCGCAGGTGCAGCGGGTAGGTCATCTCGGGCTCGTCGAGGCCGGACTCGGTCAGGAACAGCTCGCACGGCGGTGTCGCCCCCAGGTCGAGGACGCTGCGCAGATCGGCCGCCCCGCAGAGTCGGCAACGCTGGCCGACCGGCCCCGCATCACTGGTCGTCACTCGGTGTCCCCTTCCCCCAGGGCTTGCCTCAGCAGGCTGCTCATCATCGCAGGGTTCACCGAGCGGCGCAGGGGTTGGAGCCAAACTCTGCCGGGAAAGAAGTGACCAGGTGTTCACAAGTGCGGGCAGGTCGGACAAGAACCGTCGAACTGGGTCACGGACGCGCCGAGGTGGTCGCTTGTTGCGGCTGTTCGGCATGCATAGAGTCGCTCAACGGCCGCGCGAAAACCGAGATGTCGACAAACCGGCTCTCGCCGTCTCTTGCCGGACCGACGCACAGCACCTGACCCGGTAGGAGGGCTCAACGAGGTGAGTGAGGTTTTTGGCGGGCGCGGCCGCAACGGCCCGACGTACGAGGACATCGTGGACGAGGCCGACCGGAAGCGCTCGACCCGCATCGGGGCCACGAACCTGCCACCGCCACCGGCCCGACCGCCGGCGCCGACGCCGCGCACCGACGCCTCCGAGACCCGTCCTGCGGGGTCGATCCCGCCCGGACCGACGGGTCGCCCGATGCCGCGGATCCCGGAGCCGAAGCGGCTCTCGGAGCACGGGCCGGCCCGGGTCGTGGCGATGTGCAACCAGAAGGGCGGGGTCGGCAAGACGACCACGACCATCAACCTGGGCGCCGCGCTGGCCGAGTTCGGACGCAAGGTGCTGCTCGTCGACTTCGACCCGCAGGGCTCGCTGTCCGTGGGGCTCGGGATGAACCCGCACAACATGGAGATGAGCATCTACAACCTGCTGATGCAGCGCGACGTCACGCTCCACGACGTCGTGGTCCCCAGCGGGGTCGAGGGAATGGACCTGCTGCCCTCGAACATCGACCTTTCTGCCGCCGAGGTGCAGCTGGTGCAGGAGGTGGCCCGGGAGCAGACCCTGCAGCGGGTGCTGGCCCCGGCCCTGCCCTACTACGACGTCATCCTCATCGACTGCCAGCCCTCGCTCGGACTGCTCACGGTCAACGCCCTCACCGCCTCCGACGGTGTGATCGTGCCGCTGGAGTGCGAGTACTTCGCGCTGCGCGGGGTGGCGCTGTTGAAGACCACCATCGACAAGGTCCAGGAGCGGCTGAACCCCCGGCTGGTCATCGACGGGGTGCTCGGCACCATGTTCGACGGCCGCACGCTGCACGGGCGCGAGGTGATGGCGCGTCTGGTCGAGGCCTGGGGCGACACCGTCTTCCACACCGTGATCCGGCGTACGGTGAAGTTCTCCGACTCCACCGTCGCCGGGCGAGCCGATCACGACCTACGCCTCGAGCTCCTCGGGCGCGGTGGCCTATCGCCAGCTCGCCAAGGAGGTGCTTGCGCGTTGGTCCGACGAGTAAGCGTCCCGGGAGCCGACGAGCTCTTCCGCAGCACGGACCGGACGGACGACCCCGACCCCGCTGCCGGCTCGGGCCCACGAGCCGGCAGCACCGCGCCGACCCGGCGTACGCCGGTCGGGCCGCGCTCGGTCGACGAGCGCCAGCCCAGTGGTCGGGTGCGGCACGACGAGAAGATGACCGTCTACGTGACGGCCCAGGAGCTGACCGAGATCGAGTCCGCGCGGCTGCAGCTGCGCAGTCGGCACGGCCTCGTCGTCGACCGCGGCCGGCTGGTCCGCGAGGCCATCGCGATGGCGCTGCTCGACCTGGAGACCGACGGCGAGGAGTCCAGCCTGGTGCGCCGGCTGAGCGGGCCATGACGCGCAGCGGTCCGCCACGATGAGCTCGACCGTCGATGTCGTCCCCGGAGGACGGCTCCGAGCGGCTTCGCCGTGCGTCTGACGAACTTCGAGGGCCCCTTCGACCTGCTGCTCAGCCTGATCGCCAAGCACAAGCTCGACGTCACCGAGGTCGCCCTGTCGCAGGTCACCGACGAGTTCATCGCCCACATCCGGGCCGAGCAGGACGCCGCCGCCGGGCAGGGGCGACCCTGGGACCTCGAGCAGACCACGGCGTTCCTCGTGGTGGCGGCGACCCTGCTCGACCTCAAGGCGGCCCGGCTGCTGCCCCAGGGCGACGTGGAGGACGAGGAGGACCTCGCGCTGCTCGAGGCCCGCGACCTGCTGTTCGCCCGGCTGCTGCAGTACCGCGCCTTCAAGCAGGTCGCGGCCCTGCTCGACGAACGGGTGAGCGCCGAGTCGCGCCGCTACCCACGGGCCGTCGGTCTCGACGAGCGCTTCGCGACGCTGCTGCCCGACGTGCTGATCGGTCTCGGTCTGGACGAGTTCGCCGCGCTCGCCGCCCGCGCGCTCGCGCCCAAGCCCGAGCCCGAGGTCTCCCTGGCCCACATCCACGCGCCGACCGTGAGCGTGCGCGAGCAGGCCGCCGTGGTGGTGGAGCGGCTGCGGCTGCAGGGCACCCTGACCTTCCGGGCCCTGACCGCCGACGCCACGGACACCCTGACCCGGGTGGCGCGGTTCCTGGCGCTGCTCGAGCTGTTCCGCGAGGGTGCGGTCGGCTTCGACCAGGTCACCCCGCTCGGCGAGCTGACCATCCGCTGGACCGGGTGCCGAGGACCAGGACTTCGAGATCACCGAGGAGTTCGAGGGCTCGCTCGGCGACGCACCCTCGGCGTACCCTCCCGAGCCGGACGACGAGGCCCCGGTGCTGCTGGACCTGGGAGCCGACCCGGAGCCCGAAGACGAAGCAGGGAGCGAGCAGTGAGCGAGAACAGGCTCGAGGTCGAGGTCGACACGCTGGCGGTGCCGCTGGCCGAGCTGCGCCCGGCACTCGAGGCGGTGCTGATGGTCGCCGACCAGCCCCTGGACGAGGCGGCGCTGGCCACGGCGGTGGGCTACCCGGTGGCGAGGTCTCCGCCGCGCTGGCCACCCTGACCGCGGAGTACGACGAGCAGGGCCGCGGCTTCGAGCTGCGCACGTCGCGGGTGGCTGGCGCTACTACACCCGCGAGGACTTCGCCCCCGTGGTCGAGAAGTTCGTCCTCGACGGTCAGCAGGCGCGACTGACCCAGGCGGCCCTGGAGACGCTCGCCGTGGTCGCCTACCGCCAGCCGATCAGCCGCTCGCGCGTCTCGGCGGTCCGGGGCGTCAACGTCGACGGGGTGATGCGCACCCTGCTCACCCGGGGGCTGGTCGAGGAGGCCGGCAGCGACGAGGACACCGGGGCCCACCTCTACCGCACCACCAGCTACTTCCTCGAGCGGATCGGCGTCTCGTCGTTGTCCGACCTGCCCGACCTCGCGCCGTTCCTGCCCGAGCTCGACGAGGTGGCCGACGAGATCGCCGACGGCCGGCCGCGTCTCGGCCGACCGGGGGCCTCCGAGCCCGACGCACCGCCCGAGGGCTCGTGACCGGCCGGGAGGTCGACACCGACGAGGACGGACTGATCCGGCTGCAGAAGCTGCTGGCCCAGTCGGGGGTCGCCAGCCGCCGCAAGTGCGAGGAGCTGATGCTGGCCGGCGCCGTCGAGGTCGACGGCGAGGTGGTCACCCGGCTGGGCACCAAGGTCGACCCCACCAGGGCGGTGATCCGGGTGCAGGGCCGCCGGCTGCCGCCGGTCAGCGAGCACGTCTACCTGGCCCTGAACAAGCCGCGCGGCGTGGTCTCGACGATGTCGGACCCGGAGGGCCGTCCGACCCTCACCGACTTCGTCGGCGAGCGTCCGGAGCGGCTCTTCCACGTCGGCCGGCTCGACACCGACACCGAAGGACTGATCCTGCTCACCAACGACGGCGACCTGGCCCAGCGCCTGGCTCACCCGTCGTACGAGATCGAGAAGACCTACGTCGCCGAGGTCGACGGCGTGGTCGCCCGGCCGGTCCTGCAGCGGCTGCTCGGGGGTGTCGAGCTGGACGACGGGCCGGTGCAGGTGCGGGCGGCCAAGGTGGTCTCCAGCCACGGCGAGCGCAGCATCGTCGAGCTGGTGATCCACGAGGGGCGCAACCGGATCGTGCGCCGGCTGCTGGCCGAGGTCGGTCATCCGGTCCGCCGGCTGACCCGCACCAGGATCGGTCCGGTCCGGATCGGGACCCTGCGACGCGGTGAACTGCGCGAGCTGGACACCACCGAGCTCGGCGCGTTGCTGGACGGTGCCGAGCTGTGAACAGTCTCGGCATCTAACCTGTCCAGCGTGAGTGAGCACGAGCCGATGGCCGGGGACCCTGCGCGAGGCGAGGCGGTGCGGGCCGAGCTGGGCCGCTACCGCCAGAGCATCGACAACATGGACGCCGCCCTGGTGCACCTGCTGGCCGAGCGGTTCCGGATCACCCAGCAGGTGGGGGAGCTCAAGGCCACCCACGGCCTGCCCCCGGCCGATCCGGCGCGGGAGGCCCGCCAGATCGAACGGCTCCGGGCGTTGGCTGCGGATGCTCGGCTCGACCCGGAGTTCGCCGAGAAGTTCCTCGGCTTCATCGTGGCCGAGGTGGTCCGTCACCACGAGGCGATCGCGGCCCGCTCCCCGGGCAACGGCTGATGTCCACGGCTCCGGTGGCCGGCTCGCTCGCGGGCCCCGTGCACGTCGTCGGCGCCGGCCTGCTGGGCACCTCGATCGGGCTGGCCCTGCGCCGCGTCGGGGTCGAGGTCTGGCTCAGCGACGCCGATCCGGACCACGTCCGCACCGCGGCCGGCCTTGGTGCGGGTTCGCCGTTCCCGCCGGACGGCCGGGCCACGCTGGTGGTGGTCGCCGTGCCGCCGGGTGCGGTGGGGGAGGTCGTCGCCCGGGCGCTGGACGAGGGTGCGGGTGGTGCCGCCGTGGTCACCGACGTCGGCAGCGTCAAGGGCGGGCCGCTGCGCGAGGTGGCGGCTGCGGTGAGCGCGGGCACGCTGAGCCGCTACGTCGGGGGACACCCGATGGCCGGTAGTGAGCGGTCCGGGCCGCTCGCGGGCAGCGCCGCGCTCTTCGACGGCCGGCCCTGGGCGGTGACCCCGCACGCGGGCTGCGGCCCCCGACGCGGTCGCGCGTGGTCACGGCGCTCGCCGAGGCCTGCGGGGCGAGCGTGGTCCCGATGAGCCCCGAGGAGCACGACCGGGCGGTCGCCCGCACCTCGCACCTGCCGCACCTGATGGCGGTCCTGGTGGCCGCCCAGCTCGCCGGGGTCGAGGCCCGGGAGCTCGCGCTGTCCGGTCAGGGAGTGCGCGACGTGACCCGGATCGCCGCGAGTGACCCGGTGCTGTGGCGCCAGATCATCGCCGGCAACGCCGGCGCGGTGCGCAGCCTGCTGGGCGACGTGCGCCGGGACCTGGAGGAGCTGATCGCGACCCTCGGCGACACGGAGGACGCGGGGCTCCTGGCCGGGCGGCTCGGCGGGGTGCTCGAGCGCGGCAACGCCGGCACCGCGGCGATCCCCGGCAAGCACGGCGACCGCCTGCTCGTCACGGAGCCGGTGTTCGTGGCGGTGCCCGACCACCCTGGCGAGCTGGCCCGGCTGTTCAGCGACGTGGGTGAGATCGGCACCAACGTCGAGGACGTCCGGATCGACCACGACCCGGCCCGGCCGGTGGGCCTGACCGAGCTGTCGGTCGCCGCGGGCGCGGCGGCCGGCGCTCCTCGAGGCCCTCGAGGCGCGGCACTGGACCGTCTGGCGCTAGCGGTGCGGGAGGTCGATAGGCTCACCTCCCGTGAACACCGTCCTCGTCGTCGCCATGGACGGCCCGTCCGGCTCGGGCAAGTCCAGCACCGCACGCGGGGTGGCGGACACCCTCGGCCTCCGCTACCTCGACACCGGTGCGATGTACCGCGCGGTGACGCTGTGGATGCTCGACCACGGCGTCGACGTGGACGACCCGGAGGCGGTGACGACCGCGGTCGACCACCCCGTGATCGAGCCGGGCACCGACCCGCTCGCGCCGACGATCACCCTGGACGGGCTCGACGTCGCCCTCGACATCCGCTCGCAGCGCGTGGTCGCGGCGGTGTCGGCGGTCTCGGCCGTGCCCGCCGTGCGCGCCCGACTGGTCGAACGGCAGCGCGCCGTGATCACCGGCGCCGGCGGTGGTCCCGGGACCGGCGGCATCGTGGTCGAGGGCCGAGACATCGGCTCGGTGGTCGCCCCCGAGGCGCTCGTGAAGGTCTACCTGAGCGCCGATCCGGCCGCCCGGGCCGAGCGGCGTACGGCGGAGCAGGGGTCGGGTGACGTCGGGGCCACGGAGGCCGACCTGCGCCGGCGCGACGACGTCGACTCCACCCGTGCGGTCTCGCCGCTGAGCGTCGCCGAGGGTGCGGTGCGCATCGACACGACGGCGTACACGCTCGACGAGGTGGTGGCGCAGGTCGTCGACCTGGTCGAGGCGGCTCGCAGCGGCCAACGAGGCTGAGCGTTGCCAGGCGCCCCCGGGCTTCCACGCACCGATGACCTGACGCCGCCCCCCGAGCGCCTGCAGCGCCGGCTCGCCGGGTCGGCGCGGCTGCTCGCTCGCCGGGTCTACCGGGTGGAGGTGCTCGACGAGCAGCACTTCCCGACCTCGGGGCCGGTGGTCGTGGCGGCCACCCACACCGGGTTCGCCGACGGACCGCTGATGACGCTCTTCGCGCCGCGACCGCTGCACGCCCTCACGAAGGTGGAGATGTTCGTCCCGCCGACCGGCGGTCTGCTGCGCCGGGCGGGACTGATCCCGCTGACCCGGGCCACGGTCGACGTCCGGGCCGTGCGGCTCTCGCTGCGGGTGCTCGCCGACGGGGGAGTGGTGGGGATCTTCCCCGAGGGAACACGCGGGGCCGGTGATGTGTTGCACGCACACGGTGGGGCGGCGTACCTCGCGCTCGTCTCGGGTGCGCCGGTGCTGCCACTGGTGTTCCTCGGGACCCGACGACCGGGCTCGGCTGCGACGTGGCCGGCTCGGGGCAGCCGGATCGTGATGCGGTACGGCGAGCCGGTGGGCGTGCCGCAACGGCCGTGGCCCCGGCGGCGAGCCGACGTGGCCGAGGTGACGGGCCTGGTGCAGCAGGCACTGGTGGAGCTGCGGGCGAGAGCGCTCGCCGACAGCGGATTGCCGGCACCGGGCCCCCTTCCGCCACACTGACACCGAGCTGCCCGGATCCGACCCGAGATCCGACCCGAGATCCGACCCTGTCCGACGAACCGAAGGAATCCGATGTCCGAGCCTGCTGGCCCCGCCGAGCCGGGAGCAGGACCTGCCCCCGTGCTGGCCGTGGTCGGGCGTCCCAACGTCGGCAAGTCCACCCTGGTCAACCGGATGATCGGTCGCCGCGAGGCGGTCGTCGAGGACCGGCCCGGGGTGACCCGCGACCGGGTCTCCTACGAGGCGATCTGGAACGGCCGGACCTTCACGGTCGTCGACACCGGCGGCTGGGACCCGGACGCCCAGGGCCTGGCCGAGCGGATCGCTGCGCAGGCCGAGGTGGCGGTCGGGATCGCCGATGCCGTGCTCTTCGTGGTCGACGCCGGGGTCGGGATCACCGACGCCGACGAGGCCGTCGTCCGGATCCTGCGCAAGTCCGGCAAGCCGGTCGTCCTGGCCGCCAACAAGGTCGACGACCAGCGCACCGAGGCGGAGGCGTACGCGCTGTGGAACCTCGGGCTGGGCGAGCCGATCCCGGTCTCGGCGCTGCACGGGCGCGGCTCCGGCGACATGCTCGACGCCATCCTGGACGCCCTGCCCGAGGCACCCGCCGAGTCCTTCGAGGAGGTCGGCGGACCGCGCCGCATCGCGATCGTCGGCAAGCCGAACGCCGGCAAGTCCTCGCTGCTCAACCGCCTGGCCGGCTCCGAGCGCGTGGTCGTCGACGAGGTGGCCGGCACCACCGTCGACCCGGTCGACGAGCTGATCACCCTCGGCGGGCGCGACTGGCGCTTCATCGACACCGCCGGCATCCGCAAGCGGGTCAAGGAGGCGTCGGGGCACGAGTACTACGCCTCGCTGCGCACGACGACCGCGATCGACCGGGCCGAGGTGGCCGTGCTCGTGGTCGACGCCTCGCTCGCGATATCGGAGCAGGACCAGCGGATCATCCGGACCGTCCAGGAGGCCGGGCGCGCGCTGGTGATCGCCTTCAACAAGTGGGACCTGGTCGACGAGGAACGCCGGCACTACCTGGAGCGCGAGATCGAGCGCGACCTCGTGCAGGTGCAGTGGGCGCCGCGGATGAACGTCACCGCCCGCACCGGCTGGCACGTCGACCGGCTGGTGCCGGCGATCGACGCGGCGTCACCGGCTGGGAGACCCGGGTCGGCACCGGCGCACTGAACTCCTTCTTCGGCCGCCTGGTCGCCGAGCACCCGCACCCGGTGCGCAGCGGCAAGCAGCCCAAGGTGCTCTTCGCGACCCAGCCCGGCAGTGCTCCGCCGACCTTCGTGCTGTTCACCTCCGGCAAGCTGGAGGCGGGCTACCTGCGCTTCATCGAGCGCCGGCTGCGCGAGGAGTTCGGCTTCGTCGGCACCCCGATCAGCCTGCAGGTCAAGGCCCGGGAGAAGCGCAAGCGCTGACCTCCCGGGCCCCGCAGGGTCGAGTTGGGCCTGGCACCGGGTCGAGCTGGGCGTCGGCCCGGCCTCAGGCCACCGGGCCGGTCGCCAGGGTGACCGTGGCGCTCTGGGTCTGTCCGGACCGGCCGGTCCAGGTGACCTGTACCCGGTCGCCGGGCTGGTAGCCGGCGATGGCCTTGCTGAGCGCGGACCCGGTGCTGACCCGGGTGCCGTCGATCGAGGTGATCGTGTCCCCGGCGACGATCCCCGCCTCCGCTGCCGGGGTGTCGTCGTACACCCCCTGCACGGTGGCGCCGCCGTCCTGCGCCAGGCCGATGCCGAGGAAGGCCGGGTTGCCGTAGACGTACGACGAGCTGCTGACGCCGTCGTGGAGGTCGGTGACGATGCTGAGCACCTTCTGGATCGGGATCGCGTAGCCGGTGATGTCGGCCGAGCCGCTGGAGGCAGCGGTGGTCATCCCGACCACCTCGCCCTCCCCGTCGTACGTCGCGCCGCCGGAGTCGCCCGAGATCACGTCGGCGTCGATCTCGATCAGACCCTTGAGACGCTCGCCGGTGGTGACCCCCTCGGACTCGGTGCGGATGCTCTGCTCGACGGCGCTGACCGTGCCCGACGCGGCGCTCAGGGTCTGCGACCCGCCCGCGTCGCCGACCGCCGTCACCGAGTCCCCGACGGCGACAGCGTCGTCGTCGGCCTTGACGGTGCTCAGCCCGGAGGCGTCCTGGAGCTGGATCACGGCAACGTCGTCGCCGGCGTCCGTGCCGACGACGGTGGCGGCGTACGTCTTGCCGGTCGACATCACCGTGGCCTGGATCTCGGTCGCACCCTCGACCACGTGGTGGTTGGTGACGACCTCGCCGTCGGAGGTCAGGACCATCCCGGTGCCCGCTGCCGCGCCGTTGGCGTAGCCGAGCTTGGTCTGGATACGGACCAGCCCGGTGAGCTGGCTGCCGCTCGCCGTCGTGGCGTCCGTGTCCTGCGCGCCAGAGCCGCTCTGGTCGCTCTGGCCACCGCCGTACAGCGGACCCGACGAGGGCCCTTGCGCCTGGGACTGCTGGCTGCCGGCCTGACCGTCGGTGGGGGTGGTGGACTGGCTACTCGCGGTGTCGGTGCTCACCCGAGACTCACCGATCGCGGTGCCCACGCCAACCCCGCCGGCGAGCAGCAACGCCGCGGCCGTCGTACCGACGACCAGGCGGAGCGCCTTCCTGCCCCGCCGAGGGGGCGGCTGCACCGGGCTCTCCCAGCTCTCACCGGGCACCATCTGCGGGGTGGTGAGGTCCTGGGGCGTGCGCTCCGGGTCGCTGTTGCCGTAGGGGTAGGGGTTCACTGGTCCTCCTGAGGTCGATGGTCCTACTTCATCGCCTTCACTCGGGAGGACGCCGTGAGTCGCTTGTGGGTCTGCTGTGGGTCCGCGAAGATCGCACTGAGAAGCCCAAGAATCACGCTCAGGGAACGTCCGCCCGCTCGATCGGGAATATCGCGGACGGCCCCCGAGGCCCTGGTCGGAGCACGCCAACGTCTGCGGTAGTGTCGTCCTCGCCTTCGGACGCTGCGCGAGCAGCACCTGGGGCTTCGGGCTGTGGCGCAGCTTGGTAGCGCACTTGACTGGGGGTCAAGGGGTCGCAGGTTCGAATCCTGTCAGCCCGACCGTGTGATGTCTCAAGACATCGGCGACACCCGGACCTGCGATTGCAGGTCCGGGTGCTGTCATTTTCGGGGTCTGCGTGTGGGTCCCTTCGGCGCTCCGGTGGGTTGGTAGTCGTGGTGGGGTCGAGGGTGAGTTCGCGGAGGAGTTCGCCGGTGGGGCGGCGTTGAGGACCCTGATGTCGAGGTCTTGGACGAGCGGGATGACGCAGGTTCCGGTGGGGGTTCGCCCGATGCCGATGTGGTGCAAACGACTGCGGTGTCTGAGGGTGACCGAGCCGGCTTTGTCGACGATGTCGTGGCGGATCCGGTCGTGGTTCTCGGGGTCGGTGAGCTCGCCTGGGACGGCTTTGGGCATGGTGTCGTAGAGCGTCGCCGGGCTCGCCCGGTGGGGCAACGATCGGTGCGGCGCCGGTGGTTGTACTCGTCGGTGAAGCGGTCGAGGAGTGCCAGGAGCTCGGCGATCGTGTTTGGCTGGATCGGCTGGGCGCGCAGCCACTTCTTCATCGTCTGCTGGAACCGCTCGGCCTTGCCGCAGGTGGTGGGGTGTCCGGGTCGGGAGTTCTTCTGGACCACGTGCCGGTCGTGGAGCTCTTGCTCGAAGGCGTTGCGGCCGCCTCGGCCGCCAGAGAGCCGGACGGGTAGATCATCGCGTTATCAGTGAGTGTGGACGCGGGAACCGGGTGCTGGGCAAGGGGCTTCTCGGCACGTGGTGACCACGATCGGGGTGGTGATGCGCTGGTGTGCGCTGACGTGCAGGGCGTAGCGGGTCCAGTCGTCGAGCCAGC
>CAWJMC010000002.1:0-130427 GCA_963843875.1 uncultured Actinomycetota bacterium | reverse complement strand
CCCAATTCGAAGATCTCGTCCTGACCAGCCAGGACCATGTCGATATCACCGGCGACCAGGGCCGAGCGGCGGGTGGTCCTGAGGGGGCCGCGGTCAACTGCTCCCCGCACGACACGCAGGTTGGCCGACCTGCTGCGCAGCTGTGTCCACCCCGGTGGGGGTGTCCGGCGATGTCGCGGGCTGTTGAGGTGGAGCATCCGCTCGCGCTCGGACCGGGCGCTGGCCCTTGACAAGCCCTCGAAGTCCTGGGTTACTTGCATCACTGCTCAGCTTACAGCGTAAGTCTGGCTCGAACCTTTCCAGATCGTTGCGGCGCAGCATCCATGTCGCGAGCCGTACATCGCCGTTCGAGCGCGGCGGAACAGGCCCGGCCTACGGAGGCAAGGTCAAGACCGAGAAGACCGGCGAGGACATCCGCACCGACCAGTTCCACGAGCCGACCCAGCCCACTGACTCCAGCTCATCTGGCGGTCGGCGCAATGTGCCCGACCGTCGTCCGGTTCGACTGTCATCCAAACGAGAGGCATCACCATGTTCGGCAAGACCACGATCATCATCGGCGCAGCGGCAGGCTACGTCCTGGGCGCCCGCGCTGGCCGTGAGCGCTACGACGAGATCGTCGAGCAGGCGAACAAGCTGTGGGGCAACCCCAAGGTCCAGGAGACCGTCTCCGGGGCCCAGGACGTCGTCAAGACCCAGGCCAAGAAGCAGACCTCCGCGGTCAAGGAGAAGGTCGGCTCCTCGGAGCCCGACACGGCCTCGAAGCCGAGCAACGCTTCCGCCTCGACACCGAGCACGACGGCCAAGCCCCCAGCCCCAGCATCCGGGACGGTCTCCGGTCAGGCGTCGACGGACACGTCGGGTGCACCCAAGCCGGGCTCGCCGGCATGAGCGAGACCGGGGCGTCGGCCCTGCCTCCACCGAGCGAGCAGGCAGCCTGTCCACGCCGGCTGCGCCGGCCACGTCGGGTGGCGGGGTGCGTCGTTGGGTGACTTGGTGACCCAGCTCTCGCAGGACACCACCCGCCTGGTCCGTGACGAGATGCGGCTGGCGGTGCTGGAGGTCCAGGGCAAGGCCAAGAGCGCCGGTCTCGGTGCCGGTCTGTTCGGCGCCGGCGGCCTGTTCGGCTTCCTGGGTCTGGCAGACGTTCGTCGCCACCGCCGTGATCGCTCTCGACCTGGTGCTGGCGCTGTGGCTGTCCGCCCTGATCGTGGTCGTCGTCCTGTTCGCGATCGCCGCGGTAGCGGCGCTGATCGGCAAGAAGAAGATCAGCCAAGCCACTCCTGCCGCCCCCGAGCGGACGATCGAGAACGTCAAGCGCGACGTCGCCGCAGTGAAGGAGCACGACCACCATGCCTGACCGCACCGAGACCGACCCCGACAGGCTCGAGACGGATGACGCCTCGCAGCGTGGCAACGACCGCCTACCACCCGAGCCCGGCACGGACGCGACACAGGACGACATCGTGGCGGACATCGAGGAGACCCGCGAGCAGCTGCGCCAGACCGTCGACTCGATCAGCGCCAAGCTCGACGTGAAGGCGAACGCCAAGGCACGCCTGGAGCAGGCCAGGACCACCGCGACGGCCAAGGTCGGCGAGCTCCAGCAGAACGCGACGGCTGCCTACACGCGCGCCCAGCAGAGCGACGCGATGACACGGGCGCGGGCCAACCCCGCGATCCTCGCCGGAACGGCCGCCGCACTGGTGGCCGTCGTGGTCGGTGTCGTGGTGTGGCAACGGCGACGCTGACGCTCAGCAGCACGCGACCCGCCAGCACGCCGAGTCCCGCATGTCGAACCCAGGAGTGACCTGATGTCCAAGACCCCCATCAAGACCCAGAAGACCCCGACGAAGTCGGCCAAGCTGTTGTACCAGCCGGCCGGAATCATCATCTCGCTCAGCGCCGGGCTCGTGGCCAGTGCGATCTTCAAGAAGGTCTGGCAGCACGCCACACCCGGCGACCCCGACGATCCGCCGGGTCCGCTGGAGTCGGAGTACCCGATCAACCAGATCCTCATCGCGGCGGTGATCCAGGGTGCGATCTTCGCCGTCGTCAAGACGCTGGCCAAGCGAGGCGGCGCACAGGTCTTCGAGAAGGCGACCGGGGAATGGCCCGGCAGTTGAGGCGACCGGTGCCGGGACGAAGGATGGACCGGTCGCGATGAACCCCTGCTCGACGGTCCGCCGCGTGGGGGCTTCTCGGGTGGCGGCCACCGCTGCGACGGTCGCCGCACCAGTCCTCACCGACGACGTTGCCCGCGAATCGGCGGAGTCTGCGGCGGTCGGGCGATGAACGTCCCGGTCGACGGACCTGCTGAGGGTGGCGATGAGCTCGTGGATGGTGACACAGCCCTGGTCGCCGGGCTTGAGCTGCCTTCGGAAAGGACGCCTCTCGGTCGGGAGAGGATCGTTGCCGCGGCCATCGACTACGTCGATCAGTCCGGCCTCCCGGGACTGACCATGCGACACCTGGGAAGTGTCCTGGGCGTCGAGGCGATGTCGCTGTACCGGTACGTGTCCGGCAAGGACGAGCTGCTCGACGCGATAGTCGATGCCATCGTCGAGGACCTCGACCACGACGACGAAGTGCTTGCGGCACCCCGCGATGGTTGGCAGGACTTCTTGCAGCGTCTCGCCCACGGCATGCGACGGGTGGCGCTGGCCCACCCGAACGCCTTCCCCCTGATCGTGTCCCGGCCACCGGAGGCGCCGTGGCTGCGACCACCCATCCGCAGTCTGCGCTGGGTCCAGGCGTTCTTGGATGCGATGTCGGACGAGGGATTCTCCGACCAGGCGGCTGTCGCCAGCTACCGCGCCTTCACCAGCTTCTTGCTCGGCCACCTCCTGCTCGAGGTCGCGACGCTCGGCGCTGATGTCGGCCCCCTCGATGTCTTGGAGGACCAGTCCGAGCCCCTGGGAGACCTGGCTGACTACCCCACCGTCCGACGCCTGTCGGCGGACTTGGCCCAGAACCGCTCGGCCGACGAGTTCGAGGCCGGCCTCGAGGAGCTGCTGGACCGGCTGCACCTGCTACGCACCCAACAGTCGGGCTAGCAGCCCGAGCCACTCACGAGAAGCGCCGCACGTCCTAGTCCGCAAGGAGAAATGCATGAGCACGTCGACCGTTCCGACCGCCCGAGACGACATCCCTGGCGCTGAGCCGAGGACCAGGTGCCACACGTCCCCGGCGGCGCCGGCAGAGGAACGGTGGCGGCGATGAGCTCGAGCAGCGCGGATTCCCGCAAGCGTGACAACCCGTCTCCGGAAGACCCGCGCAAGCCCGACTCGCCCACGGACATGGGGACCTCACCGTGGAAGCACGCGCTCAAGGGCACGCTGAGCAAGTTCTCGGCCGACGAGTGCACCGACTTGGCGGCTGCGTTGACCTACTACGCCGTGCTTGCCCTCTTCCCCGCGCTGATCGCCTTGCTGTCGTTGGTCGGAGTCTTCGGTCAAGGACCCAAGTCGGTCGACTCGATCGCGAAGATCATCTCCGACACCGCCGGATCCTCCGCCGCCAAGACGGTCGAGCCGATCCTGACCTCGCTCAGCACGGGCCCGGGCGCAGGGTTCGCGCTGATCATCGGCTTGGTCGCAGCGTTGTGGTCCGCGTCCGGCTACGTCAACGCGTTCGCCCGTGCGATGAACCGGGTCTACCAGATCGGTGAAGGCCGCCCGGTGTGGAAGCTGCGTCCGGTGATGCTGCTGATCACCCTGCTCCTCGTCGTGCTCACCGCCGTGGTTCTGCTGATGCTGGTCGTCAGTGGTCCCGTCGCCACCTCCGTCGGCAGCTCGCTGGGACTGGGATCCACGCTCGTCTTGGTGTGGCAGATCGCGAAGTGGCCGGTGCTGCTGATCGTGGTGGTCGTGATCGTGGCCGTCCTGTACCGCTTCACACCGAACGTGAAGACCCCGAAGTTCAAGTGGATCAGTATCGGTGCTCTGTTCGCCATCGTGGTGTGGATCCTCGCCTCAGCGGCGTTCGGCTTCTACGTTGCGACGTTCAGCAGCTACAGCAAGACCTACGGCTCGTTCGCCAGCATCGTCGTCTTCCTGCTCTGGCTGTGGATCACCAACGTCGCCCTGCTCTTCGGTGCCGAGCTCGACGCCGAGCTCGAGCGCAGCCGCCAGCTCCAAGCCGGTATCGAGGCCGAGGACGAGATCCAGCTACCTCCCCGTGACACCACCAACATCGAGAAGACCGAGAAGAAGAAGCAGGATCACGTCGAGGAGGGTCGTGACATCCGCACCAGGCGCTCGTCCTGATCGGCCTCGCACCGGGCCGGGCCTGTGATCGAGCAGATGGTCGCGGCCGCGTGCCAAGGCAGCGGCACGCCGATGGCGTTGGAGTGGCTGGGTAGGCGGATGCGCTTCGGGCCGGGCGTGAGCCTGCTCGACTGCGGAGCGGGAATGGGTGGACCGGCCCAGATCGTGGCGGCGCGTTTCGGGGTTGCACCCGTCCTGGTCGATCCGATGCCGGGCGCGTGCCGAGCAGTGCACCGACTCTTCAACCACCCCACCGCGGTGGCCGCCGGTTCGGCGCTGCCCTTCGCCTCCGGCTCCTTCGCCGCAGCATGGTCACTGGGGGTCCTGTGTGCGGTCGAGAGCAAACGCGCGCTGCTCGACGAGCTGGTGCGGACCGTCTGTCCGGGAGGACCAGTCGGGCTCCTGGTGTTCGTGCGCCTCGGGGATCGCGCCAGACTCGAAGCGCCGGCCGGGAACACGTTCCCCGCCGGCGCAGGAGACGGCTGACCTCCTCCGCGCTGTCGGGCTGGCGCAGGAGCACCGAGCCTGGCTCAACGACTTTGCTGAACCCTCACCCAAGCTGGACCGCCATGGCCGCCAGCCTCGAGGAGGGCGTGGGCGAGCGGTGGGGGACATCATCCGCCTGGCGCACCGCACACGAGCAACAGCGCAAGCTGTCCGGACTGTTGGATCGCGGAGACGTAGCCGGCCTGATGCTGGCCTGTCGCAGCGCGTCACGGACGCACAACCCAGAAGAAGGAGCACCTCTGGGACCCATGACCTCCCGCCACTGATGGCCCCCGACGGCCACCGGCTCGCGGAACGGGGACACCCGAGCTGGTCGCTGCCGCTTGATGTCTCGCCCGGCAGCACGTGTGCGGCGGGGCTGAAGATCGATCAGGGTCTTGGTCGGCCCCCGAGAAAGTGAGGGCCGGGGTCGTCGAGCGTCTCCGGTGGCTCGGTGGTGAGCCAGTGGCGGACGCCGTCGGGGTCTCTGGCCTCGAGCTCGAGAAGGTAGGCGCGGCGCCGTTCGCCGAGAGCGGCACGTGTCTCTGCGTCGCGGAGCAGGCGCATCACCCGGGTGCTGGTTCGCCAGGCGCTGATCAGCTCATGGGTGCTCAGCGGCTCACAGCGAAGACTGGGTCGTTGAGGGATGCGGTGGTGTCGGATGTCGCCGATGCCGTCCTCCTCGTCGGAAGCGACCGGCCCGGGGGTGGCGTCTGCGTAAGCCGCCGGCCCCGGGGCCGGTCGCGAGCACCCGGGGACCCCCGGGTCGTCCACGTTGTGAGACGTGGGCTTTGAACCGATGGTGAGGCACCGATCGAGAGTCCGCCCACCCCCGCAAGGATGTGAAGGTTCCGAGGCGGCCCGGGCGGACCTCCTCGACCAGCGTGACCCGGGGTTTCCGGTGGTTGAGGAAGGACGAAGTCCTGTCTCGAAACCTCGGTCGGTGAGGGCGGGGGCTTGGGGGGTTCCGAGACGGCCCGGGCGGGCCTCCTCAACCAGCGTGGTCCGGAGTTTCCGGTGGTTGAGGAAAGACGAAGTCCTGTCTCGAAACCTCGCTCGGGGCGGGCGTGGACCTGGGGGCTCCCTGGGACAGCCATCCGGGCGCGCGCTCGGAAAGTACGCGCACGGCCGGGGTCACCGCAGGCGGGTGCAGGGGAACCAGTCGAAAGGGGGTGGATCTGGCTCCAGCCCACCCTAAAATAGGGGTCCTTGAGTTCGCCTGGCGAGGAGAAGATGACCGTGGAACCGACTCCTGCGACCTCGCAGTCGTTGGACCGGTTGGAGCAGCGGGGTTATCCCGAGCTGCGCCGGCAGCTGCGCGAGCACACGCAGGCGCTGGCACGGTTGGTGCCAACGGTGGCTGGGCTCAGCGTCTGCAAGATGGTGGAGCACAGGCTGGTGACGCTCGTCGCCACCACGACCGAGGCGCAGCACCTCGACGCGATGCAGTACCTCGACGGCGGTCCGTGCGCCACCGCCGTCGACCGGGCGGAGCCGGTGGAGCTCGATGACATCGACGACGAGGTCGGAAGTCCGCTCAGTGAACAGGCGTGGTCGTTGTTCGCACGCGCCAGCGCAGCCGTGGGGGTGCGCGCCAGCCTCTCGCTGCCGCTGCTCGACGACACCGGGGAGGTGGTCGGCAGCGTCAACATCTACGCCTCGCAGCCAGGGGCCTTTGCCGGGGTGGTGGCCGAGGTGGCTGACCTGGTCGGCGCTTGGGCTCCGGGCGCGGTGGGCGACGCCGACCTGTCATTCGACGCCCGGGCCCGTGCGGTGACCACCTCGCGCGCACTCGCCGTCCAGGACGCCAGCATCGTTCGGGCGATCCGGATCATTGCCCACGTCACCGGCCTCGACGAGCCTCGGGCTCGTCAGAGCCTGATCGAGACTGCTGCTCGCGCGGGAGAGGGCCCGGCCGAGATCGCTCGCGGGATCCTGCTCTTCCACGAGGAGTAGTGTCTAGCGGGAGGTCGAGCATTCCGGTGACCTGGTCTGTTCGCAGCGCAGCGGCGTACGTCGACGACAGATGCCCATCGGTGCTCTTACTGCACCCTCCTCGAGAACTTGCTCTCGGGGTCGGGGCCTCGGTCCCCGACCGGCAACCGACAAGTAGGCCTCACTCATGGTGCACACGCCGATTCGCCTTGCGATCCTCAACGACTACCAGGTCGTGGTCGAAGGCCTGGTCAGGATGCTCGCAGCATTCCCCGACCGCGTGGAGGTGATCGAGGCCGCAGCCGACGCACCACTGGTGGACGGGACGCAGAGCCAGATCGACATCGTCCTCTACGACGCCTTCGCTGCGCGAGCACGAGACGAGACCTGGCACGACCTTCTCGGGAGCGGCTGGCTGCCTCGTCAGGTCGTCATCTACACCTGGGACAGCGACATCCGCGCCCTACCCCCCACGACTCAGCTGGTGTTGAACGGTGGCCTCGGAGACGTTCGACGTGAGGGCCGAGAAGGGGGACTGTCACTGCACCTGTCCAAGAACCTCGACGGTGAGGCGCTCGTGACGGCCCTGGAGGAGATCCACACCACCGGCACCTACCGCCACCCGCCGGGTGCGGCAGCTGATGGGGCCGCGCTCACCACGAGTGGCGCCGCGACGGACGCCGAGGTGCTCACCGAGCGGGACTGGCCGGGCAAGACCGACGGGCTCAGCGAGCGCGAGTCCGAGATCGTCGCCCTGGTCACTCAGGGGCTCAGCAACCAGGACCTCGCCGACCGGCTCTACCTGAGCATCAACACCGTGAAGTCCTACATCCGCACCGCCTACCGCAAGATGGACGTCACCTCCCGGTCGAAGGCCGTCCTGTGGGGCGTCGACCACGGTTTCCAGAGACCCCGTGCGCGTGCTTCGACCCCGTCACCGTTCTCCCTGAGACTCGACGACGAATAGCCAGCAGGGGAGGGCATCGGACCGATCGGGGGTCGGCGGGTTCGAGCACCCCACGACGATGTCGGTCGTGAGGGCTGCGCGACCCACCGGTCGGCTGACCCCGCCGCTACTCGGGTGTCTCGTGAGCGGGCCGGTCCAGGTCGAGGGTGTCGCCTCGACCCACTGTCCGGATCAGGTGGCCGAGGCCCGCCGACCCGGCGAGCCGCTGGAACTGCGAGAGGGGCGAGCGGAAGACCCCGTAGTCGTCGTAGTGCACCGGGATCGCCTGGCCGGGTCGCACACGTCTCAGGAAGTCGACGCCTTGAGCACCGTCCATCGTGACGGTGTGCAGCAGGACACGCGTGCCGCCGAGGTGGACGACGGCCACGTCGATGTCGGGGTGTCGCGCGGCGATCTCATCGAGGTGGTCGCCGGTCAGGGTGTCACCGCTGAGGTAGACACGCCGGCGTACCTGCCCGTCTCGACGGTGCTCGAGCAGGGTGCCCATCACGGGGGTAGGAGCCTGCCCGATCAGTCCTCGTGCGTGGACCGCCGGCAACGCCGTGACCGTCAGGGACTCGGATCCGCGAACGAGGTCCGGGAGTCCCACACCGAGATCCCGTCCGTGTCGAAGCCCCAGCGTCCGAGCGTGCGCGCTGCGTGCTGCGTGGTCAGGATCGGCTGGGAACGGGCCAGCTCAGCACGTGCCACCCGGTCGAAGTGGTCGCCGTGCAGGTGCGACAGGATCACGGCATCGAGGCTCGGGAGGTCGGACGGCGCAAGAGCCGGTTCGCTCAGCCTGCGAGACCACAAGCCCTTGCCCAGGTAGGCGCGTTGCCCCTGGTGCAAGAAGTTGGGGTCGGTGAGCAGGGTGAACGTCCCCAGCCTCAGGATCGAGGTGGCTGTCCCCACGAACGTCAACGTGTCCACGCCGATCGCCTCCTCATGGTGCGTGGCTACCCGGCCGGTACCCAGCGCCGCGCTGAACAATCGGCCTCCGTAGGTCACGCGTCCCACAGCCGCAGTCCCGGGGCCCCGTGTCGTCGGTTCGATCGTGCAGCACCGTCGTCCACGCCGCTGCTCTGCCCGCGGTCCTCGGTCCTCGGCTGCGCGTCGTCGTGGAGTCGAGCCAGGGGGCCGATCACCTCCATGGGTGAGATGGGTGAGTCTCGAGTGGGTACCGGTCAGGCACGAACGCAGCCCACCAGACGTGAGGCGCACCAGATGGAGGAGACCGTGGCAAACGACCAGGACGATCGCCAGAACGTCATCGAGCTCGTCGGCAGGGCTCAGTCGGCGATGTTGACGACGATGACGTCGGACGGTGACCACGTGAGTCGACCCATGGCGGTCCAGGAGTCGGAGTTCGACGGGGATCTGTGGTTCTTCGTCTACGCCGACTCCGACAAGGTCCGCCAGATCCAGGCCCACCCGCGGGTCAACGTGTCGTTCTCGAACGACAAGTTGAGCGAGTGGACCTCGATCTCCGGGACCGCTGAGCTGGTCCAGGACCAGGCCAAGGCCGAGGACCTGTGGGCCAAGCCGCTCGAGACCTGGTTCCCGGACGGGCTCGAGACTCCCGGACTGGCTCTGCTGAAGGTTCACGCAGACACTGCGGAGTACTGGAACGCGGCCACCAGCAAGGTCAAGCAGATGCTCGGGATGGCCCGTGCGATCAAGAACGACGACCCCGGCGAGTTCCCCAACGAGAATCGCACCGTCGACCTCTAGGGAGGCGGAGGGCACGCGCCTGCCTGGGGGCGCGTGCCCCAGCGGGTCCGAGGAGTCCGCGCGCGATCCCGCCTCGGCCCGGCGCTGGTACGGGCGGTCGGGGTGGAGTGCCTGCTAGAAGTGGTGGCGCAGTGTGCCGTCACCGTCGAGCACCGAGGAGTGCGCCGAGCATGGACCGACCCGATCAGGAACACACCCGTCCCAGTGAGGCCACGGACGCGCTCGTGGAGGCGGTGGACACCGTGACCCGTGCACTGGAGACCATCGAGGTCGCCCGCGGTCACCTGCTGCAGTTCCACCGGCTCACCGGGACCGGCGACACCCAGCTGCGCGAGGCGGTGCAGCAGATCCGGTCAGCGGGTCACTCGGACCTGGCGGATCGCATCGAGCGCGAGCTGGTGGGCCGCAACGTGCTCGAGGGACGCTGGACCTTCCAGATCATCGAGGAGTACGACGATGGATACATGTCGGCGTGGCGTCAGTGGGAGGCGACGGCTCGCGAGGAGCTGGTGGGCGGACGCCGCCACCTGCTCGAGGCCGAGATGAAGGAGGCGAACCGCACGCACGGGGATCCCCGTCACTCGGCGGTGCCCCCGGAGCAGCGCTGAGTCCCGGCTGAGCCGAAGTCGACGTGTGGGTCGCCGCGTCCGTCGCCGCGATCCACACCCGCTCACCCCGGCTCTCGGCGTTCCCAGCCGCGAGCGGTACGACGCACGAGGCCGAGCTCCTCGAACTGGTGCAGCCACCCGATCATCGGCCACTCCCCCCACCGCTCGTGGAACACGCGGGCGTTGCGCAGGATCGCGTCGAGATGACGGACCGGAGGGTCCTCCACCGCGTGATGTTGGTGGTAGGCACGCGCCGCGCCCACCCAGCCCAGCGCGATGCCGGCGGAGGTCAACGAGCGTGCGAGGTCGGTGTCCTCCCCGCCGTACCCGACGTAGTCCTCGCAGAAGCCGCCCCCGGTGTGCCAGTCCGGCGCGCTGACGGCGAAGGAGAGGGACCAGAAGAGCTCGGGCCTCTCACACGCGAGCAGCTCACCCGGCCGGGGCGCCGGTCGCGCCGGGTGGGGGTCGTCGAGGTCCTCGAGCCGGTCGAGGTCGTAACCGGTGGCCGGAGCGGGTGGCAGGTAGGTGACGGGTCCGGACCACACCGTGCCCGGATGCCGGCTGATGGTCGATGCGTACGCCGCGACGAGATCGTGTCCCGCGAGGCAGTCGACGTCCAGCAGGATGACGGTGCTCGCCCCGCGATCGAGAGCCGCTGAGACTCCCCGGTTGCGGGCGGCCGCCAGCGGCAGCCCTTGATCCGGGACGGGCACCCGGACGACGTCACGCTCGAGGTCGTCGACCGTCCCAGGTGCGAGGTCGGGGTCACCCATGGCGACCACGAGGTACTCATCAGGCCGTCGCGAGCCCATCGCGAGGGAGCGGTGCTGAGCGGCCAGGTGGTGATGGCGACCCTGGGCGATGGTCACGACGGCGACGTCGGTCATCCGCGGGCTCCACCGACGCTGCGGACGACGTCGGCGAAGCGCTGGGCGGCGCGCCCGTCGCACCAGCTCGACCAACGGCCACCGTCGAGCGCGGCGGTCCGCGACAACCGGTCGGGCCAGCCGGCGTCCGGCCACTGCTCGCACACCGTGACCGGCCAGCCTCCCGCGTTCAGGGCGGTCGCCGTCGTGCGCTGCTCCGCGTGCGGACGGGCCTGCGGGAGCACCACGGCCGGACGACGAGCTGCCGCAACCTCGGCGATCGCGTTCTGCCCCGCGTGGGTCACGACGACATCGGCGGCAGCGACCGCGGTGGACGGGTCGGCGGCCCAGCGGCCGGGACGTCCGTCGAGCAACGTCCACGACCACTGCGGCGTCGCCGTCCGCAGCATGGCGATGCGAGCGTCGCCGACGTCGTGCCCGCCCTGGCCCAGGAGCAGGAGAGCCCGCCGGGAAGTGCGTCGGCTCGCCGCCCCGATCCGAAAGCGCGACAGGGCGCCGAGCGGCTCCACCCGCGACAGGACTTCCGCCGGCACGTCGCCCAGCATGCCCCTGGCTCGCGCCGGCCAGAAGGCGACCAACCGGTCCGCGACGTCGAACCCGAGACGGTGGGCGGCGTCACCTCGGCGACCGGGAAGCACCACACCCACGACCGGGACGCCGTGCAGACGCACCAGCAGGGTGATCTCCACCGACACATCGACCACCACGGCATCCGGACGTTCCCGGTCGATCCATGCGGCCACCCTCGCCGTGCGCGAGCACAGTCCGACGTCGCCCCGCGGGGCCCAGTGCAACCGGGCGCGCGCGGTCGGGTCGGTCGCCCCGCCCAGGTCGTCGCGCGGGAGAAGGATCCATTCACCGGTCCAGTCGGCGGGCCTGGGCAGGCTCGAGAGCCCGGTCACGGCGAGTCCGTGACTACCCAGCTCGTGAGCGAGGACCGTGGCGCGGTGCAGGTGTCCACGACCGACGTGGTGGACGTAGTAGCCGATCATGCGGCAGCCGAGGGCCGGGAGAGGAGCTGGTGGTACTGGTACTCGTACTCGTCGACCATGCGTGCGAGCGAGCAGGTGCGCTCGGCGTGCCGCCGCACGACCGCACGCTGCAGGTGCCGGGCCGCCACGACCGCAGCGGCGAGCTCGTCGACGTCGCCGGGTCGGGTGAGGACCCCGCCGTCCTCGCCCACGACCTCAGGGATGGCTCCCCGGGCGTAACCGGCCACGGGCGTGCCGCACGCCATGGCTTCAGCCGCGACGAGACCGTACGGCTCGTCCCACGACGGTGTCACGACGGCGACCGTGGCCGTGGCCAGCAGCTCGGCCAGCTGGGCGTGCGAGAGGTGGCCGCGGTGCTCGACCCCGGGGCCCAGTCTCGGGACGATCTGCTTGATTCCAGTAGTGCCGGTCGTGGACCGGCCCGGCCAGCACGAGCGGCACCCCCGCCCGACGACACGCGTCCATGGCCTCGTGCGGCGCCTTCTCGGCGACCAGCCGCCCCGACCAGACGGCCGGACCGCCTCCCGGCCCGAGGGACCATGCATCGAGGTCCAGGCCGTTGCGGATGATCGCGCTCTGCGTGACGTGCGACCACGCCCGTGCGGTGAACTCGCTGACCGCAGCGAACGAGCAGGACGCGGGGGCCAGGGCCAGGGCCGATTCCAACCAGGGCAGCGGTGGGGTGTGCAGGGTGGTCAGCACCGGCACGCGAAGCGCCGGGGCCATCGCCACGGGCAGGTGGTGCAGGCTGTTGTTGTGCACGACGTCGTACCGCTCGGCGCCGTCTCGAGCAAGGTCCAGCATCAGCGCGAGGTAGGCATGATGCTCAGCGATCCGCTCGGGGTCGGGGCGTTCCGGTCGGCCAGTGCCGCGGCACTCGGGTCGAACGTGGCCATCGGCAGCAGGTGCGACCGGCAGGCTCGGGATCGGAGCCGGGTCCGGCGAAGAGCGTCACCTCGTGACCACGTCGGGCGGAGCTCGCCCGCCAGGGCATGGGTCAGAGCTTCCAACCCGCCGGCGAAGGGCTCCCGGATCGGGTGACGGCACGAGCCGACGAGACAGATGCGCATGGTCAGCTCGTGATCAGTGAGTGGTAGATCCGATCGTGGCCGCCGGCGACGACGTGCCGCTGCGCGCGCCGCTCCTCGACGGACACGCCCCACCGAGGACGCTCGGCGAAGGCACGACGGATCGCCGCTTCCAGGGAGTCGGCCCCGAAGTCATCCTCGTCGTGCTCGTAGGTGAGGACCGGTCCTTGGTCGGCGAAGTAGCCGCAGGTCGGCGAGACGACGGTGGTTCCCAGGTCGCGACATGCCTCGAGCCAGCCCGAGTGAGTGCCGAAGCGGTACGGCAGGACGGACACGTCCAGGTTGCTCAGATAGTCCCAGAGCTCCTCGTCGTCCAGGTAGTCGTGGACCTGCAGGTCCACCCGCCCGGACGCTGCCCAGCGGCGCAGTCGACTGGCGAGGTCTGCGTCGTAGCGCGCTCCGTGGGCCTCGAGCACCTCGCGGTGCGCGTTGACCTGGAGCACCGCCCCCGGCAGATCCGCGATGCAGTCGACCAGCACGCGCAGCACCCGGATCGGCGCCATGCTGGGCCTCAGGCTCTTCACGTGGACGCCGACCCGGAACGTGTCGGTCTGGCGCGTGGCACGACGGTGGGCCATGCGTTGCATCGTGGCGAACGGCACGACGTGGGGATGGGGCAGGACCGTGGCCCGGCGGTTCCAACGACGCTCGATCTCGCTCGCCGCGCCGACGGTCAGCGTGACCAGGTGGTCCGCGGCCGGCACCAGCACGTCCAGCTGGCGGTCGTGCAGGTCGCGGCGCTCGTGGTGGGGGTTCCTCAGGTCGTGGACGGTGTAGACCCAGGGGGTGCCCGTCCTGCGCAGGGAGCACACCCAGGCCTCGAGCTCGGCGGGAGTGCGTGCGTCGAAACCGAAGTGCAGGTGCGCCAGGTCCACGTCGTGGTGCGCCGTCCAGCCAGGATCGAGCATGGCCGGTGGCCACCAGCGCTGTGTGCTCGCACCACCCAGTGGCGGCGGGTCGGGCAGCCGCAGCGGGCCCGGACCGCTGAGCGGAGCCAGATGGCGGACGTAGACGTGGCCCGACGGGACGGACGCGATCCGGAGGGGTCGCGGCCGGGCCGGCGCGGCTTGCGGGGCCGCCGCGCGCGGGACACCCGGTGCCGGCGCATCCCGCGGCCCGCTGGGCGTCTTCACCTGGCACACCTCCTGGCTCGGCTGTCGGTGGCCGGTGTCTCCGACCTGGGCCACGGTGCGGAGCACTGGTGGCACCGATCACCCGGTCAGACGCTAGGGAGAACCGCGGGGGGCGACGTCCACCCGACCGGGTGACTCCGCCGCTCAAAAGGGTGATTGGCCCAGGTCGGCCTGGCGAGGACCAGATCTCGAGCGTGATCGGGTCCGCTCACCCCTAGGAGGGAAGTCGTCGCTCGGACATCTGCCTAACGTCGTCGGCACCGATTCCTAGGAGCCAGCGTGAACTCGAACCAGCCGATCAACTCCGACGCCGCCGCCGGTGAGCGTGACGAGCCTGGCGCAGGGCACGACGTAGGAGTTCCCGGCGCACCTTCGCCCGAGACACCGAGTCGCGAGGAGCCGCTTGCGCCGCGGGACCCGTTGCCGCCCAAGGAGGACCAGGCCGAGCCCGATGTGCGCACCGCAACCGGGAGCACCGTGGACGCTGCGCCGGACGCCCGGGGCCAGCAGGGCCCGTCGCTGACCACCGCGACCGGGGTCCGGCTGCGAGACACCGACCACTCGTTGAAGGCCGGCACGCGTGGTCCGACGCTGCTCGAGGACCACCACCTGCGGGAGAAGATCATGCACTTCGATCACGAGCGGATCCCCGAACGCGTCGTGCACGCCCGGGGGGCCGGCTGCCCACGGGTGTTCGAGGCGTACGGCAGCGCCGACCCCCCTCTGTGCCGCGAGACGTTCCTCACGGAGGGGAGGAGACGCCGGTCTTCGTCCGCTTCTCCACGGTCCTCGGCTCCCGAGGCTCGGCCGACACCGCCCGGGACACCCGCGGCTTCGCGGTCAAGTTCTACACCGACGAGGGAAACTGCGACCTGGTCGGCAACAACATCCCGGTCTTCTTCATCCAGGACGGGATCAAGTTCCCCGACCTGATCCACGCGGGCAAGCCGCACCCCGACCGTGAGATCCCGCAGGCGCAGAGCGCCCACGACACCTTCTGGGACTTCGCCTCGCTGCACACCGAGGCGCAGCACCACACCATCTGGAACATGTCCGACCGTGGCATCCCTCGCTCCTTGCGGATGATGGAGGGGTTCGGCGTCCACACGTTCCGGTTCCTCAACGCGGCGGGCGACACGTGCCTGGTGAAGTTCCACTGGAAGCCGACGCCTGGGCGTGCACTCCCTGATGTGGGAGGAGGCGCAGATGCTGGGCGGCATCGACCCCGACTTCCACCGTCGCGACCTGGCCGACGCGATCGAGGCGGGCGCGTACCCCGCGTGGGAGCTCGGCGTCCAGGTCTTCCCGACACCGAGGACCAGATGTTCGAGGGGATCGACCTGCTGGACCCGACCAAGCTCGTTCCGGAGGAGATCGCCCCGGTGCAGCCGATCGGACGGATGATGCTCGACGCGCAACCCGACCAACTACTTCGCCGAGACCGAGCAGGTCGCCTTCCACACCGGGCACCTCGTGCCGGGCATCGACGTCACCGACGACCCGCTCCTGCAGGCCCGCAACTTCTCCTACCTCGACACCCAGCTGACCCGCCTCGGTGGCCCCAACTTCGACCAGATCCCGATCAACCGGCCGCACGCGCCGGTCAACGACATGCTGCGCGACGGCTACCACCAGCACGCCGTGCACCGCGGAGTCGCCCCGTACCGTCCGAACTCGCTGGACGGAGGGTGCCCCTTCACGGTCGGAGGGACCGACGACGACGCTTCGGTGGACCCCCGGGGCGTCTTCGAGGACGCTGCGGTGACGGTCCCGGTCGGGAAGAAGGTGCGTGACCAGCCGGCGTCGTACGACGACCACTTCAGCCAGGCGCGGCTCTTCTGGGAGTCGATGTCCGGGGTCGAGAAGGAGCACATCGTTCGCGCCTACACCTTCGAGCTGGGCAAGTGCTTCGAGCAGCCGATCAAGGAGCGTCAGCTCCAGGCCCTGGCCAACATCGACCCGCGCTTGTGCTCGGAGGTCGCGACCGGCCTGGGACTACCGGCACCCGGGCCGACCCTGACACTGGTCGACCCGGCACCCAGTCCTGCCCTGAGCCAGGTCGGCGACGCCTGGCCGCTCGACGGGCGGATCGTCGGCCTCGTGGTCGGTGCCGAGACGACGTCGAGCCAGGTCGAGCCGGTTCGCGCCGCCGTCTCCGCCGCCGGTCTGGTGCCGTTGGTGATCGGTCCCCACGGCGGGAGCATCGACGGCGTGGGCGTGCAGCGCACGTTCGCGACCGGGCGCTCGGTCGAGCTCGACGTGCTGCTCCTGCTGGACACGCCCGCTCCGGCGCCGGACGCCCTGGGCGCTCGCGACGAGAAGGGGGCGGGACGGACCACGGTCGATCCGAGGGTCCTGCTCATGGTGCAGGAGTGCTACCGGCACTCCAAGGTCGTCGGTGTGCTCGACTCGGCCTCCGGCGTTCTGGCGGACGCTGGTGTGGGCGCCGAGGATGCGGCGGTGGTGGTCGCTGCGAGCCCTGAGGACCTGTGGGCCTCGGTGCAGGAGCCGATGTCCTTCCACCGGGCCTGGGAGCGATTTCCCGCCCAGCTGGGCTGACCTCGGACAGCCTGCGCGCCATCCGGACCGGGACCGCCCAGCACTGCGCTGCGGTCCCGGTTCGAAGGGCCCGGCCCTACTGCTGGGACTGGTGGCGGGTGCGATCGGGGCGGAACCCGTGATCGATGCCCCACAGGACGGCCTTGGTGCGGCTGTCCACGCCGATCTTCTGGTAGAGCGAGCGGATGTAGGTCTTGATCGTGTTCAGGCCCAAGAACGCGCGCTGGGCGATCTCGTTGTTGCTCAGCCCCTGGCAGATGAGTGCCAACACCTCGGCCTCCCTGGGGGCCAGGCCGTGGTCAGCGCCCGGCCATCGTCCGAAGTCGGCTCCTTCCGGCATCCGCTGGGTCAGGGGAGTCACCTGGTGGCCGGCGTGGACCGCTTCGATGGCCTCGGCCAGCTCTGCTCCGGAGACGCCCTTGGAGACGTAGGCGGTGGCACCCGCAGCCAGCGAGCGTGCGATCAGGTGGGGGTCGGTGTTCCAGCTGAAGACCACCAACCTGGCCTTGATGTCACCGAGAATCGCCGCGGGATCGAGGTCAGCGCCTTGGGGTTGCCCGAACGAGTCGTAGAGCACGACATCGACATCCGTCTGCGCCACGGGCAACCCGCTGTCGAGCTCGACGACGTCGATCCGTTCACCGAAGGGCGCCAGCACCGTGGCGATGCCGGCCACCACGATCTCGTAGTCGTTGACGACTGCAACACGAACGGGCGCTGCCATGCTCGAAGCCTCCCACAGGGAGGACTCCGTCGACTCCGTGCAGGAGGTCTCCGGGCCGCGTCGAATGGCTCCAATCGCCCTTGCGGGGGGAGCCGGACGCCGGCGGGACTGTGGAGAGTGGCGTCATGATCTTTCATGACGTAGTCCCACCGACCGCCGTCGCAGCAGGAGAACTCCGCGCCTGGGGGAGGCCTGCCGCTCCGAGATCCGGTGCTGCCGCGCCGGGGGGTCGGCGATGAAGGCAGTGACGTGGCAGGGCGTTCGCGACGTGCAGGTCCAGGAGGTCCCCGACCCACGGATCGAGGAGCCCACGGACGCGATCGTGCGGATCACCTCCTCGGGTGTCTGCGGCTCCGACCTGCACCTCTACGAGACCCTGGGACCGTTCATGGGCCAGGGCGACATTCTCGGCCACGAGCCGATGGGCGTCGTGGAGGAGGTCGGTTCGGCGGTCGACACGCTCTCGGTCGGTGACCGGGTCGTGCTGCCCTTCCAGATCTCGTGCGGGAGCTGCTTCATGTGCGACCAGGGTCTGCAGACACAGTGTGAGACGACCCAGGTTCGCGACCAGGGAACCGGGGCGGCGCTCTACGGCTTCTCCAAGCTCTACGGAGAAGTCCCGGGAGGGCAGGCGGAGTACCTGCGGGCACCCCTGGCCCAGGCCAACGCGGTGGTCGTCCCCGACGGTCCACCCGACTCGCGCTTCTTGTTCCTCTCGGACGTGCTTCCCACGGCATGGCAGTCGGTGGAGTACGCCGCCATCCCCGACGGCGGGAGCGTCACCGTGATGGGCGTTGGTCCGATCGGAGACATGGCCTGCCGCATCGCGGCCCGTCGCGGTCACCGCGTGCTCGCCGTCGACCTCGTCCCGGAGCGCCTGGCGCGGGTGGCGGCGTACGGCGCGGAGACGATCAACCTCAACGACGTGGACGACCTGGGGGAGGCGGTTCGTGAGATGACAGGCGGGCGGGGGACCGACGCGGTGATCGACGCCGTCGGCATGGAGGCACACGGCTCACCGACGGCGAGGTTCGCCCAACGACTCGCCGGCTTCCTGCCCGATGCGGTCGCTGCGCCGATGCTGAAGACAGCCGGCATCGACCGGATGACCGCGCTGTACAACTCCATCGACGTGGTGCGTCGCGGAGGCACGATCTCCGTGATCGGGGTCTACGGCGGTGCTGCGGACCCGCTGCCGATGATCACCATGTTCGACAAGCAGGTCCAGGTGCGGATGGGGCAGGCCAACGTCCGGCGGTGGGTCCCCGACATCCTTCCGCTTCTCCTCGACGAGGATCCGCTGGGCGTCGACACCTTCACCACCCACGAGCTCCCTCTGGTCGACGCCGCCCACGGGTACGAGATGTTCCAGACCAAGAGCGACGGTGCTTGCAAGGTCGTGCTGCGTCCGTAGGGGATCCGGGACCGAGCCTCCTCCCGATGTCACGTCGAGATCCACCCCGTCGGGCGATTCGACTCCTTCACACCTTGGGGGGAGTCCGGGGCCTCGACGGGTTGGCCATGATCGGATCCGGCCCCTGGACAGGGGCCGGTGTCCCGGGGACCACGACTTGCGCAGGCGCTGGTCCCCGGGACCCCGCTCATCGAAGCAGAGGACCGGCACCCGCACGGAAAGGTGGACGTGATGACAGCAGGGGACATCGACACAGTCGTCCTGGATCTCGACGGGACCCTGGTGGACTCGGTCTGCACACACGCCTTGGCCTGGCAGGCCGCGTTTCGAGACGTCGGGCTCGTGATGCCAACCCACCGGTTGCACGGTCTGATCGGTATGGGTGGCGATCGGCTGGTGACGGCTGCCGCGAACGAGACGGTGGAGCGAGCGGTCGGCGACGAGCTGCGGACTCGCCATCGCGAGCGCCTCGACGAGCTGTTCTGGACCATCCAGGCCGTTGACGGCGCGGTGGACCTGCTCGAGACCCTCCGAGATCGCGGCATCTCCGCGGTCCTGGCGAGCTCGAGCGACAGCGATCTCACCGATCGCCTGCTCGGACTGGTGGAGGGCAGCGAGCTGCTTCTGGACCGAGTGCTCACCGGATCCGATGCCGAGAGCAGCAAGCCCGACGGAGAGCTGATCGTGAATGCCCTTCGTGCCGTCGAGGCCGAGCACACGCTCGTCGTGGGCGACGCGATCTGGGACATGATCGCCGCCCGTGACGCCGGGGTGCGCTGCGTGGGCGTGTCCACGGGCGGGACGCCTGAGCAGGCCCTCCTCGACACCGGGGCGACAGCCGTCTACCAAGATGCGCGGTCGTTGGCACAGCACATCCGCGACACCGGCACCGTGCTGCCCACCTAGGGCGTGCGAACGAGCAGGAGACAGTCGGGAACCGGTGTGCAGCACATCCGGCGGAGGACTTGAGGATCCGGGGCCCGCTCACCCCGCTGGGGGTAACGCGACCCGGTCGCCAACCGTCACGGTGAATACAAGACCCCGCCGAGGTCCTGGTCCTCGAATCAGCCCGTTGGCGGTGTTCGTCCAGAAGCCGGTCAACTCGAGTGGAGATCACTGTGTCGGAGCGCGACACCATCGTCCGAAGCATGCATGACGTCGGTCTGGCCGCCTGGTTCGGTGGATCCCTGATGGGGGCTGTCGGTCTCAACGGTGCCGCTGCTCAGGCGAGCGACCCACGCGAGCGCGTGCAGCTGTCGGCGCAGGGCTGGAAGCGGTGGTCACCTGTGGCGGCCGCCGCGATCGGGGTGCACGCGGTCGGTGGCGCTGGTCTGATCGCCTCCAACCGGCGCCGGATTCGTCAGCACGGTGGTACGCGAGGGAACACAGCCCTGAAGCTCGCCCTGACGGTCACCGCAGCAGGCCTGACGGCATGGAGCGGCGCGCTGGGTCGCACCGTCGAGCAGCACAGCTCCGAGGGCGCGAAGGGCGCCACCGAGGCACACGACGATGCGTCCGCGAAGCTGGCTTCGGCCCAGAAGCAGCTCAGGCTCACCCAGTGGGCGATCCCGGCCCTGACGGGTGCTCTGGTTGTGCTGGGTGCTCAACAGGGCGAGCAGCAGCGCCCCTCCCAGCAGCTGTTCGGACGCCTCGCACGAGGCTGATCACTCAGGCACGCGGGCTGGAGTCCGCAGCCTGTCTCGACCACACGAACCCAAACCCAGGACAGGGGAGCTGATGGCTGACGTGGAGCGCACCGTGACGGTGCACAAGCCGATCTCGGAGGTGTGGGCGTACCTGTCCGACTTCCGCAACAGTGAGCAGTGGGACCCGCCGAGCGTGTCCACGACGCGCGCGTCGGGCGAGGGGGGAGTGGGCACCGTCTACGAGAACGTCTCGAGCCTGCTCGGGGCCGAGACGGCCGTGACGTACACCGTGACCGAGTACGTCGAGCAGGAACGCCTCCAGCTGAGCGGTGACGCCGGCTCGGTGCAGCTGCTCGACACCTTGACCTTCGCCTCCACATCCGACGGGGGCACCTCGGTCACGTACCACGCGGAGTTCACGCCGACCGGTGCGGCGAAGCTGACCGCGCCACTGTTGCCGCCGGCCCTGGCGGCGCTGGCTCAGCGGGTCCAGAGCAGCCTCGAGGACCACCTCAACCAGCTGTGAACGACACGGGCTCTTCGCGCGCCTGGTGCAGCGAGGAGCCCTGGTGGGCGACGACCCCGTGCACCTCGACCAGTGACCAGAAAGGGTCCTCGTGGCCGAGCACCGACAGAGTGAGCAGGTGGAAGGGCGACGAGAGCCGATCGGAGGTCGCGGTCTGACTGGACACCGAGCACGGCGACGCCACCCAGGTCATCGACTCGACGAAGGCCTGACGGCCCGGCGCTGATCGGGTCGGCCCGATCGAGGTGCGATCCCCTGACCGGCATCCTTGTTGAACCGAAGCCGAACCCGAACCGACGTCGGCTCGACGGGCAGAGCCCCTCGGGCCGCAGTGGAGGAAACCATGGAGATCTTCGAACGTGTCCGCTACGCCCGGGACCGAGCTGTGCAGGCGGAGGAGACCGAGCGCCAGCGGATCGCCGACGCCGAGACGCCGGAGGTCGAACAAGCCGCGTCGGTCCGCCTGGCGACCCGGCAGGCGGTCCGTGAGGCTCTCGACGACATTCTCGACGAGCACAGCGAGCCCGAGCGGGGCACGTCTCGAGCCTGACCGGAGGCCGCCGCCGGCCCTGCTCCTGAGCGGGTGCAGGATCCCGGCCTCCGTGCGGGCCGTTCTCAGCTGATCACGGCGTCGATGGTCTTCTTCAGGGCGGTCGGCTGCGACGGCTTCTCGGGGGCCTTCTTCTTCGCCTCCAGCATCTCGGCGCCGATCTCCTGGAGCTGCTTGCGGCCCAGCCCCTCACGGACCTTGGGGAACCAGTCGTCCTCCTCCTCGGAGATGTGGTGGGTGACGTTCTCGATCAGCACGGTGGTCTTCGCCGTGAAGCGTTCGTCGGTCGGCTTCATCGTCACGAGCTCCATCACGATGAGGTCGGCGACGTGGTGCTCCTCGTACGACTCGAGGACGTCATCCTCCAGGTCGGGGAGGAGCTCCCGCACGCGTGGGTACATGACTTCGTTCTCGATGTAGGTGTGCACCGTGAGCAGCTCGATCATCTTGTCGACGAGCTTGCCCTTGGTCTTGTGTGCTGTCTCCCCGGCCGACGAGAAGGCGCGGAAGGTCTTGAGGATCTCCTTGTGATCGTTCTTCAGCATGACGATGGCGTCGCTTGACATGGCTCTCCTGGTGGTCGCTCGGACGGACGTGGGTTCCTGCTCGGTACCCGCATCTGCGGTGGGGCATCGGGTCCCTCGGGGTGGGTCGCCGGCTGATGGCGTGAGAGCGGGGCACCCGGCGCTTGCCGGTCAGGTCAGTGCTCGACCGGCACCTCTCGCCTCAGTGGTCCACGGACGGCGCCGAACGGCGCTCGGAGGAGTGCTCCTCGTCGACGCGGTTGAACCGCACCAGAACCCCTTGGTCGGGGTAGACGCGGTGCTCGGTCGCGCGGAGGTGGCCCCTTCGGTGGACCCAGTGGGCCAGCTCGTCCATCTGCGCGGTGGAGCCGACTTGCAGGACCGCGCTGCCCTCGACCGCGAGGTGCTTCTCGAAGATGGCCAGGCAGGCCCGGGCGACGTCGAGCCCGTCGTTCCCGCCGTCGATGGCGAGAAGGGGATCTTCGGGGAAGCGGCCCGTGTCGGCGGCTGGAACCCACGGTGGGTCGGCAATGATGACGCCGAACTCCTCGCCGTCCATCACGACATGGTCCAAGCGCCCGAAGCGGACCTCGACGCGCTCCCCGAGCCCGGCAGCTCGTGCGTTGGCCAAGCAGTACTCGACAGCGGCAACGTCGAGGTCGACGCAGACCAGCGCACGGTCGGTCCCCGCGATGCTGGCCAACCCGATGTGTCCGGCTCCGCTGCACAGCTCGAGCACCGGCCCCGGGGGAGCGGTCTGCATGATCTCGGCCGCCCACGAGGACTGAGCCAGCGTCCACGGTCGCGGGCGGAGGACTCGATCGTCGAACGCGATGGTGAGACCCCCGAAGTCGACGTACTCCTGGGTCGGACTCGTGCTGGTGGTCGGGTCGTCCTCGGGGATGGTCATGGCCGCCGTCAGTAGTTCGGGATCGACTTGTGGGTACCGTCGCACCAGGGGCCGCGCGAGCTCTTGCCGCACAGGCACACGGCGACGACAGGGCGAAGCACCTCGTGACGCTCACCTGAGGAGTCGATGACCTCCTCGGCCCCCCGGACGAGCAGCGGTCCGCTCGCACAGGGCCGCAGCTCGACGGACTCCCCGACGATCGTGTTGCCGGCGGTGTCGCTCATCAGGCCGCCACCTCGGACTTCCAGGTGTCCAGCTGCTCGTGACCGGCCAGACCGTCGAGGTGGAGGCAAGCTGCGGCGCCGAAGAGGACGTCGGTTCGAAGTCGAGGGTTCTCGGCGACCAACGACCCACAGATGTCACGGGCGGCCACCTGTTCGTGCACGGAGTCGGCCTCGACGTGCTCGTGGAAGTAGGCCGCGACGACGTCGGGGAGGCCGACCCGTTCGATCCCGGCGGCGATCTTCCGGCACGGCACGGCGCTGGTGGCCTCGAACGCGGCGAGGTGACCCATCGAGGCGGCGCGCAGGCGCCGGTGCAGGCCGAACAACGACATCAGGTTGTTGACCGCGAGGGTGAGTGCAGATGCGTCCTCGAGGTAGGCGCCGTAGCGGCGATCGAGCCCGCAGGCCTGGAGGGCGTCGCCGTAGAGAGTGGCGTGCAACCGCTCCGCGCGGCCGCCGCCGTACTCGTCGTAGAGGAGCTCGCTGAGCGCGGCCTTGGCCGGCCCATCGATGCGGGAGAGCACGAAGGCGTGCGGGTCGGACTCCTTGAGGTGGTAGACGCTGCGCGCGCGCAGGAAGGCGACAACCTGCCTCTGGCTGGCCTCTCGCTGCAGGTAGGACGCGAGTGAGGGCCCGTCGGCCGCCGCGATGAAGGCGAGAAGCTGATCGCCGAACGCGCCCGAGTCGACGACCGCCGCGATCGAGCTCTGTGTCGCTTGCCTCAACGCAGCCTCGAAGCGCCCTTCCAGCCCCAGTCGCAACCGGATCAGGTCCGGATCCCACTCGCGGTCCTCCGCGACCTCCTCGAACCCTCGGTAGTGGAGCTCGTACAGCATCCACAACGTCAGCTGCAGATCCGCATCCTCGAACACGTGGCCGGCATCGCCGGTCCCGGCGCGCACGAGCACGGGCGCCGCGTGACCGGTGCCTCGCAGTGCCTCGACGACCTGGGCGCTCAGCGGTCCTCGCTCGGCAGGCAGCCTCATGGAATCACCTTTCCCTTCCCCCCGGTGGTATCCCACCTCCGATCACGCGAAACACGCCCGTTGGGGTTGATTGGGAGCTGCCGTCCCGGTGGAATCAGGGGCGCTGGACAACCTGCGGACGCCACGGCTCGTGCTCGTGCGAGAGCCAGACCGCTGCAGGATCGAGCGCGCGGACCAGACGTTGGCCCTCGGTGCGCGGCTCGTCGAGCTCGGCGGAGAAGACCGCCGTGTCGCCGCAGACGACGACTGGTTGCCCGCCCGTCTCGACGACGACCACCTGCGAGCCTCGGGTGTGGCCCGGCGTCGGGACGAGCCGCAGTCCCGGCAGCAGCTCGAGCGCGCCGTCGACGGGTACGTACCGCACGCCGGGCGCGTCGACCCACTCGCGGATCGTGTAGTCGTCCTCGTTGAGCGCGTCGTCGAGCTCGAGGCGCTGGACGTAGATCGGCTTGCCGGGGAAGAGGTGGTTGCCGCCACAGTGGTCGAAGTGCAGGTGCGTGTTGACGACGATGTCGATGCTGGCCACGTCGAAGCCGGCCTGCCTGCTCAGTGGAGTCAGACGTGGATCCATGTCGGCCACCGCCGGGTGCAGCTGCGTCATGCCGGTGTCGACGAGCACGCGCGCTTCGGGATGGTCGACGACGTGCACGTAGACCGGCATCCGTGCACCTTCGGCGAGCAGCTCGGCCACGAGAACCGGGGTGACGGCCGGCGGCAGGACCTCGCTTGCCGCCACCTCACCGTTCCCGTCTGGTGCATCACGCATCGGGGACACCTCTCCTTGTCGTGCCGTGCTGTGCGCGGTCACCGGCGATGATTCCTGGCAATGTGGTCACGCTCGCTCGATTCTCTTGGTGTCGGTGTGCCGTGGGGCCTTGGGCCGGGGGGCCTGGTACTACGACTTCGTGGCGGGACGGAAGTGATCGCCGGGACAGCTCGATCCACCGGATCCGTGGTGAGCAAGCGCCCACTACTCGTGGGACGTGGGTCAAGCGAGGTAGCTGCCGAGGGAGTCGAGCAGGCCCCGGCTGCCTTCTTCGCGACCGGGCCCGTCGGCCCAGAACTGGTCGTAGAAGGCGCCGTGCTCGGTGTGCGTGAACCGGGTGCCTGCGCGGTTCGGCTCGAACTCCAACGACGCCACCGACGTCGACATGTGGACCCCGTCGAGCCACATGTCGTAGGTCGTGACGATGCGGACGTGCTCGACGATGTTGGCGTAGGTGGCCTCGTACCGGGAGACGGGCCCGTTGTGGAACGTTCCCTCGGCGACGTCGTGTCCGCCGATGCGGAAGTCGAACACCCACTCGCCGGGCTCGATGGCGTCGCCGGCGCCGTACCAGGCCAGCTTCTGGTCCTCTTGGGCGAATGCGTCCCACACGTGCTCGCGGGGAACGGGGTAGTCGCGGGTGAGGGTGAACCCGGCGTGCGCAAGTCGGCGTTCGATCGCCATGGCGGTGTCCTATCGCGTGAAGGTGTCGCGGGTCTGGCCCGCCGAGGTGTAGCCGACCAGCGAGACGAAGAGGTCACGACGAACGCCGGTCATGTCAGGTCTCCTCCGGGGGTGGTGCGGGTCAGGTGGACGCTGAGCCGGTCGGCTTGGCCCTCTGCGGGAGTTCGTTGCTCGCCGAGCCACAGGTGCAGGACGTCGAGCGCGCCCGGACGCAGGCTCACGGTGCGGACGCGTCCGTGCTTGTGCGAGGTGACCAGCCCGGCGTCCTGCAGGACACGCAGGTGCTGCATCAGTGACGGCAGCGCCATGGAGAAGGGTGCGGCCAGCTCGGACACCACGGCCGGGGACTTCGCCAGCCTCTCCACCACGGTCCGTCGCGTGGGATCCGCGAGAGCACGGAGCACGGTGTCGAGCTCCTCGTAATACTTAGCCACATGCCTAAGTATTGAGGATGGGACCGGGATCGGTCAACGAAGGGCGCTCCGGACGCAGGTCGGGCGGCCTCGACACCACCGCGCTCGCACATCGAGTACGAGCCATCCCACTACGCTGCTCTCGACCATGAGCCACACCCGGCAGCGGAACGGCCGAGAACCCGGATGTGGTCACGAGCAGGTCGGTGTCTGGTGAGTGGGGTTCGCGGTGGCACGGTCTCTGGGGATGGTCACCCGCTGAAGTCGACCTGAGCGGTGGGCGCGGCGGTCGGCCTCGCGGGTGCGGGGACGCCTGGCCCGACCGGAGACCTGGTCGAGCCTGTTGCAGCTGCTGAAGACCGCAGCGGCCGCGATTCTTGCCTGGGCGCTCTCCGCCGAGGTGTTCGCGCTGCCTCAGTCGTTCCTGGCTCCGTGGTCGGCGCTGCTGGTGGTGCACGTGACCGTCTACCGCACCTTGTCCCTGGGTGTGCGCCAGGTCAGCGGTGCCGTCCTGGAGTCGTCGTGGCGTGGGCGGTCGGCAACCTGCTCGGCTCTCTCGACCCTCGGGGTCGCGGTGCTGGTGGTGGTGGGCCTGCTGTTCGGGACGGTGCGCTGGTTCCGCGAGGACACCACGACGGTCGCAGCGACCGGACTGATCGTGCTGACCACCGGGGCCAGCATCCACGACCACGTGCTCGGAGTGCGCCTGCTGGAGACCGGCATCGGGATCGGCGTGGGTCTCCTGGTCAACCTGATCGTGTGGCCACCGCTTCGTGACTACGCCGCGTCACGGCTCATCGGCGCGATCGATGACGCCATCGGTGGGTTGCTGCTCGAGATGGCCGACCGGCTGTCCGGGACCGTCACCGATCAGGACGTGACCGCGTGGGTGGGCCGCACCCGGGACCTGGAGGCCTCCCTGGACGAGGCCTGGGCCTCGGTGAGGCAGGCCAGGGAGAGTGGGCGCCTCAACCCCAGGCGGGCCGCTCGAGAGGTGGCGACCACCCAGGGGTGGGAGCAGGTCCTGACCGACAACGAGCAAGCCGTCGCGGAGGCCAGAAGCATGGCCAGCACCGTGGCGCACAGTGTCGAGAACGTGCTGGAGTGGGAACCCGTGTTCAGGGACCGGTGGTTGCCACTGTTGCGCGGGGCCGGCGAGGCGATCACCGCCGCGGACCCTGCCCGGATCGCTGACGTCAGATCGGCCCTGAGCACGCTGACCGACGACCTCAGCGATGCGGATCTCTCCGCCCGGCACTGGCCCGAGTACGGAGCACTCATCTTGAACCTGCGCAACATCGTGACCTGCATGGACCGGGTCGCCGACCAAGGCCCGCTTCGACCCCACCGCTACAACGCCCGGCGGCGACGGCTGTTGCCACACTGACCCGCTCAGCTCCTCGGATCCGCCGAGGGTCGGGACAGGGTTCTCGCACCCGGGTGTTGGCGAATCACCCCGCACCAGCCAGGGATCATCTGTCCGCGGACAGGTGCGGCCTTCATCCGGCCGGCGGATCGGCGCACCGTCGACCCATGACCACAACGAAGACAGCACTGGTGACCGGCGGCAACCGTGGGCTGGGCCGCAGCTCGGTCCTGCACCTCGCCCGGGACGGCATGGACGTCGTCCTGACCTACCGCTCCAACCCGGACGAGGCGGCCGCCGTCGTCGCCGAGGTGGAGGCGCTCGGGCGCCGCGCGGTCGCGCTCGAGCTCGACACCACGAAGACCGACACGTTCGCCGCCTTCGGCGAGACCGTGCGCACGACCCTGCGCGAGACGTTCGACCGCGACGACTTCGACGTCCTCGTCAACAACGCGGGCGCGGCAGCCTGGACTCCGCTCGGGCAGATCGAGGAGGTCGGCATCGCCCAGATGGTGGGCGTCCACTTCACCGGCGTCGTCCTGCTCACCCAGGAGCTTGTCGGCTCGATCGTCGACGGTGGCCGGATCATCAACACCAGCACGGGGCTCGCGCGCTTCGTGGGGCAGAGCGGGTACTCCGTGTACGCCTCGATGAAGGGTGCCGTCGAGGTCTACGACGCGCTACCTGGCCAACGACCTCGGCCCGCGTCGGATCACCGTCAACGCCGTCGCACCCGGTGCCACCGGCACCGACTTCGGCGGCGGGTCCATGCGCGACGACGACCAGGTGCGCGCCGGGCTGTCGACGATGATCGCGATGGGCCGCGTCGGTGAGCCCGACGACATCGGTGCGACCGTCGCAGCGATCGCCTCCGAGGCCATGGGCTGGGTGACCGGTCAGCGGATCGAGGCCTCCGGCGGCATGCGTCTCTGACGGGGGAGGATGACCGACGTGGACAGGGCACAGCTCGCCGACTTCCTCCGTACGCGCCGCGAGGCGTTGCAGCCGGAGGACGTCGGCCTGCCACGCGGGCCGCGGCGTCGCACCGGTGGACTGCGGCGGGAGGAGGTCGCGGCTGCTCAGCGGCATGTCGACCGACTACTACGCCCGCATCGAGCAGCGTCGCGGCCCACAGCCCAGCGCGTCGATGCTGGCGGCCATCGCCCGGGGGCTGCGGCTCTCGCTCGACGAGCGCGACCACCTCTTCCGGCTCGGTGGGCATCCCGAGCCGAGCCGGACGAGCCGAGACGACCACGTGGACGTCGGCCTGATGCGGATCCTCGACCGCTTGACCGACACTCCCGCGATGGTGCTCAGCGGCGCGGGCGAGACGCTGCTGCAGACCCCGCTGGCGGTGGCCCTCTTCGGGGACGAGACGACGTACGACGGGTGGGCCCGGGCGATGGTCTGGCGCTGGTTCACCGATCAGTCGTCACGCGAGGTCTACCCGGTCGCGGACCACGACCTGCGCGGGCGGCAGTTCGCGGCCGACCTGCGGATGGCCTACTCCCGCGACGGTGCCGGCTCCCGCGCGGGGCAGCTGGTCGAGGCGCTGCTCGCCCGGAGCGAGGAGTTCGCGGCGGTGTGGGCCGAGCACGAGGTGCGGGCCAAGCACACCCAGCTCAAGCGGATCGTCCACCCCGAGGTGGGGGAGATGAGCCTGTACTGCCAGACCCTCGTCGACGCCGAGCAGCACCAGGTCCTGCTCGTCTTCACCGCCGAGCCCGGCAGTCCGAGCGACGAGAAGCTGCGGCTGCTGGCCGTGATCGGGAGCCAGCAGGTCGGGCTGAGCCCGACTCCTCCGTCCTAGGACTTCCAGCACCGGCCGCTCCTCTAGGGTCGACCGCGTGGATGCCGACGTGATCGTCGTAGGGGCGGGGCTCGCGGGGTTGCGCTGCGCCGGGGTGCTCGCCGAGGCGGGTCGCGAGGTGCTGGTGCTGGAGGCTGCCGACGCCGTGGGCGGGCGGATCCGGACCGACCGGGTCGACGGCTTCCTCGTGGACCGCGGCTTCCAGCTGCTCAACCCGGCCTACCCCGCCGTACGCCGCTGGGTCGACGTCGGCGCGCTGCGCCTGCAGGGCTTCGCGGCCGGGGTGCGAGCCATCAGCGACGAGGGTGTGCTCGAGCTGGGCCACCCGCTGAGGGAGCCGGGGCTGCTGGCGCCGACGTTGCGCACGGCGCTCGCTCGCCCGCGCGAGCTCGTCGCCATCGCCCGCTGGGCGCGACCCTTGCTGCGTCCGCGCCGGCACACCTCGCTGTCGCAGGTGCTGGAGCACCGTGCCGACGGGTCCAGGGGAGCGGCCCTCGACCGTGCCGGGGTCGACGGCGTGCTGCGGCGGGTGGTGGACGCCTTCCTGGCCGGGGTGCTCCTCGAGGACGACGGCAGCACCGCGGACCGGTTCGCGCTGCTGCTGGCCTGGATGTTCGCTCGCGGCGTGCCCTCGTTGCCGGCCCGGGGCATGCAGGCGCTGCCAGAACAGCTGGCCCGCCCGCTGGGATCGAGAGTGGTCCTGGGCCAGCGGGTCGTGGGGGTCGGGCCGACCGCGGTGCGGACCGAGGAGCGCAGCTGGAGCGCGCGTCAGGTCGTCGTGGCCACGGACGCGGCCCAGGCCCACGGGCTCACGGACCTGCCGGTACCGGCGACCAAAGGCGTTGTCACCGTGTGGTGGTCGGCCCCGGAAGCGCCGGACAGCGCGCTGCTGCACGTGGATGCGCGTCGCCGCCCGACCGGTCCGCTGGTCAACACCGCCGTCGTCTCCCGCGCGGCCCCGTCGTACGCCCCACCCGGACGGCACCTGGTCCAGGGCTCGGCCCTGATCGGCACGGGACCGCCCCCCGACGATCCGACCATGCGCCGGCACGCCGGCGAGCTGCTCGGCGCCGACCCGACCCGGTGGGAGGTCGTGGCCCGGCACGTGGTGCCCGACGCGCTGCCGGCCCAGCCCGCGCCGTACTCGGCGACCCGACCGGTGTGGGTCGGTGGGCTGCATCTGTGCGGGGACCACCGCGACACCGGCTCCATCCAGGGGGCGCTGGTCAGCGGTCAGCGAGCGGCCGACTCGGTGCTCGCAGCGCTGCGTTGAGGGGGGTTTCGACGGGCTCGACCACCCGTAGGACCAGTATCGGCGGGCCGGTCCAGCGCGTTAGTGTGACGCATCACATCTAGCGACCCCGGTGTCCATGATGCCGGCGGCAGAGGAGCCACATGAGCGTCATGGGAACCAGAGTCGTCCGCGTGGAGGACCCCCGGCTGCTCGACACCGGCGGGGTGTACACCGAGGACCTGCGCGACCCCCGGCTCGAGGGCGCCGTCTACGCCTCCTTCGTGCGCTCCCCGGTCGCGCACGCCCGGATCGTGTCGATCGACGCCAGCGAGGCGCTCGCGACCCCGGGAGTGGTGGCGGTGCTCACCGCCGAGGACCTCGGGCTCTCCGCGACGCCCCCGGCCGCACCGGACCAGAACCAGGCGATGGAGCACCCGCCGCTGGCGAGCGGCACCGTGCGGTTCGTGGGTGAGGCGGTGGCCGTGGTGCTCACCGAGACCTACTACCAGGGCGAGGACGCCACCGAGCTGGTGGACGTCGACTACGACACCCTTCCGCCCGTGGTGGACATGCGCGATGCCGCCCGCGACGAGACCCTGCTGTTCGAGGGCTCCGGCACCAACGTGATCGCCACCTACGGTGCCGAGTCGCTCGCCGACGACTTCTTCGAGGGCTGCGAGGTCGTCGTCACCCAGGAGATCCCCAACCAGCGCGTCGCCGTGGCCTCTCTCGAGGCCCGCGCAGCAGCGGCCGTCGCCCGACGACGAGGGCCGGCTGACCATCTGGGTCTCGACCCAGGCGGCGCAGATGGCCCAGGCCCAGATCGCCGGTGGCCTCGGGCTCGACGCCCGCCGAGGTGCACGTCGTGACCCCCGACGTCGGCGGCGGCTTCGGCGCCAAGATCGGCGCCGACCCCGAGCACGTCGTCGTCGCGGCGGCCGCGCGGCACGCCGGGCGTCCCGTGCGCTGGACCGAGAGCCGCTCGGACAACATGGTCGCGATGAACCAGGGCCGGGCCCAGCACAACGTCGCCACGATCGGCGGCGACCGCGAGGGCCACGTGCAGGCCTACCGGCTCGAGGTCCTCCAGGACTGCGGCGCCTATCCCCGTCTCGGTGCGGCGCTGCCGAACTTCACCATGCTGATGGCGCCGGCGGTCTACGCCTTCCCCAAGGTCGAGGCCCAGGGCCGCAGCGTGGTCACCAACACCACGCCGATCGGGGCCTACCGCGGCGCCGGCCGCCCCGAGGCCACCCACGCGGTCGAGCGGATGCTCGACATGTACGCCGCCGAGATCGGCATGGACCCGGCCGAGGTCCGCCGGCGCAACCTGGTGCCGAAGTTCACCGAGCCGCACACCACCCCCACCGGCGGCGTCTACGACTCCGGCGACTACCCCGAGGCGCTCGAGCGGGTGCTGGCCGCCGCGGGCTACGACGAGCTGCGGGCGGAGCAGGCACGCAAGCGCGAGTCGCGGCGACGACATCCAGATCGGGATCGGGCTGGCGACCTACGTCGAGATCACCGGCGCCCCGATCGGTCCGGAGGCCTCGGAGGTCGCCGAGATCACCGTCCATGCCGACGGCACCGCCACGGTGCTGACCGGCACCTCGCCGCACGGGCAGGGACACGCCACCTCGTGGGCGATGCTGGCCCACGAGGAGACCGGCATCGCGATGGACAAGATCACCGTCGAGCACGGTGACACCGACCGGGTCGCCGACGGCACCGGGACGTTCGGCTCGCGCAGCCTCCAGCAGGGCGGCATCGCGGTGCGCCAGGCCAGCATCGAGCTGGTCGAGAAGGCCCGGCAGCGCCTCGCCGAGCAGCTCGAGGCCGACCCCGGCGACATCGTCTTGGACAAGGACAAGGCCGGGCTGATGGTGGCCGGCCTGGCCGACACCGCGACGAGCTTCGCCCAGCTGGCCGAGAAGGAGACCCTCTCGGTCAAGAGCAAGTTCGTGGCGCCGGGACCGACCTTCCCGTTCGGGGCCCACGTCGCCGTCGTCGAGGTGGACACCCGCACCGGCAAGGCCCGGCTGGCCCGCCTGGTCGCGGTGGACGACGCCGGCACGGTGCTCAACCCGTTGCTGTACGACGGTCAGCGGCACGGGGGGTACGCCCAGGGCGCGGCCCAGGCACTGATGGAGGAGATCCGCTACGACACCGACGGCAACCCGTTGACCGCGACCTTCGCGACCTACTCCATCGTCGCGGCCACCGAGGTCCCCGACTTCGAGCTGGTCGAGATGGCCACTCCGACGTCGTACAACGAGCTCGGCGTCAAGGGCATCGGTGAGGCCGGGACCATCGGCTCGACGCCGGCGGTGCACAACGCCGTCATCGACGCGGTCGCCCACCTGGGCGTTCGCAACATCGACATGCCGACCACCCCGCGCCGGGTGTGGGCGGCCATCCAGGAGGCACGGCAGTGACCCAGATCGACGTGAGTGTCAACGGGGCGGCCCGCCAGGACGAGGTCGAGGACCGGCTGCTGCTGGTGCACTACCTGCGCGACGTGTGCGGACTGAGAGCCACCAACGTCGGCTGTGACACGAGCTCGTGCGGGGCCTGCACGGTCCTGCTCGACGGCGAGTCGGTGAAGTCCTGCTCGGTGCTCGCCGTGCAGGCCGACGGTGAGTCGGTGACCACCGCCGAGGGGCTGCGCGGCGCCGACGGTGAGCCGCACCCGATGCAGGCCGCCTTCCAGGCCGAGCACGGTCTGCAGTGCGGCTTCTGCACCCCGGGCATGGTGATGGCGGCCGTCAGCCTGCTCGAGGACAACCCGCACCCCACCACCCGCGAGGTCCGCGAGGGGCTCGAGGGCAACCTGTGCCGGTGCACCGGCTACCACAACATCGTGCGGGCCGTGCTCGCAGCAGCGGAAGGACCCGCCCAGTGATTCCCTCACCGTTCACCTACGCCCGCGCCACCTCGGTCGAGCACGCCCTCGAGCTGCTCACCGAGCACGGGGACGAGGCCAAGGTGCTCGCCGGTGGCCAGTCGCTGCTGCCGGTGCTCAAGCTGCGTCTGGGGATGCCCGAGGTGCTGGTCGACATCAGCCGGCTCACCGACCTCGCCCACATCACGATCGCGGGGGACGAGGTCGTGATCGGGGCCGGCACCCGGCACTGCGACGTCATCGACTCGGCCGACCTGCAGCGTGAGGTGCCGATCCTGCCCTACGTCACCTCTCTCGTCGGCGACCGCCAGATCCGGCACCGTGGCACCTTCGGTGGGTCCCTGGTGCACGCCGACCCGGCCGCCGACCTGCCGTGCGCCGTGCTCGCCCTCGGTGGCACCTTCGTGGTGCAGGGGCCGGGCGGGCGCCGCGAGATCGCCGCCGACGACTTCTTCGTCAGCTATTTCCAGAGCGCGATCGAGGAGGACGAGATCCTGCTCGAGGTGCGCGTGCCGCGGGTCGCCGACAAGGGGTGGGCGTACGAGAAGTTCACCCAGCGCGCCCACGACTGGGCGATCGTCTCGGTCGCCGTCGTCGACGGCCGGGTGGCTCTCGGCAACATGGGTGAGACCCCAGTGCGAGCCGCGGCGACCGAGTCCGCCCTGGCCGGCGGCTCCAGCCCGGCCGAGGCGTCACAGTCAGCCGCGGAGGGCACCTCCCCGACCGAGGACATGCACGCCGACGCCGACTTCCGGCGCCACCTCGCCCAGGTGCTCACCGAGCGGGCGCTGACCACGGCCGCCACGCGCTGAGCGGCGCTCGGAGTCGACCTGGCCGGGACGGGCTGGTGTGAGGTCTCGCAATGCGTGTGTTCTGACGCCGCGTCTTTCCGGTTCTCCTCTGTGTCATTCTGCGGCTTCGAGAGCCTTCTTCGTCGGGAGGGTTCCGATTGGTCGGCGAGGTTGTAGCGTCGGTTTCGCGGGTCCGGCAAGTGACTGATCCGAAGTGTCGGTTCGCGGGGGTAGGTCGACCGCGCTGGAGTTTTGAGTCGCCCCGCAGTGTCCTCCCGGGCCCGCGCCAGTGAGTTCTGCTGACACGGCGAGTGCTGCTCGTTGGGCGTCGGCGAGGATCCGGGCCGCGACAACCGGTCCGATGCCGTAGATGCTCATCAGCTGGGAGTCGCGGGCGGCAACGATGGTCTTGAGCTCGGCGGTGGCCTTCTTCATCTTCGTCTCGACCCGGATCAGCTCGTCGAGCTCTTCGGCTGCGATCCGACGTCGCGTCTTCCCGGCCAGGTCACGGGGTCGCACGCTGGCGAGCATCTTCTTGGCCTGCAAGGCGGGATGTCACGTTTGGCTCTGCTGCGCGAGCCGGTGACAGTCATGTCCCCGCGAGTCGGCGTGGACCTAGCAGCCGTAGCGACGAGGTGTCCGATCTGAGGCTGAAGTGTCACCCCTCTCGACCCCGGAGGTGGTGGCCATGTCAGGGTCGGCTGGTGACTCTCCAGGACACGGCGACAGGCGCGCGTACGGATGCTGCGACCGTGCTGAGCCGCGTCGTACAGCCGGTATGTGGCGATCGGGGACTCCTGGACCGAGGGCGTCGGTGACCCGGACGAAGACCGACCCAATGGGCTCAGAGGCTGGGCGGACCGCGTCGCGGAGACGTTGGCGACTGGCCGCGACGATTTCCGGTACGCCAACCTCGCGATCCGCGGGCGCACCGTGGAGGAGATCCTCGACGAGCAGCTCGCACCGGCGTTGGACCTGGAGCCAGACCTCCTGACCCTGCAAGGGGCAGGTAACGACCTGCTGCACGTTCGAGTCGACATCGACGCACTCGTCGGGTTGATCGATGCGGCCGTCGCGAAAGCCAACGACGTCGGCTCCCGGGTCGTGCTGTTCACTCATGGAACCCCCGCCGGCGGCCCGTTCCGCGCGCTTCGCGGGCGGGTAGCCGTCTTCAACGAGCTCCTTCGAGAAGTCGTCGACACGCGCGACGCTGCCCTCGTCGACAACTGGCGGCTGAGGGAGGCGCAAGACCCGCGGTACTGGGACGTCGACCGGATCCATCCCTCACCATTCGGTCACCACCTCGCCGCCGTGCACGTGCTGAACAGCTTGGGCATCCGCCACGACGACGAACCGTTGGTCCTGCCCGAGGCCAGACGCCTGAGCAGACGAGAGCGTCTGTTGGCCGAGGTCGAGTGGACCAGGACCTTCGCCGGCCCGTGGATCTACCGTCGGCTCAAAGGGCGATCGTTGGGAGACGGCATCGCAGCCAAACGGCCCGTTCTGTCGTCCATCTGAGTACTGCCGGCCCACGCGCAGTCCTCGACGTGCGGATCGCGACCGGGGAACCGCGATGAGCGTGCTCCGGCCTGCTGACGCCAAGATCTGAGGTCGCGGTGACCGGGTCCAGTGGTGGTCGATCGGTCCAGTGCGTCCGTCACGCCCCCGCGAGTGCACCGTGCTGTTGCCAGGCCATCATTCTGGTTCAGGGCTGGCCACAAGGTTGCAGGGAGCGTGTTCAGATTCCAGCGCTGGCTTGATCCCAGCGTCGAGGCGGCCAGTCAACTGGCAGAGGGTGCGTCCCATGGCTCACGAACAGCCCGCATCGAGATCTTCGTCGCGGACCCTGACTCGCTGACGACGCTCTTCGGAGGATTGATCTCGAGGTTGAGGGCACCGGATCCGCGATGCGCGAGTTCGTCGAGACGGTCTGCGGCGCCTGGGCATGGGTCGATTGCTCCTGGGGACCGAGTGTCATTCCGTCTCGCGTAGCGGGTCTCGACCGATGAAGCCGAGCATGCGGGTCTGCACGTCGGCGGCGTCCGGCACCAATACCCGTGGCCCGTACTGCCCCGAGGACCGCATCACGTCCTCGATCGGTTCCATGCCGGCGAGCAGTTCGGCGCAGGTCTCCGAATCGAGCCGCTCGTCTTGCCCGGTAGCGCGGGCCAGGTCCCAGGTGTGCATGAACACGTCTGCGGTGTAGAACCGGTCGACCGCGTCCGGCAGCGGCATCTCTCCCACGAACGGATGCCGGAACGGGGTGGCCGCCTCGGGTCCGTCGAGCATCCTCTGGACCGCAGTGGCGTGCACCTGCCAGGCGGTCACCGGGTCCTCCTCCGGCGACGGGCCACGCTCGAGCACGAGGCCGGTCGCGCTTGTCAGAAACTGCGGGAACCACTCGACCAGATGACCGACCACGTCTCGGGCACGCCATCCGGCGACCGGGGCCGGTGCGTCCCAGTCAGCCGCACCCTGCACCCGAGCGGTAAACCCGGCCGCTACCGCGCGGTGCCGTTCGGCCGGGGTCGTAGGGAGGGTCATACCTCGGCTCCCTCGGCAATTGCGTCGGCGGCGAGCAGCGCGTCCAACTTCGCGAAGCCCTGGTCGAGGCCAACCTTCATCCCGCTTCGCAGCCAGGCGTCTCGGCTCTCGAAGCTGTCGCACAGCGACTGTGTGCGGAGCCGGGTGCGACCCTGCCCGAGGTCATCGAAGTCGAGCGTCTGCAACGCGACTCCGTCCGGGTCGCCCTCCCAGGTGAACGTCTGGACAATCCGGTCCGGACGAACCTCGTGGAAGCAACCGTGGAAACCGAGCTCTCTCCCGTCCCCGAGGGCGAGGTATCGCCAGCTGCCTCCGGTGCGGGCGTCCCAGTAGTCCACAGTGGTTGCCAACCCATCCGGTCCGACCCATCGAACGAACAGGTCCGGGTCAGTGTGTGCCCGGAACACCTGGGACGGTTCGGCCACGAAGTCCCGAGTGATGTGGATGATCGGGACCGTCGAATCCGCCTCGATCGACGTCTGCTCGATCGTGTCGTTCATGACTTCTCCGCTTTCGTCGGGCGGTGCTCGGCGACCTCGCGGTCACCCATGTCCGCGAGCACCGAGTCCAGGCGCCGGTATCGTGCCTCGGCCCGCTGCCGGTAGCGCTCGATCCATTTCGTCATCAGGTCGAACACGTCCGCCTCCAGGTGCACCGAACTGCGGTGTCCCTCTGCGGTACGGCTGACCAGGCCGGCCCGCTCGAGCACCTTCACATGCTTCGAAATGGCTTGCACGCTCACCTGGTGAGGCGCTGCCAGCTGCCCAACAGCCGCGTCGCCCTCGCACAGGCGCACGACGAGCTCGCGCCGGGTCGGGTCGGCCAGCGCCGCGAGCACTTGCGACAACGGATCAGCCATCCGCCCCACTCCTCAACTACTTGGTTGTCGAAAGAATGGTCGGTCGCTTCAGATGTGTCAACCGAACGGTTGAGAATTAGGCAAGATCGCTGGTGTGCTTGCGCCCCGATCCCAACCGTCCAGCGACGCTTTCCGCGCCATCGTCCGCTGGTGTGGATAGTGCGGTCACTTGGTGAGTTCGTCTGACGATGCTCGCTCCCGAACAGCCGGCCGGTCTAGCCAACTTCTCGCGGGCGCGGCGAAACTGTCGGTGGGCACTGGTGCACTGGATCCATGACCGCAGCACTGCTTCCCGACCTGCATCCGCTGCAGGAGGTCGAGGCCTGCACGGTGGCCATCCGAGAGGCGCTCGCCGTGTTGCCGGAGGGGCCGTTGCCCGCTGGGGGCACCTCCGACGTCGGTGCACTGCTGAGGGCCGTCACCGCGGCCACCAGCCAGCTCGACGAGCTGGCCCTGCGCCTGTGCCGCCTCGCCGAGGCGGAGGACGAGGCGTCCAAGGTCGCGATGTCGGGCACCGACGCCTGGCTGGCGGCGCTGATCGGCACCAAGCGGACGGCGATGGCCGGCGGACTGTGGCTCGCGCGGATGCTCGAGGAGCGCTATCCGTCCGTGCGGGTCGCGATGGCCCGAGGCGACCTCGCCGAGCGGCAGGCGCGGGTGATCGTGCGGGCCGCCGAGCGGATGCCTGCCGGGGTGCAGGAGTCAGATCGACAGGCCGCGGTCGACGCGATCGTCGAGCGGGCCGTCGATCAGCGCCTCGACCCGGGCCGGTTGCGACGGGTGGCGCGACGGATGCTGGCCAAGGTGGCTCCCGAGCTGGCCGACGTGCACGAGAAGGACCTGCTCGAGGGTGAGGAGACCCGCGCTCGGTCGGAGACCTGGTTCCAGATGAGCGACAACGGTGACGGCACGTGGTCGGGGCGCTTCGTGGTCCCCGACCTGCACGCCCACCTCCTGCGCACGTTGTTGGAGCACCTGTCGTCGCCGCGGCGGCTGTCTCGCAACGCTGCTGGTCAGAGCGTGGTCGACAGCACCCTCGACACGGGGCGGAGCCGGTCGGAGCACCAGGGAGACGCCTTCACCGAGCTGATCGAGCACCTGCCCACCGACGGCCTCGCCAACCACGGTCGGGTGGGAGCGACGGTGATGGTGCACCTGGACCACCAGCACCTCCTCGACGGACTCGCCTCGGCCGGCCTCGACTGCGGCACCGACATCAGCGCCGGCGAGGCGCGGCGGCTGGCGTGCGGGGCGGGCATCATCCCGGCCGTGTTCGGGGGCGCCCCGGTGCCGCTCGACGTGGGCCGCGAGGCCCGGCTGCACACCAAGGCGCAGCGAGCGGCGCTGTCCGCGCTGTACGACGAGTGTGCGGCCGAGGGCTGCCGGCGTCCGTTCGCGTGGACCGAGATCCACCACCCGCACGCCTGGGCCGACGGTGGACGGACCGATCTCCACAACGCGATTCCGCTGTGCGGCTGGCACCACCGCCGGGCCCACGATCCGACCTACCTGGTGCAGCAGCTGGCCACCCGGGAGATCCGCTTCCGACGGCGAAGTGCAGCACGCGACCACTGGTCCGGCGCGGCCCAGCACCGTGACCACAAAAGTGACCCGAGGCCCGACCTCAGATCGCGGCACCCGGGTTGAGCAGCCCCCGGGGGTCGAGGGCGTCCTTGATCTTGTGGTTCAGCGCCAGCACGTCGTCACCGAGGTAGGCGCCGAGCCAGTTGCGCTTGAGCCGCCCGACACCGTGCTCTCCGGTGATCGTGCCACCGAGCTTGATGGCGAGGTCCATCACCTCGCCGTACGCCTTCTCGGCACGGGCGGCGGCGTCGGTGTCGGCGGGGTCGAAGACGATCAGCGGGTGGGTGTTGCCGTCACCGGCGTGCGCGATCACGGCGATGGTGGTCTCGCGGTCGCGGGCGATGTCGGCGATGCCGTCGACCAGGGTGCCGAGCTCGGGCAGGGGGACGCCGACGTCCTCGAGCAGCAACGAGCCCTTCTTCTCCACCGCCGGGATCGCCCGTCGCCGGGCCACCACGAACTGCTCGCCCTCGGCCTCGTCGGTGGTGGAGAAGACCTCGGTGGCGTTGCGCTTCTCGCACATCGCCGTGATCGTCTCGATCTCCTCGCCGGCGTACTTGTCCGGCTCGTCGGACTGGATGATCAGCATCGCGGCGGCGTCGCGGTCGAGACCCATCTTGGTCTCGTCCTCCACGGCGTTGATGCTCGCGGAGTCCATGAACTCCAGCATCGAGGGTCGCATCTTGCGGGTGATGTCCAAGACGGTGCCGGTGGCGTCGTCGAGGGTCGCGAAGGTCGCCACCAGCGTCGCCGGTGGGCGCTGCTGCGGCACCAGGCGCAGCACGATCTCGGTGACGATCCCGAGCGCGCCCTCGCTACCGACGAAGAGCTGGGTCAGGTTGAAGCCGGCCGAGTCCTTCAGTCGCGGCCCGCCCAGGTGTACCGCGGACCCGTCGGCCAGCACGACGGTCAGGCCGAGCACGTAGTCGCGGGTCACGCCGTACTTCACGCAGCACAGTCCGCCGGCGTTGGTGGCGATGTTGCCGCCGATCGAGCAGATCTCGTACGACGACGGGTCCGGCGGGTACCACAGGCCGTGCTCGGCGCACGCCTGCTTGACCTCGGCGTTCATCAGCCCGGGCTGGGTCACGCAGGTGCGGGTGACCGGGTCGACCCTGATGTCGCGCATCCGCTCGGTCGAGATCATCAGGCAGCCGTCCAGCGCCGATGCCCCGCCCGAGAGCCCGGAGCCGGCGCCACGCGGGACGATCGGGATCCCGCGCTCGGCGGCGAAGCGCACCGCCACCTGGACGTCCTCGGTGCACGTGGCGCGGACGACGGCCAGCGGTGTGCCGGCGTTGGGGTCCTGGGACCGGTCGAAGCGGTAGGCGCCCATGTTGTCGGCCTTGATCACACAGGTGCCCTCGGGCAGCGCGTCGACGAGTGGGCCGAGGTCGGGAGCGTCCCCGGCGGTGGGCCCGGTCGGCTGCGGGGTCTGTTCACTCGTGGGGGCGGTAGTCGTCACGAAGGGCTCCGGGGGTCTTCCGCGATGCGGAACGGACAGCGGTGATGGTCCTTCTCACTTTCCGTCAGCGCGCAGCGGGAGTCAAGGGGCGAAGGGGTGGGGCACCAGTCGTCCGGCCGCGTCCTGGAGGGCCGGTACGGCGCGCGCCACCACCGCGTCGGTGACCCGGCTCAGGGGGCCGGAGACCGACACCGCCATCGCCACGCCGGCGCCGCTCACCGGCACCGCCACGCACCGCACGCCGAGCTCCTGCTCCTCCTCGTCCACGGCGTAGCCGAGGTCCCGCACCCGGGCGAGGGCGGCGTCCAGGCCACGACGAGTGGTGAGCGTGTTCTCGGTGCGCCGAGGAAGGCCGGCCCGGGCGACGACCTCGTCCACGAGATCGGCGCCCAGGCCGGCCAGCATCGCCTTGCCGACACCGGTGCAGTGCAGCGCGACGCGGTTGCCGACCTGGGTGAAGACGCGCATCGAGTACTGCGAGGGCGCCTGGGCGATGTACTGCGCACGGTGCCCCGCGAGCACCGCCAGGTTGGCCGTCTCGCCGAGGTCGGTGACCAGGTCGGCCAGCACCTCGTGGGCGCTGGCGTCGAGCATCGAACCAGCGGTCGACCCCAGGGGCACCAGGCGGTAGCCGAGGGAGTAGCGACGGTCGGGACGCTGGCGCACGACCCCGCGATCGACCATGGTGCGCAGCAGCCGGTGGACGGTGGCGGCGGGGAGCCCGACGGAGCCGGCCAGCTCGGCGAGCGTGGGGGAGTCCTGGTGGCTCGCGGCGACCTCGAGCACCTCGAGCAGGTCGAGGGAGCGGTGCAGCGACTGCACCCCACCTGTTGCCGTGGTTGACACCTCTTCGGCCTCCTGCGAGCGTTCAGAACGTCGTGCCGGATCGTTCCACATCGTGGAATCGGGCGCGACCCCCCAATTCATCGGCGCAGACTCATCAGCGCTGGCTCAGCAGCGCAGCATCACCAGGGCCAGCACACACAGGACAAGGAGACGGTGCATGTCGGATCGGGTCGAGGTCGCAGGGCTCAAGGTCCATCCGGTGCTGCACCGGTTCGTCGCCGAGGAGGCGATCCCCGGCTCCGGGGTCGACGAGGCCACCTTCTGGGCCGGGCTCGGAGGCGCCGTCAGCCGAGCTCGCCCCTCGCCACCGCGCAGCTGCTCGCCAAGCGTGACGAGCTCCAGGCGCGGCTCGACGACTGGCACCGTGAGCACCCCGGTCGCGCGACCGACGAGGCGTCGTACGAGGAGTACGAGGCCTTCCTGCGCGAGATCGGCTACCTCGTCGACGAGCCGGACCAGGTGCACGTCGTCACCGACGGCGTCGACCCCGAGGTCAGCCTGGTCGCCGGTCCCCAGCTGGTCGTCCCGCTGCTCAACGCCCGCTTCGCCACCAACGCGGCCAACGCCCGCTGGGGATCGTTGTACGACGCGCTCTACGGCTCCGACGTGATCCCCACCGACGACGGGCGCGAGCCGGGCACGAGCTACAACCCGAAGCGCGGCGCCTCCGTGGTAGCCCGCGCCAAGGAGCTCCTCGACGAGCACTTCGCGCTCGAGGGCGTCTCGCACACCGAGGTCACGGCGTACGCCGTCGACGACACCGGGCTGGCGGCGAGCGTGGGGGACCAGGTCGTCCGGCTGGCCGAGTCCGAGCAGTTCGTCGGCTACCGCGGAGCGGCCGAGGCGCCGGAGGCCCTGGTGCTGCTGCACCACGGCCTGCACGTCGAGGTGCAGATCGACCGGGACGACGCGATCGGCAGCGCTGACGCGGCGGGGGTCAAGGACCTGCTCGTCGAGGCGGCCGTCACCACGATCATGGACCTCGAGGACTCCGTGGCCGCGGTCGACGCCGAGGACAAGACCCTCGGCTACCGCAACTGGCTGCGGCTGATGCAGGGCACCCTGTCGCAGGAGGTCACCAAGGGCGGGGAGACCTTCACCCGCGCGCTGAACCCCGACCGCACCTGCACCGCGCCGGCCGGTGGCGAGGTGACGCTGGCCGGGCGCTCGCTGCTGTTCATCCGCCAGGTCGGTCACCTGATGACCAGCGACGCCGTGCTCGACGCCGACGACCAGCCGGTCCCCGAGGGGATCCTGGACGCCTTCCTGACCGGGCTCGGCAGCGCTCACGACATCCGCGGCGGCGAGACCGCCGCCGACGGCAGCCCCCGGCTGCACAACTCCCGTGCTGGTGCCATGTACGCCGTGAAGCCCAAGATGCACGGCCCCGACGAGGTGCGCCTGACCTGCGACCTGTTCGACCGCGCCGAGGACGCCCTCGGCCTGCCCCGGCACACGATCAAGGTCGGGATCATGGACGAGGAGCGGCGTACGTCGGCCAACCTCGCCGCCTGCCTCGACGTGGCCCGCGAGCGGGTCGCATTCATCAACACCGGCTTCCTCGACCGCACCGGCGACGAGATCCACACCGACATGCAGGCCGGCCCGGTCGTGCGCAAGGCCGCGATGAAGAGCGAGCCGTGGATCACCGCCTACGAGGACGCCAACGTCGACATCGGCCTGGCCAGCGGCCTGCTCGGCCGGGCCCAGATCGGCAAGGGCATGTGGCCCGCGCCCGACGAGCTGGCCGACATGCTCGAGCAGAAGGTCGGGCACCCGAAGGCCGGCGCCAGCACCGCGTGGGTGCCCTCGCCCACGGCGGCCACCTTGCACGCCCTGCACTACCACCAGATCGACGTCGCGGCCCGGCAGGAGGAGCTCGAGGGGGGCCGGCGCACGAAGCTGCGCGACCTGCTCACCCTGCCGATCGGGACGCCGGACGACTGGTCCGACGACGACCGCCAGGCCGAGCTCGACAACAACATCCAGGGCGTCCTGGGCTACGTCGTGCGCTGGGTCGACGCGGGGGTGGGCTGCTCCAAGGTCCCCGACATCACCGGCACCGCGCTGATGGAGGACCGGGCGACCTGCCGGATCTCCTCCCAGCACGTGGCCAACTGGGTCCACCACGGCGTGGTCACCACCGAGCAGGTCGAGGAGACGCTGCGCCGGATGGCGGCCGTGGTCGACGAGCAGAACGCCGGGGACACCTCCTACGTGGCGATGGCGCCAGGCTTCGACGGCCAGGCGTTCCTCGCGGCGCGTGACCTGGTGATGCTCGGCCTCGACCAGCCGAGCGGCTACACCGAACCGATCCTGCACCGGCGACGCGCGGCCCGGAAGGCCGAGCTCGCCACCGCCGACCAGACTGGAGCGCCCGCATGAGCCTCGACCTCGACACCGCCCGCACCATCGTCGCGGCCGCCCGCGCCGCCGGCCATGACCAGGGTTTCAAGCCGCTGACCGTGGTCGTGCTCGACCCCGGCGGTCACGTCATCGCCGTCGAGCGCGAGGACGGTGCCTCGATGAAGCGCTTCGAGATCGCCTTCGGCAAGGCGTACGGCGCGCTCTCGCTCGGGATGGGCTCGCGCGCCCTGATGAACCGGGCCGAGGACCAGGCCTACTTCATCAATGCGGCGGTCTCGGCCGTCGGTGGGGCGATGGTGCCCGTGCCCGGCGGTGTGCTGGTGAAGTCCGAGGGCGGTGACCTGCTCGGCGCCGTCGGCATCTCCGGCGACTCCTCCGACAACGACGAGACCGCCGCCCTGGCCGGCATCGCCGCCACCGGGCTCACCGCCCAGCCCGACTGAGCAGCCTGGCCGCTGAGCCGCACCGGCGACCGACTCGGTACGACGCTCAGCGCCCGCGCGTCGGCAGCAGGCGCAGCAGGCGTCGTCCGGTCCTCGCGTCGGGATCGGACTCGGCGGTGAGCTGCCTCAGCGCTGGGAACAGCTCGCGGATCCCTGACTCCAGGCGGTCGGTGAGCGTGACGTCGGAGGCCGGGCAGTGGCTGCACGCGCCGCTGAGTCGCAGGGCGACCTCGCCGTCGTGCACGGTCAGCACCTCCACGTGCCCGCCGTGGGAGCGGATGTAGTCCCCGGCGTCGCCGTCGATCACCTGGCGCACGCAGGCGCGCAGGACGCCGTCGGGCGAGCCGGTGCCCTCGCTGGGCACCCAGCTCTCGGGCGTGCCCAACGCGTCCTGCACGCCGGAGCGCACCCGGGCGCCGTGCTCGCGCCAGCTCCGCGCGTCGGCGAGGCGGGTCACGACGGCCGCGGGCTCGACGTGCACCGACTCGAGAGTCCCGTCGGCGAGGAGCCGGTCCAGCGCCTCGGGCACCGCGTCGGGCACGCCGACCATCGCCAGGGTGGACGGCGGGAAGCGCCAGCGCAGGGCGCGTTCGTCACCATCGACGGCCTCGGGGTGGACCGGCACGAGATCCGGGACCGTCATCTCAGACCACCGCCCCGACGACCAGGCGGGCGAGCAGGGCCATCACCCAGGCCAGCACGAACATGTAGCCGAACGCGATCGCGGGCCAGCGCCAGGTCCCGGACTCGCGGCGCATCACCCCGATCGTGGACATGCACTGCAGGGCGTAGAGGAAAAACGCCAGCATCGCGGCCACCACCGGTGCGGTGAACAGCGGTTGACCTTCCCGCGGGCCCTCGGTGACCTTCATCGACTTCAGGGCGGTCGCCGGCTGCTCGGGGTTCTCCGCGGACGCGATCTGACCGAGGGTGGCGACGAACACCTCACGCGCCGAGAGCGAGGCGAGCACGCTGACGTTGATCCGCCAGTCGAAGCCGAGCGGCTCGAAGACCGGCTCGACGGCGTGACCGACCCCGGCCGCGATGCTGTGGTCGATGACGTACGCCGACGACTGCGCGGCGTTGGTGGGGTCGACGCCCGCCTCGCGCAGGTCGGCGGGGCTGCGCGCCGGCAGGTTGAGCAGCAGCCAGAGCAGGACCGTGGTGACCAGGATGATCTTGCCGACCTTGCGCAGGAAGGTGCGCGAGGCGTCCCAGACCGACAGCGCGACCGAACGGGCCGACGGGATCCGGTACGGCGGGATCTCCATGTAGAAGGGCAGCAGCGGGCCGTGGCTGCGCCCGATCCGCGAGAAGACCCAGGCGGAGGCCATCGCCGAGAGCGCACCCACCAGGTAGAGGCCGAACATGGTGGCGCCCTGGGCGCTGATCGGACCCCAGCCGGCCCGGGGGCTCACGGCCAGCCCGATCAGGAGCACGTAGACCGGCAGCCGGGCCGAGCAGGTCATCAGGGGGGCGCCCATCATCGTCGCCAGCCGGTCCCGGGCCGAGGGCAGCGTGCGGGTGGCCATGATGCCGGGCACGGCACAGGCGACCGAGGACAGCAGGGCGACGAAAGCGCGTCCCTCGAGCCCGGCCTTGGACATCACCCGGTCCATCAGGAAGGCGGCCCGGGCCATGTAGCCCACCCCCTCCAGCAGGGAGATCATCACGAAGAGCAGGACGATCTGGGGCAGGAAGACCAGGACCCCGCCCACGCCGCCGATCAGGGCGTCGGAGACGAAGCTGCTGGCCAGGCCGCTGGGGACCACGGTGTCCGCCTGGTCGCCGAGCCAGCCGAAGAACCGCTCGATCGCGCTCTGCAGGGGAGCGGCCGCGGTGAAGATGACCTGGAAGAACACGAACATGGTGACGAAGAAGACCAGCGTGCCCCAGAGCGGGTGCAGCAGGACCGCGTCGATCCGACGGGTCCGCGCGTCGCCTTCCGGCAGTCGGTAGCCGGCGGACGCCAGGACCGAGCTGGTCCAACCGTTCATCTCGGCCGGGACGAGCGGCGGCAGCACCGCGGGCGCGGGCCCAGGTCTCCGGGTGGGCGAGGAGCTCGCGCAGCGCGACCAGGTCACGCCGACGGCCTCCCGTCACCGACAGCACCGGTACGCCGAACCCCCGGCGCAGGGCCTCGAGGTCGAGAGCACCTTGGCGCCGGGCGAGCTCGTCGGTGAAGGTGATCACGACGCAGGTCGGCAGGTCGGTGTGCAGCACCTGGCCGAGCATCCCCAAGGAACGGGGCAGGGTGGTGGCGTCCAGGGTGACCAGCAGGCCGTCAGGACTCGGCGTCTCCTCGATGGACCGGTCGAGGACGTCGGAGACGATCTGCTCGTCGGGGCTGATCGGGTCCAGGCTGTAGGTGCCGGGCAGGTCCTCGACGACCACCTGCTCGCCGTCCACGTCGGTCGTGCCCTCGTAGCGGGAGACCGTGACGCCGGGGTAGTTGCCGGTCTTCGCGCGCAGGCCGGTCAGGGCGTTGAAGAGGGTCGTCTTGCCGGAGTTCGGGCTGCCCACCAGGGCCAACCGGACCGGCGGACGGTCGGTGTCGAGCTGGTCGGTCGAGGAGCCGTGAGGGGTGCTCACGGGCCGGTCTGGACGAGGATGCTGCGCGCCTGGCAGCGCCGCAGCGCCAGCTCGCACCCGGCCACGCGGAAGACGACCGGGTCGGCCAGCGGCGCGCGGCGCACCACGACGACCTCGGCTCCGGGAGCGAAGCCCAGGTCGACCAGACGGCGGGTCGTGGCCGGCGCCTCGTCCCGCACGTCGACGACCCGACCCACCTGGCCGGGCTTCAGGTCGGCGAGGGTGACGGACGGCTGCCCGCTCACCGGGTCCACGGGGGCGATCGTGCGATCGCGCATCGTGGCCAGGAGCTGGGACATTCGGCCTCCCCGGTGGACTCGGGCGGCCGGTCGACCACCCCGAATAATGTAAGCCTCACCTTATCTGCCCGCAAGGTCGGGGGCGCGCACCGGGGGCGGGGGCGGCTCCGGTCGTGTAGGTCCGACGACGACGTGGCAAGGTGGATGACGCATCAACAACTCCTGATCAGGAGGCCACCGTGCCCGACGTCAAGCTGTCCATCGTCTACTACTCCGCCACCGGCACACTGCAGGCCATGGCCGACCGGCTCTCCGCAGCCGGAGAGCGCGCCGGAGCCGAGGTCCGCCTGCGGCACGTGGCCGAGCTCGCTCCGCAGGAGGCGATCGACTCCCAGGACGCGTGGAAGGCGCACCGGGCGGCCGTGGCCGACCAGCCGGAGGCGACTGCCGACGACGTGGTGTGGGCCGACGCCGTGCTGATGGGCACGCCGACCCGGTTCGGCAACGTGTCGAGCCAGCTCAAGCAGTTCATGGACACCCTCGGCCCGCAGTGGGCCCAGGGCCAGCTGGCGGACAAGGTGTACGCCGGGTTCACCGCCTCGCAGACCCTGCACGGTGGCCAGGAGTCGACCCTGCTCGCGCTCTACAACACGATGCACCACTGGGGCGGCATCGTCGTCGCCCCCGGCTACACCGACCCGCTGAAGTTCGCCGACGGCAACCCCTACGGCGTCTCGCACGTCACCGGTGCCAGCAACGACGCACCGCTGAGCGACACCGAGAACGCGGCGCTGGACCACCTCGTCGAGCGCGTGGTCGGCGTGGCACGCAAGCTCAAGGGCTGAGGCCCGGGCGGGCTGACCGGGACTGAGGTCCCGGTCAGTCGTTCACACCTGCACCGGGAACGTCGTACCGATCCCCATCCCGGTGATCCACTCGGGCACGGGCTCGTAGCTGGTCCACTCCAACGGGAGACCGACCGAGGCCAGGCCGATCAGCCAGGTGCGGATCTCCTGCCCGCCGCTGCCCGCCTCCTCCTCCAGCCCGTCGTGGCCCAACGTGGTGATCGCGTCGAGGTCGGCCGCGGCGAGCCGCTCGAGGAACCAGCCGTCCCAGACGGCGTTGACCCGCGAGCCGGGGTTGCCACCCATGGCTCGCACCCGGGGCTCCCGCGCGGCGGCGAACGCCTTGGCGTCCGCGCGACCGTGGATCAGCGAGGACTTCTTCGCCTCGTCCACCGAGGGGTCGCGCGGGTCGTTGGAGGGCAGCCAGTGCGACAGCCCGCCCGAGGCGACCACGAGCACCCGCCCGGGGACGTCTGAGGTGCGCAGCGCCGCACCCAGGGCGCGTCCGAGCGCCACGCAGCGCTCCATGGCCGGCAGGGGCGGCGCGGCGGTGTTCACCACGAGCGGCACCACCGGGATCGCCGTCTCGCCGCGCAGCATGTCGTAGGTCTGGACGACGCCGTGGTCGACGGTCAGCGAGTAGGACAAGGACAGGTCGAAGTCCGCACGACAGCCTCTCGTGCAGGGACCAGGCCAGCCGGCGAGCGAGCGGCAGCGGACCCTCGAAGCTGTTGAAGTCGCCGAAGCCGACGGCCTCCTCGACGCCGAGCACGAACGGCGGCATCACGTCGTAGAAGTTGGCGTGGAAGTGGTCCGGGCCGATCACCACCACGGCGTCGGGGGCCAGCCGGGCGACGGCGGCAGCGGACCCGATCCGCGTCGGCGAGGAACCGCCCTCCCGGCTCCTGCGGCGAGGGGGGTGCCAGCAGGGTGGCGAAGGGTGAGTGCGACATCCCGACGAAGCCGATGACCTCCGACATCAGGCGGGCTCCTGGCCCGAGGAGCAGGAACGTGCGGTGCGTCTCGAGGTACTCGCGGGACCTTCTCCCACTGCGGCCAGTGCCCGGCGTCCTCGATCACGTGCAGCCGCGCGTCGGGCAGCCAGGACAGCAGGGTGTCGGCCTCGTCGAGGCCCCCGGTCGGGTCGTGGTCGGTCCACAGCAGCAGGGTCGGCGCGGCGATCTTCGAGACCCACGCCTCGGCCCAGGCGAAGTCCTTGCGGACCTCGGGGTCCTGGAGGACCAGCGTGTTGCGGATCGCGGGCACGAAGCCGGGTCGGCGGTAGACCTGGCGGCGAAGGTCGACCAGCTCGTCGGTGACCATCTCCTTGTGGTGGAACAGGAACTCCACCCGCCGCCGCACCGTCTCCTCGCTCGGGTCCAGCACGGCGGCCATGGTGCTGTCGCGCATCCGGGCCATCACCTCGGGCTTGTTGGCGATGTTGCCGGGCGTGTTCAGCACCAGCCGGTCGACGCGCTCCGGGTGGTACGCCGCGGTCCAGGCGGTCACCCAGCCGCCCAGGGACTCCCCGGACAGGTGCGCCTTGTCGATCCCGAGCGCATCGAGCAGGCCGATGAGGTGCTCGCTCAGCACGTCGATCGTGTAGGGCAGGTCCGGGAGGTCCGACCAGCCGTGGCCGACCATGTCGTAGGCCGTGACCCGGAAGTCCGCGGCCAGTCCGGCCAGGTCGCGGGCGTAGGCCTCGAGGTGTCCGCCGGTCCCGTGCAGCAGGACGAGATCGGGCCCGGAGCCGGCCTGCAGCACCCGGGTGCGCACCCGGTGCCCGGCGACCGGCACGTCGACGTGGCGCAGCACGTGGTCGAGGTCGGCCAGCTCGCCCCAGATGCTCACGTGCCCGGGAAGCTCACTCATCACTGCTCCTTCTCGTCGGGGCGGTCGGCCTGGGCCTGAAACTGGGCCTCGGCCATGGTGGCCAGCCCGGCGCTCTCGCGACGGACCAGCCCGAAACGGCCCAGCAGCCGGGAGTTCTCGATGGTCAGGAACTCCACCGTCGCCTCGGCGGAGTCGTTGTAGTGCCGGTGCCAGGCCCACGGCGGGGTGAAGACGTAGGACCCGGCGCGCCAGGTCACCGTCTCCTGCTCGCCGCCCTCGACCTCGATCTCGCTGTGGCCCTCGCCGGCGATCACGAAGTGCACGGTCTCGTGGTAGTGCCGCTGCATGTCCGAGCTCTCGCCGCCGGGGATCACCTGGCGGAACAGCTCGAACGTGGTGGTCGGCAACGTCCCGGCGATCCGCAGCTGCGTCGGGTTCGGCACCGAGCCGGCCGGGACGGTCACGAGGTCGTCGTCGTGCACGACCAGCGGTCGGGCGTGGCTGGGTCGGACCACGTGGGCGAACGAGCCCAGGAAGTCGGTCATCGTGAAGTCGGGTCCCTGGCTTGCCATCAGCGTGTCTCCTGTTCGGTGGTCATACGGTCTCCGTGCGGCCGCCGTCGACGGTGAGCACCGTGCCGTTGACGTACGACGCGCCCTCCGAGGCGAGGAACGCCACCGCGGCGGCGACCTCCTCCGGTTGGCCCGGTCGAGCGGTGGGGATCGCCGCCCGGTCCGCCGCCGCGGCGGTGGCTTCGTCGACGCCGCTCGCGGTGGCCCGGCTGCGCAGGATCTGCTGACGCCGGTCGGTCATCGTGGCGCCCGGGGCCACGCAGTTCACGGTGACCCCGTCGGCGGCGTGCTCGAGCGAGAGCAGCTTGGCGGCCGCGGTCACGCCGGCGCGCAGCACGGTGGAGGTGGCCAGCTCCGGCTGCGGCTGGCGCACGGCGCTCGAGGTGACGAGGACGACCCGCCCGAATCCGTGCTCCGGCCATCTCGGGCAGCGCGGCCCGGGCCAGTCCGAGCGGCCCCAGCAGCAGCAGCTCGAAGGCCGCCCGCCACTGCTGGTCCTCGACCTCGAGCACCCGCCCCGGGGGCGGCCCGCCCGCGTTGAGCACGACCACGTCGAGGCTGCCGTGGCGTCCCTGCACCTCCTCGACCGCCGCCGCCGCAGCGGCGGGGTCGGACAGGTCGCAGACCAGGTGGTCGACCGGACCGACCTCGTCACCCGTCGCACCGAGCCGGTCCGCCGCGGCGGCGAGGGTGTCCTCGTGACGGCCGAGCAGCACCACCCGGTGGCCCTGCTCGAGCAACGCGGACGCACTCGCGTAGCCGATGCCGCCGGCGCCTCCTCCGACCAGCGCGGTGCGGGCGGTCACGGTGCCTCCAGGTTTCCGATGTGCGGGATGTGGTCCTACTGTCTGGCCCATGCCCATGCTGAGCCAACCATGAGTCCCACTGGCCGGGACTCTGTCGCGGTGCCGGGTCCGACCCTGGGTCCGACTCTGGGTCCGACTCTGGGTCCGACTCTGGGTTCCCTCGAGCGTGCCTCCGCCCTGCTCGACGCCTTCGACGCCACCCACCGTGAGCTGACCCTGGCCGAGCTGGTCCGCCGGTCCGGGGTGCCGAGGTCGACGACGCACCGCACGGCCGAGCGGATGATCCGGCTGGGGTGGCTGGACAAGCCGCAGGGTCGCTACCGGATCGGCACCCGGCTCTTCGAGCTGTCCGGGCTGGTGCCGGTGCGCCACGAGCTGCGCGAGGCGGTGCTGCCGTTCCTTCAGGACCTCTACGCCGCCGCCCGTACGACGGTGCAGCTCGGGGTGCTGGACGGGGCGAACGTGCTGGTGGTGGAGAAGATCACCGGCCACCGCCCGATGCCGATGCTCTCGCAGGTCGGAGGCACCATTCCGGCGTACTGCTCCGGCCTCGGCCGGGCCATCCTGGCCTGGTCGGACGCCGAGACCCTGGCCGGGGTGGTGGCCGAGGGACTGCCACGGCGCACCCCCCGCACGATCACCACGCCGATGGCCCTGCAGCGGGAGCTCGCCGCCATCCCCGACCGGGGCTGGGCGGTCGAGCGGGAGGAGGGCAACGTCGGGGTGAGCTGCGTGGCGGCGCCGATCTTCGGCCCGGAGGGCGTCGTCGTCGCTGCCCTGTCGGTGACCGGTCCGTCCGGGCAGGTCCGGGCCGACCGGATCGGTCCCGCCGTGCGGCTCGCGGCGGCGGCGGCCAGTCGCGCCTACTCGACGCGCCGCTAGCGGCGAGCGGCGAGCGGCCGGATCACCGAAGAAGCAGTCCCGGCCAGCGGGACGCTGCCTTGGTGTGCCGATGCTCGCTGATCCACGCTGTGACCCCGGACACAGGAGGAGCAAGATGCGGATCGCGATCATCGGCGCAGGGGTCGCCGGCCTGACCTCGGGCAAGGCGCTGAAGGAGGCCGGTCACGCGGTCCGGATCTTCGACCGCACGCCGGACGTCGGTGGTGTGTGGAGCAGCACCCGTCGCTACCCTGGACTGACCACCCAGAGCCCGTCGGCGCAGTACTCCTTCGCCGACTTCGCGATGCCGAAGGACTTCCCGGAGTGGCCGACCGGGGCGGAGGTGCAGGCCTACCTGGCCGACTACGCCGCGCACGGCGGCCTGGAAGACGATCTGTGCCTGGACACCACCGTGACCTCGGCGGCACCGCTGGGTGACGGCCGCTGGAGGGTGACCACCACGACCGGTGACGAGGAGGAGACCTCGCAGGAGTTCGACCGGCTCGTCGTCGCCAACGGCGTCTTCTGCGAACCGGCCCTCCCGGAGTACGTCGGCGTCGAGGAGTACGCCGCGGCTGGTGGCCGGCTGCTGGCCGGCACCGCGCTGCACGACGCCGAGGAGGCGCGCGACAAGCACGTCCTGGTCGTCGGCTACGGCAAGTCGGCCTGCGACGTCACGGTGGCGATCAGCCGCACGGCGGCCAGCACCGACGTGATCGCACGCCAGCTGCTGTGGAAGGTGCCGCGCAAGATCGGCGGGGTGCTGAACTTCAAGATGCTGCTGCTGACCCGGATGGGCGAGGCGCTGTTCCGCTACATCCGGCTGCGGGGGGTGGAGAAGCTCCTGCACGGCGTCGGCAACCCGGTGCGCCGCACCATGCTGAACTCGATCGGCTCGGTGTCGGTGCGCCAGTTCGGCCTCAAGCAGCACGACCTGGTGCCGAGCGGGCAGATGGAGGACATCGTCAAGGGTGCGATCGGCCTGGCCACCGAGGGCTTCTACGAGGGTGTCGCCGACGGGTCCGTCCAGGTGCACCGCGACATGACGATCGTGCGCCTGCTCGCGGTCGACGGGGTGCCGAGCGCGGAGCTCGCCGACGGCACCGTGCTGCCGGCGGACCTGGTGGTCTGTGCCACCGGCTTCGTCCAGGGCGTCCCGTTCCTCGACCGGGCGGTGCAGGAGCGGCTCTTCGACGAGCGCGGCAACTTCATGCTCTACCGCCAGATCCAGCCGATCGGAGTGCCGGGGTTGTACTTCAACGGCTACAACTCCTCCTTCTTCAGTCCGTTGAACGCCGAGATCGCGGCGCTGTGGATCGTGGCCGACCTGGTCGGTGGGCTGGAGCAGCCGGACGAGGAGACCCGTCGTCGCGCGGTCGTCGATCAGCTCGCGTTCATGGACGTCTCCGCCGCCGGCCACCACTGCCGTGGCACCAAGATCATCCCGTTCTCGATGAAGAACCTCGACGAGGTGCTGGGCGACCTCGGCCTGCAGATCAGTGCCGCCGTCCGGGCCTCGCACTGGTTGAACCCGGTCGACCCCGCGGCGTACGCCGAGATCGCGCCGCGGCTGCACGCCCGACTGGGCCGGCGGGGGCACGGGCCCGACGGCACAGTGACCTCCATCGGCACCGCGTCGACGGCGACGACCCGCTCACCGACGAGCGCGGCCGGCTGAGCGCACCCGGCGTATCCCCGCACCCCAGCAACAGCACGAGAAGGAGCACACGCGATGGAGACCACACAGAGCGAGCACCGGGTGATCAAGCCCGGCGAGGGCGACAACGTCGGCGCGATCGGCCTCGGAATCCACGTCCGGATGACCGGTGAGGACAGCTCGGGCGCCTACTCGCTGTTCGAGTACGTCGTCCCGCCCGGGCTCGGCGGTCCGCCGACCCACATCCACTCCCGCGAGGACGAGCTGTTCATCGTCACCGCGGGCACCGTCCGGGTCGAGCTCGACGGCCAGGAGCACCTCGTCAGCGCCGGGTCCTCGCTGCTGATGCCCCGCGGGGTGCCGCACCACTTCCACAACCCGTTCGAGGAGGAGACCCGGATCGTGGCCGTCGTCTCGCCCGGCGGGCTGGAGAGCTACTACCGCGCCCTGAGCCAGCTGCCGCCCGGTCCGCGCGACATGGAGAAGATCGGCGCGATCATGGCCGAGTTCGGCCTGCAGCTGCAGAAGAAGCCGGACTGAGCCGGTGGCCACGACCAGCAGCGATCTCACGACCGAGCAGCGCCGTGAGGAGATGGTGCACCAGATGTGCGCCTGCGTCGACGGCGGTGAGGCCGAGCGCTTCGGGTCGTGGTTCGCCGAGGATGCGTCCTACCGCTTCGCCAACACCGACGCCCTGACCGGGCGGGCCGCGGTGGTGGCGGCCACCCAGGGCGCCATCGACTCGATGCCCTGGGTGCGGCACACCGTCGACCAGGTCGCGCAGGTCGCGGACCAGCTGTTCTGCCGGTTCACGATCACCACCGAGGCGCCCGACGGCACCGAGGTCTCGATGCCCTGCGTGACGGTGATCTGGATGGACGGGGCGCAGATCGTCGACTACCGCGTGCACATGGACCTCGCCCCGATCCTGCCCGCACCGGCATGAGTGGGGCCGCTGGCCCGGCAGACCCGGTGGCGCAGGCGGCGCAGCAGCTGCTGCGGGCCGCCCGCGACGGCGTCCCCACCTCGCCGGTGCGCGGCTTGATCGGCCGGGACGACGTGAGGGCGGCGTACGCCGTGCAGCGCGCGGTCAACGCCCCCCGGCTCGAGGCGGGGGCGCGGGTGGTCGGTCGCAAGATCGGGCTCACCTCGCCGGTGGTGCAGGCGCAGCTGGGCGTCGACCGGCCCGACTTCGGGGTCCTCTTCGACGACATGGACCGCTCGGCGGCCCGGGGGGCGGCCAGGATCTCGCTCGGCGAGCTGCTCCAGCCCCGGGTGGAGGCCGAGATCGCCTTCGTCCTGGGGACCGACCTGACCGAGGACCGGCCGGACGAGGCCACGATCAGAGCTGCGGTCGTGGACGTGCGACCGGCCCTGGAGATCGTCGACAGCCGGATCGCCGGCTGGGACATCAGCTTCGCCGACACCGTGGCCGACAACGGTTCCTCCGCGTTGTTCGTCCTCGGCCGGGCGAGCCGGAGTCTGGCGGACTTCGAGCCCGTTCGCGCCCGGATGTCGATGCGGCGGGGGGACGCGGAGGTCTCGACCGGCTCCGGGGAGGCGTGCCTCGGTGATCCGCTGAACGCCCTGGCCTGGCTGGCCCGGACCGCCGCCGAGGTGGGGGATCCGCTGCTGGCCGGCGAGGTCGTGCTCTCCGGTGCCCTGGGCCCGATGGTCACCGTGGACGGAGCCGGCACGTTCACGGCCGAGATCACCGGGCTCGGCACGGTCTCGGTCACCTTCGAGGAGCGGGAGTCGGCATGAGCACGACGGGCAGGACCAAGGTCGCGGTGATCGGGTCGGGCAACATCGGCACCGACCTGATGATCAAGGTGCTCCGGCTCTCGGACACGCTCGAGATGGCCGCGATGGTCGGCATCGACCCGGCGTCCGACGGCCTGGCCCGGGCGGAGCGGATGGGGGTGCCGACCACCTCCGACGGTGTCGACGGGCTGGTGGCGATGGAGGGGTTCGACGACATCGAGATCGTGTTCGACGCGACGTCCGCGGGGGCGCACGTCGCGAACGCCGCGGCGCTGGCGGCGCACGGCAAGCGGCTGGTCGACCTCACGCCGGCGGCGATCGGTCCCTACGTCGTGCCCGCGGTCAATCTCGCGGACCACCTCGGGGCCGACGACGTGAACATGGTCACCTGCGGGGGCCAGGCCACGATCCCGGTGGTGGCCGCGATCGCGCGGGTGGTCCCGGTGGCGTACGCCGAGATCGTGGCCTCGATCGCCTCGCGGTCGGCCGGGCCGGGCACCCGGGCCAACATCGACGAGTTCACCGAGACCACGTCGCGGGCCATCGAGGCGGTCGGTGGCGCGGTGCGGGGCAAGGCGATCATCGTGCTCAACCCGGCAGAGCCGCCGCTGATCATGCGCGACACGGTGCTGTGCCTGGTCGAGGCGCCCGAGGCTTCGACCCACGACGAGATCCGCCGGTCGGTGGCGGGCATGGTCGCTGACGTGGCGGCGTACGTCCCGGGCTACCGGCTCAAGCAGGACGTGCAGATCGAGCCGGTGCCTGAGGACCAGCCGGTGCACACCCTCACCGACCGGCCCGTGACCCACCAGGTGTCGGTGTTCCTCGAGGTCGAGGGCGCCGCGCACTACCTGCCGTCCTACGCGGGGAACCTCGACATCATGACCTCGGCCGCGCTCCGGGTGGCGGAGGAGATGGTGGCCCGACCACTGGCACCATCACTGGCCCCACCACTGGCCCGGGGCGGCGTGGCATGAGCCGGCTCTACGTGCAGGACGTGACGCTGCGCGACGGGATGCACGCGATCCGGCACCGGATCGAGCCGGCGCAGGTCGGCCGGATCGTGGCCGCGCTCGACGCGGCCGGGGTGGACGCGATCGAGGTGGCGCACGGTGACGGACTGGCCGGTGGCTCGCTGAACTACGGGCCCGGCAGCCACACGGACTGGGCCTGGATCGAGGCCGCGGCGGCGCACCTCACCCGGGCGCGGCTGACCACGCTGCTGCTGCCCGGTGTGGGCACGGTCGTCGAGCTCCGGCGGGCCTTCGAGCTCGGGGTCCGCTCGGTGCGGGTGGCCACGCACTGCACCGAGGCCGACGTCGCCGCGCAGCACATCGGCACCGCCCGGGAGCTCGGCATGGACGTCTCGGGCTTCTTGATGATGAGCCACCTGGCTCCGCCCCAGGAGCTGGCCCGGCAGGCCGCGTTGATGGAGTCCTACGGCGCGAACTGCGTCTACGTGACCGACTCGGGCGGCCGGCTGCTGATGGACGGGGTGCGCGAGCGGGTGCGGGCCTACCGCGACGTGCTCGAACCGGCGACCGAGATCGGCATCCACGCCCACGAGAACCTCTCGCTCTCGGTGGCGAACTCGATGGTCGCCGTCGAGGAGGGCGTCACCCGGGTCGACGCCTCGCTGGCCGGGCAGGGTGCCGGGGCCGGGAACTGCCCGATCGAGGCGTTCGTCGCGGTCGCCGACCTCCAGGGCTGGGAGCACGGCTGCGACCTGTTCGCCCTGCAGGACGCGGCCGAGGAGCTGGTCCGACCGATGCAGGACCGCCCGGTCCGCGTCGACCGCGAGACCCTCACCCTCGGCTACGCCGGGGTCTACGGCTCGTTCCTTCGCCACGCCGAAGCGGCCTCGCGGCGCTACGACATCGACGTCCGCACCATCCTGGTCGAGGTGGGGCGCCGTGGTCTGGTCGGCGGGCAGGAGGACATGATCGTCGACGTCGCCCTGGGACTGGCCGGATCGAGGTCCTGAGTCAGCGCGCGAACGTCGAGTACGACGACTGGGCGCCGTCGGCGGTCGCGGCGAGGGCGCTGATCCCGGAGGCGAAGCGGGCCGCCTCGACCAGGCTCGCCCCGCCGGCGAGCCGGTGCGCGGTGGCGCCGGTGAACGCGTCGCCGCAGCCGGTGGTGTCGACGGCCTCGACGGGCGTGGCCTGCACGGTGACGACAGGTTCGCCCCCGTCGGCGTCGAGCACCACCGAGCCGTCGGGGCCCAGGGTGACCACGGTCTGACGGACGTCGAGGGCGACGAGGCGCTGCAGCACCTGGCCCCAGTCCGGGTCGGCGTCGAGCTGCTCGCCGAGCACCTGACCGGCCTCGGCCCGGTTGACCAGCAGCACGTCGGTGAGGGCGAGCAGCTCGGTCGGCACCTCGGCGTACGGCGAGAGGTTGAGCAGCACCCGGACGCCGGCGCCGTGGGCGGAGCGGGCGGCGGCCAGGACGACGGGCACCGGCACCTCCAGGCACAGGCACAGCACGTCGGCGTCGCGCAGCGCGCCGGGGTCGAGATCGTCCGCGGTGAGCGCGCCGTTGGCGCCGGGGGAGACGATGATCGTGTTCTCCCCGGCGGCGTCGACCACGATCATGGCCGACCCGGTCGCATGGTCGCCCAGCCGGCGTACGCCGTCCACGTCCACGCCGGCCTTCTCGGCCGCGCGCCGCAGGAAGTCGCCGTTGTCGTCCTCGCCGACGGCCCCGAGCATCCGCACCGAGGAGCCGAGCAGCGCGGCGGCAACCGCCTGGTTCGAGCTCTTGCCCCCCGGGGCGGTGCCCAGCTCCGAGCCGGTCAGGGTCTCGCCCGGCTGCGGGAACCGCTCGGTGCGCACGGTCAGGTCGACGTTCAGCGAGCCCATCACCACCACCCGACCACGATCAGCCGCCGGGCTCACGGCTCGACGTCCCCGATCCGCTCCAGGGCGTCGACGACGAGGTCCCAGAACCGCGTGCGGTCGAGGTCGACGGCGACCGAGGTGGTGCAGCCGTCCGGGGCCGGTTGCCGCAGGTCGGCCACCGTCATCCCGGCCGTCAGGGTGCCGGCGAGCTCGACGTCGAGCGGCGTACGCCGGGTGGTCATCACCGCCGGATCGATCAGGTAGGCCACCGCGCACGGGTCGTGCACCGGCGGAGCGTCGAAGCCCTGGCCCTCGCGGTAGGTCTCGGCGAAGAAGCGCAGCAGGTCGCCGACGAAGGCCGCCGGCCGCGTCGACAACGCTGCGATCCGGTCCATCACCGCTGTGGTCGCGAGCGCCTGGTGGGTCAGGTCGAGCCCGACCATCAGCAGCGGCCAGCGCTCGTTGAACACCACGTGGGCCGACTCCGGGTCGACCCAGACGTTGAACTCGGCGACCGGCGTGCGGTTGCCGGCGTGGTAGCCGCCGCCCATCAGCACCACCTGTTCGACCCGCTCGGCCAGGGACGGCTCCTTGCGCACGGCCATCGCGAGGTTGGTCAGCGCTCCGACGGCGACCAGGGTGACGGTGCCCGGCTCCTCGGCCAGCACGGTGTCGATGATCAGGTCGACCGCGTGCCGCTCGTCGAGCGCCTGCACCGGTTCGGGCAGCTCGGCGCCGTCGAGACCGGACTCGCCGTGCACGTCGGCGGCCACCTGGGCCTCGCGCACCATCGGCCGGGCGCAGCCGGCCGCGACCGGCACGCCGCTCATCCCGAACACCCGGGCCGCCGACAGCGCGTTGCGGGTGACCTTCTCCAGGGTCTGGTTGCCCGCGACGGTGGTCACGGCGAGCAGGTCGATCTCGGGGCTGCCGATGGCCAGCAGCAGTGCGACCACGTCGTCGTGGCCGGGGTCGCAGTCGAGGATGATCTTGTGGGGCACAGGTGTCCTTCTTCTCGGTGCTAGCGGGCGAAGACGATGCCGGCGATCGCGGCGTTGGCGAAGTTCGCCAGGCTGCCGGCCAGCAGTGCCCGCAGCCCGATCGCGGCCACCGTCGAGCGCAGCTCGGGCCGGAGCGTGCCGAGGGTGCCGATCTGGATGGCGATCGAGCCGAAGTTGGCGAAGCCGGCGAGTGCGAAGGTCACCACGACGACCGTCACCGGGGAGAAGGACGACACGTGGGGCCCGAAGTCGGCGTAGGCGACGAACTCGTTGAGGATGGTCTTCTCCCCGATGAACGCGCCGGCCTGTGAGGCCTCCGACCAGGGCACCCCGAGCAGCCACGCCAGCGGCGAGAGCGCGTGGCCGAGCAGCTCCTGGAAGGTGAGCCCGTCGGCCCCGAACCAGCCGCCGACCCCGCCCAGGATCCCGTTGGCCAGCGCGATCAGGGCGATGAAGGCGATCAGCAGGCAGCCGACCGTGACCGCGATCTGGCCGCCGGCCAGGGCGCCGCGGGCCGTGGCGTCGATGACGTTGACGGACTCCTCGTCGCGGGCGGAGCGCACGTCGAACGACGCGGTACCGCTCTCGTCGGCCCCCTCGGGCTCCTCGGCGGCCTGCTCCCCGGCGGCCCGTCCCCCGGTGGCCCGCTCCCCGGGCTGGGCGACGGGCTCCGGCGTCGAGTCCGGCCAGATGATCTTGGCCATCAGCAGCGACGCGGGCGCGTTCATCACCGTCGCGGCCAGCAGGTAGGGCAGCGGTGCGCCGAGCAGCGCGTAGCCCACCAGGGTCGAGCCCGAGGCGGCCGCGAACCCGGCGGTCACGACGGTGAAGACCTGCGCCCGGGTGAGCCGCCCGAGGTACGGCGCGATCATCAGCGGGGCCTCGGACTGGCCGAGGAAGATCACCGTGCTGGCGTACATCCCCTCGAGGTTGCTCACCCGGAGCAGCCAGGAGATGGCGCCGCCGACCACCCAGGTGACGTGCTGCACGACCCGCAGGTAGTACAGCAGGTAGATCAGGGCCCCGAGGAAGATGATCACCGGCAGCACCTGGAGCGCGAAGATCGTGGAGTTCTTGGCGCCGACGTCGAGCAGCGGCCCGAAGACGAAGCTGGTGCCGTCCGTGGTGTACCCGATCAGGGTCTGCACCCGGTCGGAGAGCCAGTTCAGCGCGTCGCGCCCCGGGCCGAAGCGCAGCACGGCCAGCGCGAAGACGACCTGGACGACCAGGGCCGAGACCACGATCCGCCACGAGATGCCGCGCCGGTTCTTGGAGAAAAGCACGGCCACGCCGACCAGGAAGAGCAGACCCAGGATCCCGCGCAGCTCGCCCACGAGCCGCACGCTAGGCCGCGCTCCGCCGAGTTGTAAACGCCCCGGGTAGGTGAGAATGACCGGGAACCGCGCACCCGAGGAGAGGCCCCCATGAGCGAGGACACCACGACCGGCGCCGAGGCGCTGCTGCACACCCTGGTCGGAGCCGGCGTCGACACCTGCTTCATGAACCCGGGCACCTCGGAGATGCACTTCGTGCGGGCCCTCGACTCGGCGCCCGAGATGCGCGGGGTGCTCACCCTCTTCGAGGGCGTGGCCACCGGCGCCGCCGACGGGTTCGCGCGCGTGACCGGGCGCCCGGCCGCCGCGCTGCTGCACCTCGGCCCCGGCCTCGGCAACGGCTACGCCAACCTGCACAACGCGCGCCGGGCCCACAGCCCCGTCGTCTGCGTCGTCGGGGTGCACGCCTCCGACCACGCGCCGTACGACGCCCCCCTGCAGTCGGAGGTCGAGGCGATGGCGCGCACGCTCGACGGCTGGGTGCACACGAGTGGGACCGCTCGCGGACTGGCGGCGGACGCGGCCCGGGCGGTCAGTGCGAGCCGTCGGGGCGGCGGTCAGGTGGCGACCCTGGTCGTGCCCGCCGACGCCTCGTGGCAGACCGGTGCCCGCGCCGCCTCCCCGCGCCCGGTGCCGGACCGCCAGCCGGTGGACGAGGCCGACCGGGCCACCGCGCTCGACTGGGCCCTGCGCGGGGCAGGCACGCTCCTGCTCATCGGCGGGCCGGCCCTCACCGAGCGCGGCCTGCGGGCGGCGGCGGCCGTCGCGGTCGGCACCGGTGCCACCGTGCTGATCGAGACGTTCCCGGCCAGCCTCGAGCAGGGCGGCGAGGTGCCCGGGTTCGACCGGGTCGCCTACCTCGCCGAGGCCGCGGACAAGCAGCTCGTCGACATCGAGCGGATCGTGCTCGTCGGGGCCGCCGCGCCCGTGACGTTCTTCGGCTACCCGGGGCGCTCCGGCGACCTCAGCGGCGACCGGGCGGTGCTGGCGCTGTGCGACGTCGACCAGGACGCGGAGGCCGCGCTCGAGGCGCTGGCTGACGAGCTGGCGGCCGACGCCGGGACCAACCCCGCGCCGGTGCCTGCGACGGCGCCGAGCCGACGCCGATCCGACCTCGATCCGACGCCGAGGGAGGACGCCGACCTCGACTTCGCCAACGTCGCCGCGATCATCGCCGAGACGCTGCCCGAGGACACGATCGTGGTCGACGAGATGAACACGTCCGGCTCGGCGCTGCCGGCCGCGCTGAGGACCGCGCCCCGGCACACCCTGCTCACGCTGACCGGCGGTGCCATCGGCCAGGGCATGCCGGTGGCCACCGGCGCGGCCGTGGCCGCGCCCGAGCGGCGCGTGCTCTCGCTCGAGGCCGACGGCAGTGCGATGTACACGATCCAGTCGCTGTGGACCCAGGCCCGCGAGAACCTCGCGGTGACCACGGTCCTGCTGAACAACTCGGCCTACGCGATCCTGCGGATGGAGCTGCTGCGCACCGGCGCCGGCGAGGCGGGCTCGGCGGCGCGGCGGATGCTCGACCTCGACTCACCCATGATCGACTTCGCCACCGTGAGCGAGGGTCTCGGCGTGCCCGCCCGCCGGGTGCGGACGACCGATGAGCTCGAGGACGCCCTGCGCGAGGCCTACGACACCGAGGGGCCCTTCCTGGTCGAGACGATGATCCCCCCGATCGTCTAGCGCCGGCTCGACGGCCGGGCGTCCTCGTCGATCGGCGAGTAGCGTCGGAGGTGTGCAACGAGTCTGGGTCTTCGCCGCCAACGCGGTCACGGTGTCCGGTGTCGACTTCATCGATCCGGCGCACGCCGGGGAGCCCGACGTGCGCGAGCGCGGCGTACGCCTCGAGGTCCGCCCGGTCCGTGAGGCGCACGACGGCTCGGTCTACGCCTCGGACCCGATCAGCCTCGAACCGGCCGTGGTGCGCGTCGACCTGCTCGAGTCGGCGCCGTACGCCGCCGACCGGATGCACTGGCACCCGACGATGCGCAGCGGCGAGCCCGGCGGGCGGACCTTCGAGCCGGCGATGGTCGAGGATCCGGGCCGTTGGCTGGGCGCCTTCCTCGCCGACCTCGACCACGACCTCGGCGCGGACACCGCAGCCATCGCCGCCATGTCCGACGAGATCGTCGTCGAGGCGATGCGGACCCTGGGGGTGGCGCGCGAGCCGTGGCCGGATGTCCAGCACGACGCACGAGGTCTCGCCGGCCTCTGAGCCCGTCGGGCGAGTAGTTTCCGGGAGATGGAGAGACTCGAGCCGACGACCTACCTGCAGCACATCCGCGCCGAGTCCGTGCGCTTCCGCGAGGTGCTGACCGACTGCGACCCGAAGGCTGACGTGCCGAGCTGCCCGGCGTGGCAGGCGGACGACCTGCTCTGGCACCTCGGCGAGGTCCAGAGCTGGTGGACCTTCCTGGTGCGGCACCGGCCGCAGGGACCCGACGCGTACGTCGAGCCGGTGCGCCCGGACACCCACGGCGCCCTGCTCGCCTTCCACGGCGATCAGCTGGCCGCGCTCACCGACGCGCTCGAGGGCGCCACCGATCCGTCTGAGGAGGCCTGGACCTGGTCGAGCGACCACACGATCGGCTTCGTCCTGCGCCGCCAGGCGCACGAGGCGCTGATCCACCGTCGCGACGCCGAGCTCGCGGCCGGCGCCCTGTCGCCCTTCTCGCCGGCGCTGGCGGCGGACGGGGTCGATGAGGTCCTCGACGTGATGTACGGCGGGTGCCCGCCGTGGGGCACCTTCACCCCGCTCGAGCAGCACGTGCGGGTCGACCTCACCGACACCGGCGACTCCGTGTGGGTGCAGCTGGGCCGCTTCCGGGGGACCAGCCCGGAGGGCCTCGAGCGCGACGAGGACGACCTGCACGTCGTACCCGACCCGGGGGTCGAGCCGGACGCGGTCCTCAGCGGCACCGCCGAGGTGCTCGACGCCCGGCTGTGGCGCCGGGCCGACGGCACCGACGTCGACGTCAGCGGTGATCCGGGGATCGTCGACCGCTTGCGTGAGGTGCTCGACCAGGCCATCGACTGAGCTTTGGCCAGTATTGCGAATAGTTTGCAATTAGCAGACGCTCCGAATAGGCTCGGTCTCGGTCGGGCAGGGCGCGCCGCTGACAGAGGCTTCCAAGGGGCTCCGCAGGCGGCGGCCCAGCCCGACCGGCCGCTGCAGGCCTCTCGTAGGCTGGGGACGTGGCTGAGGCGTGGTGCGACCTGTGTGATCTTCCGCTGAACACCTGCGTGCACGGGCGTCCCCCGACCGAGCCCCCGGCTCCGGTCAAGCGCGCCGCGCCGACCGCCCCACGTCGCCGGGCGGCGAGCAGTGCCGCCTCGGGTGCGGCGACCCGGTCACCGTCGATCCGGCGCGCCGAGGTGCGTCGCACGCCTCAGGCGGTGTTCCGGCCGCACATCCTCGCGGCGCTGCAGGAGCACGGCGGGGCCTGCGAGGTCGACGAGCTGATGGACGACGTGCACGAGCGGATGGCCGACGTCCTGCTCGACGGGGACCACGACACCGTGGGCCGCAAGGAGCTGCGCTGGCGCTACGCCGCCCGATTCGAGCGGAAGGCGATGACCGACGACGGCCTGGTCGAGCCGGCGCGCACCCCGGGCGTCTGGGAGCTCACCCAGGCCGGCCTCGACGCCTGACCCTCCCGTCCACCGCTGGTCGAGGAGGGGCGAAGTCCTGTCTCGAAACCTCTGCCCGGCCCCCTCGGCCGACCGGACGCCGTCAGCGCCAGACGCCGCGGGCGTACTGGTCGGGCCACGCGGCCTCGTCGTCCGGTACGCCGAGCACGTGGGCGGCGCGCAGGGGCCAGGACGGCTCGCGCAGGGCGGCGCGGGCGAGCAGGACCACGTCCGCCTCGCCGTCGGCCACGATCGCCTCGGCCTGGTCCGGCTCGGTGACCAGCCCGACGGCACCAGTGGCGATGCCCGAGGTGCGGACGCCGGCGGCGAGCGGCACCTGGTAGCCCGGGCCCACGGGGATCGAGGCGGCGGCGTTGCCGCCGGAGGAGACGTCGACCAGGTCGACGCCGTGCTCGCGCAGAAGTGCGGCGAGCCGGGTGCTCTGCTCGAGGTCCCAGCCGCCCTCGATCCAGTCGGTGCCCGAGATGCGCACGACCAGCGGCATCTCCTCGGGGATGGCTGACCGGACGGCGTCGACGGTCTCCAGGACGAGGCGGACCCGGGCGTCGAAGGAGCCGCCGTACTGGTCGTCGCGGTGGTTCGACAGGGGGGAGAGGAACTGGTGCAGCAGGTAGCCGTGGGCCGCGTGCAGCTCCACGGTGTCGAAGCCGGCGCCCACGGCGCGGCGTGCCGCGTCGGCGAAGGCGGTGACCACGGCGGCGATCTCGGTGGTCGTCAGCGCGACCGGGTCGGCGTACCCCTCGAACGGCACCGCCGACGGCGCGACGGCGGTCCAGCCGCCCGCGTCTGCGGCGACGCTGCCGGAGGTCTCCGCCCAGGGTCGGTACGTCGAGGCCTTGCGGCCGGCGTGCGCCAGCTGCACCCCGATCGCCGCGCCCTGGTCGTGCACGAAGTCGACGACACGGGCCCAGGCCTCGGCCTGCGCGTCGTTCCAGATCCCGGCGTCCTCGGGGGAGATCCGACCCTCGGGCAGCACGGCGCTGGCCTCGGTGAACAGCAGGCCGAAGCCGCCGACGGCGCGAGCGCCGAGGTGCACCAGGTGCCAGTCGTTCGGCATCCCGTCGACGCAGGAGTACTGGCACATCGGGGCGAGCCAGACCCGGTTGCGCGTGGTCAGGGAGCGCAGGGTGAACGGCTCGAACAGGGCGGACAACGCAGGGTCTCCTCGGGCGTAGGACAAGGGCGGACGATGTCCCCAACCGGCAGCGGGCCCGTGCTGTTCCGGCGCTACCGTTGACGCTGACCGCAGGATCGGTTGGCCTGGCCCACCCTCGAGCGCATGGTGCGCACGCGCGGCTGGATCCTGCTGGTGATCATCGAGCTCGTGGCGGTCCAGCGCGCCGTCCACCCCCGCTCCACGATCACCGTCACCCGAACCGAGCTCGTCGTGAGGCAGCACGTCGCGGGTGCTGGCGCAGGACCGGCGACTGGGCGCTGCACAGGACTCCGACTTTCCTCGACCGCAGGTGTGCTCGCTGGTCGAGGAGGGCCGCCGGGCCCGTCTAGAACCCCGCGGAGCACGGGCGGGGTCAGGGTTGCAGGGCGGCCAGGACCTCGGCGGTGAGCCGCTCGGGTGCCTCGATGGCGGGCCAGTGACCGACACCCGGGAGGATCGTGCGCGTGGTGGCCGGGCGCAGCGCGACCAGGCGCTCGGTCATCGCCGGCAGGGCGATCGGGTCAAGCGCGCCCCAGACCAGGTGCAGCGGTCCGGCGAAGTCGACGAGCCCGGCGGTCCAGCGGGTCTGGTGCTGCCGGCGTTCGCCGAGGTAGCCGATCAACCGCGGCAGCAGCCGGTCGCCGTCGTCGTGGGTGATCATCGCGACCAGCAGGTCGATCGCGCCCGGTGGTGGCGGCGCGTCGGCGGCGAAGCTCTCCAGCAGGCTGCGGCGCAGCACCGGCTCCGGCACCGAGAACGGCAGTGCCCGGTCCGGGAGCCGCACGGTGAGCCGCTGACCCCGCGTCAGTCGCGCCTGGTCTGAGAAGATCGAGCCGTTGGTCAGCACCAGCCGCTCGATCGCGAAGCCCAGCCGGCCGGCACGGTGCCGCACCGCGAGCTCGGCGACGACGGTGTCGCCCATGTCGTGCGCCAGCAGGGTGCAGCGCGTGATCGCCCGCTCGCGGAGCACGGCCTCGACCACGTCGGCCTGGTCGAACAACGAGTACGACGCGCGAGGTTCCTTGTCCGAGAAGCCGTAGCCCGGCAGGTCCAGGCAGAGCACCCGGTGGTCCACGGCGAGCGTGTCGACGATCCCCGCCCAGTCGTACGACGAGCCGGGGAAGCCGTGCAGCAGCACGACCACGGCCGCCTGCTCCGGCCCCGACTCGCGCACGAAGACGTCGCGACCCGCGGCGGCGACGTAGCGCCCGGACCGGCGCCACGCGTCGAGCAGCAGCTCCGGCAGCACCGGCCTCATCGGACCACGTAGGTGTCGTGCAGCACCCGCGAGGCCTGGCGCACGGCCGACCCGACGGCGACCACGTCGTTGAGCCAGCGCAGGCGCGGGGCCCCGGTCTCGAGGGCGACGGTGACGCGGAAGTAGTACGACGCCGGGTCGACGGCCGCGCCGGCCGCGATCGCGGCGAGCACCTCCGGCGGGCCGGCCCGGACCCCCGCCGTGCGGATCGAGACCAGCTCGCCGGCCTCGGTGCGCAGGGTGTAGCGGGTGTCGATGTCGGCGGTGCCGTCGGGGCGGACGACCTGCCAGTCCGCCCCGCCGGACAGGATCGCGCCGCTCAGCCCCGGGCCCACGAAGCGGCCACCCACGATGGGCACGATCCGTCGGTGCCCGAGGTGGGTGTCGCCGAGGTCGAGCACCTCGCCCAGCTCGACCTCGAAGTGCGCCAGCAGCTCCAGGGCCGGTACGACGGGCCCCCCGTCCACGTGTCCGTCCACGCCCCCGTCCACCTCCATGCTCAGCGCCGACCGGTCAGGTCGCGGGCGATGATCTGCTTCATGACCTCGTTGGTGCCGCCGTAGATCTTCTGCACGCGCGCGTCGGTGAAGGCCCGCGCGATCGGGTACTCCAGCATGTAGCCGTAGCCGCCGAAGAGCTGCAGGCAGCGGTCGGTGACCCGGTTCTGCACCTCGGTGGCCCAGTACTTCGCCTTCGAGGCGTCGACGGCGGTGAGGTCACCGGCGTTCCAGGCCTGCACGCACGCATCGACGTAGGCCCGGGTCACGTCGGCCTGCGTGGCGCACTCGGCCAGCACGAAGCGGCTGTTCGCGAAGTCGCCCACCGGCTGGCCGAAGGCCTCGCGCTCGGCGGTGTAGGCCAGCGTCCACGCCACCGCGGCGTCCGTCGCGGCGAGCGCCGAGGCGGCGATGGAGAGCCGCTCCAGCGGGAGCAGCGCCATCAGCTGGCGGAAGCCGCCGCCCTCGGCGCCGAGCAGGTTGTCCTCGGGCACGAAGACGTCGTCGAAGAACAGCTCGGCGGTGTCCTGGGCGACCAGGCCGACCTTGTCCAGCTTGCGACCGCGGCTGAAGCCGTCCATGCCGTCCTCGACCACCAGCAGGCTGAACCCGTCGGTGCCGCCGGCCGGGTCGGTCCTGGTCACGACGACGACCAGGTCGGACTGGATGCCGGAGGTGATGAAGGTCTTCGAGCCCGACACCGTCCAGCCGCCGTCGACCCGCGTGCCGCTCGTGCGGATCCCCTTGAGGTCGCTGCCGGTGCCCGGCTCGGTCATCGCCACCGCCATGATCGTCTCGCCCGCGACCATCCCGGGCAGCCAGCGCTGCTGCTGCTCGTCGCTGCCGAGCTCGGCGACGTAGGGGATCAGGATGTCGTCCTGCAGCCCGAAGCTGGAGCTCAGCGCGGCGGCGCCGACCTTCGCGAGCTCCTCGTTGAGCACCATCCGGAAGCGGTAGTCGCGCTCGGGGGGCCCGCCGTACGCCTCGGGGGCGGTGAGCCCGATCATCCCCTGCTTGCCGGCGGCCAGCCACACCTCGCGCCCGGTGAGGCGGTTGGCGTTCCACTCCTCGAGGTACGGCGTGACCTCGCGCGCCACGAACTGCGCGGCGGCCTCACGGAACGCCTCGTGGTCCTCGGTGTAGAGCCCTCGCTGCATGCTGTCCTCCGCCGATCTGCTCGTGGGCCGACGCGTGGGTGCGACCGTCGTGTGGGAGCCTTCGAGGAGCATCTCCGTCGCCAAGGAGCCCCGAAGTGACCCTGCCCGAGTCTCTCACCAGCAAGACCGTCGCCGTCCTCGGCGGCACCGGGCCGCAGGGGCGTGGTCTGGCCCGACGGTTCGCGATGGCCGGGCTGCCGGTGGTGCTGGGCAGCCGCAGTGCGGAGCGCGGCCAGGAGGCGGCCACGCAGCTGCAGGACGCCGGTGACGTGACGCGGTCAGGACAACGCCGGCGCCGCGGCGGCCGGCGACATCGTGGTCGTCGCGGTGCCGTGGGACGGTCACGCCGAGCTGCTCACCTCGCTCAAGCCGACGGCTGGCCGGCAAGGTCGTCGTCGACTGCGTCAACCCGCTCGGCTTCGACAAGCAGGGCGCCTACGCGCTGGCCGTCGAGGAAGGGTCGGCGGCCCAGCAGGCCGAGCAGATCCTCACCGGCTCCACCGTCACCGCCGCCTTCCACAGCCTCAGCGCGGTGCTGCTGGAGGACCCGTCGGTGGAGTCCATCGATACCGACACGCTGGTGCCTCGGCGACGTGCGCGAGGCGACGGACCTGGTGATCGACCTCGCCGGCACGATCGCGCGGCATGCGCGGCGTGTACGCCGGCCGGCTGCGCAACGCCCACCAGGTCGAGGCCCTCACCGCCAACCTGATCCAGGTCAACAAGCGCTACCAGGCGCACGCCGGCATCCGCGTCACCGACGTCTGAGGAGCAACGATGTACCCGTCCTACCCCGCACCGTCCGCGAAGGCCGTCGAGCTCGAGGAGAAGCTGCTCGGCTTCATGCGCGACGAGGTGTTCCCCGCCGAGGCGCCGTACGCCGCCCACCGCAGCGAGCGCGGTCACGACGACCACAGCGTGCCGCCGGTCGTCGAGGAGCTGAAGGACAAGGCCAAGGCGCTCGGACTGTGGAACCTGTTCCTGCCGAGCGAGTCCGGGCTGACCCAGCTGGAGTACGCCCCGCTCGCCGAGCTGTCGGGCTGGAGCCTCGAGCTCGGCCCCGAGGCGATGAACTGCGCCGCGCCCGACACCGGCAACATGGAGCTGCTGCACCTGCTCGGCACGGACGCGCAGAAGAAGCAGTGGCTCGAGCCGCTGCTGGCCGGTGAGATCCGCTCGGCGTTCGCGATGACGGAGCCGGCGGTGGCCTCCTCCGACGCGACCAACATCGAGACCCGGATCGAGCGCGACGGCGACGAGTACGTCATCAACGGGCGCAAGTGGTGGACCTCGGGTGCGGCCGACCCGCGGTGCAAGGTGCTGATCGTGATGGGCAAGACCGATCCCGGCGCCGCCACCCACCGCCAGCAGTCGATGGTCGTCGTGGCGATGGACACCCCGGGCGTGCAGGTGCTGCGCTCGCTGCCGGTCTTCGGCCACCAGGACCAGCACGGGCACTGCGAGGTGCAGCTCACCGACGTGCGCGTGCCGGTCGACGCCGTGGTCGGCGAGGAGGGTGGCGGCTTCGCGGCCGCCCAGGCCCGGCTCGGCCCGGGTCGGATCCACCACGTGATGCGGGCCCTCGGCGCGGGCGAGCGCGCCCTGGCCCTGATGGTCTCGCGAGCTCAGCAGCGCACCGCGTTCGGTCGACCGCTGGCCGAGAACGACGTGGTCAAGGAGCGGATCGCGCTCTCCCGCGTCGAGCTCGACCAGGGTCGCGCCCTGTGCCACCACGCGGCGTTCGTCATCGACTCCGAGGGCAACAAGGCCGCTCGGCACCTGATCGGTGCGGCGAAGGTCGCCGTGCCGACCACCGTGACCAAGGTGATCGACCGCGCGATCCAGGTGCACGGCGGCGCCGGGATCAGCGACGACACACCGCTGTCGATGATGTACGGCTGGCACCGTGCGATGCGGCTCTTCGACGGCCCCGACGAGGTGCACCTGACCTCACTGGCCCGCGCCGAGCTGAACCGAAAGCCGCTCTTCGACCTCTAGCTCTTCGCTGGTCGAGCAACGAGCTCCGGCTGGTCGAGCAACGAGCTCCCGCTGGTCGAGCGAGGAGTTCCCGCTGGTCGAGCAAGGACGAAGTCCTGACGTCGAGACCCCGGCGACGTCGGCACTCGTCTCACCAGGTCTCGACGTCGCTCGCCGGCGCTCGCTGCTCGACCACCGGGGGTCCACCCACCGCTGCACTCGCTGCTCGAACAGCGCCATCACTGGCAGGATGCGCTCATGGCGGACACAGAGGGCACCTTCACCGGAGCCTCCGGCGACCAGGTCTTCTGGCGCTCGTGGAGCCCGACAGCGGTCAAGGCGGTGGTCGTCCTGGCGCACGGGATCTCCGAGCACACCGGGCGTTACGTGCACGTCGCGGAGCGGCTGAACGAGGCCGGGTACGCCGTGTTCGCCCCCGACCACCAGGGCCACGGCCGCTCCGGGGGTACGCCGGGCAACATCGGGCGGATGGCCTGGGTGCGGACCGACCTGCACCACGTCCGCGGGCTCGCTGAGGCGGCCCATCCGGGGGTGCCGGTGTTCGTTCTCGGCCACAGCCTCGGGGGACTGATCGCCCTCGACTACGTGATCGACCGCGGCCAGGACGGCCTGGCCGGCCTCGCGCTGTCGGGGGCGGCGGTCGACCCGAGCATCGGCTCCGCGCTGGAGAAGCGGCTCGCCCCGGTGTTGGGCGCGCTGGTGCCGAACGCCCCCGTCGTCGACCTCGGCTCGGACGGGATCAGCCGCGATCCCGCCGTGGTGGCGGCGTACTGCGCGGACCCGCTGGTCTACAACGGCAAGGTCCGGGCCCGCTCGGGGGCGGAGGCGCTCGCCGCGACGGGACGGGTGACGGCTCGGATGGGCCGGCTGTCGCTGCCGGTGCTGATCATGCACGGCACCGAGGACACCCTGGCCGCGCCGGCCGGCTCCCGGCTGGTCAACGACCGGATCGGTTCGCGCGACAAGACCCTGCGGATGTATGACGGGCTGTTCCACGAGATCTTCAACGAGCCCGAGCAGGACCAGGTGCTCGACGACCTCGCCGACTGGCTCGACCAGCACGTCCCCGGCTGAGCCCGGCTCTGCCCCGGTCGTGGCAGGGTGAGTCGCATGAGCGATATCCCCGCTGAGGTCCGCACCGAGCGCCGCGACGGCGTCCTGATCGTCACCATCGACCGGCCCCGGGCGAGGAACGCCATGAATGCGGCGGCCGCCGCGGCGATCTCTGCGGCGATGGACGAGCTGGAGGTCGACGACGACCTGCGGGTCGGCGTGCTCACCGGAGCCGGCGGCACGTTCTGCTCCGGGATGGACCTCAAGGCGTTCCTGGCCGGGGAGTCTCCTCCGTCGAGCCGCGCGGCTTCGGTGGGCTGACCCACCAGCCGCCGAACAAGCCGATGATCGCCGCCGTCGAGGGCTGGGCGGTCGCCGGCGGCTTCGAGCTGGTCCTGGCCTGCGACCTGGTCGTGGCCGGCCGCGGGGCCAAGCTGGGGGTGCCCGAGGTGAAGCGCTCGCTGGTCGCGGCGGCGGGTGCGGCGCTGCGGCTGCCGCAGCGGATCCCGCGTGCGATCGCGCTGGAGATGCTGCTCACCGGGGACCCCGTCAGCGCCGACCGGGCCGCCGAGCTGGGGCTGGTCAACCGCGTCGTCGAGGACGGCGGCGCGCTCGAGGCCGCCATCGAGCTGGCGGCGACGATCGCGGCGAACGGCCCGCTCGCCATCGCCGCCACCAAGCAGATCGCCGTCTCGGCGCTCGACTGGACCGCCGACGAGGGCTGGGCCCGCCAGGGCGAGCTGAGCGCGTCGGTCTTCGGCTCCGAGGACGCGATCGAGGGTGCCACGGCGTTCGCCGAGAAGCGCGCTCCGGTCTGGAAGGGCCGCTAGGTCGGCGAGCGGACTATCGGCTGTAACGCGGGGTTATGGTCGCTGTACAAGGAGCAGGACGCTCGCACACCGTCCATCCCACGCGCGAAGTCTGTGGGGATGCAGCGTCGAGGATGCCGGCGACTTCGCGCCGACTACTGACGCTTCGCGCGTGGCCTAACGCTTGTAGAGCGACCGTAACCCCGCGTTACAGCGGTCCTTCCAGCCCCCGCCTCAGTCGGCACTGACCGAGAGGTCTCCCATCGCATCGAGCACGGCGCGGACCTTCGTCACCTCGTGGGTGCGGTGGATGCCGGTCCCGCCGAGCGCGGCGAGCACGGCGAAGAAGCTCTCGGCCGTGCGCACCTCGTCCTCGAAGTAGTCGAAGCCGCTGGGCAGCGCGTGGCACACCGGCACGCCGAGGCGGCGCAGCCGGAAGGTGTTGAGCAGTGTCGTCGGCCTGGTAGCGCGTGCGGGCGCGAGGCTCGGTGAGCCGCTTGAACCCGAAGCCGACGCCCGGGTCGACGCTGATCCCGGCGGCGACCCCGCGCGCGCGGGCGTCCGCGACGCGTCGCTCGAACTGCTCCAGCATCTCGGGGTACGGGTCCGCGACGACCTCGGTGTCGTGCAGGTCGCGGGGGTGCGCCCCGAGCACGTGGCACAGCACCAGGGCGGCGTCGTGCTCGGCGGCGAGGTCGAACATCGAGGCGTCGTCGGCCGAGCCGGTCAGGTTGAGGATCTTCGCGCCGGCACCGAGGGCGGCGCGCACGACCTCGGGCTTGTAGCTCTCCACGGAGACCAGGACCCCCGCAGCGCTCAGCTCCTCGACCACCGGCACGAGGACCTCGACCTGGGCCTCGGCCCCGACCCGCGCACTGCCGTCGACGACGGACTCGGCGCCGACGTCGACGAAGTCCGCACCTTGTGCGGTGAGCACGATGCCTCGGCGTACGGCGGCCGCCGCGGTGGGGGCGACGCTCTCGCGGTACCAGGAGTCCGGGGACAGGTTGACCACGCCCATCAGTGCCGGGCCGTGGTGTCGGTGTCGAAGGCCCGCTCGCCGACCCGGTACGCCGCGACCGGGCGCTCGAGGTCGTCGGCGTGCTCGGCGGCGAGCCGGGCCAGCGCGGGCAGCGAGATCACGAGGCGGCCGCGGCGCTGGTAGCGCAGCATCAGGAACCCGTCACCCGTCGACCACGTGCTGCAGCTCGAGGCGGGCGACCTCGGCGAGGCCCGGCGTGCGCGGTGTCGTGGCGGTGCCGGCGAACGTCGGCGAGATCGTGATGTCGGCCTCGTCGAGCAGGTCCGCACCGACCAGCGGCTCCAGCAGTGACGGCCCGCCCTCGCAGACGATCCGACGCAGCCCGCGCCGCTCGAGCTCGGCCAGCAGGGGTGCGGGCCGGACCCCGTCGCCGGAGAGCTGGACCACCTCGCAGTGCCGCTCGCGCCCGGGCCAGCGCGTCCGGCTGCGGGTCGGAGCCCGTGACCACGACCGGGGTCATCGTCGAGTCGGTGAAGACCGGCTCGTCCCACGGCAGGTCCAGCGACCCGGAGACGAGGACCAGCGTCGGTGCGGCCGCCTGTCCGGCCGCCTCGCGTGCCTCGGCGTCGGCGGGCTCGGCCCGCAGCGGCCCGTACCGCTCGGCGCGCATCGTGCCGGCACCGACCAGCACGGCGTCGGCCCGTCGGCGTACGGCGGTGAACACGGCGCTGTCCGCGTCGCCGGAGATCGAGCCGCTCAGCCCGTCGGGCCCGGCCGCCGCACCGTCGAGGGTGGTCACCATCATCGCCCGCACCCAGCGGCCGCCCTCGTCGCAGCCCGGCCACGGGTACGCCGCCAGCACGGCCTCGTCGTCGAGCTCGCCGGTGCGTCGGGCCCAGGATCATCTGCACGCAGGCGAACCTATCCCGAGGCCGGAGTGCCCTCGATGCGGCGACCCCTCCGCCTCAGCCGCCCGAGGTCAGGTGGAAGGCGGGCGAGGACAGGCGTGGCACGGCGACGACCCGCGGCGCCCGCCCGAGCAGTCCGGCGCTCTCCCGCAGCGCCTCCTCGACGGTCGGGGTGGTCCGGGCGCCCAGGGCGCGGGCCAGGTCGGGGCGCTGGGCTCCGGCGACGAACGTGGCCAGGGTGTGCTCGCGGGCCACGCCCGCCCATGTAGATCATCGAGAAGGCGTGGAAGGGGTGGTAGCCCCAGCCGGTGCGGTACTGCTCGACCCAGTGCGGGTCGGTGGCCAGCGCCTCCTCGTGCTGCTTCATGTCGGCGGGGTGCTGGCAGGTCTGCCAGCAGCTCGAAGGCCGCAAGTATGGCGGGAACTCTTCGAGGTTGAACCAGCCGTCGCACACCGCCGCGGCGATCACGACGGGCTTGTCGACGAGGGCACGCTTGGCCCGGATGATGCTCGACCCGATCGCCTGCTGGAGCAGGATCGGGTTGGAGCCCATGCCGGGCCGTAGTGGAAGGTCCGCGGCACGCCGATCACCAGCACGTCGGCCGGCTCGCCGGGCACCTCGAGGTCGGTACGGGCGCTCGCCAGCGGCCAGGACGCCTGCTCGACGTCGGGGATCGCGCCGGCGTACACCCCGAGCTGGCGCGAGCGGGAGTCGAGCACCGCGTCGACGGAGAAGAACGGCTGCGGCATCGCGGCCTCGATCGTCTGGCCGATCGCCCGCAGCTGGTCGCGGAAGTGGCTGTGCGGGGAGACCGGCACGAAGTCGTCGCGGTACAGCGAGCGCGGCGTGTGGTGCGAGGCGATCGAGCGCCAGGTGGTCAGCCCGGTGCTGGGCATCTTGTAGCCGCCGCTGAACCCGCCGTACGGGTTGCCGGCGGTGTGCCCGATCAGGATGCTCAGGTCGGACTCGACGACGGCCCGGTTGACCTGCACGGGGTCGCCGAGCGCGGAGAGCCCGAGGTCGACGATCCCGTCGGGGTCCTCGGCGTCGTGGTTGACGACGTTCTCCGGCGGCAGCCGGTGCACCGCGTCACCGAGGTAGCCCTCGATCTCGTCGGGGCGGTTCTTGCGGTGCAGCCCGATGGCGCAGACCAGCCGCACGTCCTCGGGCCGTACGCCGGCCGCGGCCAGGTCGTCGAGCAGCAGCGGCAGGACGGTCCGCCGGTGCGCGGTCTCGTGCGCCCCACCCTTGACCCGGTCGGGGAAGGCGATGGTCACCCGTCGACCCCGGGCCGACCAGGCCCGGACCGGCTCCGACCCGAGCGGGGCGTCGAGGGCGGCGCGGGTGGCGCCGACCGGGTCGCCCAGCGGCGGCGGCTCGTGGGTGACCGCGTCGGGCGAGACGACGAAGGTGTCGTCGGGGAGGTCGACGGCGAGCGTGCCGTCGCCGTACTCGAGGTCGACGTGCATGGATCTCCTGGTGAACAAAGTCGGCTGTGTCGCCCGGCAAGTCTCGTGGTGACCTGCGTCACGCTAGGGCATGGTGGAGGCTCGTCCTGGATCCGACGCGGCTTGGTCGCTATTATCCACTGGTTTAGTCGACTTTACTCGGAGGAGTCTCGCGTGGAGCGCCCTCGCGGTTCGCGCTGCCGGTGCTCGGCGTGCTGCTCGCGCTCGCCGTGTGGTGGCTCGCCTCAGCGGTGGCCGACAGCCCCGACTTCCCGGACCCGGGTGTGGTGGCCCGCACGATCGGTCACCGGGTTCCGCGACCGCGACCTGCTGCTCGACGTCCGGCTGAGCGTGCTGCGGGTGCTGATCGGGGTGGCGGTCGGCTCGGCGCCGCCGTCCCGTCGGCTTCGCGCTGGCCTGGTACCGCGCCGCTGCGGCTGATGTTCGACCCGCTGGTCAGCTTCTTCCGGGCGCTGCCGCCGATCTCGCTGATCCCGCTGTTGATCGCCTACCTGGGATCGGCGAGGTCGCGCGGCTCTCCCTGCTGATCTACGCCGCGTTCTTCGCCGCGGTGATCGTGATCTACGAGAGCGTGGCCTCGATCGACGACATCTACGTGCGCGCCGGGCGGGCGATGGGCGCCTCCGGGCCGAGCTGTTCACCCGGGTCGTGGTGCCCTACACGGTGCCGCAGGTCTTCGTCGCGGTGCGGGTCGCGCTCGGTGTCTGCTGGGCCACCGTGGTCGCGGCCGAGCTGATCGCCGCCCAGCGCGGTCTGGGCGCAGCAGATCCAGCACGCCGGCAACTTCGGGAACTACGACGACATCTTCGCCGGCATCGTCCTGATCGGGATCTCCGCGCTCGTGATGGACCGGCTGCTCCGGCTGGCGATGTGCGTGACCGTGCGCTGGCAGGACCGGGTGGTCCGATGAGCGGCCCCACGAGCACGGCAGCGGTCGCCTTCGACGACGTCCGGCTCGGCTTCGGCTCCGGCAAGCGCCGCCTCGACGTCCTCGACGGGGTCTCCTTCGACGTCGCGCCCGGTGAGTTCGTCAGCGTGCTCGGCCCCTCCGGCTGCGGCAAGTCGACGCTGCTCAACATGGCCGCCGGCTTCCTGCGTCCGGACTCCGGCGAGGTCGCGTGCGACGGCGTCGACGGTCACCGGCCCCGACCACCGGCGGGGAGTGGTCTTCCAGCAGTACGCGATCTTCCCGTGGCTCACGGTGGAGAAGAACATCGCCTTCGGGCTCACCCTGCGCGTCAACCGCGCCCGCGGCGAGGTCCGGCGCCACGTCGCCCGCTACGTCGACCAGATGGGCCTCGGCGGCTTCGAGAAGGCGCTGCCCAAGACCCTCTCCGGCGGCATGCGCCAGCGGGTCGCGCTGGCCCGCGCCTACGCGACCGACCCCGACGTGCTGCTGCTCGACGAGCCGTTCGCGGCGCTCGACGCCCAGACCCGCGAGCTGATGCAGGAGCTGCTGCACGAGACCAGCCGGGCCGAGCAGCGCACGACGTTGCTGATCACGCACTCCATCGAGGAGGCGATCTTCCTCAGCGACCGGGTGGTGGTGCTGACCAGGCGCCCGACCTCGGTGCGCGAGGTGGTCGACGTGCCCGTGCCCTTCCCGCGCACCCCGGAGTCCCGGCTGCGCCCCGACTTCCTCGAGGTGCGAGCGCACCTCGAGGACCAGCCACTGTACGGCACCAGCCACGACATGGACACCGGACCAAGAGCCCTGCTGACGCCCTCCGCCGACCGCCGCTGGTGCTGGCCGCCCTGCTCGCCGTCGCCCTGGCCGCGTGCGGCGCGCTCGACGAGGGCGGCGACGACACCAAGGGCGTGGTCAAGGCCAAGTCGGCGCGACCGTGGTCAAGGTCGGCTACCTGCACACCATCGCCGTCGACGACAAGCTCTGGCTCGGCCAGGTCAAGGGGTACTTCGCCAAGCGGGCCTGGACATCAAGCCCACCGCCGTTCGACACCGGGATCGCGGTCAGCCAGGCGCTCTCCTCCGGCGACGTCGACGTGGCGATCATGGGCGGGGTCACCTCGAACTTCCCCGCCCAGGGCAAGGGCAAGGTGTTCATGCTCAACTCGATCGAGAACGCCACCGCCCAGCTGTGGGTCAACGGCGGCTCCGAGATCTCCTCGGTCAAGGAGCTCAAGGGCCGCAAGGTGGTCACCACGACCGGCACGACGGCCGACATCTACCTGCTCGGGCGCTGACCAAGGCCGGCCTGACCCGCAAGGACGTCACCGTGGTCAACAGCCCGATGCCCAACGCCGTGCAGGCCTTCGACTCCGGCGCGGTCGACGCGATCGCGCTGTGGGTGCCCTTCGACCTGCGAGTCGGCGAGGCCAACCCCGGGGCCTCGATGATCGACTCCGCCAAGAGCTACCCGGACGCCGCGGTCGGTGACGGGTGGATCGCGAACAACGACTGGTACGCCAAGAACAAGCCCACGGTGAAGAAGATCGTCAAGGCCTGGATGCAGTCCAACGCGGCCTTCCAGGCCGACCCGGAGGGCTCGCTGAAGGCGGTGTGGAAGGTCGCCTACAAGAACGACGCCAAGCTCTCCGACCTCGAGCACCAGGTGAAGTACCAGACCGACTACTCCAACGCCGAGTGGGCCAAGCGCTACCGCGAACGGTGAGGTCCTGAAGGTCGTCGGCCAGGCCGAGCAGGCCTTCGTCGACCTCGGTGGGCTGCCGTCGTACGTCGACCCGAAGACGTTCTTCGACACCTCGGTGTTCCTCTCGCAGGCTGGCTCGTGAGGGCGGGCTCGTGAGGCGGCTCGTGAGGATCGGTCTCGTCGGAGCCGGCACGATGGGCCGCCTCGTCGCTGAGCGGCTGGCCGGCGCCGGGCACGAGGTGACGGCCTACGACGTGCACCGCGACACGCTCCACGCGCTCCCGGCCGAGGTGGCCCGGGCGGACGGCCTCGACGATCTCGTCGGGTGCGAGGTGGTGGTGCTCTCGCTGCCGACCCCGGCGGTGGTGCTCGACGTGGTGCAGGCCCTCGCGCCGGGTGCTCCGAGCGTGCTGGACACCAGCACGGTCGACCCCGGCACGACCCGGGCCGCGGCCGAGGTGCTCACCGCGACCGGTGGCCGCTACGCCGACTGCCCGGTGCTCGGGCGCCCCTCGGCGGTCGGGTCCTGGACGATTCCCGTCGGGGGTGACGACGACCTGGTGGCCCTGGCCGGCGAGGTGCTCGCCCCGCTCGCGAAGCGGGTCGTGGGCGTCGGGCCGACCGGCGCCGCCGCCACGCTGAAGGTGCTCAACAACTTGATGCTCGGCGTGATCAACTCCGCCACCGCCGAGGTGCTCACGCTGGCCGAGGCGTCCGGGCTGGACCCGGCGGTGTTCGTCGACACGCTCCTCGACTCGGGCGCGGCCTCGGTGAGCGGACTGTTCCGCGAGGTGGCACCGCGCGCGGTGACGGGCGACTTCGCCCCGACCTTCAGCGTGGCCCTGATGCACAAGGACAACGCGCTCGCGCTCGCCCTCGCGGACTCGGTCGGGGTCCGGGCGGACGTAGGACGCGCCGCCCAGGCGCTCAACCAGCGGGCCCTCGATGCCGGGCTCGGTGCGGAGGACTCGATAGCGGTGCTCAAGGTGGTGCACCGCCAGTAGTCCGCCGCAGCTGACCCACGAACCTCGCGCGGCGCCCGGGCACGCGGCACGCCCCCCGCTCCGGGTCCTGCGACGCACGTACCCGGACGCCGCCCCAGACCACGATCCAGCGGTGAGGCCCTACTAGAGTTCGCGCCGATGAGGACGCACACGTGAGTGACCAGACCTGGACCGAGCCCGGCACCTACGAGGTCGCCGACGGCGTGCACCGGATCCCGCTGCCGCTCCCGATGGACGGGCTGCGGGCGGTCAACGTCTACGTCCTCGAGACCGACGACGGACTGGTCCTGATCGACGGGGGCTGGGCGATCCCGGAGGCCCGTGAGGTCTTCGACGCCGGCCTGGCCCGGATCGGCTGCACCGCGCGGGACGTCCGTCGCTTCCTGGTCACCCACATGCACCGCGACCACTACACCCAGGCCGTCGCCGTACGCCGGGAGGTGGGCTCACACGTCTCGCTCGGCATCGGCGACAAGGCGACGCTCGACCTGATGCACTCCGACGCGCGCGCCGAGGACCCCAACCTGTCGCGGCTGCGGCTCGCGGGGGCCGAGTCCCTGCACGAGGAGTGGCGTGCGATGTTCACGGGGGAGCGGCCCTCGCTCGACGACTACGGCTACCCCGACACCTGGCTCGAGCGCGACGGCGTGATCGAGGTCGGCAGTCGCCGGCTCGACGCGGTGTCCACCCCCGGCCACACCCAGGGCCACTTCGTCTTCGCCGACACCGCCGCCGGCCTGCTGTTCGCCGGCGACCACGTGCTGCCCACCATCACGCCCTCGATCGGCTTCGAGCCGGCGTACGTCCAGCAGCCGCTGCGCGACTTCCTCGGCTCCCTGGCGAAGGTCCGGGCGATGCCCGACCTGATGCTGCTCCCGGCGCACGGTGCCGTGACCGCGTCGTCGCACCAGCGGATCGACGAGCTGGTCGACTTCCACGACGTCCGGCTGGCGCAGTCCCTCGCCGCGGTCAGCGGCGGTGCGAGCACCGCCTGGGAGGTCGCGCAGGAGCTGCCGTGGACCCGTCGCCAGCGCCGTGCGGACGACCTGAACCCCTTCGACGCGACCCTGGCCGCCTTCGAGACGTTGGCCCACCTCGAGCTGCTCGCCCTGCGCGGCGACCTCACCCGCACCGAGACCGACGGCGTCGTGGGCTTCGCCGCCCCGACCCCCTGACCCGGCCCGCCCCGCGGGTCCCCGGCCGTTGAGACAGCACGAGTCGCCCCCGGTGGTTGAGGAAGGACAAGTCGCCCCCGTGGTTGAGGAAGGACGAAGTCCGCCCCCCGCTGGTTGAGGAAGGACGAAGTCCTGTCTCGAAACCCCAGCAGGCCGGGTCACTCGCTGGTGCCGCCGGCCTCCTGGGCCTCCTGGGCCTCGAGGCCCTTGGCCCGGTTCAGCCCGAGCACCAGGAGCCCGAGCGCGAGGGCGAACATCAGCGAGAACGTCGAGCCGTTGCCGTCGAAGTAGTTGGTGCTCCGGCCGAACTGGACCAGCTGGATCACGGCGGTCACCGCGAACGCGGCACCGGCCGCGCTCACCACGATCGCGCGATGGGTGACCCCGCCGACGATCGCGACCAGGCCGAGCACGACGAAGGTCCACAGGCCCAGGCCGTCGACGGCGACGAAGTTGGTCTTCGAGCTGTTGTCGAGCAGGTGGAAGACGGGGCTCACCACGCCGAGGACACCGAGGGCGATCGCGCCCTTGTCGAAGCCGTTCACGAGAACCTCACCAGCTCGCGGGAGACTCTGGCTCCTGCCGGCGGCGGCCTTCCATCGTGGTCGCAGCAGCTCGTCGACGCCGTAGTAGCGACCGGCGGCGGTGGCGAAGATCGCCAGGTGGGCCACGATCATCAGGTAGTAGCTCCACTCCCACTCACCGGGGGCGTTGAGTGCGGAGAAGGTGATCGCCAGGACCTGGACGATGCCGACCAGTGCGACGAAGCGGGTGGCCAGCCCGACCAGGAGGAACGCCCCGAGGCTGGCCTCGACGATCAGCGTGAACCAGGCGAACGCCGTGAAGTTCGCGTCGATGACGTGCTCGGCCAGCCACGCGAACGGCGGGAACACCGGGTGGGTGTAGGCGTCCACGACGTAGGCGTGCAGGGCGTTGAACTTCGGCGGGGTCTTCCAGCCGGTGTTCTCGATCCACATGAACGCGACCACGACCCGGACCACGGCCAGCGTGATCCGGATGCCGGGATCGGGACGAGTGGTGGTCGACCCGGTAGGAGCCGGTGACTGCACGGTGGTCATCGTCGCTCGACCTTCCTCACGATTAGCGGCGTCGATCGACGCCGCTCCTCGACGGTAAGCCCGCCCGATCCGGATGACCCTGTCGAGCGAGAGCTCGACACCGGACCGTAAGAAGCCGGCGGCGACCCTCAGGCCAGGAACTCCACGATCCGTCTCGACCGCGACGCGCGCCTCCGGGACCGGCAGGATCGGCCAGACGTGGATCAGGCCCTCGCCCTCGACCAGGGTGAGGTCCCAGCCCGCCTGCGCGGCCCGGGCGGCGAGGGCGCGGTTCTCCGGGAGCAGCAGGTCGCGGGTGCCGCAGAAGGTCGAGGGTCGGGGGCAGGCCGTGCAGGTCGCCGCGGGCCGGGCTCACCTCGGGCAGCGCCCGGTCGGCCTCGGAGCCGGCCCACCACCCGGCGTACACGTGCAGGAAGGGCAGGGTCAGCCACGGGTCGTCGCGGGCGGCCTCCTCGCGGCCCGGCACGTCGGGGGTCAGGTCGAGCCACGGCGAGACCAGCACCAGCCGCGTCGGCAGCACGCCGCCGGCGTCGCGCACGCCCTGGGCCACCGACAGGGCGTAGCCGGCACCGGCCGAGTCGCCGCTGAGCACGACGCCGTCCGCGCGACTCCGTCCGCGAGCGCGCGAGACCAGGTCGACCAGCGCGGGGCGGGAGTCGCGCCAGGTGTGCTCGGGCGCGAGGTCGTAGAGCGCCACCAGCGCCCGCATGCCGAGCCGGTCGGCCAGGTCGCGCACGAAGGCGAAGTGCCGCGGGTCGGCCGGCTTGGTGTAGGCGCCCCCGGGCAGGTGCAGCAGCGTGCGGGTCGGGCCGGAGGGCGGTGCGGAGAGCTGCGGGACGTACTCCAGCACCCGCACGTGCCGGCTGGTCAGCGGCGACTGCGGAAGTCGGAGGGGATCCGCTTCGGCGTCCGGCGGTTGGCGGCGAGGAAGCGCTGCGCGGATCGTCGCCGGGTCGCCGACCTCCCCGGCGCGCATGAACCGCCGCGGCGAACGCCGCCACCGCACGGTGCTGGAGGCTCGGGTGCAGCAGGGAACCGGCGGCGTCGAGGATGGGCACGCCCCGATCTGTGCTGCACCGGAGGCGCGTAGGGTGGGACGCCGAACGACAGGGGAGCGCACCAGCGCTGAGAGTGCGTCGCAAGACGCAGACCCTCGAACCTGCTCCGGCTAGCACCGGCGAAGGGAGTCGAGCACTCGACCGTCCGCACCGCGGGACGGTTCCCTCCCGAGATCGACCAGGGAGAGATCATGCACGGATTCACCAAGGGGCCCGGCCCCACCAGGGGTACGGCGCTCGCCGCCGGCCTGCTCGCCGCCGCCGCTGCTGACCGGCTGCTCGTCGCGGCGCCTTCGGCAGCGGCGACGCCGACGCGGGACAAGACGATCACCCTCGTCACCCACGACTCGTGGGCGATGAAGAAGTCGGTGATGGCGGCCTTCGAGAAGAAGACCGGCTACCGGGTGCGCCAGGTCAGCAACGGCGACGCCGGCGCGCTGACCAACAAGCTCGTGCTCACCAAGGACGACCCGATCGGCGACGTCGTCTACGGCATCGACAACACCTTCGCCGAGTCGGGCCGTCGACGCCGGGATCCTTGCCGAGCACCAGGGCCCGACCACCTCCGACACGGCGCCCTCCGGGCTGGGCAGCGCCAGGGCGGAGTCCGAGCTCACCCCGATCGACTACGGCGACGTGTGCATCAACGTCGACGACACCTGGTTCGCCGCCCACGACCTCGCGCCGCCGAAGACCCTCGCCGACCTCACCGAGCCGGCGTACAAGGGACTGCTGGTGGTGCCCGGTGCCACCACCTCCTCGCCCGGGCTGGCCTTCCTGCTGACCACGATCGCCGCCAAGGGCGACGGCACGCGGCTGGCAGGGCTACTGGAAGAAGCTGGTCGCCAACGACGTCAAGGTCGACGCCGGCTGGTCGGACGCCTACGAGACCGACTTCACCGCCGGCGGCGGCAACGGCAGCTACCCGATCGTGCTGTCCTACGCCTCCTCGATCCCGTTCACCATCCCCGAAGGGCGGCACGCAGGCCGACCACCAGCGCGCTGCTCGACACCTGCTTCCGCCAGGTGGAGTACGCCGGGGTGCTCAAGGGCAGCGCGCACCCGGAGGTGGCCGCCGAGCTGGTCGACTTCATGCTCTCCGCAGCAGTTCCAGGAGGCGCTGCCCGAGCAGATGTACGTCTACCCGATCCGCACCGGCACGCCCGCTGCCGACGGACTGGGCGAAGTACGCCGAGGTCGCCCAGCACCCGTCAAGGTCTCCCCGGCCGACGATCGAGAAGAACCGGACGACGTGGCTGCGGCAGTGGCGCGACCTGGTCACGGGCTGAGCGGCCGAGGGCGGGGCCGCCGGCGGCTGGCGAGCGCCGGGCGCTGGCCGGCGTGCCGCTGCTCGTGCTGGCGGTCTTCTTCGTCTACCCGGTCGCCGGGATGGTCGGGCGCGGCTTCGTGGTCGACGGGCGCCCGGCGCTTCGGCGACGTGCTCGACGTGCTGACTGCGCCCGCGCACGCTGCGGGTGCTCTGGTTCACGCTCTGGTCGGCGGCGCTGGCCACGGCTGCTGACGCTGGTGGCCGGCCTGCCGCTGGCCTGGACGCTGCACCGGCTCGTCGTTCCCGGGCCGGGCGCTGCTGCGCGGCGCTGGTGGCCGTGCCGTTCGTGCTGCCGACCGTGGTGGTCGGCGTCGCGTTCGGCCAGCTGTTCGCGGCCAACGGCTGGCTCGGCTCCGCTGCACCTGGACGGCAGCGCGCGTCGCGATCGTGCTGGCGCTGGCCTTCTTCAACGTCTCGGTCGTGGTGCGCACGGTCGGCGCGAGCTGGGCCGACCTCGACCCTCGCCGCGAGGAGGCCGCCGCCGCGCTCGGGGCCACGCCGCTCCAGGTGCTGCGCACGGTGACCGCTGCCGGCGCTGCTGCCGACCATCGCCGGGGCGGCGACCGTCGTGTTCTTGTTCTGCTCCACCTCGTTCGGGGTCGTGCTCACCCTCGGCGGGCTGCGCTACGCCAACGTCGAGACCGAGATCTACCTGCTCACCAGCCCAGGAGCTCGACCTGTCCGCCGCGGCCGCGCTCTCGGTGCTCCAGGTGCTGGTGATCACCGCTGCTGCTGGTGGCCGCGCACCGCGCCCGCCGCGACCGCGGGCCGCTCGACCGGACCCGGCGCCGGCCGTACGCCGACCGCGGCGCGCGCGACGCCCGCGTCGCTGGCCTGGACCGGCGTCGTGCTGGCCGCCCTGGCGCTGCCGCTGGCCGCACTGGCTCACCCGCTCGCTGCAGGACCGTGCGGGCGGCTGGACGCTGGCCAACTACCGCGCCCTGGCCCGCGACGACGGCGACCTGCCCGGCCTCGGTGCTGACCGGGCTGTCCAACTCGGTGCAGATCGCGGTGGTCGCGACCCTGGCCGCGCTCGCTGCTCGGCGCCCTCGTCGCCGGGCTGGTCTCCCGCACGCCCGCGCCGCCGCTGGGGACGGCGCGCCGTCGCGGCTCTTCGACGGGGTGTTCATGCTGCCGCTCGGGGTCTCGGCGGTGACCCTGGGCTTCGGCTTCCTGGTCACCCTGGACCGGCCGCCGCTGGACCTGCGGGCCTCGCCGTGGCTGGTGCCGATCGCGCAGGCGATGGTGGCGCTGCCGCTGGTGGTCCGCACCGTGGCGCCGGTGCTGCGCTCCGTCGACGACCGGCAGCGCCAGGCGGCGGCGTCCCTCGGCGCCGGGCCGCTGCGGGTGCTGCTGAGCGTCGACCTGCCGGTCGGCCCGGCGCGCGCTGCTGGCCGCGACCGGGTTCGCCTTCGCGGTCTCGCTGGGCGAGTTCGGCGCGACCAGCTTCGTGGTGCGCGAGTCGACGCCCGACGCTGCCGGTGCTGATCTACCGGCTGATCTCGCAGCCCGGCGCGGCGACCGCCGGGGAGGCGCTGGCCGCGTCGGTCCTGCTGGCCGGCGTTCACCGCCGCTGGTGATGCTGCTGGTCGAGCGGGTCCGCGGTCGGCGTCCGTGGGAGCGTTCTGAGGATGCTGGAGATCCAGGACCTCGCGGTCGCGCTTCGGGCCGACCGTCGCGCCGTCGACGGCGTCGACCTGAGCCTCGACGCCGGCCGGGTGCTGGCGGTGCTCGGGCCCTCGGGCTGCGGCAAGTCGACGCTGCTGCGCGCGGTGGCCGGGCTGGAGCCGTCGTACGCCGGCACGATCGCCTACGACGGCCAGGACCTGGCCGGCGTGCCGGTGCACCGGCGCGGCTTCGCGCTGATGTTCCAGGACGGCCAGCTGTTCGCCCACCAGAGCGTGGCCCGCAACGTCGGCTACCCGCTGCGGCTGCGGCGCACGCCCGCGCGCCGAGGTCGCGCGCCGAGCGTCGCCGAGCTGCTCGCGCTGGTCGGGCTGCCCGGGCTTCGAGGACCGGATGCCGGGCACGCTCTCGCGGCGGCGAGCGGCAGCGCGTGGCGCTGGCCCGGGCCCTCGCCGTACGCCCGCGGCTGCTGCTGCTCGACGAGCCGCTCAGCGCCCTCGACGCGGCGCTGCGCGAGCGGCTGGCCGGCGACCTGCGCGAGATCCTGCACGCGCGCCGGGCACCACCGCGCTGCTGGTCACCCACGACCAGGAGGAGGCGTTCGCCGTCGCCGACGCGATGGCGGTGATGCGCGCCGGGCGGGTCGTGCAGTCCGGCAGCGTCGAGGACGTCTGGCGGCACCCGGTCGACGCCTGGACCGCGCGGTTCCTGGGCTACGCGACGCGTCGTGGACGCCGGCGCGGCCGCCGCGTGCCTGCTCCGGCGAGCCGCCGGACTGGCGGCGCTCGCCCTGCGCCGCTCGGCGCTGCGGGTCGACCCGCGACGGACCGGTCACGCGCCACGGTCCTCGACGCCCGCAGCACCCCCGAGCAGCTCCGGCTGCGGGTCGCGGTGCCGGGCGTCGGCGAGCTCGAGGCGGTGGCCGGCACACGACGCGCCGGTCGCGGTCGGGGCAGCGACGGTCCGGCTCAGCCTCGACCGCTCCCGTCGCGCCGTCGGCGGTCCGGCCGGTCGCCCGACCGGTCGATCCGGCTCGTCCGAGGCCACGACTGGCCTTCGCATCGACACTAGGATCGGCCGGTTGTGAAACGCCGCGCCTGGGGACTCCTGGTCACCACTGCGGTCATCATGGGCGCGCTCGCCGATCATCTGCTCGTTCTCGCTGGGCTACCCGCTGCGCGACCCCGACGGCTTCCTCGGCCCGGCGTACCTCCGGCTGCCGCTGCTCGTCGGCGGCGCGTTCCTGGCCGACGTCGATCCCGCGCACGCTGTGGCGCGCGCGGCTTCAAGCCGCCGGAGTTCCGCGAGCAGGGCCTAGCTGGTCGATCCGCGAGCACTGGACCCGCGAGCGGATCAAGCTGGTCGTCGATCGGCCTGCTCGGCTTCTACATCACCTACGTGTCCTACCGGAACCTGAAGAACTTCCTGCCGTTCATCCGCACCTAGCCAACGGCCGGCCGCTGACCTACGACCACGCGCTGCACGACCTCGACCTGCATGCTGCTCTTCGGCCACGACCCGGCCATGCTGAGCCACCACCTGCTCGGCACCGGCGTCTCGGCCTACGTGCTGTCGTGGGTCTACCTGATCTTCCTGCCGCTGGTGCCGATCTCGGTGATCGTCTGGGTGGTGTGGTCGCGCAACGTCAGCTTCGGCTACTGGTTCGTCACCGCCGACTGCCTGTGCTGGGCCTCGGCACGCTGAGCTACTACATCATCCCGACGCTGGGCCCGAACTTCCTCGCTCCGCTGGCTCTACCAGGACCTGCCGGACACCGGGGTGGCGTCGTTCAGGACTCCTTGGTCGTACGGCCGCGGGACATCATCGACAACCCGTTCCTCAACGGCGTGCAGTCGGTGGCGGGCTTCGCGTCCCTGCACGTCGGCGATCACCTTGATGATGGCGCTGGTCGCGCACTACACCGTGCGCAGCCGGCTGATCCGCACGGTGCTGTGGGTCGACGTCGTGCTGGTCACCATCTCCACGACGTACTTCGGCTGGCACTACATCGCCGACGACATCGCCGGGTGTCGCGATCGCCCTGGTCTCGGTCTACCTCGGCGCCCTCGCGACCGGGCCAGAAGTTCGACGGCGGGTTCAGGCGTTCCCACCCGACGACCAGCACGTCCTCGGTCCCGGTCGACGCCGAGCAGCGCTGCAGCCTGCCCGGGCGCCGGTCCCCGTGCACCACTGGACCGAGGATCGCGGGTCCGAATGCCGCACTTGTGAGCGGCAAATCGACATTACAGAATGTAGTTCGTCAAGGCGACACGCCGTGACAGTTGAGAATTTTGGGATAGGTGTTCCCAATGTGACGGAATGTGCCCTAGCGTTACCGAAGTCTCGAGCCGCGGGGAAGCGGCTCGAGATCCTCGACGAAAGGGCAGATCTCGTGCGCACCCCGGCTCGGACGGGCCTCTCTGTCACCAGCATCGTGGGCTCAGCGGCCCTGGTCCTGACCCTCGGCGTCGGTGGCGCGAGCGCCGCCCCCAGCGACGGCCCCGACGGCAACGGCGGTGGCGGTACGCCGACGCAGGCGCAGGTCGACCAGGCCCGGGCGAACGTCCGGCCAAGGCCCGCGAGCGTCGGTGAGTGCGATCCGCTCCGACCTCGGTGCCGCCCAGGCCGCCCTGGACAGCGGCCAGGACCGCCGCCGAGATCGGCAGCGGAGACGTACAACGGCGCGGTGTGGCGCCTCGGCCAGGCAAGACAGCGCTGACCAAGGCCAAGAAGCACGCGGTCGATGCTCGCGACGCACGTGAGCGACCAGCGCGTCGCACATCGCCCGGATGGCGGTCGACAGGTCTACCGCGGCGGCAGCCAGACCGACCAGCTCGGGATGCTCCTCGACCAGCAGAGCCCCAGCGACGTGCTCGACTCGCTACGGCGCCGCCGCACAGCGCCAGCAGCAGCATGGACGCGCGATACGAGAGGCTACCGCGACGCGCTGAGCCGGGCCAAGGTCGCCAAGGTCAAGGCGCAAGGCGGCCAAGGCCAAGGCGCCACGCTGACCGGCATCGCCGCAAGGCCCGCGACCGGGCCGTCAGCGGCCGAGAGCGCGGCCGGCGCCCGCACCGCCGACCTGCAGACCCGGACGGCCGCGCTGACCCGTCAGCTCGCCGAGGCCCAGGGCATCTCCATGCGGCTGGCCACCACGCGGGCCCGCGCGACTGCGCTCAGGCGCTGCCCGCGCGGCCGCCGCGAAGGCGGCCCGGGAGGCCGCGGCCCGCGAGGCGAAGGCCCAGGCGCAGGCCCAGGCGGAGGCTCGGGCCAAGGCCGCCCACCAGGCGGCGCAGAAGGCCGCCCAGGACGCGGCGCAGGAGAAGGCCGACGCCGCCGCCGAGTCGACCCCGTCCACGCCGGCGTCGAGTGCACCGGCGAGCCCGACGCCCAGCCCTTCGGCCCCAGCACCGGCCCCAGCGCCGGCCCCAGCCCGACCCGCCAGACCCGTCCCCGGCCGGCGGCGCGTCGGCCGCCATCGCCTTCGCCAAGGCGCAGATCGGCGACCCCTACCGCTGGGGCGCCACCGGCCCGTCAGTCGTGGGACTGCTCCGGCCTGATGCTGCATGGCCTGGCAGGCCGGCGGCAAGTCGCTGCCGCGCACCTCGGCCACGCAGTACGGCGCGACCACCCACATCAGCCGCAGCCAGCTCCAGCCCGGCGACCTGCTGTTCTGGGGCAGCACCCCGGGCTCGATCTACCACGTGGCGATGTACCTCGGCGGCAACCATGATGATCCAGGCCCCGCGCACCGGTCGCGACGTCGAGATCGTCAGCGTCGACTACTGGGTCGCCGCCGACCTACTTCGGCCGCCCCTGATCCGGCCGGCTGCCGGCGTACCGACCTCCCTCGGGAGGCACCGCGCACCGGGCCGCCTGGCTAACCTCGCACCATGACCGGACCCTCGAGGGACGAGCTGCGCATCGCGCTGGACGGCAAGTGGCGCCACATCCGCGAGATGTCGCGCAAGGAGATGGTCGACCAGGGCCTGGGTCTCGAGCCCGGGCTGAGCATCGAGGAGGCCCGGGACCGCACGCTGGAGCAGCTGCGGCTGCTGGTCGACTCGGGCATCCCGGCCACGGGGTTCAGCGTCGAGGCCGGCGGCACCGGCGACCCGGGCGCCTCGGTCACCGGCATCGAGATGGTCGCGCAGTTCGACCTCTCGCTGATGGTCAAGGCCGGCGTCCAGTGGGGCCTGTTCGGTGGCGCGGTGGAGAACCTCGGCACCGCGAAGCACCACGAGAAGTACGTCAAGCGACCTGATCAACCTCGACCTGCTCGGCTGCTACGCGATGAGCGAGACCGGCCACGGCAGCAACGTGCAGCACCTCGAGACGACGGCGACCTACGACGCGGAGACCGAGGAGTTCGTGGTGCACTCGCCGACGCCTGTCCTCGCGCAAGGACTACATCGGCGGAGCCGCTCGCGACGCCCGGATGGCGGCGGTCTTCGCCCAGCTCTGGACCGGCGGCGAGAGCCACGGCGTGCACTGCTTCCTGGTGCCCATCCGCGACGAGGCCGGCCGCGACCTGCCCGGCGTCACCACCGTCCGACGACGGCTACAAGGGTGGCCTGATCGGGGTCGACAACGGTCGGCTGGTCTTCGACGAGGTGCGGATCCCGCGCGACAACCTGCTCGACCGGATCGGCCAGGTCGCGCCGGACGGCACCTACTCCTCGGACATCGAGAGCGAGAACGCCCGCTTCTTCACCATGCTCGGCACCCTGATCCGGGGTCGGATCAGCGTGGGCGGCTCGGCCCGCTCGGCGGCGGAGGTGGCCCTGAGCATCGCGGTGCGGTACGCCGAGCAGCGTCGTCAGTTCGGTCCCGACGACGAGGAGGTGGTGATCATGGACTACCTCGTGCACCAGCGCCGGCTGCTGCCGCTGATCGCGCGCACCTACGCCTTCCGGTTCGCCCAGAACCAGCTGGTGGCGCGGATGGACCGGCTCCAGACCGCGACCGACGTCGACCCGAAGGACCAGCGCGAGCTGGAGAGCCGGGCGGCCGGGCTGAAGGCCCTGCAGACCTGGCACGCCGCGCGCACGATCCAGGAGTGCCGCGAGGCCTGCGGGGGTGCGGGCTACCTGGCCGAGAACCGGCTCAGCGTGCTCCGCGGCGACATCGACGTCTTCACCACCTTCGAGGGCGACAACCACGTGCTGCTCCAGCTGGTCGCCAAGGAGCTGCTCACGTCGTACGCCAAGGAGGTCGGCGGCCTCGACCCCGTCGGCATGGTGCGCTTCGTGGCCGCCACCGTCGGCGACGTGGTCAAGGAGCGGACGGCGGCCAGCAGCCTGATCCAGCGCCTGATCGACGCCCGGCCCGGTGGCGGCGAGCACGAGCTGCTCGACCGCGGCACCCAGCTCGGCCTGTTCGAGGACCGTGAGCAGCACGTCCTCGAGACCGCTGCACGCCGCCTGCGCCGGGCCGTCGGCAAGGACGAGAAGAAGGCCTTCGAGGTCTTCAACGACGCCCAGGACCACGTGCTGCGCGCCGGGCAGGTGCACATCGACCGGATCGTGCTGGAGGCGTTCACCGCGGGGATCGCGCGCTGCGACGACGAGGAGGCCGCCGACCTGCTGCGCGACGTGTGCAGCCTCTACGCCTTGATAGTCCTCGAGGAGGACCTGGCCTGGTTCATGGGCCACAACCGGCTGTCGGGCGACCGGGCCAAGCAGGTCACCAACGAGATCAACGCCCTGCTCAAGAAGCTCCGCCCGCACGCGCTGACGCTCGTCGCCGGTCTGGGCGTGCCCGAGGAGAGCCTCGGCTCCGCGATCCTGGTCGACCCGGCCTCCGGAGCCCCCGACGGCGCGATGCACGCCGAGCTGCGCTGACCCCCCAGCTCCCCCCGCGGTGGTTGAGGGGGGACGAAGGCCGACTAGCGGTGGTTGAGGAAGGACGAAGCCGACTACCGGTGGTTGAGGAAGGACGGAGTCCTGTCTCGAAACCCCTGTAGCGGGGCCGCCTCACCGGGTTTCGAGACGGCGCTGGCGCGCCTCCTCAACCACCGGGGGTACGCCGGCGCGCCCCTTCAGCGACGCGGGCGTTCGCGACGGTCCCTCAGCGACCGGGGGTACGCCGGCGCGCCCCTCTTCGACCACCGGGATCCCGGGGGTCACGACGGCGCTGGCGCGCCTGTTCGACCCCCGGGGCTCGCGGCCTGGACTACTTGGCGTCCTTGGCCAGGTCGCCGATGGAGCTGAGGTTGTACTTCTTGGCGGTCGCGGCGGTGACCACGACGGCGTCGCTGTCCTGGGCGTCGGCCATGTCGAGCTCGACCAGGTTCGACGGCAGGGCCTTGCCGAGGGCGGCGTACACCTTCTCGGGGCTGGTCGCGGAGCTGGTCTTGTCCAGGTAGACGAGGATCGTGCCGCTGTACTCCGGGAACAGGTCCAGCGCGCCCGACTTGAGGGCCGGGTAGTACTTCTCCCGGCTGCCGATGTTGAGCTTGGTGCGTGATCTTGGCGCCCTGCGCCGACAGCGCCTGGGCGTAGATCTCGGCCAGCACGACGTTCTCCGGGAAGTTCGCCGAGCCGACGGTCAGGCTGGTGCCCTTCGCCTTGTTGCCACTCCTGGCGAGGTCGTTGTCGGACAGGAAGGACTTGGCCACGGCGGCCGGGTCCTGCTTGTCGTTCTGCACCTTGCCGACGAGCTCGCCGAGGCCCTTGGTGGTGAGCTTGGCCTGGACGGCGTTGACCACGGACTTCACCGCGGGGGTGGCCTTCTTCTTGTTGATGATCGGCACGATGTTCTGGGCCGCGAAGTTGTTCTTGTCGTCCTTGAGGATGACGAACTTGTTGGCCTCGATCGACGGATCGGTGGTGAACAGGTCCACCGCGTCGACCTGACCCTGGGCGAGGGCCTTGACCGTGACCGGACCGCCGGTGTCGGTGACCTTGTACTGACCGAACTTGACGCCGTAGTTCTTCTCGATACCCGGGAGGCCGTCGGTGCGGGTCTTGAACTCTGCCGGGCCGCCGAAGATCATCCCGCGAGGCGACGGAGCCGCCGCTCGAGCCGACGGGCCGGAGGTGGTGGTCCCGCAGCCGGCCAGGCCGACGGCGAGCGCCGAGGGCCGCACCGATGCTGAGCAGTCTGGTCTTCATGGTTCTCTCCTGTGGTTGGGGTGAGGGCAACATGTCTGGTGCGAGGTCTGGCCGTCAGGCTGGCCGCGACTTCCTCGGTGAGCGCAGCGCTGCGCGAGTCGCGGTCATTCCCGGGTTCGTCGCGGCGACGCTTGGCGTCGGCGCGGCCGAAGCGGCCGGTGACCCCGCGGGAGACGACGTAGCGCTGGATCGTGGCCAGCAGCAGGTCCGCGGTCAGGGCGAGCGCGGCGACCAGCAGCCCGCCGGAGATCATCTGCGGGTAGTCCTGCTGGGCGAGACCGTCGTAGATGAACCGGCCCAGCCCGCCCAGGGTGACGTACGACGCGATGGTCGCGGTGGCGATCACCTGCAGGGTCGCCGAGCGGAAGCCGGAGAAGATCAGCGGCAGCGCGTTGGGCAGCTCGACCTTGGTCAGCACCTCGCGACTGGTCATCCCCATCCCGAAGGCGGCGTCGCGCACGGTGGGCGGGACGTTCTGCACCCCGGCGTAGGTGTTGGACAGGATCGAGGGGATCGCCAGCAGCACCAGCACGATCTCGGTCGGGATCAGGAAGCCGAGGTTGGTGCGGCCCGAAGAAGTGCGGCGAGATCAGCACCACCAGCAGCACCAGCAGCCCGACGGCGGGCAGCGCGCGGACCGCGTTGGCCGTGGTGACCAGCCAGGTCGCCTTGCCGGTGTGCCCGATCCACAGCCCGAGCGGCAGTGCGATCGAGCAGCGCGATGCCCAGGGCGATGGCCGAGAACTGCGGCGTGCGCGACCAGCTGGTCGATGATCCCGACGTCGAACCCGGAGCTGATCCAGTGCGAGCCGTCGAAGAGCCAGCCGAAGGTGCGCCCGATCATCGTTCGAGGTCCCCTCGGCATCGGGAGCGGAGCGAGTGATTTCGTGGGGTGTTCATCGCGAGTCCTCCGCCACGGGGTCAGCGCGCGGTCGGCGAGCAGCACCAGCGCATCGAGCACCAGCGCCAGCAGCACGCAGACCGATGATCCCGAGCACGATCGGCGGGTAGTACGGCTTGGTGACCGAGAGCTTCAGCCCGGTGTCGAAGAGCCGCCCGAGGTTGTCGAAGCCGATCGTGCCGGCCACGGTCACGATGCTGACGTTGGCCACGATCGCGACCCGCAGCCCGGCCGTGATCACGGGTACGGCGATCGGCAGCTCGACGCGGAAGAAGCGTCCGAGCGGCTTGTAGCCGATCGCGGTCGCCGCCTGCAGGGTCTCCTCGGGTACGGCGCCCAGCCCGTCGGCGACCACGCGCACCAGCAGCGCCACGGAGTACACGCTGAGCGCGATCGGCACCTGGATCGGGTTGAGGATCCCGATCCCGAGGATCGGCGGGATCAGCACGAACAGGGCGATCGAGGGGATCGTGTAGAGCAGCCCGGTGATCGACATCATCGGCGGGTAGACCCAGCCGAAGCGTCGCGAGAGCCAGCCCAGCGGCAGCGCGAGCAGCAGGCCCACGACGACCGGCAGCACCGAGAGCCAGGTGTGGTCCCAGAGGTAGCCGAGGTCCTCGCCGCGGTGGTCGAGGAAGTAGCTCCAGAAGTGGATCGGTGAGCTGGCGTCGAGCGGGTTCACCCCTCGACTCCTTGCCCGGCGCGTCCGGCCTGCTCGCCGTGCAGGGCCGGCGAGCCCTGGGCCTCGATCAGCTCGAGCACCTCGCGGGCGGTGACCGAGCCCAGCAGCCGCCCGTGCTCGTCGACGATCACGCCCCGCCCGGACGGGGAGGACAGGCAGGCGTCGAGGGCCTCGCGCAGCGTGCCGCCCTGGATGGCCAGGGTGCCGCCGCGGTAGAGCAGCTCGTCGCTGATCGTGTCGCCCCGCGGTGTGTCGCGCCCGGGGTTGAGCCAGCCCTGGGGTGCCTGGTCCTCGTCGACCACGAGGATCCAGCCGTCGCCGTCGAGACCGCCGTCGGGCACCGCCTGGCCGAGAGTCACGCTCGGCTCGTCGTGCGTGGACATCGTGCCGGCGCCGTTGAAGCCGAGGGCGCGGTAGCCCCGGTCGCGCCCGACGAAGCCGGCCACGAACGCGTCGACCGGCCGGGCCAGCAGGTCGGCCGGGCTGCGCCACCTGGGCCAGCGTGCCGCCGACGCGCAGGACCGCCACCTGGTCGCCGAGCTTGATCGCCTCGTCGATGTCGTGGGTGACGAAGACGATGGTCTTGCCCAGCTCGCCCTGCAGGCGCAGGAACTCGTCCTGGAGCTGGTCGCGCACCACCGGGTCGACGGCGGAGAAGGGCTCGTCCATCAGCATCACCGGCGGGTCGGCGGCCAGGGCCCGGGCCACGCCGACGCGCTGCTGCTGGCCGCCGGAGAGCTGGGAGGGGTAGCGCGAGCCGAACGCCGGGTCGAGGCCGACCCGCTCGAGCAGCTCGAGGGCCCGCTTGCGGGCCTGCTTCTTGTCGGTGCCCGAGCAGGAACGGGACGGTCGCGACGTTGTCGACGACGGTGCGGTGCGGGAACAGCCCGGCGTGCTGGATGACGTAGCCGATCTGGCGCCGCAGCACGTGCGCCGGCAGGCTGGCGGTGTCGGTGTCGTCGAGCCAGATCTGGCCCGACGTCGGCTCGATCATCCGGTTGATCATCCGCAGCGAGGTGGTCTTGCCGCAGCCGGAGGGGCCCACCAGCACGGTGATCTTCCCGGAGGCGGCCTCGAGGCTCAGCTCGTCGACGGCGACCGTGCCGTCGGGGTAGCGCTTCGTCGCCCGGTCGAACCGGATCATCGGGTGCCTCCCAGGCTCCGTGGTCGCGCTGCTCGGGTCACTCGGCGTTGCCACTCTGTGTCGTCCGGTGGGGCCCGCTCGTGCGGACCAGCGCTGTGGCGGGAGACTATTACACCGACCCCCGACCTCCTTAAGGATGTCCACGGTTGGCGCGAGGTTGTCGTCCCGGGGTTGTTGTCACGTTTCTCGTCTGGCGAACCGAGGTGCCGTGCTCACCGTCGATGGCTCCCGGCTGACGCCTGGACGACGTCGTCGCCGTCGCCCGGCTGCGCGAGCCGGTCGTCGTGGACCCGGCTCGCGCGCGAGCGGGTCGCGCGCCTCCGAGGCGTACGCCGAGCAGGTCGCGCGCACCCGGCCGATCTACGGCCGCTCGACCGGAGTCGGCGCCAACCGGGACCGGGTGGTCGCCGACCCGGAGTCCCAGGCCCTGCTGCTGCTGCGCTCGCACGCCACCAGCAGCGGACCGCTGCGCCCGGCCGAGCGGGTGCGGGCGATGCTCGCTGGTGCGGCTCAACCAGATCGCCGCCGACGGCAACGGCATCGCCCCCGCGGTGCTCGACGCGCTGGCCGGGATGATCGCCGACGACGCGCTGCCGCCGGTGCGCGAGGGCGGCTCGATCGGCACGGCGGACCTCGCCGCGCTGGCCACCACCGCGCTGGTGCTCAGCGGCGAGGTCGCGACCACGCCGGCCGCTCTCGCACACCGACGCGGTTCGGCGCCGGCGACGCGCTGGCCTTCATGTCCAGCAACGCCGCCGTGCTCGGCGACGCGGCGCTGGCCGTGGTCGACCTCGACCGGCTGGCGCGCGCGGTGCCGGTGATCGCCGCGATGGGCTACGCCGCCGTCGGTGGCAACGCCGAGGCGTTCTCGCCGGCGCGCCGAGTCGGCCACGCCCGTTCGCCGGGTGCTCGCTGGGTCTGCGCCACGATGCGCCGGCTCACCGACCCGGAGGCGACGCCGGTCCGGATCCAGGACCCGTTCGGGCTGCGCACGCTGCCGCAGGTGCACGGCGCGCTGATGGACCAGATCGCCGCAGAACGGCGCCGTCGTCCGCGCGATGGTCAACACCGGCGCCGAGAACCCGATCGTCTCCGCCACCCACGGCGTCGCCCACCACGGCGGCTTCCACGCGGCGTACCTCGTGCAGGCGCTGGACGCGCTGGTGCTCGCCGTCGCGCAGTCGGCCCAGCTCAGCCTGGCCCGGGTGACGATGCTGGCCGAGCCCGGCTACACCGGGCTGCACCCGTTCCTCACCGACGGCACGCCGGCCGCCTCGGGGATGATGATCGTGGAGTACAGCGCCGCCTCCGCCCTCGCCGAGCTGCGCGCGCTGGCCACCCCGGCCGGGATGCAGGTGGTGACGCTCTCGCGCGGGGTCGAGGAGGACGCCTCCTTCGCGACCCTCGCGGCGAGCCAGGCGCTGGCGGCGGTGGAGAAGTACCGCGCCGTGCTCGCCGCCGAGCTGGTCACCGCGCTGCGCTGCCTGCGGATCAAGGAGCTGCACCCGCCTCCGCTGGCGGCCGGCCCTGGCCTTCCTCGACGCCGCCGACGGCGGGGTCACCGACCTGGCCGACCGCGACCTGACCTCCGACCTGCTGCTCGCCGAGGAGCTCGTCGACCGGCTGCCCGACACGCTGCCCCGACCTGACCGGCGTGGCCACGGGCGGCTCGACGTACGACGCGTGTGAGCCCGCCCCCGCGATCATGACGCTGATTGAGGATGGACGAAGTCGCCCTCCCGGTGGTTGAGGAAGGACGAAGTCCGTCTCGAAACCCCGCAGCCGGCCCCTCGTGGTTGAGAGAAGGCGTCGAACCTCCGCAACCGGCGCACCTCGTCGGGTTTCGAGACGGCGCTGGCGCGCCTCCTCAACCAGCGGAGGCGGTTTCGAGACGGCGCTGGCGCGCCTCCTCAACCAGCGGAGGCGGTTTCGAGACGGCGCTGGCGCGCCTGCTCAACCACCGTGGTCCTGACCTGACCGAGGCGGGATAGAGTCGCCCGGCCCGGCCTGACAGAGTCCTGGACAGTGCTGCTCGGCCGCAGCGGTGACAGGTGAGGATGCTTTGCCCCGAACTCGACGCGATGCCCTCTGCGAGCCTCGGCTCGATCCCATCCGGCTCGGCCCGCTGAGTGCCGGGACGACCGACCGGCTCGTCAAGGGGGCCGACCTCGATGGTCTGTCGTTCAGCGACATCGACACCCCTGCGCTGGGTGTCGCCGGGGGCGTCGTTCAATCCTGCCGGTTCGCGGGCATCACGGCCGACGAGGCCGACTGGAAGTCGACGCGGCTGACCGAGAGCATCTTCGAGCGGCTCAGCGTTCCCGTGCTGCGCGCCCCGCGCGGTGTCTGGCGCGATGTTCACTTCGACGGTGCCCGTCTCGGTTCGCTCGAGGCCTACGAGACCTCCTGGCACGCGGTCCAGTTCGTGGCCTGCAAGGTGGACTACGTCAACCTGCGCGCGGCCGAGATCCTCGACGTGCTGTTCACCGACTGCATCGTCGGCGAAGTCGACCTGGTGGGCGCCACCGCGCGCCGGGTCGCCTTCGACAACACCCGCGTCGCCCGGCTCGACCTCCAGCACGCGAAGCTGGAGCACGTCGACCTGCGCGGCGCGGAACTCGAGGAGATCGACGGGCTCGCGGGTCTGCGCGGCGCCACCATCACCCCGGCCCAGCTGGCTCTGCTCGCGCCGCTCTTCGCCCATGAGCACGGGATCAGGATCCAGGACGCCGGCGACCGGTGACCTTCGCGGCAGCGATCGTGGCTGTCCACCGCCCGGTCCGGATAGCGTCGGCGGTGTGGTGAGGACGAGCGGGCTGGGGTTTCCCGGCCTGGGTGGCTGGAGCGACGATCCGCTGTGGGCGTCGGTCTACGACTGGATGGTCGAGCACGAGCAGGTCGGCGGGCTCCTCTGGCGCCTCGGGTTCGGCAGTGACCTGCGGCTGCTGTACGACGCCGCCGCGACGATCGGGCGGCTCCCGGCCGGCTCGCGGGTGCTCGACGTACCGACCGGGGGTGGGGTGGCGCTGCGCGGGCTGCGGCCCGGCCAGGGCCTGGACTACGTGGCGGCCGACATCTCGCCGGCGATGCTGGTGCGCACCCGCGAGGCCGCGGTGGAGCGCGGGGTGAGTGACCAGGTGACCACCACCACCGCCGACGTCGAGGCGCTGCCCTACGACGACGCGAGCTTCGACCTGGTGGTCTGCTTCACCGGGCTGCACTGCTTCCCCGACCCCAGGCGGGCGGTCAGCGAGATGACCCGGGTGCTGCGTCCCGGCGGACGGATCACCGGCAGCCTGGTGCTGGCCGACGCCGGCCTGCGCTACACCTCGGTGCTGGTCGGCGGGCGGCTCTCGGGACTGCTCGGTCCCAGTGCCACCGCACGGCAGGTGCGCCACTGGCTGGGCGAGGACGGGATGAGCGCTGTCAGGGTGCACCGCAGCGGTGCGCTGGGCTACTACGAGGCGGTCAGGACCGCAGCCGACTGATCCGGGCGAGGGCCGCGTCCTTCGCCGTGGCGAGGTGCGAGCGCGGGGTGAAGGCCCGCGCGGCCCCGGTCAGGGCCGACATGGTGGCCTCGTCGAGCTCGAGGTCGGCCGCGGCCACGTTGAACTCCAGCTGCTCCACGCTCGAGGCACCCGGGATCGCCACCACACCGGGCTGGTTGACCAGCCAGGCCAGCGCCACCTGGGCCGGCTCGGCGCCCAGGGTGCCGGCGACGTCACGCAGCAGGTCGAGCAGCGGCTCGGCCCGGCGGAGGTTCTCCTCGGCGAACAGCGGGTTCATCCGGCGTACGCCGCCGGGACGGTTGCGAAGGCCGTACCTCCCGCCCAGCAGACCCTGGGCGAGCGGGCTGTAGGCCATCACGATCCGGTTGTTCCCGGCCGCGAACGGCACCAGGTCGTCGAGCGGCGCGGCGTGGGCCAGGGAGAGCTGCACCTGGTTGCTCACCACCGGTCGACCCAGCGCGTCGTCCGCCTTGTGCCAGCGGGCCAGGGTGTAGTTCGACACGCCGGCGGCGCCGATCCGGTCGTCATCGAGCAAGGTGCGCAGCCCCGGCATGATCACGGAGTCCGGCACCACCGGGTTGGGCTGGTGCACCTGGTAGAGCGGGATCTTGGCCAGCCCGAGCCGTGCGGCGCTGGCGCGCTCCCGGCGTACGACGACGGGCGGGAAGGGCGCCAACGGGAAGACCTTGCTGGCCACGACCACCTCGCCGCGCCGATCACCCAGCGCCTCACCGAGGATCCGCTCGCTGCGGCCGAAGCCGTACGCCTCGGCGGTGTCGAACAGCGTCACGCCGAGCTCGAGCGCACGGCGCACGATGTCGCCGGCGGCGCCGGACGCGTAGGCGTCGCCGTACCCCCACTCCCGGGAGCCGAACTGCCACGTGCCGAGCCCGATCCGGCTGACCGGAGCCAGGCCGGCGACCTCCAGATGCTTCACCGGGGGCCTCTCAGTCCATCGGCGGCGGGGGCTGCTTGCCCTCGCGCTCGAACGACGCCGCGATCTCGGCCTCGGCCTCGAGCCGGCCGACCCAGTCGGCGCCCTCGACGGACTTGGCCGGCTCGAGGTCCTTGTAGACCTCGAAGAAGTGCTGGATCTCGAGCCGGTCGAACTTGGAGACGTGGCTGATGTCGCGCAGGTGCTCCTGGCGCGGGTCGGTCAGCGGCACGCACAGCACCTTGTCGTCGCGACCCTTCTCGTCGGTCATCCGGAACATCCCGATCGCGCGGCAACGGATCAGGCAGCCCGGGAAGGTCGGCTCGAGGAGCAGCACCAGGGCGTCGAGCGGGTCGCCGTCCTGGCCGAGGGTGTCCTCGATGAAGCCGTAGTCGGCGGGGTACTGGGTCGAGGTGAACAGGGTGCGGTCCAGCCGCAGCCGACCGGTGTGATGGTCGATCTCGTACTTGTTGCGCTGGCCCTTCGGGATCTCCACCAGTACGTCGAACTCCACGGATCCGCCTCTCCCAGATGTGTGTGCCCCGCCATTGTCCCGCACAATGGAGCGGTCGCTGACCACGGGAGTCGAGGCAGGACAGGAGGAGCGGGTGAGCAAGCGGCGTGGGCCGGCGCGAGCAGCGCCACGCCAAGGGTGGCGGCCCGCCCCCGCTACCGGCGACGCTGGTACTCCTTGCGTCCCCGAGGTCGTCGTGGTGCTGCTCCTCGTGGCCGCCTTCGTCTCCTTCGCAGACCGACGCCGGGGAGCGGCTCGGGCTGGCTCCCGACCCGGCCACGGACCCGGCGGCGGTCGCCCCGCCGCTCTCGCTGCCGACGATGCGCGGCGCCGGGGCCGTCGCCGCGCCGCAGACCGCGGCGTCCGCCTCGACGGCCAAGCTGCGCGCGGCCCTCACGCCGTACCTCACCGACAAGAGGCTGGGCCCGCACGTGCGGATGGTGGTCAGCGACCTGACCAGCGGGAAGCAGGTCTTCTCCTACGGCACCGGCACCGTCACCCCTGCCTCGACGAACAAGCTGCTCACCTCGGTGTCGTCGCTGGAGTCGTCGGGCCGGCCAAGCGCTTCGCCACCAAGGTGCTGCGCGGGCACGGCAGGCGGATCGTGCTGGTCGGCGGCGGTGACCCGTTCCTCGCCTCCGCACCGCCGGCGTCGGGCACCTACCCGCACTACGCCGACGTGACGACGCTGGCGAGGCGGACCGCCGCCGCGCTGAAGCGGAAGGGCACCAAGCAGGTCAGTCTCGGCTACGACGACTCGCTGTTCACCGGCCCGGCGTTCGACCCGAGCTGGCCCGCGACCTACCGTCCCGACGTCGTGCCGCCGATCACTGCGCTGTGGGTCGACGAGGGCCGCGCCCCGACGTACGGCTACGTCGACCGACCCGAGTCGCACCGCGGCCGACACCTTCCGCGACCGCGCTGGAGAAGCAGGGCGTCACGGTGCTCGGCGACGCCGGTCGAGCAGACCGCCCCCGCCGGCGCGGCCCGCCTGGCCCGGGTGCTCTCACCGACCGTCGGCCAGATCGTGTCGCGGCTGCTGCTGGTCAGCGACAACAACGCCGCCGAGGTGATGGCCCACCACGTCGGGATCGCCGAGGGCACCGGCGGCAGCTTCACCGGCGGCGCCGCCGGGGTCCGCAAGGTGCTGGGCACGCTCGGCGTGCCCCTCGACCTCCGCGCGGCTCTACGACGGCAGCGGGCTCTCGCGCCAGGACCGGCTCGGCGCCGGCCACCCTGCTCGCGGTGATCCGGGCCGCCGCCTCCGGCAAGCACCCCGCGCTGCGCCAGGTGATCACCGGGCTGCCGGTGGCCGGGTTCAGCGGATCGCTGACCAACCGCTTCGACACCGGGGCACGCGGCCGCGCGCGGCCGGGTGCGGGCCAAGACCGGCACCCTGACCGGGGTGCACGGACTGGCCGGCACGGCCACCGACCTCGACGGTGACGTGCTCGGCTTCGTGGTCGTCGCCGACCGGGTCGCCGAGGCCGACAACGGCTACGCCCAGGACCAGGTCGACCGGGCCGCCGCCGCTCTGGGCGGCTGCCGCTGCGGGACGGTACGACGGCGTCGGGCTCGTCCGACGGGTCCGGCGCCAGACGCCCGGTGCGTAGGCTCGGGTCATGACGGAGGACTCCGCGCGGTCGGCCATGATCGACTGGGACCTGGCGGTGAACATCGGCGCCCGGATGGCCGGCGACGGCCCCGACGTGAGCGCCACCGAGGCCGCCGACGCCGTCTCCGAGCTGCGGGCCGGCGCCGAGCGCTCGACCGCGCTGGTGCGCGAGTTCACCGGTCTGCAAGCCCAGGACCGCACCGCGCCCGTGCTGGTGGTCGACCGGCGCGGCTGGCTGCAGGCCAACGTCGACGGCTTCGGGATGCTGATCAGCCCGCTGGTCGATGCCCTGCAGGCCAAGAAGGGCCCGCCGCCCGCCCTGGCCCGGGTCGATCGGCTCGCGGGTCACCGGCACCGAGCTCGGGCTGATGCTCGGCTTCATGTCCAGCAAGGTGCTCGGCCAGTTCGACCCGTTCCACCAGGTGCCGGGCGAGGACGGCCGGCTGCTGCTGGTCGCGCCCAACATCGTCCACGTCGAGCGTGAGCTCGGCGTCGACCCGCACGACTTCCGGCTCTGGGTGTGCCTGCACGAGGAGACCCACCGGGTGCAGTTCACCGCCGTGCCGTGGCTGCGCGACCACCTGCACGGCGAGATGCGCAAGATCCTCGGCGAGATCGAGCAGGACCCCGCCAAGATGCTCGGCGACGGCCTCAAGCGGGTCGGCGAGCTGGTCCGCGGCAAGGCCGAGGGGTCGCTGGTCGACCTCTTCTCCAGCCCGGAGCAGAAGCAGGTGATCGACAACATCACCGGGGTGATGAGCCTGCTCGAGGGCCACGCCGACGTGGTGATGGACGGTGTCGGGCCCGAGGTGATCCCCACCGTCGATGCGATCCGGGCGAAGTTCACCGAGCGCCGCAAGGGTCTCGGCGGGCTCGACCGGCTGATCCGCCGCCTGCTCGGGATCGACGCGAAGATGGCGCAGTACCGCGACGGGGCGGTCTTCGTCCGCGCGGCGTCGACAAGGTCGGCATGGACGGCTTCAACGCCGTCTGGGCCGGCCCGGAGAACCTGCCCAGCAAGGCCGAGATCCTCGATCCGCCGCTCTGGCTGGCCCGCGTCCACGGGTGAGCCCCGTGGTGCTGACGTGAGCGGTCCCGACCCGGCGGTCGCCGCGGTCCGTCTCGCCGTACGCCGTGACCTACCGCTGCTGGCCGCGGACGGCGGGGTCTGGTCGCCGCACGTGCGCACGGGCGGCTGCGTCCTGGTCGCCTGCTCCGGTGGCGCCGACTCCCTGGCCCTTCTGTCCGCGTCGGTCTTCGAGACCCGACGGGCCGACGTACGCGTGATCGGGGTCGTGGTCGACCACGGGCTCCAGGACGACTCGGCCCCGCACACCGCCGCCGTGGTCGAGCAGATGGCCGGGCTGGGCGTCGACGAGACCGCCTCGATCCGGGTCACCGTCGATCCCGGCCCGCGCGGGATCGAGGCCGGCGCACGCGAGGCGCGGTACGCCGCCCTGGCCCAGCTGGCCACCCACTTCGCGGCCGACGCTGTGCTGCTCGGGCACACCCGCGACGACCAGGCCGAGACGGTGCTGCTCGGCCTGGCGCGAGGCTCGGGGGGCCGCTCGCTGAGCGGCATGCGCTCCGGCTGGAACGCCGGTGACCTGCGCTTCACGCGACCGCTGCTCGACATCACCCGGGAGCAGACCGAGACGGCCTGCCGGGCCGAGGGCGTCGCCTTCTGGACCGACCCGCACAACAGCGACCCGCGCTTCCTGCGCTCGGCGGTGCGCCACGACGTGCTGCCGGTGCTGGAGCGTGAGCTGGGACCGGGCGTTGCCGCTGCGCTGGCGCGCACCGGGGAGATGCTGCGGGCCGACATGGACGCGCTCGACGACCTGGCCGAGGAACTGCTCGGTGAAGTCGGGCGGGAGGACGGGATCGACACCGCGGCGCTCGAGACCGCCCCGCAGGCCCTGAGGTGGCGGGCCCTGCGACTGGCGCTGCTGGAGGCGGGCGCGCCGGCGTCCGACCTGCGGCGCGACCACGTCCTGTCGGTCGAGGACATCGTGTCGGGGCGTCGACCGCGGCCGCGTCGTCCAGCTGCCGGGCAACCTGACGGCGTACCGCGACGGCGACCGGCTGCGGTTCCGCCCGACCGGAATACCGGGGCCGCAGTGACCCTTCTTCCTCGCATGAAGGCACTGACCTACGACGAGTACGGCGACATCGACGTCCTGCACACCGCGGAGGTCCCCGAGCCGCACGCGGGTCCGGGCCAGGTCCGGATCAAGGTGCGCGGCGCCAGTGTGAACCCGGTCGACTTCAAGGTGATGTCGGGGGCGATGGCCGGCGGTGCACCACTGGCGGCCAGCGCGACGCCCGGCTTCGACGCCGCCGGTGTCGTGGACGAGGTCGGTGACGGTGTCACCGGTGTCTCATCGGGCGACGAGGTGTTCGGCGAGGGCTCGGCGACGCACGCGGAGTTCGCCCTGCTCGACTCCTGGGCGGCCAAGCCCGCCTCGGTCGGCTGGGACGTCGCGGCGGCCGCGGGCATGGCCCTCGAGACGGCCGAACGCGGCCTCCGCCTGCTCGGTGTGCAGTCGGGCGAGACCCTCTTCGTGGCCGGCGGCGCCGGGGGAGTCGGCTCGGTGCTCGTCCAGCTGGCGGTCTCGCGTGGGATCACCGTCGTCGCCTCCGCCGGTGCGGGCAACCAGGACTACCTGCGCGAGATCGGTGCGACGCCGGTCGAGTACGGCGACGGGATGGTCGAGCGCATCCAGGCGCTGCCGGGCGTCAGCATCGACGCGGTCTACGACGTGGCCGGCCAGACGCCCGACGACGACCTGTTCGCGCTGGCTCCCGAGCCGGGCAAGGTGCTCTCCATCGCCAACTTCGGGCTGGGCGAGAAGGGGGGGATCGTCACCGGTGCCGACCCCTCGCAGGGCCGTCCCGTCGATGCGTTCACCGAGGGCGCTGGTCTCCTCGAGCGGGGCGAGCTGCGCATCGAGGTGCAGACCTTCCCCCTCGACGACGCGCTGGACGCCTTCCGGACCAGCGTGGGTGGTCACGTCCGCGGCAAGCTGGTGCTGATCCCCTGAGCGCTGGGTCGGACGACCTCGAGGCGCGCATCGCCGCCCAGGACGCTCGCGTGGGCGACCTGGAGGCGGCGCTCGAGGCGGTGCACGAGGCCTCGCGGGGTCCAACGCCGACGACGAGCACGACCCCGAGGGCGCCACCATCGCCTTCGAGCGCCAGCAGCTGGTCGCCACCCTGTCCACCGCCCGGCGTACGGCGCAGGCACTGCGCGCGGCTCGGGCCCGCGCCGCGGCGGGTGCGCCGGTGACCTGCCGGACCTGCGGCGGCCCGATCCCCGCCGCGCGCCTCGCCGTACGCCCCCAGGCCGAGACCTGCGTCCGCTGTGCCGAGCAGCCCGCCGGCGCAGCTAGGCCTCCGGGTCGTCGGCCTTGATGCCGCGGAAGTTGACGTAGCTGTAGACCACGAGCGCGCCGGCGATCAACCCGGAGAAGATCAGGGAGGCGCCGGTGCCCCAGCCGCCGGGCAGCCACCAGGTCTCGCGCAGCGGCCACCAGCCCGGAGCGTCCGGGGAGATGCCCCAGTAGACGCCGAGGGCGATCAGCCACGCCACGCCGAGTGCGGACAGCACGATCCGCGGGAGGGTCGCGACGCTGTCGGCGGCAGTGCGCAGGGCCGCGTCCTTGACCGGCTGGAGGCGCCGCTCCGCCCACTCGTACTGCGTCGCGAGCACGAACAGCCCCAGCGCGAGCAGGATCAGACCGGGCCCGGGCAGCACCAGGGCGGCGATCCCGAGCAGGACGAGGACCCAGCCCAGGGCCTCCACGCCCACGCGCTTGGCCAGCCGTGCGGTGCGTTGCAGCACGGATCCTCCGTCCCCGATCTCTCTCACGCCGTCCAGGGGTCCAACGTCCGAGCGGCCCGGCTCGTTCCGCGCTTCGCGGGTCCGGCATGCTGACCCGGTGGACAAGGACGTACGCCGCCGGGCGGGCAGGCTGCTGCTCGGCATCCTGGCCTGTGGCGTGGTGATCGCGCTGTGCGTGATCCTGCTCGTGGTCCTCGTCGACCGGTTCACCTCGCCGGCCGCCGACGACTGCCGTCAGGCCGCCTGCCGCAGCGTCGGCGTCGATGTGCGAGGCTGACGACATGGACGCGGCCGACATCGATGGCTGACCTGGTCGAGATGCTCTTCACCGAGGCGGAGATCCAGGCCAGGCTGGGCGAGATGGCGGCCCGGATCCAGGCCGACTACGAGGGCCAGGACCTGCTCATCGTGGGTGTCCTGCGCGGCGCGGTGATGGTGATGGCCGATCTCTCCCGGGCCCTGGACCGGCACCTCGAGATGGACTGGATGGCGGTCTCGTCGTACGGCTCGGGCACCAAGTCGTCCGGGGTGGTGCGGATCCTCAAGGACCTCGACACCGACATCTCCGGGCGCAACGTTCTGATCGTCGACGAGATCATCGACACCGGCCTCACCCTGAGCTGGCTGGTCTCGAACCTCTCCTCGCGCAACCCGGCGTCGGTGAAGATCGCGACGCTGCTCCGCAAGCCCGAGGCGGTCAAGGTCGAGCTCGACGTGCACTACGTCGGATGGGACATCCCCAACGAGTTCGTCGTCGGCTACGGCCTCGACTACCAGGAGCGCTACCGCAACCTGCGCGACATCGGCACCCTCGCCCCGCACGTCTACTCCTGAGACCGTCCCGTCGACCTCGGGCCCGTTCCGGCCGACTCGCCGTCCGGTGCGTTGGCCGAGCCGTGTACCGTCAATTCCTGTCGAGAGTGGCCTGTCGAGCCGAGAAGAAGCAGGCCGGAGTAGGTGGACGTGAAGCGTATTGTCCGCGGTCCCTGGTTGTGGATCGCCGTCGCCGTGGTGGGCGTCCTGCTGGTGCTGCAGGTGCTCTCCAGCAACGGCGGGTACTCCGAGATCACCACCTCGAAGATGACCTGCTACATCACCAACGGCGACATCAAGAAGGTCACCTTCGTCGACGGTGACCAGGCGATCCAGGCCGAGCTCGACAACGGCAAGAAGGTCACCGCGACCTTCGTCGAGGGCACCCAGGAGGGCCTGGTCAACGAGGTCGAGGCGCAGATCAAGGCCGGCAAGATCGAGTCCTACAACGGCGACCTGGCCAAGCAGAGCTTCTTCGGCACGCTGCTCTTCACGCTGCTTGCCGATCGTGTCTGATCCTGTTGCGTGTTCTTGTTCTTGATGAACAACATGCAGGGCGGCGGCGGCCGGGTGATGCAGTTCGCCAAGTCCAAGGCCAAGCTGATCACCAAGGACATGCCGAAGACCACCTTCGCCGACGTGGCGGGCTGCGAGGAGGCGATCGAGGAGCTCGGCGAGATCAAGGAGTTCCTCCAGGAGCCGGCCAAGTTCCAGGCGGTGGGGGCCAAGATCCCCAAGGGCGTGCTGCTCTACGGCCAGCCCGGCACCGGCAAGACCCTGCTGGCCCGCGCCGTCGCGGGCGAGGCCGGTGTGCCGTTCTACTCGATCTCCGGCTCCGACTTCGTCGAGATGTTCGTCGGCGTCGGCGCCTCCCGGGTCCGCGACCTGTTCGAGCAGGCCAAGTCCAACGCCCCGGCCATCGTCTTCATCGACGAGATCGACGCCGTCGGCCGTCACCGCGGTGCCGGCATGGGCGGCGGTCACGACGAGCGCGAGCAGACCCTCAACCAGCTGCTGGTCGAGATGGACGGCTTCGACGTGCGTGGCGGCGTGATCCTGATCGCGGCGACCAACCGGCCCGACATCCTCGACCCGGCGCTGCTGCGACCGGGCCGCTTCGACCGCCAGATCTCGGTCGACGCCCCCGACCTGGCCGGACGCGAGCAGATCCTCGGGGTGCACTCGCGTGGCAAGCCGATGGCCTCCGACGTCGACCTCCGCTCGCGTCGCCCGCCGTACGCCGGGCTTCACCGGCGCCGACCTGGCCAACGTGCTCAACGAGGCCGCCCTGCTCACGGCCCGCAACAACGCCAAGCAGATCGACAACTTCGCGCTGGACGAGGCGATCGACCGCGTGATCGCCGGCCCGCAGAAGCGCACCCGGCTGATGAGCGAGAAGGAGAAGCTGATCACGGCCTACCACGAGGGCGGCCACGCCCTGGTGGCCGCGGCGCTTCCCGGCACCGACCCGGTGCACAAGATCACGATCCTGCCCCGCGGCCGCGCGCTCGGCTACACGATGGTGCTGCCGGACGAGGACAAGTACTCCCAGACCCGCTCGGAGATGCTCGACAAGCTGGCCTACATGCTGGGCGGTCGCGCGGCGGAGGAGATGGTCTTCCACGACCCGACCACCGGCGCCGGCAACGACATCGAGAAGGCCACCTCGCTGGCCCGCGCGATGGTCACGCAGTACGGCATGACCGAGAAGCTCGGCGCGATCAAGCTCGGCGACAACAACGCCGAGCCGTTCCTGGGCCGCGACATGGGCCACAGCCGGGACTACTCCGAGGACGTCGCGGCGATCGTCGACGACGAGACCAAGAAGTTCCTCACCCAGGCCCACCAGGAGGCCTTCGACATCCTCGAGGAGAACCGCGACGTCCTCGACTCGCTGGTGCTCGCGCTGATGGAGAAGGAGACCCTGGACAAGGCCCAGGTCGCGGAGGTCTTCGAGCCGCTGCGTCGGCGCGACACCCGCCCGGCCTGGACGGGCTCGCCCGACCGGGTCCCCTCGACGATCCCGCCGGTCGAGATCCCCGCCAAGGTGATCGCCGCCGCCGCCAACGGTGCCCGGCCCGCCGACGAGGAGGGCGCCGTCGTGCTGACCCCGCCGTCCCCGGGTGGCGACACCCACGGTGACGGCCCCGGGGCGGGTCCCGACCAGCCCCAACCTCCACTCTGACCCAGCTCGGGCGGAGCTCACCTGATGACCATTGGTCCGGTGTCCGACCCGGGCGTGACGAACCGTGCCTTCGACCACGACCGGGCCGAGGCCGCGGTCCGCGAGCTGCTGCACGCGATCGGGGAGGATCCCGACCGCGAGGGGCTGCTGGACACCCCGGCCCGGGTCGCCCGGGCGTACGCCGAGCTGACCGAGGGGCTGCACCAGCGTGCGGAGGACGTGCTCACGACCACTTTCGACCTCGGCCACGACGAGATGGTCCTGGTCAAGGACATCGAGCTCTGGTCGATGTGCGAGCACCACCTGGTGCCGTTCACCGGGGTCGCCCACGTGGGCTACATCCCCAGCGACAACGGCAAGATCACCGGCCTGTCCAAGCTGGCCCGGCTGGTCGACGTCTACGCCAAGCGGCCCCAGGTGCAGGAGCGGCTGACCACGCAGGTCGCCGACGCCCTGGTGGAGATCCTCGAGGCCCGCGGAGTGATCGTGGTGATCGAGGCCGAGCACCTGTGCATGACGATGCGGGGCGTCCGCAAGGCCGGAGCGCGCACGATCACCTCCGCCGTACGCGGCCAGATGCTCAACGCGACGACGCGCGCCGAGGCGATGTCGTTGATCAGCGCGCCCAAGAGGTGATCCAGAGGTGATCCACCGATGAGCCTGGCCGTCCCCCGGCTCGCGCCGCGCCACCTGGCGGGGCTGCCGGTGCTGGAGCGCCCGGTGGTGATGGGAGTCGTCAACGTGACCCCGGACTCGTTCTCCGACGGTGGGCGCTGGGTCGACCCGGACGCGGCGATCGAGCACGGACTGGCCCTGCGCTCCGGTGGTGCGGACCTGCTCGACGTCGGCGGCGAGTCGACCCGCCCGGGCGCGACGCGCCCGCTGGTCGCCGAGGAGCTGGACCGGGTGCTGCCGGTGATCAAGGCGCTGGCCGCGCACGGGGCGGTGGTCTCGGTCGACACGATGCGGGCCGAGGTCGCCGAGGCGGCGGTCGAGGCCGGCGCCCGGCTGGTCAACGACGTCAGCGGCGGGCTGGGTGACCCGCGGATCCTCGAGGTCGTGGCGGCCGGCGAGGTGTCGTACGTCGCGATGCACTGGCGGGCGCACGCGGAGGTGATGGCGCAGCACGCGACGTACGACGACGTGGTCGCCGAGGTCGTCGACGAGCTCGGGCAGCGGGTCGATGCCGCCGTCGCCGCCGGGATCTCGCCGGACCGGATCGCGATCGACCCGGGGCTGGGGTTCGCCAAGACGGCAGCGCACAACTGGCTGCTGCTCCAGCACCTCGACGACCTGGACGCGCTGGGCCTGCCGGTGCTGGTGGGATCGAGCCGCAAGTCCTTCCTGGGCTCGCTGCTCGCCGATCATGACGGTCCACGCGCGGTCGACGACCGGGAGGACGCCAACGCCGCCCTGACCACGCTGGCCGCGCTGTCCGGCGTCTGGGGGGTGCGGGTGCACGAGGCCCGCAAGTCCATGGACGCGATTCGGGTGGTCCAGCGCTGGCTGGCAGGATGCGCCCCATGAGTCCAGACCTGAGCCCCGAGCCCGGACCGGGCCCCGGGGACCGACTGGCCGTGTCCGGCATCGAGGTCTTCGCCCATCACGGGGTCCTCGACTCCGAGCGTCGCGACGGGCAGCGGTTCGTGATCGACCTGGTCCTCGGCGTCGACTCCGCCGCCGCGGCCGCCTCCGACGACCTGACCGATACGGTGGACTATTCCAGCGTCGTCACCGACGTCGTCGAAGCGGCGGCGTCCGACCCGGTGGACCTGATCGAGACCCTGGCCCAACGCATCGCGGACGTGGTCCTGGCCGTGTCCGGGGTGCGGTGGACGGAGGTCACCCTGCACAAGCCCCATGCCCCGATCGATGCGACGTTCTCGGACGTCGCCCTGACCATCACCCGGAGCCGTTCATGAGCGAGAGCCCCAACCCGAACTACGTCGACAGCGACACGTTGACCGGAGAGATGCACCCGATCCGTCGGGCGGTGGTGTCCCTGGGGTCCAACCTCGGGGAGCGGCTGGCCTACCTCCAAGGTGCGGTCGACTCGCTCAAGGACACCCCGGACGTCTGGGTCACCGACGTCTCACCCGTCTACCAGACCACTCCGGTCGACGCTCCCGAGGGCTCCGAGGACTACCTCAACGCGGTGATCCTGTTCGACACCACGCTGTCCGTGCACACCCTGCTCGACCGGACCCAGGCGATCGAGCTGGCCTTCGGTCGCGAGCGTGAGGAGATCAACGGTCCCCGCACGCTCGACGTCGACCTGATCGTGGTCGGCGACCGCCGCGCCGACGACGAGCACCTGGTGCTCCCGCACCCGCGCGCCCACGAGCGGGCCTTCGTCCTGGCCCCGTGGCTCGACGTCGAGCCGGACGCCGTGATCCCGGAGGTCGGCCCGATCGCGGACCTCCTGGCCCAGACCGGCAGCGCCGGTGTCGTACGACGAGACGACATCGCCATCGACACGCAGTGAGCCCGGGGGTGAGCGCCGGGTGAGCTCGACACCTCCCGAGGGTGACCCGGACCCCGAGCGGGGACCGGACCCGGGCAGCGTCCGGGCGACCGGACCCGGCCCGCTGGTGGTGCTGGGGGCGATCGCGGCCGTGCTCGGCTGGGCGGTCCGACCGCTGGCCCTGCGCCTCACCATCGCCGAACCGGTCGTCACGGTGTGGAGCGTGGCCGTGGTCTGGCTGCTGGCGATCGCCGTGGCCGTGCTCGCCTTCCGCACCTGGCGACTGCTCCAGCGCCAGCATTCCGACCGGACCCGGCTGGAGCCGTACCAGGCCGTCAACCGGCTGGTGCTGGGCAAGGCCGCCGCCCTCGTCGGGGCGCTGCTGCTCGGGGGGTACGCCGGGTTCGCGATCGCGCACGTGGGCATCGTGACGACCGACCTGTCGGGACAGCGCCTGCTGCGTTCGGCGATCAGCGCCGTCGGCGGGCTCACGCTGATGAGTGCGGGACTCTGGCTGGAACGCGCGTGTCGTGTCAGGAGTGAACCAGAGTGACTCGTACTCTTCAGCCATGCCAGGCTCGGCTCACTCGCCCAGACCGTCGGACAGCACGTCGGCCAAGCGCGCACAGAAGCGAGCGCGCAAGCAGGTACGGGGAACCCGGGTCACCGCGGCCGTCCTGCTGCTGGTGCTCGCGACGCTCCTCCTCGCCGCCAGCCTCGCGCTGCGGGAGCCGGTCCTGATCGGTGCCGCCGGTGTTGTCGCCCTGGTGACGGGATGGGTCGGGCTCCGGCTGGCGTGGAACGAGCTGGTCCTGGCCCGCTACGAGCACGCCGTCGACCGCACCGACCTGGCCCGGGCCTACCGCGAGCTCTTCGACACCGGCGCCGCCGACCACGGTGCGTTCGCCGGAGCCATGGAGACCCGGGCGTCCGAGCGCGAGCGTCGGATCGCCGAGCTGAGGCAGGTGCTGTCGAGGGTGGAGACGCGGGCCGTCGAGCAGGCGTCCGCCGCCCGGGAGGTCCAGGCCCGGCTCGACCGGGCCGAGGCCCAGATCGAGAAGGAGGCCGAGGACCGGGTCGCTCGCGCGCTCCAGGCCCAGGAGGCTTCCGGATCGCCGTCCGGCCCGCCGGCGAGAGGGTCGGTGCCGACACCGGAGTGGGCCTTCCTCGAGCCGGACCAGCTCAGCTCCCTGCTGGCCTGGGAGGAGCACGCCCGTCGGGTGACCCAGGGCATCGCGCAGGGCGTGGCCGGGCCTGCGGACCGGGTCCAGGGTCGCCGGGCCGGTTGAGCCCGGCTGAGCGCGACCGTCGTAGGCTCGGATCCGGCCTGCCGCGGGGAACGACGCTGTTCCTCGAGCCGGGGCGGCGTGGGTCCGGACGTGGGTCGGTCGGACGTGGGTCCGGACGTGGGTTCGGCGAACCTGGGAGGGCCGTGCCATGAGTGGAGCACGCGACCGGCTGCGCCGCCGGATCTCGAGCCGCTTCGCCGGTCCGTCCCGCGGGCGGCGCACGACGGACCCGGCCACCCTCGTGGTGCTGCTGGACGGTGAGCCGGCCGGTGCCCGACGACTGCTGGACAGCGCGCTCGCCCAGGAGGGCGCCTCGGTGGAGATCCTGGTCGTGGTCCTGGCCCAGCCGCTCCTCGAGGCGGCGAGGGAGCGGGCCGCCGAGGACTCCCGGGTCGTCGTGGTCGAGTCGGTCGGCGAGTCCCGCGGTCGGGCGCGTCGACGGGCCGTGGCCCGGTCCCGCGGTCCGGCGGTCCTGGTGCTGGTGCCCGGCGCGGAGCTCGTGCCGGGCGCGTTGGCACGGCTGCTCGCACGGCGCGCCGAGACCCGCTCCCCGGTGGTGGTCGGCGAGGTGGTGGGTGGCGTGCAGGCCGGCGCTGGTCGCACGGGACCGGGCGGCGACCTCGATGCGCACCCGGAGGTGGCCCGACTGCCGGTGCTGGCCCGACTGCTGGTCGAGCGCACGCTGCTGGGCGCCAAGGAGTCGTTGGTCGACGACCCCGACGGCTCGGTGACGGCGCTCGGCGTGCTCAGCGGCGGCTTCGTCCTCGAGCCCACCGCGTGCCTGCGCGACGTACGCCCCGGTGCCTCGCGAGCGCTGTTCCGGGTCAGCCCCTGGCCCGGGCTCGGGGCTCTGCTCGACGCCGTCGAGGCCGGGGACGGGATGCTCACGGCGCACCCCGCTGCTCTGGCCGAGCGCAGCCGTGGGCTGCTGGCCCGGGAGCTCCTGGAGCTCGCCGAGGCGGCCGAGGACGCCGACGACGACGCCTGGCGCCGCTACGTGGAGACGCTCCTGGCCCGGGTCGACCGGGCAGACCTGAAGGCTTTGCCGGTCGAGCCCCGGGTGCTGCTCTGGCTGGCCTGCGCCGGGGTCCGCGCGGACGTGGTGCGGTTCGTGGCAGCCCGCCGCCTCGCGAAGGGTGCCCTGCCGACCCACGTCGTCGAGCGAGGTGGCTCGGTCCGGGTCCGGGCGGCCCTCGCCGGGCCCACCCTGCTGGCGGAGCGGGCACCGGCGTACCTGCTGGACCTGCCGGACTCCCAGCTGGCCCTGCGAGCCCGGCTGAGTCGGTTGCGCGTGGACGGCGAACATCTCGAGCTGGTCGTCCAGACCGGCATCAGCCTCCTCGACCAGTCCGACCCGGACGGGGTCCGCGCCTCGGTCACGCTGGTCAGTGGCGAGCGGCGGCTCCCGGGTGACGTCGTGGTGTGCGCGGACCCGGACGTCACCCGCTGGATGGCCGAGCGCGGCCAGGATCACGACGCCGGTTCGCTGGTCGTGCGGGCGCCGCTCGCGGACCTGGGTGACGACGGCTGGCGCCTGGAGCTGGACCTCGAGGTGGCCGGCGTACGACGCCGGGGCGTGATCGGCGACCTCGACCCGCGGGGCTCGGCCGAGCGGGCGTTCCTCGTCGACGACCCGGTCACCGGCAGGGACGTGGTCGAGCTCAGTGTGCCGGGCCCGCACCACCGGGGTGCTCAGTGACGTCCGGGTCGGCGACGGCGAGCTGGCGATCCGGGTCGCGACGGGCCACCGCAGTGCTGAGCTGGTGGGCGAGTCGGGGGTGCTGCCCGGGGTCGACGAGGGAGCGGGGCGCTGGCGTTTCGCGCTGTTCGCCTCGCAGTGGGGCCTGCCCGCGCGACCCGCCGCCACCGGGTCCTACCGCTTGCGTCTGGACGGTGGGCCGGTGACGGCTGCGGGGGTGCTGGACCGGCTGCCCGAGGAGCACCTGACCGTTTCGCACCGGGTGCTGCTGCGCCAGGGCAGGGGCGGCAACCTCGTGGTGCGACTCTCGGCCCCGCTGGCCGACGACGAGCTCGGCCCGCGGGCCCAGCACCGGCTGCAGGCGGCGTACGCCCGGGTCCGTGAGCCGGTCGACCCCGGCCTGGTCTACTTCCAGTCCTTCACCGGGCCAGGCGGTCAGCGACAACCCGGCCGCGCTCCAGGCCGAGCTGCACCGCCGCCGCCCGGAGGCCGCGCTCGGCATGCGGGTGTGCTGGGCCGTCGCCGACTCCGCAGTCCGGCGTACCCCCGGGTGCCGAGCCGGTGCTGATCCGCAGCCGGGAGTGGTACGACGTGCTCGCCCGGGCGTCGCACCTGGTCACCAACGTCGACCTCGAGCCGTGGTTCGTCCGCCGCCCGGAGCAGCTGGTGCTCCAGACCAGCCACGGCTACCCGTTCAAGCGGATGGGGCTCGACCAGTGGCGCGGGCGTGGCTTCCCGCACTGGCGGATCGCCGCAGGAGCTGGCCCGCTCGTCGGGCACCTGGACGTCCGTGATCACTCCGCAGCCGTCGGTCGACAGCTTCTACCGCGAGCAGTACGCCTTCGAGGGCCGGATCCTCGCCACCGGCTACCCCCGAGACGACGTCCTGACTGACGAGCGGGCCGACCAGCGTCGGGCCGAGGCGCGGGCCTGGCTCGGCGCGGGCGAGCGCAAGGTGCTGCTCTACGCCCCGACCTGGCGTGACGACCTGGCCACCGACCACCGGGCCGCCCTGACGACGCACTTCGTCGATCTCGGGGCGCTCTCCGAGCGCCTCGGGCCGGACTGGCTGCTGCTGCGGCGCGGCCACCGCTTCCACGCCCCTGGCGCCTCCGGCTACGGTGCGACGCCCGACGGGCCCGGCGTGCTGGACGTGACGGCGTACCCGGAGGTGAACGACCTGATGCTGGCCGCCGACGTGGCCCTCCTGGAGTACTCGTCCCTGCGCTTCGACTTCGCCCTCACCGGACGCCCGGCGGTGTACTTCGTGCCCGACCTCGACCGGTACGCCGGTGAGGTGCGCGGCTTCCTGCACGACTACCGCGAGACCGCCCCCGGACCGCTGGTGGACACCCTCGACGAGGTGGTCGCCGAGCTCGCGGACCTGCCCGCCCTGGCCGAGCGTTGGAGCCGGCCGATCGCCGAGCTCAATGCCGCCTGGAGCTCACGCCAGGACGGCCACGCCTCCGAGCGCGCCGTCAGCGCCTTTTTCGCGGACCTCCTCGCCTAGCGCGCCCGGCCGACCTTCCGCCGGTTGAGGAGGCGCGCGGTGTTCCGCTGGTCGAGGAGGCGCGCCAGCGCTTCGCTGGTTGAGGAGGCGCGCCAGCGCTTCGCTGGTTGAGGAGGCGCGCCAGCGCCGTCTCGAAACCCGCGCCGCCCACGACCGGATTCGACGCGGGTTTCGAGACAGGACTTCGTCCTTCCTCAACCACCGGGGCCCCGGGGGACGGCCGTCGGTTCTTCGCCCAGCATCGGGGGCCCGCGGTGTTTCGCTGGTTGAGGAGGCGCGCCAGCGCCGTCTCGAAACCCGCGCCGCCCACGACCGGATTCGACGCGGGTTTCGAGACAGGACTTCGTCCTTCCTCAACCACCGGGGCCACCGGGGGACGGACACCGGCGGGCCTGCTTCGCCGACCTACTCGGTGAGCGCGGTCAGGACCCGCGCGGTGGCGTGCCCGTCGGCAAGGGGGTGGAAGCGCGTCCGGAAGCGCTCGCGCTCCCCGGCGTACGACGTGGTCAGGGCGCCGAGGTCCCCGAGCGCCTCGGCCACTTCCTCGGCGGTGGCCAGCGAGGGGCCGGGTGCGGTCTCGGCCCACGGCACCACCGGGCCGAGCCGGTGCAGGTCGGCGTCGAGGTGCGGGACGTGGAAGAGGACCGGCTTGCCGGTCACGGCCCAGTCGAAGCGCAGGGCGCCGGTGTCGAGCACGGCGACGTCGGCAGCGAGCAGCAGGTCGGTGTCCGGGACTCGGTCCAGCGGGTCGCGCACCAGCACGGCGTGCTCCTCGCCGAGCAGCTCGTCGAGGCGCGGCATCTCGTGCCCGAGCAGCACGACGGTGCGGGCCGGGTCGATCCCGAGCCGGTCCCGGACCTGCTCACGGCGGTCGTCGGCCGGCGCGACGAGCGCGTCGGTGCGGGGACTCCCGGTGACCAGCACGGTGCCCTCGAAGCCGGCCAGGTCGGCGTACCACCCGGCGACCTCGTCACTCGGGGCCAGCACCGTGTCCCAGTCCCGGTTGACCCGGACGATCTCGCGCTCGATCCGGGCCTCGGTGTAACCGTCGCGGGTCCAGCGTGCCCGACCCAGTGCCGCCCACGGGTGGCTGCCGCCGGTCCACACCCGGCGCTGGCCGGGTCGCGAGCGCGACCAGGCGCCCAGTGGCTCGTCGCCGATCACCAGCCGGGAACGGTCGACGGCGGCGTACCACTCCGGGCTGCGGACCACCACCGGCCGGCACCCCGCGGGCACGTCGACGGAGAAGTCCGGGACGGCCCAGGTGCTCCCGGATCCCGACCCGAGGGCCGCGGCGAGGGCCCACTGGTCGCCGCCGGTGGGGCTGCCCGGCACGAGCAGCACCTCATCGACCAGCGCGGCACCGCTCGAGCGGCTCACCGTCTGCAGGCGCTCCTGGGCGGAGACGCCGAGCACGTGGTCGGGCAGCGGGGCCTGCACCTGCACCAGCAGGGTGTCGTCGTCGGAGCGTCCGCACTCGACGGCCACGCGGTCGCCGACGACGCGCTCGGTGAGCCGCTCGGCGTACGCCGGGTGGAGGGGCAGCGGCAGCCGGTAGGTCCCCGGCGGCACCGCGCGTCCCTGCTCGACCAGCGTGTACGCCGCACCGCGCTCGCCGTACGCCACGGGCATCAGCCGCACGTGCCCGGGGCCGCGGAGCACGGGCCCGCCCACTCCTGCGCTGGTGGAGACCCGCAGCACGTCCTCGACCAGGTCGACCCCGACGACCCGGGGCCCAGGTGTTCCAGGGGCGTCAGCCACCTGGTCCACCCCGCCGCCCGGACGCACGTCGAGCACGAGGCCGTCGGCGTCGTCCCACCGTGGCGCCAGCGTGAAGGGGTGGCCACCGAGGTCGACCACGGCCGCCCGCGGCCGGGCCGCCGACGAGCGCGGCGAGCGGTGCAGCACCACGCCCTCCCGCGCCACCGAGTCGTACGACGTGGCGACCCGCAGCCGCCACGTGGCCGGCCGGGCCGGCAGCGACGACGACGCGACCAGCGCCTCGAAACCGCCGTCGGCGTAGGCGGCGAAGCGCTGACGGCCCCACTGGTCGGCCGCGGGCGCCGGCACCGGGGTGACGTCGAGGTCGATCAGCGCACCGGAGCCGTCCTCGAGCCAGAGCGAGGGCGCGACCGGCCCGGGCACGGCGAGACCGCGGACCACGGCCCACCCGGTCAGCCGCACCCCGCCGGGCGTACCGGCGACCTGCGTGAGCCCGGCCTCCAGGTTGGTCTCGAGCGTCGAGAGTCGCAGGACGTCGCTGGGCAGGTCGGAGCAGGCGGTCAGCTCGTCCGGCAGGTCGGCGACCACCGCGCCGTCCGCACCGTGGGTCGGCGGCACCGGTCCCGCGTCGTCGAACCACAGGTCGGCGGCGGCGACGTCGTCCCAGCGCTGGTCGACGACCAGCTGGGCGCGGATCTTCTGCCGGGTCGTCACCCGGTCGAGCACCTGCTCGACCGGCCGCTCGCGAGCCAGGTCGAGGTAGGTGCGGTTGAGCGAGGCGAGCAGGTCGCGGTAGTCGGCGGCCCCGGCCACCCCGTGCGGGATGAACGGCGGGAAGTCGACCTCCAGGGTGCGCGCCAGCCAGGCGTCCTGGGCGGCCCGGGGCGCCTCGTCCTGCAGCAGCGCCCAGGCGTCGGCCTTCACCGCGACCCGGTGGGTCAGGTTGCTCAACCGGCCCTTCTGCTGGGTGGTGGAGGTGGCGTTCTCGCGGCTGCGCCAGTGGTAGGTGACCCGGGACAGCACGTCGAAGCCCTCGGCGCGCACCAGGGCGGCCAGCATCGGCACGTGGTCCTGGTAGGGGATGCCCGGCTTGAAGGGGATGCCGCGCTCGCGCCAGAACGCGGTGCGGAACATCCGGTTGCCGGTGATGATGTCGAGCACCGCCTCCGGGAACTCCTCCAGGGTCACCCCCGTCCGGTCCCGGGCGTGCACGACCCGCGACCACGCGGTCGGGGTGTGGTCGCCGTAGCGGAAGCGGCGCACGTCGCCGATGCAGAAGTCGGAGCCGGACTCCCGCAACCGGGCCAGCATGTGGCGCAACGAGCCCGGCGGGATGATGTCGTCGCCGTCGATGAACGTCAGGAACTCCCCGCGCACGTGGCTGACACCGTTGTTGCGCGCTGCTCCCTGCCCGGCGTTGGGCTGGACGAGCACCCGCACGCGGTGGTCGCGGCGCGCGTACTCGCGCAGCACCGCGAGGCTGCCGTCGGTCGAGGAGTCGTCGACCGCCACGACCTCGAGGTCGCCGAGGCCGCCGAGGTCCTGGCCGAGCACGCTGTCGAGCAGCATCGGCAGGTACTCGACGATGCCGTAGACCGGGATCACCACGCTCAGCACGGGCCGCTGGGCACGACGCCGGGCACGGGTCCGGGCGGCCCGGGCGACGCGGGCGGCTCGGCGCCCGGCCTGTCGCACCGTCCCCCGCACCCGGGGGACGAGGTCAGCCTTCGTGCGTGCCACGACGTACCTCTCCACGGCGGCGACTCGGTCGGTGAGCGATCCTACGGGGCCCGCTGCCTATGCTGGGCCGGGTGGACGACCTCTTCGCGCCGCCGGGCGAGGCCTGGGTGCGGGTGCAGCCCGGCCTGGCCCGGATGCGAGCGTCTGGGCGCGGTCCTCGGCACGGCGTGGGCGTCGCCCTGGCCGTGGTCGTGGTGACCGCTGCTGCTTCGGCTGGTTCTGGCCCTGGGGCCTGCTCGCGCGTGGTGGTGCTGGTGGTGCTGCTCGGCGTCGAGGTGTGGGTGATCGGGCGGCGGGTCCGCAACTGGGGCTACGCCGAGCTGGAGTCGGAGCTGTGGATCACCCACGGTGCGATGTTCCGGACCCTCTCGGTCGTGCCCTACGGCCGGATGCAGCTGGTCGACGTCACGGTCGGGCCGCTGGAGCGCCGCTTCGGGCTGGCCACGCGTCGAGCTGCACACCGCCTCCGCCGACACCGACGCGATGATCCCCGGCCTGCTGCCCGAGGAGGCGGCGCGGCTGCGCGACCGGCTGACCGAGGTCGGCGAGGCCGAGTCGGCGGGACTGTGAGCGAGCCCGCGGGGCACCGCCGGGCGGGCCGGGACCCCCCGAGGCGGCGAGCTGCGCCGGCTCTCCCCGCTCACCCCGGTCGCCCGCTCGGGCATCTTCCTGGTCGTCGCGGCGTACGCCGGGGGCCGCCAGGTGCTCCAGGAGGGCCGGCTCGCCGGGCTGGCGATCGCGGTCGTCGGCGTGCTGGTCATCGGGCGCCGCCTTCGGCTTCGCGTCGTGGTACCGCACCTTCTTCCGGATCACCGCGACCGAGCTGCGCATCGACACCGGCGTGATCAGCCGGCGCTCGCGCCGGGTCCGGCTGGACCGGATCCTCGAGATCGGCGTCGACCAGCCGCTTCATCGCCCGGCTGCTCGGGCCTGGCCGAGCTGAAGATCGAGACCGCGACCTCCGACTCGGAGGTCTCCTTGGCCTACCTCCCGCTGGCCGAGGCGCACCGGGTGCGCCAGGTGCTGCTCGACCAGCGCGCGAGGTGCGGGTCGCGGAGGGCGAGTCCGCCGAGCCCGCGCCGCGGTGCGAGCCGCGGCTGCTGGTGCAGGTGCCGGTCCGCTGGCAGGTGCAGGGCCTGGCGCTCAGCCCGGAGGCCGTCGGCCTGGTCGCTGATCGGGATCGTCGTCGTCGTGCTGGTCGCTGGTCGGGCGTGCCCTTCGGGGCGTTCGGGCTCGGGCTGGCGACGGTCCTCGGCACCGCCGTCTCGCTGGCGCGCAAGGTCGTCGGGCTGGTGGGACTGGAAGGTCTCCGCGGTACCGACCGGGCTGCAGGTTCGGCACGGGATGTTCGCGATCAGCACCCGCACCTTCAACGTCGCCCGGCTGCAGGGGGTCCGGGTCACCGAGCCGGTGCTGCAGCGTCCCTTCGGCCTGGCCCGCCTCGACCTGTCCGTCGCCGGCGGCGGGGCCAAGGACACCGACGAGAACGGCAGCAGCGGCGTCGCGCTGCCGGTCGCCCCGCGGGCCCTGGTCGAGCGCCTCGCCACCGACCTGATCGGCACCGCCCCGGCGTCGGTGCCCACCACCCGTCCGCCGTCGCGGGCTCGCTGGATCCGCCCGCTGGGCCGCTCGTTCCTGCGCTTCGGTATGGACGAGCGGGTCGTCGTGGCCGGGCGGGGCTGGTTCAACCGGCGTACCGACGTCGTGCCGCTGGCGCGCGTGCAGTCGTTCCGGGTGCGCCAGGGCCCGCTCCAGCGCCGGCTCCGCCTCGCGACCGTGCACGCCGACACCCCGGCCGGGCTGGTCCAGGTCGAGGGACCGCACCGCGACCCGGTCGAGGCACGGGCCCTCGTGGTCGACGGCGTCGCGCGCGCCCGGCGGCGGGCCCCGCAGGAGCCGGCTCCCTCGGTGCGCGACAACCCCCGGGACGCCCCCTGGAACGACTCCTGGAATGACATGGACCACATCGGCGACGGGGTGACGGCGCCTCCACCTGCGACGTAGCATGGAGCACGTCAACACGTCTGGTACCCCTCGAGGGACTGGAACGGAAAGGCGAACGAGATGACCCGGATCGGGGTTGTCGGCGCCGGCCGAGTCGGTGCCGTGCTAGCAGCGTCCCTGCGCGCCGCCGGCCACGAGATCGTGGCCGTGGCGGGCGAGTCCACCGCGTCCCGGGACCGGGCCGCCGCGCTGCTGCCCGGTGTCGCGTTGCGCAAGCCGACGGCCGTCGCACGGGCGTGCGACCTGCTGCTGCTCACCGTGCCCGACGACATGCTGGCCAACGTCGTCTCGACCCTGGTCGGGGCGGGTGCGATCCGACCCGAGCAGTACGTCGTGCACACCTCCGGCCGGCACGGCCTCGCCGTCCTCGCGCCCGCGCACGAGGTGGGCGCCCGGGTCGTCGCGATGCACCCGGCGATGACCTTCACCGGCACCGAGGTCGACCTGCCGCGGCTGGCCGGCTGTGTCTTCGGGGTGACGGTGGACGGTGCGCCCGAGCGGGCGCGCGCCGAGGCGCTGGTCGCCGACCTCGGTGGCACCGCGATGTTCGTCCCCGAGGACAAGCGCACGCTCTACCACGCGGGCCTGGCGCACGGTGCGAACCACCTGACCACCCTGGTCGCACAGGCGATGGAGCTGCTGAGCGCCTCGGGAGCCGAGGACCCGGCCGCCACCCTGCGGCCGTTGCTGAGCGCAGCGCTGGACAACGCGCTCGAGAGCGGGGACGCGGCGCTGACCGGCCCGATCGTGCGCGGTGACGTGCAGACGGTCGCGGCTCACCTCGCCGACATCGAGGCCAACGCCCCCGCCACCCTGCCGACGTACGCCGCACTGGCCCGGGCGACGGCCGACCGGGCGGTGCTCGACGGCCGGCTGCAGCCGATCCGGCGGGAGCGGATCGTCGCGCTGCTCGACGACGCCGAGGCCCGGACCACGATGGAGCTGCGAGCGGGACCCCGGGTCGAGGAGCGGGGATGACCTCCCGCACCCCGACCCTCGCGAGCACCCGCGAGGAGCTCGCGGCCGCCCTCGGCCGGACTGACGGCGGCCCGGGTGTCGGCCCGGGTGTCGGCTCGGGAGGACCGGTCGCCCTGGTGCCGACGATGGGGGCGCTGCACGCCGGGCACGCCGCGCTGCTGCGCACCGCCCGGACCCACGTCGGCGGCGATGCGCCCGTGGTCGCCTCGATCTTCGTCAACCCGCTGCAGTTCGCCCCGGGCGAGGACCTCGAGCGCTACCCGCGGACCCTCGACGAGGACCTGGCGATCTGTGCCGCGGGCGGCGTCGACGTGGTCTTCGCGCCCTCGGTGGACGAGGTCTACCCGGGTGGCGAGCCGCAGGTCGTGGTCGACCCCGGCCCGCTCGGCGCGCTGCTGGAGGGGGCCTCTCGACCGACGCACTTCCGCGGTGTGCTGACGGTGGTGGCCAAGCTGTTCGGCCTGGTCCGCCCGGACGTGGCCGTCTTCGGCGAGAAGGACTACCAGCAGCTCACGCTGATCCGCCGGATGGCCGGCGACCTGTGCCTGGGCGTCGAGGTGCTCGGCGCGCCGACCGTGCGCGAGCCGGACGGCCTCGCGCTGTCCTCGCGCAACCGCTTCCTCGACCCCGACCAGCGCCGCGCCGCGACCGCCCTGCCGCTGGCCCTGTCCGCGGCGCAGGCCTCGGGCTCCGGCGCCGAGCCGGCCCTGTCCGCGGCGCGGGCGGTCCTCGAGGGCGAGCGCGGCGTCGAGCTCGACTACCTCGCGCTCACGGCGCCCGACCTGGGCCCCGCCCCGGCGTACGGCGAGGCCCGGCTGCTGGTCGCCGCCCGGGTCGGCGCCACCCGACTGATCGACAACGTCCCACTCACCCTCGCCACGGAAGGAGCCAGCTGATGCTGCGCACGATGATGAAGTCCAAGATCCACCGCGCCACCGTCACCCAGGCCGACCTGCACTACGTCGGCTCGGTCACGGTCGACGAGGACCTGCTCGACGCCGCCGACCTGCTGCCCGGCGAGCTCGTGCACATCGTCGACGTGACGAACGGGGCCCGGCTGGAGACCTACACGATCCCCGGCGAGCGTGGCACCGGGATCATCGGGATCAACGGTGCCGCTGCCCGGCTCGTGCAGCCCGGTGACGTGGTGATCCTGATCGCCTACGCCCAGATGGAGACCGCGGAGGCGAAGGAGCTCGCGCCGCGCGTGGTCTTCGTCGACGCCGACAACACCGTGATCGGCACCGGCTCCGACCCGGCCGAGGCCCTGCCCGGCACCGGTCTTCACCGCGGGGACCTGATCGGCTCGATGAGCGAGGTCCCGGCCAGGCTCCTGGCGCAGGAGCCCGGCTGGGAGACCGATGCCGACGTCGTCGTGATCGGCACGGGTGTCGCCGGGCTGACCGCCGCGCTGCGGATCAAGGACGTGCTGGGCGCCCTGCCCGTCGGTGGCACCGTCCTGGTGGTCACCAAGGACATCCTCAGCGCCGGCTCGACGCAGTGGGCCCAGGGCGGCATCGCCGCAGCCCTCGGTGACGGCGACACCCCCGAGGCACACCTCCAGGACACCCTGGTGGCCGGCGCGGGGATCTGCGACGAGGGGGCGGTGCGGGCCCTGGTCACCGAGGGTCCCGAGGCGGTGCGGGAGCTGATCGGGCTCGGCGCCCACTTCGACCAGACCCCGGCGGGGGAGCTCTCCTTGACCCGTGAGGGCGGGCACCACCGGGACCGGATCGCGCACGCCGGAGGTGACGCCACCGGCGCCGAGATCCAGCGGGCGCTCGTCGTCGCCGTGCACGCGGCGCCCGAGATCCGCGTCGTCGAGCACGCGGTCGCCGTGGACCTGATCGTGGGCGAGTCCGAGAGCGGCGTACGCGGGGTCGCCGGCGTGACGCTGCACGTGATGGGAGCCGGGCAGACCGGGGGGCTCGGAGCCGTACGCTGCCGGGCCGTGGTCCTGGCCACCGGCGGCCTCGGCCAGGTCTTCTCCCAGACCACCAACCCACCGGTCTCCACCGGGGACGGGATGGCCCTGGCCCTGCGCGCCGGAGCGGTGCTGCGTGACCTGGAGTTCGTCCAGTTCCACCCGACCGTGATGTATCTCGGCCCGCAGTCCCATGGCCAGCAGCCGCTGATCTCCGAGGCGGTGCGCGGCGAGGGGGCCTTCCTGGTGGACTGGGCCGGCGACCGGTTCATGCGCGGTCAGCACGAGCTGGCCGACCTCGCACCGCGAGACGTGGTCGCCAAGGCGATCACCCGCCGGATGCTCGAGGAGGGCAAGCCGCACATGTGGCTCGACGCCCGGCACATCGGCAGCGATGACCCGGCGGGGTTCTGGGAGCGACGCTTCCCGACCATCCTGTCGGTCGCTCGCGCCCATGGCGTCGACCCGGTCACCGACCTGATCCCGGTCGCTCCGGCCTGCCACTACGCCTCGGGCGGGGTGGCCACCGATCTCGACGGCCAGTCCTCGCTGCCCGGTCTCTTCGCCACCGGCGAGGTCGCCTGCTCCGGGGTGCACGGGGCCAACCGGCTGGCCTCCAACTCGCTGCTCGAGGGCCTGGTGTTCTCGCGGCGGATCGCGGCCCGGCTGGCCGCCGCCGGCCTGCCCGAGCGACGTACACCGGTGCCGGACGCCCGGGCCCCAGGGCTGGTGGACGCCGACGTGCTGGCCGGGTCCCAGGCCGTGATGACCGACCGGGTCGGGGTGCTGCGCAGCGCCGACGGCATCTCCTCGGCGCTGGCGGACCTGGCCCGGCTGGGCACCCGGAGCAGCGACCGGCCGCGTACCGAGGCCTGGGCCGTGACCAACCTGCTCACCGTCTCCACCGCCCTCGCCGGAGCGGCGCTGCTGCGTGAGGAGACCCGGGGCTCGCACTGGCGCGAGGACTTCCCCGAGCGCGACGACGCAGACTGGGGCGGCCACATCGACACCACGCTGGTCGACGGCTCGCTGGTGCAGCGCTACCAGGCCCCGAAGGTGGCTCCGACCGGACGGATGGACCTCTGATGCAGATCGCGCGCACATCGCTGGCCGCGCTGCCCCGTGAGCCGGTCGAGGAGCTCCTCGCCGCCGGCCTCGAGCCCGCCGAGGTGCACGACGCCGTGGTCCGTGCGGTCGCCGAGGACCTGCCCGGGGCCGACGTCACCTCGTGGGCCACGATCGCGCCCGACCAGGTCGAGACCGCCGACTTCGTCGCCCGGGCCGACGGTACGGTCGCCGGGCTCGTCGTCGCCGAGATCGTCCTGCGCTACGTGCTCGGTGAGGTGGAGGTACGGCGCCACGTCGCCGACGGCTCCCGGGTGCGCCGGGGTGACGTGCTGCTCAGCGCCACCGGTACGACCGCGCTGCTGCTCACCGCGGAGCGCACGGCGCTGAACTTCGCCGGCCACCTCTCCGGCGTGGCCACGGCCACCGCCGCCTGGGCGCAGGCCCTCCGGGGCACCTCGGCCCGGGTGCGCGACACCCGCAAGACCGTGCCCGGGCTGCGCCACCTCGAGAAGTACGCCGTGCGGGCCGGCGGCGGCGTCAACCACCGCACCGACCTGTCCGAGATGGCGCTGGTCAAGGACAACCACGTGCTGGCCGCGGGTGGCGTCGTGCCGGCCTGGGAGAAGGTGCGGGCGGCGTACCCGGACGTGCCCGTCCAGGTCGAGGTCGACTCCCTCGACCAGCTCCGCGAGCTGCTCGCCGTCGGCGTCGAGGAGATCCTGCTCGACAACATGGACGACGCCACGATGACCGAGGCCGTGCGGCTCGCCGCCGGCCGGGCCCGGCTCGAGGCGTCCGGCGGGCTCACCCTGGCGCGGGCCGCCGAGGTCGGGGCCACCGGCGTCGACTTCATCGCCGTGGGGGCGCTGACGCACTCCGCGGCGGTGCTGGACATCGCGATGGACCTGCGCCCATGACCCTCCTGTGCGCCGACATCGGCAACTCCCACACCGTGCTCGGGCTGATCGACGAGGGTCGGGTCGTCGCGCACTGGCGCGTGGCGACCGATGAGCGGCGTACGGCCGACGAGTGGGCCGTGCTCATCCGGGGTCTGCTCGCGGACGCTTCGCCGGAGGACTACCCGGACGGGATCGCGGTCTGCTCGACCGTGCCGGCCGTGCTGCACGAGTGGCGCCCGATGCTGGCCGACCACTTCTCCGCGATCCACGCCGTTGTCGTCGAGCCCGGCGTGAAGACCGGCGTGCCCGTGCTGATGGACAACCCGCGCGAGGTCGGCGCCGACCGGGTCTGCAACGCCCTGGCCGCCGCGCGCCTCTACGACGGGCCCTCGATCGTGGTCGACTTCGGCACCGCGACCACCTTCGACGTGGTCAGCCCGCGCGGGGAGTACATCGGTGGTGCGATCGCCCCCGGCATCGACATCTCGCTGGAGGCGCTGGGCCGACGCGGTGCCCAGCTGCGCAAGGTCGAGCTGCTCCGCCCTCGCACCGTGATCGCAAAGAACACCGTGGAGGCGCTCCAGTCCGGCATCGTCTTCGGCTTCGCCAGCCAGGTCGAGGGGATCGTCGACCGGATGATCGAGGAGCTCGGCGTCGCCGTGGAGGACGTCAACGTGATCGCCACCGGGGGCCTGGCCCCGGTCGTGGTCGATGAGTGCGCCAGCTTCACCGACCACCAGCCCTACCTGACCCTGCTGGGGCTCGAGCTGATCCACGCCCGCAACACCTGAGCCCGGACTGAGTGGCCGAGACGGACTACTAGGGTTTCGGCCATGACCGACGAGCCCGCCCCGACCGCCGACGACCTGCCCGAGCAGATGCAGGTACGCCGCGACAAGCGGCAGCGGCTGCTCGACTCCGGCGTGGAGGCCTACCCGATCCTCGTGCCCCGCACGCACGCGCTGGGCGAGATCCGGGCGGCGTACGACGACCGGTCGCTGGAGCCGGACACGCACACCGGCGACGTGGTCTCGGTGGTCGGGCGGGTGATCCACCAGCGCAACACCGGCAAGCTCTGCTTCGCCCGGCTGCGCGAGGGCGACGGCACCGAGCTGCAGGTGATGCTCTCGCTGGCCGACGTCGGCGAGGAGCGGCTGGCGGCGTACAAGGCGCTGGTCGACATCGGCGACTTCGTCAACGTCACCGGGGAGGTGATCACCAGCCGGCGCGGGGAGCTCTCGGTGCAGGCCACCGAGTGGTCGATGACGGCCAAGGCGCTGCGGCCGCTGCCCAACGAGCACCACCCGCTCTCCGAGGAGGCGCGGGTCCGTCAGCGCTACGTCGACCTGGTGGTCAACGCGGAGAGCCGCTCGGTCGTGCGGGCCAAGGCGGCGGTGCTGCGCTCGCTGCGCGCCACCTTGGACGACCAGGACTTCGTCGAGGTGGAGACCCCGATCCTGCAGCTCACCAACGGCGGGGCGGCGGCGCGACCGTTCCGCACGCACCTCAACGCCTTCGACCAGCCGATGCTGCTGCGGATCGCCCTCGAGCTGGACCTGAAGAAGGCGATGATCGGAGGGGTCGAGCGGGTCTACGAGATCGGGCGCACCTTCCGCAACGAGGGTCTCGACTCCACCCACGCCGCGGAGTTCTCGATGCTGGAGGCCTACCAGGCCTACGGCGACTACGACTCCATGAAGCAGACCCTCAGGGACCTGGTCGTGAACGCCGCCCGAGCGGTGGGTCGCACCGTCGTGACCGCGCGTGACGGCTCCGAGATCGACCTCGAGGCACCCTGGCGCGAGGTGGCGTTGCTGGACCTGGTCTCGGACGCCGTTGGTCGCCCGGTCAGCCTCGAGATGGGGGTCGAGGAGCTGCGCGGGATCGCCGGGGCGCACGACGTCGAGCTGCAGCCGGGATGGAACGAGGGAGAAATTGCTCTGGAAATCTATGAAAAGCTTGTGGAACACAACCTGATCCAGCCCACCTTCGTGTGCGACTACCCGGCAGCGGTCCGGCCGTTGGCCAAGGCGCACCGACGAACCGAGGGCCTGAACGAGGCATTCGACGTGATCATCAACGGGGTCGAGCTGGGCGTGGCCTTCTCCGAGCTGAACGATCCGGTGATCCAGCGTGAGCGGCTCACCGAGCAGTCGCTGCTGGCGGCGGCGGGCGACCCGGAGGCGATGGATCTCGACGAGTCGTTCCTGACGGCGATGGAGTTCGGAATGCCGCCGGCCGGCGGCATGGGAATGGGTGTCGACCGTTTGGTGATGCTGCTCACGGGGGTCGGAATACGCGAAACCATCCTGTTCCCCCTGCTTCGCCCACAATGATTCTCTACGCCACGACAATGAGTTCCTGTGCATGCGGCCCTCCGACGCAAGAACTGCTAGTGTCTTTTCCCATCAAGTAACGCCACACCGGGAGGGCAAACCAATGGCGCAGAAGGTGCACATCGTGCTCGAGGACGACATCGATCAGTCCGAGGCCCAGGAGACGGTCGCGTTCGGGCTGGACGGCAAGGACTACCTGATCGACCTCAGCTCGCAGCACGCCGGTGAGCTGCGCGACGCGCTCGCGCTGTACGTCGGCCACGCCCGCGCCGGTGGCTCGAAGCGCAGCGCGCGCAAGTCGGCGACCCGCACGTCGTCCTCCGACGCCGGTGCGATCCGCGACTGGGCCAAGGGCCAGGGCTACGAGGTCTCGGAGCGCGGCCGGATCTCCTCCGAGGTCCGCGAGGCGTACACCGCCGCCCACTGACCCTTCATCGCAACACCCTCGGCCGAGGGCGGAAGCTCCCTCGGCCGAGGGTGCTGCTGCGTCCGACGGACCACCGGCGGCGGCACACGGCCTCGTCCCGACGGGCGGTCGGACCCAGACCTCAGACCGCGGTCGGACCCTCGACGAGTCCCGGTCGCCCGAACTGCGTCTGCACGCCCGGCGAGGTCAGCACCGAGTCGGGGGCCCGGGCGGCGACACCGGGGAAGCCGGCCGCCGCGAGCAGGCCGTCGTCGCAGTGCAGGAGCTCGGCCGAGTGCAGCGGCCAGCGCTCGTGGGTGTTCGGCACGTGGATGCCGCGGCCGAGCACGCTGTGGTGCATGCACCAGCGGGCGGTCAGGAACACCCCGAGCGGGTCGTCGCTGCGGTCCTCGCTCCCGGGGCGTACGGCGAAGTCGGTGCGGGCGCCCCGGTGCGGCGGGGCGAGGCGGCGTGAGCGGTAGCCCAGGACTTCGTTGTCGCGGTCGATCTCGATGCTGCGCCCAGCGGTAGCGCACCCGCACCGGGTTGGTCGGCCGCGACCAGCGCGAGCCGCTCGGTCTCCAGGGAGCGGAACACCACGCCGCGGCGACCCCGGTCGTCGGTCGAGTAGAGCCGCACGTTGATCTCGCCGAAGGTGCCGAGGTACGGCACCGGGTGGCCGCGCCCGAAGCCGGCGTCGCGCATCTCGAAGCCGATCAGCCCGACCCAGCTCGAGCCGTCGTAGGTGTCGGGCCGTGCACCGGGCGGCATCCATGGCGCCACCAGCGCGGGGTCCACCCGCCAGTGCAGGAACACCAGGTCGACCCAGCGCTGGTCCATGATCACCGGCCGCGGCAGGTCGGGTGCCTCGTTGCTCGTCATCGACTGGTCACGGACCCGAGCCTAGGCAGTGTTCGCTGCATGTTCGCTGTCGGCGAAGTCGGTCGGGGCTCACGGGGGAACACGTAAGGTGGAGTCAGGAGTTGTACGACGTGACCGGCGGTGGCAACGAAGCCGGTCGGCACGGCGTACGCGCCCAAGACTTCGAGGAGTGAGTGCCCATGTTCGAGCGGTTCACCGACCGAGCCCGACGCGTCGTCGTGCTGGCCCAAGAAGAGGCCCGCATGCTCTCGCACAACTACATCGGCACCGAGCACATCCTGCTCGGGCTGATCCACGAGGGCGACGGCATCGCGGCCAAGTCCCTCGAGAGCCTGTCCATCTCGCTCGAGGCCGTCCGGGCCCAGGTCGAGGAGATCATCGGCCAGGGCCAGCAGGCCCCGAGCGGGCACATCCCGTTCACCCCGCGCGCCAAGAAGGTGCTCGAGCTGTCCCTGCGCGAGGCGCTGCAGCTCGGCCACAACTACATCGGCACCGAGCACATCCTGCTCGGGCTGATCCGTGAGGGCGAGGGCGTCGCCGCCCAGGTGCTGCAGAAGCTCGGCGCCGACCTGAACCGGGTCCGCCAGCAGGTGATCCAGCTGCTCAGCGGCTACCAGGGCAAGGAGACCGCGGCGAGCGGCGCACCGGCCGAGGCCGCGCCGTCGTCCTCGCTGGTGCTCGACCAGTTCGGGCGCAACCTGACCCAGGCCGCGAAGGAGGGCAAGCTCGACCCGGTGATCGGGCGCGAGAAGGAGATCGAGCGGGTCATGCAGATCCTCTCGCGGCGCACGAAGAACAACCCGGTCCTGATCGGTGAGCCCGGGGTCGGCAAGACCACCA
>CAWJMC010000001.1:0-254874 GCA_963843875.1 uncultured Actinomycetota bacterium | reverse complement strand
GTCCTTCCTCAACCAGCGGGAGGCAGGGACCGGGCTGCCTCAACCAGCGGGACCGCTTCGGTGGTTGAGGAGGCGCGCCGGCGCCGTCTCGAAACCTCGGGTGGGGCAGCTGCGTCGGCCGCGGGGGTTTCGGGACAGGACTTCGTCCTTCCTCAACCACCGGACGGGAGGGACGGTCCTTCCTCCACCACGACAGGGAACCGCCGTTCCTCGCTGCTCGGTCACCGGGGCGGGCTTTCCCTCAGCGGTGCTCCTCGGGCGCCAGCAGGCGCTCCAGGTCGTCCTCGACGTCCGCCGGGGTGACGAAGAGCAGCTCGTCGCCGGACTCCACGGGCTGCTCGGCGTCAGGCACGTAGACCTGGCCGTCGCGGATGATCGTGACCAGGGCGCAGTTGTCCGGGAGCGGGATCAGGCCCGAGGGCTTGCCGACGTACGGCGAGTCGGCGGGCAGGGTCATCTCGACCAGGTTGGCCTTGCCCTGGCGGAAGGTGAACAGCCGGACCAGGTCGCCGACCGTGACGGCCTCCTCGACCAGTGCGGACATGATCCGCGGGGTGGAGACGTTGACGTCGACGCCCCAGGCCTCGTTGAACAGCCACTCGTTGTTGGGGTGGTTCACCCGGGCGACCGTGCGGGGCACGCCGAACTCGGTCTTGGCCAGCAGCGAGGTGACCAGGTTGACCTTGTCGTCGCCGGTCGCGGCGATCACCACGTCGCAGTGGTTGAGCCGGGCCTCCTCGAGCGAGGACAGCTCGCAGGAGTCGGCCAGCAGCCACTCGGCGTCCGGGACGCGGTCGGGCTTGATGGATGCCGGGTTCTTGTCGACCAGCAGCACCTCGTGGCCGTTGCCGATCAGCTCCTGGGCGACCGAACGACCAACGGCGCCGGCTCCGGCGATGGCGACCCTCATGTTGCGCTCACTCTGCCTCCGGGCCCTTCTCCAGCACGGCGTACGCCTTGCTGGCGCCGTCCTCGCGCATCACGACGTGCAGCACGTCGCCCTCCTGGATCACCGTCTCGCGGGTCGACAGCATGCCTTCCCCGAGCCGGTCGATCCAAGCGATCCGGGAACCGGTCTGCTCCTGGAAGGCGACCGTGCGCCGGCCCACCCACGCCTGCGGTGCGCTGATCTGGTCGACCCGGATCGTCCCCGAGGGATCGCGGAAGTCGGGCTCGGCGTCGGCCGGCAGCAACCGGCGCAGCATCTGGTCGGCGGTCCACTTCACGGTGGCGACGGTGGTGATCCCCAGCCGCTGGTAGACCTCGGCGCGACCCGGGTCGTAGATCCGGGCCACCACGGAGGGGATCGCGAACGTCTCGCGCGCCACCCGGGCCGCGATGATGTTGGAGTTGTCGCCCGAGGAGACGGCGGCGAAGGCGTCGGCCCGCTCGATCCCGGCCTCGGTCAGCACGGCCTGGTCGAAGCCGTAGCCGGTGACCTTGGTGCCGTTGAACATCGGTCCGAGACGTCGGAACGAGTCGGGGTCGGAGTCGATCACGCTCACCGTGTGGTTGCGATCCTCCAGGCTTCGGGCGAGCGTCGAGCCGACCCGGCCACACCCCATGATCACCACGTGCACCCGGCGAACGTTACCGGTACCTGCGCCGATGCGACGACGATGCCTTAGCGTTGTCGGACGTGGGTGTCGGCGACGTCTCTAAGCGGATCCTGCTGGGACGCAAGCTGCGCTCCTCGCAGCTGGGTGAGACGCTCCTGCCCAAGCGCATCGCCCTCCCGGTGTTCGCCTCCGACGCGCTGTCCTCCGTCGCGTACGCACCTGACGAGGTGTTCTTGATGCTGGGCATCGCCGGGGTCTCCGCCTACGCGTGGTCGTGGAAGATCGCGATCGCCGTCGCGGTGGTGATGCTCACGGTGATCGCCTCGTACCGCCAGACGGTGCACGCCTACCCCTCTGGGGGTGGTGACTACGAGGTGGCCACGGTGAACCTCGGCCGCACCGCCGGTACGACGGTCGCCAGCGCGCTGCTCGTCGACTACATCCTCACGGTGGCCGTGTCGATCTCGTCAGGTGCGCAGTACGCGTCCGCGGCTATCCCCGGCCTCAAGGGCCACGAGGCGACGCTGGCCCTGCTGCTGGTCGCCATCCTGGCCGCACTGAACCTGCGCGGAGTGCGGGAGTCGGGCACGTTCTTCGCGGTGCCGACCTACCTCTTCATGACCGCGATCCTCGGGATGTGCCTGTGGGGCTTCCTCCGGATGATCTTCGGAGACCTGCCCAACGTCGAGAGCGCCGAGCTGAAGCTGATCCCCTCTCCCGGCTACGAGCAGCCGCTGACGACCCTGGGACTCTTCGTCCTGCTGGCGCGCGCGTTCTCGTCGGGCTGCGCGGCGCTGACCGGCGTCGAGGCGATCTCCAACGGCGTGCCGGCCTTCCGCAAGCCGAAGAGCCGCAACGCTGCTACGACGCTGCTGCTGCTCGGCATGATCGCGGTCACGATGATCGTCAGCGTCATCGTGCTGGCCCGCCAGATGGGGCTGCGTTTCATCGATGCGGACGACCCCACGCAGCTGGCGCGGCTGCGGATGCCGGACGGCTCGACACTCCCGAAGGGGTTCAGCCAGGAGACGGTCATCGCCCAGCTGGCGCGCGCCATCTTCGACCACTTCCCGCCCGGCTTCTACCTCGTGGTCACCATCACCGGCGTGATCCTGGTGCTGGCGGCGAACACCGCCTTCAACGGCTTTCCCGTGCTCGGCTCGATCCTGGCCAAGGACGGCCTCGCTCCTCGCGCCCTGGCCTCGCGCGGTGATCGTCTCGCCTACAGCAACGGGATCGTCTTCCTGGCGTTGGGCGCGGGTGTGCTGATCTACGCCTTCGACGCTCAGGTGACCCGGTTGATCCAGCTCTACATCGTGGGGGTCTTCGTCTCCTTCAACCTCAGTCAGCTCGGCATGATCCGGCACTGGACCCGGCTGCTGAGGGACGAGGAGGACCCGGCCGAACGCCGACGGATGTTCCGCTCCCGGGCGATCAACACCTTCGGCCTGGCGATGACCGCAGTGGTGTTCGTGATCATCCTGGTCACCAAGTTCCTGGCTGGTGCCTGGATCGCGATCCTGGCCATGGTGATCTTCTTCGTGCTGATGAAGCGGATCCGGCGCCACTACGACGAGGTGTCCGAGGAGCTGCTGATCGACGAGGGCGACCAGATCCTGCCGACCCGGGTGCACGCGATGGTGCTGGTGTCCAAGCTGCACAAGCCCACGATGCGGGCGCTGGCGTTCGCCAAGGCGACCCGGCCGAACGTGCTCGAGGGGATCCTCGTCGACATCGACTCCCAGGCCACGGACCGGGTGCTCGAGGAGTGGGACAAGCGCAAGATCGACATCCCGCTCAAGGTGCTCTACTCGCCCTACCGGGAGATCATCCGCCCGATCGTCATGTACGCCACGTCGATCCACGACGCCAACCCGCGCGGTGTGGTCGCGGTCTACATCCCGGAGTACGTCGTGGGGCACTGGTGGGAGCAGCTGCTGCACAACCAGACCGCGCTGCGGCTCAAGGGCCGCCTGCTGTTCTCACCCGGCGTGATGGTGATCTCGGTGCCCTACCAGCTGCGTTCCTCCGAGGTGGCCCTCGAGCGCGAGGACTGGGACGACTTCAACCGGGTCAAGGCCGGCGACGTACGCCGCGGGCGCACGGCCCGATGACCCGCGCCCGCCGCCACTCTCCTCGTCACCACGCCCGGTCGCGTCCGGACCGTCGCCCCTCCCGCGCCGGCGAGCGGCACGAGGTGCTGTGCGGCCCGGTGGCCCACGGGGGTCACGTCGTCGCCCGCGCCGACGGTGTCGTGGTCTTCGTCCGGCACGCCCTGCCCGGCGAACGCGTGCTGGTCGAGATCACCGAGGGTCGCGAGGGCGACCGGTTCCTGCGCGGCGACGCGATCGAGGTGCGCGAGGCCTCCGAGCACCGCGTGCCCGCGCCCTGCCCCTACGCCGGCCCGTCGGCCTGCGGCGGCTGCGACTTCCAGCACGTCGAACCGGCCTACCAGCGCGAGCTGAAGACCGAGGTGGTCCGCGAGCAGCTGTCCAGGCTGGCCGGCATCGACTCCGGCCCAGGATCCGACGTGGTCGTCGAGGAGGTCGAACCGTCGCTGGCCTGGCGCAGCCGGATGCAGTACGTCGACCTCCCGGGCGGGCGGCGCGGGCTCCACCAGCACCGCTCGGACGAGGTGGTGGAGATCGACACCTGCCTGATCGACGCCGGCGCGCCGTCGAGCGCGAGCGAGCGGGTCGAGACAGCCCACGGCGCCCACACCTTCGAGATCGAGCCCGACGGCTTCTGGCAGCCGCACGTCGCGGCACCGCGGGTGCTCGTGGAGACCGTGCTGGAGATGCTGGCGCCGGCCTCGGGGGAGTCGGTGGTCGACCTGTACGCCGGAGTTGGGCTGTTCGCCACGTTCCTCGCCGACGCGGTGGGCGACGAGGGTCTGGTCACGCTCGTCGAGGGTGATCGGCGGGCCGCGGCCCACGCCGCCGAGAACGCCGGCTCCTCGGTCGAGGCGGACGTGCAGGCCTGGCTGGAGTCGCCCGAGGGGCAGGCCGCCTACGACCTGGTGGTGCTGGACCCGCCCCGCGCCGGTGCCAAGCGCCGGGTCGTCGAGGGCATCGTGCGCCAACGTCCGCGAGCCGTCGCCTACGTCGCGTGCGATCCCGCCGCCCTGGCCCGGGACGTGGCGATCTTCGCCGAGCACGGCTACGACCTGACGGCCCTGCGCGCGTTCGACCTGTTCCCGATGACGCAGCACGTGGAGTGCGTCGCGCTGCTCACGCCGCATTGAGAGACTGGGGCGGTGCCCTGTGCCATCGCCGACTTCCACGCCCTGGTCGCGCAGCTCGACGAGGTCGGCGCGTCCGAGCACTCGCAGTGGACGAAGTACCAGGTCGGGACCCGCACCTTCGCCTACCTCTGGCCCCGCACCGGCACCGTCGGGCTGAAGCAGACCCTGGCTGAGCAGGCCGCGCTGGTGGCAGAGCGGCCGGACGTCTTCGAGGTGCAGTTCACGGCGTGGGGGTTCGGCTGGGTGGTGGTGCGCCTCGACGGGGTCGGGCGCGACGAGCTCGCCGAGCTCACCTTCGAGGCCTGGCGGCTCAGCGCACCGGCGGTGCTCGTGGCCGAGCGCGCCGATCGGCTGCCGGTCTGAGCCCTACCCGGTGTCGACGGCGTAGAGCCGCACACCCCGGGTCACCTCGACGGTGACGGTGGTCGGGAGGCCGCGCCGGACGGTGACCAGCGGAACCAGACCCGGCGGGTCGTCGACCGGCACCCGGCGGATCGGCCGCCCCGGCAGGTGCACCTGCAGGGTGCCCGAGCCGGCGACGACCACCGAGGCCGGCCCGGCGGGCAGCCGGAGCCGGACGCGCGCGTCCGCGCCGGCGTCGAGATGCTCGCGCGTCGAGGTCCACGCCCCGTCGAGCGTGAACTGTCCTCGGCTCAGCCGCGCGGCGAAGGCGTAGCGCGTCGCCCGCCCGACCATCAGCCGCGGACCACCGGTGTAGTCCGGGTCACCACCACCGCTGCCGAGGTGGATCTCCCTCGTCGAGGCGCCCTCGCGCGACCTCGTCAACGTGCTCGGGGGCAGCTCCTGGCCGGGGCGGGACTGCCACAGCAGCCTTCGGAGCTGGGACTCGGTGCGGGCCCGGCCGCCAGGCCCGAAGCCGATCGCCCGCACGGTGCCGCTCGCGTCGATGAGGTAGCGCGCCGGCCGGGTGGTGCTGCGGTAGGCCCGGTACGTCGCCTCGTCGGCGTCCAACCCGACGGGGTAGTCGATCGCGAGCCGGCGTAGGGCGGCGGCGAGGTTGTCCGGGTCCCGCTCGAAGTCCCACTGCGGTGACTGCAGGCCGATGACCCGGAGCCCCGACGAGCCGTACCGCGCGGCCAGGCGGGACAGGTCGCCCAGGTCCTGGCGGCAGCTGCCGCACGCGTAGGAGAACAGCTCGAGCAGCACCACCCGGCCCTGCAGCGAGTCGAGCTGCAGCCGGCCGGTGGCGGTGTTGAACCAGCGCGTGATGCCGCGCAGCTCCGGCGCCGGCCCACAGGTCCGCAGCCCCGGGTCGTTGACCACGCATCGGCTCAGGCCCTGGTTCTCCGCGGTGATCCGGCCGTTGAGCCGGTCGATGACGGTGGGGTAGGCGGGAGCAGCCGGCGCGCGGCCGGTGCTGGGTCGGTCGGACGGAGCGCCGTCCAGCCGGCTGCCGACCACGATCGCCGCCACCACCACCGCGACGACCAGCAGCACCTGGACCGGGCGCAGCGGGCGCCGGGCGCTGGGGGTCCGGGCGCTGGGGGTCCGGGCGCTGGGGGTCCGGGCTCTGGGCATGCCCCATGATCCGTCATCGGCGGTGAGCGAGGACAGGACATGATAGGTTTATCTTGATGTCAAGATAGATGTCAGGACTTAGGTGGACCTTTCTTCCGCGTCGTCCTCCGGCGTGGGCAAGATGGTGACAACCCCGATACGAGGAGAGATCTCGATGGCGAGTGCGGACAGCTTCAAGGCCAAGGGCACCCTGGACGTGGGTGGGACGGCGTATGAGATGTATCGCCTGTCTGCCGTCGAGGGCGACGGGCTCGACGTCGCGTCGCTGCCCTACTCGCTCAAGGTGCTGCTGGAGAACCTGCTGCGCACCGAGGACGGCGAGAACATCACCGCCGACGACATCCGGGCCCTGGCCGGCTGGGACGCCGACGCCCAGCCCGACAAGGAGATCCAGTTCACCCCGGCGCGGGTGATCATGCAGGACTTCACCGGCGTGCCGTGCATCGTCGACCTGGCCACGATGCGCGAGGCGATGAGCGACCTCGGCGGCGACCCGGAGAGGATCAACCCGCTGGCGCCGGCCGAGATGGTCATCGATCACTCCGTGATCGCCGACGTCTTCGGCACGCCCGAGGCCTTCGAGCGCAACGTCGAGATCGAGTACGAGCGCAACAAGGAGCGCTACCAGTTCCTGCGCTGGGGCCAGGGTGCGTTCAGCGACTTCAAGGTCGTGCCGCCCGGCACCGGCATCGTGCACCAGGTCAACATCGAGCACCTGGCCCGCGTCGCCTTCACCCGCGAGAACGGCGAGGGCGGCACCCTGGTCTACCCCGACACCCTGGTCGGCACCGACTCGCACACCACCATGGTCAACGGCATCGGCGTGCTCGGCTGGGGTGTCGGCGGGATCGAGGCCGAGGCCGCGATGCTCGGCCAGCCGGTCTCGATGCTGATCCCGCGCGTGGTCGGCTTCAAGCTCTCCGGTGCGCTGCCCGAGGGATCGACCGCGACCGACCTGGTGCTCACGATCACCGAGATGCTGCGCGAGCACGGCGTGGTCGGCAAGTTCGTCGAGTTCCACGGCGACGGCGTCTCCGCGCTCCCGCTGGCCAACCGGGCCACGATCGGCAACATGAGCCCGGAGTTCGGCTCCACCGCGGCGATCTTCCCGATCGACGAGGAGACCATCAAGTACCTCTCACTCACCGGTCGCGACGACGAGCAGCTCGCGCTGGTCGAGGCCTACGCCAAGGAGCAGGGGCTCTGGCACGACCCCAGCGTCGAGGGGTACGTCGAGCCGCGCTTCTCCGAGTCGCTCGAGCTCGACCTGAGCACCGTCGTACCCTCGCTCGCCGGGCCCAAGCGTCCGCAGGACCGGGTCCCGCTGGCGCGAGGCCAAGGACTCCTTCCGCGGCGCCCTGGCCGACTACGCCGAGGACCCGGAGGACGACCAGCAGCCGCAAGGGCTACGACGAGGACGTCGAGGGCACCTTCCCGGCTTCCGACGCCCCCTCCCACGACGGCAACGGCTCCGCCCCGCCGCACAACTACGCCTCCGCTGCCCCCGTCGATGGCGGACGCCCGAGCAACCCGGCCCAGGTGGAGCTGGCCGACGGGACCCGGTTCGAGGTCGACCACGGGGCGGTCGCGATCGCGGCGATCACCTCGTGCACCAACACCTCCAACCCCTCGGTGATGATCGGCGCCGCCCTGCTGGCCAAGAACGCGGTCGAGAAGGGCCTGCAGAGCAAGCCGTGGGTCAAGACCTCGCTCGCGCCGGGATCGAAGGTCGTCTCGGACTACTACGAGGCCGCCGGCCTCACGCCGTACCTCGACAAGCTCGGGCTTCAACCTGGTCGGCTACGGCTGCACCACCTGCATCGGAAACTCCGGGTCCGCTTGATCCCCGAGGTCTGCCGACGCCGTCAAGGACGAACGACCTCGCCGTCGTCTCGGTGCTCTCGGGCAACCGCAACTTCGAGGGCCGGATCAACCCGGACGTGAAGATGAACTACCTGGCCTCGCCGCCGCTGGTCGTCGCCTACGCGCTGGCCGGGCTCGATGGACGTCGACCTCTTCAACGACCCGCTGGGCCAGGACACCGACGGCAACGACGTCTTCATGCGCGACATCTGGCCCTCGCGCCTCCGACATCGAGGAGGTCGTCGCCTCGGCGATCAGCACCGAGATGTTCACCGACGAGTACGCCTAGGTGTTCGCCGGCGACGAGCGCTGGAAGGCCCTGGAGACCCCCGACGGCAAGACGTTCGCCTGGGACGAGGACTCGACCTACGTCCGCAAGCCGACGTTCTTCGACGACATGCCCGCCGAGCCGGAGCGGTCAACGACATCGAGGGCGCGCGGGTGCTGCTCAAGCTCGGCGACTCGGTCACCACCGACCACATCAGCCCGGCCGGTGCGATCAAGAAGGACTCGCCCGCCGGCACGTACCTGAGCCGAGCACGGCGTCGAGCAGCGTGACTTCAACTCCTACGGCTCGCGCCGCGGCAACCACGAGGTGATGATCCGCGGCACCTTCGCCAACATCCGCCTGCGCAACCAGCTGGCCCCGGGGACCGAGGGTGGCTACACCCGCGACCTCGCCGGGGACGGGGAGGTCACGACGGTCTTCGAGGCCTCCGAGAAGTACCTCGCGGCCGGCACCCCGCTGGTCGTGCTGGCCGGCAAGGAGTACGGCTCCGGCTCCTCGCGCGACTGGGCCGCCAAGGGCACCGCGCTGCTGGGCGTCAAGGTCGTCGTCGCCGAGTCGTACGAGCGGATCCACCGCTCCAACCTGATCGGCATGGGCGTCCTGCCCTTGCAGTACCCCGAGGGCGAGAGTGCCGAGTCGCTCGGCCTCACCGGCGAGGAGACCTTCACCGTCACCGGCGTCACCGAGCTCAACGACGCCATCCCGCGCACGGTGAAGGTCAAGGCCGACGACGCCGAGTTCGAGGCGACGGTGCGCATCGACACCCCGGGCGAGGCCGGCTACTACCGCAACGGCGGGATCCTGCAGTTCGTGCTGCGCAACCTCCTGCGCGGCTGACGCTTCCGTGACGGCCGGGGTCGACCTGGGGGTCGATCCCGGCCTCTTCGCGCTGCTGTGCCTCGTCGTGCTCGCCGGCGCCCTGCTGCAGGGAGTCGTCGGCATCGGGATCGGCCTGCTCGGTGCCCCGGTGGTCTCGTTGCTGCGACCGGACCTGATGCCGGGCCTGATGATCGTGCTGGCGCTGCTGCTGCCGATGTTCACGTTGGTCCGCGAGCACAGCGACATCGACTGGCGCGGCCTGAGCTGGGCGGTGCCACCGCGGGTCGCGGGCACCGCCGTCGGGGTCGCGATCGTGAGCCTGCTCAGCGAGCGGCTGATCGGACTGGTCATCGGGGCGCTGGTGCTGGTGGCCGTGTTCGTCACCGGACGTTCGGTGCACATCCCGATCACCCGCGGCACCCTGGTCGGCGCCGGCCTGATCTCCGGCGTGACCGGCACGACGGCCTCCATCGGTGGGCCGCCCCTCGCGCTGCTCTATCAGCGGCGCCCGCCGGAGCAGGCGCGCCCGACCATCGCGATCTACTTCATCGTCGGTGCGGCGCTCAGCCTCCTGGGACTGGGACTCGCCGGGCAGCTGAGCGTGCCTGAGGTGCGCCTGGCAGCTGCGCTGGTCCCCGCGCTGCTGATCGGGGTGGTGCTCGCCATCCCGCTGCGTCGACGGGTGCCCCAGGCCCGCGTGCGGATCGCCCTCCTCGTGGTCTGCGCCCTCTCCGCCCTCGCCCTGGTGACCCGGTCGCTGATCGGCTGAGACGAGGCGGACCGAGGCGTCGTGGTCAGCGTGGCGGCACCATCGTGAACAGCCGGTCGAGCACGGTCTCACCACTGGTGCGCAGGCCGTCGTGCTCGTGCTCGTCGGTGACCCAGGCCTCGATCCCGGGCACGTCGGCGAGCGTCTGCTCGGACAGCACCCTATCGACGTACGCGTCATGGGCGTAGACCGCTGCGGCACCCGGCACCGTGTTGGTGGAGAGCACGTCCTCGTCGTAGAGCCGCGGCCACTCGTGGGCGGCCAGCAGGTCGGCCGCCGCGGCGTACGCCGTGAGGTCACCGGCGTCGGCGAACGTGGCGGGGAAGACGTGCTCGCCGAAGAACAGCGTGCGGTCGGCGTACTCCTCGGGCAGCGTGCGCGCCGCCGCCCAGTCGGTCACCGTGCCGTCGGCGGTGGAGGCGTCGAGCAACAGCGCGTAGAGCGGGCTGCGCCCGGTGTAGGAGGTCGCGGTGACGAGGTCGTGGCGGAACGCCGGAGAGCGCCGGGTCGCGCTCCAGCAGACCGTGCAGGGTCGCGGGCGCCGTAGCTCATCCCGAGCACCTGCCCGGTGTGCCGCAGACGGTGGGCCGTGAACGCCTCGCCGTGCGGCAGCAGCACCTGGCCGGCGTCGCACCGCTCCAGCAGCCGGCGGTAGCGGCCGCGGTCGTTCGGGTGGTCGCGCCCAGTACGCCACGGCTGCGCTGCGGCCATCGTGGCGTAGGTGCGCGGGTAGACCGTCTCGGGGCCATGACCGACCGGCGGCACGCCGCCGGTCAGGTAGACCGCGGCCAGTGCCTCGGGCGCCCGCGACAGGTAGGTGAAGGCGCAGAAACCCCCGAACGACTGCCCCAGCAGGCTCCACCGCTCGATCCCCAGGTGACGGCGCAGCACCTCGGCGTCGGCGACGATCGCGTCGGCCCGGAAGAGCGTGAGGTGCGTCGGCCTGCTCGGCGCGGCGTCATCGCCGTCGAGGTCGACCAGGGGCGCCGAGCGTCCGGTGCCGCGCTGGTCCAGCAGCAGCACCCGGAAGTCGCGCAGCGCCCGGGCCAGCCAGCCGGGGGAGACCGGCCGGGTCTGCGGCATCGGTGGCTCACCGCCGGGCCCGCCCTGCAGGAAGAGCAGGTACGGGCGGTCCTCGCCGCCGGGCGCGACGACCTCGCGGACGAACAGGTCGACCACCGGACCGTCGGGCCGGGCGTGGTCGAGCGGAACCTCGATGGTGTGCTCGAGGACTCGGGGGGCGTCGGCGTGCTCAGTCATGCCCGCACTCTCGCAAAGGGCGGTCGGCTGCGTCGGGGAGGGCGTGGGTCGGGGGAGGGCTGGCTAGCGTGGGTGGCATGAGTCTCGACCCCGCCCCAGCCGCCGACCCAGCCACCGACCCGCCCACCCGTGCTCGACCCAGTGCTTGACTCGGCGACCGCTCCGGGGTGGCAGGGCGACCTCGGCCTGCTCGTGCTGCGCCTGGTGCTGGCGACCTCGTTCGTCGGCCACGGCGCCCAGAAGGTGTTCGGCGCCTTCGGCGGCTCGGGCATCGACGGCTTCGCCAACGGCACGCTGAAGGGCTACGGCTTCGTGCACCCCGAGCTGCTGGCCTGGGTCACGGGCCTGACCGAGCTCGGTCGGCGGGGCCCTGGTCGGGCTCGGCCTGTTCACCCCGCTCGCCGCGACCGGGGTGATGGCGATCATGGTCAACACGGTCATCCTGAAGTTCGACAACGGCTTCTTCTTCCAGCTGCCCGGCGGGTTCGAGGTCGACTTCCTGCTGCTCGGGCTCGCCGGCGGGCTGGTGCTCGCCGGCACCGGGCGGGTCTCGCTCGACGCCGCCGGGTTCCTGCGCGCGGCTGCTCTCGCTGCGCGCTGGCCTTCCTGGTCCTCGGCGTCGCGGCCGGGCTTGCCTTCTACTTCCTGCTGCGGGTCGACCTCCAGCGCGCCGAGGACCACCGAGCCGGGTCCCCTAGCCTGGGGCGGGCCCGGGTCCGGGCCGGACCGCACGACCGACAGCACCAGGGAGGGCCGAGCCATGATCGTGGCGTTCAGCATCAGTCCGGCACGCGCCGACGAGACCGGCGGGGTCGAGCGACGCGGTCGCCGAGGTGGTGCGCGTCGTACGCGCCTCGGGACTGCCCAACGAGACCAACGCGATGTTCACCAACATCGAGGGGGAGTGGGACGAGGTGATGGCGCGTCGTCAAGCAGGCCGTCGACGTCGTCGCCGCCGTCTCGCCGCGGGTCGGGCTGGTGCTCAAGGCCGACATCCGGCCCGGGTACGACGGCCAGCTCGCCGCCAAGGTGGAGCGGGTCGAGGACCGCCTGCGCCCAGCAGCTCCGACTAGCCGGTCGACGGGCCGGCCGACGGGCCGGTCGACGGGCCGGCCGACGCTCAGCTGCCGCGGTGCTCGCGGCGTCGGTGATCCGGATCACCACCTCGGTGGTGTTGCCGGTGTCCTCGAGGTCCAGGCCGAGCTCCCGGGCGCCCTTGGTCCACCTGGTGGTGAGCGGTGCCGTCCAGGTCGTCGGTCGCGCCCTTGGTCCAGCCGCCGGCGGACAGCTCGCGCGAAGAGGAACGCGGCGACACCGCGGCAGCCAGCTCCTGGGTCCCGAAGTCCACGCTCGAGCAGACCGTCGCGGTCGGCGCTGTCGTAGACTGTGCTGCCGCGCGGCAGCTGGAGCTCGCCCGGCCAGCCCGTGGGCAGCGGCGAGCTCAGGGCGGTGGCGGTGGGCAGCGTGCGCGACCGGCGGAGGCGGGCCTGCGTAGCGTCGTCGCCGCAGCCCGCCACGAGCGGGGTCAGCGCGAGCAGCAGGGCGGGCAACCACGGTCTCACGCGGGCCAGCATGACATCCACACGCACGCAGCACCGGGAGTTGAGCAGGATGCGCACACGGACCGACCGACCTACCGGACGGGCGAGCGGGAGGCGGTCGCTCGACCTGACCCGCGACTGCGCCGAGTTCGTGGCCGACGAGCAGGACGGCCTGCTGCACCTCTTCGTGCCGCACGCCACGGCCGGCATCGCCATCCTGGAGACCGGCGCCGGCTCGGACGACGACCTGCTGGCCGCGCTGGGCGACCTGCTGCCGGCCGACGACCGGTGGCGACACCGGCACGGCTCGCCGGGCCACGGCCGCTCGCACGTGATGCCGGCGCTGGTGCCGCCGTACGCCTCGGTGCCGGTGCTCGGCGGTCGCCTCGCGCTCGGCACCTGGCAGAGCATCTGCCTGGTCGACCTCAACGTCGACAACCCCGAGCGCGAGGTGCGGTTCTCGTTCCTCGCCGGCTGAGCCCGGGCTTGTCGGCCGGGGCTGTGTTCTGCCTCACGTGGGCGCGGATCGGCTTGGCGCGGGCTGCGAGCGCACCTCTATGATCGAAACGATGTTCGTTTCGAAACGACTTCGTACCGATCCAGGAAGCCGCCATGACCCGACTCAGCCCCGAGCGTCTCGAGGAGCTCTACCTCGGCACGCTGCGACTGGTGACCGAGCACGGCTTCGACAAGATCACGATGGACCAGATCGCCGAGGCCACCCAGAGCAGCAAGGCCACGCTCTACCGGCAGTGGGGCAGCAAGAGCGCCCTCGTCGTCGCAGGCGCTGCAGCAGCGTCGACGCTCGCCCGCGACGCCGCCATCGACACCGGTTCGCTGCGCGGCGACCTGCTGGAGATGGTCGACCGCCGAGTGCGCACGATGGAGGGCGAAGGCGCCCTGATCGGCGCGATCCTGCACGCGGTCAAGGCCGACGCCGAGCTGCGCGCGGCCGTGCGCGACCAGATCATCGCGGTCGGCCCGCGAGCGCGTCGCGCAGATCGTCGACCTGCGCCGTCGCCCGGGGCGAGGTCGCCGCCGACCACCCGGCGCTGCCCTACCTGTCGCCTGGTGCTGTTCGCCCCGTTCGTGCTGCGCGACGTCATCGACGACGAGCCGGCCGACGAGAAGTACCTGATCGGGTACGTCGACGCGGTGCTGCTGCCCGCGCTCGGCCTCGCCTGATCCGACACCTGCCCGACACCTGAGCCGCACCGCCCACCAGACCTGCTTGTCCGACCCACCCAGGAGAACCTCATGGCTTGGCACCTGTTCCGACTCGGACGCTGGTCGTTCCGGCACCGCCGCATCGTCGCTGGCCTTCTGGGTGGCGCTGCTGCTCGCTCGTGGGCACCGGCGCCGCGACCCTGTCGGGCAAGACCTCCGACCAGTTCAGCCTGCCGGGCATCGAGTCGACCAAGGCGTTCGACCTGATCAAGGAGCGCACGCCCGTCGGCCGCGCCCGACGGCGCCACCGCGCGCATCGTCTTCCAGGCGCCCGAGGGCGAGCAGCTCACGACCGCGGCGCAACAAGGCGCTCGTGCACGAGACGCCCTCGCCTCGATCGAAGACCGCCGACGTGACCGCGACGACCGACCCGTTCACCACCGGCACGGTCTCCAAGGACGGCCGCACGGCCTACGCCACGGTCTCCTACGCCAAGACCTCCATCGAGCTGACCGACGCCGACAAGGACGCCCTGAGCAAGGCCCCCGACCAGGCGCGAGGACGCCGGCCTGAGGGTCGCGATCGGCGGCGACGCGCTGCAGGAGGTGCCCGAGACCGGGGTCACCGAGGGCCTCGGCGTGCTGGTCGCGATCGTCGTCCTGCTCATCACGTTCGGCTCGCTGCTGGTGGCCGGGATGCCGCTGCTCACCGCCCTGATCGGCGTCGGCATCGGGGTCGCCTCGATCACCACGCTGACCGGGTTCGTCGACCTCGGCTCCACCACGCCGATCCTGGCCACCATGCTCGGCCTGGCGGTCGGGATCGACTACGCGCTGTTCATCGTGTCGCGCTACCGCCACGAGGTGAAGGGCGGTCGCGACTACGAGGAGGCCGCCGGCCGGGCCGTCGGCACGGCCGGCACCGCCGTCGTCTTCGCCGGGCTGACCGTCATCATCGCGCTGGCCGGCCTCTCGGTCGTCAACATCTCCTTCCTGACCCAGATGGGCCTGGCCGCGGCCGGCACCGTCGCGGTCGCGGTGCTGATCGCGCTGACCCTGCTGCCCGCGCTGTTCGGCTTCGCCAGGCGGGCGGGTCGTCTCCGGCAGGCTGCCGTTCCTCAGAGGCGCCGCGACCCCCAGGACCAGGACGGCCGGCGCACCGACGGGACGCCGCTGGGCCGACCTGGTCACCAGGCACAAGGTCGTGACCTTCGTCGGCGGCCTGGTGGTCGCGGGCGTCGCTCGCGATCCCGGTCGCCTCGATGCAGCTCGCGCTGCCCGACGACGGCACCGCCGCCGGACGGCAGCGGCCCGCGCGAGGCCTACGACCTGATCGCGCGAGAACTTCGGCGCCGGCACCAACGGCCCGCTGCTCGTGGTCGTCGACACCAAGGGCGTCGGCGGCAACGCGGCGCAGGCCGCGGTCAACACGGTGGTGGGCCAGGTCGCAGTCGGTCAAGACCGACGTCGCGGCCGTCGTCCCGCCGCTGACCGACCCGGACGACAAGCCAGGCGGCCGCGGCGTACACCGAGCAGCTCGCGCACGGCGCAGTACGCGATCATCACCGTGATCCCGAAGAGCGGCCCGTCCGACGCCGACACCCAGGCGCTGGTCGACGACATCCGCGACGGCCGTCGGCCGGATCAGGGTCGACGGGGCCGACGTGCTGGTCACCGGTCAGACCGCGCTCGGCGTCGACATCTCCGAGAGCCTGGCCAACGCCTTCCCGAAGTACCTGCTGGTCGTCGTCGGCTTCGCCTTCATCCTGCTGATGCTGGTCTTCCGCTCGATCCTGGTGCCGCTCAAGGCCGTCGCTGGGCTTCCTGCTCTCGGTCGGCGTCTCGCTCGGCGCGACCGTCGCGGTCTTCCAGTGGGGCTGGCTCGCCGAGCTGATCGGGATCGACAAGTCCGGTCCCGGTGCTGTTCCTGCTGCCGCTGCTGCTGACCGGCATCCTGTTCGGTCTCGCGATGGACTACGAGGTCTTCCTGGTCTCGCGGATGCGCGAGGAGTTCGTGCACGGCGACGAGCCGGCCAAGGCGGTCGTGCACGGCTTCCAGTACGGCGCCCGCGTGGTGACGGCCGCCGCGGCGATCATGATCGGGGTCTTCGGCAGCTTCGCCCTCGGTGACGACGCGATCGTGAAGTCGATCGGCTTCGGCCTCGCCGTCGGCGTGCTCGCCGACGCCTTCCTGGTCCGGATGACGCTGGTGCCGGCGTTCATGGCGCTGCTCGGTCGCCGGATGTGGTGGCTCCCGCGCTGGCTCGACCGGTTGCTGCCGAACCTCGACATCGAGGGGGAGTCGCTGAACCGCAGGGCCGTGGCGGAGACCGGTGACTCGGGCGAGCCCGGCGAGCGTGACCTGGAGACGGCCGGGCGCGGGTAGCCGATCGGCACGACCCCGGACCTTGCCTCGAACAATTGTTCGACTAGGCTCGGGGTCATGTCACTCGCAGTCGCCCCACCTGGCTGGCCCACCGGCGTACGTCCACCCGGCGCGCCGGACTGGGAGAGCACGGCGGCCGCGTGGCTGCTCGACATCTGCCCACCGGAGTACCGCTCGTACCCCGCGCTGCGACGCCACGTCGTGCTGCTGGCACGGTTCGCCGTGCTGCACGTGGAAGCGGGCCAGGCCGCGGTCAACCGGGGGCTCAGCGAGGCCCGGGGCGCCCTGCGCGACGTGGCGGAGGCGTCGGCCGTCGATGCGGCCATCGACACCTTCCACCGCGAGTCGGCCCGACTGATCGCCCAGCGACGGGCCGTCGGTCTGGTCGAGGAGGCACTGCGCGGGCGACGGTTCGTGGCCCGGCTCTGAGTCCGGACCACCTTCGCCTACCCTCGGCGGGGTGAGCGTCCGCCTGGCCTGTGTCCTGCTCGTCGACGAGCGCGGCCGGGTGCTGCTCCAGGAGCGTGACGAGCACGCCCCGACGGCCCCGAACCAGTGGAGCATGGTCGGTGGCCACGTCGAGCCGGGTGAGCGCTTCGAGGACGCGGTCTACCGCGAGCTCGCCGAGGAGACGGGCGTGCACCTCGAGCTCGGCCACCTCTACCTCTGGCGCGAAGAGGAGCTGGTGTGCTCCGGCGAGGACCGACCATCGCGCTACCACGTGTACGTCGGGCGGGTCGACGGCCTGACCGACGCCGACATCGTGGTGGGGGAGGGGCGCCAGATCATGTTCGTCGACCCGGCGACGGTGCCCGACCTCGACACCTCGGTGTCGGGCACCCACTTCGTGACGGCCTTCCTGGCCTCGCCGGACTACCAGCGCCTGGCCGGCTTCGTCAACGGCGGCCGCGACGAGCCGGTGTGAGCACGGTGCCCCTGCGCTTCGCGAGCGTCCTGCTGGTCGACCGCCGGGGGTGGCTGCTGCTCCAGGAGCGCGACGAGCACCCCGTGATCGACCCGGACTGCTGGGGCTTCGTCGGCGGCCACGTCGAGCCGGGCGAGAGCATCGAGCAGGCGGCCTACCGCGAGCTCGAGGAGGAGACCGGGATCGACCTCGACCACGGGCTGAGCCACTTCGGGACCTTCCCGGTCTTCCACCACCACAGCGGCAGTACCGACGAGTTCAGCCTCTGGGTCGCCGCCACGGACCTGGTCGACACCGACATCATGCTCGGGGAAGGTCGCCGGATCGTGTTCGTCGACCCCACTGCCGTCCCCGGCCTCACGTTGGCGGTCGCCCCTCGCGTCGCGCTGGCCGACTTCCTCGCCTCCGCCACCTACGAAGGGCTGTGCCTGTGAGCGCACCTGCGAAGCCGCTGACCGTCCACCCTGTTCCCGGCCACGGTGCCGAGGACGTCGTGGTCTCCGACGACGGGCTGCTGTGGACCGGCACCGAGGACGGTGCGGTCTATCGGCTCACCCCGGACGGCCGGCGGATCGATCGGGTGGCCGACACCGGCGGGCGGCCGCTGGGCCTCGAGCTGATGCCCGACGGGCGGCTGCTCGTCGCGGATGCCCATCGCGGCCTGCTCGCGATCGAGCCCCGTGACGGCTCGGTCGAGGAGCTGGTCACCGAGATCGACGGGACGCCGATGCGGTTCTGCAACAACGCGGCGATCAGCGACGAGGGCGAGATCTGGTTCTCCGACTCCAGCACCCGCTACGGCATCGAGCAGTGGAAGAGGGACTTCGTCGAGGTCACCCGCACCGGCCGGCTGCTCGTCCGGCGTACCGATGGCACGGTCGAGCAGGTGCTGGACGGCCTCGCCTTCGCCAACGGCGTCGCGCTGTCCGCCGACGGCTCCTTCGTGGCGGTGGCCGAGACCGGCGCGCGGACCGTCGTACGCCGCTGGGTCACCGGGGAGCATGCCGGCCAGCGCGACCTGCTCGTCGAGGACCTGCCCGGCTATCCCGACAACATCGCCCGGGGCTCGGACGGGCTGATCTGGGTGAGCATCGCCTCACCGAAGGACCCGCTGGTCGAACGGCTGATGAGCGCTCCCGGACCGGTACGACGGGCCGTGTCGCGGATCCCGGACCGGCTGCAGCCGCAGCCCAGGCGCACGGTGCGGGTGATGGCGTTCGACGACGACGGCCGCACGGTGCACGACCTGAGCGGTGACGCGTCGGCCTACCACATGGTCACCGGGGTCCGCGAGCACGACGGCAAGGTCTGGCTGGGCAGCCTGCAGGAGCCGGCCGTCGCCGTCCTCACGGTCGGCGCCGACTGACGCTCACGACGGCGGCCATCGGTGGATCCGGGCCGAGCCGGGATCGGGGCTGGCCCGAGCCGGGACCTGTCTCGATACACTCGACGCATCATGGGACACCTCGACGACCTGACCGGCCCCGCCGACCTGCGCGGGCTCGACGACCGCCAGCTCAAGGCTCTGGCCGCGGAGATCCGGGACTTCCTGGTCACCAAGGTGTCCCGCACCGGCGGTCACCTCGGGCCCAACCTGGGCGTCGTGGAGCTGACCCTGGCCCTGCACCGGGTCTTCGACTCCCCGCACGACCGCCTCGTGTTCGACACGGGCCACCAGGCCTACGTGCACAAGATCGTCACCGGGCGTGCGGCCGGGTTCGACAAGCTCAAGCAGGAGGGCGGCCTGTCCGGCTACCCGAGCCAGGCGGAGTCCGAGCACGACATCGTCGAGAACTCCCACGCCTCCACCTCGCTCTCCTACGCCGACGGGCTGGCCAAGGCCTACGCGATCCGGGGCGAGGACCGCCACGTCGTGGCCGTGATCGGTGACGGTGCGCTGACCGGCGGGATGGCCTGGGAGGCCCTGAACAACATCGCCGACACCAAGCAGGGCGGTGCGGACCGGCGGCTGGTGATCGTGGTCAACGACAACGGCCGCTCGTACACCCCGACCATCGGCGGTCTCGCCAACGCCCTCACGGCGCTGCGCACCAATCCCCGCTACGAGCCGCTGCTCGACGTCGTCAAGCGCCGCCTCAACGGCCTGCCCGGTGTCGGTTCGGCGGTCTACGACGCGCTGCACGCGATGAAGAAGGGGATGAAGGACGCCCTCGCTCCGCAGGGCCTGTTCGAGGACCTCGGGCTGAAGTACGTCGGCCCGGTCGACGGCCACGACCGCGCCGCGACGGAGCAGGCGCTCACCCAGGCCAAGCGCTTCGGCGGGCCGGTGATCGTGCACGTGATGACGCGCAAGGGCTTCGGCTACGCCCCGGCCGAGCAGCACGAGGCCGACCAGTTCCACGGGCCGGGGCCGTTCGACGCGCTCACCGGTGTGGAGACGCCCAAGGGCCGCAGCTGGACCGACCTGTTCAGCGACGAGATGGTCGCGATCGGCCGTGAGCGCCAGGACGTCGTCGCGATCACCGCCGCGATGATGCACCCCGTCGGGCTGGACCAGTTCGCCGTCCGCTACCCCGGGCGCACCTTCGACGTCGGTATCGCCGAGCAGCACGCCGCGACCTCGGCCGCCGGGTTGGCCATCGGCGGCCTGCACCCGGTGGTCGCGCTCTACGCCACCTTCTTGAACCGTGCCTTCGACCAGGTGCTGATGGATGTCGCGCTGCACCGCTGCGGGGTCACGTTCGTGCTCGACCGGTCCGGTGTGACCGGCGACGACGGTGCGAGCCACAACGGCATGTGGGACATGTCGATCATGCAGGTCGTGCCGGGGCTGCGACTGGCCGCGCCGCGCGACGCGACCCGGCTGCGCGAGCTGCTGCTCGAGGCGATCGCGGTCGACGACGCCCCCACGGTGGTGCGCTTCCCCAAGGGGCCGCCGCCCGAGGACGTGCCGACCCACTCCAAGGTCGGTGATCTCGACGTGCTGGTGCGCAGCGGGGCCAAGGACGTCCTCCTGGTCGGTATCGGGGCGATGGCGACCACGGCCGTCGAGGTGGCCGAGCGGCTGGTCGACCAGGGGCTCGGTGCGACCGTCGTCGACCCGCGCTGGGTCAAGCCGTACGACGAGGCGATCGTCGGCCTGGCCCGCGACCACCGGCTGGTGGTGAGCATCGAGGACAACGGCGTCCAGGGCGGCTGCGGCGCCAGCCTGCTCCAGCTGCTCAACGAGCATCGGGTGAGCACCCCGGTGCGACTGCACGGCATCCCGCAGGAGTTCCTCGACCACGCCAAGCGGGCGGCGATCCTGGAGCGGATCGGGCTCACCTCGCAGACCATCGCCCGCCAGGTCGTCGAGGACGTCAGTGCCTTGGACAGCGACCACGCGCTGGCCAGCCAGCTCGACGACTGACCCGGTGCTGCACACCGGGAGATCGCGCTCGGTCCTGTGCGGTCTGGTGCTGGTCCTGCTCGTCGGCGTGGCCGGCTGCGGCGCGCAGAACCACGACGAGAGCCTGCTCGGCCCAGCCTCGCCGTCGGCCGGTGCGGCGGTCGCCAGCGCCTCGCCCCGTGCCTCCACCACCCCCGACGACCGGCCGCGGACCCGCGGCGCCCTCCTGACGGCGTACGCCGACGCGGTGCTCGACCGGGACCGGCAGCGCTTCGCCGCGCTGCTGGGTGGCGACGGCGACTTCCGCGAGCAGCAGCTGCGCCTCTACGACAACCTGCAGCGGCTCCCGGTCCGTGGGCTGCGGCTGAGCGTCGACGGGAGCCAGGTCACCCGCACCCTCCGGCTCGGGTCGTACGACGACCGTGCGGCGACGTCGCCCGCCGGCTTCGCCGTGGTCGTGCGGTCCGGTCACGCCGTCGCGGTCCCCGACCAGGCGCACCGGGCCACGGCACCGTGGGACCTGACCGAGATCCGGGCCGGGGTCGACGGGGGTGCGCTGGTGGTCACCGACGTCGCCGACTCCGACCAGCTGCCCAGGCTGCTCGAGGCCGCTCACGCCGCCATCGTCGACGACGACAAGGTGATCGAGCTCTCGTGGTCGCACACGGTCGTCGTGTACGCCTTCCGCGACCGGGCGGTGACCGCGTCGTACTCCCAGGTGCCGGGAGGCAACCCGCGCCACCTCGGGGCGCTGACCTACCCGATCCGCGACGGATCCGGGGAGGAGACCGGCAGCCGGGTCGCGGTCCTGCCGGCGGCGCTCGAGGTCGGCGACGCGGAGCTGCGACGGGTCCTGCGGCACGAGGTCACCCACGTCGCCGTGGGCGCGCTCGACGACGACGTACCGACCTGGCTCGGTGAAGGACTCGCCGAGTACGTCGCGGCCGCGCCGACCCCCCGGCGTGAGCGCCGGATCGCGACCGTGGCCCTCGAACAGGCCCGCGGTCACGCGATCGCCATCCCCGCCGACTTCACCAGTGGCGACCAGACCCTGCACTACGCCGAGTCGTGGCAGGCCTGCGAGTACCTCGCCTCCGCCAAGGGCGCCGGTGTGCTGTGGGACCTGCTCCAGGCGATGCACCGCGCCGCCATCGGCCGCGACGGTGGTCAGGGCGTCGGTCAGGACGCCGTGCTCCGGCAGGTCGCCGGCCTCGACACCTCGCGGCTCGCCCTGCGCACGGGCGCCCTGATCCGCAGGGTCTACGGCTGAGCCCGGGCCGGGCCGAGGGAGTCCGGATCGCCGCGAGGCATACGGCGCACGCCGGCCGTGTTGCCGCCCCCTAGGGTATGAGCCGAGGAGGCAACATGGCGCAGGCACGATTCGTGCACATCGTGGACGAGGTCCCCGAGCTGGAGGACCGGGCTGACGGCCCGGTGCTGGTGGTGGCCCTGGACGGCTTCCTGGACGCCGGCAACGCATCGGCACTGGCGGTGAGCCACCTGCTCGACGACGAGCAGACCCGGGTGGTGGCCAGCTTCGAGGTCGACGAGTTCTACGACTACCGGGCCCGTCGTCCCCCGATGACGTTCCTGGAGAACCGCTACACCGACTACGACGCCCCGCGGCTCGTGGTGCGGCTGCTCACCGACGCGGAGGGCACGCCGTACCTGCTGCTGACCGGGCCGGAGCCGGACATCCGCTGGGAGGGCTTCGCGGGTGCTGTGCGCGCCGTGGTCGAGCACTTCTCGGTGCGTCTGGTCGCGATGCTCGGCTCCGTGCCGATGGCGGTGCCGCACACCCGGCCGGTCCAGCTGACCAACCACGCCACCGACGAGGACCTGCTGGTCCAGCCCAACCTGTGGCGCGGTGAGATCCGGATCCCGTCGAGCGCGCAGGCGCTGCTGGAGATCCGGCTGGGGGAGTCGGGCCACGACGTGGTCGGCTTCGTCGCCCACATCCCGCACTACGTCGCCCAGGTCGCCTACCCGCTGGCGTCCGTCGCGCTGCTGGAGGCGATCGGCAGCTCGGCCGGGCTGAGCTGGGACCTCGAGCCGCTGCGCGAGGCCGGAGCACGCCAGGCCGGTGAGATCGAGAAGCAGATCGACGGCTCCGAGGAGGTCAAGGACGTCGTGCACGGCCTCGAGCAGCAGTACGACGCCTTCCAGCGGTCCCAGGACAACGACGAGAACCTCCTCGCCGAGGGCGAGCCGCTGCCCTCCGGCGACGAGATCGGCGCGCAGTTCGAGCAGTTCCTCGCGGGGCTGGACAAGCCCGAGAAGCCGGAGGGTGACCAGTAGTGCCGGAGTCCGTGCAGGAGCTGGTCGAGGTGCTGGACCTGGAGAAGATCGAGGACAACCTGTTCCGCGGCAGCTCCCCCCAGACGGCGATGCAGCGTACGTTCGGTGGCCAGGTCGCCGCCCAGGCACTGGCCGCCTCGGACCACACGGTCGACCCGGCGTACGCCGTGCACTCGCTGCACTCCTACTTCCTGCGCCCCGGTGACGCCTCGATCCCGATCGTCTACGACGTCGACGCACTGCGCGACGGCCGCAGCTTCGTCACCCGTCGGGTGAAGGCCCGTCAGCACGGGCGGGACATCTACTTCGCGACGCTGAACTACCAGCGCAGCGAGGACGGCTTCGACCACCAGGACGAGATGCCGGTGGTGCCGGCCCCGTCGGACTGCCCGTCGATGGCCGACGCGATGCGCTCGTGGGCGCCCGAGATGGCGGCGCACTGGGAGAAGGAGTGGTCGGCCCTCGACATCCGCCTGGCCGGCACCAGCGCCAGCGCCAGGGGCCGGAGCCTGCCCGAGCTGGTCGACCCGGCCCAGCACCCCGCGCGCACGCGGCTGTGGATCCGCGTCGCCGGTGACCTGCCCGACGACCCCGGGCTGCACCGTGCCGCCTTCACCTACGCCAGCGACCTCACACTGCTTGCCGTCACCCTGGTCCCGCACGGACGCGTGATCGCTGCGCCCGACGTGCAGGCCGCCTCCCTGGACCACAGCATCTGGTTCCACCGCCCGATGCGCGCCGACCAGTGGTGGCTCTACGACCAGGTCTCGCCGTCCGCGTCCGGAGGCCGCGGCCTGGCCATCGGCCGGGTGTTCACCGATTCCGGCGTCCTGGCGGCGAGTGTCGCCCAGGAGGGCCTGGTCCGGCGCCTCGAGCAGGGCTGAGCTCTCAGCTCGCCCCGAGCGAGCGCCAGTAGGCGTTCAGCGCGCCGTTGGTCTTCACGAACCACACGATCAGGCCGACGAAGAAGAACCAGCCCAGCAGCAGCGCCCACAACCCCGTGAGGGCGCTGACCGGACGCGCCTGCCCGCGTCGCTCGTAGAGTCCGCCGACCTCGCTCGAGCTCAGGAACGGCATCACGAAGCCGATGAAGAATCCCAGCAGCAGGCCCGCCACGCCGCCGATGCCGAGCCCGGAGTGACGCTTCATCTCCTCGTGCGTCGCGTAGTACCAGTAGAGGGTGTAGATGCCGAGGGTGACGATCGTCAGCAGGATGCACGTGCCGGTGTTGCGGACCTTGCCGATCGGAGCCGTGGCCACCGGGTAGCCGGCGTACGCCGGGGTCAGGCCGCCCATCGGAGGCGGCGGCGGTGGTGGAGCGGCGAACTGCGGCGCGGTCTCCGGGGCAGGCGGCTGGACGTCGGACATGCGGGTTCCTCCCGTTGCGGCCGCAGGTCGGCCATCGCACAGCCTAGGTACTGCCGTGGTTGTCGGTGCGCCTTTTGCACCTTGTTGTGCCGCGCGACCGTTCCTTCGAGGGTGCAGCCTCAGGCGGGGGTCGCCCGACCGACCAGGTGGGGGGCGCCGTCCCCCGGCCGGGTCAGCGAGAACTCGGCCGTGTCACCGGCGACGCGCGAGCCGAAGGCCACCCGGCTGGGCAGCAGCACCGGCTTCTTGAACTCCACCAGCACGGTGGCCGCCTCGGGGATCCGGTTGTCCAGGGCGGCGACGCAGCGCGCCAAGGTCTGCATCCCGTGCGCGATCTGGCGGGGGAACCCGAACGCCTTGGCCGTGAGCGGGTAGAGGTGGATCGGGTTGTGGTCGCCCGAGACCGCGGCGTAGCGACGGCCCAGGTCGCCCGGCGAGCCGCCAGGAGACGGGTCCTGCCGGGACCACCTCCAGCGGGGTCGCGCTCGGCCGCGGCACGTCCTCGTCACCGCGGCCCGATCCGCAGGTACTGCGAGGTCGACTCCCACACCGTCTCGTCCCCGGAGGTGACGGTGGCGACCATGTCGAAGACCTGGCCCTTGGGGTGCGGGCGGAGGTTCCGCGGCGTGACGCTCACCCCGAGCCGCTCACCGAACCCGATCGCGCGGTGGGTGCTGATCGAGTTGGCCAGGTGCACCGTGCCGATCGCCGGGAACGGGAAGGTGGCGTCGGTCATCACCTGCATGTGCAGGGGAAAGGCCAGCACGTGCGGGTAGGTGAGCGGCAGGTGCTGCCGTTTGGCGAAGCCGCAGACCCCGGCGTACGCCGCCACGTGCGTGGGATCGATCGCGATCTCCTGACGGGTCAGCGTCAGGTCGGGCAGCGCGCCACCGGTCCGACGGATCCCGGGCACCAGGTTGAGCCCGGGAACGGCGGGCAGAGCCGCCTTGAGCATGGTCGGGAGCGCCAGCTCAGGCCCCCAGCATCATCTGGCCGCAGACCCGGACCACGTTGCCGTTGACCGCGGTCGAGCCGGGACTGGCGTACCAGGCGATCGCCTCGGCGACGTCGACCGGCTGACCGGCCTGCGCCATCGCGTTGAGCCGCTGACCGACCTCGCGGCTGGCCAGCGGCATCGCGTCGGTCATCTTGGTGGCGATGAAGCCGGGCGCGACCGCGTTGATGGTGATGCCCTTCTTCAGCTCGCCGGCCAGGGTGTCGACGAAGCCGATCACGCCGGCCTTGGAGGCGGCGTAGTTGGTCTGCCCGACGTTGCCGGCGATCCCGGCCATCGAGGAGACGCCGATGATCCGGCCGTTGTCCTTGATCAGGCCCTGGTCGAGCAGCTCGCGGGTGATCTTCTCCGGTGCGACCAGGTTGACCGAGACGACGGAGGCGAACCGGTCCTCGGCCATGTTCTGCAGCTTCTTGTCGCGGGTGATGCCGGCGTTGTGGACGACGATGTCGACCGCGCCGTACGTCTGCTCGACGTACTGCGCGATCCGCTGCGGGGCGTCCTTGGTGGTGATGTCGAGGGTCAGGCTGTCGCCGTCGAGATCCTTGGTGACGCCCGAGCAGCTCGCTGGCGGCCTGCGGCACGTCGATGCCGAGCACCCTCGCGCCGTCGCGGTGCAGCACCCGGGCGATCTGCTCGCCGATGCCGCGCGAGGCGCCGGTGACGACGGCGATCTTGCCCGCCAGCGGCTTCTCGACGCTGGGGCACGGGCTTCGCCTTGCTTGGTGCCGGTGGCGCCGATCCGGACGACCTGGCCCGAGACGTACGCCGACTTGGGCGAGAGGTAGAAGGCCAGGGTCGAGTCGATCGCGGTCTCGGCGCCCTCGGCGACGTAGACGAGCTGCACGGTCGAGCCGCGTGCCGACCTCCTTGCCGAGCGATCGGGTGAACCCCTCCAGGGCGCGCTGGGCGACCCGCTCCGTCGCCGTCGAGCTGCTCGGGGATCGCGCCGAGACGACGATCCGTGAGCAGTTCTCCAGGCTGCGGAGCTTGGGGGTGAAGAACCGCTCGAGCTCGACGAGGTCGTCCGCGGTGCGGATGCCGGTGGCGTCGAAGACCAGGCCCTTGTACTTCTGGCCGTCCTCGGCGGTCCTGGTGCTGGAGATCTCCAGGGCGTCGAGGCTGGCCACGACGTGGTCGACCAGACGCCCGGCGCCACCGACGACGACCGTGCCGTCGACCAGTGGAGCGCCCTCGCGCCAGCGGTCGAGCCTGACCGGGTCGGGCAGGCCGAGGTTCTTGACCAGCAGCTTGCCCAGCGGGCTGGCGGTGAAGGATCGGTAGCGGTCGCTCATCGAGGACTCCTGTGGTGGTCGTGGGGCCGCGCGCATGTCGTGGACGGAGCGCCCGAACGAAAAGTAACGAGTGGTGTAACTCGGTGTCCACTTTTCGTGACCTGGCCCTCACCGGGTTTCATTTCGGGCGGCTGCGCGACAGGATGGAGACCAACTTACCCGCGGGTAATCCTCAGTCCGCCTTCCCAGGAGCAGACCATGCAGTCCTCGACCCGTCGCGTCGCCGTGCTCGGCGGCAACCGGATCCCGTTCGCCCGCTCGAACACCGTCTACGCGACGGCCAGCAACCAGGAGATGCTGACCGCCGCCCTCGACGGACTGGTCGCCCGCTTCGGCCTCGAGGGCGAGCGCCTCGGTGAGGTCGCCGCCGGTGCCGTGCTCAAGCACAGCCGCGACTTCAACCTGACCCGCGAGTCCGTGCTCGGCACCCGACTCGCGCCCGAGACGCCGGCGGTCGACATCCAGCAGGCCTGCGGCACCGGTCTGCAGGCGGCGATCTACATCGCCAACAAGATCGCGCTCGGCCAGATCGACGTCGGGGATCGGCGGCGGCACCGACACCACCTCCGACGCCCCGATCGCGGTCGGGGAGAAGCTGCGCAAGATCCTGCTCGAGGCCAACCGGGCCAAGACCACTCAGGCCCGCATCGCGGCGCTGCTCAAGATCCGCCCGCAGTACCTGATCCCCTCCATCCCGCAGAACGGCGAGCCGCGCACCGGCCTGTCGATGGGCGAGCACGCCGCGCTGACCGCGCTGGAGTGGCAGATCACCCGCGAGGCCCAGGACGAGCTGGCCGTCGCCTCGCACCACCACCTCGCCGCGTCGTACGACGCGGGCTGGCAGGACGACCTGATCACGCCGTTCAACGGGCTCGAGCGCGACCAGAACCTGCGCCCGGACTCCTCGGTGGAGAAGCTCGCCAAGCTCAAGCCGGTCTTCGGCCGAGGCGAGGCGGCCACGATGACCGCCGCCAACTCGACGCCGCTGACCGACGGCGCCTCCGCGGTGCTGCTGGCCTCGGAGGACTGGGCCGACGCGCACGGCCTGCCCGTGCAGGCGTAGTTCGTCGACTGCGAGACCGCGGCCGTCGACTACGTCCACGGCGGCGAGGGCCTGCTGATGGCTCCGGCGTACGCCGTGCCGCGGCTGCTGGCAGCGCAACGGCCTGGGCCTCCAGGACTTCGACTTCTACGAGATCCACGAGGCGTTCGCCTCGCAGGTGCTCTCCACGCTGAAGGCCTGGGAGGACCCGGTGTTCTGCAAGGAGCGCGTCGGCCTCGACGCCCCGCTGGGCTCGATCGACCGGGACCTGCTGAACGTCAACGGCTCCTCGCTGGCCGCAGGCCACCCGTTCGCCGCCACCGGCGGTCGGATCGTGGCCAACCTGGCCAAGCTGCTGGCCGAGAAGAAGAAGTCGGCGCGGGGTGCAGCCAAGAACAAGCCGGTCCGCGGCCTGATCTCGATCTGCGCCGCCGGCGGCCAGGGCGTCACCGCGATCCTCGAGGCCTGAGCCGAGGCGTCGCAACCGCACGCCTCAGCGGGCGCCGGTGAGCGCCAGCGCGCTGGCCACGAGGTGCGCCTTGACCTGCTCGGCCGACAGCGGGGCGACGGTCGGGATCCCGGGTGCGGCCTCCTTGACCAGGATGCCCGACCCGGGCCAGGCCGAGGGCGCCGAGGCCGGTCGCGTAGAGCGTGTTGGCCAGCAGGTCGACGTCGTCGATGTCGAAGTCGCCGCCGACTCCACGCCCGACGCTCAGTGCGTCGGTCAGGGTGCGCAGGCAGCCGGAGATGCCTCGTCCGAGCCGGAAGAGCGCGCTCTCGGACATCTCGTCGAGCAGCTCCGGGCCGGGACGCCGCATCAGGGTCTGCGCGCAGTCGACGAACGCCGGGAACTCCAGGCCGAAGTCGACGAAGGCCGAGGTCAGCGCCTCGACCCGGTCGGCGGCGGGCTGGTCCTTGTCGACCGCGTCGAGTCGCTGGAACAGGTCGTCGAGGTAGCCGACGAGGGTGAGCGCGAAGAGCTCCTCCTTGCCGGAGAAGTGCCGGTAGATGATGGCCCGGTTGACCCCGACCGCTCGCGCGACGTCCTCGATCTGTGCGTCGCGAACCCCGCGCTCGTCGAACAGCGCTCGGGTGGCGGTGAGGATCTCCTGCTCCCGTGCGCGCCGGCGGGCGACGGCCGCCGTGCGCCGTGGCTCTGGGGGGCGACTAGCCATGGGAGCAGGGTAACGCGCGATGTAACCCGGAGTTGCACACCTGTGATGTGTCCCGCGTGCCGCGAGCCGGCGCGACCCGTTTCCGCCCTGCACGGGGGCTCACGCCAAGAGCGTGCGCACGAAGTCGATCGGGTCCGCCTCGTCGGCTCGCTTGTCCTCGCGGTAGCGCAGCACCCGGGCGAACCGGAGGGCGAGGCCGCCGGGGTAGCGGGTCGAGCGCTGCAACCCGTCGAAGGCGATCTCGACCACCTGCTCGGGCCGGACCCGCACCACCCAGTCGTCGGTGCCGTCGACGGCGAGCTCGGTGAAGCGCGTGGTCTGCCAGGCGAGAATCTCGTCGGTCATCCCCTTGAAGGTCTTGCCGAGCATCACGAAGCCGGAGGGCGAGGAGTCGTCACGGGCGCCGAGGTGGATGTTGGAGAGCAGACCCTGGCGTCGACCGCTGCCCCACTCCACGGCGAGCACGACCAGGTCGAGCGTGTGCCGAGGCTTGACCTTGATCCACCCCGAGCCCCGGCGACCGGCCTCCCACGTGCCGGCGAGGCTCTTCACCACGACACCCTCCTGGCCGGCGGCCAGCACCTCGACCTGGAAGGCGGTGGCCTCCTCAAGGCTCGGCGCCAGCAGCCGCGGCACGACGTACGCCGGCGGCACCAGCGCGGCGAGCGCATCGGCGCGGGCGGTGGCCGGCTCGTCGAGCAGGTCGCGACCGTCGAGGTGCAGCACGTCGAAGAAGTACGGCGTCAGCACGGCCTCCGACTCCGAGCGGGTCATCGAGCGCGAGGCGGTGTCCTGGAAGGCACGGGGTCGTCCGGCCTCGTCGACCAGCAGGGCCTCGCCGTCGAGCACGAAGGCGCGACCCGGCAGCGAGCGCACCAGCTCGACCAGCTCGGGGAAGCGCCCGGTCAGGTCGTCGAGGCTGCGGGAGTAGACCGCGACGTCGTCGCCAGCACGGTGCACCTGGATCCGGATGCCGTCGAGCTTTCCGTCCACGAGCGCGGGCAGTCCGGTCGTCTCCAGCGCGGCGGCGAGGTCGGGAGCACTCGAGGCGAGCATCGGCTGGACCGGCCGGCCGACCTCGAGCCGCACCTCGGCCAGGCCCGGAGCACCGGACCTTGCGGCGACCGCAGCCGTGCCGGCGGCGGAACCGGTCAGCATGGCGGCCCGGCGCACGGCGCCCACCGGGATCTCGTACGCCGCGGCGATCGCGGCCACCAGCACCCCCTCCAACGCGCCGGTGCGCACCTCACCGGTGACCAGGCCGCGCAGCAGGGCCTGCTCGTCGGCGGTCGCGGAGCCGAACACGGCGTCGAGCCGACGCCTGCGCTCGGCCTGCGAACCCGGTCCCGAGACCGACGCCAGCGCCGAGAAGGCGGAGTCCACGTCCAGCACCGTCAGGGACGGCTGGTCGGCCGGCACAGGCAGATCGGACAGCGAGCGCCAGCCGACGCCCGTGCGACGCTGGGTCAACGAGCCGGACAGGTACGTCGCCACCACGGCGACCTCGTCCGGCCCGGCCGCGCGCAAGGCAGCGGCGACCGCCTCCGTCTTGGCGGTGCGGGAGCGGGTCGCACGCACGGCGTCGAAGGTCCGGACCAGATCGATCAGCTGCACACGGCCTATTCAACCCGCCCGCGTCGACAGTCGTACGGTGGGAAGGACCGGACCACCCGACGCGCGGAGGAGCACGACGTGAGGACGCACCAACTGGGATCGCTCGAAGTCGGCCGGATCGGCCTCGGCGCCATGGGCATGTCGACGGGGTACTCCCCGTCGGAGCAGGACGACGAGCAGTCGCTGAGCACCATCCACCGCGCGCTCGACCTCGGGGTGACGCTGGTCGACACCGCCGAGATCTACGGGCCGTACACCAACGAGGAGCTGGTCGGCCGGGCGATCAAGGACCGTCGCGACCAGGTCGTGCTGGCGACGAAGTACGGCATGGTCTCCCACGCCGGGGACGGCCCGGGCAACCTCGACAGCAGCCCGGCCAACGTGCGTACGGCGGTCGAGGGGTCGCTCGAGCGCCTCGGCACCGACCACATCGACCTGCTCTACCAGCACCGGGTGGACCCCCGGACGCCGATCGAGGAGACGATCGGAGCGGCGGCCGAGCTGGTCGAGGAGGGCAAGGTCCGCTTCCTCGGCCTGTCGGAGGCGTGGTTGGACACGGTCCGTCGGGCGCACGCCGTGCACCCGATCACCGCACTGCAGTCGGAGTACTCGTTGTGGACGCGCGACCAGGAAGCAGAGATGCTGCCGCTGCTGCGTGAGCTGGGGATCGGGCTGGTGGCGTACTCGCCACTGGGGCGCGGCTTCCTCACCGGGGCGATCCGCTCGATCGACGACCTCGACGCGGACGACTCCCGGCGCTCGAACCCGCGCTTCACGGGCGAGAACTTCCAGCGCAACGTCGACCTGGCCGACGAGGTGGGTGTGCTCGCGAAGGAGATCGGCGCCACCGCTGCCCAGGTCGCCCTGGCCTGGCTGCTCGCCCGGGGTGACGACGTCGTGCCCATCCCCGGCACCAAGCGGGTCTCCCGGCTCGAGGAGAACGTCGGCGCCGACGAGGTCGTGCTCACGCGCGACCAGGTCCAGCGGCTCACCGACCTCGCTCCACCGTCCGGCGAGCACCACAGCGAGAGCCAGATGAGCGCCATCGAGCGCTGACGGTCAGGCCACGACGTCGACGTCGACGTGGTCGCGAGCCCTAGGGTCGAGCCCATGCAGCAGCGCACGCGGGTCTGGCGGCCGGACTGGCCGTGCCAGGTCCGCCAGACGGTCGGCATCCTGCGCCGGGGTGCGGGTGACCCGACGTTCCGCACGCCGGAGGGTGGCGGGATCTGGCGCGGCATCAGGACCCCGGAGGGTCCGGCCACGCTGCACCTGACGGCGTACGAGCGGGCCGGCGAGGTCACCGGTGCGGCGTGGGGGGCCGGAGCCGACTGGGCGCTCGAGCAGCTGCCGGCGATGCTCGGCGCCGATGACGACCCCAGCGGGTTCGAGCCACGTCACCCGGTGCTGGCCCAGGCCGCCCGCCGTCACCCGCACTGGCGCCTGACCCGCACCGGACTGGTGCTGGAGGCGCTGGTGCCCGCGATCATCGAGCAGAAGGTGACCGGGCAGGAGGCGTTCGGGGGCTTCCGTCGACTGGTGCACCGGTTCGGCGAGCGCGCTCCGGGCCCGGGAGCCGAGCTGAGCCTCTGGGTGCAGCCGAGCCCGCAGACGATCCGCACGATCCCCTCGTGGGAGTGGCTGCGGATGCACATCGACCCGGCCCGTTCCAGGCCCCTGGTCACTGCTGCGGCGTACGCCGCCAATCTCGAGCGGGGCGGCGCGTCGGGTCCCGAGGAGGCCGACCGGCGGATGCGGGCGCTGCCCGGGATCGGGGTGTGGACCTCGGCCGAGGTCCGCTTCCGCGCGCTCGGCGACGCCGACGCGGTGAGCTTCGGCGACTACCACATCGCCAAGAACGTCACCTGGGCGCTGACCGGGAGATCGGGGACGACGAGGCGATGGCCGAGCTGCTCGAGCCCTACCGGCCGCACCGGCACCGGCGTGCAGCGTCTGGTCGAGCTGGCCCGGCTCTCCCGACCGCGGCACGGGCCCCGGATGGCGCCGCGCGGACCCACCTGCCGTCTCGGTTAGCGATACGCGTCGCCGCGAGCTCGCTCATGATCTCGTCGATCGCGCCCACCCCGACCGAGAGGTGTCCCTCGCCGTCGAGCAGGTGCGCGGTCGCGTCGGGGAGGCGCCGGGCCAGCCACTGTCCGTGGGCGAAGGGCACCATCAGGTCGGCCGATCCCTGCCAGACGAAGACCGGCGCCGTGATCGTCGCGAGCTCGAAGCCCCAGGGCCGGGTGAAGGCGAGGTCGTCGTCGAGCCAGCCGTCCACGCCCGGGCGGAGGCCCTCGCGGAAGGCAGCCACCATCTCCTCACCGAACTCGTCGGTGAGCAGGGCCCGGTCGACGTCGGGAAGCAGGCTGTCCATCGAGCGGACCAGCCCGGCCGGGTCGACGTCGGACATCCCCGCACGCTGCTCGTCGAGGTAGGTCCGCAGCTCGGGCTCGCCGGACAGCGCAGCGCCGAACTCGTCGTGGTTGTCCTGTCCCATGCCGGCCAGGAAGTCCAGGTCGTCGCTGTCGTACGCCGCGACCCCCGCGATCGTGGTGACCCCGGCGACCCGGTCGCCCAGCAGGGCCCCGATCGCGAGGGCGTGCGGCCCACCGCCGGACCAGCCGGCGACCACGCACTGCTCGACGCCGAGGTGGTCGAGCACGGCGGCGGCGTCGGCGGCCACGGCAGCCACGTCGCGCCCCGGTTCGCGCGTGGACGAGCCGTAGCCCGGGCGGGACCAGCCGACGGCCCGCAGCCCGTTGCGCGCGGCCCCTTCGCCGATCCGGCTCAGTCCGCGGACCGAGCCAGGGGTGCCGTGCTGGAACAGCAGCACGGGATCGGCGCCACCGCGGTCGTCGATGTCGAGCGAGCGGCCGTCGGGGAGGTCGATGAGAGTCACCTCCGAAGTCTCTCGCCCCGCGCGTCGCACGGTCAACGCTGTGCCTGGTGCGGCGATGCCGACGCCGGTCGTCGGCCTCCTGCGGCTGGCGAGGCTGGTGTGGTCGGAGTCGATATGCTGGGTTGGCTCCGTGCAGGAGCGGGAGACGCTCGGAGGATCTCGTGGTGACGACGCTGGTGCTGGTGGCTGCGGTCGCCCTCGTTCTCGGGGCGAGCGTGGGCTGGCTGGAACGCGGGCGTCGGTGCCGCAAGTCGCACGCGCACCTCGGCGCCGCCTACGACCAGGGTGACCTCGACACGTTCCTCGAGCCCTCGGCCGAGCCCCGACCCGACCCGGAGCCCGACCCGGAGCCCGACCCGGAGCCCGACCGGGGGCCAGGGGAGGGAGCCGGTGATCACGACGCCGCGGTTCGTCCGGGCACGTTCCCCGGTTCGGCGCTGCCCGGCCCGAACGGCAGCGCGCCCGGGCCGGCGTACGTCGTGAAGGCCAAGCTGCGCTCGCGGATCTACCACACGCACGCCAGCACCTCCTTCGCCAGCACGATCCCCGACGTCTGGTTCCGTCAGCCCGCAGGACGCCGAGGCCGCCGGGCTTCCGCGCCCCGCGCCAGCCGGGGCGCGGAGCGACCACCGCGAGCTGAGCGCACGGCCGGACCCGCGTCGCACTTGTCCAGCGCAGCTCCTCAGGCAAGGATCGTGACCGACCCCACAGGAGGCACGTACATGCGCAGCACCATGCAGGACGCCCAGCTGACGATCGGCTCGATCCTCAAGCACGGCACCACCGTCCACCGCGACTCCGAGGTGGTGACGGCGACCGACGGCGGCAGCCGCACCCGCTCGTACGCCGAGGTGGGCCGACGCTCGGCGCAGCTGGCCAACGCGCTGCGCAGCCTCGGCGTGGTCGGCGACCAGCGGGTCGGCACCTTCCAGTGGAACAACGCCGAGCACCTCGAGGCCTACCTCGCCGTTCCCTCGATGGGCGCGGTGCTGCACACCCTGAACATCCGACTCTTCCCCGACCAGCTGGTCTACATCGCCAACCACGCGGAGGACCAGGTCGTCATCGTCGACGACTCGCTGGTGCCGTCGCTGGCCAAGCAGCTCTCCGAGCTCACGACCGTGCACACGGTCCTGGTCGCCGGCCCCGACGCAGCCTCGTCCGACCTCGACTCGCTGCGCGCGTCCGGCAAGGACGTCCTGGTCTACGACGACCTGCTCGCGGAGCAGTCCGAGGACTTCGACTGGCCCGACGTGGACGAGCGCGACGCCGCCGCCATGTGCTACACCAGCGGGACGACGGGCAACCCCAAGGGGGTCGTCTACAGCCACCGCTCCGCGTGGCTGCACTCCGAGATGGTGTGCACCGGCAACGTCGCGGGAATGTCCTACCACGACCGGGTGCTGCCGATCGTGCCGATGTTCCACGCCAACTCGTGGGGTCTCTCGTACGCCGCCATGATGAGCGGTGCGTCGTTGTGCATGCCCGACCGCTGGCTGCAGGCGGAGCCGTTGGTCCGCTTCATCCTCGAGTCCCGGCCCACCCTGTCCGGCGCCGTACCGACGGTCTGGAACGACGTGCTCGGCTACCTCGACAACCACCCCGACATCTCGCTCGACTCCTTCCGCAAGATCCTCTGCGGCGGGTCCGCCGTCCCGGTCTCGCTGCAGAAGGCGCTCGGTGAGCGGCACGGGATCGAGATCCTCCAGGCGTGGGGGATGACCGAGACCTCGCCCGTGGCCACGGCCGCCGGGATCCCGCTCGGCGTCGAGCCGGACTCCGCCGAGGCCTGGCGCTTCCGGGGCAGCCAGGGTCGCTTCCAGATCGGGGTCGAGGCCCGGATCACCGCGGAGGACGGTTCGCTGCTGCCCAGCGACGGCAGGACGATCGGTGAGGTCGAGGTGCGCGGGCCCTGGGTGACGAAGGGGTACTACAACTCCGACGATCCCGACGTCGCGGCGAAGTTCAACGAGGGTTGGCTGCGCACCGGGGACGTCGGCTTCCTCGACGAGCTCGGCTACGTCACCCTGACCGACCGGGCCAAGGACGTGATCAAGTCCGGCGGGGAGTGGATCTCCTCGGTGGACCTGGAGAACGCCCTGATGGGCCACGACGCCGTGGTCGAGGCAGCGGTGGTCGGGATCCCCGACGAGAAGTGGGACGAGCGGCCGCTCGCCTCGGTCGTGGTCAAGCAGGGCGCCAGCGTCACCCCCGAGGAGCTGCGTGAGCACCTCGCCAAGGACTTCGCCAAGTGGCAGCTTCCGGACGCCTGGGCCTTCATCGAGGAGGTGCCGCGCACCTCGGTCGGCAAGTTCGACAAGAAGGTGATCCGCAAGTGGTACGCCGACGGCGAGATCGACGTCCGCAGCTGAGCCCGGGGGCTCGCTGGTCCGGGTTCAGCGCACGCCCCAGGAGTAGGTCTGCTTGGCCAGCTTGAGGTACATGAAGGTCTGCGTGCTGCCGACCCCGGGCACGGCGCGGATCCGGCTCGAGAGCAGCTCGAGCAGGTGCTCGTCGCTCTCGCAGACCACCTCGCACAAGATGTCGAACCCGCCGGTGGTCATCACCACGTAGTCCACCTCGTCCATCGCGGCCAGGGCCTCGGCGACCGGCTCGAGCGAGCCGTCGACCCCGATCCCGATCATGGCCTGGCGGGCGAAGCCGAGCTGCATCGGATCGGTCACCGCGACGATCTGCACGACCCCGGCGTCCACCAGTCGCTGTACCCGCTGACGCACGGCCGCCTCGGAGAGACCCACGGCCTTGCCGATCGAGGCGTACGAGCGGCGCCCGTCCTGCTGGAGCTGCTCGATGATCTGCTTGGCGACCTCGTCGATCACCGCGTGCGGTCGGCCTTCTCGCGCTGACTTGTCGGGCATGGGCGTCATGGTCTCGCGCCCACCCGCGCCGCCCGTGCAGGCGCGCGGGGTCAACCCGCGTAGGTGCCGAAGCTCCACCCGTTCCCGACAGGGTCCAGGATGCTGAAGCCCCGGCTGCCGTAGTCGGTGTCCTCCAGCGCCTGGACGATCGGTGCACCCATCGCCTCGGCCCGGTCCAGCACGGCGTCGGGCTCGGCCGTGACGACGTAGGCACTGGTCGTCCCAGGCGCGGTGCCCAGGTGCGCCTTGTCGGCGCGCGTGCTCACCATCACCCGACCGCCCTCGGGCCAGAGCATCTCGCTGTGCTGCACCGTGGACCCGTCCGGGCCCAGGACGCAGACGCCCGGCTCGAAGCCGAGCCCGCCCAGCCACTCGCGCTCGGCGAGGGCGTCGGCACACATGATGGCGATCCAGATGTTGTGGTCTTCGCGGGTCATGGGCCCAGTCTCATGGCGCGGGCGCCCCGGGGTCTTGGACGAATGCGAGCTGGTCCTCGGCGGCCCACCGCGTGGGCGAGAGCCCGACGAAGCCGCGCCAGTCGCGGTTGAGGTGGGACTGGTCGACGTAACCGCACCGCACCGCAGCCTCGGCGAGGGGGACACCGCGCCCGATCATCCGCCGGGCCCGTGCGAAGCGGGTGAGCCGGGCCGCCGTCTTCGGCGACACGCCGTACTCCGCACGGAACTGCTCACCCAGGTGTCGCGTCGACCAACCGACGTCCGCCGCCACGGCCCGCACCGGCACACAGCCGTGCAGGCGGCGGATCTGGGCCCAGGCGCGGTCGACCTCGGGGTGGGGACCGAGGCTGCGGTCGTCGGCGAGGCGCCGAGTCAGGGCGGTGAGCACCACGTCGACCCGGTCCCGCCACGTCGGGGCCGATGCTGCCTCGACGGCCAGGGAGCGCTGCACCGTCTGGAGGAGGTCGGACAGGTCGAGCATCTCGCCCGCGATGGCGCCGGCCGGGACACCGAGCAGGGCGCGGGCACCCAGGGGGCTCAGGTCGAGCTGGATGCCGTGCTGGTGGCCGTCGTGGTGGATGTGGACGGGGGCGTCGTGCAGGCCGGCGACCATCGCGCCGTACGCCGTCGGCGGGCCACCCGGCCCGGCGACCACGATCGGCTCGTCGAAGGGCACGGTGACCGTCAGCGTCGGCCCGGGCATCCCCACGTGGATCCCCGGCTCGAACCCGCTCAGCCGGTAGCCCCCGATCCGGGTGATGTACGGCGCCAGTCCGGGATCGGGTGTGGGGGAGTAGAGCTCCTGCACCCGGTCAGGGTAGGCCTAGGGTGCGGCCCATGACTCCGTGGTTGCTGATGGACTACGGCGACGTGATCAGTCGCCCGTACGACGAGGCCTCGCTGAGCGCGATCGCCGCCCGGCTGGGTCTCGACCCCGAGGAGCTCGGTGTGCGGTACTGGGCCGACCGGCAGCGCTTCGACGCCGGTCAGGACGCGACGGCGTACTGGTCCGGCGTCGCGCGTCGCCCGCTGGGAGATGGCGAGGTGGCCGAGCTGGTCCGGATCGACTGCGCCGGCTGGGCCCGGCTGGACCCGGCGATGGTCGACCTGCTCGACGAGCAGTCCGCTGCCGGCACCCGACTGGCCCTGCTCTCCAACGCCCCGCACTTCCAGGCCGACGCCTTCGACGAGCTGGCCTGGACCGAGCGTTTCGAACACCGCTTCGTCAGCGCCAGGCTCGGCCTGGTCAAGCCGGACCCGGCGATCTTCACCCACGTCTTGTCGGTGCTGGACGCGCCTGCCTCGGACGTCACGTTCGTCGACGACCGCCGGGCCAACGTCGAGGCCGCAGCGGCCGTGGGGCTGCGCGCCATCGTGTACTCCGGAGACGTCGGCGAGCTCAGGTCGACGCTCGGCCGGAGCTGAACCACGGCCTAGAGCTGGGCCCAGGCCTTGGTGAGCACGTCGCGCAGCTTTGACTCGATCTCGTCGAAGACGTCCTGGCCGGCGACCAGAGGCGGGGCGAGCTGGATCACCGGGTCGCCCCGGTCGTCGGCGCGGCAGTAGAGGCCCGCCTCGAACAGCGCGGGGGACAGGAAGCCGCGCAGCAGCCGCTCGGACTCGTCGGCGTCGAAGGTCTGCTTGGTGGCCTTGTCCTTGACCAGCTCGATGCCGTAGAAGAATCCGTCTCCGCGGACGTCGCCGACGATCGGGAGGTCGTGCAGCTTCTCCAGGGTGGCTCGGAAGTCGGCCTCGGTGTCGAGCACGTGGGCGTTGAGGCCCTCCCGCTCGAAGATGTCGAGGTTCGCCATTGCGACCGCGGTGGAGACCGGGTGGCCGCCGAAGGTGTAGCCGTGGGCGAACGACGCCTCGCCGTGGGCGAAGGGCTCGAAGAGCCGGTCGGTGGCGATCATCGCGCCCAGGGGGGAGTATCCGGAGGTGAGTCCCTTCGCGCAGGTGATGATGTCGGGCTGGTAGCCGTAGCGGTCGGCCGCGAACATGTGCCCGAGCCGCCCGAACGCGCAGATCACCTCGTCGGAGACCAGCAGCACGTCGTAGGAGTCGCAGATCTCGCGGACCCGCTCGAAGTAGCCGGGCGGTGGCGGGAAGCAGCCGCCGGAGTTCTGCACGGGCTCGAGGAACACGGCCGCGACGGTGTCGGGGCCCTCGAACTCGATCGCCTCGGCGATGCGGTCCGCGGCCCACTGGCCGAAGGCGCGCTCGTCCTCGGGGGCACCGCCCTGGAACTGCTCCGGCGCGCGGTACAGGTTGGTGTTCGGCACCCGGAAGGTCGAGGGCACCAACGGCTCGAAGGGCGCCTTCATCGCGGGCAGGCCGGTGATCGACAGGGCGCCCTGCGGGGTGCCGTGGTACGCGATGGCTCGGCTGATCACCTTGTGCTTGGTCGGCTTGCCGGTGAGCTTGAAGAACTGCTTGGCCAGCTTCCAGGCCGACTCGACGGCCTCGCCGCCGCCGGTGGTGAAGAAGACCCGGTTCAGCTCACCCGGGGCGTAGGACGCCACCCGCTCGGCGAGATCGATGGCGCCGGGGTGGGCGTAGGACCAGATCGGGAAGAAGGCCAGCTGCTCGGCCTGCTTGGCGGCGGCCTCGGCGAGCTCCTTGCGCCCGTGCCCGGCCTGGACGACGAACAGCCCGGCCAGGCCGTCGAGGAGCTTGTTGCCGTGCGAGTCCCAGACGTAGGCACCCTCGCCGCGGACGATGGTCGGGACCTCGTGCGTCTCGTAGGTCGAGTGCCGGGTGAAGTGCATCCACAGGTGGTCGCGCGCCGCGCTCTGGGAAGCGGTTTCGTCGCGGGTCTGGGCTGATGCCTGCGTTGCTGCCTGGGTCATCGTCTGGTCCCTGTCTCCACTGGGGTTCGGGTGTGTGCAGTCTGCGCTCCGCGCCCGAGGTTTGGCAACGAGGAACGACGCACTTCGACCATCCAGGCTACCGATTTCGTCGTCCACAAGCCAAGGCCCTACCGATTGCGCAGCCTCGTGGTTAGGCTCCCGCCATGGCGAACCCGGTGACGACCTTCCGCAACGTGATCGACGGCGAGTCGGTGGACTCGGCCTCGGGAGCGACCTACGACGTCGTGGACCCGACCACCGGGGAGGTGTACGCGACCGCCCCGGCCTCGGACGCCGAGGACGTCGACCGGGCCTACCGTGCTGCGGACCGGGCGTTCGGGACCTGGCGCGACACCACCCCCTCGGAGCGGCAGCAGGCGATGCTCAAGATCGCCGATGCGCTGGAGCGACGCAGCGCGGAGTTCGTGAGCGTCGAGTCCAAGGACACCGGCAAGCCGCTCGGGCTGACCACCTCCGAGGAGCTGCCGGTCGCGGTCGACCAGCTCCGCTTCTTCGCCGGCGCCGCACGCGTGCTCGAGGGTCGGGCAGCGGGGGAGTACATGAAGGACTTCACCTCCTTCGTACGCCGCGAACCGATCGGCGTCGTCGGCCAGGTCACGCCGTGGAACTACCCGCTGATGATGATGATCTGGAAGATCGCCCCGGCGCTCGCGGCGGGCAACTGCATCGTCTTGAAGCCCAGCGACACCACGCCCGCCACCTCGACGTTGCTCGCCGAGCTGGCCCAGGAGTTCCTGCCGCCCGGCGTCCTGAACGTCGTGACCGGTGACCGCGACACCGGCCGGGCCGTCGTGGAGCACCCGATCCCGCAGCTGGTCGCGATCACCGGCTCGGTGCGGGCCGGCATGCAGGTCGCCGGATCGGCGGCGCAGCAGGTCAAGCGGGTGCACCTCGAGCTCGGTGGCAAGGCGCCGGTGATCGTCTTCGACGACGCCGACGTCGCGGCCGCCGCCGAGGGGATCTCGGAGGCCGGCTGGTTCAACGCGGGCCAGGACTGCACCGCCGCCACCCGGGTCCTCGCCGGTCCGGGGATCCATGACGAGTTCGTGGCCGCCATGACCGAGGCGGCGCGGGCCACCCGGACAGGGATGCCCGACGACGAGGACGTGCTGTACGGCCCCCTGAACAACGCCGACCAGCTGGCCCACGTCTCGGGTCTCGTCGACCGGCTGCCCGACCACGCCGAGCTGGCGGCGGGCGGCCACCGCCAGGGGGAGAGCGGCTACTTCTACGAGCCGACGGTGCTGGCCCACCTGGAGCAGAGCGACGAGCAGATCCAGGAGGAGATCTTCGGCCCGGTGATCACGGTGCAGAAGTTCGCCGACGAGGCCGAGGCGCTCGCCTGGGCCAACGGTGTGCCCTACGGCCTCGCCTCGAGCGTGTGGACGCAGGACCACGCTCGTGCGATGCGGATGTCGCGGGCGCTCGACTTCGGGTGCGTGTGGGTGAACTGCCACATCCCCCTGGTCGCCGAGATGCCGCACGGTGGCTTCAAGCACTCGGGCTACGGCAAGGACCTCTCGATGTACGGGCTCGAGGACTACACCCGGGTCAAGCACGTGATGTCCTGGATCGGGCAGTAGGCATGAGGATCCTGCTGGTGGGCGCCGGTGGCGTCGGCTCGGCGTTCACCGCGATCGCCGCACGGCGCGACTTCTTCGAGCGCTGCGTCGTGGCTGACCACGACCGGGCGCGCGCGGAGCGGGCCGTGGCCGCGATCGGCGACGCCCGCTTCGTCGCCGCCCGGGTCGATGCGTCGGACTCGGAGTCGGTGGCGGCGCTGTGCGAGCGGCACGAGATCACGCACGTGCTGAACGCCGTCGACCCGCGCTTCGTGATGGGCGTCTTCGACGGCGCCTTCGCGGCCGGTGCCGACTACCTCGACATGGCGATGAGCCTGTCCCGTCCGCACCCCTCCTCACCGTACGAGCAGTGTGGGGTCAAGCTCGGCGACGAGCAGTTCGAGAAGGAGCGCCTGTGGCAGGGAGCGGGTCGGTTGGCCCTGGTCGGGATCGGCGTCGAGCCGGGGCTCTCCGACGTGTTCGCGAGGTACGCCGCCGACCAGCTGTTCTCCGAGATCGACGAGCTCGGCGTCCGCGACGGGGCGAACCTCACTGTCGGCAGCCCCGACGGTGAGGTGGCGTTCGCGCCGTCCTTCTCGATCTGGACCACCATCGAGGAGTGCCTCAACCCGCCGGTGGTGTGGGAGCAGGACCGGGGCTGGTTCACGACGGCACCCTTCAGCGAGCCCGAGGTCTTCGACTTTCCGGAGGGCATCGGTCAGGTCGAGTGCGTCAACGTCGAGCACGAGGAAGTACTGCTGATGCCGCGCTGGGTGGAGGCGCGGCGGGCCACCTTCAAGTACGGCCTGGGAACGGCGTTCATCGAGGTCCTCAAGACGCTGCACATGCTCGGTCTGGACCGCACCGAACGGGTGTCGGTCGGTGGGGTCGAGGTGTCCCCGCGCGACGTCGTGGCCGCGTGCCTGCCCGACCCGGCGACCCTGGGTCCGCAGATGAGCGGCAAGACCTGCGCCGGGCTGTGGGTGAGCGGCAAGGACAAGGAGGGCGCTCCCCGCTCGACCTACCTCTACCACGTGGTCGACAACGAGTGGTCGATGGCGGAGTACGGCCACCAGTGCGTCGTGTGGCAGACGGCGATCAACCCGGTGGTGGCCCTCGAGCTGCTCGCGGCCGGCACCTGGACCGGCAGTGGCGTGCTGGGGCCGGAGGCGTTCGACGCCCGGCCCTTCCTCGACCTGCTCACGGCGTACGGCAGCCCGTGGGGGCAGCAGGAGATGGATCCGGGCTGAGCGCTGGGCCGTCGTAGACTTCCTGGATGAGGAGCGCGGCAGCGTTCGTGACGGGTGTCGCCGTCGCGACCTGCGCGGCGTGCGGAAGTGCACCGGTGGTCGTGCCGCGGCCGAGCCCGGCACCTGTCCCGGCCATCCTCGATGTCGGTGGCAGCGTCGTGGTGAGCGACCTCGAGGCGATCCGCTACACCGCCTCCGGCCGGACCTGCACGACGATGGCGCCGTACGACGACATCCGGCGGGGCACGTACCTCACGGTCAGCAGCGACGACGGCGACGTCACCATCGTGGCCACCCTGCGTGGCGGCCGGCTCAGTGACGGTCAGGGCAGCGAGAAGCCCGGCTGTGCCTTTCGGTTCCGGTTCCCCGACGCACCGGGCGGCCGCGCCGAGTTCTTCGTGAGCGTCGGTGAGCGGCCGCGCGTGGCCGTGCCGGTCTCCCGGATCGGCCGGGTGCGGATCGAGCTGGGCTGAGCGCCGCCGGACGGGCACGAGTCGCGCTCAGTCGCCGGACCGCGCCTCCGCGACCTTGCGCGGCACCCGGAGCAACCGGATGGCGGTGACCAGGCCGATGCCCCCGACGACGTTGCCCAGCGCCGACCACACCAGGGCGACGAGCCACGTCCCGACCGAGATGTCGGCGCCGGAGAACATCGCGGCGAAGATGAACAGCGAGTCGAGGATGCAGTGGAACAGCTCGGCACCCGAGATCAGCGCCCCGAAGAGCACCGCGGGCACCAGCTGCACGCCGAGGCTCTCCGTCGTGTGCTGCATCCGGGTCATCAAGGTGATCACGACACCGGCCAGCACCGCGAGCAGGAAGCTGTCCAGACCCACCCCGAGATCGGCGTAGTGGGTCCCGACCTCGCGGGCCGTCGGCTGCAGGTCCGGGCGCGCGGTGACGACGATCCACATCATCAGGGCGCCGCCGGCGAGGTTCATCACCAGGGTCGTCGCCCACAGCCGGGCCAGGTCCAGCAGGGAGCCCTCACCGGCGACGACGGCCGTGACGGGGACCAGGAAGTTCTCGGTGAACAGCTCGCTGCGCGCCAGCAGCAGCGCGACGAAGCCGAGTGAGAAGGCGATGCCGGCGAGGATCGTGCTGCCGGTCGACTCCTTGACCACGAGGTAGGCGAGGATCCCGGTCCCGACGTCGATCCCGCCCAGCGCGCCGGTGGAGATCAGCGCCAGCCAGGGCCGCAGCAGGCGCTCCTTGCCCTCGTCGACCAGCCGGTCGAAGTCGTCCTCGAGCTGGGGTTCGGGACGCGTGGGTTTCGGGAAGCTCACGCAGCCACCCTGACAGAGTGAACCCGACGGGATCAGCCGGGCTCAGCCCGGATCCGCGATCTCCGCCTGTTGCGCGCCACCATCCAGGCACGCTGGCTGCGTTGCCGGCGCTCGCCAGACAGCCGGTATGCCCACGCGCCGGCGCCTGGCCAGCGCACCCGTCTGGTGACGCTCACGACGGCGGCCATCGGCGGATCCGGGCTCAGACCAACCCGGTGACGACCTCGTCCAGGACGTCGAGCGCCTCGTCGAGCAGGGCGTCGGGGATCACCAGCGGCGGCAGGAAGCGCAGCACGTTGCCGAAGGTGCCGCAGGTCAGCACCAGCACCCCCCGGGCGTGGCAGCCGGCCGCGATCTTCGCGGTCAGGGCCGCGTCGGGCGTCGTCGTGCCCGGCTCGACGATCTCGACCGCGATCATCGCCCCGCGCCCTCGCAGGTCGCCGATCGCCGGCACCTTGTCCGCCAGGATGCCCAGGCGCTCCTTCATCCGCACCTCGATCGCCCGGGCGCGAGCGTTGAGGTCGAGCTCGGCCATCGTGTCCATCGCACCGAGCGCGGCCGCGCACACCACCGGGTTGCCGCCGTACGTGCCGCCGAGACCGCCGCCGTGCACGCTGTCCATCATGTCCGCGCGCCCGACGACCGCGGCCAGGGGCATCCCGCCGGCGATCCCCTTGGCCACCGTGACCAGGTCGGGCACGACGTCCTCGTGCTCGCAGGCGAACCAGGCGCCGGTGCGGCACATCCCCGACTGGATCTCGTCGGCCACGAACACCACGCCGTTGGCGGTGCACCACTCGGACAGCGCCTTGAGGTAGCCCGGTGCCGGTACGACGAAGCCGCCCTCCCCGAGCACCGGCTCGATGACGAGGCACGCCACGTTGGTGGCGCCGACCTGCTTCTCGACCACCTCGATCGCCCGAGCGGCCGCCTCAGCCCCGGTGATCGGGGCCGGCTCCCGGTACGGGTAGGACATCGGCGCGCGGTAGACCTCGCCGGCGAACGGCCCGAAGCCCTGCTTGTAGGGCATGTTCTTGGCCGTCATCGCCATCGTCAGGTTGGTGCGCCCGTGGTAGGCGTGGTCGACGACGACCACCGCGTCCCGGCCGGTGTGCACGCGGGCGATCTTGACGGCGTTCTCGACCGCCTCGGCGCCGGAGTTGAACAGCGCCGTCTTCTTGACGTGGTCGCCGGGGGTGAGATCGGCGAGCCGCTCGCACACCTCGACGTACCCCTCGTAGGGCGCCACCATGAAGCAGGTGTGGGTGAACGCCGCGACCTGCTCGCTGACCCTCTCGACCACCTTCGGCGCGCTGTTGCCGACCCCGGTCACGGCGATGCCGCTGGCCAGGTCGATGAGCGAGTTGTCGTCGACGTCGACCACGACGCCCCCGCCGGCGGCGGCGACGTAGACGGGCAGCACGCTGCCGACCCCGGACGCGACCGCGGCCGTGCGCCGGGCGTGCAGCGCCCGTGACTTCGGGACCGGGGATCTCGGTGACGAGCCGCCGCTCCTGGGGCAGGTCGGGGCCTCCGGTGGGCTGCTCATGGCTCGAGCCTAGACCCGGCACGGACTACAGGAACGAGCGCAGGGGGTTGAGGAACGCCTCGGTGCGCCTTACGGGTGAAGCCGCGCGCGGCCCACTCGCCGGCGCTCATCTCGACGCAGTTGGTCAGGTCGGTGGTGAAGATCTCCTCCATCACCTTGGCCAGGTCGGGGTCGATGAACTCGACGTTGACCTCGTAGTTGCCGCTCATCGAGAGCCGGTCGATGTTGGCGGTCCCGATGGTGGCCCAGGCACCGTCGACGGTCGCGGTCTTGGCGTGCACCATCGCGCCCTCGTAGCGGAAGATCCGCACCCCGGCACCGAGCAGCTGGCCGAAGTAGCCGCGGCTGATCCAGTCGGCGACCACGTGGTTGGAGGTGCGCGGCAGCAGGATCCGGACGTCGACCCCGCGACGGGCGGCGGCGACCAGCGCCTCGACGAAGTTCTCGTCGGGGATGAAGTAGGCGTGCGTCATCCAGACGTTGCGTGCGGGCCCGGTCGATCGCGTCGAGGTACATCGCCCGGATCGGGAAGGTCCACTGCCGCGGCAGGTTGCGGTGGATCCGGATCCGCGGCTCCCAGTCGGCGCGTGGTCTCGATCAGCAGCGGCCGGCCGCCGGTGTTGCCCCAGTGCCGCGCGCCGCGCTGGGAGTTCCAGAAGTCGGCCACGGCCCGCTTGAGGTCCCAGACCGCCGGCCCGGTGATCCGGCAGTGCGTGTCCCGCCACTGCGTGGCGTACGGCGTGCCGATGTTGTAGCCGCCGACGAAGCCGACCTCGTCGTCGACCACCACGATCTTGCGGTGGTCGCGGCCGTAGCGGCGCAGGTCGAAGAACCGCCAGCCGGCGTTGTAGACGGGGTAGGCCAGCACCCGCATCGAGCGCGGGAACCGCTTGAACGCCGGCGAGACGACGATGTTGGCGAAGGCGTCGTAGATCGCGTACACCTCGACGCCCCGGTCGGCGGCCCGCTCCAGCGCCGCCTTGAACGCCTCCCCGGTCTCGTCGCCCTTCCAGATGTAGGACTCGAAGAGCACCTGGTGCTCGGCGGTCGTCGATCGCGGCCAGCATGTCGTCGTACAGGTCCTGGCCGTAGGTGTACGTCGTCACCGTGCTGTCGCCGATCGTCCACCGACGCGTGGCGGCGTGGTCGGGAACGGCTGCGGCTTCTTGCCCCGCCGCCGGTAGGAGTCGGTCAGCGTCAGACCGAGCGCCACCGCCACCTGCACGCCCAGGACCGCCAGCGAGCACCCGGCGCAGCACCCGCACGAGCGGGTGGTTCATGTTGATCAGCGGAGCATGACGCGGCACGTCGTCATCCAATCAGAAGCCGTGCGGACCGGCGGGCCGGGCGGTGCTCCCAGGTCGTCGGGCACACCGTGGCTGTGCACACGGGCGAGGAACCGTCGCCCGCCGCCGGGCCAGCTCTCCAGGACCAGCCAGAACTCGAAGTCGCTCCCGGGGGCGCGGCGGACCGGCTCGTGGAAGAGGTGGGCGAAGGGCGCCGAGACGGTGGCCTGCGCCCCCAGCGCCTCGATCGACGCGCGGACCCGTTGCTGCTCCTCGGCCGCGACGTACTGCCACATCACGCTGTGCCAGAGCACGGTCGTTGCACCCGTTCGCAGGGCGAGCGAGGACCCCAGCTCGCCGGCGGACTGCCGGCGTACCTCGTGGGGCACCTGCCGGGCCAGCGCGAGCGCGCCGCGGAGCCGCTGGTGCCGGTGCCCCTGGTCGGGCCAGACGTACGCCGTGAGCGCCAGGCGACCCTCCGTCGTCCGCGCGTCGATCGGCAGCACGTCGCTGCCCACCCGCTCGACGACGCGTGGCCAGGGGGCGGACCAGGGGCCGGGTCCGCGCCAGCGCCGGATCGAGCACCACCGGCGAGTCCTCCAGCCCGAAGCCGGCCCCCGATTCGCTGATGTAGCGGAACTTCTCGGCGAGCAGGTTCAGCCCGGCCGAGGATCCCATCTCGAAGAGTCGCACGGGCAGGGTCCGCTCGCGGCCCAGGGCGAGCAGGCCCGCCATCAGCGCCGAGGCACGGCCGACCTCGTTGGTCTGGGGCGCCCGGTCGAGCCACTCGGCGACGGCACCGGGCTGCTCGGCCAGCAGCGACCGGAAGCCGGCCCAGCACGGCTCCGGCGACCACGTGCCCCCCACGCTCGGGTACGACGCCGCGAGCGCACCGGCCCGACGCTCCAGCACCAGCCGGTGGACGCTGCCCATGAGCCGCAGCGCGAGCGCCGAGGGACCCGGATCGTGCTCGTGGCCCGCGAGCACCTCGGCGGCCGGCCCGCCGGCGGCCACGTCGTCGGCGAGGCGCTCCAGCAGGTCGGCGTACATGGGTGACCCGAGCCGCCCACAAGCCTCGGCCTGGCCGCGCAGGGCCTCGAGCAGCTCCATGGGTGGAGGGTAGGCGCAGGGCTGCTCGAGCCCGCTCCTCACCCTTGCGGCACTACGACAACTTCGCAGGCTCCGAGTTGTCGGTGCCGGGCTTCGAGAGCGCGCGGGCCGGTCCCTCTCTTCGTTCGGGTCTGGCCCCGCTCCTCGACCTTCCGGCACTACGACAACTTCGCAGGCTCAGTTGTCGGTGCCGGAACGTAGGCTTGGGGTATGAGGCCAGTGACCGATCTGGAGCGCCGCGTCGCGCCGTTCGACGTGCAGTCCGACTACCAGCCGGCCGGCGACCAGCCGGCGGCGATCGAGGAGATCGCGAAGCGGCTCAAGGCCGGGGAGAAGGACATCGTCCTGCTCGGCGCCACCGGCACCGGCAAGACCGCGACCGTGGCCTGGGTGGCCGAGCAGTCGCAGCGCCCGGTGCTGGTGATGCAGCCCAACAAGACCCTGGCCGCGCAGTTCGCCAACGAGCTGCGCCAGCTGTTCCCGGACAACGCGGTCGAGTACTTCGTCAGCTACTACGACTACTACCAGCCCGAGGCCTACGTCCCGCAGACGGACACCTACATCGAGAAGGACTCCTCGATCAACGAGGAGGTCGAGCGGCTGCGGCACTCCGCGACCAACTCGCTGCTCACCCGGCGCGACGTGATCGTGGTCTCGACGGTGTCGTGCATCTACGGCCTCGGCACCCCCCAGGAGTACGTCGACCGGATGCTGCGGCTGCGCGTCGGCCAGGAGCTCGACCGCGACACGATCCTGCGCCGGCTGGTCGAGATCCAGTACACCCGCAACGACCTGTCCTTCACCCGCGGCACGTTCCGGGTCCGCGGCGACACCCTGGAGATCTTCCCGGTCTACGAGGAGCACGCCGTGCGGGTGGAGTTCTTCGGCGACGAGGTGGAGCGGCTGATGGCGCTGCACCCGGTGACCGGCGAGGTGCTCAGCGAGGACCAGGAGCTCTACGTCTTCCCGGCCACGCACTACGTCGCCGGCCCGGAGCGCATGGAGCGGGCGATCAAGGGGATCGAGGAGGAGCTCGCCGAGCAGGTGGCGCACTTCTCGAAGAACGGTCAGCTGCTCGAGGCGCAGCGCCTGCAGATGCGCACGTCGTACGACGTCGAGATGATGCGCCAGGTCGGCTCCTGCTCCGGCATCGAGAACTACTCGATGCACATGGACGGTCGCAGCCCGCGGCTCGGCGCCCAACACCCTGCTCGACTACTTCCCCGAGGACTTCGTGCTGGTCGTCGACGAGTCCCACGTCGCGGTGCCGCAGATCGGCGGCATGTACGAGGGCGACATGTCGCGCAAGCGCAACCTGGTCGACCACGGCTTCCGGCTGCCCAGCGCGATGGACAACCGGCCGCTGCGCTGGGAGGAGTTCGTCGAGCGGATCGGCCAGACCATCTACCTCTCGGCCACCCCCGGCAACTACGAGCTGGCCAAGGGTGGCGGCGAGGCGCAACGTCGTCGAGCAGATCATCCGCCCCACCGGCCTGGTCGACCCCGAGGTGGTGGTCAAGCCGACCAAGGGCCAGATCGACGACCTGATCGGCGAGATCAACGCCCGCACCGAGAAGAACGAGCGGGTCCTGGTCACCACCCTGACCAAGAAGATGTCCGAGGACCTCACCGACTACCTCCTCGACGCCGGCATCCGCACCCGCTACCTGCACTCCGAGGTCGACACCCTGCGCCGGATCGAGCTGCTCCGCGAGCTGCGCATGGGGGAGTACGACGTGCTGGTCGGCATCAACCTGCTCCGCGAGGGCCTCGACCTGCCCGAGGTGTCGCTGGTCGCGATCCTCGACGCCGACAAGGAGGGCTTCCTGCGCTCCGACAAGTCGCTGATCCAGACCATCGGCCGCGCCGCGCGCAACGTCTCGGGCCAGGTGCACATGTACGCCGACAAGATCACCCCCTCGATGGAGAAGGCGATCGACGAGACCAACCGGCGCCGGGACAAGCAGATCGCCTACAACAAGGAGAAGGGCGTCGACCCGCAGCCGCTGCGCAAGAAGATCGCCGACATCACCGAGATGCTGGCCCGCGAGGACGAGACCACCCAGGAGCTGCTCGCGACCTGGCAGGGCACGGGCGCCCGCGGCGACAAGTCGAAGAAGGCTCCGGTGCCGGGCCTGTCCCGCATGGGCCGGCAGGTCGACGAGGACCGCGCCTCGATGCCCGACCTGGCCGGCCTGCCGTCCTCCGACCTGGCCGAGCTGATCCAGCAGCTCACCGAGCAGATGAAGACGGCGGCCGCCGAGCTCCAGTTCGAGGTGGCCGCCCGTCTGCGCGACGAGGTCTCGGAGCTGAAGAAGGAGCTGCGCCAGATGATGGAGGCGACGAAGTAGCGCGACCGCCGCCCGGGGGCTGGCGCGCCCGGGAGTGGGGTAGACACGAGCCATGAGCGAACTCTCTGCGCGGATCGTCGACGTCCAGTTCCGACCCGTGCGGTTGCGCGAGGGATACGACATGGGCGAGGTCGACGAGTTCCTGGAGCAGGCCGCTGCTGCGGCCGCGGCGGGTCGGCCCCTGGAGCCGCTGGTGTCCGCGGTGCGCTTCACCACGGTGCGGATGCGGGAGGGCTACGACATGGTCGACGTCGACACCTTCCTGGCCGAGATCGCGGCCGAGCCCGCCGAGGGCACACCGCCGGACGGGTCCGAGGTCGACCCGGTGACGGACGCGGAGCAGGAGCAGCACCGGCTCACGGCCCGGATCACCGAGGTCCGGTTCAACCCCGTGCTGCGCCACGGCTACGACCAGGGGGAGGTCGACGCCCTGCTGGACCGGCTCGGCGAGGCCGCGGCGGCGGGTCGTCCGCTGGCCCCCCTGTGCCGGGCGGCCCGGTTCAGCGCCGTGCGGCTGCGGGAGGGCTACGACCAGGGCGAGGTGGACGCCTTCCTCGCCGAGCTGTCCGGTGACGCGCCGAACGTCGTCGCGGAGCAGCGCGGACTGCTCTCCCGGATGTTCGGCCGCGGCTGACCCCGACCTGGACGGATTCGCCCCGGTGAGGACCGGCGTGGGATCCTTGCGGCGCAGGAGGGGAGTATTCCTTCGCGGCGGTGTCGTCATCACGGTCCCCCAAGCACGATCGTCAGGGACCCGGCGCCGTCGGTCCATCGTCGAGATGGGCGGAAGAGACCTCCGGAGCAACGTCATGTCACGTCTCCGGAAGGTCGAGCATCATGGACATCGCCCCGTGGGTCTGGTTCCTCACCATCGGCGCCACCGGTGCCGTCCTGCTCTTCGACGTCGTCGTGATCGGTCGACGACCGCACGAGCCGTCGATGAGGGAGTGCGGCATCGCGCTCGGGGTCTACGTCGGGCTGGCCGTCCTGTTCGGGCTGGGGGTCTTCGCGACCAGCGGGTCGCAGTACGGCACCGAGTTCTTCGCCGGTTGGTTGACGGAGTACTCGCTCTCGGTCGACAACCTGTTCATCTTCATCATCATCCTGGCCAACTTCAACGTGCCCAAGGCCTACCAGCAGACCGCACTGATGGTCGGCATCGTGCTGGCCCTGGTGATGCGCGGGATCTTCATCGGCGTCGGTGCAGCCGCGATCAACGAGTTCAGCTGGGTCTTCTACCTGTTCGGGATCTTCCTGGTCTACACCGCGATCAAGCTGGCCAAGGAGGGCGCCGACGACGACGAGTCGCAGTCCGGGGACGAGGAGCTCGAGGAGAACCGGCTGGTCGTCCTCGCCAAGCGGTACCTGCCGGCGACCGACAAGTGGAACGGCAACAGGCTGTTCGCCACGGTCGACGGCAAGCGGTTGATCACCCCGATGTTCCTGGTGATCCTGACCCTGGGGACGACGGACCTGCTGTTCGCGCTGGACTCGATCCCGGCGATCTACGGCCTCACCCAGGAGCCGTACCTCGTGCTGACCGCGAACATCTTCGCCCTGATGGGCCTGCGTCAGCTGTACTTCCTGATCGGGGGGCTGCTCCAGCGTCTGGTCTACCTCTCCTACGGCCTGGCGTTCCTGCTCGCCTTCATCGGCGTCAAGCTGGTGCTGCACGCGATGCACGAGAACGAGCTCGCCTTCATCAACGGCGGCGAGCCCGTCTCGTGGGCCCCCGACATCCCGATCTGGCTCTCGTTGGTGGTGATCGTCGGCACTTTGGGGGTCACCACCGTGCTCAGCCTGGCGAGCAGCCGCTCGACGCCGAGCGACCCGGAGGAGCATGGCCGGCCGGGGACGAGCTGAGTGCCACCTGTTACCGTCCGGTAGGTATTTCGAGGCGAGACGATGGTGGCGATGGCATCCGGACGCGAAGCAGTGCGACTCTCCGAGCAGGAGGTCGCCGACTTCCTCGAGGACAACCTCAAGGTGCAGCTGGCGACGGTCGGCCCGCACGGTGAGCCGCACCTGACGACCCTGTTCTACGTCGTCGACGACGGCTTGATCGCCTTCTGGACCTACGGCCGCTCGCAGAAGATCGTGAACCTGCGCCGCGACCCCCGGGTCAGCGCGCTGGTCGAGGACGGTGCGGCGTACGACGAGCTGCGCGGGGTCAGCATCACCGGCACCGCCCGCCTGGTTGAGGACTACGACGAGGTGAAGCGGGTCGGCACGCTCGTCGTGACCCGGATGGCGGGCGGGGTCGACCTCGGCGACTTCGGTGCCGAGGCGGTGGCCGCGCAGGCCCGCAAGCGGGTCGTGGTGGTGATCGAGCCGGACCACGTCGCGAGCTGGGACCACCGCAAGATGAACACCGGGGAGGGCTGAGGGGATGCGGATCGCCCTGCTGTCCTACCGGAGCAAGCCGCACTGCGGTGGTCAGGGCGTCTACGTCCGGCACCTCAGCCGCGAGCTGGTCGCGCTCGGCCACAGCGTCGAGGTCTTCTCCGGCCAGCCCTACCCCGACCTCGACCCGGGCGTCGTCGCTGACCAAGGTGCCGAGCCTGGACCTCTACCGCGAGCCGGACCCCTTCCGGATCCCGCGGCTGCGCGAGTTCCGCGACCTGATCGACGTCGCGGAGTTCGCGATCATGTGCACCGCCGGCTTCCCCGAGCCGCGCACCTTCGCCCGACGGGTCGCGCGGGTCTTCCGCACCCGGGCCGCGCGACTTCGACGTCGTGCACGACAACCAGGTCCTCGGGCACGGCATCCTCGACATCGCGCGACGCGGGCTGCCGCTGGTCACGACCATCCACCACCCGATCACCTTCGACCGCCGCATCGACGTCGCCCAGGCGACCTGGCGCAAGAAGCTGCCGCTGGTGCGGTGGTACGGCTTCCTGCGGATGCAGCGGGCCGTCACCCGGCGGCTGCGCACGATCCTCACCGTCTCGGAGTCCTCGCGGCGCGACATCGCCCGCGACTTCGGCGTCGACGCGGCCCGGATCGAGGTGATCCCGCTCGGGGTCGACGAGATCTTCCGCCCCCGACCGCGCCGCGGGTGCCGGGACGGATCGTGGCCATGGCCAGCGCCGACGCCCCGATGAAGGGCATCGCCACGCTGCTCGAGGCGACCGCCAAGCTGCTGCACCGAGCGGGAGGTCGAGCTGGTCCTGGTCAGCCGGCCGACTCCGGGTGGCCCCACCGAGCGGCTGATCGAGCGGCTGGGCATCGGCGACCGGGTCCGCTTCGTCAACGGGATCAGTGACGCCGAGCTGGTCGAGGTGATGGGCTCGGCCGAGGTGGCGTGCGTGCCGTCGCTCTACGAGGGCTTCTCGCTGCCGACCGCCGAGCTGATGGCGTGCGAGACCCCGCTGGTCGTGAGCCGGGCGGGCGCGATCCCCGAGGTCGTCGGACCCGACGGCGAGTGCGCCGACCTGGTCACCCCCGGCGACGTCGGGGAGCTGGTCACGGCCCTGGCCGCCCTGCTCGACGATCCCGAGCGCCGGGCCCGGATGGGCTGCCGGCGGCCGGCGGCGGGTGCGGGAGCACTTCAGCTGGCGCGCGGTCGCCGCAGGCGACCGCGGCGGCGTACGAGCGGGCGATCGCCCTCGAGCAAGGACCACCGATGACGAGCCCGGGAACGACGAAGGAGAACCGATCGTGCTGACCGTGGACTTCGACCGGCTCGGGCTGCGACCCGGGCGACCGGGTGCTCGACATGGGCTGCGGCGCCGGGCGGCACGCCTTCGAGATGTACCGCCGCGGCGCCGACGTGGTCGCCTTCGACCAGGACGCCGACGAGCTGGCCGGGGTGCTGGAGCTGTTCGGGGCGATGAAGGAAGCCGGTGAGGTCCCGCTGGGCGCCGAGGCCGACATCAAGGAGGGCGACGCGCTCGCGCTGCCCTTCGCCGACGGCGAGTTCGACCGGGTGGTCGCCGCCGAGGTCCTCGAGCACGTCCCGGCCGACATCGCAGGCGATCGACGAGCTGGTCCGCGTGCTGCGCCCGGGCGGCACGATCGCCGTCACCGTGCCGCGCTGGCTGCCCGAGCTGGTCTGCTGGAAGCTGTCCGACGACTACCACAACACCCCCGGCGGGCACATCCGGATCTACTCCGACAAGGAGCTGGTCGGCGAAGCTCGTCAACGCCGGCCTCGAGCACGACGGCATCGACTACGTCCACGGCCTGCACTCGCCGTACTGGTGGCTCAAGTGCGCGGTCGGGCGTCACCAACGACGACCACCCGCTGGTGCAAGGCCTACCACCAGGTGCTGGTCTGGGACATCATGCGCACGCGCGGCTGGAGCACGCTGACCCGCGCCGCCGAGCTGGTGCTCGACCCGGTCCTGGGCAAGAGCATGGTGCTCTACCTGCACAAGCCGCTGCGACGCTCCGAGCAGCGAGTGAGCGTCCCCTCGGTCCCGGGGGTGCTGACGGCCGAGCAGGTCGGCGACACCGCCGCCTCGATCGCGGCCGATGCAGGAGCCGGACGGGGCCGTGCCGTGGTCGGTCGGTGAGCACACCGACGTGTGGAACCACGTCGAGGCGGCGATGGCGCTGCTCGTCGGCGGCCAGGTCGAGGCGGCCGAGCGGGCCTACGAGTGGTGCCGCCGCACCCAGCGCTTCGACGGGTCGTGGCCGATGAAGCTCGTCGCCGGCGAGGTCGAGGACGCCGAGCGCCGAGACCAACATGTGCGCCTACCTCGCGGTCGGGGTCTGGCACCACTGGCGGGTGCGCGCCGAGCGTGAGTTCGTGCAGCGGATGTGGCCCGTCGTGCGCCGGGGGCTGGACTTCGTGGTGTCGATGCAGCTGCCGTTCGGCGGGATCGCCTGGTCCCAGGAGTGGGACGCGGCCGGTCCGGCGACGGTCGACCGCGAGGCCCTGCTGGCCGGGTCGTCCAGCATCCACCAGTCGCTGCGCGCCGGGCTGGCGCTGGCCGAGCTGGTGGGGGAGCGCGCAGCCCGGCTTGGGAGCTGGCGGCCGGCCGGCTCGGCCACGCGCTGCGCGAGCACCGCGAGGAGTTCCTGGACAAGTCGACCTTCTCGATGGACTGGTACTACCCGGTGCTGGGCGGGGCCGTGCGCGGCGAGGCGGCGTAGCGCTGCTGGCGACGCGCTGGGACGACTTCGTGGTGCCCGGCCTGGGGATGCGCTGCGTCGACACCAACCCGTGGGTCACCGGCGCGGAGACCTGCGAGCTGGTGATGGCGCTGGACGCGATCGGCGACCGCGACCGGGCGCTGGCGCTGCTTCGCCGACGTCGCAGCACCTGCGCCTGGACGACGGCCGCTACTGGACCGGCTTCGTCTTCCCCGACGAGGGCAACTGGCCCGACGAGCAGACGACGTACACCGCCGCGGCGGTGGTCCTGGCCGCCGACGCCCTCAGCGGCACGACTCCGGGCGCCGGCATCATGCGGACCGGCGGGCTGGTCCCCGAGGTCGCCGCGATCGGGCTCGAGTGCGGGTGCCCCGGCTCAGCCGACGGGCTCGCCGGCGTCACCCCGGACCCGGGACAGCGCGCGCATCGACCCGACGGTGGCCAGCGGCTCGAAACAGCCGCTCTCCACGGCCCGCAGCCAGACGTGGTACGGCGCCTGGCCGCCGTCCTCGGGCTGCTCGAAGACGTCGTGGACCACCAGGGTGCCGCCGGGCTGCACCCACGGCGCGAAGCCGCTGTAGTCGTTCTGGGCGTGCTCCTCGGCGTGCCCGCCGTCGATGAAGAGCAGGGCCAGCGGGGTGCGCCAGTGCCGGCTCACGGTCGTGCTGCGACCGACCACGGCCACGACCTGGTCCTCCAGCCCGGCCCGCTCGATCGTGCGGCGGAACGTCGGCAGCGTGTCCATCAGGCCGGACTCGGCGTCGACCAGAGCCGGGGTCGTGGTGCTCCCAGCCGGCCTGGTTCTCCTCCGAGCCGCGGTGGTGGTCGACGGTGAAGACCACCGCGCCGGGCCCGGCCTCCGCGGGCGGCGGCGCCGAGGTAGATCGCCGACTTGCCGCAGTAGGTGCCGACCTCCAGCGCCGGCCCGTGCGGCAGCCGGTCGCAGGCCAGGCGGTGCAGCAGGTCGCCCTCGTCGTCGGGCATGAAGCCCTTGGCGGCGCGGGCGTGGGCGAGCAGGTCCGGGGGCAGGCTCATCGGTCGGCCCGGGGGTCGGCCCGGCGGTCGGCGTGGGGGTTGGCCCGGGTGGTGGGTGGCGTGGTGCCACTCCAGCCAGCGGGCGACCGCCTTGATCGCGGACTGCGAGCGGATCGAGGAGAAGACCTCGAAGGCGTGCTGGGCGCCGGGCAGCTCGGCGTAGGTGATCGTGCTGGGGGAGACCTCGCGGAGCCGGGCCACGAACGCGCGGGCCTGCGCGACCGGGACCAGGGTGTCCTTCTGGCCGTGCAGCACGAAGAAGTCGGGGGCCTCGGCGGTGATCCGGGTCAGCGGCGAGGCGTCCTCGAAGTCCTGCTCGCCGGCGCCGGGGGCGAACACCCGCCGGGCCAGGAACCCCTGGCGCATCGCGATCGTCCTGCGGTCGTCCTGCCCCGTGGCCGGTGATCCCGGCCATGTCGTAGACGCCGTAGAACGGGACGCACGCCGTGACCGAGGTGTCGGCGTCCTCGAAGCCCGGCTGGTAGGACCTCTCGTGCGGCGTGAGGGCGGCCAGCGAGGCGAGGTGCCCGCCGGCGGAGCCGCCCGTGATCACGACGTACGACGGGTCCCCGCCGTAGGCGGCGATGTTGTCCTGCACCCAGGCCAGCACCTTCTTGACGTCGACGATCTGCGCCGGCCAGCGGTGCTTGGGCGCGAGCCGGTAGTTCAGGGCGACGCACACCCAGCCGCGCGACGCCATCGCGTTCATCAGCAGCTGGCCCTGGCTCTCCTTGTTGCCGAGCACCCAGGCCCCGCCGTGCACCTGGACCAGCACCGGCGCCCGCTCGAGCGGTCGGCCGTCGAGCGTCGCCCCCCTGGGCCGGAAGATGTCGAGCCGCGCTCGCTTGCCGCCCTCGGTGTAGCTGATGTCGCCGATCCGCTCGACCTCGTGCTTGCGCATCCGGAACGGCCGCGCCAGCTCGCGCCACTGGGTGGCCAGCTCGCGCTTCGTCGGGACCGCGCCGAGGGAGGCGGTGTAGTCGTCGCCGATGCCCTCGACGAGCGAGGTCTCGACCAGCTCGCCGACGCCGTACGCCTGCTTGACGAGCACGCCGAGCCCCAGGGTGGAGCCGGCCGCGAGGAGCAGCCCGGCGGGCCGGGCCCGGCCGCGCGAGAGCGCCGAGGCCGTGTCCAGCGCGGTGAAGGCCATCAGGTGCGGGGCCAGCTCGCCGGTCATCATCCCGGCGAAGAACGAGGCGATCCCGGCCCGCAGACCGGACACCGGTCGCAGCGCGATGCCGGTCAGACCGGCGATGACCAGCTGGCGGCGGAGGTAGCCCATGCCTCGCAGGCTACCGATCGGTACGCCGGGGTCGGCGACGGGTCGGCGACGGGCCAGCACGGACATACTGGGCCCGTGACCGCACCGATCCTGATCCTGGTCCTGCTCGTGGTCGTGGTGCTGGGCAGCCTGGCGATGCTGACCCGCCGCGTGCCGTCCGGGCACGTCGGGGTGCAGCAGCGGCTCGGCCGTTTCCACCGGGTGCTGGAGCCCGGACTGCACCTGGTCGTGCCGGGCGACAAGATCGAGCGGGTGTCGCTGGCCGAGCGCACCGCGGCGCTGGTCGCCCAGCCGGTCCTCACGCCAGGACGACCAGACCCTGGAGGTGTCGGCGAGGACCACCTACCGCCTGGTCGACGCCCGGGCTGCGACGTACGAGATCGCCGACCCGCGCACCGCCATCGAGCAGCTCAGCCTCACCGTCCTGCGCAGCTGGGCGGTCGGGCTGGACGCGACCTCCGCGCTCGGCAGCGTCGGGGCGGCCACGGAAGCCGTGCAGCAGGCGCTTGCCGAGGCGCTGCCACGGTGGGGGATCGAGCCGGGCCGGACCGAGGTCCGCCTGGAGCGCGGCGGCTGGGAGTGAGTCGGCTCAGTCGCCGACGGCGTCGCGGCCCGCGCTTGACCAGCAGCGGGTCCGGCGTGCGCACCACGGCGCGGTCCTTGCCGGGGTAGTCGAAGCCGGACAGGAAGTGCTGCATGGCCTCGATCCGGGCGCGCAGCTTGTCGTTCGACTTGATCGTGGTCCAGGGCGCGTGATCGGTGTCGGTGCGGCGCAGCATCTGCTCCTTGGCCGCGGTGTAGGCGTCCCACTTGTCCAGCGAGGCGAGGTCCATCGGGGACAGCTTCCACTGCCTGACCGGGTCGACCTGGCGGATGATGAAGCGGGTCCGCTGCTCCGAGCGGGTCACCGAGAACCAGTACTTGTGCAGGGTGATGCCGCTCTCGACGAGCATCTGCTCGAACAGCGGCACCTGGGCCATGAACTGCTCGTACTCCTCGTCGGTGGCGAACCCCATCACCCGCTCCACGCCGGCGCGGTTGTACCAGGACCGGTCGAACAGCACCATCTCCCCGGCCGTCGGCAGGTGCTGCACGTAGCGCTGGAAGTACCACTGGCTCTGCTCGCGGTCGCTCGGACTGGTCAGCGCCACGGTGCGGGCGTAGCGCGGGTTCAGGTGCTCCATGAACCGCTTGATCGTGCCCCCCTTGCCGGCTGCGTCGCGGCCCTCGAAGAGCAGCACGTGGCGAGAACCGGTCTCCGCGGTCCAGTTCTGGAACTTCAGCAGCTCGACCTGGAGCTGGTACTTCTGCTCGTCGTAGGCCGGGTGGTCCATGCGCTCGTCGTACGGGTAGTACTCGCGCCAGGTGTCGACCGCCCGCCCGGTCCGGTCGATCAGGACCGGGTCGTCGTCGTGGTCCTCCCCGACGGAGTAGCCGTCGGTCTGCAGCCGGTCGATGTACTCACGGACGTTGTCGAACACGGAACCGATCCAACCTCATCTCGGTGAACGCTGGGTGTCCTACTCGGCCAGTGGCACCTGGGGCAGCGGACCGAGACCCGCGAAGGCGTCGAGGTAGGCCGTGACGTCGCCGCGCGTGGTCCACGAGCGCAGCTGCTCCGCCGTACGCCGGGTGGTGAGGGCGCGGAACAGGTCGAAGTCGCTCGCCTCGACCAGCACCCCTGCGTCGGCACCCGACGCCCAGCTCCAGGACTCGCCCCGCAGCTCGATCGCCGGCAGCCCGGCGACCGCGACGGCGAGCTTCTCCACCCGTCGGTCCCGCACGATCGCCACACCGGCGCCGTCGCGTCCGCCGGGCTGCTGCACGGCACCCCGGAGGTCCTGCTCGTGGATCACGACGTCGTTCAGCGGACGGCTGCCGTGCTCGCGCATCCACTCGCGCAACGGGCCGCTGACCTGGTGCCACTCGGCGAGCAGCTCGTGGCGCCCGCGTCCGCGGCGTGCCTCGACCTGGGCCTGGGTCCAGCTCGCGCGGTGGTCGTCCGGCTCGTCACCGCCGAGCACGTCCGCACCGAGCCCGATCACGTGCGCGAGCAGGTCGGCGACCGACCAGTCCGGACAGGCCGGGACCGGGCGGGAGAGGGCTTCCTCGGGGAGGTCGGCGACCAGTGCCACGACCCGCTCGTAGGTTTCCTGCCAGGCGTCGATCGGGTCCATCGCGCCACCGTGACACACCGGACGCGCAGCGGTCGAGGAGGACTGGGACACTCGTGGGGTGACTGAGCGAGCCGAGGCCGACCCGGGCGAGGACCTGTTCCGTGACGTGCTGGGGCGCTTCTGCTCGGGGGTCACCGTGGTGACCGCGGTCGTCGACGGTCGACCGGTCGGGTTGACCTGCCAGGCCTTCAGCTCGGTATCGCTCGAGCCGCCGCTGGTCCTGTTCTGCCCGGCCAAGGGCTCGCGGGCCTGGCCGCGGATCCGGGCCTCGGGCTCCTTCTGCGTCAACCTGCTCGCCGCCGACCAGGTCGAGGTCTCGGAGGCGATGGCCAGCCGCCGCGACGACCGCTTCGCCGGGATCGCGTGGGTGCCCTCGGAGTTCTCCGGCTCACCGCGGATCACCGGCGTCCTCGGCTACGTCGACTGCACCATCGAGGCGACGTACGACGCGGGGGACCACGAGGTCGTGATCGGCCGCGTGCAGTACCTCGAGGCCTACGACGAGCCGCCGACCGACCCGTTGCTGTTCTTCGGGGGACGCTACCGACGGCTCCACGACGCAGGACCCGGCACACCCTAGGCTTGGCCCATGGCGGAGTTCCTGCGGATCGGTGAGGTCGCGACAGCCCTGGGGGTCAGCGTGGACACCCTGCGTCGCTGGGAGAGCCAGGGTCGCGTCACCTTCGTGCGGCACAACAACCAGCGGGTGCTGCCGGCCGCCGACCTGCACCCGCTGATGGCGTCGCTCGCGGGCGGCGGCCACGGCTCGTCGGCCCGCAACCGGATGGCCGGCCTGGTCACCTCGGTCGAGCGCGACGGAGTGATGGCCAAGGTCGAGATGGCGTGCGGCGACTTCCGGATCGTGTCGTTGATGAGCCGGGAGGCGGCCGACGAGATGCACCTCGAGATCGGTTCCTCGGCCACCGCCGTGGTCAAGGCCACCAACGTGATCGTCGAAGCATGAGCGCACACACCCGGGTCTGGACCGACGGCGCCTGTCGCGGCAACCCCGGACCCGGCGGCTGGGCGTGGGCCGTCGACGGGGGCCCGGAGGGGTCGGGTGCGCACCCGGCGACCACGAACCAGCGGATGGAGATCCAGGCCGCCTTCGAGGCCGTCAAGGCCCTGACCGGTCCGGTCGAGGTGGTCAGCGACTCGACGTACGTCGTGAACTGCTTCAAGCAGCGCTGGTACGTCGGCTGGCACAAGCGGGGCTGGACGAACTCGGCCAAGAAGCCGGTCGCCAACCGGGACCTGTGGGAGCCGTTCATCGCCCTGGTCCTCGAGCGCGGCGACGTCCGGTTCAGCTGGGTGAAGGGGCACTCGGGAGACCGGATGAACGACCGGGTCGACCAGCTCGCCGTCGAGGCGAGCCACGCCCGGACCGGCCCGGGCGACGGCACGCCTCCCGCCGGTGAGCAGTCGACGTCCTGGGTGGACGACCCCGGCCTGTGGTGAGCGGACGAGAGGGGGAACGGGGCGACGCCGCCGGCGTGACGCCGGACCGGGTGGTGTACGACCCGCACGGTGTGCCGGAGCCGGTCGTGCTCGCGGACTCGGGGATGCTCGTCCTGTGCGACCCGGCCGACGACGCCGGTCGGCACCCCGGCCGGTCGAGGCGCCGGCGCGCGCTGGGAGCCCTCCCCGTGGCCGGGACCATGGTGCTGCTCGTCGCCCTGGTCGTGGTGCTGGTGGGTCGGCTGCACGACGGGGCCTCCGGAGTGGAGGCGGTGCCGGCTACCGCGGTCTCCTCCGCGCCCGAGGAATCGACGGGCGACCCGCTGGGTGTCGGCTTCACCCAGCTGGATCTCGGCTGCACCCAGCAGTCCGTCGTGGTGCTGGCCTCGTCGCGTCGCTCCAGCAGCGAGAAGTCGTTCGTGCAGGCCCCGCTGCGGCGGTTCAGCTCCGCTGCGGCCCCCGGCCACTACCTCTCGGTGGCCGGCTCCTGCACGGCCTTGCGGGGGAGCGGCAACAAGTCCGGGTCGGCCTACCTGCCCTACCTCGGGCCGTTCACCACCCCGGTCGCGGCCTGCCGGGCGCGGATCGCGCACACCGACACCTCGACGTACGTCCTGCGGCTGGGCAGCGACGTGGGCCGGTCCTCGAACTGCGCCTGCAGCTACCAGGCGGCGGACCTGCCGGACCTGAGCCGGGAGCAGGACGCGACCGCCACCGGCGACAACCGGTTCTGGGTCGTCGAGCTCCAGGCCATGCTGGACGGAGCCGGGCACCGGGTGCCCAAGCCGCACGTTCCCCACTACGGACCCGCCACCACCGCCGCCGTGCGCGAGCTGCAGTCCGACGCGGGCCTCGACAGGACGGGTGCGATGGACCTGACGACCTGGCGCGCGCTGATCCACGCGGACTGCTGAGCCGACCGGGCGAGACGGGCTCAGCCCAGGGCGCTGATCGCGTCGTGCACGGCCAGGGTGCGCTCGGCCGTCTCGACGTGCAGGTTCTCGACCATCTTGCTCTTGTAGGTGACCACTCCGGAGCCCTTGCCGTCCTGCCAGGCCTGGAGGATCCCGCGGGCGTCCTCCACGGCGGCCTCGGACGGTGCGAAGGCGGCGTTGGCGCCCTCGACCTGACCGGGGTGGATCAGGGTCTTGCCGTCGAAGCCCAGCTCCCGGCCCTGCTGGCACTCGGCGAGGAAGCCCTCGGCGTCCTTCACGTCGTTGTAGACACCGTCGAGGACGACCTTGCCGGTGGAACGGGCGGCGAGCAGCGCGAGCGAGAGCCCGGTCAGCAGCGGGGCCCGGCCCGGGACGTGCTCGGCGTGCAGCTCCTTGACGAGGTCGTTGGTGCCCATCACCAGCACGCTCAACCGCTCGGAGGCGCCAGCGATCTCCTCCGCGTGCAGCATCGCGTACGGCGTCTCCACCATCGCCCACAGCGTCGTCCGCTCGGGCGCGTCGAAGCCGGCCATCGCCTCGACCAGGGTCAGCACCGCGTCGGCCGAGTCGACCTTGGGCACCACGATCGCGTCCGGCCCGGCCGCGCACGCGGCACGCAGGTCCTCGTGGTGCCACTCGGTGTCGGCCCCGTTGATCCGGACGGCGATCTCGCGGCGGCCGTAGTCACCGGACGCGGCCGCGGCACAGGCCGCCTCGCGTGCGGCCGGCTTGGCGTCGGGTGCCACGGCGTCCTCGAGGTCGAGGATCAGCGCGTCACAGGCGATCGACTTGGCCTTCTCCAGAGCACGGTCGTTCGAGGAGGGCATGTAGAGCACCGACCGGCGGGGTCGGTAGGCATCGGGGGTGCTCACGCGTCGGCCCCTTCGGGGATGGCGTCGTACTGCTCCTTGAGGGCGGGATCGACGGCCGCCAGGTCCTCGGCCAGCTGCACCATCACCAGGCACTGCTTGAGTGAGGCGTCGTCCTCCATCTTGCCGTCGAGCATCACGGCGCCGGTGCCGTCGCCCATCGCGTCGACCACGCGCCGGGCGTGGGCAACGTCCTCGACGGACGGGCTGAACACCCGGTTGGCGATGGCGATCTGCTTGGGGTGCAGGCTCCAGGTGCCGACGCACCCGAGCAGGAAGGCGTTGCGGAACTGGTCCTCGCAGGCGACGACGTCGGCGATGTCGCCGAAGGGGCCGTAGTAGGCGAAGATCCCGTTCGCGACGCAGGCGTCGACCATGGTCGAGATGGTGTGGTGCCACAGGTCCTGCTGGTACGTCGCGCGGTCGGCGTTGATCGCCTCCTCGGTGCTTGCGGTCGGGTCCTGGCGGACCAGGTATCCGGGATGACCGCCCCCGACCCGGGTGGTCTTCATCCGCCGGTCCGCGGCCAGGTCGGCCGGACCCAGTGAGAGGCCCTGCATCCGTGGCGACGCGGCGCAGATCTCGTCGATGTTGCGCATGCCGCGCGCCGTCTCGAGGATCGCGTGGACCATCAGCGGCTTCTCGAGCCCGGCCTTGGCCTCGAGCTGGGCCAGCAGCCGGTCGACGTAGTGGATGTCCTCAGCGCCCTCGACCTTCGGCACCATGATCACGTCGAGGGTGTCGCCGATCTCGGTGACCAGCGTGGTCAGGTCGTCCAGGCCCCACGGGGAGTCGAGCGCGTTGACCCGTGTCCACAGCTGGGTGGGCCCGAAGTCGGTGCTGCGGGCGATCTCGACCAGACCCTGCCTCGCGGCCTGCTTGTTGTCGGCCTTGATCGCGTCCTCGAGGTTGCCCAGCAGCACGTCGACGCTGCCGACCATGTCCGGCACCTTGGTCGCCATCTTGCGGTTCGAGGGGTCGAAGAAGTGGATCGCGCGCGAGGGCCGGGCCGGGATCTCCGTCAACGGAGCCGGTGCCCCCACCGCGAGCGGGCGGAAGAAGTCCTTGGGGTTGCGCATGCGGGGGAACCTAGCAGCGCCGTTCGTCGGCTCCCCATCAGGCGATTTCTCACCCGCGCATGCGGCGCCTCGCGGTCTGGGACCCGTGGCCGACCGGGACGGTGCCGGTCGCCGCCCCGAGGCCGAAAGCCGGCATGTTGGCGTAGACGACCTCGCGGTCGCCGGGGTGCGCGACGTACGTCTCGTGGTAGATCCCGACCGCGTCGTCGCCGGCGACCCGGCGCTGGAAAGCGCGCCACGGCTCGAGGTGGGGGGCGTCACGGTCCGACGGCGAAGCGCTGCAGGTGCTCGGGGCTGCGCCAGTAGCTCAGCATCAGCGTGGTGCGCCCGATCCAGGTCTGCTGCCCGAGCATGCCGACCTCGGGGTGCTGCCCGAGGTGGGCCAGCATCCGGGCATGGCCACGAACACCGGCGAGCCAGCGATGCACGAGCCAGGGCTTGTTCAAGCGCATGCCGATCAGGAAGACGGTGACGTCGCCCTCGACGTCGGCGGTGAAGCGACCGGATTGGACTCGCGGCATTCGGGATCCCTTCGGCGGGTATTTCATGACGTAGTTATAAAACAGCGTCACGTTACGCTGGTCAAGTGCCCCGACCCACGCTGTACGACGACGATCTCCGCTCCCGCCTGGTCGCGGCGAGCAGCGAAACGGATCGCTGAGGGCGGCGTCGCGGCGCTCTCGTTGCGCGCCCTCGCCGCTGCGGAGGGCACCTCCACCAACGCCGTCTACACGCTGTTCGGCTCCAAGGAGGACCTCGTCGCCGCCGTTCTCGCCACTGCGGCCGACGGCTTCACCACCGCCCAGGATTCGGTCGAGCAGACCGGCGACGCGCTGGCGGACCTGAGCGCCCTCGGCCAGGCGTACCGCTCCTGGGTGCTGGCCCACCCGGCGCTGTACGCCGTGCTGATGGACGGCCGGGTGCGACCCGGCGGGCTGGGGGAGCCGGGTGGGGCCGGCTGGATGGCGGACCGCACGGCCCAGCCCCTGCTGCGCGGCGTACGGCGGGCCCTGGCGGAGCGGGCGCTGGTGGCCGACGACCCCCAGCAGGTGGCGGTGACGCTCTGGGCCGGGGTGCACGGCATGGTCACTCTCGAGGCGGCACTGTGGTCGGACCTGCCGATCGCCGAGCGGGACCGTCGCTTCACCGAGCATCTCGTGTCGCTGGCCCGCCGCTGGGTGCCGGGACGGGCGGATGCGGAGATCCGACCAACCTCCCGGTAGCGTCGCGCAGGTGGTGCCGGGGTCCGCCTGGTGTCCAATTCACGAAGGTGTCTGATGATGAAGAATCTCGGCCTGGCCCTGGCGGCGGTCGCCCTGCTGGCCACCGCTGCCTGCGGCGGGAGCGACAGCAGCGACGGATCATCGAGCTCGAGCAGCAGCGCCAGCTCCTCCAGCTCCTCGAGCGGGGACCGGCCCAGCGCGGACCAGCTCTCGGCGTCGCTGCAGAAGGGCTACAAGCTCGGCAGCCAGGAGGTCAAGCTCCCCAAGACGCAGGCCGACTGCCTGTCCAAGGTGCTCGTCGACTCCGACCTCAGTGACAAGGCGATCAAGGCGTTCGAGAAGGGTGACACGAACTTCAAGCCCAGCACCTCGGACACCTCGGCGGCCAACAAGCTGGAGTCCAAGATCCAGGGCTGCGCCGGCCCCAGCAGCGCTCCCTCGCAGTAGCAGCGAGCCGCCGAGGGGTCAGGGCAGCGCGATCGTGAACGTCGTCGCGCCCGGCCGGCTCTCGACGGATGCCGAGGCCGCCGTGGGCCTCGGTGATCGCCTGGACCAGCGAGAGCCCGAGCCCGGCACCGCCGGAGGAACGGGTGCGGGAGGAGTCGCCGCGGGTGAACCGCTCGAAGACCTGGTCGAGGAGCTCGGGCGCGACTGCCCGGGCCGTCGTCGTGCACGGTGACCCGGACGCGGCTCGTCGGCCCGGCTCGCGGGGGCGACCCCGACGGTGACCGTCGTCGCCTCCGGGGTGTGCCGGCGGGCGTTGTTGATCAGGTTGGTGACCACCTGGTGCAGCCGCTGCTCGTCGCCGACCACGGTCACCGGCTCGTCGGGCAGGTCCAGCCGCCACCCGTGGTCGGGCGCGACCACCCGCGCGTCGGTGACCGCCTCGAGCAGCAGCCGGGTCAGGTCCACCTCCTCGCGCTCCAGCGGCCGGCCGGAGTCCAGCCGGGCCAGCAGCAGCAGGTCGTTGACCAGCGAGGACATCCGGGTCGGCCTCGGTCTCGACCTTGCCCATCGCCACGGAGAGCGCCGCGGCGTCGTCGGGCGTACGCCGGCTGAGCTCGGCGTAGCCGTGGATCGTGGACAGCGGCGTGCGCAGCTCGTGGGAGGCGTCGGCGACGAACTGGCGCACCTGCTGCTCGCTGCGGTGCCGTGCGTCGAGAGCCGCGTCGACGTGGTCGAGCAGGGTGTTCAGCGCACTGCCCACGCGGCCCACCTCGGTGGCCTCGTCGGTCAGCCGGGGCTCGACCCGCGCCTCGATCCGCTGCCCGCCGGCCTCGAGCGGGATGGCGGTCACGTCGTACGCCGTGTCGGCGACCTCGCGCAGCGGACGCAGCTGCCGACGGACCAGGAACGAGCCGATCAGCGCGGCCAGCAGCACGCCGACGAGGGCCAGCAGCAGCGAGTTGCGCAGGAGGGCGATGGTGGTCCGGTGCACGTCGTCGAGCGGCAGTCCCACCACCAAGCGTCTCGTCGTCGCTGTCGGCGGTCGACCGACGCGGTAGTCGCCGACGCCCAGGTCGACCGAGTGCGCGTGCCGGTCGCTGCGGCACGGCCTCGAGGCGCCGCCGATCGCTGGTGCCGAGGACCGTGACCGCGCCCCGGTCGGAGCGCACGCCACCCGGGTCGGTCGTCGAGTCCAGGTCGACGATCAGGGTGCGTACGCCCCGCTGCTGCCCGAAGCCACCGTCGGCGTCCCCCGTCCTGCGGAGGACGGCGTCCGGGCCGCCGGGGCCGAAGCCGTTCAGCGCGCGCTCCTGGGCGCCTCGCACCTGCTGGTCGAGGCGCTGGGTGAGTGAGGACGATCATCGCGAACGTGGTGGCCAGCGCGACGAGCACGCTGACCAGCGCGACCAGGGCGACCGCGGTGACGACCAGCCGCGCGGTGAGGGTCTTCGGGACGACACGCACGGGCTCCGGATCAGTCGGTCGGCTTGAGGACGTAGCCCGCGCCCCGCATCGTGTGGATCATCGGGTCGCGTCCGGCGTCGACCTTCTTGCGCAGGTAGGAGATGTAGAGCTCGACGACGTTGGCCTGGCCGCCGAAGTCGTAGTTCCACACCCGGTCCAGGATCTGCGCCTTGGACAGCACCCGGCGCGGGTTGCGCATCAAGAAGCGCAACAGCTCGAACTCGGTCGCCGTCAGCGTGATCTCGCTCCCGCCCCGGCGTACCTCGTGGCTGTCCTCGTCGAGCGTCAGGTCGCCGACGGTGAGCACGTTGTCGGCATCGACGTCGGCCGCTCCGGAACGACGCATCAGGCCGCGCAGCCGGGCGACGACCTCCTCGAGCGAGAACGGCTTGGTGACGTAGTCGTCGCCGCCCGCGGTGAGCCCGGCGACCCGGTCCTCCACGGAGTCGCGCGCGGTCAGGAACAGCACAGGCACGTCGGAGTGCTGGGCGCGCAGCCGGCGCAGCACCTCCATCCCGTTGAAGTCGGGCAGCATCATGTCGAGCACCACGGCATCGGGCCGGATCGCCCTCGCCGTGCTCACCGCCCTGCTGCCGGTGAGCGCGACCTCGACGTCCCAGCCCTCGTATCGCAGGGCCATCCGCAGCAGCTCGGCGATGTTGTCCTCGTCGTCGACGACGAGGACCCGGAGGGGCGACCCGTCCGGGCGGGTCAGGTGAGGCTGGCTGTCGAGCTTGGGCATGGGCCCATCGTGGACCACTGCTCCGATCGCCGGCCATGAACGCGCTGTGAGAATCCTGTGAGCCGGACGCTCAGGTCCGTCCACGCCCGCGCACAGCTCACGCACAGCCAGGCTGCGCAGGATGGCGGCCATGGACGAGCACGAGCACCACCAGCGCCACGAGCTCCGACCCCTCCCGCCGCGCCGGACCCGGACCCGGTGGCACGCCGCGGCTCCCTGGGGGACCGGGTCTGGGCCCTGCGCGCCCTGCTCGCTGTCGGGCTCGCCGCCGTGATCATCGGCGGGGTCGGTGGTGTGGCGCTCGCCAAGGGCGGTGCCGCTGCGGATGAGAGCCGTGGCGGGCCAGGCGGACACGGTGGGCCGGGCGGACAGCTCCAGCGCGGCGGGCCTCCCGGCGTACGCCGGCACGGGGCGCAGCCGGGCGGGGCCTTCGGCGCGAGTCCCGGTCAACCGTCGTGACCACCGTCCGGACCACCAGCCGGGCCGGGACATCTGGTCACCTACCCTGAACCGGTGACCAAGGCACTGCTGCTCGAGAACATCCACCCCTCCGCGACCGAGGTGTTCACCCGGCACCAGATCGAGGTGGAGACGCTGCCGCGGTCGTTGTCCGAGGACGACCTGATCGCGGCCCTGCCCGGCTTCGACATGCTCGGCATCCGGTCCAACACCAAGCTCACCGAGCGCGTGGTCTGCCGCTGCACCCGACCTGCTGACCGTCGGTGCGTTCTGCATCGGCACCAACCAGATGGACCTGCCTGCCCTGTCCGGGCGGGGGATCGCGGCCTTCAACGCGCCGTACTCCAACACCCGCAGCGTCGTCGAGCTGGTGATCGGCGAGATCATCGCGCTGGCCAGGAGGCTGCCGGACAAGATCGAGAAGATGCACAGCGGGGTCTGGGACAAGTCCGCCCAGGGCAGTCACGAGATCCGAGGCCGGACGCTCGGCATCGTCGGCTACGGCAACATCGGCTCGCAGCTCTCCGTGGTCGCCGAGGCAGTGGGCCTGCGGGTGATCTACTTCGACACCAACGACCGCCTCGCGCACGGCAACGCCCGCCGCGTGAACACGCTGGAGGAGCTGCTGGGCCGGGCGGACGTGGTCACCCTCCACGTCGACGGTCGCCCCGGCAACGCCGGGTTGTTCGGCGACGACCAGTTCCGGACGATGAAACCGCGCTCGATGTTCATCAACGCCTCCCGTGGCATGGTGGTCGATGCCGAGGCGCTGCGTGAGCACATCCTGTCCGGGCACATCGCCGGGGCCGCGATGGACGTCTTCCCGATCGAGCCGAAGGCCCAGGGCGAGCCGTTCGAGTCACCCCTGCGTGGGTTGGACAACGTGATCCTCACCCCGCACGTCGGGGGGTCGACGCAGGAGGCGCAGGAGGAGATCGGCCGGTTCGTCAGCGGCAAGCTGGCCGGCTTCCTCGAGGACGGCAGCACCGCGAACGCGGTGAACCTGCCCGAGCTGCAGCCGCCGCCGCTCGAGTCGTCGTTCCGGATCGCGCACCTGCACCTGAACATCCCGGGTGTTCTGGCCGAGATCAACCGGCTGCTGCTGGAGGAGAACGCCAACGTCGTGGCGCAGAACCTCTCCACCCTCGGTGAGCAGGGATATGTCGTGACCGACGTCGCCGGCGTGCCGAACGAGGCCGTGGTCGAGAAGCTCCGCGCGATGAGCCAGACCATCTGGTTGCGTACCCACCAGACCGCCTGACCGTTCCGGCCGTGGTCCGGTGGTTGAGGAGGCGCGCCGGCGCCGTCTCGAAGACAGTGATCCCGCTGGTTGAGGAGGCGCGTCGGCGCCGTCTCGAAACCTCGGTCAGGTGTGCTGGCTGCGGGGGTTTCGAGACAGGACTTCGTCCTTCCTCAACCAGCGGGAGGGACGGTCCTTCCTCGACCAGCGGGAGGGACGGTCCTTCCTCGACCAGCGGGAGGGACGGTCCTTCCTCGACCAGCGGGAGGGACGGTCCTTCCTCGACCAGCGGGAGGGACGGCCCTTCCTCAACCACCGCAGGGATCGTCCTTCCTCAACCACCGCAGGGACCGGGCTTCCGCAACCATCGGTAGGAACCCCTCCTTCACTACCGTGAACCGGTACGAGGGTGCGGTGGCGGCATCGCGCGACGCGCGCGGGTACGACGTTCTCGGGCGTGCGCCAGGGCCCGACCGGCCGGGCCTGAGCGTCTGGACGGACCCTGCGCCACGTGTGTTTCGCGAACCGGCGAGAATGGAGGGGCTGTGCACATCACCTTCCCGCCCGAGCTGCCCGTCTCGCAGCGCCGCGACGACATCGCGGCGGCGATCCGTGACCACCAGGTGGTGATCGTCGCGGGGGAGACCGGGTCGGGGAAGACCACCCAGCTGCCCAAGATCTGCCTCGAGCTGGGCCGGGGCAAGGGACCGGTGAGGGCGGGATCATCGGGCACACCCAGCCGCGCCGGATCGCGGCGCGCAGCGTGGCCGAGCGGATCGCCGACGAGCTCGGCACCACCCTGGGTGACGAGGTCGGCTACCAGGTCCGGTTCACCGACAAGACCTCGCCGGCGGGTCGGGTCAAGCTGATGACCGACGGCATCCTGCTGGCCGAGCTGCAACGTGACCGCGACCTGCGCCGCTACGACACCCTGCTGATCGACGAGGCGCACGAGCGCAGCCTGAACATCGACTTCATCCTCGGCTACCTGCGCCAGCTGCTGCCGCGGCGACCGGACCTGAAGGTGATCATCACCTCCGCGACGATCGAGACCGAGCGCTTCTCCGAGCACTTCGGCGGCGCTCCGGTGATCGAGGTGTCCGGGCGGACCTACCCGGTCGAGGTGCGCTACCGCCCGCTGGTCGAGCCGGCGTACGACGACGAGGAGGGCGAGTCCGTCGTGCGCGACCAGACCGAGGCGATCGTCGACGCGGTCCGCGAGCTCGGCAAGGAGGCGCACGGCGACGTGCTGGTGTTCCTGCCCGGCGAGCGGGAGATCCGTGACGCGGCCGAGGCCCTGGCCAAGGTCAGCGAGGGGGTGCGCGGCTTCGACGTGCTGCCGCTGTTCTCCCGGCTCAGCGCGGCCGAGCAGCACCGGGTCTTCGCCGCGCACGAGCGGCGCAGGGTGGTGCTGGCCACCAACGTCGCGGAGACCTCGCTGACGGTGCCCGGCATCCGCTACGTCGTGGACACCGGGCTCGCCCGGATCTCGCGCTACAGCGTGCGCACCAAGGTGCAGCGGCTGCCGATCGAGCCGATCAGCCAGGCCTCGGCCAACCAGCGCGCCGGACGCTGCGGACGGGTGGCCGACGGCATCTGCATCCGGCTCTACGCCGAGGAGGACTTCGAGGCTCGCCAGGAGTTCACCGACCCGGAGATCCTGCGCACCAACCTCGCCAGCGTGATCCTGCAGATGACCTCGCTGGGCCTCGGCGAGGTCGCCCGCTTCCCGTTCGTCGACCCGCCCGAGGTCCGCAACGTCAAGGCCGGCGTCCAGCTGCTCGAGGAGCTCGGCGCGCTGAAGTCGGAGGGGGCCGGCGGGAAGGCCCGGCTGACCGGGCTCGGGCGGAAGCTGGCCCGGCTGCCGGTGGACCCACGGGTCGCCCGGATGATCCTCGAGGCCGACCGGCTCGGCTGCCTGCGCGAGGTGCTGGTGATCGCGGCCGCCCTCTCCGGGCAGGACCCGCGCGAGCGGCCCGTCGACCAGCAGGCCCAGGCCGACCAGGCGCACGCCCGGTTCCGTGACCCCGACGTCCGACTTCATGGCCTGGCTGAACCTGTGGCGCTACCTGCGCGAGCAGCAGCGGGAGCGCGGGTCCAGCTCGTTCCGACGGATGTGCCGCCAGGAGCACCTGAACCACCTGCGGGTGCGCGAGTGGCAGGAGCTGGAGTCGCAGCTGCGCCAGATCGCGAAGGGCATCGGGATGAAGCCCGGGCCTCCGGTCGAGACCAAGGACGCCGCCCCCGACGCCGACCGGATCCACCAGGCCCTGCTGTCCGGGCTGCTCTCGCAGATCGGCTCCAAGGAGGAGCGGGAGCAGGCTGCGAGGGGGACGGGCAGGCGACCGATCCAGGAGTACCTCGGCGCCCGCGGCGCGAAGTTCGCGATCTTCCCCGGCTCCGGGCTGGCCAAGAAGCAGCCGGACTTCGTGATGGCCGGCGAGCTGGTCGAGACGTCCCGGCTGTGGGGGCGCCAGAACGCCGCCATCGACCCGCTGTGGGCCGAGAGGATCGGGCGACACCTGGTCCGGCGCACGTACTCCGAGCCGCACTGGTCGAAGAAGCGGGCCCAGGTGATGGCCCACGAGCGGGTCACGCTGTACGGCGTGCCCCTGGTCGCCGACCGGCTGGTCGGGCATCGGCCAGCACGACCCGGAGCTGGCCCGCGAGCTGTTCATCCGCCACGCCCTCGTGCAGGGGGAGTGGCACACGCGCGCGCGGTTCTTCGAGGAGAACCGCCGCCTGCTCGAGCAGGCCGAGGAGCTCGAGCACCGGGCCCGCCGCCGGGGGATCGTCGTCGACGAGCACACGCTGTTCGACTTCTACGACGCCCGGGTGGGCGCCGAGGCGGTCAGCGGGGCGCACTTCGAGACCTGGTGGAAGACCGAGCGGCGCGCGCACCCCGACCTGCTCACCTTCGACCCCTCGATGCTGGTCCACGAGGGCGCGGAGGTCGGCTGATGACGCCTACCCCGACACCTGGCACGAGGGCTCGCTGACCTTGCCGCTCAGCTACCACTTCGAGCCCGGCCGCGACGAGGACGGCGTCACCGTCGACGTGCCGCTGGCCACGCTCAACCAGCTCGCGCCGGAGACCTTCGACTGGCAGGTGCCGGGTCTGCGCGAAGAGCTGGTGACGGCCCTGCTGCGCGGACTGCCCAAGGCGATCCGGGTGCAGGTGGTGCCGGTGCCGGACGTCGCACGCGGCTTCCTGACCGCCGTGCCTGCGGGGGAGGAGTCGCTGACCGCGGCCCTGACCCGGCACCTGCGCGCGGTCCGTGGCGTGCACGTGCCGGCGGAGGCCTGGGACCGGGCGGCGGTCCCCGACCACCTGCGGCCGCGCTTCCGGGTGCGTCGGACACCGATGGCTCGGTGGTGGCCGAGGGACGGGACCTGGAGGCGCTCAAGGTGCCGCTGCGCCCGTCCTTCGACGCGGCCGTGGCCGAGGTCGCGCAGCAGTCCGGGCTGGCTCGCACGGGTGAGAGGAGCTGGGTCTTCGGCACGCTCGAGGAGTCGTTCCGCCAGGTCCGGGCCGGGCACGAGGTGCAGGGCTTCCCCGCGCTGGACGACGAGGGCGCGAGCGTCGGGCTGCGGGTGGTGGCCAGCGCCGACGAGCAGCAGGCCCGGCACCGGCTCGGCGTGCGCCGGCTGCTGGCCCTCGAGGTGCCCAGCCCCGCCAAGCGGCTGCTCGACGGGCTCGACAACGCCACCAAGCTCGGCCTCGCCGGGTCGCCGTACGCCTCCGTGGGGGCGTTGGTCGACGACTGCGTGCTGGCCGCGCTCGGGCGATCTGGTCGACGCCGCCCCGGTGGTGCGCGACGAGGCGGCCTACGACGCCCTGCGGCTGCGCGCGCACCTCGGTGGTCGAGGCGGGTGCCCGCGACGTGCTGGCCCGGGTCGTCGACGTGCTCGCCCGCTGGCGTACGACGGAGCGCAGCGTCGGTGGCCGGGTCGAGCTGACGCTGCTGCCGGCGATGACCGACCTGGCACCCAGCTGGCGGGCCTGGTGCACGCCGGGTTCGTGGCCGAGGCGGGTGCGGGGCCCTCACGCACTACCCGCGCTACCTCTCCGCGATGGACGAGCGCATCGCGCGGCTGGCCGGCCGAGACCGGTCGCGACCGTGGCCTGATGGACCAGGTCGCCGCCCTCCAGCAGGCCTGGCAGGACCGGGTCGACGCCCTGCCGCGCGGTCGGCCCGTGCGGAGCCGCCCTGCGGTCAGGTGCGCTGGCTGCTCGAGGAGTACCGGGTCAGCCTGTGGGCCCAGCGGCTCGGCACCGCCCAACCGGTCTCGGACGCCCGGATCCGCAAGGCGCTGGGCTGAGCTCGGCCCCGACGAGGAGAAGTGGTGCGCCGGGCCGGGAGCGCCTCACGGCACGTGGCCGCTCGTAGCGGCTTAATTTGGGACCCGGGGCTACCACGACCCGGCGCTCGCCCATCGTAGGACGCCGGGCAAGCCCGGTCAGCCCAGCCGGTCAGTACAGCCGGTCAGACCCCGGTCGACTCAGCCGGTCAGCCCAGCCGGTCGTCGAGCTCCAGGCGCGCGGCCCGGTCGAGCTGGTCGGCCATGGTGAGCAGGCGCGAGGCGGACAGGTCGTCGGCGTACGTCGACCCGGGTGCAGTCCGAGCGCGACCCGGCCGGCGCCGACGACCCGGGCGAACGCCGCGGCGCGGAGCAGCACGTCGGCGTAGTCACCGCGCACGACGCCGCCCAGCACGTCGTCGACGAGTCGGCGCACCTCGTCGGGCCCGGGCGGGTCGGCGAGCCCGGCGACCACCTCGGCGACCGGGATCGCGGCTCGCCCGACGGCGAACTCCTCCGCGGCGCGGCGCGGGTCGGCGTACACCCAGGTGCGGAGGAGGTAGAGCCGCCACAACGTGCCCGACGACCGTGTCGGGAGCCGACTGCGACCACAGCTCGGCCAGCGTCTCGAGGCCCTCGGTCTCGCCGAGCCTGACCACCCGGGCGACGAGCTGCGTCCGCGTCCGGGCCGTCGTTCGTCGTCCCGCGCACCAGGGCCACGGCGCAGCGCTCGGCGGCTTCACGCAGCACCGCCGGGTCGGGACCGCCCTCGACGGACTCGAAGTGCATGGCCCCCGGGAAGGCGGGCCGGTGGTGCCGGCGGGGCTGGCTCTCGCTCATCGGCTCCAGCCTAGTGCCGCGCCTGGGCGCGCCGGGTACCAGCGGCCCGGTATCGTGACGGGGGTTGCCGGGTCCGTGGCAGCGACGAGACGAGGGGACGGAGCTCCAGGTGCGGCGACGTCGGATCACGGCGGTGTTGGCGGCGGCTGTCGTGACACTCGGACTGAGCGCTTGCACCCCGGACGGCGCCACCCCGCCCGCACCTACCGTCACCACGGCCACGGGACCGATCAAGGTCACCCTGGCGGTCTACGGCCCGGACGCGGTGATCTCGGCGTACACCACGATCGCGGCCCGGTTCTCCGCCGACAACCCGGGCATCACCATCGACATCAAGCCCTACAAGAACCACCGACTGGCCATGGCGGCCCTGGCCAGGACCGAGGGCACCGCGCAGGAGCCGGACATCTTCCTGGCCGGGCAGTCGGACGTGGCGACCCTGATGCGCACCGGGGCCAACCAGCGCGTCGACAACATGCTCGGCAACCAGAACGTCGACTTCGGCGACGGCTACGAGCGAGCCTCCCTCGAGGCGTTCAGCGCGGACTCCGCACTGCAGTGCATGCCTGTCGACGTCTCACCGCTGGTCGTCTACTACAACCGCGGCCTGGTCAAGCTCGAGACGCTCCGCCCGGAGGGCAAGAGCCAGCCCAACCCGGACGCCGGATGGCGCTTCGACGACTTCGCCGCCGCCGCCCGCCAGGCTTCCGTCGGGGCGAAGCGCGGGCGTCTACATCGCGCCCGACATCAAGCAGCTGGCCCCCTTCCTGTTCTCCGCCGGGGGCCAGATCGTCGATTCCAACAGTGATCCCGAGCAGCTCACGCTCGCCGACGACAGCGGCACGATCCAGCAGATCCTGGGCCTGCTGCGCAACCCCACGCTGACCTTCACCGCCGACCAGCTGAAGAAGAAGAGCGCGTTGTCGCGCTTCAAGCAGGGCCAGCTCGGGATGATCCTCGGCTACCGCGGCGCTGACCCCCCAGCTGCGTCAGCAGGACGGCCTCGACTTCGGCGTGATGCCCATCCCGCGGCTGGGGCGCTCCGTCGACGATCACCAAGTCGACCGGCCTGTGCGTGAAGCCCAAGCTTCCGCACCGCACCTCGACGGCGCGCTTCCTGGCCTACCTGGTCCGCGACCAGGCCTCGCGCGTGCTCGCCTCGACCGGCTACGTCACCCCGGCCAACTCCACCGTGCTCAACTCCGACGCCTTCGAGGACCGCAACCAGCTGCCGACCGGGTCCAGCGTGTTCGCCGCCCAGATCCGCTTCACCAAGGACCTGCCCCAGGGTGAGGCCTGGCACAGCGCCCAGCCGACGCTCGACCCGGTCGTTGTCCGAGCTGCTCTACGGCACGTCGGTGGAGCCGCTGAAGACCCAGCTGGGCGACATCGACACGGCCGTGAGCCCACTCCTCACCGGGGTCTCACCGGGTGCGAGCCCCTCCGGCTCACCGAGCGCCTCGCCATTGCGGCTGAGCCCGCTCTCAGGCCTGCGGGTCGTCTGATTCCGCGGGTGCGGCCGGAGGCGTGGGATCGAGGATCGCCGAGACCAGCAGCGGCCCGACCAGGTCGCGCTGCCACGGGCGGGCGCCCATCTCGTCCAGCGCGTCAGCAACGGCGTCGGGCAGCTGCACCGGGTCCCTGGTCGGCGGGTGGCTCCCAGAGCAGACGGCGCACGAAGTCGGGGGTGAGCAGGTTCTCCACCGGCACGTCGACGCTCCTCCGACAGCGCGGCCAGCGCCGGGCGGGCCGTCGCCAGCCGGGCGGCGGCCTCGGGGTTGCGTTCGGCCCAGGACCGCGGCGGCGGGGGACCGGAGGAGCGTACGCGAGAGCGGCGGCAGCTCGGCCTCGGGCATCGTCCGTGCGGTCTCGATCGGCCTCAACCAGGTCTCGGAGTAGCGCTCCGCGCCCCGGCCGTGGAAGCCGCGCGTGCCCAGCAGTGCGGCGCGGTCCGCCGGCATCGCGTTGGCCGCCGCGACGATCGCGGAGTCGGGGAGGATCCGGCCGGGCGTGACGTCGCGCCGTTCGGCGAGCTCGTCGCGCGCCGTCCACAGCTCACGCACCGCCGCGACGCCGCGCCGACCCCGTGCCTTGTGCATCCCCGAGGTACGGCGCCACGGGTCCGCGCGGCGGCACCGGGCGCTGGGCCATCACGTGCTCGAACTCCTGGCGGGCCCACTCGGCCTTGCCGGACTCGCGCGAGCTCCTCGGCCAGCACGTCGCGGATCTCGACCAGCACCTCGACGTCGAGGGCGGCGTAGTCCAGCCAGGACCGGGGCAGCGGTCGGCGCGACCAGTCGGCCGCCGAGTGCTCCTTGCGCATCCGCTTCTCGCAGATCTCCTCGACCAGGGCGGCCAGGCCGACGCGGGGGTGGCCGAGCAGCCGGGCGGCGAGCTCGGTGTCGAACAGCGACGCGCGGCTCGAGGCCGACCTCGCGCAGGCAGGCGAGGTCCTGGCTGGCCGCGTGCAGGATCCACTCGTCGGTGTCGAGGACCTCGCGCAGCGGCTCCAGGTCGTCGAAGGCGATCGGGTCGACCAGCCAGGTCGTCGAGCCCGCACGGCGCAGCTGGATCAGGTAGGCCCGGCGGAGTAGCGGTAGCCGGACGCGCGCTCGGCGTCGAGCGCGATCGGGCCGGTGCCGGCCGGCGAGGTCGGCGACCGCGGCGGCCAGCGCCTCGGGGGTCTCCACGACGTCGGGCAGTCCGTCTCGCAGCACGAGCAGCTCGAGCTCGGGCGGCGGCGGTCGGGCTGTCGGCGCTGCGGTCCGGGCGTCTGTTCCGGTGTCCCCGGACGCGTCGCCAGGTGGCCGGTCCATCAGCCTCGGCCGCGTTGCCCACGCCGGTTGGGCAGCGTGGCCACACCGTCGGGCACCGGCGGCAGGCCCGCGGCGGCGCACATCACCTCACCCCAGGCCTCCACGTGCGCGCCGAGGTCGGTGGCGACGCTCCCGAGCGGGGTCCACGAGGCGCGGATCTCGATCTGGGCGGTGGCGCCCTCGGCCGCCAGGCCCCCGAAGGACTCCGAGGAGACGCAGGTGACGGTGCCGCTCGGTGCGGCGTACTCGGCACCGTGCGCCTCGAGGGCCTCGGTCAGCCAGCTCCAGCCGACGCCCGGCGAGCATCGGGTCGGCGGCCTGCTCCGGGTCGATCTCGGCCCGTGCGTAGGCGACCAGGCGGAAGGTGCCCTCCCAGGCGTCGTTGCCGTCGGGGTCGTGCAGCAGCACCAGGCGCCCGCCACCGACGTCCTCGCCGTCGACGGTGAGGTCGGCGGCCAGCGCGCAGGAGTAGGGCGCGATCCGTTGCGGCGAGGGCATCTCCTCGGCCAGGATCTCCGGGCGCAACCGCGCGTCGCGCATCGCTTGGACGGCGTCGCGGAACTCCTGGGGCGGCTCCGGGTCGTCCATCCGGTGCTCCTGACGTGCGGACATGTCGGCCACACTAGGCGCGGGGCATCCGAGCCGATTGCTCGACGCGCCGCCTGACCTGCGACGATTGGTGGATGCAGGCAGTCCACGCACCCGGCGCACACCCGCACCGCGGGACTCGGTGCTGACTGCGCGCGGTGCGCGGCGAGCCGGTGCCGCACGCGCCGGTCTGGTACATGCGGCAGGCGGGTCGTTCGCTGCCGGAGTACCGCGCAGCTGCGCGAGGGCATCTCGATGCTCGACTCCTGCACGCGCCCGGACCTGGTCACCGAGATCACCCTGCAGCCGGTCCGCCGCTACGGCGTCGACGCCGCGATCTTCTTCTCCGACATCGTGCTGCCGCTCAAGGCGGTCGGGGTCGATCTCGACATCAAGCCCGGCGTGGGCCCGGTGATCGCCGAGCCGGTCCCACGCTCGGCCGACGTCGCGCGGATCCCCGACCTGGTGCCCGAGCACGTCTCCTACGTCACCGAGTCCGTCGGCCACGCTGGTCGACGAGCTCGGCGCCGTGCCCGCTGATCGGCTTCGCCGGCGCGCCGTTCACCGTGGCCTCGTACCTGGTCGAGGGCGGACCCTCGCGCGACCACGTCCGGACCAAGGCGATGATGACCGGCGCCCCCGAGGTCTGGGCGGCGCTGATGGCGAAGATCGCGCAGATCTCGGCGGCCTACCTCGAGGTGCAGGTGGCCGCCGGCGCATCGGCGGTCCAGCTCTTCGACTCGTGGGCCGGCACCCTGGCGCCGGACGACTACGTCGCGCACGTGCAGCCGTGGTCGGCGCAGGTGCTCGAGCGGGCCGGTCGGCTCGGCGTGCCGCAGGATCCACTTCGGTGTCGGCACCGGTGAGCTGCTCGGCACTGATGGGCGAGGCCGGCGCCGACGTGGTCGGCGTCGACTGGCGCGTGCCCCTCGCCGACGCCGTACCCCGGGTGGGCGGACGCGCGGTGCAGGGCAACCTCGACCCGACGCTGGTCTTCGCCCCGACCGAGGTGATGCTGGCGCGCGCCGCCCAGGTGCTCGACGCCGGCCGCACCGCCCACGGCCACGTGTTCAACCTCGGCCACGGAGTGCTGCCCGGCGACCGACCCCGACGCGCTCTCCCGGCTCACCGACTTCGTGCACGGCTACGCGCCGGGCTCCCGGGACGGCTGAGCCGACGCAGATGCACGTGGTGGTGGTCGGAGCCGGGGTGGCGGGTGCCGCTGCGGCGTTCGCCCTGCGGGCGGCGCGACCCGACCTCGACGTCACCGTGCTCGAGGGCACCGCGGAGACGGGCGGCAAGCTGGCCGTCGCGGAGGTCGGCGGGATGCGCACCGACGTCGGCGCCGAGGCGATGCTGCAGCGGCGGCCGGAAGGCGTCGCGCTGGCCCGGGCGGTCGGGCTGGGCGACGACGTCCTGGCCCCGGCCACGGCCAGCGCCGCGCTGTGGACCCGGGGCACGATGCGGCCGATCCCGCGCAGCCTGATGGGGGTGCCCGGTGACCTGGCCGTGCTCGAGGGGGTGCTCTCGACCGAGGGCCTCGCGGGGGCCCGGCTGGACGCGAGGCTCGGTCCGCTGGCAGCACTCGCGCCCGACGACGACGTCAGCGTCGGCGACCTGGTCGCCGACCGGCTCGGTGAGGAGGTCGTCCAGCGCCTGGTCGAGCCGATGCTCGGCGGGGTGTACGCCGGCCACGCTCACGCGCTGTCGGCGCGGGCCGCCGTCCCCGGCCTGCTGGCCCGCCTGGACGGGACCCGCACCCTGGTCGAGGCGGCCGCGGCGGCGATGACTCCCGCAGCCGGCGCCGGTGGCCCGGTGTTCGCCGGGATCCGCGGGGGAGTGGGGCGGCTGCCCGGCGCCGCCCTGGCGGCCAGCGGGGCCGAGCTGCAGACCGGGGCGATGGTCCGTGGGCTGCGGCGTACGACGACGGGCTGGGCGCTGGAGGTGGGCCCGACCCGGTCGCCGTGGCTGGTCGAGGCCGACGCGGTCGTCCTGGCGACCCCGGCCCGGCCGACCTCGCGGCTGCTGGAACCGGTCGCCCCGGTGGTGGCCGCCGAGCTGGCGGGCATCGAGTACGCCTCGATGGTCGTGGTGACGCTCGCGGTGCGGGGCTTCGACGGCTGCCCGGGTCCGGCTTCCTGGTGCCGCCGGTCGACGGACGTGCGGTCAAGGGGGCGACGTACTCGTTCGCCAAGTGGGACTGGGTCGGCGCGGCGCCGCCGGACGGTCTGCGGCTGCTCCGCTGCTCGATCGGGCGGCACCGCGAGGAGCAGGTGCTCCAGCGCACCGACGAGGAGATCGTCGCTCTCGCCGTCGCCGACCTGTCCGCCGCCGTCGGCTCCGCCCTGCAGGTCGGTCGACGCCGCCGTCCGGCGCTGGGGCGGAGGCCTGCCGCAGTACGCCGTCGGTCACCTCGCCCGGGTCGCCCGGATCCGGGCCGGGCTGTGCCGGCGTGCCCGGGCTGGCCGTGTGCGGGGCGGCGTACGACGGGGTGGGCATCCCGGCGACGATCGCGTCGGCGCGTCGGCCGTGGACAGGTGCTGGCCGACCTGGGTCGCGGGCCCCAGTCGGCCGGTGCACCCTGTGGCACCTACGACCGCGGCTGACACAATGGGGGCATGGCCAAGCAGGCGAACGAGCTCAACGACACCATCCGCTACACGATGTGGTCGGTCTTCCGGCTGCGCGACCTGGTCGGCGACGCCGACCGGGCGGCGCGAGAGCCGAGGAGCTGGAGAAGCTCCTCGCCGGCTCGGCCGAGAACGACGTCGTGGTCCGCGGGCTGTACGACGTGAGCGGCCTGCGCGCCGACGCCGACGTGATGGTCTGGTGGCACGCCGCCGACCTCGGACGCGCTGCAGGACGCCTACAACGCGCTGCGGCGCACGGCGTTCGGCCGGCGGCTCGACCCGGTCTGGTCGCAGATGGCGCTGCACCGCCCGGCGGAGTTCAACAAGTCGCCACATCCCGGCCTTCCTGGCCGACGAGGAGCCGCGGCGCCTACGTCTGCGTCTACCCGTTCGTGCGCTCCTACGAGTGGTACCTGCTCGAGGACTCCGAGCGGCGCGGATGCTCGCCGAGCACGGGATGATGGCGCGCGACTACAAGGACGTCCGGGCCAACACGGTCGCCGTCGTTCGCGCTCGGCGACTACGAGTGGATGCTCGCCTTCGAGGCCGACGAGCTGCACCGGATCGTCGACCTGATGCGGCACCTGCGCGCCTCCGACGCGCGCCGGCACGTGCGCGAGGAGGTGCCGTTCTACACCGGACGCCGCATCTCCGCCTCGACCTGCTGGCGCTGCTGCCCTGAGTGGCGCTGCTGCTGCTCGACCTCGACGACACCCTGGTCCAGCGGGCCCCGATCTTCCGCGGCTGGGCGGAGAAGTACCTCGCCGAGCACGGCCACGACGCCGACCGCCTCGAGGAGCTGGTCGAGCTCGACTGCGGCGGTCACGTCGTCGCGCCGGGAGTTCCACCGCAGGCTGGTCGCGCGGCTCGGCGACGCTTCGTCGTACGCCGACTTCGTGGGCCCGCACGAGGAGGCCGTCTCGGGTGGCTACCGGCTCGACCCGCCGTGCGCCGTGCCCTGGGCGAGGTCCGCGCCGCCGGCTGGTCGCTGGGCGTGGTGACCAACGGCTACACCCGGCGCCAGGAGCTGAAGCTGGCCGCGTCCGGGTTGGCTGGACCTGGTCGACGCCGTCTGCGTCTCCGAGGAGGTCGGCACGAGCAAGCCCGACCCGGCGATCTTCGCGCTCGCCGCCGAGCGCGCCGGCACCACGCTCGACGGCGCCTGGATGGTGGGCGACAACCTCGACGCCGACATCACCGGCGCCCGCAACGCCGGGATCCGCAGCGTCTGGGTCCACAACCCGCACGAGTGGCTCAGCTTCGACCTCGGGCACGGCGCCCGACCTCGAGGCCGACGACGTGGTCTCGGCGGTCGGTCGGGTGCTGGCCCAGTGAGCGCCCGGTGTGAGCGCCCGGTGAGTGTCGGGGCGCCGGAGCCGACCGGGTTCGACACCCGGCTGGCGGCGTACGCCGTGGTGCTCGACGACCGCGACCGGATCCTGCTCGCGCTGTGGAACGAGCCGGACGTGCCGCGCTGGACCCTGCCGGGCGGCGGGGTCGACCTGAGGGAGAGCACCGAGGAGGGCACGGTGCGCGAGGTCCGTGAGGAGACCGGCTACGACGTCGTGCTCGACCGCCTGCTCGGCGTCGACACCGGGGTGATCCCCGCGCAGCATCGCTACGTCGAGACCGACCGGCCGATGAAGGCCGTGCGTGTTGTCTACGCGGCCAGCGTCGTCGGCGGAGAGCTGGCCCGGGAGATCGCCGGCACCACCGACGAGGCCCGCTGGTGGCCGTTGGCCGAGGTGCCCGATCTCCCGCGCACCGCGTTGGTCGACGTCGGGCTGGCCCTGCTCCGGCAGGGACCCGGCGCGACCGCGCCGTAGCATCGGCGGCAAGGGTCCCAGCCCGGATTTCAACGACGGGCTGGGGCTCGCTCACATCCGGAGGTCGCCCTGGCCGTGGCGGCGACGGTCCAGCCGGTAGTGCAGCCGGACCGCTGTCGCCGACCACCGGCGCAGGGCGTGATCGGTGCGGAGCAGGCCCTCTCGGTCGACGTACACGTGGGAGGTCTCGCGGATCGGTGCCCGGGCGGCGTAGGGCCGCCCACCGTCGTCGACCACGACGTAGGCGCCGTTGCCGCCGAAGCAGTCACCCGGGGAGCGCGAGCTGTTCGACGCGCTTGCCGAACCGGCGTGGGACGAGCTCGCCGCCGGGCCAGAACACCGGCGACCAGCCGGTGCACACCTCCATCCGCCGGTCGGCGGTGTGCCCGTAGAAGTCCCGGATCTCGGGCGCCAGTCCGCGGCCGTGAAGTCGGGACCGTCGAGGGCGGCGAGGTCGGTCAGCAGCCCGGCGCCGGCGCGGTCCTCGAGCACCTTGCCACCGAGCCCGACCATCCACTCGTCGCGCACCACGGCGGCCGAGGTCGTCGGGGCGTCGAGCCAGGAGTGCTCACCGGACAGGTCGCAAGCCGTTCAACGACATGGCCCGACGACCCGCCCCGAGCTCCATGGCAGGAGCGTAGGTCCTCAGCCCTCGGCGGGCTCGAGGTTCATCGAGATCGAGTTGATGCAGTACCGCTGCCCGGTCGGGGTGCCGTAGCCGTCGTCGAAGACGTGGCCGAGGTGCGACCCGCAGCTGGCGCAGAGCACCTCGGTGCGGGCCATCCCCATCGAGCGGTCCTTGCGCTCGATCACGGGTCTCCGGCGAGGGGCGTGTAGAACGACGGCCAACCGCAGCCGGAGTGGAACTTGTTCTGGGAGCGGAAGAGCTCGGCGTCGCACGCCTTGCAGGTGTAGACCCCGACGGTCTCGGTGTCGGTGTACTCGCCCTGGAAGGCCCGTTCCGTGCCGGCCTTGCGGAGCACGGCGTACTCCTCGGGGGAGAGCTGCTCGCGCCACTCGTCCTCGCTCTTGGCGACGGGGTAGCTGGTGGTCTCTGCTGGGTCCTTCGACTTCGATCCGAACATGGTTCCAACCTACTCCGCCGCGCACGCGGCCCCGCTCCCGAATCCTTACCGACGGCTGACACAGTGGCGGCATGGACACCTTGCAGAGCCGACAGATCCGCCTCAGGCAGCGCCCCGACGGCGAGCCTGACGCCGACACCTTCGAGACCGTCACCGAGGACCTGCCCGAGCTCGGCGACGGTGAGGTCTCGCTCGCCGTGCGCTACCTCTCCCTCGACCCCTACATGCGCGGTCGGCTCAGCTCGGCCAAGTCGTACGCCGACCCGGTCGAGGTCGGCGACGTGATGGTCGGCGGCACGGTGGCCGAGGTCGTCGAGTCCCGCTACGACGGGCTCGAGCCCGGGCGACACGCGTGCTCTCCTACTCGGGCTGGCAGACCCACGCGGTCGCACGCGGCAGCCAGGTCCGCAAGCTCGACACCGCGACCTCGGCGACAACCCGGCGCAGCACCGCGCTGGGCGTGCTCGGCATGCCCGGCTTCACGGCGTACGCCGGGCTGCTGCAGATCGGTCGGCCGCAGCCGGGGGAGACCGTGGTGGTCGCCGCGGCGACCGGCCCCGTCGGCTCGGCGGTCGGCCAGATCGCGAAGCTCAAGGGTGCTCGCGCCGTCGGCATCGCGGGCGGGCCGGAGAAGGTGCGGGCGCTGACCGAGGAGTTCGGCTTCGACGTCGGGCATCGACCACCGCGCGCCGGACTTCCGCGACCAGCTCGGCGGCGGCGGTGCCCGACGGGATCGACGTGTACTTCGAGAACGTCGCGGGCCCGGTCTTCGACGCCGTGCGCCGCCACCTCAACCTCTACGCCCGGATCCCGGTCTGCGGCCTGGTCGCCAACTACAACGCGACCGGGGCGCCCGAGGGCGCCGACGAGCTGCCCGGCTTCCTCGGCCAGATCCTCACCCAGAGCCTGACCGTGCGCGGCTTCATCCAGAGCGAGTTCGTCCCCGGGCACTACAAGGACTTCCTGCGCGAGATGGGCGGCTGGGTCGCCGACGGCTCCGTGGCTACCGCGAGGACGTCGTCGAGGGTCTCGAGCACGCCCCCGACGGCCTTCGCCGGCATGCTGCACGGCAAGAACTTCGGCAAGCTGCTGGTCAAGGTCGGCTGAGCGTCCCGGCCCGGTCGCGCACGTCCGCGGGGGGCTCGCCGGCGGCGTCCGGGTCCGGGACGAGGGGCCCGGCGGCGGTGTGCAGCGGCAGCACTCCCGCCCAGACCCCGGCGTCGATGTCGGACTGGTCGTCGTTCGGGCCTCCGGTGCGCTGCTTCATCGAGGCCTCGGCCAGCGGCAGGGCCACGACCATGGTGGCCGCGAGCTCCTTGCGGGTGATCGGGCGCAGGGTGGCGGAGCGGCCCGGGACGACCTGGTCCACCACCAGGTCGAGGGCGCGCTGCCGCTCCGCGGGGTCCTCGACGAGGCGTCCGGGACCGATCACCACGACCGAGCGGTAGTTCATCGAGTGGTGCATGCCCGACCGGGCCAGCACCAGTCCGTCCAGCGCGGTCACCGTGACGCAGACCTGGCTGCCCGGCGTACGCCGCAACCAGCCGGCGCCGACCGAGCCGTGCAGGTAGAGCGACCCGGCCGGGTCCGGCCCGTCGACGTCGAAGGCGAAGGCCACCGGCAGCACCACCGGGTGGGGCGCCGAGGGCTCCCCGACGACCAGCCCGACGTGGGCGACGCAGGGAGTCGCGCAGCAGGTCCAGCATCGCGTCGCGCTCGGCGACACCGCGCTCCTTGGAGCGGGTGATCGTGGTCCTGGCGGTCGGTTGCATGCTCGGCGTGCTCACGGCACCATCGTGGTACGCCGAGTGGCCCGGTGACACGGGCCAATCCCGGCCAATCTCGACAGGACACTCATGACCGGACCGCTGCCGCTCACCCTCGACCGCACCGACCCGCGACCGCTGGGCGTGCAGCTCTCGGGCCAGGTGCGCTCGCTGGTGCTGGCCGGTGCGCTGACCCGGGGCGACCGGCTGCCGAGCAGCCGGGCGCTGGCCCGCGACCTGGACGTCTCGCGCTCGGTCACCGAGCAGGCCTACGACCAGCTCCTGGCCGAGGGCTGGGTCGAGACCCGGCACGGTGCCGGCACCTTCGTCGCCTCGGCGGGACGCACGGTGAACCGGCCGGCCGCGCCCCGACGCAGTGACCGGAACCGCTCGTTGGTGCGGCTCGACGCGGGCACGCCGTGGATCGACCCGCGGCACGCCGCGGGCTGGCGCCGGGCCTGGCGGGAGGTCTCGACGGCACGACCGCCGCGCGGGTACGCCGACGCGCGCGGGCTCGCCGGGCTGAGGGAAGAGCTGGCCGAGCGGATCGGCCGGACCCGCGGGCTGGTCGTCGACCCCGACCGGGTGCTGATCACCTCCGGGACGGTCGACGGGTCTGCGCCACCTCCTGCAGGCACTGCGGCCGGGTCCGGTCGGGATCGAGGACCCGGGCTACCGCGCCGCCGTCGCCGCGACCCGGGCCCTCGGTCGCACCGTCGTCGACCTGCCGGCCGCCGGCCCGATCACGTCGTTGGCCGGCACCGTGGCCGGCTACGTCACCCCGGCGCACCAGCACCCGTTGGGCCGGGTGATGCCGGCGGACGACCGGCTCGCGCTCCTCGACGCCGCGCGCTCGGCGGACGCGATCGTGGTCGAGGACGACTACGACTCCGAGTTCCGCTACGACGTCGCACCCGTGCCGGCGCTGGCGAACCTGGATCCCGAGCGGGTCGGCTACCTCGGCACCGCCGCCAAGTCGGTCTCCCCGAGCCTGCGACTGGGCTGGTTGGTGCCACCCGAGCACCTGCTCGCACCGATCGTCCGGCTCCGCGAGGAGCTGCACGACGCGGCCCCCTGGCCGACCCAGCGGGCGTTCTTGTGCCTGCTGCGCGACGGGTACGTCGACAAGGTGGTCCGCACGGCGCGCCGGGTGTACGCCGACCGGGCGCCACGGGTGGCCGCCGCGCTGGCGCCGTACGCTCAGCCGGCCGGGCCCGTCGCGGGGATGTACTCCACCTGGCTGCTCCCCGCCGACGTCGCCCTCGCGGTGCGAGACGACGCGGCGGCCGCCGGGTTCGGGTTCAACCTCCTGGCCGACTACAGCCGGTCCAGCGCCCTGACCGGCCTGGTGATCGGGTTCGGCGGGGTCAGCGACGTCGAGCTGGATCGCGCCCTGGGCGTGGTCGTCGAGGCGTTGCGGCGATTCACCTCCGGGGGACCGGGGAAGTGACACAGTTCTCAGCATCGATTCCCTGTGGGTGGTTGCCGGTTTGAGTGAACATGTGTTTACTCAATATTCAGACGTCGAAGGAGTTCGCTCGTGACGCTCACGGACCGCATGACCTGGGCAGGGGTACGCCACGTCGGCGCCCGCCTGACCACCCCGCTGCTGCCGGACGACTACCTGACCCTGATCAACCCGTTGTGGACCACGCGCGAGCTGCGCGGCGTGATCGTCAAGGTGGTGCCCGAGACCGCCGACGCGGCGACCGTCGTGATCCGGCCCGGCTGGGGCTGGGCCTACGACCACAGTCCCGGCCAGTACATCGGGATCGGCATCCAGATCGGTGGCAAGTTCCACTGGCGCTCCTACTCGGTGAGCACCCCGCCGAAGCGGGACGGCCGGACGTTCGCGATCACCGTCCGGGCGATGCCGGAGGGGTTCCTCTCCGAGCACCTGGTCCAGGGCGTCGAGCCGGGCACGGTGATCCGACTGGCCCTTCCGGCGGGTGACTTCGTGCTGCCCAACCCGCCGCCGGCCAAGATCCTGTTCCTCGTCGGTGGCAGCGGGATCACCCCGGTGATGGCGATGCTGCGCACGCTCGACCGCCGCGGGACGATGCCCGACGTCGTGCTCAGCTACTCCTCGACGACCCCCGAGCGGATGATCTTCCGCGAGGAGCTCGCCGAGCTGGTCGAGAAGCAACCCGTCGCTCACGCTGCACCAGCGCCACACCGACTCCGACGGGCTGCTCTCCCTCGACGACGACCTCGACGAGCTGTGCTCCGACTGGCGCGAGCGGGAGGTGTGGGCCTGCGGGCCCGGGCCGATGCTCGACGCCGCCGAGGAGTACTGGAAGGAAGCCGGTCTCGAGGACCGGCTCCACCTCGAGCGATTCTCGCCTCAACTTCACCGGCGACGGGGGCGAGGGCGGCACGCTGAGCTTCGTCAACTCCGGCAAGAAGATCGAGGTCGACGGCGCGACCACCGTGCTCGAGGCCGGGGAGAGTGCCGGGGTCGGGCATGCCCTATGGCTGCCGCGCCGGGATCTGCCACACCTGCACCCTGACCATGGTCGGGGGCAAGGTCCGCGACCTGCGCAACGGCGACGAGTTCGACCAGCCCAACGAGAACATCCAGACCTGCGTGACCGTCCCCGTCGGGGACGTCACCCTCAACATCTGATCCAGTCCACCGCCTACCACCACCACCAGGAGGCCCGCATGGCCATCTCCGACGTCAAGGAGTACACCCACCTCACGCCCGAGGAGGTCGAGGAGCTCGGCCGCGAGCTCGACGCCATCCGGGTCGAGATCGAGGAGAGCCGCAACGACGACGACGCGGCGTACATCTACCGGATGATCCGGATCCAGCGCTCGCTGGCCGCGGCCGGGCGGATCACCCTGTTCGCCAGCTTCTTCCCGCCCGCCTGGGTCGCCGGCACGGCGCTGCTCGGCACGGCCAAGATCTTGGAGAACATGGAGATCGGCCACAACGTCATGCACGGCCAGTGGGACTGGATGAACGACCCCGAGGTGCACTCCAGCAACTGGGAGTGGGACACCGCCCAGCCTGCGGAGCAGTGGAAGCACTCGCACAACTACATCCACCACCAGTTCACCAACGTGCTCGGCTACGACAACGACATCGGCTACGGCATCCTGCGGATGGCACGGGAGCAGAGGTGGAACCCGTTCAACCTGGGGCAGCCGGTCTACAACGCGCTGCTGGCCACGCTGTTCCAGTGGGGCGTCGCGCTGCACGACCTCGACATCGAGGCGATCCGCAAGCGCGAGAAGGACCCGCGCGTGATGAAGAAGCAGCTCAAGCAGATCTGGGGCAAGATCCGCGGGCAGATCTTCAAGGACTACGTCGTCTACCCGGCGCTGACCGGACCGAACTTCGTGGCCACCGCGAGCGCCAACGCCACGGCCAACCTGATGCGCAACCTGTGGTCCTACATGATCATCTTCTGCGGACACTTCCCCGACGGGGCGATGCACTTCACCGAGGAGGAGATCGAGGACGAGACCCGCCCGGAGTGGTACCTGCGCCAGATGCTCGGCTCGGCGAACTTCGAGGGCGGCAAGCTGCTGCACATCCTCAGCGGCAACCTCGGCTACCAGATCGAGCACCACCTGTTCCCCGACCTGCCCAGCAACCGCTACGGGCAGATCTCGGTCAAGGTGCGCGCGCTGTGCGAGAAGTACGACCTGCCCTACACGACCGGCCCGCTGCACAAGCAGTACGGCCAGACGCTGCGCACGATCATGAAGCTGTCGCTGCCGAACAGGCTGACCGCGACCGACGGCCCCGACCCGGACGGCACGCTGGCCCCGATCGACCGACGCCGCAAGAGCGACGCCGAGCTGGGCATCCGCCGCCTGGAGACCGGGAAGTACGCCGCCCGGGCAACGGCATGACCGGCGTGACGGGGTCACGATGATCGGCACCACAGGTCTGGACGAGCGACCCCGGGACCCCGACCTCGGAGGTCCGGTGCCGTTCGTCTGCGAGTACGACGACGGGCGGGCGTCGCTGGGCCTGCTGAACAAGAAGCGGGTCACCCGGTGTGCGCTGAGCCGGATCTGCGCGATGTGCGGAGCCAGCCTGGAGCGGCCCCTCGCCATGGTCGGCACCCGCTCGGAGCACGAGAGGGGAGCCTTCCACGTGCCGCCGCTGCACGTCGCCTGCGGTGAGGTCCTGCTCGACGACCGCGACCGGCGCGGGGTTCGGGGTGCTCGGCCAGGACGAGGCGGCTCCCGAATGGCTGCTCCTGACCACCGGCGGCTTCGAGCACGAGCGGCCGCAACCGGGCGCCGACGACCAGCGCCCGACGTTCCGGCCCAACTCCGTCATCGAGGTGCGCTCGGGGCTGTCCTGATGGCCGGTCGCGACGTCCGGGCCGGAGTGTGAGCGAGGGGCAGGTCAGCCGATCTCGATGACACTCTTGCCGGTCGAGTGGCCCGACTCGACCAGGGCCAGCGCCTCGCCCGCCCGTTCCAGCGGGAACCGTTGCCGGACACCGACGTCGAGCGTCCCGTCGGCGACCAGGGCCGCCACCGCGCCGAACACGGCCGTCGTGCGCCGCCGGGTCACCCCGGAACCGCCGAGCTCCTCGGCCAGGCCCGGGTCGGCGACGCTCACCACCCGCGCGCCCTGCGGTGCGCGGGCGCGCAGTACCTCCCCGCCGACCAGGTCGAAGACCGCGGTCACGCCCGAGCCGGCGTCCTCGTCCGGGGAGACCCAGCGGGCGCCGAAGGACTCGACCAGCTGGCGCTTCGACCCGCTCGCGGCGCCGACGGCCAGTGCCCCACGGGCCCGCGCTAGCTGGAGAACGGCCGTGCCGACCCCACCGCCCGCACCGATCACGAGCAGGGTGTCGTCCGCACCGAGCGCGAGCTGCTCGACCCCGTCGTACGCCGTGCCTGCCGCGACCGGGATCGTCGCCGCGTCGGCGAACGGGACGGCTCCGGGCCGGGTCGCGGTGCTGGCCGCGTCGAGCACGGTGTGCTCGGCGTAAGCCCCGAATCCGGCGGCGCACGACCCGAAGACCTCGTCCCCGGGCGAGAACCCCTCGACGCCGGCACCCACCGCGGCGACCAGCCCGGAGGCCTCGCGCCCGAGCGGCATCGGAAAGGCCACCTCGATCGCGCCGCGGCGCTCACCGGAGCGGACCTTGTGGTCGGCGGGGTTGATGCCCGCCGCGCGGACCGCCACCAGCAGCTGCCCCGGACCCGGCACGGGCACGGGAAGGTCGAGCAGGGTCTGGGTCTCGGGGCCGCCGTAGGCGGTGAAGCAGTAGGCCAAGGACATGGGATCCATCCAACACCGCCCGATAGACTCATCGGTGATGAGATCCCTTCTCGCGACCCTGCCGCTGGTCGTCCTCGGCGCGTGCTCGGTCGGTGGCCAGCCCAGCGCCGACCCCGGCTCGCCCACGCCCAGCTCGTCGTCCAGCGGCTCGCCCAGCGGCTCGCCCAGCCCGTCACCGACCCAGAGCCAGGGCGGCAGCGACGACGGCGGGGCCGGCGACCAGCCGGACGCGAGCGACACCAAGGCGTGCGTCGAGGTGCGCGCCGGGATCGACGACTTCAACGCCGGCGACCTCCAGGGCACCGTGTCCCACTTCAAGAAGGCCGTCCCGCTGGCGCAGTCGCAGGCGACCGGCGACGACTCCACCGCTGCGAAGAACCTGCTGGCCGCCGTCCGGTACTACGCCGGCCTCGCCCCGGCCGACTACCCGCAGGCCGCGGCGTCCTCGCCGGACTTCGCGAAGTACAAGATCATCACCCTCGGGCAGTGCGTGACGCGTGGCCGGGAGTCTCCGCTGCAGGGAGCCTCCCAGTCGCCCGGCATCTCCACCTAGGGACCTGATCGGGCTGAGCCGGGGCGAGCACCTCCTGGCCCTATCCTCGGTCCATGCCGAAGACAACCGCGGTCGAGATCGACGCGGGCGGGCGCGCCGTACGCGTCTCGAGCCCGGACCGGGTGATCTACCCGGCGACCGACCGCACCGCCGAGGTGAGAAAGCGCGACGTGGTCACCTACTACGCCACCGTCGGCGAGGCGGTCCTGCGGGCGCTGCGGGACCGGCCGACCGCGCTGGAGCGCTGGCCCAAGGGCGTGCACCCCGGGATCACGCTGGCCACCGGGCGCGGTGACAAGCAGGACGCCTTCTACCAGAAGCGGGTGCCGATGGGGGCACCCGACTACGTCGAGTCGGTCGCGATCACCTTCCCCAGCGGCCGCGCCGCTCGCGAGGTCTGCACGACCGAGGTCGCCACCGTCGCCTGGTGCGCCCAGATGGGCACGCTGACCTTCCACCCGTGGGCGGTGCGGCGCGACGACGTGGACCGGCCCGACGAGCTGCGCATCGACCTGGACCCGCAACCGGGCACGTCGTTCACCGACGCCGTCCGCGTGGCCGGTGGGGCGCGCGAGCTGCTCGAGGAGCACGGTCTGGTCGGCTTCGCGAAGACCTCGGGCAACCGGGGGGTGCACATCTACGTCCGGATCGAGCCGCGGTGGAGCTTCGCGGACGTCCGGCACGCGGCGATCGGCTTCGGGCGTGAGCTGGAGAAGCGCGACGCGGGAGTCACCACCGCCTGGTGGAAGGAGCAGCGGGGGCAGCGGATCTTCGTCGACTTCAACCAGAACTGTCGCGACCGCACCATCGCCTCGGCGTACTCCCTGCGCCCGATCCCGGGCGCCCCGGTCTCGACCCCGCTGACCTGGGCCGAGCTGGCCGAGGTCAGCGACCCGGGGGTCTTCAACCTGCACACCGTGCCCGGACCTGCTCGCCGACCGGCCCGACGCGATGGCCGGCATGGACGACGTCGCCGGTGACATCACCTCGCTGATCGAGGCCTACGAGGAGTCCGGGCTGGGGGAGATGAACTACCCGCCCGACCACCCGAAGATGCCCGGCGAGCCGCCCCGGGTCCAGCCGAGCAAGAAGGTGGCCGCGCACTGGGACGACGACGGCAACCGGATCGGCGGTGGACGGATAGTCCCTGACGTTCCGGATCGGTCTCGGGGTGAGAGGGATGCGGAACGTCAGGGACTATCGCCCCTCGGCGAACCTCAGCTCGGCTGCCGGCGCCCGCGCAGGTGCAGGGCAGGGCGACCAGGAAGGTCAGCCCGGCGAAGGCCGCCGACGCGCTCATCGCCTCGGCCATGCCCGGGACGAACTGGCCCGGGCACCGCGTGCGCGGCGTACACCGAGACGATCACCGCGATCCCGATCGCGCTGCCCAGCTGCTGGGTGGTCTGCAGCAGCCCGGAGGCGGAGCCCGCCTGGGCCGGCGCCACGCCCGACGAGGGCCAGCGAGGTGATCGGCATGAAGCACAGCGCCATCGACAGCCCGATCAGCAGCATCGGGCCGAACACCCCAGAGGCGTACGTCGTGGCCTCGTCCGCCCGGCTCAGCCACAGGTAGGCGCCGACCAGGCCGAGCGAGCCGAGCATCAGCATCCGGGTCGCGCCGAACCGGCCGACCAGCCGGGGGCTGAAGCGCGACATCGCGAAGACGCTCAGCGACAGCGGCAGGAAGGCCAGCCCGGCCGCCAGCGGGCCGAAGCCGAGCACCCGCTGGGTGAACTGCACGACCAGGTAGAACATCGACAGGCTGCCGCCGACGACCAGCGCCATCGCCAGCGAGCGCGCCGACGCGGGCGCGGTCGCGCACGCAGGGCGGGGGCGATCAGGGGGTGGGCGACGCGTCGCTCGGTGAGCACCAGCCCGACCAGCAGCAGCGCGCCGACGGCCAGGCCGACGAGGGTGCGCAGCGAGCCCCAGCCGTGCTCGGGTGCGCCGATCAGGGACCAGACGATCGCGACCGCGCCACCGGTCGCGGTGATCGCCCCGAGGAAGTCGAAGCGGCCCGGCCTGGCGCGCGGTCTCGGTGACGAAGCGGCCGACCAGGGCGAGCACCACGAGCCCGATCGGCACGTTGATGAACATCGTCCAGCGCCAGGACCCGAGGTCGGTGACGACGCCACCGAGCAGCAGGCCGAGCGACAGGCCGCCCGAGGAGACGGCCCCGAAGAGGGCCAGCGCCCGCAGGCGACCCGGCTCGTCCTCGGCGCTGGTGGTGAGCAGGGCCAGCGTGCTGGGCGCGGCCAGCGCGGCTCCGACGCCCTGCAGGGCGCGAGCGCCGAGCAGCATCTCGGGGGACTGGGCGAGGCCGCCGGCGATCGAGGCGACGGTGAAGACGGCGAGCCCGGCCTGGAACATCCGCAGCCGGCCGTAGGCGTCGCCGAGGCGGCCGCCGAGCACCAGCAGCCCGCCGAAGGCGAGGGCGTAGGCGTTGAGCACCCACGACAGCGACGCCGGCCCGAAGCCGAGGTCGGTGCCGATCCGGGGGAGCGCGACGTTCACGACGGTGGCGTCGAGCACCAGCATCAGCTGGGCGGTCAGCACGAGGCCGATCGCGATCGCCGGCGTGGTGCTGCGAGCGTACGACGGGGGCTGACGCGGCGGGAGCCGGGTCGGCGGCGGATCGTCGCGATCGGGCGCGAGCCGGGTGCCGGCGTCGGAGCGGTGAGTCGGGCGAGATCGCGAGGGTGGACATGGGTGGGTGGTCCTGTTCTGGCCGGTGGAGCCGAGGTACTCTGGTATCCGGAGATGTCCTCCGGTTCGTCGACGACTATACGGAGACTGTCTCCGTTTAGCAAGTGTGAGGTGGATCGATGCGCGCCGATGCGCAGCGCAACCGCGACCGGATCGTGGAGGTCGCGCGCGAGGTCTTCCGCGAGCAGGGCTACGACGCCTCGCTCGACGAGGTGGCCAAGTCGGCCGGCGTCGGGGCGGGCACGCTCTACCGGCACTTCCCCAACCGCGAGACCCTGCTCGACGCGATCATGCAGAGCTGGGTCGACCGGGTCGACGACACCGCGGCCAAGGCGCTGGCCCGCGAGGGCTCGCCCCGCGACGTGCTGGTCGGCTGGTTCGCCGACTACGTCGCCCTGATCAGCCTGCACCGCGGCGGCGCCGGCCAAGATCACCTGCGCCATGGGCGACCCGGCCTCGCCGATCCGCACCAAGTGCCAGGCCCTGGTCTCGGCCAACGCCCGCGTGATCGAGCGGCCTCGTGCGACGACGGCGCGCTGCCCGCGCCGCACCGACCCGGTCCAGGTCTGCCGGCTGGTCGGCGGCGTCGCCACCGTCGCCGACCAGGGCGAGCTCGACGCCGACGCCGTGCGCCCGATGCTCGAGGTCGTCGCCGACGGCCTGCTGCGCTGAGCGGTTCCGGCCCGCCCACCGGCACCGGTCATGATCAGCTGCGCAGGTGGCCGACGCCCTCCCACGCCGGGTCCGGGCTCGACTCGACCCGGGCCCTGGCCCTCGGACCACGTCGCCGGCGTGCCGGCGTACGACGGAGAGCGCGTCGGTGGCTGTCGTCGAGGTAGAGGTGCAGCACGCGCACGCCGGCGCTCGACTCGTGCGCCACCACCCGCCCGGTCGCGCCCGAGCTCGCGTGCCGAGGCCGTCCTGGAAGGCGCGCAGCGCGTCGAGCGAGGTGCTCTCGGGGAGGCCCGCGTCGTCACGGTCGGCGTAGGGCAGCAGGACGCACGGCGTGCACCGGGCCAGGTGCGGCGCGGTCACCGGGTGCAGCGGCACCTGGGCCGCGGCGAGCACCGGGTCCCCTGCGGGCTCTCGCCGCTGCAGCAGCGCCCACGATCGGCCGGCCGTCCGCGTCGACGTGGCGCGAGCGCGAGGTCGGCGACCACCGCGCGCAGCGCCGTCGAGCCCGAAGCCGTCGACCAGGCTCAGCTCCGAGGCGCGACGACCTCCCCCAGCCACAGCTCGACGTCGTGCTCGCCGAGGGTGGTGTCGAGGGCCAGGAAGGCCACCTGGGCGCGGGCGGGCTCGCCCAGGCTCGGCGAACGCGGGTGGTGCACGCACCACGTCGAACCGGCTGCCGGCGGCCCGCGCGGTCACCGAGATCCGGGCGAAGTCGACGTCCGGCGCCGGGCTCGGAGGCCAGCGTGACCGACTCCGGGTCGGCGGCGGGCAGGCGGTGGTCGGAGAAGGACCAGGTCTCGTCGGCAGGCGGTGCGGCGAGCAGCCAGCGCCGGGCGGTGGCCCGGCTGCTCGGGGTCGCCGGCCGCCGTCACCACCAGCGTGTACGCCGAGAGGCTCGCCGGGCGCCGACCTCCCAGGCCAGCTCCGGGTCGTGCAGCCCGCGACGGCCCGCCGAGCGCGTCGACGCGTGCCGTGCGGTCGTCGCCTGCGCCCGGCCGCGGCGCGGGTCAGCTGGTCGCGACCCTCGCCGTGCCCACCACGCCCAGAACGCCTCCGGGCCCGCCGACGCCCGTCGTCGCCGGAGCGCCTCAGCGCACAGGCCTCACAGAGCCGGTGACGCCCTCGCCGCTGCCCCGGCCTGCTCGTCGAAGGTCTCCTGCTCGAGCAGGTGCAGCACGGGTACGCCGAGCTTGCGGCGGGCCCGCGAGGTCCAGTCGACGTGGAAGAACTCGCTGACCAGGTGCGGGCTGGTCAGGATGATCACCTCGGCGGCGCCGACCTCCTTGACCTTGGCGACCAGGCCGTCGACCGGGTCGACGCTGACCAGCTCGCCGCTCGCCGTCGCCCGCCCTGCGGCTCCAGCGCGGTCACGGAGTCGTCGACCACGGCCTGCGCGGCCTCTCGAGCAGGTCCTCCTGCATCGCCTCGACGTCGGCCTCCTCGAGCACCAGCGCGGTCGGCACCACGTCGCCGCCGCCGGTGCCGAGCGCGCCCATCGCGCTCTCCATCGCGCACCGCGGCGTCCTCGACCGGGTGCAGCACGCTGTAGTGCACCGCGTCGGGCAGTGCCTCGTGCAGGCTGCGGACCTGCCGGGCGTCCTGCGCCGAGCAGGGTCTGCTCGACCAGCAGCACCACGTCGTAGACGCCTGCGTCGGCTCATCCGGCCGGCTCCTCGCTCACGCCGCAGCACACTCAGCCAAGTCGTAGGACACCGGCTCCTCCAGCTGCTCGTAGCCGCACGACCCGGGGTCGCGGTCGGGCCGCCAGCGCTTGAACTGCGCGGTGTGGCGGAACCGCCGGCCCTCCATGTGGTCGTAGCCGACCTCGAGCACCCGCTCGGGGCGCAGCGGCACGAAGGAGAGGTCCTTGCCGGCGCTCCAGCGGCTCTGCGTGCCCGGGACCCGGTCGGGGTTGGCGATCGCCCACTCGCTGCCAGTCGCCAGCCAGGGGTGGTCCTCGACGTCGCTCGCGCCAGCGGGCTGCAGCTCCTCGACCAGCTCGGCGCGCCGCGTCGGCGGTGAAGCTGGCCGAGACCCCGATGTGCTGGCAGCGTCGCCGTCGTCGGCGTACAGCCCGAGCAGCAGCGAGCCGAGCAGCGGCCGCTCCGGGGTCGAGGTCTTGTGCAGCCGGTAGCCGGCGAGCACCACGTCGGCGGTGCGGGCGTGCTTGATCTTGAGCATGGTGCGGGCGTTCTGCTCGTACGTCGAGCCGAGCGGCTTGGCGACCACGCCGTCGAGCCCGGCGCCCTCGAACTGCTCGAACCAGCGCCTGCGCCTCGACCGGGTCGGTCGTCGTCCGGGTGAGGTAGCAGGGCCCGTCGAGGCCCGCCAGCGCCTCCTCGAGCGCGGCCCGGCGCTCGGACGAGCGGCCGGTCGACGTACGACGTGTCGCCCAGCGCCAGCAGGTCGAAGGCGACGAAGCCGGCCGGCGTCTCCTCGGCCAGCATCCGCACGCGCGAGTCGGCCGGGTGGATCCGCTCCTGGAGCACCTCGAACTCGAGCCGGTCGCCCGTCGCGGCTGGCCACGAACAGCTCGCCGTCGAGCACGCACCGCTCGGGCAGCTGCTCCTTGACCGCCGCGACCACCTCGGGGAAGTAGCGGGTCAGCGGCTTGGTGTTGCGCGAGGTCAGCTCGACCTCGTCGCCGTCGCGGAAGACCAGGCAGCGGAAGCCGTCCCACTTGGGCTCGAAGGACAGCCCGCCGGCGTGCTTCGCCGGGTCGGGGATGCCGGGCACCGACTTGGCCAGCATCGGCTTCACGGGCGGCATCACGGGCAGGTCCATGCCCGCAGCCTAGAGCTGCACCCGGCGCACCGGCGCGGAGCCGGCCGGGCCCTATCTCTGGCCATGGCGAAGAAGCATCAGCGACCTGCTCCGGCTGCCCCGGGGGCCGGTCGACCTCGCGTCCATCGACCCCCACGCCAAGCCGGGCTTCGACGGGCAACAAGCACGACGGCAAGCAGGCGCTGCCGGCGATGGGCGAGGAGCTCTTCGACCTCCAGGAGAAGCTGTACGCCGGCGGCTACACCGACGACGAGCGCCGGATCCTGCTGGTGCTGCAGGGCATGGACACCTCGGGCAAGGGCGGCGTGCTCAAGCACACCGCCGGCCTGTTCGACCCCAACGGGCTGGTGATCCGCTCCTTCAAGTCGCCGACCGAGCGAGGAGCTGGCCCACGACTTCCTGTGGCGGGTCGAGAAGGCGGTGCCGCCGGCCGGGCAAGGTCGGGGTCTTCGACCGCTCGCACTACGAGGACGTGCTGATCGTCAAGGTGCACGAGCTGGCCGAGCCCGAGGAGATCGAGCGGCGCTACGACGCGATCAACCGCTTCGAGGCCGAGCTGGCCGAGCGCGGCACGACGATCATCAAGTGCATGCTGCACATCTCGCCGAGACCCAGAAGGAGCGGCTGCTGGCCCGGCTCGACGACCCGACCAAGCAGTGGAAGTTCAAGCCCGGCGACGTCGACGAGCGGGCGCTGTGGCCGGCGTACCAGGACGGCCTACGAGGTCGCCCTGGAGCGCTGCAGCACCGACGTCGCGCCGTGGTACGTCGTGCCCAGCGACCGCAAGTGGTACCGCAACTGGGCGATCGGCTCCCTGCTGCTCGAGGCGCTGCGCGGCATGGACCTGAGCTGGCCCGAGCCCGACTACGACGTCGCCGAGCAGCGCGCCCGCCTGGAGCCCGAGCGACCGCCGGTGAGCGGCCTGCAGACACCGGGCTGCGCCCGGTCCGCGCCACCCGCTACGTCACGCCGCTGCGCGAGGGCGGGTCGCTGCCCGGGCCTCGTCGAGGCCGACGACCTGGGCACCTACGTCTGCAAGTTCCGCGGCGCCGGCCAGGGCCTCAACGTGCTCGTCGCCGAGGTGATCGTGGCCGGCCTGGCCCGTGCGCTCGGGCTGGACACCCCGCGGCTGGTCGAGATCGACCTCGACGAGGCGATCGCGCGCTACGAGGCCGACGAGGAGGTCCAGGACCTGCTCACCGCCAGCCTCGGGCAGCAACCTCGGCGTCGACTTCCTGCCCGGCTCCTTCGGCTTCGACACCACGGTCGAGGTCGACGACGAGTTCGCCGGGCCGGCTGCTCTGGCTCGACGCGTACGTCGCCAACGTCGACCGCTCCTGGCGCAACCCCAACCTGCTGGTCTGGCACGGCGGGCCCTGGCTGATCGACCACGGCGCGGCGCTGTACTTCCACCACGGCTGGTCGGGCGGGGTCGGCTCGCGCCGAGCGCTTCGCGGTGCAGCCGTGGACGCCTCGGCGACCACGTGCTGGCGCGCCGGGCGCGCGGCGGGCGCGGCGCACGACGAGCGAGCTGGCCGCCGCTGGTCACCGACGAGGTGCTGGACGCGCGTGGTCGCCGACGGTGCCCGGACGAGTGGCTGGTACGCCCGTGCCGGGCGCCGATCGCCCGGCGCGCTGCGCTCGGCGTACGTCGCCTTCCTGCGCGCCCGCCGCGACGGCGTGGCCGGTCGTGGCTGCCGGGACGGTCGCGCCGGATGAACCCCTACCAGTACGTCGTGCTGCGCTGCGTGCCGCGCGCCGACCGCGAGGAGTTCCTCAACGTCGGGGTCGTCGCTGCACTGCCAGGAGGAGGAGTTCCTCGAGGTCGCCTGGGAGGTCGACCCCGGTCGCGCTCGCCGCCCTCGGCGCCGGGCTGGACCCGACGTGGGTGTGCGCGGGGCTGGAGTTCGCGGCGGCGGTCTGCCGCGGCGACGACGGCACTCGGCGAGGTGGCGCCGGCAGAGCCTGGGCACCCGCTTCGGCTTCCTGCGCGCGCCCCGCTCGACCGTCGTACGCCCGGGGCCGGTGCACGGCGGCCTCACCGCCGACCCGGCGGTGACCCTGGTCGACCTGCTCGACCGCCTGGTGCGCTGAGGCGTCGCAAACGCACGCCGGATCGGTGCCGAGGCGTCGCAAACGCCTGCCGAAACCCGGTCGAGGCGTCGCAGACGCACGCCGGACGTCACGCCGCTCAGTCGAGCCAGCGCGCCGCGGCCCTCGTGTGGGCGGCCTTCGTGGCCGGGTCGAGCCCGTCGTACATCCGGGTCATCATCTTCGAGCGGTGGTTGGCCTCGAAGACCTCGCGGTGGTCGCGCACGAACGTCCAGTAGAGGCCGTCCCAGTCCTCGGTCCAGTCGCCCGCCGATGGGGAAGTCGCTCATCTTGCGCAGGTAGTTCGAGCCCGAGACGTAGGGCTTGGTGGTGATCGCCTCGCCCGCGGCGAACTGGCTCATCGCGTAGACGTTGGGCACCATCACCCAGTCGTAGGCGTCGACGAACATCTCCATGAACCACTCGTACGCCGCGTCCGGCTCGGTGCGCAGCAGGCACATCGCGTTGCCGAGCACCATCAGCCGCTCGATGTGGTGGGCGTAGCCGTGCTCAGCACCCGCTCCAGCACCCGGTCGACCGGGGCCAGCCCGACCTCGGCGCGTCCACCAGCCCGTCGGCCAGCGCACGGGTGTGGCCGAGCCGGTTGCCGGTGCGCATCCGCGCGCCCGTGCCGGTGGTAGGTCGCCCGCATGTACTCCCGCCAGCCGATCACCTGGCGCACGAACCCCTCCAGCGAGGGCAGGTCGACCCCGTCCACGGCCAGCGCCCGGTCCAGCACGTCGTGCGGGTCGAGCAGCCCGACGTTGAGCGCCGGGTGTGAGCAGGGCGTGGAACAGCCACGGGCCGTCGGCGGCGATCGCGTCCTCGTAGGGGCCGAACTGGGAGAAGCGCTCGGCCAGGAAGGCGTCGTACGACGACTCGGCCTCGGCGTGGTCGGTCGGCCAGCGGAACGTCGTCGGGTCGCCGGGGTTGTCGCCGAAGTGCTCGCGCACCCAGTCGATCGCCTCGCGCACCTCGGGTGCGCGGCTCGGGCCACGGCACGTCGGGCACGGGGTGGTTCCTGGGCAGCTTCTTGCGGTTCTCGGTGTCGAAGGACCACTGTCCGCCGACCGGCTGGTCGCCCTCGACCAGCACGTCGAGGCGCTGGCGCTGCCAGGAGTAGAAGTGCTGCATCCGGGCCGGGTGCGCGCCGAACCAGTCCGCGATCTGCGCGCGGCGTGGTCACGAAGTTGGGCGACTCCAGCACGTCGTCGGCCGCGAGGTCGACGCCGGCGTCGGCCAGCGCGGCGCTGGTGTCGCGGGCCAGCCAGTCGTCGACCACGTCGTACGCCGTGACCCGGGTCGGGCCGCAGCCGCTCGAGCACCCGGACCAGGCCCGCTCCGGACGTGCGTGCGCGCGTCGGTCTCCACCACCTCCACGTCGTACGACGCCGCGCGCAGCCGGTCGGCGAAGCGCCGCATCGAGGCCCGGTGCAGCACCAGCTTCTGGGCGTGGAAGCGGTACTGGCGGAAGTACAGGTCGTCCTCGACCAGCACGAACGTCGTGCCCCGGGGCGCCTCGAGGTGCTGGGCGAACAGCTGGTGCGGGAACACCAGGCGCACGTGTCGGCTCACGGCGTGAGGATCCGCGTCAGACCGGGACCAGCTCGACCGCGCCGACGGCGTACCGGGCCAGGATCGTGCGGGCGAGGACCGGGTCGGCGCCCATCGGCTCGGAGACGGCGACGGCGCCGGCCTCGAGGGCCAGCTCGCTCACGCGGTCGGGCAGGAAGCCGGGGGCGAGGAACATCGAGGCCACGGCGACGTGGCGGCGACCCTCGGCCCGGAACGCCCGCACGGCCTCACCAGCCGCCGGGGGAGCGGAGGAGGCGAAGGCGGCGGTCACCGGCAGCCGGTGAGCGGCGCCCCACACGCGGGCCAGCCGGGCGACCGCCTGGTTGGCGAGCGGGTCGGAGGTGCCGGCCGCGGCGAGCACGAGAGCGTCGAGCTCGCGGACCCGGGCGCACGAGCAGCGCGTCGCGCAACCGCGCGTCGAGGACCTCGAGGAACTCCGTCTCCAGGCCCAGGACCCGGCTGGCGCCGATCCTGAGCTCGGGGTGGGCGGCGCTCGCCGCCTCGATCGCGGCCGGGACGTCGACCCGGGCGTGGTAGGCCTCGCTGAGCAGCAGCGGGACCACGACGACCTCCTCGACGCCGGCAGCGGACCAGCTTGGCCACGACGGTCTCGAAGGACGGCTTGCAGAGCTCGAGGAAGGCCGGCTCGACGCGCAGGTCCGGGCGCAGCTCGCGGACCTCGTCGACCAGCTCGCGGATGGTCGTTGCCGAGCGGGGGTCGCGGCTGCCGTGGGCGAGCGCGACCAGGGCGGGTGCGGTCATCGGTTCCAGGCCTCCTCGGCCGTGGCGGCGGGTGCGGCTCACTGGTTGATCCCGCACTCGGTCTTGTTCAGCCCGGCCCAGCGTCCGCTGCGCGGGTCCTCGCCCGGTGCGACGCGGCGGGTGCAGGGCCAGCAGCCGATCGAGGGGTAGCCGTCGTACTGCAGCGGGTTGACCAGGACGCCGTGCTCGAGCACGTACTGCTCGACCTCGGCGTCGCTCCAGCGCGCCATCGGGGAGACCTTGACCTTCTGCTTCTTCTCGTCCCAGCCGACGACCGGAGCGATCACCCGGTCGTGGGTCTCGGCGCGGCGCAGCCCGGTGGCCCAGGCGTCGTAGCCGGCGAGCGACTCGGCGAGCGGCGCGACCTTGCGCATCGCGCAGCAGGCGTCGGGGTCGCGGTTGAAGAGGTCCTTGCCGTACGCCGCGTCCTGCTCGGCCACGCTCAGCTTCGGCTCGATGCTGATCAGGTTGACGTCCATCGTCGCAGCGACGGCGTCGCGGGTGCCCGAGCGTCTCGGCGAAGTGGTAGCCGGTGTCGAGGAAGACCACGTCGAGGCCGGGGGCGACCCGGGCGGCGATGTCGGTCAGCACGGCGTCGCCCATCGAGCCGGTGACGCAGAAGCGCTTCGCCGAAGGTCGCCACGGCCCACTCGAGGATCACCTCGGCCGGGGCGAGCTCGAGCTCGGCACCGACGTTGGAGACGATCTCGCGCAGCTCGTCGGTGCTGCGACCCTCGGTGTAGGAGCCCTTGAACATGCCGGGCCCGCTCGGTGGTGGGGACGGTCATGTGCGCCGCCCCGGGAGTGGCACCCGGCCGCGCGATCTGACCGAGCATCGTGAGCCGGAACGCCCGCAGGCAGGAGCGGCATTCCCACTCGCCGTGGCCGGCGGAGCCCGAGGCCTCGGCCTCGTCGGAGACTGGTGCGGCCAGAGGTCGGCGTCGCCGCAGTAGGGGCAGGCGTTCGGGAACGCGCGCTCAGACATGGGCGGTCTCCCGCTCGCCGCGCAGCAGCTCCTCGTCGGCCCGGGCGGCCCACAGCGCGAAGGACTCGCCGTCCTCACGGTCCTCGAGGTAGGCGGTGACGACGCTGGAGATGTAGTCGTCGAGCCCGGCGCTGGTGACCTTGTGCGCCCGCAGCTTGCGGCTGGTGTTGGCGTGCAGCCCGAGCGCCCCGCCCAGGTGCACCTGGAAGCCCTCGACCTGCTCGCCCGTCGTGCGTCACCAGCTGGCCCTTGAGGCCGAAGTCGGCGACCTGGGTGCGGGCGCACGCGTTGGGACAGCCGTTGACGTTGACGGTGATCGGCACGTCGAGCTCGGGGAACCGCTCCTCGAGGGAGTCGACCAGGCGGCGGGCGCGCTCCTTGGTGTCGACGATGGCGAGCTTGCAGAACTCGATGCCGGTGCAGGCCATCGTGTTGCGCCGCCAGTTCGAGGGCCGCGCGGTGAGCCCGACCGCCTCGACCGCGTCGACGAAGGCCTCGACCTTGTCGGCGGGCACGCCCGAGCACCACGATCTTCTGGTACGCCGTGAGCCGGGCGCCGGCGGCGCCGTACTCCTCGATCAGGTCGGCCAGGCCGGTCAGCACCGTGCCGGAGATCCGGCCCACGGTCGGCGCGAGGCCGACGTAGTAGCGCGCCGTCCTTCTGCTGGTGCACGCCGATGTGGTCGGCCTGTTGCACGGCGGCGCCTCGGGGGAGGGGTTGGAGACCAGCTCGCGGCCGAGGTACTCCTTCTCGAGCACCTCGCGGAACTTCTCCTTGCCCCAGTCGGCGACCAGGAACTTCAGCCGGGCCCGCGAGCGCAGCCGGCGGTAGCCGTAGTCGCGGAACGATCGAGACGACCGCCGCCCAGACGTCGGGCACCTCCTCGAGCGGGATCCACACGCCGAGCTTCTGGGCCAGCATCGGGTTGGTGGACAGCCCGCCGCCGACCCACAGGTCGAAGCCGGGGCCGTGCTCGGGGTGCACCGTGCCGACGAAGGAGACGTCGTTGGTCTCCGGGGTCGACGTCGTGGCTGGGGTGACCGGTGAGCGCGGTCTTGAACTTGCGCGGCAGGTTGGCGAACTCGGGGTCGCCGATCGTAGCGCCGCTTGATCTCCTCCAGCGCCGAGGTGCCGTCGATGATCTCGTCCGCGGCGACGCCGGCGACCGGGGAGCCGAGGAAGGCGCGCGGGGAGTCACCGCAGGCCTCCATGGTGTCCAGCCCGGCCTCGTCGAGGAGGTCCCAGATCGCCGGGACGTCCTCGATCCGGATCCAGTGGTACTGGATGTTCTCGCGGTCGGTGACGTCGGCGGTGTCGCGGGCGTACGTCGTGCCGACGTGCCGAGGGCCCGCACCGCGTCCGCGGTGAGCAGGGCGCCGTCGGAGCGGACCCGCAGCATGAAGTACTCGTCGTCGAGCTCCTCCTCCTCGAGCGTCGCGGTCTTGCCGCCGTCGAAGCCGGGCGCACGCTGGGTGTAGAGCCCCATCCAGCGGAACCGGCCGCGCAGGTCGGCCGGGTCGATCGAGGCGAAGCCGCGCTTGGAGTAGATGTTCAGGATCCGGTCGCGCACGTTGAGCGGGTTGTCGTCCTTCTTGGACTGCTCGTTCTTGTTCAGCGGCTCGGTGTAGCCCAGGGCCCACTGCCCCTCGCCGCGCTTGGCGCGGGGGATCTCGGTGCCGTTGGCAGTGGTGACGGGTGGCTTGGTGGGTGCAGGCAAGGCGAAGTGTTCCTGTTCCGGAGAGTGGCCAGCGCGAGGACGGACGAACCGTCGGGCGGCCGCGAGGGGTGGGCGGTCAGGCTCAGCGGTGGCGACAGATGCTGCTGCGGGTGCGTCCGAGGTCCACGTGGCGACGGGCCACGAGCCAGGCGGAGCGAGCAGCGATCATGGAGTCAGTCTCGACAGGCGGACACCCGATCACCAAACTCGAGATCTTATGATGTGAGACGAGCGTCCGCATCCCGAGACAATGGCGCCGGTCACCAGCGTCGGCTCGCCTCGAGGGCGGCGCCGAGGACGACCGCCGTCTCGTCGTACGACGCCTCCGCCCGGGCCAGGCGCACGACGAGGCCGGCGACCAGGCCGGGCAGGGCAGCGCGGGCGGGGTGTCGCGGTGCAGCACCACCCCGCCCACCACCTGCCGATGCTCGACCGGGTCGCCGAGCCGCAGCACGTCCTCCGGTCCGAGCGCCACCGCCGCGGGCGAGGCCGGCGGTGAACAGCCGGCGCGGCGTGGCCGGCTCCGCACCGCGTACCGGGGAGCCGCGCCAGCAGGTCGCCGAGCCCGTCGGCGCCGAGTCGCGGTCAGCACGGCGGTCACCACCTCGGCGACGGCACCGGGTGAGGTGGGGTCGACACCCGCGCCGGCCGGGTCCGCGGCCGGCTCATCGCAGGGGCAGGACCAGCTGCGGGGCGAGAGCGGTGGCGTCGCCGACCCGGCGCACGGCCGTGCCGGAGGTGAAGAACTCCAGCGTGTGCGCGCCCCACATCCACTCGTTGGCCGACCACTCGACCCCGGTGATGCCGTCGGCCTGCACCCGCTCGGCCTCGGCCTGCATCCGCGACAGCGCGAGCTCGCGGGCGTCGTAGTAGCCCTGGGTCCACTGCGGCATCTCGATGTTCTGGCCCATCTGGCGCATCGTCTGCATGAATCCCTGCGCCGCGACGTGCCACACGCAGACCCCCAGCACGAACTCGACGGGCACGTGACCGGTGCCGAGCAGGGTGTAGAAGTCCTGCACGTTGAGGTGGCTGGAGAACGGCTCGCCCGTCCGGGCGGCGCAGCCGCCCGGGCTCGGTCTTGGAGATCACCGCGGTGCCGACCGCGACGAACTCGATGTGCTCGGCGCTGACGCCGTGGCGGCGGAAGGTGAGCCGGGTCCCCACGACCCCGTCCGCGCCGACAGCGGCCGCCTCGGCCATCATCCGGGCCATCGCGTTGGTGCGCGCGGTGTACATCGCCTGGCTGAGCACACCGAGCTCGACGGACTGGCTCAGGTTCTGGGCCTGCCAGCCGATGTGGTAGACGGAGCTGCCCATCACGAACTCCAGCGGCCGGTACCCGGCGGCGTCCAGCAGCGCGAACTCGCTGACCGACAGGTCTGAGGTCCACACCTTGTCGACCTCGCCCAGCCGGGCCGAGGCGACCTGGTCGACCTGGGTGGGATCGAACGACGAGCTGCTCACGACTGACCTCCTGGAGCGGGCCGGATGCCCTGGGCAGACCAGCGTAGGGCGGACCCGGCGCGAGGCGGGCGGAACGCCCTACGCTGGGCCCATGAGCGACGTGAACCCCGCACAGCCCCTGCCCTACGCCAAGGCCGCCTCGACGGCGTACGACGCCGCGCTGGAGGTGATCGCCTCCGTGGAGCCGCGGATCGCAGAGGCGACCCGGCAGGAGCTGGCCGACCAGCGTGGATCGCTGAAGCTGATCGCCAGCGAGAACTACGCCTCGCCGGCCGTGCTGCTGACCATGGGCACCTGGTTCAGCGACAAGTACGCCGAGGGCACCGCCGGGCACCGCTTCTACGCCGCCTGCCAGAACGTCGACACCGTGGAGTCGCTGGCCGCCGAGCACGCCCGCGAGCTGTTCGGGGCGCCGTACGCCTACGTCCAGCCGCACTCCGGCATCGACGCCAACCTGGTCGCCTTCTGGTCGATCCTGGCCCACCGGATCGAGACCCCGGCGCTGGCGAAGCTCGGGGCGAAGAACGTCAACGAGCTCTCCGAGGCCGACTGGGAGGCGCTGCGCCACGAGTTCGGCAACCAGCGGCTGCTGGGGATGAGCCTGGACGCCGGCGGGCACCTGACCCACGGCTTCCGGCCGAACATCTCCGGCAAGATGTTCCACCAGCAGCAGTACGGCACCGACCCGGAGACGGGGCTGCTCGACTACGACGCGGTGCGGGCCAAGGCCCGCGAGTTCAAGCCGCTGGTGCTCGTGGCCGGCTACTCCGCGTACCCGCGCCGGGTGAACTTCGCCAAGATGCGCGAGATCGCCGACGAGGTCGGCGCCACGTTGATGGTCGACATGGCGCACTTCGCCGGGCTGGTCGCCGGCAAGGTGTTCACCGGCGACGAGGACCCGGTGCCGCACGCGCACATCGTCACCACCACCACCCACAAGTCGCTGCGGGGTCCGCGCGGCGGCCTCGTGCTCGCTCAGGAGGAGTTCGCGGCCGACGTCGACCGCGGCTGCCCGATGGTGCTCGGCGGCCCGCTGTCGCACGTGATGGCGGCCAAGGCGGTCGCCCTCGCCGAGGCCCGGCAGCCCGGAGTTCGCGACCTACGCCCAGCGGATCGCCGACAACGCCAAGTCGCTCGCCGAGGGCTTCCTCTCCCGCGACGCCACGCTGGTCACCGGCGGCACCGACAACCACCTGGTGCTGCTCGACGTCGCGTCGTACGGCCTCACCGGGCGGCAGGCCGAGTCGGCGCTGCTCGAGGCCGGCGTGGTCACCAACCGCAACTCGGTGCCGAACGACCCCAACGGCGCCTGGTACACCACCGGCGTCCGCCTCGGTACGCCGGCGCTGACCACCCGCGGCTTCGGCCACGACGAGTTCGACGACGGTGGCCGAGCTGATCGTCGACGTGCTCTCCGCCACCCAGCCGGGCACGACCAAGGCCGGCGGCCCCTCCAAGGCGTCGTACGTGCTGGCCGACGGGGTCGCCGAGCGCACCCACGCCCGGATCGACGAGATGCTCGAGCGGCACCCGCTCTACCCGGGCCTCGACCTGGCCTAGTGCCGAGGCGTCGCAAACGCAGGCTCAGACGGGGCTCAGGCGTCGCAAACGCACGCTCACCGTGGCTCGCGTCCGCGAGGGCGACGGCCTTGCTTACCTGTGGCGGCCCACTGCTCGCCATGCGTCTGCGACGCCTCAGCGGGGTGGACGGACGGCGACCAGCACGTCGCGGTGGATGGAGGAGTCGACCCGGTGGGCCAGGTCGCGCCACGGCCCCTCGTCCAGGGGCTCGAGGCCCGGCGTCGCCGGCCATCTCGACCAGCGTCTCGCGCGGGAGTCCCAGGGTGTTCCAGGCCAGCCCGAGCGCCCCGCCGGCGTACAGCTGGCCGGCCCACACCGGCAGCGCCTCGCGCAGCAGCGCCTCGGGGAGCGCTCGCGGTCCGCGCCGGCCTGCCCCGGCCTGCGCTGGCGTGCACCACGCCGTACGGCGCGTCCGCGACGACCGCGTCGAAGCGACGCCTGCCGCACAGCGTGGCCGACTCCCGGGCGTCCCGCCGAGGATGCTCAGGCTCAGCGCCCGGTCGGACCGCGCCGGCGAGACGGAGACGTCGAGGCGCCGCCCGATCCGCGACCCTCCCGCCGGATCGGCGTGAGGTCGGCGGTGTGCTTGAGCCGCTTGCGCGCAGGTAGGTGCGCAGGAACGTCGCGGCCGCCTCCAGGGCCTTGTCGTCCTGCTCGACCCCGACCGCGTCGTGGCCGAGGGTCAGGGCGGTGGTCAGGGTGGTGCCACGCCCGCACATCGGGTCGAGCACCCGGCGCGGACCATCGGGGCGGCGTACGGCGGACAGGGTCAGGTTGACCAGCAGCCGGGTGAACTGCTCGTTGGTCTTGCCCGGGTACTTCGGGATCCTGACCAGGTCGTCGTCCAGGAGGTCGGGGGAGTCCACACGCACGGGCACCAGGGCCTCGCCCTCGCGGCGGTAGACCGCGAACCGGCACGACATCGCGCCGAGCCCCGGGCTCCGGCCCGGGTCGGCCGGGCCGGCGAACTCCAGGTAGTCGACGCCCGCGACCTCGACCGGGCGCACCGACCCGGGGGCGACCTCGGGACACGCAGGGCCAGCTCGGCGGCGGCCAGCGCCGGGGCCGAGGCGGCGTAGACCCGGTTGGCCGAGGCGCCAGCAGCATCAGGTACGTCGCAACCACGGCGGGCGGCTCAGCGCAGCGAGCGGTAGACGTCGAGCGTGGTCGCGGCGATCGCCGGCCAGCCGAAGGACTCCTGCGCCCGGGCCCGCCCGGCCCGGCCGTACGACGCCGCGCGGGCGGGGTCGCTGACCGAGTCGTTCAGCGCGGCGGCGAGGTCGGCGACGTAGTGGTCCGGGTCGAGCGGGGTGCCGGTGCCGTCGGTGGCCTGCTCGATCGGCACCAGCCAGCCGGTCTCGCCGTCGACGACGACCTCCGGGATGCCGCCGGTCGCGGTGGCCACGACCGCGGTCTCGCAGGCCATCGCCTCGAGGTTGACGATGCCCAGCGGCTCGTAGATCGAGGGGCACACGAACACCGTCGCGGCGGTGAGCAGCGCGACCACGTCGGCGCGCGGCAGCATCTCGGCGATCCACACCACGCCGTCGCGGGTGGCGGCGAGCCCGTCGACCAGACCCCGGACCTCGGCCTCGATCTCCGGGGTGTCGGGGGCACCGGCGCACAGGATCAGCTGGACCTCCGGCGGCAGCTGGGCGGCGGCCTGCAGGAACAGCGGCAGCCCCTTCTGCCGGGTGATCCGGCCGACGAAGATCACGCTCGGACGGTCGGGGTCGAGGCCGAGCTCGCGCACCCGGTCGGGGTTGGGCACCGGCGACCAGAGCTCGGTGTCGATGCCGTTGTGCACCACGCTGACCTTGGCCGGGTCGATGTCGGGGTAGCTGCGCAGCACGTCGTCGCGCATCGCCGCGCTGACCGCGATCACCCCGGCCGCCGCCTCGTAGGCGGTCTTCTCGATCCAGCTCGACACGGCGTACCCGCCGCCGAGCTGCTCGGCCTTCCACGGCCGCATCGGCTCGAGGCTGTGCGCGGAGACCACGTGCGGCACCCCGTGCAGCAGCGAGGCGAGGTGGCCGGCCATGTTGGCGTACCAGGTGTGGGAGTGCACGACGTCGGCGCCGGCGCAGTCGTCGACCATCGCCAGGTCGACGCCGAGGGTCCTGATCGCGCCGTTGGCGCCCGCCAGCTCGGCCAGGTCGGGGTACGACGTGGTGCCCGGCTCGTCGCGCGGCGCACCGAAGGCGTGCACCCGGGCGTCCACGTCCGCCGACGGCGCGCAGCGCCCGGACCAGCTCGGCGACGTGCACCCCCGCCCCGCCGTAGACCTCGGGTGGGTACTCCTTGCTCAACACGTCGACTCGCACGCCGACGAACGTAGCCGGGCTGACGTGCGCCACGGCTACGTTCGTCCCATGGCCACCACGTCCAACCGCAAGAAGGTCCTCGCCATCGTCCTGGCCGGGGGCGAGGGCAAGCGGCTGATGCCGCTCACCGCCGACCGGGCCAAGCCCGCGGTGCCGTTCGGCGGGATCTACCGCCTGATCGACTTCGCGCTGTCCAACGTCGTCAACTCCGGCTACCTCAAGGTGGTCGTGCTGACCCAGTACAAGTCGCACAGCCTCGACCGGCACATCACCACCACCTGGCGGATGTCGACCCTGCTGGGCAACCACGTCACCCCGGTGCCGGCCCAGCAGCGGGTCGGCAAGCGGTGGTACGCCGGCAGCGCCGACGCGATCTACCAGTCGCTGAACCTGATCGACGACGAGCGGCCCGACATCGTGGTCGTGCGTCGGGGCCGACCACGTCTACCGGATGGACTTCGCCCAGATGGTCGACGCCCACATCGCCTCGGGCGCGGCGGCGTCGGTCGCCGCGATCCGGCAGCCGATCAACCTGGCCGACCAGTTCGGCGTGATCGACGTCGACCCGTCCGCGCCGGACCGGATCCGGGCCTTCCTGGAGAAGCCGAAGCGACCCGCAGGGCCTGCCGGACAGCCCCGGTGAGGTGCTCGCCTCGATGGGCAACTACGTCTTCGACGCCGACGCGCTGCGCGAGGCGGTGACCCGCGACGCCGACCTCGAGGACTCCAAGCACGACATGGGCGGCGACATCATCCCGGCGTTCGTGGACGCGCGGGCGAGGCCGGCGTCTACGACTACAAGGACAACGACGTGCCCGGCTCCAACGACCGCGACCGCGGCTACTGGCGCGACGTGGGGACGATGGGGTCCTACTTCGCCGCCCACATGGACCTGGTCGCGCCGCTGCCGATCTTCAACCTCTACAACACCGAGTGGCCGATCTACACGACCTACGGCCCGCAGCCGCCGGCCAAGCTGGTCGAGGGCGACCACGGCAAGCCGATCAAGACCTTCAACTCGCTGCTCTCGCCGGGCGTCGTGGTGACCGGCGGACAGGTCAACCGCTCGGTGCTCTCGCCCGGCGTGCCGCGTCGAGTCCGGCGCCGAGGTCTCCGACTCGGTGCTGCTGCCGGGCGTGCGGATCGGCGCGGGCGCGGTGATCCGCAACGCGATCATGGACAAGAACGTCGTGGTGCCGCCCGGGCGTCCGGATCGGGGTCGACCCCGAGGCCGACGCGCGCTCGCGGGCTCGTCGTCGAGGACGGCCTGACCGTGCTGGCCAAGGGCCAGAGGGTGGCCGAGCAGTGGCAGCCGGGCCGGGACAGCTCGCCCAGGACGTCCGACCTGGTCGACGTGCCCGCGCTGGTGACGGCGTACTACACCGAGGTGCCCGACCCCGAGGACGTCGACCAGCAGGTCGTCTTCGGCACCTCGGGCCACCGCGGCAGCAGCCTGCGGACGTCGTTCAACGAGACGCACATCCTGGCCACCACCCAGGCGATCTGCGACTACCGCAGGAGCCAGGGCTACGACGGGCCGCTGTTCGTCGGCGCCGACACCCACGCCCTCAGCAAGCCGGCCTGGGCCACGGCGCTCGAGGTGCTGGTGGCCAACGACGTCACGGTGCTGGTCGACGACCGCGGCGGCTACACCCCGACCCCGGCGGTGTCGCACGCGATCATCCGGGCCAACCGGGGCCGGACGCAGCGGGCTGGCCGACGGCATCGTGGTCACGCCGTCGCACAACCCGCCCGCCGACGGCGGCTTCAAGTACAACCCGCCGCACGGCGGCCCCGCCGACTCCGACGCCACCAGCGGTGATCGCGGCCCGCGCCAACGAGCTGATCCGCGGCGGGCTGCGCGAGGTACGCCGGGTCCCGCTGGCGCGCGCCCGCGCCGCCGCGCAGCCCTACGACTTCCTCGGCACCTACGTCGACGACCTGCTCGAGCGTGCTCGACCTCGACGAAGGTGCGCGAGGCGGGGGTGCGGATCGGCGCCGACCCGCTGGGCGGTGCGAGCGTGCACTACTGGGGCGAGATCGCCGAGCGGCACGGCCTGGACCTGAGGGTGGTCAACCCCCTGGTCGACCCGACCTGGCGGTTCATGACGCTGGACTGGGACGAGAAGATCCGGATGGACTGCTCGTCGCCGAACGCGATGGCCTCGCTGATCGCGCGCAAGGACGAGTACCAGATCGCCACCGGCAACGACGCCGACGCCGACCGGCACGGCATCGTCACCCCCGACGCCGGGCTGATGAACCCCAACCACTTCCTCGCCGTGGCCATCGGCTACCTCTTCGGCGGCGCCCGGCCCGACTGGCCGGCGACGGCGCGGATCGGCAAGACCCTGGTGTCCTCGAGCATGATCGACCGGGTCGCGGGCGACCTCGCCAAGCCGCTGGTCGAGGTGCCGGTCGGGCTTCAAGTGGTTCGTGCCCGGCCTGATCGACGGCTCGTTCGGCTTCGGCGGCGAGGAGTCGGCCGGGGCGTCGTTCCTGCGCCGCGACGGCTCCACCTGGACCACCGACAAGGACGGCCTGCTGCTCGCGCTGCTGGCCTCGGAGATCCTTGCGGCCACCGGCCGGACGCCGAGCGAGCACTACGCCGACCTCGTCGCGCGGCACGGCGACCCGGCGTACGCCCGGATCGACGCGGCGGCCGACCGGGAGCAGAAGGCCAAGCTGGCCGCGCTCTCGCCCGACGACGTCGCGGCCACTGAGCTGGCGGGCGAGCCGATCACGGCCAAGCTCACCGAGGCGCCCGGCAACGGCGCCAAGATCGGGGGGCTCAAGGTCATGACCGAGTTCGGCCTGGTTCGCCGCCCGGCCCTCCGGCACCGAGGACGTCTACAAGATCTACGCCGAGTCGTTCCAGGGCCCCGAGCACCTCGCGCAGGTGCAGGCCGAGGCGCGCGAGGTCGTCTCGGCCGCCCTCGGTGACCAGGGTTAGCGCAGCCGGTACTCCAGCTCCGGGCGTCCCGAGCCGCCGTACCTCGCGGCACGGATCAGGGCGCCCTGCTCGGTGAGCTGCTCGAGGTAGCGCCGGGCCGTCACCCGGGAGGTGCCGGTCGCGGCGGCGACCTCGCTCGCCGACAACGACGTCGCCGAGGACGCGCAGGGCCGCGAGCACCTGCTGGCGGGTCTCGGCGCTCATCCCCTTGGCCGGGGGCGCAGCGGCCGGGCGCAGGGCTCCCAGCACCTGGTCGAGCCGGTCCTGGTCGACCTGGTCGGCGGGGTTCTCGCCCCCGACGAGCTGCTCGCGGTAGGCGAGGTACTGCTCGAGCTTGGTCCGGAAGCTCGCGTAGGTGAACGGCTTGAGCAGGTAGAGCACGACCCCCTGCGCCACGGCGGCGCGGACCACCTCGCTGTCGCGCGCGGAGGTCACCGCGATCACGTCGCACAGGTGCCCGGCGGCACGGATCCGCTGCAGCAGGCCGAGCCCGTGCCCGTCGGGCAGGTGCATGTCGAGCAGCATCAGGTCGACCCGATCGGCACCCTGGGAGTGGCCCAGCCGACGGACGGCCTCGGCCGCGGATCGGGCCACCCCGGCCACGGCGAAGCCCGCCGTGCGCTCGACGTACGACGTGTGGGCTGCGGCCGCGGTCTCCTCGTCCTCCACGACGAGCACCCGCACGTCGGGGCTCACCCGGGCTCCTGGCCGAGCTCGACCTCGAACCGCGCCCCGCCGAGGTCCGAGCGCGTGATCCGGACGTCCCCACCGTGACGACGCGCGACCTGGCGCACCAGCGCCAGGCCCACCCCGCGCCCGACGGAGTCGGCCCCGGACCCGGTCCCGGAGTCGACCTTGGTCGTCCAGCCGCGCTCGAGCGCGTGTGTGGCGTCGGCCGCGTCGAGACCCGGCCCGTTGTCGGCGACGAGGACGCGCAGCCGGTCACCCGTCGGCTCCAGCCGCACCCGCACGATCCGCTGGTGCGCGCGCTCCTGGTCGGGCTGCTGGGCGCCGGAGACGGCGTCGAGCGCGTTGTCGACGAGGTTGCCCAGCACGGTGACCAGGTCGCGGGCGGAGAAGCGGTCCTCGGGCGCCTCGCCCTCGACCGACAGCGTCGCGCCGCGCTCGGCCGCTTCGGCGCTCTTGCCCAGCAGCAGGGCCGCGACCACCGGGTCCCCGACGTTGCCGAGCACCTGGTCGGTGAGCAGCTGGGCGACCTGGAGCTCCTCGGTGGCGAAGTCGACGGCCTCCTCGGCCCGACCCATCTCGACCAGGGACACGACGGTGTGCAGGCGGTTGGCGGCCTCGTGGTTCTGCGAGCGCAGGGCCTGCGCCAGCCCTCGGGCGACGTCGAGCTCGCCGGTGACCGACCGGCAGCTCGGTGTGGTCGCGCAGCGTGACCACCACACCGACGTCGCGGCCCTCCCACCGCGCGGGGGAGGAGCTCACCACCAGCACGTGCTCGCCCGCGAGGTAGATGTCGTCACTCTCGACCGAACCGCCAAGGGCGGCCCCGACCAGGCCGGGCGGGAGGGAGAGGTCGTGCACGTCTCGTCCCACGACGTCCTCGGGCAGGTCCAGGAGCCGGTACGCCTCGTCGTTGACCAGCTGGACCCGGCCGCGGTCGTCGAGCAGCATCAGCCCCTCCCGCACGGCGTGCAGCACCGCGCGGTAGTACTCATACATCCGGGTGATCTCCTGGGCGCCCATCCCGTGCGTCTGGCGCCGCAGCCGGCGGTGCACCAGCCACGTCCCGAGCAGGCCCGTCACCAGCACCAGCGTCGCCACGGCCAGCACCGGCAGCAGGTCGCCGACCAGGGCCCGGTCGATCTTCTCGACGGTGATCCCGACCGCCACCAGGGCGACGACGCGTCCACCCCGCTCGACGGGTACGACGGAGCGCACCGAGGGGCCGAGCGTGCCGCGGTACTGCTGGGTCAGGGTGCCGCCCTCGGGGGCCGGGCCGAGGTCGCCGACGAACTTCTCGCCGATCCGGGACGGGGTGGGGTGGGTGAAGCGGGTCCGGTCCAGTGCCATCACGGTGATGAAGGAGATCCCGGTCTGGTGCCGCACCTGCTCGACGTACGGCTGCAGGACGGTGGTCGGGTCGCTGCTGACCACGGCGTTGCGCACGTCCGGTGCGTCGGCCACGGCCCGCGCCACGGACAGCGACTGCGTGCCGGCCTGGTCGCGGGCGTCCGAGCGCGCGTGGACCGCGGCCAGGGCCAGCGACACCACCACGAGCACCACGACGACGGCGACCTGGGTGAGCAGCACCTGGCGCGCGACGGACGGCTCTCGAGCGCGCGTGCGCGGGGAGGTGGGCCAGGCCATGGCGCGATTGTGTCGCACCGGGCACGAACACAACGACCAGAAGGGTGACGCGCGTCACAGGAGCCTCCATGGTGGGTCCACAAGCACCGTCGTCCAGGAGGAACCATGACCAGCACCACCGCGGATCCACCCGTGAAGAAGCGGGACCGCTCCACCTACCTCTACATGGCCGTGATCGGGGCCGTCGTCCTCGGCATCGTCGTCGGCTTCGTCTTCCCCGACTTCGCGGTCAAGCTCCAGCCGCTGGCCGACGGCTTCATCGGACTGATCAAGATGATGATCCAGCCGGTGATCTTCTGCACGGTGGTCCTCGGGGTGGGTTCGGTGGCCAGTGCCGCCAAGGTGGGCCGGGTCGGCGGCCTGGCGCTGGTCTACTTCCTGGTGATGTCCACCGTGGCGCTGGCCATCGGGCTCGTGGTCGGCAACCTGGTCCACCCCGGCAGCGGCGTGCACCTGAGCGGCGCGCTGGCCGACGCGGGCAAGAAGCAGGCCACCGGCGAGGGCTCCACGACCGACTTCATCCTCGGGATCATCCCGACGTCGCTGTTCTCCTCGCTCACCTCGGGCTCGGTGCTGCAGGCGCTGTTCGTCGCCCTGCTGGTGGGCTTCGCGATCCAGGCGATGGGCAAGGCCGGCAAGCCGATCCTCGGCGCGATCGGGCACCTGCAGAAGATCGTCTTCCGGGTGCTGAGCATGATCATGTGGGCGGCGCCGGTGGGGGCGTTCGGCGCGATCGCCGCCGTGGTCGGCGCCACCGGGCTGGACGCGCTCAAGGGTCTGGCCCTGCTGATGGCGGCGTTCTACCTGACCTGCGCGATCTTCGTCTTCGTGGTGCTCGGCACCGTCCTGCGGATGGTGGCCGGCGTGAACGTCTTCCGGCTGCTGGCCTACCTCGGCCGCGAGTTCCTGCTGATCCTGTCGACCTCGTCCTCCGAGACCGCCCTGCCCCGGCTGATCGCGAAGATGGAGCACGCCGGGGTCGAGAAGACCACCGTCGGCGTGGTCGTGCCGACCGGCTACTCGTTCAACCTCGACGGCACCGCGATCTACCTGACGATGGCCTCGCTGTTCATCGCCGAGGCGCTGGACAAGCCGTTCTCCCTCGGACAGCAGATCTCGTTGCTGCTCTTCATGATCATTGCCTCCAAGGGTGCTGCGGGGGTCACCGGCGCCGGTCTGGCCACCCTGGCCGGTGGCCTGCAGGCGCACCGGCCCGACCTGGTCCAGGGGGTCGGCCTGATCGTCGGGATCGACCGGTTCATGTCCGAGGCCCGGGCCCTGACGAACTTCGCCGGCAACGCGATCGCCACGGTGGTCATCGGCACCTGGACCGACAACATCGACCGGGCCCGCCTCGACCGGGTGCTGGCCGGTGAGCTGGCCTTCGACGAGACGACGATGATCGACGACGACGACGAGGCGGTCGAGGAGGCCGCGGCCGCCCCGGCCTGAGCCATGCCGTACGACGACGGCTCGGCCCCGGCGTACGCCTCGCGGGGTCGAGCCGGTAGGCAGGGTCCGTGAGCTCCTTCTCCATCCCCGACCCTGGGCCCGCCGGCGACTCCTTCGTGCACGTGCGTGGCGCCCGGGAGCACAACCTGCGCGACGTGGACGTCGACGTGCCGCGCGACGCCCTCGTCGCCTTCACCGGCGTCTCCGGATCGGGCAAGTCGTCGTTGGCCTTCGGCACGCTCTACGCCGAGGCGCAGCGGCGCTACTTCGAGTCGGTGGCGCCGTACGCGCGCCGCCTGCTGCAGCAGGTCGGGGCCCCGCACGTCGACGAGATCACCGGGCTCCCACCGGCGGTGGCCCTGCAGCAGCGCCGTGGCTCGGCCAGCTCGCGCTCGAGCGTCGGCACGATCACGACGATGTCCAACCTGGTGCGGATGCTCTACTCCCGCGCCGGCACCTACCCGGAGGGCGCCGGTCATCTGGCGGCCGAGGCGTTCTCGCCCAACACGGTGGCCGGCGCGTGCCCGGCCTGCCACGGTCTTGGCGTCACTCACGACGTCGCCGAGGACCTGATGGTGCCCGACGCCTCGCTGAGCCTGCGCGAGGGTGCGATCGCCGCGTGGCCGGGTGCCTGGCAGGGCAAGAACCTGCTGCGCATCGCCAACGCCGTCGGCATCGGCGTCGACGTCTCGTGGCGCGACCTGGCGAAGAAGGACCGGGACTGGCTGCTCTACACCGACGAGCAGCCCAACGTGCTGATCAAGCGGACCGGGGAGGCCGACGACTCCACCGGGCGCGACTACCGCGGCACCTTCTGGAGCGCGCGCAAGTACGTGCGCCACATCCTGGCCGACTCGCAGAGCACGATGATGCGCGAGAAGTACCTGCGCTTCGTGCGCAGCACGACCTGCCACGAGTGCGACGGCAGCGGCCTCGTGCGCGAGGCGCGCGCGGTCACCTTCGCGGGCCGCTCGATCGCCGAGCTCAACGCGATGTCGTTCGTCGAGGTCGTGGCACTGCTGCGCCCGACGTCCGAGATCGTCGTTGCCGGCGAGGGGGAGACCGGTGAGGCCGCGGTGCGCATCTGCGTCGACGTCGTCGCCCGGCTGCGGGTGCTGCTCGACCTGGGGCTGGGCTACCTCAGCCTCGGGCGCGGGTCGACGACCCTCTCGCCGGGGGAGTCGCAGCGACTGAGGATCGCGACCCAGCTGCGCTCCGGCCTCTTCGGGGTCGTCTACGTGCTCGACGAGCCGTCGGCGGGTCTGCACCCGGCCGACGCCGAGCCCTTGCTGGAGGTGCTCGAGGGGCTCAAGGCGTCGGGCAACTCGCTGTTCGTCGTCGAGCACGACCTGGACGTCGTCCGTCGGGCCGACTGGGTGGTCGACCTCGGCCCGGGCGCCGGCGAGGGCGGGGGCGAGGTGCTCTACTCGGGACCGGTGGAGGGGTTGGCCGACGTGGCCGGCTCGGTCACCGGCGACTACCTGGGTGGCCGGGTGCCGCCGTTCGCCCACGACCTGCGTGAGCCGACGTCGTGGGTGCAGCTCGACGGCATCACCCGCCACAACCTGGACGACCTGTCGGTGTCGCTGCCGCTGGGGGTGCTGAGCGCCGTGACGGGGGTGTCCGGGTCGGGCAAGTCGACCCTCGTGGTGCAGGTGCTGGCCGAGCTGGTGCGCGAGCACCTCGGTGCCGCGCGCGAGGGCCACGAGGACGAGGAGGTGGATGGGGACGAGCCCGGCGTCGCGGTGCGTGACGTGCGCGGGCTGGAGGTGGTCGAGCGGCTGGTCCGGGTCGACCAGCGTCCGATCGGACGCACGCCGCGCTCCAACCTGGCGACCTACACCGGGTTGTTCGACGCGGTGCGCAAGGTGTTCGCGGCCACGGACGCGGCTCGCGAGCGGGGCTTCGGCGCGGGCCGCTTCTCGTTCAACGTCGCGGCCGGGAGGTGTGAGACCTGCCAGGGCGAGGGATTCGTCGAGGTCGAGCTGCTGTTCCTGCCCGGCACGTACTCCGCTTGTCCCACGTGCCACGGCGCGCGCTACAACGCCGAGACGCTCGAGGTGACCTACCGGGGTCTCACCGTGGCGCAGGTGCTGGCCCTCTCGGTCGACGAGGCGGGCGAGTTCCTCGCCGACGTGCCGGTGGCCACCCGCAGCCTGACCACCCTGCGCGAGGTCGGCCTCGGCTACCTACGGCTCGGCCAGCCGGCCACCGAGCTCAGCGGCGGGGAGGCACAGCGGATCAAGCTGGCCACCGAGCTGCAGCGGGCCCGCCGCGGGCACACCCTCTACCTGCTCGACGAGCCGACGGCGGGGCTGCACCCGGCCGACACCGACCTGCTGCTGCGCCAGCTGCACCGACTGGTCGAGGCCGGCAACACCGTGGTCCTGGTCGAGCACGACCTGGGGGTGATCGCCAGTGCCGACTGGGTCGTCGACCTGGGCCCGGGTGGTGGTGACGCGGGAGGTCAGGTCGTGGCGGCGGGTGTGCCCGCCGACGTGGCGCGGGCCTCGGGCAGTGCGACCGCGCCCTACCTCGCTCGCCGGCTCACCTCAGGCTGACGGGGCGGGCGGCTCGGTGAGCACCCGCAGTGCGAGGTCGGTCGTGGAGGGGACGCCGAGGTAGGCGACCACCCGCGCGACACGCTCGGCGTCGAGTGGCAGCACGCCTGGGGAGCCGGGCACCTCGGGTGTGAGAGCGAGGTCGACGTCGGTGTGACCCGACATGATCGAGAGGTTGAAGTCGAACCTTTCGCGTGCCTCGGGCGTGGCCAGCTTGGTCAGCAGGTGCGCACCCATCCGGGGCGGCCCTGCTCGGCGCAGTAGTCGTTCAGCGCGGCGACCAGGTTGGCGCCCGCGCAGTGCTCGATGTCGGCCCACACCGCCCGCATCGAGCCGACCTGCGAGAGCAGCACGGCCGCGGTCTTCTCACCGATGCCGGGCACTCCGGGCAGGTTGTCACTGGCGTCGCCGCGCAGTGCGGCGTACTCGAGATAGCTCTCGGCCGACACGCCGTACATCGCCGTCAGCCGCGCCGGGTTGAGCAACGGCGACCCGCCGATGCCGCCGGTGATCAGCCGCAGCACCTGGGTGTGCTCGCTGATGTGGGCGAAGGAGTCGCGGTCGGAGGTGATCAGGATGCAGCTCCACCCCTCCCGCTCCGCCCAGGTGGCGGCCGAGGCGCTGACGTCGTCCGCCTCGAGCCCGACCGGGGTCACCGTGCGCAGCCCGAGGGCGTCGAGCAGCGCGCCGGCTCGCTCGAGCTGGTCGACGAGGGCGGCGTCCTTCTCGGCGCGCCCGGCCTTGTAGGCGGGGTAGGCCTGCTCGCGCACCGACGTGGCTCGATCGTCGAGGCCGAAGACCACAGCGTGCGGGGCGACCTGGTCGATCGCCTCCAGGATCTGGCGCAGCATCCCGTGCAGTGCCCAGGTCGGGCGCCCGGCAGGGTCGCGCAGGTCGGACCCGGCGCGCGCGTGGTGGTTGCGGTGCAGGAGCGAGGGCGCGTCGACGCAGAGGAGCAGCCGGCGCCCGGTCGAGGGCCGAGCGGTGGTCATCGCCTGGCTCAGCCGACGACCGGTGTGGTGCGCTCGACGATCGCCGCCAGGTCGGTGCCCGGCGGCAGGGTGCCGAGCGTGCCGCCGCCGTCGGTGCTCGGTCCGCTGGAGAGCCGCGTCGCGCAGAAGGCGTCGGCCACGGCCGGGGGAGCGAAGCGCACGAGCAGCGATCCCTGCAGGCACGTCGCCATCGCCCCGGCCAGCCGGCGGGCGCCGACCTCGAGGCTCTCGGTGTCACCGAGCATCTCCAGCACCCCCTCGACGGCCTGGTCGAGGCGGCGGTCGGCGCCGCGGGCCAGCCCGACCTCGCTCAGCCAGGCGTCGAGAACCTCGGGCTCGCGACCCAGGGCGCGCAGCACGTCGAGGGCGTTGACGTTGCCCGAGCCCTCCCAGACCGAGTTCAGCGGCGACTCGCGGAACAGCAGCGGCATGCCCGACTCCTCGACGTAGCCGTTGCCGCCGAGGCACTCCAGGGCCTCCGCGACCATCATCGGGGTGCGCTTGCAGACCCAGAACTTGGCCAGCGGGAGCGCGATCCGACGCAGGGCCGCCTCGTGGGCGTCGTCCGGGCGGTCGACGGCCGACGCGAGCCGGATGGCCAGTGCGGTTGCCGCCTCGGACTCCACGGCCAGGTCGGCGACGACGTTGCGCATCAACGGCTTGTCGGCGAGCGGGCCACCGAAGGCCGCGCGGTGCGCGACGTGCCACGACGCCTCGGCCAGGGCCTTGCGCATCAGCCCCGACGAGCCGATCACGCAGTCCAACCGGGTTGCGGCAACCATCTCGATGATCGTGCGCACGCCCCGGCCCTCGTCGCCCAGCCGCTGGGCCCAGGTGCCCTCGAGCTCGAGCTCGGAGGAGGCGTTGGAGCGGTTGCCGAGCTTGTCCTTGAGCCGGACGATGCTGATCCGGTTGCGCTCGCCCGAGGCCAGCACGCGCGGCACGAGGAAGCAGGAGAGGCCGCCGGGAGCCTGGGCCAGGACCAGGAAGACGTCGTTCATCGGCGCGGACGTGAACCACTTGTGCCCGTGCAGCGTGTACTCGCCGTCGATGGCGGTCGGGCGGGCCTCGGTGAGGTTGGCCCGGACGTCGGAGCCGCCCTGCTTCTCGGTCATCCCCATCCCGGCCAGGGCGCCGGACTTCTCGGCGACCGGCCGCAGGCCGGGGTCGTAGCTGCGCGAGGCGAGCCTTGGCGTCCATTCCTTGGCGAGCAGCTCGTCGGCACGCAGGGCGGGGACGGCGGCGTACGTCATCGACATCGGGCAGCCGTGGCCGGGCTCGGTCTGCCAGGCCAGGAAGCCGGCGGCCCGGCGGACGTGGGCGTGCGCGTCGCCGTCGGCCTGCTGCTCCCAGGCGGTCGCCGCGAGCCCCTGCCCCACGGCGCGCTGCATCAACCAGTGCCACGCGGGGTGGAAGCGAACCTCGTCGACCCGGTTGCCGTAGCGGTCGTACGGCGTGAGGTCGGGGTGGAACTCGTTGGCCAGCATGCCCTGCTCACGGGCCTCGGCGGTGCCGGCGAGCTCGCCGAGCGGGACCAGGTCGGCGACCACGGCCGCCGAGGCGTGCCGGGTGACGGCCTCGACCAGCGCGGCGTCGGAAGTGACCGAGTTGTGACCCACGAGCGGCGGCGCCTGGTTGGTTGCTACCCGGTTGTCCATGCCCATGGGCCTACCGTAGTTGCATGACCGCGCAGGGCCGTGGGACCTCGAGGCGCGTGCGGGAGCAAGGCGTCGCCGGCGTCCGTCACGACGTCTGGCGCCTGGTGGTGTCCACGACCGGCAGCTGTCTGCGGCACCGGGTCACGGGGCTCGCGGCCGAGGCGGCGTTCTTCGCGATCCTCTCGCTGCCGCCGCTGATCTTCGCCCTGGCCGGATCCATCGGCTACGTCTTCGCCCGGTTCAGCAACGCCCGCGTGGGGGAGGTCCGCGACGAGGTGCTGCACATCGCCGGGCAGGCCCTGACCCCCGACACCGTCAACGACATCATCCGACCCACGCTCGACGACGTGCTCGGCGGCGGTCGCTACGAGGTGATCTCGATCGGGTTCGTGCTGGCCCTGTGGTCGGGCTCGCGCGCGTTGAACGTCTTCGTCGACACGATCACGATCATGTACGGCCTCGGCGGGCACCGCGGCATCGTGCGCACCCGGATGCTGTCCTTCCTGCTCTACGTGCTCGGCCTGGTCACCGGCATCGTCACGATCCCCCTGGTCCTGGCCGGGCCGACCGTGGTCGGGGAGCTGATCCCGGACGACCTCGGGGCCCTGCGCGAGCTGTACTGGCCGGTGGTGCTGCTGCTCTCGGTCTGCTTCCTGACCACGCTGTACCACGTCTCGGTGCCGGTCCGGACGAAGTGGCGGCTGAACGTCCCGGGTGCTGCCTTCACGCTGGTCTGCTGGATCTTCGGCTCCGCGCTGCTGCGGTGGGTGCTGGTCGGAACGGCCAAGGAGTCGACGTCGATCTACGGCCCGCTCGCGACTCCGATCGCGGTGCTGCTGTGGCTCTACCTGCTCTCGATCGCGGTGCTGATCGGAGCGGCGATCAACGCCGCCTTCGACCAGATCTGGCCGCAGCAGGAGACCACCCGGGCGAGGAAGCGGCCGAGCGAGGCCGGGTCCCCGTCCGAATAACCGCGCGCGGCGCGGCGGGGTCCGCCGTACCGTGGTCGGATGGAGGTCGGTTCGTGACAGCGGTCCTGGTCAGCGGTGCCTTGCCGGTCGGCTGCGTGCTGCGCATCGACACCGGGGTCGCCGTCGTGCTGACGGACCACGGCGTACGCCGGGCCGGTTACGGCGCCAGGCTGCTCGCCGCGGTCGCACGCGATCGCAGTCGCGCGCCGGAGCCGGGCGACTGGGTGCGGCTGCGCAGCTGGCCCGGCTCCCGCACCACGCTGGAGGAGTGCCTGACCCGGCCACCGGCGGGGTGGCGTCGGTCGGCGAGCCTGCGGCCCGGGGGCGACTCGGCGACGGTGCTCGAGCTCCCCGGCTCGCGTCGCTGAGGGTCGAGTCGGGCCGAGGACGCCCGGGCTCGTTGTACGCGGGCGTCGTCGACTCCCTCGGGGTGCGTGCGATGCTTGAGCGGTGGCGAACGTGAACGTGCCGACTCCCGTCTTCGTTGCCGGAGGGGCCCTCTGCCTGCTGGCCGGCTACCTCGTCGGGACGGTGACCGGGCCGAACACGCCCGACCGCACCACCGCAACCGTGCGGAGCTACGACTCCCACACCGGCCGGCTGTGCCTGACCGGAGACGCGGCGGGTGACCAGGACGGCGCCGACTCCGACGGCACCCTGTGCGGTCGGTGGAGCCGCTCGGGAAACGCCCTCACCCCGGGCAAGGGCGACAACTTCCGCTTCGTGACGATCCAGGGCAAGGACACCGACAAGCAGCCGGCGAACCTGATCTACGGCAATGTCGTCCCCTGAGCCGCGGATCGGGCCGGTGACGGCCTGATGGCCGCCGGGTCCAGCCTGGTCCGGTTCCCCCCCATCGTCCGCTCGCCCTGGTGGGAGCTCGGCCGTCGGTTGCTGCTGGCGTTCGTGATCCTGTTCGGCACGGTGCTGCTGGTCTACTTCGACCGCAGCGGCTACCGCGACAACGGCGACCCGACCCTGAAGGTCGGGTTCATCGACTCGATCTACTACACGACCGTGACGCTGAGCACGACCGGGTACGGCGACATCGCGCCGTTCACGCCGGGCGCGCGGCTGGTGAACGCCTTCGTGATCACCCCACTGAGGATCGCGTTCCTGGTCCTGTTGATCGGCACCACCCTGGAGGTTCTCGCCTCCCAGGGCCGCGAGCAGTTCCGGGTCGCCCGGTGGAGGAAGAAGATGGACGAGCACGTCGTCGTGATCGGCTACGGCACCAAGGGCCGCAGCGCCGTCCAGCTGTTGCTCAAGGACGGCGTGGACCCGCAGCGGGTGGTCGTCGTCGACCCCGGGTCGGCGGCGCTCGAGGACGCCAACGCCGACGGGCTGGCGGTGGTGGCCGGAGACGCGACCCGGCGCGAGGTGCTGCGCCGCGCCGGGGTCGACCGCGCCCAGCAGGTGATCATCACCACCAGCCGGGACGACTCGACCGTGCTGGCCACCTTGACGGTTCGCCAGCTGAACCCCGAGGCCTACATCGTGGCGGCGGTCAGGGAGGCCGACAACGTCGAGCTGGTCAAGCAGAGTGGTGCTGACTCGGTGATCACGTCCTCCGACGCGGTCGGTCGGCTGCTCGGGATCTCTTCGATCAGCCCGACCCTGGGCGCGGTGATGGAGGACCTGCTCACCTACGGCGACGGACTCGAGGTCGCCGAGCGCGAGCTGCTGGTCTCCGAGGTCGGCAAGCAGCCCCAGCAGCTGCCCGACCAGGTGATCGCGGTCTCGCGCGACGAGAAGGTCTACCGCTACTTCGATCCCAACGTCACCCAGCTGGCCCGCGGCGACCGGCTGATCGTCGTCCGTCCGTCGAAGGAGCTGCCCTGGGCGCCGCGGCCCGGCACGCACGGGGAGACGCGCTCGGACGAGGACGAGTGAGTCGGATCTCGGGTCAGCGGTCGCGACTGTTGCGGACCGCCATGATCAGCAGCACCACGAGAAGCACCACCAAGAACGCGACGGTGTAGTGGTGGGCCAGGAAGAAGAAGTGCCCGCCACGGGGGAACCGCAGGTGTCCGACGAGGCTCATCCAACGAGCCTACGTCGCGCCTGTCCAGACGCCGGGCTCGTGGTCCGGGCCCGTATCCTGGGCCTCGTGATCTCCACGTGAGCAACCTCCAGCCGCCTCGCGCGCGCCCTCGTCACCTGATGGATCCCGACAACCTCCGGGCCTCTGCGCCGACCCGCGACAAGATGAGCGTCACACACGTGCAGCGCTGGGTGATGTCGATCCTGGCCGTGGTCACCATCGGACACTTCTGTGCCGGTCTCCTGGTCGCCGCCGCGGTGGTCAACGACGACCGACCCGACGCCAAGGCCGCCTTCCTGGTGCTCGGCGCCGTCAGCGGAGTCCTGGCGGTCGCGGCCGGACGGGCGATCCACCAGGCGAGCATCCTCACGCCCTGGTTGCTGGTGGGCCTGCTGCCGGCCGCCGTCGCGACGTTGTACGTGTTCTGAGCATCCGGTCCGCCTGGTCCGCCTACGCTCACGCCATGAGCCCGCGCGACCTGAGAAGTCCGGTCCTCCTCGTCGTCGTGCTGCTGGGAACGCTGGCCGGGTGCGGCAGCGCCAAGGCGCCTGCGCCCGACCCGGACGCCGCCTCGGGTCGTTCGGTGCAGCAGACCTGCCCGCTGCTGGGTACCGCGCTGCGCAAGGGCTTCGTGGGGTCCACCCAGCTCGTGAGCCTTGCCGACACCGCCGGTCGCCTCGTCCGGGCCGGTGACGAGGACACCAAGCAAGCACTCTCCGCTCTCCCCGAGGACGCTCGCGCGCTTGCGAACACCCCCGACTCGGAGCAGGACCTGACGCGCTTCCAGCAGGCTGTGAGCGACTTCCAGAAGGCGTGCACCGACCAGGGCACGCCGATGCGCTACTGAACCCTGAGAATCGCACCACCCGCTCGGTCCAGGTGCCCTGCTCGCCCCGTCGTGCTCACTGACGACCATCGGGCGGGCTCCTCGGAGCGCGTGGTCTGCGGGCCCTGGTCGTCGGCGTCGCGCCTCAGGCCCTTCCGGTGCCCGAGCCCGACCTGGCCGAACACCTCGCAGCGGTGTGCTCGGGTCGGGTCACTTCGTCGTCGGCCGTGGGAAGAAGAAGGCGACCCGCTGCTGGTAGTCGCGGTAGCCCGGCCGGTCCTTCATGTGCTCCTCGGTGCGCTTGGCGCCCGTGGCGTACATCAGGAAGTAGCTCATGGCGGCGGGGGCGGGCAACGTCCACGCGCCGGGGGCGGAGGCGGCGGCCGCCAGCCAGGCGCCGTCCCAGACGACGGAGTCACCGAGGTAGTTGGGGTGGCGGGACCACCCCCACAGGCCGGTGTCGAGGATCTCGGGCTTGTCGTCGTCATCGCGTCGCTTGTACTGGTCCTTCTGCCGGTCGGCGGTCGCCTCGAGGACAGCACCGGTGACCATGACGGCGAGGCCGACGGGGAACAGCCATCGACGGGGTCCGCGGGGGAGCGCGCTGGCGGCGGCGAGCTGGACGGGCGCGGAGACCACCAGCTGGGACAGCCCCTGGGTGAGGAACACCTTGGCCACCACCGTCGGCGTCGAGTCGCCGTCGAGGAAGTCGGTGTACCGCGGATCCTCCTCGTCGCTGCCCTGGAGCCGCCCGAGCATCAGCTTCTCCAGCCGCGCGGCCCAGCCGGTGGCCACGGCCGCGACGCCCCAGCGCCGCCACGGGTCGCCGTTGCCCACCACGGCGCCGGTCAGGGCGATGGCGGCCAGCCCCGGGCCCCAGGCGGCGTCCGCGTAGTCGCGTCGACGCTGGCGCAGCGCGACGACGGCCGTCGTCGACTGCAGGGCTGTGACGAGCAGCGCCGACGTAGCCACGACGCGCTTCAGGTTCTTGGTGTCCAGGTTCATCCGGCCTGTCTCCTTCTCATCCTCGGACGGGTTCCGGTGCCATCATGGCGGCGACTGCGGCTGATGGCTCCATGCTGCTCGCCCCGAGGCTTCCGCCGCCCCGTCGCTGCGGGTGGAATCGCCACCTCGAGACGGTGACTTCCCGCATCATCGGGCATGGTCAGCGTCCGGTGGTGCCGTCGATGAGCTCTCGAACGGCGTCCGCGTGGCCGGCGTGCCGCGCGGTCTCCGACGTCATGTGAGCGAGGGTCCAGCGCAGTGACATGCGCTGGCCGTCCAGATCTCTCGCGGCGGGTGCGCTCGGATCGCCGATCTCGCGCACCGCTCGGTTGCTGGCGGTGATGGCGGCCCGGTAGTCCTCGATGATCTCGGCCGCGGGCCGGCGATCCACGTCGGCGAGGTCCCAATCGGGTTCCTCACCCAGTCCGGTGAGCTGGACGACGAACCAGTACCGCTCCCCGTCGGTGAGGTGCCGGATCAGTCGGAGGATCGAGGTACCGGTCGGCAGCATGGCGCGGTGCAGGTCTTCCTCGGCCAGGTCACGAGCCTTCTTCAGAACGCTGCTGCGCGCGAAGTCGAGGAAGGCGAGCGCGGTGTCGAGCTCGGTCTCATCGACACGTGGGACCGGCTCGCGCTGGCTCTCGGTCATGGCCCGGACGCTACCCGGACCACGTGCCACCCTCGAGTCACGGGCACTCAGCGGCGGCTCGATCGTGGGCGCAAGACTGTCGGTTGCGGCTTCTACGGTGCTCTTCGTGATGGAACGACTGAAGGACGGCTCCCAGGTCCGCGGAGTGATCATGCGGTTCCACGGCCGTGCGCCGGTGGTGAGCGACCAGCCCGACGTCCACGGACAAGATGAGGCTGGCGAGGAGGACCAGCGCACCGCCGGTGGGGATGAGGGCGCCTAGACCGGGCGGAGCAGCAGCGCGGACACCCACTCCTCGACCATCGACCACTCACCGGCCCTGAGCTCGGCGGCGTAGGCCACGCGGCCCTCCCAGCCTGCGGAGCCCGTGCGCCACTCCAGGAGCAGCCCCGGGCGATTCAGACCCTTGCCATCGGACGCGTCGGCGACCCAGCAGTGACGGGCCGGGCAGTCGGTGGTCGTGGTCGGCTCGTGACCCTGCCCATCGCGCATCCGGGCAGAACGATCGGCGAGGGAGGGGCCCTCGTTGCGCTTGTTCATCCCACCGGCCATGCGAAAGTGTCGCACATGCGTTCGACCGGACGTCCGGGTGAGAAACTGGACCTGACCGCGATCGCCTTCGGCACCGGCTGTCCCGCACGGGACAGGGAAAGAGGCCCCCTGAGGGGCCTCTGACCTGCGACTCTGCTGGTGGGCGATACTGGGTTTGAACCAGTGACCTCTTCCGTGTCAAGGAAGCGCGCTACCACTGCGCCAATCGCCCGGGGTGAAGATCGCTGCTGCGAGGTGGGTACGGGATTCGAACCCGTGTTCACGGATTTGCAGTCCGTTGCCTCGCCTCTCGGCCAACCCACCGTGGAGGCCGACACTCGACCAGCTTCTCCGAGCGGACGACGAGGCTCGAACTCGCGACCTCAACCTTGGCAAGGTTGCGCTCTACCAACTGAGCTACGTCCGCATGCGACCGCGAGTCTCCCCGTGACGCGTGTGAAACCATATCTGATGCGCCGCCGTGCGCCAATTTGGGCGGTCCTCAGGGTGTCTGGTGCGCCTCGGCAAGCCTCAGAGCACCCGCTGGGGTGGGCAGTTCCGGGGACTCAGGCCACCGCCGCAGTCCGGCACGAGTGTCCCCGTCGGCCGCGCAGGCCGAAGTGAGGCACCTGTGCTTCCCGAGTGAGAGCTGCTCAGACCTGGAGGTCGGGCGTGCCGCCGAGGAGCTGGCTGATGGCGGTGTCCAGGTCCAGGTGCGTGGACTCCTCGTCCGTCGGCACGCAGGCCAGCATGCGCTCGACGAAGCGGGTGCAGCCCGCCAGGTCGGCCTGGACGAGCACCTCGCCGTCGGGTGAGCAGAACTCGAAGATCACCACAGCCTCGCCGCCGAGCGACAGGCACGGCCAGACGTGGACGTCGCCGTCGCCGGTGGGCTCGTACATGCCGGTCAGCAAGAGCTCGCGGGAGAAGGTCCAGGTGACCGGGGGCAGCGTCTTGAAGACCATCGACATCGCGAAGGGGTCGTGCCGCTCGTAGACGAGCTCGGAGTCCAGAGTGGCCTGAACGCCCTCGTCGTCGACGAAGGTGAGCTCGACGCTCTCGGTGACGACCGATGAGCGTGTGTTGCGCTTCATTGTCTGGTGCCTCCCCTCGACGTTGAGTCCATCCGACTGGATCCAGCCCGACACTCCCACGCAAAACCATGACTAGTTATCGTCTGTTTGGCCATTTTTTGATGACTAATCCGCACATTGCGTGACACAGACGGACAAGTCAAGAACTGTGACAATTGGGCACCGTCGTTGAGCCGACTCGCCGGCACCGGCAGGTCACCGCTGCGCCTGACCACCGACTCAGCCGCTGGCATCGTGTGCCTGCTGTCCCATGAAGGGTTGATACCCGCTTCGGGACGGGGCTACACCAAGAAAGCAGAAAAGATTGAGGCAGATCGCAGATTCGCGAGGGTGGGCGATACTGGGTTCGAACCAGTGACCTCTTCGGTGTGAACGAAGCGCGCTACCACTGCGCCAATCGCCCGCTGATGATGCGGATGCGACGGTCACACTAACGCAACCGGGACGGGTTCTCACATCGTGGGCTCGCGCGGGACGAGGGATATCGGGTAGCCGTCGCGCGGTGGCGTCGATAGCATCCACGAGCGAGCCGTGGCAGAGCGTCCGCACCGCGGAGCGACCGTCCCGGCCGACCGTCAAGATCGCCATCCCAGGAGGACCACCGTGCCCGACGTACCCGTCACCGTGACCGGCCCCGCCGGCAGGCGCGAGCAGTCCGTCACGACGGGCACCAAGGCCTGGGAGCTGTTCCGCGACGAGCCCGACGTCATCGCCGCCCGGGTCGGCGGGGAGCTCAAGGACCTGGCCCACGAGCTGGCGCGCCGACGACCGTCGTCGAGGCGGTGGCCATCGACAGCCCCGACGGCCACGACATCCTGCGGCACTCGACCGCGCACGTGATGGCGCAGGCCGTCCAGGACCTGTTCCCGCAGGCCCGGCTGGGCATCGGGCCGCCGATCGAGAGACGGCTTCTACTACGACTTCGACGTGGAGACGCCGTTCGTGCCGGAGGACCTGGCCAAGATCGAGACCCGGATGCGCAAGATCATCAAGGAGGGCCAGCGGTTCTCCCGGCGGGTCACCACCGACGACGACGCGCGCGGGGAGCTGGCCGACGAGCCGTACAAGCTGGAGCTGATCGGGCTCAAGGGTGCGGCAGGCGACGTGGCGGAGGGGGCCGAGGCCGAGGTCGGCGCCGGCGAGCTGACGATCTACGACAACGTCCGCCGCGACGGCGAGACCGCGTGGAAGGACCTGTGCCGCGGCCCGCACCTGCCCACCACCAAGCGGATCCCGGCCTTCAAGCTGATGCGCAGCGCGGCGGCGTACTGGCGCGGGCAACGAGAAGAACAAGCAGCTGCAGCGGATCTACGGCACCGCCTGGGAGTCCAAGGAGGCGCTCGAGGAGCACCTGCACCGGCTCGAGGAGGCCGAGCGGCGTGACCACCGCAAGCTCGGCCGCGACCTCGACCTGTTCAGCTTCCCCGACGAGATCGGCTCGGGCCTGCGCGGTCTTCCACCCCAAGGGCGGCGTGATCAAGCGCGAGATGGAGGACTACGTCCGCCGCCGCCACATCGAGGAGGGGTTCGACTACGTCGGCACCCCGCACATCTCGAAGGAGGGGCTGTTCCACACCTCCGGGCACCTGCCGTACTACGAGCGACACGATGTTCCCGCGCGATGGACCTCGAGGGCACTCGGTACTCCCTCAAGGCGATGAACTGCCCGATGCACAACCTGATCTTCCGCTCCCGGCAGCGCTCCTACCGCGAGCTGCCGCTGCGGCTGTTCGAGTTCGGGCTCGGTCTACCGCTACGAGAAGTCCGGCGTCGTGCACGGCCTGACCCGGGTGCGCGGCCTCGACCCAGGACGACTCGCACTCCTACGTCACCCGCGAGCAGGCGCCGGCCGAGATCCAGCACCTGCTGGAGTTCGTGCCTCGGGCTGCTGCGCGACTTCGGGCTCGACGACTACTACCTCGAGCTGTCGACGCGCGACGACGGCCAAGCCCGACAAGTTCGTCGGCTCCGACGAGGACTGGGCCGAGGCGACCGCGGTCCTCGAGCAGGTGGCGGTCGACTCCGGACTCGACCTGGTCCCCGACCCGGGCGGGGCGGCGTTCTACGGCCCGAAGATCTCCGTGCAGGCCGCGCGACGCGATCGGGCGCACCTGGCAGCTCTCCACCATCCAGTACGACTTCAACCAGCCGGCGCCGGACCGTTTCGCCCTGGAGTACGTCGCCGCCGACGGCTCGCGGCAGCAGCCGGTGATGATCCACTCGGCGAAGTTCGGCTCGATCGAGCGGTTCATCGGCGTGCTGGTCGAGCACTACGCCGGCGCCTTCCCGCCGTGGCTGGCCCCGGTCCAGGTGCAGGCCATCCCGATCGCGGACGCCACGCCGACTACCTCTACGACGTGGCGCGACGGATCGGGCGCAGGGGATCCGGGTCGAGGTCGACGACTCCGACGACCGGATGCAGAAGAAGATCCGCAACGCCCAGCTGCAGAAGGTGCCGTTCATGGTGATCGCCGGCAGCGACGACATCGAGGCGGGCGCGGTCTCGTTCCGCTACCGCGACGGACGCCAGGACAACGGCGTGCCCGTCGAGGAGGCGATCGCCCGGGTCGTCGAGGCAGTGCAGGGCCGGGTCCAGGTCTGAGGGGTGCGCGACGCGACCTACCGCTTCAGCCCCGTGCCGTTCCGCTACGCCTGGCCGGCCGAGCTGGACCTGATGGCCCGGATCGCCGGGATGCGGCTGCGCGAGCGCTGGGCCGACCAAGGAGTGCCCCGTTCGCCTCGGCCGGCACGACCCACGTGTCGGTCTGGCAGCGGGGCTGAGCACCTCCGAGAAATATTTGTGACGCCGTGTCGCGTGTACCTGTTTACAAGTGACACGGTGTCGCACTAACGTCCTGACCCGTCACCCTGACGATGTCTGGACGAGGAGCTTCGCGATGACCACCACGCAAGAGCCGGCCGCCGAGACCACGACCGGGCGCGAGCTGGTGCCGGGGCTCGCTGCGATCGAGGAGCAGGTGGCCCGCTCGGTGCGCGGCCAGGCCTACGACGAGCGCCTGCGGACGCTGTCCGAGGCCTCGGTGCACCAGCACTTCGACGCCTTCGCTCGACATCGACTGGGACGACCCCGACTTCGCGATCCGCCAGGACGACGAGCGCTGGATCCTGCCTGTGGTCGACGCCCTGGGTGGCACCGACTGGTACCGCTCGCTGCCCCGTCGGGAGCAGATCCGGGTCGGTCTCTACCGCCAGGCCAACATCGTCAAGGTCGGGCTGCAGTTCGAGCAGATCCTGATCAGCGGACTGATGAACCACGCCTACGGCCTGCCCAACGGCTCACCGGAGTTCCGCTACTCCACGCACGAGGCGACCGAGGAGTGCCACCACACCCAGATGTTCCAGGAGTTCGTGAACCGCTCCGGCCAGGACGTCGCCGGCGCGGGGATGGTGTTCTCCAAGGCCGGGCCCGTTCCTGCCCGCTGGCCGCACGTTGGCTGCCGTACATCTTCTTCTACGGCGTGCTCGCCGGCGAGGAGCCGATCGACCACGTGCAGAAGTCGGTCCTGCGCTCGGGCGGCGAGATGCACCCGCTGCTGCGGCGGATCATGCAGATCCACGTCGCCGAGGAGGCCCGCCACATCGGCTTCGCCCACCAGTACCTCGAGCACCACGCCGTCCGGCTCAACCGGCGCCAGCGGGCCGTGCTCTCGGTCGCGGTCCCGGTCGTGATGCGCACGCTGTGCGACGAGATCCTGGTGCCCAGCAAGCGCGCCCAGCGCGACATGGGCATCCCCGACCAGGTGGTGAAGCAGCTCTACTGGCGCGACGAGTCGTCGCGGAAGTTCCTGCGCGACCTGTTCGGCGACGTGCGGATGCTGGTCGAGGACACCGGGACTGATGAACCGGGTCTCGCGCCGGGTCTGGCGGCTGCATGAAGATCGACGGCCGTCCCTCCCGCTTCCGCAGCGAGCCGGCCTCCGCCGCCTGACCGGGCGAACCTCTGCCGTGCCGTACGTCGTCACGCAGTCGTGCTGCGCCGACGCCTCGTGCGTCGTCGCCTGCCCGGTCAACTGCATCCACCCGGCACCGGGTGAGCCGGGCTTCGCCACCGACGGAGATGCTCTACGTCGACCCGGGCGGCTGCGTCGACTGCGGCGCCTGCGCGACCGCGTGCCCGGTCGACGCGGTCGTGCCGCACACCAGGCTGAGCGAGGACCAGCAGCCCTTCCTCGCGCTCAACGCCGCCTACTTCGACGCCTTCCCGCACGCCGACCGCACCCCGCTGGCGGTCGTCGCGCCAGCAGCGCCGGCGGACCAGCGCACGCACCGCTCGCTTCGCCGTGGTCGGGGCCGGACCGGCCGGGATGTACGTCGCCGACGAGCTGCTCAAGCACCCGGGGACGAGCGTCGACGTCCTCGACCGGCTGCCCACGCCGTACGGGCTGGTCCGCGCCGGGGTCGCCCCGGACCACCCGCACACCAAGGCGGCGGAGAAGCTGTTCCGGGCGATCGAGCAGGAGCCCGGCTTCGGCTACCGGCTCGGCGTCGACGTCGGGCGCGACGTCAGCCTCGCCGAGCTCGCGGAGCACTACGACGGCGTCGTCTACACCGTCGGCGCCGCGGCCGACCGTCGTCTGGGCGTGCCCGGGGAGGATCTGCCGCGGCTCGCTCTCGGCCACCGACCTGGTCGGCTGGTACAACGCCCACCCCGACCAGCGCGACCTCGCGGTCGACCTGAGCGGCACCGACCGGGTCGTCGTGGTCGGCAACGGCAACGTCGCCCTCGACGTGGCGCGGATGCTGACCGCCGACCCGGACGCCCTCGCCGACACCGACGTGGCCGACCACGCGCTGCTCGGCGCTGCGCCGCAGCGCGGTGCGCGAGGTGGTCGTGCTCGGGCGCCGCGGGCCGGCGCAGGCGGCGTTCACGATCCCCGAGCTGATCGGGCTGGCGGGGCTCCGGCGGGGTCAACGTCGCGCGTCGGGACCGGGCCCGGTCCGACCCGGCCCTGCTCGATGGTGACGACGAGCGCTCCGTGCTGATCGCCGGGCTCGCCGCGCGTACGCCGGACCCCGCGCTGCGCACGATCACGCTGCGCTTCCTGGCCGCGCCGCCGGCGGATCCTCGGCGCCGACCGGGTCACGGGAGTCGAGGTCGCCGTGACCCGGCTCGAGCCGGGTCCCGACGGCGGAGAACGAGCGGTGCCGACGGGCGAGATCGAGTACCTCGAGGCCGGGCTGGTGCTGCGCGCCGTCGGCTACCACGGCGCAGCCCGTGCCCGGCCTGCCGTACGACGCGGAGTCGCGGCACCGTGCCCAGCGACCGGGGCCGCGTGCGCGCCGGGGGTGTACGTCGCCGGGCTGGGTCAAGCGCGGACCCACCGGCTTCATCGGCTCCAACAAGGCCGACGCCCAGGAGAGCGTCGAGCGGATCCTCGACGACCTCGACGCCGGCGTGCTACCCGTGCGCCGAGGCGCGCGTGCCCGGCCTGCGGTCGCCCTGCTGCGCGAGCGCGGGGTCGCGGTCGTCGACCGGGCCGGGCTGGCGGGCCATCGACGCCGAGGAGCGGCGCCGGGGCAGCGGCCCAGGGACGTCCGCGGGTCAAGCTGGTCGACGTCGCCGAGATGCTCGCAGGTCGCGCGGCCGCCGCGACCCGGAGGCGCCGACGCAGGTACGCTGCGGAGCGATCCCGGACCGGGAGCGGACGACGAGCGGACACTGAGAGCGGAGCTGAGGCATGGCGACCAGCGCGGACTCGCGGCCCGACGGTCGCCAGTCGCGCTGGAACCGGCACAACGCGCGAGCGCCGCCAGCACCTGATCGACGCCGCCATCGCCGAGATCGAGGCGGTCGAGCCGGGTGCCGAGGTGCACGTGCAGCAGATCGCCCAGCGCGCCGGTGTGGGCCGCACCGTGGTCTACCGGCACTTCGACGACCGCTCCGACCTCGACCGGGCGGTGCAGACCGACGTCGTCGACCGGCTGGCCAGCACCCTGGTCGAGGCGGTCCCGCTCGACGGCACCGTCCCCGACATCATCCGTCGGGTGGTCGGCAGCTACGTCGACTGGGCCGTGACGCACCCTTCCCTGCACCAGCTGGCGCTGCGCGACTCCGGCTCGGACGGCTCCGGGCCGCTCTCAGGAGGGCCTCGGCCGGATCGCCGGGCAGGTCCGCGAGGTGATCGACTACGCCGTCGAGGCGCTGCGCCTCGAGGTCTCCGGCGACCAGCGGGCCGCCCTCGAGCCGCTGGTCTTCGGTCTGGTCGGGGCGGTGTTCGGCGCCGTACGCCGCTGGGCCGCCTCGCCCCCCGTGAGCCTGCGGCGGACGTGCTGGTCGAGCTGGTCACCGACTCGGTGTGGTTCCTGATCGCCGGGCACGCCGCGCTCCCTGGGGCTGGAGCTGCGACCGCGACCAGCCGTCGAGGACCTGCTGCTGGCGGCGGTGGCCGAGGGTGCGGAGAGCTCCGCGTGAGCGGTGACGCCAAGCCGGAGACCCCGAAGGTGGAAGCTCTGGGTGGTCTGGAACGGCTGTGGACCCCGCACCGGATGCGCTACGTCAGTGCCGCCGGTGCCGGGCCCGAGGCCGCGGGCTGCCCGTTCTGCGCGATGCGCGAGCACCAGCGACGGCGACCTCGTGGTGCACCGCGGCGAGACGCGTCTTCGCGGTGCTCAACCTGCACCCGTACAACCCGGGCCACCTGATGGTGATGCCGTTTCGCCACGTGGCCGAGCTCGAGGACCTCACGGCCCAGCGAGTCGGCCGAGCTGACCGAGGTCACCCAGCAGGCGATCCGGGTGGTCAAGCAGGTCAGCCATCCCCACGCCTTCAACGTCGGGATGAACCTCGGCGGCGTCGCCGGCGGCTCGCTCTCCGAGCACCTGCACCAGCACGTCGTGCCCCGGTGGTCGGGCGACGCCAACTTCATCACCGTGGTCTCCGGCGACCAAGGTGCTCCCGCAGCTGCTGGAGGACACCCGCGACCTGCTGGTCGAGGCCTGGGCCTGATCGTCGAGCGCGACCGGTAGCCTGCTGGCGCCATGCTCGAGAGATTCCGCAAGTTCTGGACCAACGTCTTCAAACCGGTCGCCGACCTGCTGCTGCGAATGGGCGTCAGCCCGGACGCCGTGACGCTCGTCGGCACGATCGGGGTGTCCTTCGGGGCCCTGTTCTTCTTCCCGCGCGGCTGGCTGCTCGCCGGAGTGCTGTTCATCACCGCCTTCGTCTTCTCCGACCTGATCGACGGCTACATGGCGCGCTCCTCGGGGCGGGTCTCGGCCTTCGGCGCGTTCTTCGACTCCACGCTGGACCGCTTCGGTGACGGGGCGATCTTCGGCGGGCTGCTGCTCTACTACGCCGGCCCCGGCGACTCCGCGCTCTACGTCGCGCTGTCGCTGTACTGCCTGGTGATGGGCTCGGTGACGTCCTACGCGCGGGCCAAGGCGGAGTCGCTGGGGATGAACGCCAAGGGCGGGATCGCCGAGCGCTCCGACCGGCTGGTGGCGATCCTGGTGATGACCGGCTTCAACGGGCTGCTCAACCTGCCGTTCCTGACCTACCTGACGCTGTGGGTGCTGGCGGTCGGCCAGCACGATCACCGTCGTGCAGCGGATCTGGATGGTGCGCAGCCAGGCGCTCGCGGGCGCCGGGCCTCGCGCCGGCGCGGCTGTGGACGACGTGCCGCCGGAGTCGGCGTGAGTCGTAGGCTGGACCCATGAGCGAGGCACGTCGGGCGAGGCAGCACCGGCACGACGGGCGTCAAGCGCGGCATGGCCGAGATGCTCAAGGGCGGCGTGATCATGGACGTCGTCACCGCCGAGCAGGCCAAGATCGCCGAGGACGCCGGTGCGGTCGCGGTGATGGCCCTCGAGCGGGTGCCCGCCGACATCCGCGCCGAGGGCGGCGTCAGCCGGATGAGCGACCCGGACATGATCGACTCGATCATCGCCACGGTCTCGATCCCGGTGATGGCCAAGGCCCGGATCGGGCACTTCGTCGAGGCCCAGGTGCTGCAGAGCCTCGGGGTCGACTACATCGACGAGTCCGAGGTGCTGACCCCCGCCGACTACGCCAACCACATCGACAAGCACACCTTCACGGTGCCCTTCGTGTGCGGCGCGACCAACCTCGGTGAGGCGCTGCGCCGGATCACCGAGGGCGCCGCGATGATCCGCTCCAAGGGCGAGGCGGGCACCGGTGACGTGTCCAACGCCGTCACCCACATGCGCACCATCCGCAAGGAGATCCGCCGGCTGCAGGGCCTCGAGCCCGACGAGCTGTACGTCGCCGCCAAGGAGCTCCAGGCGCCGTACGACCTGGTCGCCGAGGTGGCCGAGACCGGGCCGGCTGCCGGTCGTGCTGTTCACCGCCGGCGGCATCGCCACCCCGGCCGACGCCGCGATGATGATGCAGCTCGGCGCCGAGGGCGTCTTCGTGGGCTCCGGGCATCTTCAAGTCCGGCAACCCCGCGCAGCGGGCCGAGGCGATCGTGAAGGCGACCACCTTCCACGACGACCCCGACGTGGTCGCGAAGTTCTCGCGCGGGCTGGGCGAGGCGATGGTCGGCATCAACGTCGAGGAGATCCCGCAGCCGCACCGGCTCGCCGAGCGCGGCTGGTGACCGCAACACCTCCGCCGGGGGCGCGGATCGGGGAGCGCCGACCGCCCGAGGACGAGCTGCAGGAGCACGCCCGCGCGCTGGTCCGGGCCGGGCTTCCACGACGCCGAGCCGCTGCTCGCCGAGGTGGTCTCCGCGATCGAGGCCGAGCTGCGCTGCCGGGCGTCGACGCCACGATCCTGGCCCGCGCCTGGATCGGCGGCGCAGAAGCCGAGCTGCGCCGAGACGCCGCCGGCTGGGCGGAGCCGACCGACCACGACCGGATGCAGGCCGCGTTCGCCGAGTGCGCGCGAGCACGGCGTGCCCGTGCTGCAGGGTGTCTCCGAGCGGGAGGCGGCCGGGGTGCTCACCGCGATCGGCACGCCGCCACGCGGGCGTGATCTGGTTCGACCAGGACGCGGTGTGGTCGGCGCTGGGCTCCGGCGTCCTCGACCTCTGCCTCGCCGACGGCTCCGGGACGCCCTCGACCGAGGGGGACTGGTTGTGCGGTGCGGTGCTCTCCTGTCTCGACCGGCACGGTCTGCGCGCCCGCTGGCACGACGGCGTCCAGGTGGCGACCCGCTGGCAGCGCCGGCCCTGATCGGCCCGGCTACGGTGTCCGGGTTCCAGCGCCGAGCGTGGTCGACGACCCGTACGGCGGCCTCGAGGACGACGTGTCCGGCCGCGTCGAGGTGATCCTGGAATCGGCCTCGGTCGGAGCGCCGACCGGGTTGGCTGCGAGCGCGTGGCCTCGTCGGCACCGACGAGCAAGGTGCCGGGTGGGCCCGAAGTCGAGGGCGGACTCGGCCGCCTCGTCCGGGCCGACCCCGCCTCCGAGCGGGAGCGCCAGCGTGTCGGACGAGCAGTTCGTCACGTCGTGCCAGCCGGCTCCGGCGAGCATCCGGGTCTCGCACGCTCGCGGGGTCGTGCCAGGAGAACGGGCCCCGGTCGACCGGCAGGGGCTCGACGCGTGGCCGGTCGCCGCGCACACCCGGCTGCGCCACGGCGTACGGCACCTCGAAGAGGGCGGACTCGTCGCGCCGACCCCAGACGGCAACGGCCAACCGCCCTCCGGGGCGGGTGGCCCGGGCCAGCCGTTGGGTCGCTTCCGGCGGATCGAGGAAGAACATCACGCCGAAGCGGGAGATCACGACGTCGGACTGCTCCTCGCGAGCCGCGGGCGGCTGCCAGTCGACGACGTCGGCGCAGATCCAGGTGATCGGGGCCGAGGCGAGGGGACGGGTTGTGCAGCCGCCGCCGTCAGCATCTCGGCCGAGACGTCGAGACCGCTCACCCGGCCGCCGGCACCGCTGGCCGCAGCCGCGGCGAGGGTCGTCGGACCCGACCCGCAGCCGACGTCGAGCACCGACTCGCCGGGTTGGATCGCCGCGGCCGCGAGCAGCACCGGTCGCTGACCTGGGTGAGCTGCCGCGTCGAGGGCGGCGGAGCGCGCCAGCCAGCGGGCGACCCGCTCACCGGTCCACTCCTCGGCACCGGGCTGCGTGCTCATCGATCCTCCTGGGTGACCCCTGGGTCGGTCCTGGGCCGGGGGTCACCGATCGCCGGCTCGAGGCTCGACCACCCGGACGGAACGGCCCCGGCTGGTGGCACTGGCCAGCAGCACGCTGTTCGGCACGTGCAGCAGGTCCGCGTCGCACTGCAGCACGGTGTAGAGCAGGCCGACGTCGGTGACCACCCCGACGTGCGGACCGTTGATGGCCCCGGACCAGACGGTGATCTGCTCGCCGGCGGTGTAGGGGCGGGCGATGCAGCAGCACCAGCCCGGCGAAGAAGTTGCCGAGAGTCTGCTGGGCGGCGATCCCCAGGACGACCCCGGTGACGGCGCCGCCGACCAGGAACTGGCTCAGGTCGATGCCCACCACGTCGAGGACGCCGAGCAGCACGACCAGGTAGCCGACGACCTGGACCAGGATCCGCATCGGGGCCGCCGCCGCGCTGCCGGCCCGGCCGTCGACCTGGCCGGCGATCTCGCCGGCGGCCGCGCGGGTCGCCAGGGCGCCGAGCACGAGGACCAGCAGGGCGCAGGCGAACGACGCGATCCGGTAGCCGTCGAGCCGGGGGTTCTCCCGATTCAGCTCGTGGCCCACCGCGAGCGCCGACCAGCGCGAGGACGGCGTAGCACGAGGGCCCGGCGGAGGTCGAGCTGGATCCGATCGTCGAGCGCATCGAGGGCCTGTCGGGCCGTTCGCCTCATGCACCGATGTCTACCAGCCTGCTGAGTCATCTCCGACCACCTCCGCGCGAGGATGCCGAGGTGACCACGGACACCGCCAGCGCAGATCCCGCCAGCTCCTCGGACCCGAACCCGGCCCTCGACCGGTGGGAGCACGCCTCCGCGTGGCCACTGGGGATCGCGGCGGTGATCTTCCTCGGCTGCTACAGCGCCCTGGTCCTGGGCACCGGGCTCTCGCGCGGCGTGCGGGGCAACCTCGTGCTCGTCGACTACGTGACCTGGGCGGCCTTCGTGGTCGACTACGTGGTCCGGCTCAGCCTGGCCCGACCACGCGGGCGCTGGTTCCTGCGCAACCTCCCCGAGCTCTTCGTGGTCGCTCTCCCGGTGCTCCGCCCGCTCCGGCTGCTGCGGCTCGTCGTGCTGATCCGGGTGCTGAACCGGTGGGCGGCCCGCTCGCTGCGGGGTCGGGTCGGTGTCTACGTCCTGGCCAGCTCGGTGCTGGTCGTCTACGCGGGGGCGCTGGCCGAGCTGAGCGCCGAGCGGAACAGGCCCGGCGCCAACATCGAGTCCTTCGGCACCTCGTTGTGGTGGGCGATGACGACCGTGACCACCGTCGGCTACGGCGACCACTACCCGGTGACGGTCGAGGGAAGACTCGTCGCGTCGGTGCTGATGGTGGCCGGCATCGCGCTGATCGGTACCGTCACCGCCTCCATCGCGTCGTACCTCGTGGACCGCGTGAGCACCGGACGCACGGGCCTGCGCACCGAGTCCGAGGCCGGCGCGGAGCCGGTCGAGTCGACGGTGGAGGAGCTCCGGGCCTTGCGTGAGCAGGTCGCCGAGCTCACCGCGCTGGTGCGGGCGACGGCGGGTCCGGGCCCCGCGCCCGGCCGGTCGGTCGGCGGATAGGTTCGAGGGATGGCTCCCACCGTCGGTGTTCTCGCGCTGCAGGGCGACGTGCGCGAGCACCTGCGGATGCTCGCCCGGAGCGGCGCCCGACCCCTCGTCGTACGCCGTCCGACGGAGCTGGAGGCCTGTGACGGGCTGGTGGTGCCGGGCGGGGAGTCCACGACGATGGTCAAGCTGGCCCGCACCTTCGACCTGATGGACCCGCTGCGCAAGCGGATCGCGGACGGGTTGGCCACCTTCGGCACCTGCGCGGGGATGATCCTGCTGGCCGAGCGGGTCCTCGACGGGCGTCCCGGTCAGGAGACCCTGGGCGGGCTCGACGTGACGGTGCGACGCAACGCCTTCGGGCGGCAGGTGGCCTCCTTCGAGGACGACGTCGACTTCGACCTCCCGGACCAGGCGTTCGCCGAGCCCGTCCACGCCATGTTCATCCGGGCACCCTGGGTGGAGCAGGTCGGTGAGGCGGTGGAGGTGCTCGCCCGGGTGGGCCGGGGTGAGGCCGTGGGTAGGATCGTGGCGGTCCGCCAGGGGCCGTTGCTCGCGACGTCCTTCCACCCCGAGGTCGGGGACGACGTCCGGCTGCACCGGTACTTCGTGGACCACGTCGTAGCAGCAGACCGAAGGGACCTCTGAATGTCCGGCCACTCCAAGTGGGCGACGACCAAGCACAAGAAGGCCGTCGTCGACTCCCGTCGAGCCAAGATGTTCGCCAAGCTGATCAAGAACATCGAGGTCGCCGCCCGGATGGGTGGCGGGGACATCGCCGGCAACCCGACGCTGTACGACGCGATCCAGAAGGCCAAGAAGTCCTCGGTCCCCAACGACAACATCGACCGCGCGGTGAAGCGCGGCTCCGGTGCGGAGGCGGGCGGAGCCGACTACTCCACGATCATGTACGAGGGCTACGGCCCCAACGGAGTGGCGTTCCTGATCGAGTGCCTGACCGACAACAAGAACCGGGCCGCGATGGAGGTCCGCACGGCGATGACCCGCAACGGCGGCTCGCTGGCCGACCCGGGCTCGGTGTCCTACCTGTTCCACCGCAAGGGCGTGATCATCGTCCCGGCGGATCAGGAGGACAAGCAGGTCTCGGAGGACGACGTGCTCGAGGCGACCCTGGAGGCCGGCGCCGAGGACGTCAGCGACCTGGAGGGCACGTTCGAGGTGCTCACCGAGGCGACCGACCTGGTCGCCGTGCGGACCGCACTGCAGTCCGCCGGAGTCGACTACGACTCGGCCGACGCCTCGTTCGTGCCCTCGATGCAGGTCGAGGTCGACGCCGACGGTGCCGGCAAGGTGATGCGGCTCTTCGAGGCGCTCGAGGACCTCGACGACGTGCAGAACGTCTACGCCAACTTCGACATCTCCGACGAGGTCATGGAGTCGCTCGACGCGTGATGGTGCAGCTGCCCTCCGGGCTCGTGCGCAGCGTCTGCCAGACCACGCAGTAGCGCTCGGTGAGCTTGGTCAGCGTGGCGAGCTGATCGTCGTCGGCATCGGTGTCGAGCTCGAAGGAGAGCCGGATGTCGGTGAAGCCGACGGGGGCGTCCTTGGCCACGCCGAGCGTGCCCCGGAAGTCCAGGTCGCCCTCGGCCCGGACCGTCCCTTCGTGAACGTCGACACCGAGCGAGGTGGCGACGGCCTTGAGTGTCACGCCCGAGCAGGCGACCAGCGCCTCGAGCAGCATGTCGCCGGAACAGAGCTGGCTGCCGTCGCCCCCGGCCGCCGGGTGCAGCCCGGCCTCGGCCAGGGCCCGGCCGGTGTCCAGCGAGCAGGCCACGCCCTCCCCGAGCGCGCCGCTGCTGCGGAGGGTGACGAGGGCCGACCCCGGCTCGTCGCGGTACCGCTGCTTGAGAGGCCCCTGGACACTGCTGAGCTGCTCGCGTTCCATGGCTCCAACCTAGGGTGGTACCGGTGATCCGGTCAGCGTCGGGACGGCGGGAGCGGCGCGTCGTGCCGGAACGGTCGAGGCGACGACGTAAGGTGCGAACACGTGTTCGTACGACGACTGAGGTGGCCATGCGTGTGCTCGGGATCGACCCCGGCCTGACCCGGTGCGGTGTCGGCGTCGTCGAGGGATCCGTCGGTCGACCGCTGAGCCTGGTCGACGTGGGTGTGGTGCGCACCGCGGCGGACCTGCCGATCGCGGAGCGACTGGTCCAGATCGAGGCGGGGATCGAGCAGTGGATCGTGACCCACCGGCCCGATGCGGTCGCGGTGGAGCGGGTGTTCAGCCAGCACAACGTGCGCACCGTGATGGGCACCGCCCAGGCCAGTGGGATCGCGATGGTCGCCGCCGCGCGGCGAGGCATCCCGGTCGCCCTGCACACCCCGAGCGAGGTCAAGGCCGCCGTCTCCGGCAGCGGACGCGCCGACAAGGCCCAGGTCGCGCTGATGGTGGCGCGGCTGCTGCGCCTCGATGCGCCACCCAGCCCCGCGGACGCGTCCGACTCGCTGGCCCTGGCGATCTGTCACATCTGGCGCGGTGGCGCGCAGGCCCGGATCGAGGCCGCGCAACGACAGGCGCTGGCCCGCACGACCGGAGCACGTCGATGATCGCGTTCGTGAAGGGTGCCGTCGCCCGGGTCGACCTGACCTCCGCGGTGCTCGAGGTCGGCGGCGTCGGCCTCGAGCTGATGTGCACCCCACGCACCTTGGCCGACCTGCACACCGGGCAGACGGCCCAGCTGCCGACGGCGATGATCGTGCGTGAGGAGTCGATGACGTTGTTCGGCTTCGCCAGCGACGACGAGAAGCAGCTCTTCGAGATGCTGCTCACCGCCAGCGGGGTGGGTCCCAAGCTGGCCCAGGCGATGCTCGCCGTGCAGACACCCGACGAGATCCGGCGCGCCGTGTCCACCGACGACGTCAAGACCCTGACCCGCGTGCCCGGCATCGGCCAGAAGGGCGCGCAGCGGATCATCCTCGAGCTGAAGGACCGGATCGGCGCCCCCGTCGGGGCCAGCCTGGCGGGCCACGCGGCGCCCAGCGCTGCGCCGACCGGCTGGCAGGCCCAGGTCACCGCTGGCCTGGTCGGCCTCGGCTGGTCGACGAAGGAGGCCGACAGGGCCGTCTCGGCGGTCACCCCGCAGGCCGAGGGGTCCCGCGAGCCGGACGTCGCGAAGCTGCTGCGAGCAGCGCTGCAGACCCTGAGCCGGACCTGAGCCGGGAGAGGCCTGTGACGGAGCCCGAGACCAGCGAGACGGCCCTCGACGCCGCGGAGGCCGACCACCTCGCCCACCGCGTCGTCGAGGCCGACGCCTCCGGCGACGAGCGAGCGATCGAGGCGGCGCTGCGGCCCCGCTCGCTCGACGAGGTGGTCGGCCAGGAGCGCGTGCGCGAGCAGCTCTCGCTGGTCCTGGAGGCCGCCCGGGGGCGTGGCGGGACCCCCGACCACGTGCTGCTCTCCGGTCCGCCCGGGCTGGGCAAGACCACCCTGGCGATGATCATCGCCGCCGAGATGGGCGCACCGCTGCGCCTGACCTCGCGGTCCGGCGATCACGCACGCCGGCGACCTGGCCGCGATCCTGTCCGGGTTGAACGAGTCCGACGTGCTGTTCGTCGACGAGATCCACCGGATGTCCCGCCCGGCCGAGGAGATGCTCTACATGGCGATGGAGGACTTCCGCGTCGACGTCGTGATCGGCAAGGGCCCGGGCGCGACGGCGATCCCCCTGGAGATCCCGCCCTTCACCCTGGTCGGGGCCACCACGCGGGCCGGACTGCTGCCCGGGCCGTTGCGCGACCGGTTCGGGTTCACCGCCCATCTGGAGTTCTACGAGCCCCACGAGCTCGACCTGATCGTGCACCGCTCGGCGGGGTTGCTCGACGTGCCCCTCGAGGGGGCGGGGTCGGCCGAGATCGCCGGCCGCTCGCGAGGCACGCCTCGGATCGCCAACCGGTTGCTGCGCCGGGTCCGCGACTACGCCCAGGTTCGCGCCGACGGCACGGTGACCCGCGAGATCGCCCGACGGGCCCTGGAGCTCTACGAGGTCGACGAGTCCGGGCTGGACCGTCTCGACCGGGCCGTCCTCGACGTGCTGTGCCGCCGCTTCGGCGGAGGACCCGTCGGGGTCAGCACGCTGGCGGTGGGCGTGGGGGAGGAGCGCGAGACGGTCGAGGAGGTGGCCGAGCCCTTCCTGGTGCGTTCGGGCCTGCTGGCACGGACCCCGCGGGGACGGGTGGCCACACCCGCGGCCTGGCGCCACCTGGGCCTCGCCGCGCCGGCCTCCTCGGTGTTCGGCAGTGCCGTGCAGGATCCCGCGCTGTTCGACGACCCGGATCCGCACGCCGCGCCCGACGACGGCGATTCGGGCGGTTAGTGCAGCGGTCGTTACACTGGCCCGTCGGCCCGCTCAGCGGGTCGTTCGGCCTGCGCACCGCCCGGTGCGAACACTGGGTCGCTGTCCTGTCCGCGACGTTTCGGGAGCATCCTCACCGTGGGTTCCGAGTTCACGCCCATCCTCTTGCTGATCGCTCTGCTGGCGGTCTTCTACATCATGGTGATCCGCCCCGCGCGTCGCCAGCAGCAGGCGACCGCAACGATCCAGCGGAACCTCGAGGTGGGCGACGACGTTGTCCTCTCGTCGGGGATCTACGGCACCGTCGCGGTCCTCGAGGAGGACCGCGTCCAGATCGAGATCGCCCCGGGGACCGTGATCACGGTCGCTCGTCAGGTTGTCGTGCGCCGGGTGGAGGACGAGCCAGGCGCCGCACCGACGACGTACGGCGGGCCCGACCAGCACCGTGACGACGACGAGCGCCTAGGCGAGGAGAAGGACTGACGTGGCGAAGAAGACGCCGAAGCCGGCGAGGACGCTGCTGATCTTCGTGGTGGTGGTCGCGGCGATGTACGCCCTGGTCGCCTTCACGGCTCCGGCGCAGAAGGGCTCCTCGGTCTGGAAGCCGACCCTTGGTCTCGACCTCGAGGGGGGCACGCGGATCACGCTGACGGCGAGCAAGACCCCGACTGCGGAGCAGCTCGCCCTGGCGAAGACGATCATCAACCAGCGGGCCTCCGGCAGCGGGGTGTCCGAGGCCGACGTCTCCACCCAGGGCTCGCGCAACATCGTGGTCGAGATCCCCAGCAAGAACCCCAACACCAATCTCGTCGACGCCGTGCAGCGCACCGCGCAGCTCCGGTTCCGCTTGATCGCGAGCGTTGCCGGCGGGGGCAACGTCGCGCCCGGGGCCTCGTCGTCCGGCTCGGCGTCGCCCGACGCCGGCCTGACCCCCTCGGCCTCGGCGTCCCCGGCACCCAGCCCGACCGCCTCGGGTGCCAACCGTCCCGCACCCTTCGCGCAGAAGGCACCGGCCGCCGATCCCACGGCCAGCCCCACCGCGAGCCCCAGCGAGGGTTCCAGCGCCACCGCCAACCCCAGTGCGCTCCCCTCGAGCGGCGCATCGGCTCCGGCCGGTGCGACGACCAAGGGCGCGTCCGTCAACGACCCGGTCGCCTGGCAGCAGAACCCGGGATCGAAGTGGCTGAGCCGGTTCGCCGCCTACAAGTGCCCCAAGAACGGTGACGTCGTCCCGAAGGACGACCCGGACAAGCCCCTGGTGACCTGTGACGACAAGGGGAGCAAGTTCTTGCTGTCGAAGGCCGTCATCGAGGGCACCTCGCTGAAGACGGCGTCGTTCGGCAACCCGCAGAACAGCGCCGCCTGGGCGGTCAACCTGACCCTCAAGGGTCCGGCGGTGAAGACCTTCGCGGACATCAGCCGCCAGCTGCTGGCCAACAACGGCCAGTTCGCCACGGTGCTGGACGGCCGGGTGGTCTCCTACGCCGGCTTCAACGGCGTGATCCCCAACGGTCAGGCGCAGATCACCGGCTCGTTCACGCAGGCCGAGGCCAAGTCGCTCTCGGAGTCGTTGAAGTTCGGGGCGCTGCCGGTCAAGTTCGACCGACCCGCCGCGCAGACGATCGGGCCCTCCCTGGCCGGCAACCAGCTCTCGGCCGGGATCCTGGCGGGCGTCGTCGGTCTGCTGCTGGTGATGCTCTACTGCCTGCTGTACTACCGCGGTCTGGGACTGGTGGTGATCGCCTCGCTGGTCGTTGCCGGTGCCGTCACCTACGGCGCGGTGCTGATCCTGGCCAAGACGGCCGGCTTCACGCTGACCCTGCCCGGCATCGCGGGACTGATCGTGGCCGTGGGGATCACGGCTGACTCCTTCATCGTCTACTTCGAGCGGATCCGTGACGAGATGCGCTCGGGCAAGTCGATGCGGGTGGCGGTGGAGCTCGGCTGGGCCCGGGCCCGGAACACGTGTCTGGCCGCCGACGCGGTGTCACTGCTGGCCGCGGTGGTGCTCTACATCTTCACGATCGGTGTCGTGAAGGGCTTCGCCTTCACCCTCGGCGTCAGCACCTTGATCGACCTGGCGGTGTTCTTCTGGTTCACCAAACCGACGATGACGGGTCTGGCCCGGGTGAAGTTCTTCAGCTCCGGCAATCGGTTCTCCGGTCTCTCGCACGAGAGCCTCGGGATCGACAGACCACCGACGACACCGTCCCCAGCCACCACTACCGCAGCGGCAGGGAGAGCCTGATGGGCCGGTACTCACGACTCGGCAACGACCTCTACAACGGTCACAGGTCGATCGACTTCGTGGGCCGCAAGCGGCTCTGGTTCTCGATCTCCGGGGTGATCCTGATCCTGGCCATCGGCGGCCTCACCTTCAACGGGCTCAACCTCGGCATCGAGTTCGAGGGTGGCGTCGAGTACACCGTCTCCCTGCCCGCCAACCAGGTCAACCAGGGCGGCGTCGACACGATCAGCAAGGCGATCGCCGGTACCGGGATCGATGGCACCGCGACCCCCACGGTGACGACGGCAGGGAACAAGTCGATCACGGCCGAGGTCCGGACCCTGAGCAACGACGAGTCGCAGCAGGTCGTCGACGCCATCAACAAGGCCGTGCCGCAGACCACCGGTGTGTCCCAGGACGCGGTGGGTCCGAGTCTGGGTTCTCAGGTGGCCAAGCAGGCCGGTACGGGTCTGATCGTGTTCCTGATCTTGGTGGTCCTCTTCATCTGGGCCTACTTCCGGGAGTGGAAGATGTCGGTCGCGGCGCTGATCGCGCTCGCCCACGACGTCGTGATCACGCTCGGCATCTACGCGCTGTCCGGCTTCGAGGTGACACCGGCCACGGTGACCGGGCTGCTGACCATCCTCGGCTTCTCGCTCTACGACACGGTGGTCGTCTTCGACAAGATCCGGGAGAACACGCGCAACCTGCGCCAGCAGCGCACGACGTACGCCGCCGCGGCCAACCTGGCGGTCAACCAGACCCTGGTGCGCTCGATCAACACCTCGATCGTCGCCCTGCTCCCGGTCGCCGCGATCCTCTACGTGGGCGTGGTCAACCTCGGCTCGGGACCGCTCAAGGACCTCGCCCTGGCGCTGTTCGTCGGCATGGCGGCCGGCACGTACTCCTCGATCTTCATCGCCACTCCGTCCGTCGTCGCGCTGAAGGCGAGCGAGAAGGAGGTCGCCGACGCCGAACGCCGGGTGGCGGCGCGCTCCAAGCGGGACGCCGACCGCTACGCCAGCGTGCCGGTGTTCACCGACGACATGCCGATCACCGAGGAGCCGGCTCCCGCCCGGGCCGATGTGGAGGCAACCGCCGACGACGATCCGAGACCGGTCGCCACTGTTCCGCGTCCCCAGCGTCGCCCGGAGGCCACCGGGTCGGGGCGGATCGCGCCCGGGGCCAAGGGCCCGGTCACCGAGTCCCGCTCGAGCGGGCGCAACCAGCCCACCCGTCGGCCACGTTCTCGGCGCGGCAAGAGGTGAGCGACCTGGAGGCACTGCTCGCGGACCGGATCCGAGACGTCCCCGACTTCCCGGAGCCGGGTGTGCTGTTCAAGGACATCACCCCGCTCCTGGCCGACCCGGCCGCCATGCGCACCGTGGTCGAGGCGATGGCCGACGCCGGTCGCGAGGGCGATGAGGTCGTCGTCGACAAGGTGCTCGGGATGGAGGCGCGCGGCTTCCTGTTCGGGGTCCCGGTGGCCCTCGCGCTCGACCGCGGCTTCCTGCCCGTGCGCAAGCCCGGGAAGCTCCCCGCCGAGACCCGGTCGGTGAGCTACGACCTGGAGTACGGCTCGGAGACGCTCGAGATGCATCTCGACGCGATCACCCCGGGTGAGCGCGTGCTGCTCGTCGACGACGTGCTGGCCACCGGTGGTACGGCGCGCGCCGCGGCCGACCTGGTCGAGCAGGCGGGTGGTGTGGTGCACGGCCTCGTCGTGCTGCTCGAGCTGTCCTTCCTGCCCGGGCGCGAGGCCCTCGCCGGTGTCCCCGTGAGGGTGCTGCACACGATCTGAGGAGGCCCGGGCCCGGTCGCTGCTCGAGACGCGCACTGCGCCCGTAGACTTGGCGAAGAGGTCTTCGGCGGGTCACCTCGCCCGCAGGCGGGAGTCGCGGATGGTGCAGGAGCACGCCCCCGAGCAGGGCGCCTCACCCAGGGCGGGCCGTGATGCGGCGGCGCCGGTGGCTCCTGGGTCCGCACCGGCGAGACCGGCCCGGCGGACGCGGGCAGCAGAAGCCCCCTCGGCAGCCGGAGCGGTGGACACGAGCGGTGGTCCCCCGGCCGGTCCTGGGTTGTCCGTGCGGGCCCGCCTGGCTCGCCTCGGCACCAAGGCCGCCGCGGCCAACCCGGTGCTCGAGCCACTCTTCCGCTCCGTACGCGTCAACCACCCCAAGGCCGACCTGGCGCTGATCGAGCGCGCCTACCTCACTGCCGAACGGCTGCACGAGTCTCAGGTACGGCGCAGCGGTGACCCCTACATCACCCACCCGCTCGCGGTGACCACGATCCTGGCCGACATCGGGATGACCGAGCCGACGCTCGTGGCCGCGCTGCTGCACGACACCGTCGAGGACACGCCGTACACCCTGGAGCAGCTGCGCCGGGACTTCGGCGAGGAGGTCGCCGTCCTCGTCGACGGCGTCACCAAGCTCGACAAGGTCCGCTACGGCGACTCCGCGCAGTCGGAGACGATCCGCAAGATGATCGTCGCGATGAGCCGCGACATCCGGGTGCTCGTGATCAAGCTGGCCGACCGGCTGCACAACATGCGCACGCTGCGCTACCTCAAGCAGGAGACCCAGGAGCGCAAGGCCCGCGAGACCCTGGAGATCTTCGCCCCCCTGGCCCACCGCCTCGGCATGAACACGCTGAAGTGGGAGCTGGAGGACCTCGCCTTCGCCACCTTGCACCCCAAGGTGTACGACGAGATCGTCCGTCTCGTCGCCGAGCGGGCTCCCTCACGGGACCAGTTCCTGACCGAGGTCATCGGCACGGTGGAGTCCGACCTCAAGGAGGCCCGGATCAAGGCCAAGGTCACCGGCCGGCCCAAGCACTACTACTCGATCTACCAGAAGATGATCCATCGCGGGCGTGCCTTCGACGACATCTACGACCTGGTCGGGATCCGGATCCTGGTGGAGGACCCCGCCGCCTGCTACGCCACCCTCGGAGTGCTGCACAACACCTGGACCCCGATCCAGAAGCGGTTCAAGGACTACGTCGCGGTGCCGAAGTTCAACCTCTACCAGTCGCTGCACACGACGGTCATCGGCCCGGGTGGCAAGCCGGTCGAGATGCAGATCCGCTCCTGGCCGATGCACCGCACCGCCGAGTACGGCGTCGCCGCGCACTGGAAGTACAAGGAGGACACCAAGGCCGGCGTCGACACCGATCGCAGCGTTGCCGAGGCCGACATGCCCTGGGTGCGCCAGCTGGTCGAGTTCCAGAACGAGTTCGGCGACGCGGGGGAGTTCCTCGACTCGCTGCGCTACGAGATCAACGCCCAGCAGGTCTACGTCTTCACCCCACGCGGCGAGCTGATCCAGCTGCCGGCCGGCGCCACGCCCATCGACTTCGCCTACGCGATCCACACCGAGGTCGGGCACCGCACCATCGGCGCCCGGGTCAACGGCCGCCTCGTCCCCCTGGAGTCGGTGCTGGACAACTCCGACGTGGTCGAGGTCTTCACCTCCAAGTCCGCCCAGGCCGCTCCCAGCCGGGACTGGTTGCAGTTCGTCAAGTCTCCGCGCGCGCGCTCCAAGATCCGGCACTGGTTCACCAAGGAGCGCCGCGAGGAGGCGATCGAGCACGGCAAGGACCAGATCGCCCGGCTGCTGCGCAAGGAGGGCGTCCCCCTCAAGCGGGTGATGACCCACGAGTCGCTCACCCTCGTCGCCCAGGAGCTCCGCCTGGCCGACGTCTCGGCGCTGTACGCCGCGGTCGGCGAGAACAACCTCGGCGCCCAGACCGTCGTACGCCGGGTGATCGAGACGTTCGGCGGGGACGCCGGTGCCGAGGAGGACCTCTCCGAGGCCACCACGATCCCGCGCGGGCGCAGTCGCAGCAGGGCCAACGACGAGTCCGGCGTGATCGTCAAGGACGCCTCGGACGTGCTGGTGAAGCTGGCCCGGTGCTGCACCCCGGTGCCGGGGGACGCGATCATCGGCTTCGTCACCAAGACCGCCGGGGTGTCGGTGCACCGCAAGGACTGCACCAACGCCGATGCCCTGCTCGCCCAGCCCGAACGTCTGCTCGACGTCGACTGGGCGCCGAACGCCCAGTCCACCTTCCTGGTCCAGATCATGGTCGAGGCCCTTGACCGTCCGCGGTTGCTCTCGGACATCACGATGGTGCTCTCCGACCAGCACGTGAACATCCTGTCCGCGTCGCTGAGCACCTCGCGGGACCGGGTCGCCAAGAGCCGGTTCAGCTTCGAGATGGGCGACCCCAAGCACCTCGGCGTCGTGATCAAGGCTGTGCGCACGATCGACGGCGTCTTCGACGCCTACCGCGTCACGCAGTAGTCCCTCGCCCCAGCCCGAGATTCCGGGGGTGGTCGAGATTCTGGTTCAGACCACCATGAGCGGCACCCGAGCCGACCCGTCTCGAACGCACCGTAGGAGGGCAGCGGGGGAGGGCGCAGGAGCGCAGCGGGGAGGGCGGCTCGTGACGTGTCGGCGATCCCGGCACAACGGCCGAGCCGCTCACGACGTCACCCACCGTGGGTTGGTCCGAACCCCGACCCAGACCCCAGAACCCCGACCCAGAACCCAGACCTACCCGAAGTCCCTCGCCGTACGCTGCGCCATCTCGAGGAAGGAGCGGCGACCGGCGAGGTCCTCCTCGAGGCGCTCGACCTGCTTGGCGTCACCGCTGTCGCGGGCCGAGGCCAGGTCGGACTCCAGCTTGGCGATGGTGATCTCGAGCTTGGTGATCATGTCGTCGGCGCGGGCGGACTTCTCGGGGTCGGTGCTCGTCCACTTGGCGTCCTCCGCGCCCCGGATCGCCTGCTCGACCTTGCGGATCGCGGCGTCGAGGTCCTTCATCCGTGACCGGGGCACCTTGCCGGCCGCCTCCCAGCGCTCACCGATGTCGCGGAAGGCCTTCTTGGCGGCCTCGAGGTTCTTGACCGGCACCAGGGCCTGGGCCTCGACGAGCAGGGCGTCCTTGACCCGGGCGTTGGCCTCGAACTCCTCGTCCTGCGCCGAGTTGGCGGCGTCACGCGCGGAGAAGAACGTGTCCTGCGCAGCCCTGAAGCGCTTCCACAGGGCGTCGTCCTCGGACTTCTTCGCCGGGCCGACCTCCTTCCACCGAGTCATCAGGTCGCGGTACTTGCCCGACGTCGGTCCCCACTCCGTGCTGTCCGAGAGCGCCTCGGCCTCCTTGATCAGCCGTTGCTTGACGACCTTGGCCTCGCCGTGCTTCTCGTCGAGCTCCGAGAAGTGCGTCTTGCGGGCTCGCGTGTACGTCGTGCGGGCTCCCGAGAACCGGTGCCACAGGGCGTCGTCGCTCGGCCGGTCGAGCCGAGGCAGCGCCTTCCACTCCTCGAGCAGGTCCCGCAGCCGGTTGGCGCCGTTGCGCCAGTCCTTGCCCCCGGCGAGCTTCTCGGCCTGGGTGACGATCTCCTCCTTGCGGACCCGTGACTCCTCGGTCCGCCGGGCGCGCTCGGCCTTCTTGGCCGCACGTTGCTGCTCGAGCACGGGATCGAGGGCGTCGAGCCGAGCGAGCAGCTTGTCGAGATCCCCGACGGCTGCGGCGTCCGTGATCTCCTCGCGCACCTTGGCCAGCGAGGTACGACCCTCTTCCGGCGAGACCGAGGCAGAGCCGATCCGGCGCTCGACCAGCTCGACCTCGGTGGCCAGGGTGGCGTAGCGCCGGGTGAAGAAGGCGAGGGCCTCGCTCGGTGAGCCCGCGGCGTACTGCCCGACGAGACGCTCGCCGTCCGCGGTGCGGACGTAGACCGAGCCGTCGTCCTCGACCCGGCCCCAGGTCGCTGCCTCGGTCTCGTCCACCGTGACCACGGGTTCCTCCGGCGTGGCTGCAGCGGCACCTGCCGGCGGACGTGGCCCGGGCCGCGGACCCGGGCGTGGGCCGGGACGTGGCCCCGGCGTGGGAGCAGGCGTGGGAGCAGGCGTGGGAGCAGGCGTGGTCAGCCGGTGTGTCGTGGGGGATCCCGGTCGGGTCGTCGGTCGGGTCGTCGGTCGGGTCGTCGGTCGGGTCGTGAGCGGTCATGTCCACCCCTGGAGTTGCGGCACGGTCCTCGCGGCGGGTTCCATGCGCTCCGCCGCGAACCCGGTCATCGTAGCCAGAGGTCGCCCGGGCCGTGCGGGCCAGTAGTCTGGCGCCGCCGACCGGATGACGGTCGGCGCGTCCAGGACCCACCCGTCCCACCCGTCGTACCGCACAGGAGACGTCCGCATGCTCATCGCAGGCTTCCCGGCCGGACCGTGGGGCACCAACTGCTACGTCGCGGCCACCGGCCCCGGCACCGAGTGCGTCGTCATCGATCCCGGCAAGGACGCCGCCGAGGGTGTCGCCCAGGTCGTGGCGGAGCACCGGCTCAAGCCGGTCGCCGTGCTCGTCACGCACGGTCACCTCGACCACATGTGGTGCGTCGCCCCGGTGGCCGGCGACCTACGACGCCACCGCCTGGATCCACCCGGCCGACCGGCACCTGCTGGCCGACCCGATGCAGGCGATGTCGCCCGAGACCACGAGCATGCTGCTCGGCGGCAAGCACGAGTTCGCCGAGCCCGACGACGTCCGCGAGCTCACCGACGCCCAGCAGATCGAGCTGGCCGGGCTGAGCTTCGTCGTCGACCACACGCCCGGGCACACCCGGGGATCGATCACCTTCCGCACGCCGTACGACGAGCGTGACGTCTCCGAGCTGATGTTCTCCGGCGACCTGCTCTTCGCCGGCTCGATCGGTCGCACCGACCTGCCCGGCGGGGACCACCCGACCATGCTGCGCAGCCTGGTCAGCAAGGTGCTGCCCGCTGGCCGACGACGTCGTGGTGCTGCCCGGTCACGGCGAGCAGACCTCGATCGGGCGGGAGCGCGCCGTCAACCCGTTCCTCGCCGACCTGCTCGACGAGTCGCCGACCGGCCCCGGCCCGGCTCCGATCACCCGGGGGCTGTGACGTGGCCCGGACGACCCCGCTGAGCGGGTTCCCCGAGTTCCTGCCCGCGGAGCGCGCCGTCGAGCAGCGTCTGGTCGCGCACCTCGAGCGCACCTTCGAGCTGCACGGGTTCGCCAGCATCGAGACCCGCGCGGTCGAGCCGCTCGACGCGCTGCTGACCAAGGGCGAGACCTCGAAGGAGGTCTACGTCCTGCGCCGGCTCCAGGAGACCGAGGACTCCGGACCCGCGAGCCTGGGTCTGCACTTCGACCTGACGGTCCCGTTCGCGCGCTACGTGCTCGAGCACGCCGGCAAGCTGGAGTTCCCGTTCCGCCGCTACCAGGTGCAGAAGGTGTGGCGCGGCGAGCGGCCCCAGGACGGTCGATACCGCGAGTTCACGCAGGCTGACATCGACATCGTCGGGCGCGACACCCTGGCCTTCCACCACGACGTCGAGGTGGCCCGGGTGATGCTGGACGCGCTGCGCGGGCTCGACTTCCTGCCCGGGTTCACCCTCCAGGTGAACAACCGCAAGCTGCTCGAGGGCTTCTTCCTCGGTCTCGGCATCGCCGAGCCCGCGGTGGCCATGACGGCGGTCGACAAGCTCGACAAGCTCCCGTCCGAGGCGGTCGCGAAGACTCTCACCGACGCCGGGCTCGACGCCGGGACCGCTGAGCGGGTGCTCGCCCTCGCCCGGATCAGCACCCCGGACGCCTCCTTCGTCGACCAGGTCCGCGCGCTCGGCGTCGAGCACCCGCTGCTCGAGGAGGGGCTCACCGAGCTCGCGGCGGTGGTCGACGGCTGCTCCGGACTGGTCAGCGACCGGGTCGCGGTCGTCGCGGACCTCAAGATCGCGCGGGGGCTCGACTACTACACCGGCACCGTCTTCGAGACCCGGCTGCGCGACCACGAGGGGCTCGGCTCGATCTGCTCGGGCGGGCGCTACGACGCGCTCGCCTCCGACGGGCGTACGACGTACCCCGGCGTCGGCATCTCCCTGGGCGTCAGCCGGGTGCTGGTGCCGCTGGTCAACGCACGTGTGCTCACCGGGTCGCGTCCGGTGCCGAGCGTCGTGCTGGTGGCCCTGTCCGACGAGGACTCGCGGGCCGAGGCGGACGCCCTGGCCGGCCGGCTCCGAGCGCGTGGCCTGGCCTGCGAGGTCGCGGCGACGGCAGCGAAGTTCGGCAAGCAGATCCGTTACGCCGAGCGGCGGGGCATCCCGTACGTTCTGTTCTCCGGTCCCGACGGGCCGGAGATCAAGGACATCCGCTCCGGCGACCAGGCCCCGGTCGACATCGACACCTGGACCCCACCCACCGAGGACCTGCGCCCGCAGGTGCTGATGAAGGAGAACCACTCGTGATCCGCACCCACGACGCCGGCACCCTGCGGCTTGCGCACGTCGGCCAGAGAGTCACCCTCGCCGGTTGGGTCGCGCGTCGACGCGACCACGGAGGAGTGGCGTTCCTGGACCTGCGTGACGCCAGCGGGGTGGTCCAGGTGGTGGTCCGCGACGAGGAGGTCGCACACGCGCTGCGGGCCGAGTACTGCCTCAAGGTCATCGGCGAGGTGGTCGCCCGCAAGGAGGGTGCCGAGAACCCGAACCTCGCCACGGGCGCGATCGAGGTGGTCGCCGCCGCGACCGACGGTGTGGAGGTGCTCAACGCCGCGGCCCCGTTGCCGTTCCCGATCGACGACGCCGCCGGGCACGGAGCCGGTGAGGTCGGCGAGGAGGCGCGGCTGCGCTACCGCTACCTCGACCTGCGCCGCAGCGGTCCCAGCGCGGCCCTTCGCCTGCGCAGCAAGGTCAACAAGACCGTCCGGGACGTGCTCGACGCGCACGAGTTCGTCGAGGTCGAGACCCCCACGCTCACCCGCTCGACCCCCGAGGGTGCTCGGGACTTCCTGGTCCCGGCCCGCCTGCGCCCGGGCAGCTGGTACGCCCTGCCGCAGAGCCCGCAGCTGTTCAAGCAGCTGCTGATGGTGGCCGGGCTGGAGCGCTACTACCAGATCGCGCGCTGCTACCGCGACGAGGACTTCCGCGCCGACCGGCAGCCCGAGTTCACCCAGCTCGACATCGAGATGAGCTTCGTCGAGCAGGACGACGTGCTGGGGCTGATGGAGGAGCTGGTCAGCGCGATGTGGGCGCTGATCGGCTACGACATCCCCCTGCCGCTGCCGCGGATGACCTACGCCGAGGCGATGTCTCGGTTCGGCTCCGACAAGCCCGACCTGCGGATGGGTCAGGAGCTGGTCGAGTGCACGGACTACTTCAAGGACACGCCGTTCCGCGTGTTCCAGGCCCCGTACGTCGGAGCCGTGGTGATGCCGGGCGGTGCGTCGCAGCCGCGCAAGCAGCTCGACGCCTGGCAGGAGTGGGCCAAGCAGCGCGGTGCCAAGGGCCTGGCCTACGTCCTCGTGCAGGACGACGGCTCCCTGACCGGTCCGGTCGCGAAGAACCTCAGCGAGTCCGAGCTGGCGGGGCTCGCCGCCCACGTCGGCGCCGCGCCCGGCGACTGCGCGTTCTTCGGCGCCGGGGAGGTCAAGTCGACCCGCGGCCTGCTCGGCGCGGCTCGGCTGGAGATCGGACGCCGTGGCGGGCTGATCGACGAGGAGGCCTGGAGCTTCCTGTGGGTCGTCGACGCCCCGTTGTTCGAGCCCAGCAGCGAGGCCCGGGCCTCGGGTGACGTCGCCGTCGGCGAGGGCGCCTGGACGGCCGTCCACCACGCGTTCACCTCGCCACAGGACCTCGAGTCCTTCGACACCGACCCGGGCAACGCCCTGGCCTGGGCCTACGACATCGTCTGCAACGGCAACGAGCTGGGCGGGGGATCGATCCGGATCCACCGCAGCGACATCCAGAAGCGGGTCTTCGCCGTGATGGGGCTCGCCGAGGCGGAGGCGCAGGAGAAGTTCGGGTTCCTGCTCGACGCGTTCGCCTTCGGCGCCCCCCCGCACGGCGGCATCGCGCTCGGAATGGACCGCATCGTCGGGCTGCTGGCCGGAACGGACTCGATCCGCGACGTGATCGCCTTCCCGAAGTCCGGTGGCGGCTACGACCCGTTGACCGCAGCACCTGCACCGATCACCGCGGCTCAGCGCAAGGACGCTGGCGTGGATGCCGCTCCGACCGCAGATCTTCCGGTGGCGGAGGCCTGATCACCGAGGTTGTCCCGAGGCTCGTGACCTGATCGTTACGCGTCATGTGCTTGCGATGAGCCTCAGGTCACATAGAGTCGCGTCGATCGCGGTGCCCACCACGAGTGGTCACCTCGCCAGCCCACCGCCACCAGCGGGCGCCTGGCACGACTCGACCTGGAAAGGGTGCGCATGACGTTTCAAGGCACCGAGCCCGTGAACAGGGACGACGAGTCGGCCACCGAGTCGGGTGCCGTCGCGGATGTGAGCTCCCAGCGCACCATCGAGGGTCGCTCACCGGCGCGGTTGGCCTTCAACCGCTTCCGCAAGGACCGGTTGTCGATGGTCTCCTTCGTCATCGTCGCGGGCTACCTGATCCTGGCGGCGCTCGCCCCGATCCTGGTCAAGCTGGGCGTCCTGGACTACGCCTCGTTCCACCAGAGCCTGCTCAGCCCGGAGCTCGGCCAGATCCCGAAGGGCGGTGCCGGCGGGATCAGCGGCTCGCACCCGCTCGGCGTCGAGCCTGGCACGGGTCGCGACACGCTGTCCCTGCTCTGGTACGGCATCACCTTCTCCTTGACGATCGCGCTCACCGCCACGGTCATCTCCCTGGTCATCGGCGCCGTGCTCGGCATCATCTCCGGCTTCTCCGGTGGTCTCGTCGACGCCACGATCGGCCGGCTGATCGACCTGACCCTGTCGTTCCCGCAGACCCTGATCCTGCTGGCGCTGTCCACCCTGGGCGTGGCCGCGATCGCCTCGATCCCTCTGGTCACCGGGGGACAGGGGGGCCCGATGGCCAACGGTCTCTACGTGGTCCTCGTGCTGGGGGTCTTCGGCTGGCCGGTCGTGGCCCGGCTGATCCGGGGCCAGGTGCTCTCGATCCGGGAGCGGGAGTTCATCGAGGCGGCCACGCTGATGGGGGCCTCGCGCTGGCGGATCTACTTCAAGGAGATCCTGCCCAACGTGTGGGCACCGCTGCTGGTCTCGTTCACCCTGACCATGCCGACCTACATCTCGGCCGAGGCGGCGCTGGCCTACCTCGGGGTCGGCATCAAGCCCCCGATCCCGACCTTGGGCAACCTGCTGAAGATCTCGTTGCCCTACTCCAGCTCGGACTTCTACTACTTCTTCTTCCCCGCGCTCCTGATCGCCATCATCGTGGTCAGTTTCAACCTGCTCGGGGACGGGCTGCGCGACGCCCTCGATCCCAAGTCGGACCGCTAAGCCTCCAACCAAGCCTCTTCATCCACCAGTCTTCGGCGACAGCAGGTCGCCGGACAACGCCGCCGGGTCGGCGAGATCATCGAAGGAGAAACAATGACCAGCTATCGGAAGCGGATTCTGGCGGTCGTGGCCGCCGGTTCCCTGGGCGTCACGCTGGCGGCGTGCGGCGGGGGTTCGGGCGGCAGCAGCGGCAGCGCCTCGGACGCCCAGAAGTCCGCGCGTGACGTGGGGGCGAAGGGCGGGACCCTGACCTACTTCACGGACAAGCCGCTCGACCACACCGACCCGCAGCGGCTCTACACCGGTCGCGACCTGACGAACTTCCGTCGGACCGTGTACCGCAGCCTGGTCGCGTTCCCGATCTCCGACAACCCCGACGTCGCCAACAAGCCGGTCGCCGACCTGGCCACCGACACCGGGACGTCGAGCAACAACGCGAAGACCTGGAAGTTCACGATCAAGGACGGCGTGAAGTGGCAGGACGGCAAGGCGATCAGCTGCGCCGACTTCAAGTACGGCGCCTCACGCGTCTACGCCCAGGACGTGATCACCGGTGGTCCCGGCTACCTGATCAACTACCTCAACGTGCCGGTCAGCGCCAAGGGCGTGCCGGCCTACAACGGCCCGTACAAGAAGAAGGGCCAGGCGATCTTCGACAAGGCGATCACCTGCAGCGGCAACACCATCACCTACAACTTCCGCAAGTCGTGGCCGGACTTCCCGCTGGCCATCGCCTCGCTGAGCATGATGGACCCGTACCGCCAGGACAAGGACCAGGGTGACCGGTCCAACTACCAGATCTTCTCCAACGGCCCGTACAAGCTCCAGGGCTCCTGGAACAAGAACTCCGGCGGCACGCTGGTCCGCAACGACAACTACGACGCCTCGACGGACTCCAAGAAGGTCCGGATGGCGCTGCCCGACAGCATCAAGTTCAACATCGGCCAGACCACCGAGGTGATCAACCAGCGGTTGATCGCGAACTCCGGTGCGGACCAGGCGGCGGTCACCGACCGCAGCATCCCGCCGGCCTTCTTCAGCCAGATCACCGGCCCGGTCGCCGACCGCTCGGCCACCGAGCAGTCGCCGTTCGTGTTCTACCTGCAGCCGAACTTCGAGCGGTTGAAGAACGCCAAGGTGCGCCAGGCGCTCGCCGAGGCCACCGACGTGACCTCCTGGATCACCTCAGCCGGTGGCAAGAAGTCGTTCACCGCAGCCGACTCGGTGGTGAACCCCGCGGTCAGCGGCTACCAGCCCAACCCGTCCTTCAAGGACCGCAAGCTCGGCGGTGACGTGGCCAAGGCCAAGAAGCTGCTCGAGTCGTCGGGCGTCTCCATGCCGTACCCGATCAAGTACACCTACAACCAGACCGACACCGCGGACAAGCAGTCGGCAGCGCTCAAGCGCAAGTGGGACGCGGCCGGGTTCGACACCACGCTCGACCCGCTGGGTGCCGACGCCTACTACTCGACCATCCAGAAGCCGAACAACACCAGCGACGTCGTCAACGGTGGTTGGGGTGCTGACTGGCCGTCGGAGATCACGGTGACGCCGCCGCTGTTCGACGGTCGTCAGATCACCGCGGCGTCGAGCCAGAACGACTACGGGCTGTACAACTCCAAGGAGTTCAACGCCCTGGTCGACAAGGCCCAGACGGCCTCGAGCCTGTCGGACCAGACGACGACGCTGCAGAAGGCCGACGCGGTACTGGGCAAGGACACCGCCTACATCCCGCTCGGGATCCAGACCTTCTACCTGATGCGTGGCTCGAAGGTCACCGGCTACCAGCTGAACCCGTCGTCGAGCGCCTTCCCGGACCTCGGTCCGATCGGCGTCAACGGCAAGTGATCCACCGCTCCACCGCACGACCTGCAGCACCAGCAACACCCGTGTGAGCACGGTGCGGTGGCGTCCCTCGTGGCGTCACCGCACCGCTCCGCGCGGCACGCGCAACCGTGCGGCGCATCGACATGACGGGGTCGCCCTGAGACCCCAGAAGGTGGTCCGACTTGTTCGCCTACGTAGTGCGCCGCGTGTTCGCCGGGCTCGTCCTGATCATCGTGATGAGCCTGCTCACCTTCGTGCTCTTCTTCGCCTCGCCCGTCGACGCCGCGCAGTACTCCTGCGGCAAGAACTGTGGCCCCGCGAGAATCGAGCAGACCCGCAAGGCCCTCGGCTACGACAAGCCGGTGGTGACCCAGTGGGGCAACTTCGTCAAGGGCGTGGTGGCCGGTCGCGACTACCCGGCCGATCCCGCTCTCCGCAAGGCGGCGCCCGACCTCGTCGTGCACTGCGCGCCGGGCTGCCTGGGCTACTCGGTGCTGGCCAGCCAGACCGTCAACAAGGAGATCAAGACGGCCTTCCCGATCTCGGCGTCCCTGGCGGTGGCCGCCTTCATCATGTGGATCCTCGGTGGCGTGTCCTTGGGGGTGGTAGCGGCGTTGCGGAAGGGCACCATCATCGACCGGGGGATCGTGGGCATCGCCCTGATCTTCTTCGCCTTCCCGACGTTCTTCGTCGGCCTGATCATGTATCAGTTCCTGGCCATCAAGTGGCAGATAGTGGCGATCCCGCAGTACGTGCCGATAGCCCAGGGCTTCGGCTTGTGGCTGGAAGGTCTGCTGCTGCCGGCGCTGACGCTGGCCCTGTTCTACATGGCCGGCTACATCCGCTACACCCGCGCCTTCGTGCTGGAGTCACTCAGCGAGGACTACGTCCGCACCGCCAAGGCCAAGGGCCTGAAGACCTTCCGGGTCACCTTCAAGCACAGCATGCGGGCCGCGCTCACCCCCTTGCTGACCCTGGCCGGTCTCGACTTCGCCAGCCTGCTCGGTGGCGCGATCATCACCGAGACGGTCTTCAACTACCCGGGCCTGGGCAAGCTCGCGGTCAACGCCAACGCGCAGTACGACCTGCCCACCCTGGTGGGTCTGGTGGTGCTGCTGGCGGCGTTCGTGATCGTGGCGAACATCGTCGTCGATGCGCTGTACGCCTTCGTCGACCCGCGCGTGCGGCTCGGCTGAGCGGCTGAGGGAGGATATCCAGCGATGAGCTATCTGGAGCTGCACGACCTCAAGGTCCACTTCCCGACGCCGGACGGCGTGGTCAAGGCCACCGACGGGCTGAGCTTCGAGCTCGAGCGCGGCAAGACGCTCGGCATCGTGGGGGAGTCCGGTTCGGGCAAGTCCGTGTCGAGCTCGGCGATCATGGGACTGCACCGCGGCACCAGCGCCGAGGTCAGTGGCTCGATCGTGCTCGACGGCACCGACCTGTTCACGATCAGCAACGAGGAGATGCGCAAGAAGCGGGGCAAGGAGGTGGCGATGATCTTCCAGGACCCGCTCTCGGCCATGCACCCCTACTACACGGTGGGCAACCAGATCGCTGAGGCCTACCGGGTGCACAACGAGGTCAACAAGCGAGCGGCCCGGACCCGGGCGATCGAGATGCTCGACCGGGTCGGCATCCCGCAACCCGATCGTCGCGTCGACGACTACCCGCACCAGTTCTCCGGGGGGATGCGGCAGCGGGCGATGATCGCGATGGGCCTGATCAACGACCCCGGTCTGCTGATCGCCGACGAGCCGACCACGGCCCTCGACGTGACCGTCCAGGCCCAGATCCTGGACCTGCTCCAGGACCTGCAGCGCGAGTTCAACTCCGCCGTGCTGCTGATCACCCACGACCTCGGCGTGGTCGCCGAGACGGCCGACGACGTACTCGTGATGTACGCCGGTCGCTGTGTGGAGTACGGACCGACCAAGGAGATCCTGATCCATCCCGAGATGCCGTACACCTGGGGTCTGATCTCCAGCGTGCCCGACGTCGCCGGCGACACCGACGCCCGGCTGATCCCGATCCCGGGCAACCCGCCGAGCCTGCTCGACCCGCCGTCGGGATGTGCCTTCCACCCGCGCTGCACGCACCGGGACAAGGTGCCGGACAACCTGTGCAGCACCGAGCTGCCGGACCTGACCCCGGCCCGCAGCGGGGGACACCACATCAAGCGCTGTCACCTGGACAACCCCGACGAGGTCTACAGCACCGAGGTGCAGCCCGAGATGTCAGCAGATGTGACCGGCGACCTGGCCGAGGAGGCCCGATGAGCCCCGAACCCGTTGCCGACACCGAGTCGGATCCCGCGGCGGTCGCCGCGGTCGGCGAGCGGTCCCCAGGAGCCCACGCGAGCTCCAAGGAACCGATCCTGACCGTCGACAACCTGAAGATGTACTTCCCGGTCAAGAGCAGCGGGATCATCCGCCGCACTGTTGGTCACGTGCAGGCCGTCGACGGGGTCTCGTTCGAGGTTCCCAACGGTGGCTCGCTGGGCCTGGTGGGCGAGTCCGGTTGCGGCAAGTCCACGACCGGCCGGCTGATCACGCGGCTCTACGAGCCGACCGACGGCAAGATCCTCTTCGACGGCGACGACATCGCCCAGTACTCCTCGCGCCAGCTCTACCCGCTGCGCCGTGAGATCCAGATGATCTTCCAGGACCCGGCCACCTCCCTGAACCCCCGCCACACGGTGGGCGCGATCGTCGGTGCACCGCTGTCGATCCACAAGGTGGTGGCCAAGGACAAGGTGATCCCGCGGGTCCAGGAGCTGCTGGAGACGGTGGGGCTCAACCCCGAGCACTACAACCGCTACCCGCACGAGTTCTCGGGCGGCCAGCGCCAGCGGATCGGGATCGCCCGGGCGCTCACCTTGAACCCGAAGCTGCTCGTCGCCGACGAGCCGGTCTCCGCGCTCGACGTGTCGATCCAGGCCCAGGTGATCAACCTGCTCCAGGACCTGCAGCGCGAGTTCAACATCTCGTTCCTCTTCATCGCCCACGACCTGGCGGTCGTGCGGCACTTCTGCCCCGAGGTGGCGGTGATGTACCTCGGCAAGATCGTCGAGATCGCCGACCGGGACACCCTCTACAACGCTCCGTTCCACCCCTACACCCAGGCGCTGCTCTCGGCCGTGCCCGACATCCGCCAGGCCGCGATCGGCGGGCGGCGGGACCGGATCGAGCTCGCCGGCGACGTGCCGAGCCCGATCAACCCGCCGTCGGGGTGCCGGTTCCGGACCCGTTGCCCCATCGCGAAGGACATCTGCGCCCGGGTCGAGCCACCCCTGATGCAGGTCGCCAAGCGGCACAAGGTGGCGTGTCACTTCGCCGGCGAGCTGGGTCACCACCCGGCAACGCCGGTGACCAAGTCGGTCCTCGGCGTCGACGACGACGGTGCCGCGGTGCCCGGAGCCACGCCGTCCACTGACCTGCTCGACCACCCCGGCTACCAGGACACCTGGTTGGACCTGCGCACCGGCGAGATGGCCGGGTCCTGAGCCCCGACGGGCCCGACGATCGCGACGAAGCGCTGATCGACCTGCCCGCCCAGGCGTCCGGGTCCGCTGCCGTTCGCCCCTCGGGCGGCACCCTGGCCGGCAACGACCACGCCTCGGCGCCGCTGGCTGTCCGGATGCGACCGCGCACGCTCGAGGAGCTCGCGGGCCAGGGCCACCTGCTCGCCGCCGGCGCTCCGCTGCGCCGTCTCGTCGAGGGCGACCAGCCGATGTCGCTGCTCCTGTGGGGTCCGCCCGGCACCGGCAAGACCACGATCGCCTCGATCCTCAGCCGCCAGACCAACCGGGAGTTCGTGGAGGTCTCCGCGGTCGCAGCCGGGGTCAAGGAGGTGCGGGCCGCGATCGACTCCGCGCGCAACCGGCTCGCGAGGTCGGGTGCGGAGACGGTGCTCTTCGTCGACGAGGTGCACCGCTTCACCAAGGCCCAGCAGGACGCCCTGCTGCCGGGCGTGGAGAACCGCTGGGTGACGCTGGTGGCCGCGACCACCGAGAACCCGTTCTTCTCGGTGATCTCGCCGTTGCTCTCACGCTCGCTGCTGCTCACTCTCGAGCCGCTCACCGACGACGACGTCGCCGGCGTGCTCGACCGTGCGCTGGTCGACGAGCGCGGACTCGACGGCGGCTACACGTTGGCCGAGGACGCTCGCGACCACCTGCTGCGGCTCGCCGGAGGTGACGCCCGGCGGGCGCTGACCTACCTCGAGGCCGCTGCCGGAGCGGCGGGGTCACGAGCGCAGGCGTCGGGTGCGGGGCCGGTCGAGATCGACCTGGCGACCACGGAGACCGCGGTCGACCGGGCGGCGGTGCGCTACGACCGCGACGGCGACCAGCACTACGACGTGATCAGCGCCTTCATCAAGTCGGTGCGCGGCTCCGACGCCGATGCTGCGCTGCACTACCTCGCCCGGATGATGGAGGCCGGCGAGGACCCGCGCTTCATCGCGCGGCGTCTGGTGATCCTGGCCTCCGAGGACGTCGGGCTGGCCGATCCGACGGCGCTGACCACGGCTGTCGCGGCGGCCCAGGCGGTCCAGCTGATCGGGATGCCGGAGGCTCGGCTGAACCTCGCCCAGGCCACGATCGCGCTGGCCGTGGCACCCAAGTCCAACGCGGTGACGACGGCCATCGACGCCGCGCAGGCGGACGTACGCCGTGGGCTCACCGGCGCCGTCCCCCCGCACCTGCGTGACGCCCACTACCCCGGCTCCAAGCAGCTCGGTCACGGCGCGAGCTACACCTACGCCCACGACGCGCCCTACGGGGTCGCCGAGCAGCAGTACCCACCGGACGACCTGCTGGACACGGTGTACTACCGGCCGACGACGCACGGGGCCGAGGCGGGGCTCAAGGAGCGCTGGGAGCGGATCCGGCGGATCGTGCGGGGACGGTAGGGTCGGGCCGCGTGGAAGGCATGGACGGCTGGACCTGGGGTCTCGTGGGAGCGCTCGTCGCGCTCCTGCTGCTGTGCGCCGTGCTCCTCGCCGCGCTCGTGCGGGCGAGACGTCGCGAGCGTGCGGAGGTCGCCGGGCTGCGCGAGGAGATCCGTGGTCTCGCCGACCGGCTGCCGTCGGGACCCGTGTCGCGGGTCGGTCACGACGAACCAGGCGACCCGGACGACCCCGAGTTCGTGATCACCGGCGATGGGTGATCCACTCGAGCCACTCCCGACGGTTCCCGACCGGGTGGTGCTGTCCGCGACCCTCGGCGAGCCCCTGGTCAAGGCGGTCGCCCTCGGCCACGGCGTGCGCCGGGCCCTGGCACCGCAGACCCGCAACCGGATCCGCTTCGCGATGCGCCGCGAGGTCAAGCGCGCCCGCAAGGTACGCCGCCGCGAGATGCGCGAGGCCTGGCGCGAGATGAAGACCCGCCAGGACGTCGCCTGATGCGTCCGCTCTGGTTCGTCGCCGGGGTCGGGGCCGGCGCCTACGCCGTGCTGCGGGCACGCCGCGTGGCCGAGGCCCTGACGCCGGAGGGCCTGGCGGACCGGCTGGCCGGTCTGCGGGTGGGCTGGGAGATGTTCTCCGACGAGGTCCGCACGGGAATGGCCGAGAAGGAGACCGAGTTGCGCTCTGCTGTGCTCGAGGCGCCAGCTGGACCCGCCCGGCTCACGTCCGGGCCCGAGGGCGCCCCCGCCGTGGAAGAAGGAGTACCGACCGATGGACACCAGTGAGATCCGACGCCGCTTCGTGCAGCACTTCGAAGCCGCCGGTCACACCGCCGTGCCGTCGGCGTCCCTGCTCCTCGACGACCCGAACCTGCTGTTCGTCAACGCCGGGATGGTGCCCTTCAAGCCCTACTTCCTGGGCCAGGAGACGCCGCCGTGGCCACGGGCGACCAGCGTCCAGAAGGTCGTGCGCACCCCCGACATCGAGGACGTCGGCAAGACCACCCGGCACGGCACGTTCTTCGAGATGTGCGGCAACTTCTCGTTCGGCGACTACTTCAAGGCAGGGCGCGATCGAGCTGGCCTGGGACCTGGTCACCAAGCCGCTGGCCGACGGCGGCTGGGGTCTCGAGGAGTCCCGGCTCTACCCGAGCGTCTACGTCGACGACCCCGAGGCGGTCGAGGTGTGGCGCCGGGTCACCGGCCTGCCCGACGAGCGGATCATCCGGCTCGGCAAGAGCGAGAACTACTGGTCGATGGGCGTCCCCGGCCCGGGCGGGCCGTGCTCGGAGATCCTCTACGACCGCGGTCCGGCGTACGGTCCCGACGGCGACTTCGGCGCCGAGGACCGCTACCTGGAGATCTGGAACCTGGTCTTCATGCAGGACGAGCTCTCCGCGGTGCGCAGCAAGGAGGACTTCGACATCGTCGGGCCGTTGCCGAAGAAGAACATCGACACCGGCATGGGTCTCGAACGGATCGCCCTCCTGCTCCAGGGCAAGGAGAACATGTACGAGATCGACGTGATGTACCCGGTGATCGAGAAGGCCGAGCAGCTCACCGGGAAGAAGTACGGCGCCGACCCGGACGACGACGTCCGGTTCCGCGTCGTCGCCGACCACGTGCGGTCCTCGATGATGCTGATCGGCGACGGCGTGACCCCCGGCAACGAGGCCCGCGGCTACGTGCTGCGCCGGCTGCTGCGTCGCGCGGTGCGCTCGATGCGCCTGCTCGGCACCGAGGACCGGGTGCTCCCCGAGCTGATGCCGGTCAGCCGCGACAAGATGGCCGAGACCTACACCGACCTGCACCACGACTGGGACCGGATCGCCCGGGTGGCCTACGCCGAGGAGGAGGCCTTCCGCAAGACCCTCGCGTCGGGCACCCGGATCTTCGACCTGGCCGCGGGCGAGACGAAGTCGGGCGGCAGCAGCGTGCTCACGGGAGACCGGGCGTTCTCGCTGCACGACACCTACGGCTTCCCGATCGACCTGACTCTCGAGATGGCCTCGGAGGCGGGCCTGAGCGTCGACGAGCCCGGCTTCCGGGCGCTGATGGCCGAGCAGCGCGAGCGGGCCAAGGCCGATGCCCGGTCGAAGAAGGGCCAGCACGCGGACACCGGCGTCTACCGCACGGTGCTCGACGAGCACGGCCCCACGGACTGGTTGGCCTACGAGAGCCTCGACACGGAGTCCAGCCCGGTCGCCCTGCTGGTCGGCGGCGCGCCCGTCACCACGCTCGGCCACGGCGACGTCGGTGAGCTGGTGCTCGACCGCACTCCGTTCTACGCCGAGTCCGGCGGCCAGGTCGCCGACGCCGGCACCATCGAGTTCGACGGCGGCCGGCTCGAGGTGCTCGACGTCCAGCGCCCGGTCCGCGGCCTGGTCGTGCACCAGGTGCGGGTGGTCGACGGTGAGTTCAGCACGGGTCTCCGCGGGGGGTTGCACGCCCGGGTCGACCCGCAGTGGCGGCTCGGGGCGCGCCAGGCGCACTCCGGCACCCACGTCGTGCACGCCGCGTTGCGCGAGGTGCTCGGCCCGACGGCACTGCAGTCCGGCTCCTACAACCGGCCCGGCTACCTGCGACTCGACTTCGGCTGGACCACCGGTCTCACCCCGGGGCAGCTGGCGGAGCTGGAGCAGGTCTCCAACAACGCGCTGCGGGCCGACCTGGCCGTCGGCTCGCAGTACATGACGCTGCCCGAGGCCAAGGACTGGGGCGCCATCGCTCTGTTCGGGGAGACCTACGACGCCTCGCTGGTGCGCGTGGTCGAGATCGGCGGGCCCTGGTCACGTGAGCTCTGTGGTGGCACGCACGTCGAGCACTCCTCGCAGATCGGCACCATCGTGCTGACCGGGGAGGCGTCGGTCGGCTCCGGCAACCGCCGCGTCGAGGCCCTGACCGGGGTCGAGGGCTTCGCCTACCTCGCGCGAGAGCGCGACGTCGTCGCCCAGCTGACCGGGCTGCTCAAGACCCAGCCCGACGACCTCGTCGGCCGGGTGGAGGATCTCGTCGAGCGGCTGCGGGCCAGCGAGAAGGAGCTCGAGAGGGGCCGGGTGGCCCAGCTGCTGGCCTCGGCCGGCGCGCTCGCGGACGGCGCCGAGGACCTCGGTGAGGTCGCCTTCGTCGGCCACCGGGCCGACGGCGCCGGTGGTGGTGACGTCCGCACGCTGGCGCTGGACGTCCGCGGCCGGCTTCCGGCGGAGCGGCCCGCCGTGGTGGCGGTGCTCGGGGTCCAGGACGACAAGCCGTCGGTGATCGTGGCGACCAACGACGCGGCGCGGGCGCGCGGGCTGTCGGCCAGCGCGCTGGTCCGCTCGGCCTGCGAGGTGCTCGGCGGCAAGGGCGGCGGCAAGGACGACGTCGCCCAGGGCGGAGGACCCGTGCTCAGTGAGCCGGGTCTCGTCGACCGGGCGCTGGCTGCGGTCCGCGCGGGCGTCGGCGGCGTCTAGTGGCCCGGGCGCAGAGTTCGCACGGCACGTCGTGCACTGAGTGCGTGCAGCGCCAGGCGACAGCGCGCAGTCGTTCCGGGCGTCTTCCCAGCGCTGCCGACGCCGGGAGGTGCGTGCTCAGGGTGCGACTGGTGAAGCGAATTTCGTGGTCGGGACACCAGGACGTGTCGGTGAAGTCTGAGCGTCGCGAGCGGCGTCTGGTGCGTGCGACGCCAAGACGCCGGATCGAACGGCTGGCCGGCGGCCCGTCGGGTGACGGCAACGCAGCCGGCGTGCGTGCCAGGCGTCGCGCAGCAGGCCATCGACTTCCCAGACGCGGCCTGAGCGTGCGTCGCGGCGTACGGCTGGGAGTCGACCCCGGGGACGCGCGGATCGGGGTGTCGCGCAGCGATCCGGACGCGATCATCGCGACTCCGGTCGAGACCGTCGCGGCCGGCCCCGGTTCACTCGCGCGGCTCGCCGCGCTGGTCGAGGAGGTCGGTGCGACGGAGGTCGTTGCCGGGCTGCCGGTGTCCTTGTCCGGGCGTGAAGGACCGGCGGCAGGTAAGGTCAGGGAGTTCGCGCTGAGGCTCGCAGAGCTGATCGCGCCAGTCCCGGTCCGGCTCTGCGACGAACGCCTCAGCACCGTCTCGGCAGAAGCAACGCTGCGTGAGCGGGGAAGAAGAGGGAGGAAGCGTCGTGCGGTCGTGGACCAGGTGGCGGCCGTGGTGATCCTCCAGCACGCCCTCGACTCCGAGCGCGCCGCGGGACGCCCCCCGGGCGAGGTGGTCGAGCTGCCCGAGGTGCGCGAGACGCCCACAGACTCCGGAGAGGACCGAGCCACGTGAGTGACTTCCGGCTGACCCAGGACCCGGACGACCCGGACGGAGCCGGGGACTACCCCGAGGACGCGACCGAGGAGTCTCCCGACTACTACGAGAGCTTCTCCGGAGGTGGCGGGGGCCGTAGTCGTCGCCGGCGGCGCAACCTGACCCCGCTGCTGGTCCTGATCGTCGTCGCCGTGCTGGTGATCGGCGGCGGGGCGATCGGCTTCGCCAAGCTCAAGGACCGGCTCGCACCGGCGCCCGACTACGCCGGCCCCGGCTCCGGCAACGTGGTCTTCCAGGTCGACAAGGGCGAGAGCGTGGCGCAGATGGGACGTGCCCTGCGCGCCAAGGGAGTGGTGAAGTCGGTCGACGCCTTCATCGACGCCGCTGGCAAGAACAACCGCTCGACGACCATCCAGGTCGGCTACTACACGCTGAAGCGCAAGATGAGCGGCTCGGGTGCCGTGAGCGTGCTGGTCGACCCGGACAACCTGCTGCAGACGGTCGTGACCGTGCCCGAGGGAGCCCGGGTGCGCGACATCGTCAAGACGGTCGTCGCCAAGACCGACTTCACCCGGACGCAGGTGGTCGACGCACTGGAGAAGGACGCCAAGATCGGGCTGCCCGCGGCGGCCAAGGGCAACCCCGAGGGCTACCTCTACCCGGCGACGTACACCGATCACCCCCGACGAGACGGCGCTCGGGCTGGTCAAGGCCATGGTCACCAAGACCAAGCAGGTGGAGAGGTCGCTGGACCTGAAGCAGAAGGCGGGCGCGGTGAACCTCGACCCGCAGCAGGTGCTCACGGTCGCCAGCATCCTGCAGTACGAGGCCAACCGGTCGGTCGACTACCCGAAGGTCGCCCGGGTGATCTACAACCGGCTGAACAAGGACATGGCGCTGCAGCTGGACTCCACGGTCTCCTACACCTCCGGGCGCACGGGTGACGTGTGGACCACGGCCGGCGAGCGGGCGAGCAGCTCGGCGTACAACACCTACCAGAACACCGGCCTCCCGCCGGGACCGATCGGCTCTCCCGGCGCGGAGACGATCAAGGCGGCGCTGAACCCGGCCGACGGGGACTGGCTCTACTTCGTGCCCGACTTCGCCAACAAGACCACCCTGTTCACCAGCTCCTACGCCCAGCACCTGAAGAACGTGGCCAAGGCCAAGAAGTACTGCCAGACCCACGACTCCTGCTAGGGCGTGTCTCTCGAACCTGGCCGTCGCGCAGCAGGCCGCCGACTCGACAGACACGCCCTGGTGGTCCGTCGGCCGAGGTACCGCGTCGGAGCCCCGGTCCAGCGTCGCGACGGGCTACGTTGTCGGCACCCGGCGCAGCCCGCTGCGCTCTCGAACCACCGACCCGCCCGACGAGCGCCGGACGGCGCTGCCTCGCCCGCGCTCCCTCGCCGCCACACCCCCAACCGAGAGACATCCATGGTCACCCGCTGCGCGGTGCTCGGCACGCCGATCGCGCACTCGCTCTCGCCCGTGCTGCACCGGGCTGCGTACGACGTCCTCGGCCTCTCCGGCTGGACCTACGAGGCGATCGAGGTCGACGAGCCGGGACTGAGCGACTTCATCGTCGGCCTCGACGACGACTGGCGCGGGCTGTCGCTCGACGATGCCGCTCAAGCGGACCGTGCTCGGCCTGCTCGACTCGGTGAGCCCGGTGGTCGAGGCCACGGGGGCCGCGAACACCGTGCTCCTCGGGGACGGGCTGCGGATCGGCGACAACACCGACGTCCCGGGTGCCGTCGCCGCGCGTCCGGGAGCGGTACGCCGGCCCGCTCCGCAGCGCCGTCGTGGTCGGTGGCGGCGCCACCGCCGGCTCGATGCTGGTTGCCCTGGCCGAGCTCGGCTGTCGAGGCGGTCACGCTGCTGGTCCGCGATCGCGGTCGTGCCGAGCGGGCCGGCGCAGGTCGCCGTCCGCACGGGGTGCCCCGGCGGTGACGCTCGACGGCCTGCGTCGGGCGAGCCGCTCGAGGCCGACCTGGTGATCTCGACGATCCCGGCCGCGGCGCAGACCCCCGACGCTGCTCGCGCGCCTGGCGGCGGATCCCGGTGGTCTTCGAGGTCGTCTACGACGGCTGGCCGACCCCGCTGGCCGCCGTCGCGCCCGGACCGACGACCGGGCGCTGGTCTCCGGCCTCGACCTGCTGGTGCACCAGGCGGTGCGGCAGGTCGCGCTGATGGCCGACGTCGGCGTGGAGCACCTGCCTGCGCGGCGCTGCGCGGCGATGCGCGCGGCGGGCGAGCGGGTCCTAGCGCGCGCCGCGCGGCGCCCATGCCTAGGGTGTCGCGACGTGTCGGTCACGCTGGTCTGCGGGCTGGTCTGCGCCGTGCTGGCCGGGCTCGGCGGGGCGTGGTGCCCCGGCTGGTCGCGGTGGTCCCGGAGCCCGAGCACGAGACGGATCCCGACCCGCGACACCGTCATCGACCGTCCGAGCGTCCCGAGCGCCTCGACCGCCCCGGTCGAGGTGAAGGAGCTGTACGCCGACATCGCGAGCGACGCCCGGGCTGGCGGCTCCGCTCGGCGCTGGTCGCCGCGGTCGTCGGCGCCCTGATCGGCCTGTCCGTGGGCTGGGCCTGGCCGCTGGTCTACCTGCGTCCCGGCGGTGCCGCTGGGGGTCGCGCTCGTCGGTGATCGACTGGCGCACCATGCGGCTGCCGACCTGGTACCTCGCGCCGGCCTACCCGGTGCTGGTCGTGCTGGTCGTGCTCTGCGCCGTGCTCACCCGCGACTACGACGACCTGCGCCGGGCCGGCGCTCGGCTGGCTGGTGATGGGCGGGTTCTACTTCGCTGACCAACCTGGTCAGCCCGCGCCTGGTCGGCTACGGCGACGTCCGGCTCGCCGGTCTGCTCGGGATCGGGCTGGGCTACCTCGGCTGGCCGGCGCTGCTGGTCGGGATGTACGTCGCGTTCGTGGTCTTCGCGGCTGCCGGCGCTGGTCCTGGCCGTCGTGCGCCGCGACGCCGTCGGTGCTGCGGATGCGGATGCCGTTCGGGCCGGCGATGCTCGCCGGGGCGGCGCTCGGCGTCGTCGTCGGCCAGCCGCTCGTGTCGTGGTACCTCGGCTCCAACGGGCGGCGTCTGAGCCCGGGAGGTCCGGGCTGTCCGTGGGGCGTGGAACACTGACGCCCATGTTGCGCTGGCTCACCGCGGGGGAGTCCCACGGACCGTCCCTGACCGCGATCATCGAAGGCCTGCCCGCGCACGTCCGGATCACCTCCGACGACGTCGCAGACGCGCTGGCCCGCCGCCGGCTGGGCTACGGCCGCGGGGCGCGGATGAAGTTCGAGCAGGACCAGGTCACGCTCAACGGCGGCGTCCGGCACGGCGAGACGATGGGCGGGCCGGTCTCGATCATCGTCGCCAACACCGAGTGGCCCAAGTGGGAGAAGGTGATGTCCGCCGACCCGGTCGACCCGGTCGAGCTGGAGGCGCTGGCCCGCAACGCCGCCCTGACCCGGCCCCGTCCGGGCCACGCCGACCTGGTCGGGATGCAGAAGTACGACTGGGCCGAGGCCCGGCCGATCCTCGAGCGCGCGTCCGCCCGCGAGACCGCGGCCCGGGTGGCCCTCGGTGCGGTGGCGCGGGCGTTCCTGGCCCAGGCGGCCGGCATCGACCTGGTCTCCCACGTGGTCAAGCATCGGCACGGCGGAGGCGCCGTACGGCTCGGTCCCGACGCCCGACGACCTGCGTCGTCGCCGGTCTCGACGACGACCCGGTCCGCTGCCTCGACCCCTGACGCCTCGAAGCGCGATGGTCGCCGAGATCGACCAGGCCCACGCCGACGGCGACACGCTGGGCGGTGTGGTCGAGGTCGTGGTGGACGGACTTCCGCCCGGGCCTCGGCTCCCACGTGCACTGGGACCGCCGCCTCGACGCCCGGCTGGCCGGAGCCCTGATGGGCATCCAGGCGATCAAGGGCGTCGAGGTCGGCGACGGCTTCGACCTGGCCGCCGACCCCGGGCTCGAAGGCGCACGACGAGATCGTCGCCGACCGAGGCCGGGTATCCGGCGCACGTCGGGTCGCTCGGGCGGCACCGAGGGCGGGATGTCGACCGGTGAGGTGCTCCGGGTGCGGGCGGCGATGAAGCCGATCGCGACGGTGCCGCGAGCGCTGCGCACCGTCGACGTGGCCACCGGCGAGGCGGCCGTGGCCCACCACCAGCGCTCCGACGTGTGCGCGGTGCCGGCCGCCGGGATCGTCGCCGAGGCGATGGTGGGCCTGGTGCTCGCCGAGGCGGTGCTGGAGAAGTTCGGCGGGGACTCCGTGGCCGAGACCCGGCGCAACGTGCAGTCCTACCTCGACACGCTTCGGTTCCGCTGATGGCGCCGCGGGTGGTGCTGGTGGGACCGATGGGAGCCGGCAAGACCACGGTCGGCCGGATCCTCGCCGAGCGCTGGGCGGTCGGCCTTCCGCGACACCGACGCCGACGTCGAGAGCGCGGCCGGCGCGAGCGGTGCAGGAGATCTTCGTCGACGAGGGCGAGGAGGTCTTCCGGGCGCTGGAGCGGACGCGGTCGCCGCCGCGCTGGGCGCGCACGACGGGGTGCTGGCACTCGGCGGGGGCGCGGTGCTGGCCGAGCCGACCCGGTCGCTGCTGGCCGGGCACGCCGGTGGTGTTCCTGCGCGTGGGACTGGCCGACGCCGCCTCCCGGGTGGGGCTCGGGGTCTCCCGGCCGATGCTGCTCGGCAACGTGCGCGGGCGGATGAAGCAGCTGATCGACGAGCGGACCCCGGTCTACGAGTCGGTCGCGACCCACGTCGTCGAGACCGACGGGCGGACGCCGCGAGGTCGCCGACGCGGTCGCCGACGCGCGTCGAGGAGGTGCTCGGCGTGAGGACGATCCGCGTCGCCGGGGCCGCGCCGTACGACGTCGTGGTCGGGCGCCGGTGCCCTCGACGCGCCTGCCGCGAGCTGCTCGGTGCAGCGACCCGCGCCGGGTCGCCGTGGTGCGTCCCGAGCAGCTGCACGTCCCGTCGCTGCCCACCGACGGCGCTCGCAGGTGCTCGACCTGCCGCTCCCGGCCGGCGAGGCGGCCAAGACGGTCGCGGTCGCGGCCGAGTGCTGGGACAGGCTCGGCGCCGCCGGCTTCACCCGCTCCGACGTGGTGCTGACCATCGGCGGCGGGGCGACGACCGACCTCGGCGGCTTCGTCGCGGCGACCTGGCTGCGCGGCATCCGCGGTGGTGCACGTGCCCACCACGCTGCTCGGCATGGTCGACGCCGCCGTCGGCGGCAAGACCGGCATCAACACCGCGGCCGGCAAGAACCTCGTCGGCTCCTTCCACGAGCCCGCCGGGGTGATCTGCGACCTCGACCTGCTCGGCGACCCTGCCGCGCGCGGAGCTGGTCAGCGGCTTGGCCGAGGTGATCAAGTGCGGCTTCGTCGGCGACCCGGAGATCCTGCGGCTCGTCGAGTCCGACCCGGCGGGCGCGCTCGACCCGACCTCGCCGGTGCTCGCGGAGCTGGTCGAGCGGGCCGTGCGCGTTCAAGGCCGAGGTCGTCTCGGAGGACCTGCGAGCGAGGGCGACTCGTCGCGAGGTGCTCAACTACGGCCACACCATGGGGCACGCGATCGAGGCCTGGTCGGCGTACTCGCGTGCGGCACGGCGAGGCGGTCGCGCTGGGCATGGTCTACGTCGCCGAGCTGGCCCGCCTGGCCGGTCGGCTCGACGAGGAGACCGCGGCCCGGCACGCCTCGACGCTCGAGCTGGTCGGCCTGCCCACCCGCTGGCACGACGCGCCGTTCGCCGACCTGCTGCGGCGGATGCGGCGTGGACAAGAAGGCGCGCGGCGCCACGATCCGCTTCGTCGTCCTCGACGGGCCTCGGCGGCGCCGAGCGCCTCGAGGGCGCGCCCGACGACCTGCTCGAGGCCGCCTACGAGGCGCCTGGCGATGCAGGGTCTGGGTGCTCGAACGGGCCCAACCTCGGCCGCCTCGGTCGCCGCCAGCCCGAGATCTACGGCTCCACGACGTACGCCGAGCTGGTGACGCTGTGCGACGGCTGGGGCCGCGAGCTCGGCCTCGAGGTCGAGGTGCGCCAGACCAACCACGAGGGCGACCTGCTCGACTGGCTCAACGCCGCCGCCGACGAGGCGGTCCCGGTGGTGCTCAACGCCGCCGCCTGGACGCACTACTCCTGGGCGTTCTACGACGCCTGCGCCCAGCTCACCGCCCCGCTGGTCGAGCTGCACATCTCCGACCCCGGGCAGCGCCCGGAGGAGTTCCGGCACCACTCGGTGGTCGCGCCGTACGCCGCGCACGTGGTGGTCGGCCAGGGCGTCGACGGCTACCGCCAGGCGCTGGCCCACCTCGCCCCCTGAGCGCGTCCCGGTCGGCGGCAGGGGGTCGCGCTTGGCTAGACTCGCCACGCCTCGACCGCACGTCTCGACCAGCAAGGCAGGCACCCGAGCAGATGGCAACGACCAACGACCTGAAGAACGGCATGGTGCTCAACATCGACGGCCAGCTGTGGACCGTCACGGAGTTCCAGCACGTCAAGCCCGGCAAGGGCCCGGCCTTCGTGCGCACCAAGCTCAAGAACGTCGAGTCCAACAAGACCGTCGACAAGACCTTCAACGCCGGCACCAAGGTCGAGACGGCCAACGTCGACAAGCGCACGATGCAGTACCTCTACAACGACGGCACGTCGTACGTCTTCATGGACACCGACACCTACGAGCAGCTCGAGGTCCCCCCGGAGATCGTCGGCGACGCGGCCAACTTCATGCTGGAGAACCAGGACGCCATCGTCGCCACGAACGACGGCCGGGTGCTCTTCGTCGAGCTGCCCGCCTCGGTCGAGCTGGTCGTCGCGCACACCGACCCCGGGCTGCAGGGCGACCGCTCGACCGGCGGCACCAAGCCCGCGACGCTGGAGACCGGCCACCAGATCAGCGTCCCGCTGTTCATCACCACCGGCGAGAAGATCAAGGTCGACACCCGCGACTCCTCCTACCTCGGCCGCGTCAAGTCTTGACCACGACGACGCAGGGCCGCTCGTGAGCGCGCGCGCCAAGGCGCGCAAGCGGGCGCTCGACCTGCTCTTCGCCTCCGAGGTGCGCCGCCGCTCCGCCGATCGACGCCCTCGACGAGGAGATCGCCGACGCCGTCGGGGCCGACGGGCCGACCGGTCGCCGACTACACCGGCGAGCTGGTGCGCGGCGTCAACGAGCACCGCCCCGGATCGACGAGCTGATCGCGACGTACGCCCAGGACTGGTCCCTCGAGCGGATGCCGGCGGTCGACCGCAACGTGCTGCGCCTCGGCCTCTTCGAGCTGCTCTGGGTCGACGACGTGCCCGACGCGGTCGCCATCTCCGAGGCGCTGGTGCTGGTCCGCGACCTGTCCACCGACGAGTCGCCGGCCTTCGTCAACGGCGTGCTCGGCGCCGTGCTGCGCGACAAGAGCACGCTGAGCGCCTGAGCTCGACCCGCCGGTCCGCGGCGTCCGACACGCCGGGGCCGACGCCGACGCCGCGGCCGTGCTCTTGGGAGGATGGGGTGCGACTGACCGATGCCGACCGAGCAGCGATCCCGACCGTCAGAGCCCCCGGTCCTCCCGGGGGGGCTGGATCGCGCGCAGTGCCGGCGTACGCCGACATCGAGGCGCTGGTCGAGCTGCGTCGCCTCGACGAGGAGCAGGGCACCGGCGAGGCGCACATCGACCCGGCCGGGATCGAGTCCGAGGTCGCCGGCCAGGCGTCGTGGACCCGCCGCCAGCTGCGTCGCGGTCGGCACCGACGACGTGCCCCGCGCCTGGATCACCGTGCACGACCGGGCCGCCGGTCGGGCGCTGATCTGGGGCTACTTCGACCGGGAGGTGGCCGAGGTCGACGCGATCGCGGCGGCCTTCTACGCCTGGGCCGAGCAGGCCGCGGTCGCGATGGCCCGGATGCGCGGCCTGGATGCCACGACCCGGCTCGACGAGAGCCCGTTCGCCGACGACACCCGCCAGGCCGGGCTGGCTGGGCGCCGCCGGCTACGCGAAGCGCCGCACCTGGCTGCACATGGACCGCCCGGTGCAGCCCGGACGAGGCCGACCTCGAGCCCGCGCGAGGGCGTCACGATCCGTCCGGTCGACCGGCACGAGAACGGGATGCCGCTCGCCGCCGACCTGCAGCTGGTGCACCAGATGCTGGAGGCGTCCTTCGAGGACCACTTCAACAACTACCGGGAGAGCTTCCCGGAGTTCGTGCAGCGCCTGCGCGAGGACCCGAGCCACCGCTGGGACCACTGGTGGCTGGCCTGGGTCGAGGATCGACGGACGGCGAGCAGGTGCCGGCCGGCACCGTGGTCTGCTCGGTGCTGCCGGCCGCGCCGGACGGGGCCGAGGGCAGCTACGTCGAGTACATCGGCGTCAACCGCAACGCCCGCGGCCGCGGGGTGGCCAAGTCGCTGCTCGGCGAGGTGATCGCGCGACGCCGCGCGTCGCGGGCGTGACCGCGTCGGGCTCGAGGTCGACGACGACTCCCCGACCAGTGCCGACCAGCTCTACAAGGCCCTCGGCTGGCGAGACCGACTACGTCACCGACTCCTGGTTCAAGGACCTCGACCTGTCGTGAGCCAGCGGGAGCGCTTCGAGGGCCGGATCGCCGGTGTCGGTACGACGAGCGGCGCTGCGGGTCGTGGTCGGCAGCTGGCACCGCTCGCCGTACGGCCGCTTCGCCGACGTGATGCTGGCCGAGCCGGACGGCACCCGCTGGCTGCTGGCGCCGAGCGGGCAGGTCGCCGACTTCGTCGTCCACGACCTACACCTTCGACCGGGTGCGAGGCCGGGGCGGTCGCGGTGAGCGAGGGCGAGCGGTGGCGGGTGAGCGCGCCGGGCCTCGACCTCGACCTCGCGGTGGGCGGCCGAGCGGCCTGGGCCGGCTGCTGCGCCTGGTCCCCCGCGCCGCTGGCCACCTCACCGGCCTGGTGCGCGCTGACCGACCCGGTGGCCCGGGTCGGTGCTGCGCGGCGTCCGCACCCGGGGCAGCGCCGGCAGCGGTCGCCGGGAGTTCTACGGCGCGACCGACCTGCACCTCGTGACGGCGGTCCGGGGCACCTGGCGAGGCGCGTCGCTGGGCGACCTGGCACCGGTCGCGCCCGAGCCCCGCTTCGGCTTCGGCTCGACGCCGCAGCGTCCGTCGGTGACGGACCTGGTCACGACCGTGTCCTGGCGCGGGTGATCCGGGGAACCGTGGAACTCGAGGACCTGCTCCCGGCCGGGCGCGGTGACGGGCTCGATCAGCCACGCGACGGGCCGGGTGGCGGTCGCGGTCGCGCCCACCACGTCGTACGCCAGGATCGGGATCGACCTCGAGCGGCGCGGTCCGCTGGCCGAGGCGGTGACCGACCTGGTGCTGCCGGTGCCCTCCGAACGGCGGCTGCCGGAGCCGTGGGCGGAGCGACGCGACGGTGGCCGTCGGGCATGACCGGCTCGATCCACCGCTCTCCGGCCTGTTGCGGCGGCGCACCAGTCCACGGCGTACGCTGGCTGCGTTCGCCGAGCGCTGCGGGCCACTGGCACCCGGCAGTGACCGACCTGGCGCCGGCGCCTGCGCAGCGAGCGCACCCGTCTCGAGGACGCTCGGCGACGGACGGCCACCGGTGATCCGGGCTCAGCGCCAAGGAGTCGGTCTACCAGGCCTGCGCCGCGGTCACCGGCTGGCTCGAGCACGCCGACGTGCGTGCTGGTCGCGGCCTCGCTGGACACCTTCCGGGCGGGGGTGCCGCGCGGCGTCGAGGTCGAGGGCCGCTGGGAGTGCGACGAGCAGCATGGTCCGCACGGTCGTCTCCCGGCCGGCCGGCTCGTGGTGCTTGACTGAGGCCATGGCGGAAGAGACTGCAGACGAGAACCCTCGGACGAGCTCGGGAACGACGACCTGCGACGTGGTGGTGATCGGGCTCGGGCCCGGCGGTGAGGCCGTCGCGAGCAAGCTGGCCGGGGCGGGGCTCTCCGTGGTCGGGGTCGACGAGCGGCTGGTGGGCGGCGAGTGCCCCTACTTCGGCTGCATCCCCAGCAAGATGATCATCCGCGCCGCCGACGCGATCGCACGAGGCGCGCCGCGTTCCCGAGCTCGGTGGCACGTCGAGCGTCACGCCCGACTGGGGCCCCGTGGCGCGGCGGATCCGCGACGAGGCGACCTCCGACTGGGACGACCAGGTCGCCGTCGACCGGCTGGTCGACGGCCGGGGTGCGGTTCGTGCGGGGCCACGCCCGGCTCGCCGGGCCCCAGGTGGTCGAGGTCGCAGTGGCCGGCGGGACCCAGCGGTTCGAGGCGACCAGGGGCGTCGTGCTCAACCCGGGCACCCGCCCGGCGGTGCCGCCGATCGACGGGCTCGAGGGCACGCCGTACTGGACCAACCGCGAGATCCTGCAGGTCGAGACCCTGCCCTCGTCGCTGTGCGTCATCGGCGGCGGTCCGATCGGCGCCGAGCTGGCGCAGGCGGTCGCCCGGTTCGGGGTGCAGGTGAGCATCCTCGAGGCGCGGTCCGCACCTGCTCGGCCCGCTCGAGCCGGAGGCGGGCGCGCTGATCGGCCGACGTGCTTCGGCGAGGAGGGCGTGCAGGTGCTGACCGGGTCGAGATCGGCTCCGTCGCCTACGCCGACGGACAGTTCACCATCGACCTCGGTGAGACCGCCGTCACGGCGGAGAAGCTGCTGGTCGCGGCCGGCCGGATCAACAACCTCGACGACCTCGGGCCTCGAGACCGTCGGCCTCGACCCGGCCGCACGCTCGCTGGAGGTCGACGACGCGGATGCGCGCCGGTGACGGGGCTGTGGGGGATCGGCGACGTGGTCGGGCACGGCGCCTTCACGCACGTCTCGATGTACCAGGCGGACATCGCGGTGCGCGACATCCTCGGCCAGGACGGGCCGGCGCGCCGACTACCGCGCGCTGTCGCACGTCACCTTCACCGACCCCGAGGCGGCCGGGGTCGGGATGACCGAGCAGCAGGCCCGCGACGCGGGCTCAACGTGCGCACCGGGCAGCCAGGACGTCTCGGCCAACTCGCGGGGCTGGATCGCGAGGTCGAAGGGCCTGGTCAAGCTGGTCGAGGACGCCGACCGCGGCGTGCTCGTCGGCGCCAGCGTGGTCGCACCGGCCGGTGGCGAGATCCTCGCCATGCTGACCACCGCGATCCACGCCGAGGTGCCGACCGCCACCCTGCTCTCGATGATCTACGCCTTCCCGACCGTGCACCGCGCGGTGCTGGAGGCGCTGCAGGACCTGGCCTAGGAGTAGCCCGCGTAGGGAGTATCCCGACCTGGCGCCTGACCTCACGGCCGCAGCCGGCGCGCGCGGAGCTCGTCGTACGCCGGGCGGCAGGCCTCGGCGACGGCCGCGTCGTGGGGGTCGAGCGAGACCTCTCGCGGGGTGTACGCCGCGAAGCCGGTCGAGGCCAGCACCGCGTCGTACCAGTGCGGCGCCCAGACCCCGTCGGCGCGCGGGGCCCGGCCGGCCAGGTCAGCATCGCGTCGGTGAAGTCGATCCCGAGCCAGTCGCACAGCCAGCGCAGGTGAGCCTCGGGGTCGCGCAGGAAGTCGGCGGCGTCGATCACCGGGGTGTCGCGCGGGCAGGACGTCGGCGAGACAGAGCTGCTGGAGCAGACCGATGTCCTCGGGCTCGCAGGCCTCCCGCGAGCGCACGTACGACGCCACCACCTCGGCCGGGTCGCGGATCAGCAGCACGTGCCGCAGCTGATCGAGCCAGCCCAGGTCGGCGTCGAGGTCCAGGTGGTGGGTCATCTGCTTGCTGTACTGCACGGCGACGTCCAGGGGCGCCAGCAGGTCGTCGACCACGGCAACGGGATCGGTGGGCTGCGAGGCCAGCACCTCCTCCCGTCCGGGGTGGTCCAGCCCGGTGCGGGCGAGGTACGCGGCGTAGAACGGCTCGTCGAGGACCACCGTGTCCGTCCGGTTCTCCCAGCTGCGCATCAGCGCGGTCGAGATGTTGCGCGGACCGGACCACACCGCCAGGCGAACCGTCACGGGTGCGAGCGCTTGGCCACGTCGGCCCGCAGGTGCTCCTGGTAGAGCGTCTGCAGCCGCTCGACCACCGGTCCACGGGTCCCGGAGCCGATGGTGCGGCCGTCGACCGTGCGCACCGGCACGACGCCGGCGAACGTCCCGGTCACGAAGGCCTCGGCCGCGTTGTAGACGTCGGTCAGGCTGAAGGTCCGCTCGCGTGCGGTGATCCCGGCTGCTGCACACACGGCCAGCACGTTGCTGCGCGTGATGCCGGCCAGGCAGTACCGGCCGTCGGAGGTCCACACCTCGCCGTCGCGGGTGACGAGGAAGAAGTGCGTGCTGTTGCAGGTCGCGACGAAGCCGTGCGGGTCGAGCATCAGGGCCTCGTCGGCGCCGGCGTTGTCGGCCTGGATGCAGGCGGTGATGTCGTTGAGCTTGCTGTGCGCGTTGAGCCGGGGGTCGAGCGTGTCGGGCGAGGACCGGCGCACGTGCGTGGTGAACACCGTGATGCCTTCGACGACGGTGGTCGGCAGCGGATCCTTGTGCTCGGCGATGATCACGACGGTCGGCGGGCCGATCGTCATCCGGGGGTCCTGGTACGGCGTCGACTTGACCCCGCGCGTGACCATCAGTCGCACGTGCACCCCGTCGGTCGTCACCCCGGTCATCTGGTTGGCCTCGAGCGTGGCGTAGATCGCCCGGGTCAGCTCGACCCGCGAGGGCAGGTCGATCAGCAGCGCCCGGGCGCCCTCCTCGAGGCGGTCGAGGTGGGCGTCCAGGAACGCCGGGTGACCACCGGCGACCCGCAGCCCTTCCCAGATCCCGTCGCCCAGCACGAAGCCCGAGTCGAAGACCGACACGCTCGCCCGGTCGCGGGGGAGGAGCTCGCCGTCGACCCAGACCCGGATCGTGGCGTTGCGCGGGTCGTCGACGTGGTCGTGGGTTCCGGTGGCCATGGCACGCACCCTAGGACCCGACGGTCCCTGAGGTTTCGCACCGTGGTCGGGCCCGAGCGGGTGCGGAAGGTCAGGGACCGTCCCAATAGGCAGGCACAACTGGGCAGCCTGGACTGATGATCTAGGCTGGGTGGGTGCCCACACCCATCTCGCCGAGCGCCGCGCAGGCGGCTCGTGAGCTGCGCACGTCGTTCAGCCGGCTGCGTCGACGGCTGCGCGAGGTGGTCGAGCTCGACTCCCTCACCCCCACCCAGACCGCCGTGCTCAGCCGGCTGGCCAAGGACGGTGAGACCACGGCGAGCGCGCTGGCCGACGCCGAGCGGGTGCGCCCGCAGTCGATGGCAGCGACGCTGAGCGTGCTCGACCAGCGCGGGCTGCTGCAGCGTCGCCCCGACCCGGACGACGGGCGGCGGCTGCTGCTCTCGTTGGCTCTCGCCGGCCGCGAGCTCGTCGACGACTCCCGGCGTACCCGTGAGGAATGGCTGGCCCGCACCCTCCAGGACCGTCTCAGCGAGGCCGAGCGCACCACGTTGCTGGCGTCGATCGCCCTGCTGGAACGGATCACCGAGTCATGACGGCCGCCACGTCGCGAGCACGGCGTACGCCGCCGGCCCACTTCGACCGGCGGTTGGCGCCGCCGCTCCTGCTGGGCTCGGTGCTCAACCCGATCAACTCCACGATGCTGGCCGTCGCCCTGGTCCCGATCGGCACCGCGCTGGGCGAGCCACCCTCGCGCACCGCCTGGCTGGTCTCGGCCCTCTACCTCACCACCGCGATCGGCCAGCCCGTGGTCGGTCGGCTGGTCGACCTGTTCGGTCCGCGCCGGCTGTACCTGGTGGCGACGGCGCTGGTCGGTGTCGCGGGGGTGATCGGTCTCGAGCGCACCGTCCCTCGACTGGCTGATCGCGTCCCGTGTGGTGCTCGGGCTGGGGACGTGCGCAGCGTTCCCGGCGGCGATGTACCTGCTGCGCAGCGAGGCCGAGCGCACCGGTGAGGACGCGCCGACATGGGTGCTGACGGCGCTCTCGGTCGGCAACCAGACGGTCGCCGTGATCGGACCGACCCTGGGCGGCCTGCTGATCGGCCTGGGCGGGTGGCGACTCACCTTCACCGTGAACATCCCGCTGTCGCTCGCCTGCCTGGTGCTGGGTGCGCTCCGGCTGCCGCGGCACCCGCCACCCGACTCCGACGACAGGCCCGACTCGGGAGTGGCGGTCCTCGACCTCCCCGGCATCGCCCTGTTCACCACGTTGCTGCTCTCGCTGATGGCCTTCTTGATGCTGCCCTCGCTCGGCCACTCGTGGTTCCTGGTGCTCAGCGCCCTGGCGGGCGCGACGCTGGTGCGCCGCGAGCTGCGGGTCGCGAGCCCGTTCCTGGACCTGCGCGTGCTCGGCGGCAACCGGGCGCTGGTGGCGACGTACCTGCGCCAGGCACTCGCCGGTGTGGTGACCTACTCCTTCCTCTACGGCTTCGTGCAGTGGCTGGAGGAGGGGCGCGGGCTGGCCGCGTCGCACGCGGGCCTGCTCCTGCTGCCGATGTCGGGCACGGCGCTGGTGGTCTCGCTGCTGGTCGGGCGGCGACGCGAGCTGTGGGGCAAGCTGGTCGCGGGCAGCGTCGCCGTGTCCGTGGCGAGCCTGGCGCTGCTCTTCGTGGACTCCGGCACCGCGATCTGGCTGCTGGCCCTGCTCACCCTGTGCGTCGGGATCAGCCAGGGCACCACCAGCCTGGCCAACCAGAACGCCCTCTACGCCCAGGGGGACCCGGAGCGGATGGGCTCGTCCGCCGGACTGCTGCGCACCGCTATGTACGTCGGCGCCGTCCTGTCCTCCGCCGCCGTGGCCGGCTTCTTCGGCGCCCGGGCCGACACGACGGGCCTGCACGAGCTGGCCGTCTTCATGCTGGCCTGCTCGCTGGTCCTGGTCGCGCTGGTCCTGCTCGACCCGTCGCTGCGGCGCGCGCGTGCCGCTGCCGGCGGTGCTGCCCACCCCGTGAAGGAGTCACGTTGAGCATCAGCACCCTTGACCCACGAGCCGCCCTGGTGGTGGTCGACCTGCAGCGCGGCGTGCTCGGCATGCCGACCGAGCCGTACTCCGCCGATGAGGTGCTCGCGCGCTCGGTCCGCCTGGCCGATGCGTTCCGCGGCCGTGGCCACCTCGTCGTGCTGGTCCGGGTCAGCTTCGCGGCCGACGGGGCGGACGGCGTGCCTGGTCGCAGCGAGGTCGCGCGGGGAGCGAGTGCCGTGGCGCGCCCGGCGGGATGGGACGAGGTGGCCGACGAGCTGGGTGGTCACGCCGAGGACGTCGTCGTGACCAAGCGGAACTGGGGTGCCTTCCACGGCACCGATCTCGACGTCGCGCTGCGGCGGCGCGGGATCAGCCAGGTCTTCCTGACCGGGATCGCCACCAGCGCCGGGGTCGAGTCGACGGCCCGGGCGGCTCACGAGCACGGGTACCACGTCGTGGTGGTCACGGACGCCGTGGCCGATCGGAGCGGCGCGGTGCACCGCAACAGCGTCGAGAGCATCTTCCCGCGACTCGGGGAGACCGGCACGACGCAGGAGGTGCTGACCCTGCTCGACCGGGGCCCGGCCGAGCAGGGCCGAAGCGGGTTCGAGGACCCCTAGGGTGGAGCCGTGCGCAGGTGGCGGGGCACGTGCCGGTAGTTCGCGCACGGCTGCGACGAGCCCGGACCTCCTCGCGCTGGCCGACGCCCTGTTCGCTGCTGCCACGGACCGCGACCCGCGACGGCTGGCGTCGCACTGCTCGCCCCGGTTCGCCGTGCTGGAGATCCAGGAGGGCGGTGAGAGGCGCGAGATCGCGCGGGAGGCGCTGCTCTCGATGCTGGCCGGCGCGCACCACCACCAGTAGGGCCCGAGGTCCGTCGAGGAGATGGAGCGCTGCACCCGCGGTCGAGGACGGTCTGGGCATGGTCGTCTACTGGTGGGAGGGCTTCACCGACGCCTCGATGGTCTTCACCCTGGTCCGGGATCTCGCGGAGACCCCACCGCTGCTGTTGCGGGCGATGGCGGTGCGACCGCCCGGCAGCCAGGATCCACCGCCCTGCACCGGTTGCGCGCCACCAGCGCGGCCCGTTGGCGGCGGGCGCCTACCGCGCCGGGTGACCGCCGCGCAGCTGGAGCGCACGGGTCGCCGCCACGACCAGCCCGAGCGCGCCGGCGGCGAGGACGGGTGCGGTGATCCCCACCGTCGGGCGGATCGCGACCAGCAGGACCGGGAGGCCGAAGCCGAGGTAGGTGGCCACGTAGAAGATCCCGGTCAGCAGACCCCGGCGGTTCGCGGGTGCCAGCGTCTCGACGTCGAGGAGACCCTCCCGCAGGCACAGCCCGTAGCCGAGCCCGAGACTCACGCAGGCGACGGCGAACAGGGGCAGGCCGACGCCGGCTCCGCCGATCGCGGACAGGACGAACCCGAGCGCCGAGAACATCGCTCCCGCCACCCCGGCGAAGGGTCCCCAGCCGCGACTACGGGCGAGCGTCTGCGCGCCGATCCCGGTGAACAGGGTGAGGGCGCAGGCGATGCCGACCAGCAGCGGACCGTCGTACTCGTCGGGCAGCCGGGTGGGCAGGGTGACGATGGCCATCGCCCCGCTGCCGAACACCAGGACGGCCACCGGCAGCGACCAGCCCAGGGCGAGACGACCCGATCGGACGTGGGCCCCGACCGGTCCGGCTGCGGGCACCCGGACGTCGAGGTCACCCGCTCGGCGGGGATCCGGCACCAGCGCGGCGGCCGCTGTCGCAGCCAGCGAGAGCACGATCGAGACGACGAACGGCAGGCGCAGGGGCGCCGCGACGTACTGCGCGAGGAGGCCGGAGACCAACGGTCCGAGCCCGAAGCCGCTGGTCAGGAAGACCCCGGCCAGCACGGTGCCCGCCGCGCCCCCGACGTCGGCCGCCCACGCGGTGCCCGCGCCGAACGTGAGCCCGGCGCCGAGACCGACCACCAGTCGGCCGACCACGAGCCCACCGGGCCCGTGGTCGAGCAGCAGGACGAGGCTCCCCGCCGTGGCGATCAGGGATCCGGGCAGCACCACGAGTCGTCGCCCGACCCGGTCCGAGAGCGCACCGCCGCCGAAGAGGCCGGGCAGCAGGCCCACCGCGTAGACCCCGAAGACGCCGTCGAGCAGCACCGAGGAGAGCCCCTCCCGCTCCTGCAGCGTGGGGATCACGGCCGAGAAGTGGTTCGCCGCCCACCCGGTCGCCATCAGCACGGACAGCACCGCGGCCAGGCTCCGGGACGAACGCACGAGCGGAGTCTGCCAAGCCACCGCACGTGTCGTCCTGCGCGGGCCGGGCCGCGCCCTGCCGCGGTGGTCGGCCGGTGGCGAGCGGCTCGCGCCCTCTCTGCTAGGTTCGGCGGCGATCGACATCCTTTAACCGACCGTCCCGAGAGGCGGAGAAGGAGGTCCGAGCGTTGGTGGAAATCTCCTCGCCCGAGCCCCGGCCTGACGTCACGGCCGCGCCCACGACAACTCGCACCGTCCTCGACACCGAGGCCATCGGACGAGCCCTGAGCCGGATCGCCCACGAGATCCTCGAGCGCAACCGCGGTGGCGACGACGTGGTGCTGCTCGGCATCCCGCGCCGCGGCGTCCCTCTCGCGCAGCGGGTGGCCGAGCGGATCTCCGACTTCGAGGGGATCGCCGTGCCCGTCGGTGCGCTGGACATCACGATGTACCGCGACGACCTCCGCCTGCGCCCGGCGCGCACCCTGATGCACACGGACATCCCCGGCAGCGGGATCGACTCCAAGGTCGTGGTGCTCGTCGACGACGTGCTGTTCTCCGGGCGCACGATCCGCGCCGCCCTCGACGCGATGAACGACGTGGGACGGCCCGCGGCCGTGCAGCTCGCCGTGCTCGTCGACCGGGGGCACCGTCAGCTCCCGATCCGGCCCGACTTCGTGGGCAAGAACCTGCCGACCTCGATGGGGGAGGACGTGGCCGTGCACCTGGCCGAGACCGACGACGAGGACGCCGTGCTGATCAGCGGACCGGTGACGGGGGCGACGTCGTGAAGCGGCACCTGCTCTCGGCCGGTGACCTGAGCCGTGACGACGCCGAGCTGGTCCTCTCCACGGCGCAGGAGATGCGCTCGCTGGCCGACCGGCCGATCAAGAAGCTCCCGGCGCTGCGCGGGCGGACGATAGTCAACCTGTTCTTCGAGGACTCGACCCGCACCCGGATCTCCTTCGAGGCGGCGGCCAAGCGGCTCTCGGCCGACGTCATCAACTTCTCCGCCAAGGGCTCCTCGCTCAGCAAGGGGGAGTCGCTCAAGGACACGGCGCTGACGCTCGAGGCAATGGGTGCGGACGCCGTCGTGGTGCGGCACTGGGCCTCGGGGGCCCCGCACCTGCTGGCCAACGCGGGCTGGTCGCGCTCCTCGGTCGTCAATGCCGGCGACGGCACCCACGAGCACCCGACCCAGGCGCTGCTGGACGCCTTCACCATGTGGCGCCACCTCGCCCCGGACTCCAAGGGCAGTCTCGACGGCCGCAAGGTCGCGATCGTCGGTGACGTCCTGCACAGCAGGGTGGCCCGCTCCAACGCCCTGCTGCTCAAGACCCTGGGGGCCGAGGTCACCCTGGTCGCCCCGCCCACCCTGCTGCCGCTCGGGATCGGGGGCTGGGGCGTGGAGACGTCCTACGACCTCGACTCGGTGCTGCCCAAGACCGACGTGCTGATGATGCTCCGGGTCCAGCGTGAGCGGATGAGCGACTCGTTCTTCCCCAGCGTGCGGGAGTACTCGCGGCGCTACGGCGTCGACGCCCGCCGGATGGCGAGCCTGCAGGACCACGCGATCGTGATGCACCCTGGCCCGATGATCCGGGGGATGGAGATCAGCGCCGACGTCGCCGACTCCGAGCGCTCGGTGATCGTCGAGCAGGTCACCAACGGCGTCGCGGTGCGGATGGCGGTGCTGTACCTGCTGCTCGGCGGTTCCGAGCCCGCCATCGGTGGGGCCGAGAGTGCCGAGAGTGCCCGGAGCGGAGGAGAAGAGTGAGCGACTACCTGATCAGGGGTGCCCGGATCCTGGGCGGTGAGCCCGTGGACCTGCTGCTGCGCGACGGTCTGGTCGCGGAGGTCGGAGGTTCCGGGACCGCGCGTCCTTCCTCGACCACCGGTGCGGAGGTCGTCGAGGCCGAGGGGCTGATCGCCCTGCCCGGTCTGGTCGACCTGCACACCCACCTGCGCGAGCCCGGGCGCGAGGACGCCGAGACCGTCGAGACCGGCACGAGGGCGGCGGCGATGGGCGGCTTCACAGCCGTGCACGCGATGGCCAACACCGAGCCCGTCGCCGACACCGCCGGCGTCGTGGAGCAGGTCTGGCGGCTCGGCACCGAGGCCGGGTACTGCGACGTGCAGCCGGTCGGGGCCGTCACCGTGGGGCTGGGCGGGGAGCGGCTGGCCGAGCTCGGTGCGATGGCCGACTCCGCGGCCCGGGTCCGGGTGTTCTCCGACGACGGGAGGTGCGTCAGCGACCCCGTGCTGATGCGGCGGGCCCTCGAGTACGTCAAGGCCTTCGACGGCGTGGTCGCCCAGCACGCCCAGGAGCCCCGCCTGACCGAGGACGCCCAGATGAACGAGGGCGAGCTCTCCGGGCGCCTCGGGCTGCGCGGCTGGCCGGCCGTCGCCGAGGAGGCGATCATCGCCCGCGACTGCCTGCTCGCCGCTCACGTCGGCTCGCGGTTGCACGTCTGCCACGTCAGCACGGCGGGCTCCGTCGAGCTCGTGCGCTGGGCCAAGTCCAAGGGTTGGCCCGTCACCGCGGAGGTGTGCCCGCACCACCTGCTGCTCACCGACGACCTGGCCGCGACGTACGACCCGATCTACAAGGTCAACCCGCCCCTGCGCTCGAGCGACGACGTCGCGGCACTGCGGTCCGGGCTCGCCGACGCGACCATCGACGTGGTCGCCACCGACCACGCCCCGCACCCGCACGAGGACAAGGACTGCGAGTGGCAGGCCGCCGCGTTCGGGATGCTGGGGCTGGAGACCGCACTCTCGGTCGTGCAGCAGACGATGGTCGATCCCGGCCTGCTCGATTGGGCCGGGGTCGCCGAGCGGATGTCCTTCGCGCCCGCCCGGATCGCTCGGCTGGGTGGTCACGGTCGACCGCTCGCCGTCGGGGAGCCGGCCAACCTGGTGCTCTACGACGCCACGGCCAGCCGGGTGGTCGACTCCTCCGAGCTGTCCTCCCTGAGCCGCAACACGCCGTACGCCGGACGCGAGCTGCCCGGCCGCGTGGTGGCGACGTTCCTGCGGGGGCGTGCGACCGTGCTCGACCAGAAGCTCGCGTGATGGGCCTCTTCGCACGGCCGGGCTCCGGACCGCAGCTGCCGCAGCTGCCGTCGATGCCCTCGGTCAAGGACCTGCCCGAGCCGGTCGAGCGCAACGGCGCCCGCTACCTCGGCACCCTCGACGGCGGGCGTCGGGTGCGGGCGCGCGGGCTCGGCCCTACCGGTTCGGCCCGGATCCAGCTCTCGTTCGACGGCGTCGACGTGGTGCGGCTGGCCGGGTCCTTCCGGATCCCGGTCCCCGCCCTCCGCTCGGCCCGCGAGAGCCTGGAGTTCGCGGGGAAAGACGTCGCCGAGCCCGGGGCGCTGGTGCTGCGCTGGGAGCATGGAGGCAGCATCCTCGACACCGGCTTCCGGTTGCAGCCGGTCGAGGTCCGGGGAGCCGGCGGCAAGCAGCGTGCTGCCACCCCGGCCGAGGTCCAGCGTCGCTGGACGCGCGCGGTCCACAAGATGGTGAGGAACACCGATGGTTGAGGCGTTGCTGGTGCTCGAGGACGGGCGGACCTTCCGGGGCGAGGCCTACGGTGCGGAGGGCGAGACCTTCGGCGAGGCCGTGTTCTCGACCGGGATGACCGGCTACCAGGAGACCCTGACCGACCCGTCGTACCACCGCCAGGTCGTGGTGATGACCGCCCCGCACGTCGGCAACACCGGGATGAACGACGAGGACGCCGAGTCCGCCCGGATCTGGGTCAGCGGGTACGTCGTGCGCGACCCGGCGCGGGTGCCCTCGAGCTGGCGCTCGCGGCGCTCGCTCGACGACGCGCTGCGCGAGCAGGGCGTGGTCGGCATCTGCGGCGTCGACACCCGCGCCCTGACCCGGCACCTGCGCGAGCGGGGCGCGATGCGCGTGGGTATCTCCTCGACCGAGACCGACCCCGACGCGCTGCTGCGTCGCGTCCTGGCGGCGGGGGAGATGGCCGGTGCCGAGCTGGCCGGCGAGGTCTCGACCGCGCAGTCCTACGTCGTCGAGGCGGTGGGGGAGAAGCGGTTCACCGTCGCGGCGCTCGACCTCGGGATCAAGGCGAACACACCCCGGATGATGGCCGAGCGCGGGATCCAGGTGCACGTCCTGCCGGCGACGTCGTCGCTCGAGGACGTGCTGGCCGTGTCGCCCGACGGGCTCTTCTTCTCCAACGGCCCCGGTGACCCGGCCGCGACGACCGCCCAGGTCGAGCTGCTGCAGGGCGCCCTGGCCGCGGGGCGTGCCGTACTTCGGGATCTGCTTCGGCAACCAGCTCTTCGGCCGGGCCCTGGGCCTGGGCACCTACAAGCTCACCTACGGCCACCGCGGGATCAACCAGCCGGTGATGGACCGGACCACGGGCAAGGTCGAGGTGACCGCGCACAACCACGGCTTCGCCGTCGACTGGCCGGGCCCGCTGAGCGAGACCGTGCCGACGCCGTACGGCGTGGCCGGCGTGAGCCACGTCTGCCTCAACGACGACGTGGTCGAGGGCATCGAGCTGCGCTCGGAGGCGTGGCGACCTGCTCTCCTTCTCCGTGCAGTACCACCCCGAGGCCGCAGCCGGTCCGCACGACGCGGCGTACCTGTTCGATCGCTTCTGCGAGCTCCTCGAAAGGCGGGCCTGATGCCCAAGCGCACCGATATCGAGTCCGTGCTGGTCATCGGCTCCGGGCCGATCATCATCGGCCAGGCCTGCGAGTTCGACTACTCGGGCACCCAGGCCTGCCGGGTGCTGCGCGAGGAGGGCATCCGGGTGATCCTGGTCAACTCCAACCCGGCCACGATCATGACCGACCCGGAGTTCGCCGACGCGACGTACGTCGAGCCGATCACCCCGGAGTTCGTGGAGAAGGTGATCGCCAAGGAGCGGCCCGACGCGCTGCTGGCGACCCTCGGCGGCCAGACCGCGCTCAACGCCGCGATGGCCCTCGACCGCGCCGGCATCCTGGAGAAGTACGACGTGGAGCTGATCGGCGCCTCGATCGAGGCGATCGACCGGGGCGAGAACCGCGAGTCGTTCAAGAAGATCGTGGAGTCCCTCGGCGGACGGGTGGCGCGCTCGGCGATCTGCCACTCGATGGAGGACTGCCTCGCCGCGGTGCGCGACCTCGGCTACCCGGCCGTCGTACGCCCCTCCTTCACGATGGGCGGCACCGGCTCGGGGATGGCCTACGACGAGGCCGGCCTGCGCCGGATCGCGGGCTCGGGCCTGGCCGCCAGCCCGACCACCGAGGTGCTCCTCGAGGAGTCGATCATCGGCTGGAAGGAGTACGAGCTCGAGGTGATGCGCGACACCGCCGACAACGTGGTGATCGTGTGCTCGATCGAGAACCTCGACCCGATGGGCGTGCACACCGGCGACTCGATCACGGTCGCGCCGGCGATGACGCTGACCGACCGGGAGTACCAGTACCTGCGCGACCTCTCGCTGGGGATCATCCGCGAGGTCGGCGTCGACACCGGCGGCTGCAACATCCAGTTCGCGGTCAACCCCGCCGACGGCCGGGTCGTCGTGATCGAGATGAACCCGCGGGTCTCGCGCTCCAGCGCGCTCGCCTCCAAGGCGACCGGCTTCCCGATCGCCAAGATCGCGGCCAAGGTCGCGATCGGCTACACCCTCGACGAGATCCCCAACGACATCACGGTCCGCTCCGACGGGAGCAGCACCCCGGCGGCGTTCGAGCCGACCCTCGACTACGTCGTGGTGAAGGTGCCGCGCTTCGCCTTCGAGAAGTTCCCCGGCGCCGACCCGGTGCTGACGACGCACATGAAGTCGGTCGGCGAGGCGATGGCGATCGGGCGCAGCTTCACCGAGGCGCTGCAGAAGGCGCTGCGCAGCCTGGAGAGCCCCGGAGCGGTCTTCGACTGGTCGGACCGTCCCGACGACCCGGCCGAGATCCTGGCCCGCGCCGCCGTGCCCCACGACGGGAGGCTGCGCCTGGTGATGGATGCCCTGCACGCCGGAGCGACGCCCGAGCAGGTGCACGACGCGACCGGGATCGACCCGTGGTTCGTCGACCAGCTCAGCCTGCTCAACGAGATCGCCGGCGAGGTGATCGCCTCGCCGGAGCTCACCCCGCAGATGCTGCGCCTGGCCAAGCGGCACGGCTTCTCCGACACCCAGGTCGGTGCCATGCGCAACCTGCCCGAGGACGTCGTGCGCGGGGTCCGGCACGCGCTCGGCATCCGGCCGGTCTTCAAGACCGTCGACACCTGCGCGGCCGAGTTCGCCGCGGCGACGCCGTACCACTACTCCTCCTACGACGAGGAGAGCGAGGTCGCCTCCCGTGATCGTGAGGCGGTGATCATCCTCGGCTCGGGCCCCAACCGGATCGGTCAGGGCATCGAGTTCGACTACTCGTGCGTGCACGCCGCGCAGGCGCTGAGCGGGGCCGGCTACGAGACGATCATGGTCAACTGCAACCCAGAGACCGTGAGCACCGACTACGACACCTCCGACCGGCTGTACTTCGAGCCGCTCACGCTCGAGGACGTGCTCGAGATCGTGCACGCCGAGCGGCTCGCCGGGCCGGTCGCCGGGGTGATCTGCCAGCTCGGCGGGCAGACCCCGCTGGGGCTGGCCCAGGGGCTGCTCGACGCCGGTGTGACGATCGTCGGCACCCAGCCGGAGGCGATCAACCTGGCCGAGGAGCGCGGTGCCTTCGGGCGGGTGCTGGCCGAGGCCGGGCTGACGGCGCCGAAGCACGGCATGGCCACGTCCTACGACCAGGCCCGCGCGATCGCCGACGAGATCGGCTACCCGGTGCTCGTGCGCCCGTCCTACGTCCTGGGCGGGCGGGGCATGCAGATCGTGTACGACGACGGCGCGCTGCGCAGCTACGTCGCCGCCGCGACCGGTCGATCGGGGATCAGCCCGGACCGCCCGGTGCTGGTCGACCGGTTCATCGACGACGCGGTGGAGATCGACGTCGACGCGATCTTCGACGGCACCGAGCTCTTCCTCGGCGGCGTGATGGAGCACATCGAGGAGGCCGGCATCCACTCCGGGGACTCCTCCTGCGCCCTCCCGCCGATCACGCTGGGTGCCTCGGAGATCGGCCGGATCCGCGAGGCGACGTACGCGATCGCGAAGGGCGTCGGGGTGCGTGGCCTGCTGAACATCCAGTACGCCCTGGGCTCCGACGTGCTCTACGTCCTCGAGGCCAACCCTCGGGCGAGCCGGACGGTGCCGTTCGTCTCGAAGGCCACCGCGACCCCGCTCGCCAAGGCGGCGGCCCGGGTGATGCTGGGCGAGTCGATCCGCACCCTGCGGGCCGAGGGTCTCCTGCCGGCCGACCGCGACGGCGGCGACCTGCCCGGTGACGCGCCGATCGCGGTGAAGGAGGCGGTGATGCCGTTCAACCGGTTCAAGCTGCCGGACGGGTCCAACGTCGACACCGTGCTGGGGCCCGAGATGAAGTCGACCGGCGAGGTGATGGGCTTCGACGCCGACTTCGGCACGGCTTTCGCCAAGGCCCAGACGGCGGCCTTCGGCTCCCTGCCGACCAGCGGCCGGGTCTTCGTGAGCATGGCCAACCGGGACAAGCGCACGATGATCTTCCCGATCAAGGTGCTCGCCGAGCTCGGCTTCGAGATCTGCGCGACCCAGGGCACCGCGGAGGTGCTGCGGCGCAACGGTGTGCCCGCCAGCGTCGTGCGCAAGCACTTCGAGGGCGAGGGGCCGCAGGGTGAGCAGACCACGGTGCAGCAGATCCTGGCCGGCCGGATCGACCTGGTGATCAACACCCCGCACGCGGCCAGCGGCGGGGCCTCGGTGCGGCTCGACGGCTACGAGATCCGCACCGCGGCGGTGCTCACCAACGTCCCGTGCATCACCACGGTGCAGGGGCTCGGTGCCGCGGTCCAGGGCATCGAGGCGATGCGGGCCGGGGAGGTCGGGGTGCGGTCGCTGCAGGACTGGGCCCGTCTCGTCGCTGCGGTCGGACCGACCCCGGCGCAGGAGGTGCCCGACTCCCGGTGACCGCCTACGGCCTGCTGTTTCGTCACGTGCTGACCCGGTTCGACGCGGAGACCGCGCACCGGGCCGGCTTTGCGGCGATCCGCGCGGCCGAGCCGCTGGCCGGGCCGGCGGCGAGGGCGGTCCGGCTGCGGCACCGCTCGCGGACGGTCTCTCGGATGGGCCTGGACTTCTCGAGCCGGCTCGGCCTCGCCGCGGGGTTCGACAAGAACGCCGAGGGCATCGATGCCCTGGCGGCCCTGGGCTTCGGCTTCATCGAGGTCGGCACGGTCACCGCGCTCGCGCAGCCCGGCAACCCGCGCCCCCGGCTCTTCCGGCTGCCGGTCGACCGGGCGGTGGTCAACCGGATGGGATTCAACAACGACGGCGCCGAGGCGGTGGCCCGGCGGCTGGGTGCCCGAGCGGCCCGGCTCGGCCCCCGCGGCGGACCGGTGCCGCTGGGGATCAACCTCGGCAAGTCCAAGGTGACCCCCGAGGCGGACGCGATCGCGGACTACCGCACCAGCACCCGGTTGCTCGCCCCCTACGCCGACTACCTGGTGGTCAACGTCTCCTCACCGAACACCCCCGGTCTGCGTGACCTGCAGTCGGTCGAGCGGCTGGAGCCGCTGCTGGCCGGCGTACGCCGGGAGGCGGACGAGGCGACCGGCGACCGGCGAGAGCGGCCGGTCCCGCTGCTGGTCAAGATCGCTCCCGACCTCGACGACGACGACGTGCTGGCCGTGGCCGACCTGGCCCTGGCCCTCGGGCTCGACGGCGTCGTCGCGACGAACACCACCATCGCTCGAGACGGCCTCGCCTCCGACCCCGACGCCGTACGCCGGGTGGGTGCGGGCGGCCTGTCCGGGCAGCCGCTGCGGGTGCGGGCGCTGGAGATCACCCGGATGCTGCGCGAGCGGCTCGGCCCGGGCCCCACCGTGATCGGGGTGGGCGGGGTCGAGACACCCGACGACGCCCTGGTCCGGCTCGAGGCTGGCGCCGACCTGCTCCAGGGCTACACCGGATTCGTCTACGAGGGTGCGGGGTGGCCGCGTCGGATCAACCGCGCGCTCGCTGCCGCGCGCCCACCCGTGAAGGAGAACTGATGAGCCGCCCAGCACCCTTCGGCGCGCGGCTGCGAGACGCCCTGGACCGGCGCGGTCCGATGTGCGTGGGCATCGACCCGCACGCCTCGCTGCTCGCCGACTGGGGGCTGCCCGACGACCCTTCCGGCCTGGAGCGGTTCGCGATGACGGCCACGGAGGCCCTGGCGCCGCGGGTGGCGGTGCTCAAGCCGCAGTCGGCGTTCTTCGAGCGGCACGGGTCGAAGGGGGTCGCCGTCCTTGAGCGGGTCGTGGCGACGGCCCGGGAGGCGGGCTGCCTGGTGCTGCTCGACGTCAAGCGGGGTGACATCGGTTCGACCAGCCAGGCCTACGCCGACGCCTACCTCGACCCGCGTTCCCCGCTGTTCGCGGATGCGATCACGGCCAGCCCGTTCCTCGGCTTCGCCAGCTTGGAGCCGATGCTCGAGACCGCACGCGCCCACGGCGCCGGAGTGTTCGTGCTCGCGCTGACCTCCAACCCGGAGGCACCCCAGGTCCAGGGTGCGCGCACCGACGGCGGCACGGTCGCGGGTGACGTGCTGCGCCACCTGAGCGCGCTCAACGCGGGGGCCGGGCCGATGGGTTCGTTCGGGGCCGTCGTCGGGGCCACCATCGGCGAGACCGGTGAGGACCTCGCCATCAACGGCCCGCTGCTCGTGCCCGGGGTCGGTGCGCAGGGAGGCACCCCCGAGTCCGTGCGCCGCACCTTCGCGGGCGTCCTTCCCGCCGTCGTACCCTCCAGCTCGCGCGAGGTCCTCGCGTCCGGGCCCGACCCGACGGCCCTGGTCGCGGCGGCGGAGCGTGCCGTCGAGGCCTTCTCGGGCATCCTCGTGGGGTGAGCCGGTGACGAGACCGGCGCGCGGTCGGCGCACGGGCGTGCAGGAGGAGTGGCGATGAAGCGGTCGGCGGCGATCCTGCTCGCCCTCGTGCTCGCCTGCACGCTGAGCGGGTGCAAGGACCAGGGAGAGAAGTACTGCGACGCGGTGCGCGCCGACCAGGCGCGTCTCGGGTGACATGATCAACTCCTCCCGGATCGACTCGCTGCTGCGCGGGCTCCCGCTGCTGCGCGAGCTCTCCGACCAGGCGCCGGACGACCTCACCGACGAGTGGCAGGCCCTGGTCAACGCCGTCGCGGGGCTGGCGGACGCGCTGAAGAGCGCGGGGTTGAGCGCGTCTGACTTCCGTGGTGGCCACCTGCCGGACTCGGTCCGGGGCCAGCAGCGGCGTGACGTGGCCGCGGCGGCCGGCACCTTGGCCTCCCCGGACGTGCTCAGTGCGGCCAAGGGCATCGAGGACCAGGCGCAGGACGTCTGCCAGGTCTCCATCGGCACCTAGGAAGGTTGCCCACGGCAACCTGTCACCCGAGGTTGGCCGGGTGTTCACCCGCACCAGCGCTGCACTGCCTAGCCTCCGGATGTGACATCTCGGGTGGTGACCAGGGCAGGTGCACCACGCACCGTGCCCGGCGACCCCGCCTCCGCCCCGGCTCCCGCCGGACTCGACGAGTCCACCGCGGCCTACGCCGTACGGGCGCGAGGCCTGGTCAAGCGCTACGGCGATCGGCCGGCCGTGGACGGTGTCGAGCTGAGCGTCCCGGTGGGTGGCGTGCACGGCCTGCTCGGACCCAACGGTGCCGGGAAGTCGACCCTGCTGCGGATGCTGCTCGGGCTGGTGGCACCCGACTCCGGCGACCTGCAGGTCATGGGGGGTACGCCGTTCGGGGCCGGGGGTGCGCTGCCGGGTGTGGCCGGCTTCGTGGACGCCCCGCGCTTCTACCCCTACCTCTCGGCGGCGAAGAACCTCGACCTGCTCGCCGCGCTCGACGGCCGGCGCGGGCGGGTCTCGACCACCACCCGCGTCGACGACCTGCTCGAGCAGGTCGGACTGGGCGGCCGGTCGCGGGAGAAGGTACGCGGCTTCTCGACCGGGATGCGCCAGCGGCTCGGGCTCGCGGCGGTTCTCCTGCGGGAGCCGGAGCTCCTGATCCTCGACGAGCCGACCAGCGGTCTCGACCCCGCCGGAGTCGGGTGAGATGCACCGCGTGATCCGGGAGGTGGCCTCCTCCGGGCGGACCGTGCTGCTCAGCAGTCACGACATGGGTGAGGTCGAGGAGCTCTGCGACGCGGTCACGATCCTGCGGGAGGGCCAGGTGGTGCACGCCGGCCCGCTGGCCGAGCTGCGCGCCCGGGCGGACGCCCCGACGTACCTCCTGGGCTGCGCCGCACCCGGGCGGGCCGGGGCCGAGGTGGATCGCGCCGGGGGTGTGGTGCTCGCCGACCCCGAGGCTGATCCCGACTCAGGAGGAGGCACGGGGACGATCCTGCTCGCCGCCACCGAGGCCCAGGTCGACGCCGTGGTCCTGGGCCTGGCCGCGGGCGGCATCCCGGTGCGCTCACTCGTGCGCCGCGACACCGCGCTCAACGCCATGTTCCTGCGCCTGACCGGCCCGTCGGGCGAGCAGTGAGCACGGCAATCGCTGCCGACGCGGCCGCCACGCTCGTCGCGGGTGGTCGGACCCATCGCGGAGGGTGGGGCCGCGTGCTGATCTGGGAGCTGGAGAAGCTCACCGCCCAGCTGAGGGTGCGTCTGGCGCTCGTCGTCTGCCTGGTCGGTCCCTTCGGCTTCGCGATCGGGCTCAAGCTGACCGACAGCGTGCCCGCGGACACCCTCTTCGGCCGATTCGTCGTGGAGTCCGGAGCCGCGCTGCCGCTGGTGGTCCTCGGCTTCGCGGCCGCTTGGGGGTTCCCGATCCTGACCTGCCTCGTGGCCGGCGACATCTTCTCCGCCGAGGACGCGCACGGCACCTGGGCGATGCTCTCCACCCGCTCGACGGGCCGGGGCACGCTCTTCGCGGGGAAGTCGCTGGCGGTGGCCGTGTACGTCGTCGTTGCGCTGCTGGTGCTCAGCGTGGCCAGCCTCGCGGCGGGACTCCTCGTGATCGGGACCCAGCCGCTGATCGGGCTGTCCGGCAACCTTCTCCAGACCGGACGGGCGTCGGGGCTGGTGCCTGCTGGCCTGGCTGTGCGTCGTACCCACGGCGCTGGCCTTCGCCGGTGTCGGGGTCCTGCTCTCCGTGCTGACCCGCAGCAGCACCGCGGCGGTGATCGGGGCGGTGGTGATCGGCCTCGCGATGCAGCTCGGCACCCTGGTGGACGGGATCGGGCCGGTGCGCGAGCTGCTGCTCGGCTCGGGCTTCCTGGCCTGGCACAGCCTGTTCATGCAACCTTCCACGGTCCGGCCGGTGCTGGTGGCCGCCGTGGTGGCGCTCGGCTACCTGCTGGTCTGCCTCGGGGCGTCCTGGCTGGTGCTGCGACGCCGGGACGTGAGCAACGGATGAGCCGGCTCGAGGCTGTACCCACGGCCGTACGACGGGGGTGCTGCGCCGTGCTCCTGCTCGGGCTGATGCCGCTGGCCGCGGCGTGCTCGGCGACGGGAGTGACCGCGAACCGGGTCGACGCTGCGGTCGGTCCCGCGTTCTCCCGTCTCTACACCCTGCAGCAGCAGCGCCTCGGCAAGGACGGAGCGCGCAAGGCCGACGCCGGAAGCGACGTGCTCGCGCAACCGCGCCGCGTCGAAGGGCCGGGTCAAGGACCAGGGCGCCGGGGACGACTGGCTGTGCATCGTCAACTACCCCTACCCCGACGGGCACATCGAGCCGGTCAACTACGACGTCCGGGTCCAGCCGACCGGCTGCTACACCGCCCAGGGTCCTTCGCAGGTGGTCGGTCGGCAGCACCAGCGGTCGTCCACCGGTGTCGTGATGACAAACCCGCTCTTCGAGTTCGACGGCTGCTTCCCGCTCACCTGATCCGCACGTCCCTACCGCTCCTACGTCTCGAAAGGTCTCAGATGGCTCGCAAGGATCGTGCTCCACGACGCAGGCTCACCGGCCTCACGCTCGCCGGAGTCCTCGTCGCCGGCGCCGTCAGCGGCACCGGCTTGGTCGCCGCCCACGCGGTCAGTGCCTCCTCGCACGTGGGAGACGTCCGTGACAACGGCACGATCCTGGCCACGGGCCAGGGCGTCAAGCCCTACGGGACCCGGATCAAGATCAACAACGGCCGGTTGCTGGCCAGCAACCTCAGCCCCGACGGCAAGACGCTGGCCGCCTCGACGTACCGCAACGGCACCGGCTTCCTGTCCCTCTTCGACGTCGCGGACGGGCGACTGATCCAGCAGGTCGGAACCGGTGTGACGGGCGACCCGAAGATCGGGGACGGCACGGTCGCCGCGGACGGCCCGATCTGGTCGCCCGACGGCACGACGCTGTGGCTGCCGCAGACCGCGGACCTGCTGAAGTTCGCCGTCAGCTCCGACGGCAGCGTGGCGACCACGCCGACGAGCATCGCGATGAAGACGGGCGCCGACTCCTGGCTGCCCTCCGGCGGGGCCTTCAACGCCGACGGCTCGAAGCTCTACCTGGCCCTGAACAACCTGAACACCCTGGCGCGTCCTCGACACCGCGACCGGGACGGTCGACGAGCAGATCCCGGTCGGTGTCGCCCCGCGTCAGGTCGTGGTCTCCGGCGACGACGTCTACGTCTCGAACGAGGGTGGCCGCCAGGCCGAGAAGGGCGACTTCACCAACCTGACCGTCGGGCACCCCGGTGGTCGCCGACCAGAAGACCGGGGCAGCGACCAACGGCACCGTCTCCGTGGTCGACCCGGACTCCGGCGCGGTGACCAGTCGATCGAGACCGGCCTGCAGCCGACCGCGCTGTTCGCCACCGGCAAGGCGATCTTCGTGGCCAACTCCAACGACGACTCCGTCTCGATCATCGACACCGACCAGCAGGCAGGTCGTGCAGACGTTCAACGTCAACCCGCTCCCCGGCCCCGGCAGACCAACGTCGGCAGCTACCCGACCGCGATCACGATGCCCGACGACCAGCCACATCCTGGTCAGCATCGGGCGCGACAACGCGGTCGCCGTGTACGGCTACGACGGTTCGCCGAAGGCCCCGGTCAGGCTACCGCGGGCCTGATCCCGACCGACTGGTACCCGCTCAGGCTCGCGGTCACCCCGCAGCACGACGTGGTGGTCACCAACGACAAGGGGATCGGCAGCCGCGGGACCCCGAAGACGGTCACGGAGGGCCCGAACACCAACCCGGCCACCGGGCTGAACACCTACAGCGACACGGGCACCGTCACCATGTTCAAGGAGCCCGCGGAGCAGACCCTCGGACAGCTGACCCACCAGGTGTTCTGTCCAACGACTGGCTCAACCTGCCGCCGGCGAAGGTCAAGGCCGATCACCAGAGCGATCCGGCCGTCGCGATCCCGAAGACGCTCGGAGCGCCCTCGAAGATCAAGCACGTGTTCCTGATCGTCAAGGAGAACCGCACCTACGACCAGGTCTCGGCGACGTGCGCAAGGGCAACGGCGACGCCACGCTGACCCAGTTCGGCGCCAGCGTCACGCCCAACCACCACGCCCTGGCCAACACCTTCGGGCTCTTCGACAACTTCTACGACGAGGGCACGCTGTCCGCGGACGGCCACAACTGGCTGATGCAGGCCGACGCCAACGACTACGTCGAGAAGGAGTTCGGCGCCTTCTACCGCAGCTACCCCGCCCAGGGCGGCGACGCCCTGGCCTACCAGCGCGACGGCTTCCTCTGGAACGCCGTGCAGGCGGCCGGGCAAGTCGGTGCGCAACTTCGGGGAGTACATCAACTTCTTCACCGTCCGACGGCGACCCGGCCGCCCGACCTGGGCCGACTGGTACCAGGACTCCCAGATCCTGGAGGGCAAGGCCACCGGCCCGCTGCCGGTGCCGATCGACAAGTACCGCAGCTACGCCGACATCGCCGTCGCTGAACGCGATCACCGACCTGGCGTACCCGAAGTTCGACACTCAACGTCCCCGACCAGTACCGCGCCGACATCTGGATGCAGGGCCTTCCAGAAGGCCGAGCGCACCGGCAACGCTGGCCAACCTGAACATGCTGTGGGTGCCCGACGACCACACCGCCGGCGTCGAGCGGCGCCTCGCCCTACCCGACGGCGGCGGTGGCCGACAACGACCTGGCGGTGGGCCGGATCGTCGACGCGATCTCGCACAGCAAGTTCTGGAAGTGCTCGGCGATCTTCGTGGTCGAGGACGACGCGCAGGCCGGCATCGACCACGTCGACGGGCACCGGGCGCCGATGCATGATCGCCAGCCCGTACGCCAAGCGGAACGTGGTCAACAGCAGCTACTACACGCAGCTGAACATGGTCAAGACGATCGAGCAGATCCTGGGGGTGGCGCCGATGAACCAGGAGGACCGGGCGGCCGAGCCGATGTTCAACGCCTTCACCAACGCCGCCGACACGAGGGCCTACGACGTCCGTCCGAACCAGATCCCGCTCACCTACGGTCTCGCCTCTGCGGAGGCGACCCAGCAGTCCAACGGCACGACGGGCTCCCAGGGTCGGGCGCACCAGGTGCCCCGCGCGCTGCAGCAGCAGCGCCGGTCCACGTCACCGGAGACGGCCAAGATCCAGCAGCAGTGGTCGGTCTGGAGCCGGCACCAGAACTTCGGTGGTGCCACGCCGAGCGAGGACAAGGCCAACCCGGCCCAGCTGAACCGGCTGGACTGGTACTCCTCGACCGGCTGGACGCGGCCCTACCCGGGTGACCCGAAGGTCTTCGGGCCCTACCAGGTGCCCGGCTGGGACAAGCCCGCCGCCGAGCTGAACTGAGCCCTCGGCTCGACCCGGCCGACGAGCACGGGGCAACGCACCGGGTCTGACACCCGGTGCGTTGCACCGCCCGTGAGGAGATGGATAGATTTCGCCAGGTGAACGGCGGACCCCGCCGTCGCACGTTCCTCGGGGACAAGAAAGGTCTGTTGACGTGGTCCTGCCGCAGCTCACACCCGACCAGCGCCGGGCGGCGCTCGACAAGGCGGCGGCGTCCCGACGGGAGCGGGCCGAGGTGAAGCACCGGCTCAAGCACTCGCTGACCAGCATCGCCGAGGTCCTCGCGGAGGGGGCGCGCAACGAGGTCGTGGCCAAGATGCGGGTCTTCGACCTACTCCAGTCGATGCCGGGGGTCGGCAAGGTGCGGGCGCACCAGCTGATGGAGAAGTTGAAGATCTCAGAGAGCCGCCGGGTGCGCGGCCTCGGCGCCAAGCAGGCCGACGCCCTGGTCGCCGAGTTCAGCGTCGGTGGCTGACCCGCCCTCGCGGCTGACCGTCCTGGCCGGGCCGACGGCCGTCGGCAAGGGCACCGTCGCGGCGTACGTCCGTGAGCACCATCCCGAGGTGTGGATCTCGGTCTCGGTGACCACCCGGTCTCGGCGTCCTGGGGAGATCGAGGGGGTGCACTACCACTTCGTCGACGACGCGGAGTTCGACCGGCTCGTGGCCGAGGGCCAGCTCCTGGAGTGGGCCGTGGTGCACCGCCGTGCCCGTTACGGCACCCCACGCGGTCCCGTGGATCGGGCCCTGGCGGACGGTCGACCCGCGCTGCTGGAGATCGATCTCCAGGGTGCCCGCCAGGTGCGGACGACGATGCCGACGGCGTACTTCGTCTTCCTGGCCCCGCCCAGCTGGGAGGAGCTCGTCACCCGGCTCGTCGGACGCGGCACGGAGGGCGCCGAGGAGCGCGAGCGCCGCCTGGAGAGCGCCCGCGCCGAGCTGGCCGCGGCGCCGGAGTTCGACACCGTCGTGGTCAACCACGAGATTCCCGCTGCGGCGGCCGAGTTGCTAGAGTTGATGAGGCTCGGCAACTGAGGCCTGCTCGCGGTGTCCACTCGCAGTGGACGACCTCGCAGCGGGCGAGGTGCTCGGCCACTCCTGTACTCCACCCCATTGCGAGGCAATCCGCTCATGCCCGGCCCCCAGTCGCCCCCGGAGGGGCTCACCAACCCCCCGATCGATGAACTGCTCACCAGGACCGACTCGAAGTACCAGCTGGTGCTCTACAGCGCCAAGCGCGCGCGCCAGATCAACGCCTACTACTCCCAGCTCGGCGAAGGCCTGCTCGAGTACGTCGGTCCCCTCGTGGACACCCACGTGCAGGAGAAGCCGCTCTCGATCGCCCTGCGCGAGATCAACGAGGACCTGCTGACCTGCGAGGAGTTCGACCCCGAGGTCGAGGCCGCCGCGGCTGCCGCCGCCGAGGCCGAGATCGCAGCGACCCCCGAGACGCCGCCCACCTCCGAGTGACTGGCTGAGTCGGGTGCCACCGCTCGAGCCGGGCAGGTCATCTGCGCCGGCACCGCGTCGGTCCGTCGTGCTCGGAGTCAGCGGCGGGATCGCGGCCTACAAGGCCTGCGAGCTGCTGCGCCTGATCTCCGAGGCCGGGCATGACGTGACCGTGGTCCCGACGCTCGCAGCGCTGGAGTTCGTGGGTGCCCCGACCTGGGCGGCCCTGTCCGGGCGGCCGGTCGCGACCGAGGTCTGGTCCGACGTGCACCAGGTGCCCCACGTGCGGATCGGCCAGTCCGCCGACCTGGTCGTGGTGGCTCCGGCCACGGCCAACACCCTGGCCCGCGCCGCCCACGGCTTGGCCGACGACCTGCTCACCAGCACCCTGCTCACCGCGCGCTGCCCCGTCGTCTTCGCGCCGGCGATGCACACGGAGATGTGGGAGCACCCCGCGACCCGGGCCAACGTCGCGACGCTGCGGGAGCGCGGCTGCCTGGTGATCGAGCCTGCCGAGGGCCGCCTCACCGGTGCCGACACCGGCAAGGGCCGGTTGCCCGACCCGGTGGAGATCTTCGGTGTCGTCGCCGACCTGCTGGCCCATGGGTCGAGCCACGACCTGAGTGGGCGGCGGGTCGTGGTCTCGGCCGGGGGGACCCGGGAGTACCTCGACCCGGTGCGCTTCCTGGGCAACCGCTCGTCGGGGCGTCAGGGCTTCGCCCTGGCCCGCACGGCGGCGGCGCGTGGCGCCGAGGTCGTCCTGGTCGCCGCCAACACCACGCTGGCGGACCCGGCGGGGGTCGAGGTGGTCCGGGTCGAGACCACCGAGCAGATGCAGTCCGCCGTGACGGATCGCGCCCGCGCCGCCGACGCGGTCGTGATGGCAGCGGCTCCCGCCGACTTCCGCCCCGTGGCCGAGGCGGGCTCCAAGATCAAGAAGTCCCCGGACGGCAGCACCCCGACGATCAGCCTGGTGGAGACGCCGGACATCCTCGCGGGGCTGGTCCGTGAGCGCGGACCCGGCAACGCCCAGGTGATCGTCGGCTTCGCCGCCGAGACCGGCGACGCCGACGGGACCGTGCTGGAGCACGCCCGGAGCAAGCTCGTCCGCAAGGGCTGCGACCTGCTGGTCGTCAACGACGTCGGTGGAGGAGCGGTCTTCGGCAGTGCCGAGAACGAGGCCGTGGTGCTCGACACCGATCACGGCGCCGTCCACGTCCCCCGTGGGCCGAAGGAGACGCTCGCGCACGTGGTCTGGGACCGGGTCGTGGCGCTGCTCGAGCGCTGAGACCGGCACCGGGCGGCCAGGACGGGCCGGATAGCGTGCTCGTTGGTGCAGCGGTACCGCACGACCTTTCCGTCTGAGAAGTTGTTCGCACATTGAGTAGGAGACGCTTGTGGCTGGACGCCTGTTCACCTCCGAGTCCGTGACCGAGGGACACCCGGACAAGATCGCTGACCAGATCAGTGACTCCGTCCTCGACGCGATGCTCGAGCAGGACCCGCACAGCCGGGTGGCTGTCGAGACGCTGCTGACCACCGGCCTGGTGGTGGTGGCCGGCGAGGTCGACACGACCGGCTACGTGGACATCAAGGAGAAGGTGCGCCAGCGGATCCTCGAGATCGGCTACGACTCCTCCGAGAAGGGGTTCGACGGCGAGTCCTGCGGCGTGATGGTGGCGATCGGCGGCCAGTCCGGCGACATCGCCCAGGGCGTCGACACCGGGCACGAGTCCCGCACCGGCTCCGTCGACGCGATGGACAAGCAGGGGGCCGGGGACCAGGGCCTGATGTTCGGCTACGCCTGCGACGACACCCCGGAGCTGATGCCGCTGCCGATCACCTTGGCGCACCGCCTCTCCGAGCGGCTCACCGCCGTGCGCAAGGACGGGACGCTGGACTACCTGCGCCCCGACGGCAAGACCCAGGTCACCATCGAGTACGACGACGACGACACCCCGGTGCGGGTCGACACCGTCGTGCTCTCGACCCAGCACGCCGAGGGGATCGACCTCGACACCCAGCTCCAGCCCGACATCAAGAAGCACGTGATCGACCCGGTGCTGGCCGCCTTCGACATCGCCTCGGAGAACTACCGGCTCCTGGTCAACCCCACCGGCAAGTTCGTGGTCGGTGGGCCGATGGGGGACGCCGGACTGACCGGTCGCAAGATCATCGTCGACACCTACGGCGGCATGGCCCGCCACGGGGGCGGCGCGTTCTCCGGCAAGGACCCCTCGAAGGTGGACCGCTCGGCGGCGTACGCGACCCGCTGGGTGGCCAAGAACGTCGTCGCGGCGGGGCTCGCCCGCCGGGCCGAGGTGCAGGTCGCCTACGCCATCGGCAAGGCCCAGCCGGTCGGGGTGTTCATCCAGACCTTCGGCACCGAGACGGTGCCGGTGGCGACGATCCAGGACGCCGTCCTGGAGGTCTTCGACCTGCGTCCGGCCGCGATCATCGCCGATCTCGACCTGCTCCGCCCGATCTACGCCAGCACCGCTGCCTACGGTCACTTCGGTCGCGAGCTGCCGGAGTTCACCTGGGAGCAGACCGACCGGGTCGATGAGCTCAAGAAGGCCGCCGGGGTCTGATCCGGGCCGAGCCGCCGAGCACGCCGCCGGGTGAGAGGCTGGCCGCATGGACCAGCGGATCAGCCTCGTCACCCTCGCCGTCGCCGACCTGGACGCCACCCGGCGGTTCTACCTCGACAGGCTCGGCTGGGCGGCCGAGATCGACGTGCCGGGTGATGTCGTGATGGTGCGCGCCGGTGACCACCTCCTGCTGTCGTTCTGGGCCCTGGCCCACTTCGAGGCCGAGATCGGTCCGGTGCGGCAGGGGCCGGGCGTCGCGCCGCTCACGCTGGCCCACAACGTGGCGGAGCGGGGCGAGGTGGACGACGTGCTCGCGGCCGCCCGGATCGCCGGCGCCGACCCGGTGAGCCTCGGCGCCGAGCGTGAGTGGGGCGGCTACAGCGGCTACTTCTCCGACCCGGACGGCTTCCGCTGGGAGATCGCCTGGAACCCGGGTCAGGTCGCCGACCTCGTTCTGCCGTGAAGCGGGTCGAGGCACGCCTCGAGCTTGCTCTGCCGATGTGGCCCGACAACCTGTTCGGCCACCTGGTCGCGACGGGCGTCCCGGGCGTGGAGGAGTGGCGCGACGGCGCCTACCGCTGCGCCGTGCGCCTGTCGGGCGGGCCTGCTGTGCTGGGTCTCTCGCCGGACCACGACCACGTCGTGGCGCAGATCTGGCTCACCTCGCCCGACGACGAGGCCGAGGCGGTGGCGCTCGCGCGCTTCGTGCTCGACCTCGACGCCGACCCGGTCGCGATCGACGCCCGCCTGGGTGAGGACCCCGCGCTCGCGGCACTGGTCACCGCGGCCCCCGGACGCCGCGTGCCGCGGATCAGTGACCCGGCCCAGTTCGCCGTGCGCGCGGTGCTCGGCCAGCAGGTCTCGACGGCAGCGGCTCGCACGCACGCCGCGAGGCTGGTGGCGGCACACGGCGAGCCGTTCGAGGATCCGGCCGGTGGGCTGACCCACCTGTTCCCGACCCCGGCAGCGCTGGGGGGCGTGGACCCGGCGTCGCTGGCGATGCCGCGCACCCGGCGCCGCACGCTGCTCGGCCTGGTCGAGGCGCTGCGCACCGGCGCCGTGCGGTTGGACGACGACCCGACCGAGGCGCTGGCGGACCTGGCCGCACTGCCTGGGATCGGGCCCTGGACGGTGCAGAGCGTGGCGATGCGCGCCCTGGGCGACCGGGACGCCTTCCTGCCCACTGACCTGGGGGTGCGCAAGGCGGCCGAGAGCCTCGAGCTGACCGCCCACGTGCCGGTCCGCTCGCGCGAGGTCCTCGCGCGTGCAGAGCGCTGGCGGCCCTTCCGGGCCTACGCCGTGCAGCACCTGTGGGCCACCGGGGACCACGCGGTCAACCGGATGCCCGGCTGAGTCCGGCCCGGTCGCTTCACCACCAGCGCCGGCCCGGGCGCGGCGCAGCGCTGGGGGCGCCGGCTGGTTGGATCAGGCCCATGAGCAGCACGGGAGCGGACCAGCCGGAGCTGAGCCTGCCCGGACTGGTCCGGGCCGAGGCCCGCCGGGCGACCCGCCCGAAGCCCCGGGCGCCGCTGACCCCGGCCGACCCGGACCCGGTCGCGCAGGTGCTCGTCGACGTGCCGCTGGCCCATCTCGACCGACCCTTCGACTACGTGGTGCCGCAGACGATGGCCGCGCTGGCGTGCCCGGGGCCCGGGTCAAGGTGCGCTTCGCCGGCCAGGACGTCGACGGCTTCGTCGTGAGCCCGGGTCGCCGAGTCGGAGCACCCGGGTCGGTTGGCCCCGCTGCGACGGGTGGTCAGCGCCGAACCGGTGCTGTCCCGGAGGTCGCGGCCCTGACCGCCGAGATCGCCAACCGGTGGGCCGGCACCCGCTCCGACGTGCTGCGTCTCGCGGTGCCCCCACGCCACGCGACGGTCGAGAAGCGCGAGATCGACCTGCGCCCGCGGTCCTGGCCCCTGAGGGTCCCGGGCCCTGGACGGTCTACGAAGGGGGACCGGCGCTCGTGCGACGGTCTCGGGTCCGGCTCACCCCGTGCCGTCGTGGCGGTGCTGCCCGGTGACGACGGGATCGGCCTGCTGGCCCGCGCGGCCCTGCGCACGGCCGCCGCCGGTCGCGGGGCCCTGGTCTGCGTGCCCGACCACCGCGACGTCGAGCGTCTCGACGCCGCCCTCGTCGCCCAGACCGGCCCGGGACGGCACGTCGTGCTCACCGCCGATCTGGGCCCGGCCAAGCGCTACGCCGCCTTCCTGGCGGTCTCACGGGGTGCGACGCGGATCGTGATCGGCACCCGGGCGGCGGCCTTCGCACCCGTCGTGGACCTCGGTCTGGTGGCCATCTGGGACGACGGTGACGACCTGTTCGTCGAGCCGCGCGCGCCCTACCCGCACACGCGTGAGGTCCTGCTGATGCGGGCGCGCCGCACGCGGCTGTGCGGCCGTGCTGGCCGCTCATGCGCGCAGCGTGGAGGCGCAGTACCTCCTCCGCACCGGCTGGGCCACGGTGGTCGCCCCGCGGACGACCGTGCGCGCTCGGGTCGGGGCCAGCGTCACCGGCGCCACGGACACGACCTGGAGCGTGACCCGCGCGCGCGCAGCGCGGCTGCCGCAGCAGGCGCACCGTGCCGATCGGCGCCGGCCTGGAGCACGGGCCGGTGCTGGTCCAGACGCCGCGCGCGGGCTACGCCACCCGGCTGGCCTGCGACTCCTGCCGCGAGCCGGCGCCGTGCCCGGTGTGCCACGGGCCGCTGCGGATCCCGGCCTCGCCACCGGCCGCCGGAGTGCGCGCTGGTGCGGCACCCCTGCGCCCGGGCTGGACCTGCCCCGAGTGCGGCGGGCACGGCCTGCGGGCTCCCGTGCTCGGCGACCGGCGCACGGCCGAGGAGCTGGGCCGCGCCTTCCCCGGCACGACGGTGCGCACCTCCGTCGGCCGACCGGGTGCTCGACCGGGTCACCCGGCAGCCGGCCATCGTGGTCGCCACACCCGGGGCCGAGCCGGTCGCCGACGGTGGCTACGCGACGGTGGCGCTCCTCGACACCTGGCTGATGCTCGGGCGGGCCGACCTGCGCGCGGAGGAGGAGGCGATGCGGCGCTGGGCCAACGCCGCGCACTGGTCCGTCCCGTCGCCGGGGCGGGCGGGTGGTCCTGGTCGGCGACCCGGCCGAGCCCGTCGGTCCAGGCCCTGGTCCGCTGGGACCCGGCCGGCTTCGCCGAGCGGCTGATCGGCGAGCGGCAGTCGGCCCACCTGCCGCCCGCGTCCCGGATGGCGACCCTGACCGCACCCCCCGACGTGCTCGAGCAGGTGGCGACGTCGCTGCACCTGCCCGAGGGTGCGGAGCTGCTCGGGCCGGTCCCGGTGGTGGAACCGGGCCGCCGCCGCGACGAGGACGAGGAGCGGCTGGTGCTGCGGGTCCCCCGGGCGGCCGGGGCCGAGCTGTCCGCCGTGCTGCTGGACCTGCAACGCTCCCGTTCTGCCCGCAAGCAGTCGCACGTGCGGGTGGAGATCGACCCGGCCCGGTTGGGGTGAGGGGCGCCGGGCTGCGAGGATGCGCAGGTGTCGATCCAACCCATCCGGCTCTTCGGGGACCCGGTGCTGCGCACCGCGGCACAGCCGGTCGTCGACTTCGACAAGGAGCTGCGCCGCCTGGTCTCCGACCTCACCGACACCATGCTCGACGCGCCCGGCGCCGGGCTCGCGGCCCCGCAGATCGGGGTCGGGCTGCGGGTGTTCACCTGGCAGCTCGACGACGAGGTCGGACACCTGGTCAACCCGCACGCTCACGCTGTCCGAGGAGACCCAGGAGGGCGCCGAAGGGTGCCTGTCGATCCCCGGGCTGAGCATCGACTGCCTGCGCGCCCGCGACGTCGTGGCGCACGGGTTCGACATGCACGGTGAGCCGCTGGTCGTCCAGGGCACCGAGCGGCTGGCCCGCGCGATCCAGCACGAGACCGACCACCTCGACGGGATCCTCTTCGTCGACCGGCTCGACCGGGAGGCCCGCCGGGAGGCGATGCGCCGATCCGCGAGGCGGAGTGGTTCGGGGGGCCGGCGCCCCTGGTCAAGGTCTCGCCGCACGCGACCCACGGTCTGGGGTTCTAGTGCCCCGCACCCGAGACAAGCTGTACCAGTCGCGCCCTGAGCACGCACCTCGCTTGAGTGGGCAACGCTGGAAGGACGCCCGTTCCAGCTGCGCGTCGCCGCCTTGCCGCGCGCGCACTCAGGACACGACTTTTCTCTCGCGAGTCTCGCGCGCGGGACACCCAGGTCGTGTCTCTCGATCCGTGGTCGTCGCGAGCGACGTCCGTTGCGTGCGTCGGCAAGACGGAGGAGCGATGCTGTGACAGCGCTACGACGAGCGATTCCGCGTCCGCCGGCGTGCGTGCCGGGCGCCGTGCAGCGGACCATTCGGTGGGGAGACACGCCCTAGTGCGCCTGGTCTTCGCCGGCACGCCCGCGGTCGCGCTGCCCGCGCTCGAGGCGGTGGTGGCCTCCCGCCACGACCTGGTCGGGGTCGTCACCCGGCCCGACGCGCCCGCGGGCCGGGGACGCCGGCTGACCGCCTCCCCGGTGGGCCGGCGCGGCGAGGAGCTCGGCGTGCCCGTGCTCAAGCCGGCGCACCCGCGCGACCCGGCTTCCAGGACGACGCTGCGCGCCCTGGCGCCCGACTGCTGCCCGGTCGTCGCGTACGGCGCGCTGATCCCGCGCTCGGCGCTCGACATCCCCGAGCACGGCTGGGTCAACCTGCACTTCTCCGTGCTGCCGGCCTGGCGCGGCGCCGCGCCCGTGCAGCACGCGCTCTGGGCCGGCGACGAGGTCACCGGGGCCACGACGTTCCGCATCGTCGAGGCGCTCGACGCGGGTCCGACGTTCGGGCTGATGACGCAGCTGGTGCGAGCCCGACGACACCGCCGGCACCCTGCTCGACACCCTCGCCGAGGGCGGCGCCGGCCTGCTGGTGGCGACCCTCGACGGCATCGCCGACGGATCGCTGGAGGCCCGCGAGCAGCCCGAGGAGGGCCTCAGCCTGGCCCCGAAGATCACCGTCGACGACGCCCGCGTCGACTGGCGCGAGCCCGCCGTCGGCGTCGACCGCCGGGTCCGGGCCTGCACGCCCGCCCCCGGCGCGTGGTCGACGTACGACGGGGAGCGGATCAAGGTCGGACCGGTGCGCATCGACCCCGACCACGGGCCGCTCGAGCCCGGGCGTGCTCGCCGTGGCCAAGAACGCCGTGCACGTCGGCACCGCCACCGCACGCCGTCCGGCTCGGCGAGGTGCAGGCGTTCGGGAAGAAGCGGATGCCGGCGGCCGACTGGGCGCGCGGGGTCGACGTCGCGCCGGGCGCGAGGCTGGAGTGAGCCGGGCGGCCCGGACCGACGACGTCGACGCGATCTGCGCCGGCCTCCCGGGAGCGGAGAAGGGCATCTCGTGGGGCGACCGACCGACCTGGTTCGCGACGGGCAACGCCAAGCCGAGGTCCTTCGTGACCCACCGGGCGACACAGAAGAACGTCGTCGACCCGGCGACCGGGGAGCCCTACGACGACCTGCTCGTGATCAGCGTGCCCGACGAGGCGGCGAAGGCCGCCCTGGTGGAGGCAGACGGCCCGTTCTTCACGATCCCGCACTTCGACGGTTACACCGCGGTGCTGGTCCAGCAGTCTCGCCTCGGCGAGATCACCCGCGACGAGCTCGAGGAGGTCCTGGTCGAGGCCTGGACCTGTGCGGCCCCGAAGCGCTTGGTGAAGGAGCATCTTGGCGACTGACCGGGCGGACCGTGGGTTTCGCGACCCGCCGCGGCTGGCGGCCTACGACGTGCTCCGGGCGGTAGACGCCGACGACGCCTACGCCAACCTGGTGCTGCCCCGGCTGCTCCGTGAGCGCGAGCTGTCCGGTCGTGACGCGGCGCTGGCCACGGAGCTGGTCGGAGGCACGTTGCGCGGGCTCGGCACCTACGACGCCATCCTGGACTCGCTGACCTCGCGTGCACCGGACCCGGCCGTGCGCGACGCCCTGCGCCTCGGCGCGCACCAGCTGCTGGCGATGCGGGTCCCGAGCCACGCCGCGGTCGCGAGCAGCGTCGACCTGGTGCGACACCGCGTGGGCCACAAGCCGACCGGCTTCGTCAACGCGGTGCTCCGCAAGGTCGCGGCGCACGACCTCGCCGGATGGGTACGACGGCTCGCACCCGACCCGGACACCGACCCGACCGGCTACCTCGCCCTCGCGCACTCCCACCCCCGTTGGGTGGTCGATGCCCTCTCGGAGGCGCTGGGGCGGCCCGAGGAGCTCGACGCGCTGCTGGCGGCCGACAACGAGCGCCCGGCGGTCAGCCTGGTCGCCCGCCCTGGTCTGGCCGGGGTCGACGAGCTCGGCGGCAGGCCGGGTCCCAGTCCGGTCGGGGTGGTGCTGGACGGGGGCGACCCCGGTGCCGTTCCCGCCGTCCGCGAGGGGCGCGCGGGGGTGCAGGACCCGGGCTCGCAGCTCGTCGCCCTGGCGCTCGCACCCGCGCCGAGGTCGACGGCGCCGACGACCGCTGGCTCGACCTGTGCGCGGGCCCGGGAGGCAAGGCCGCGCTGCTCGCGGCCCTGGCCGCCCAGCGGGGGGCCCGGTTGCTGGCCGCCGAGCGCCAGCCGCACCGGGCCGCCCTGGTCGCCCGGGCCGTGTCGGGCGTCCGCCGCCGGCGCGGTCGCGGTCGTGACGGCCGACGGCACCCGCCCGGCCTGGCCACGGGCGGGCTTCGACCGGGTGCTGGTCGACGCGCCCTGCACCGGCCTCGGGCGCCCTGCGACGGCGACCGGAGGCCCGCTGGCGGCGGACGCCCGGACGACCTGACCGCGCTGGTCGACCTGCAGGTCCAGCTGCTCGAGGCCGCGCTGGACAGCACCCGGCCCGGGGGAGTGGTCCTCTACGCGACCTGCTCACCGGTGGTCGCGGAGACCGCCGGCGTGGTGCGGTCGGTGCTGGGGCGCCGTACCGACGTCGAGCTGGAGGACGCCGCCGCCGCTGCGTGCCGGAGCTCGACGACGCGGCGGGCGCGCACCTGGCGGGCACGCTCCAGCTCTGGCCGCACCGGCACGGCACCGACGCGATGTTCGCCGCGCTCCTGCGTCGCTCCCGCTGACCGGGCACATATTCACCGCTCAGAGCGCCGACCGGGCACCTGTTCACACCGCCGCACGGCGCCGACCGGGCAGGTGATCACATCCGGACGGTGCTCGGTGGTCGATCGACGTCGTACGGCGTGAGTCCCGGCCCGGGGCCGGGCGCCTAGGGTTGGCCGCATGGGCGTCCAGATCACTCCGAGCATCCTGTCCGCCGACTTCGCCGCCCTGGCGGCCGAGGTGGCCCGGATCCCGAGCGCCGACATGATCCACGTCGACGTGATGGACAACCACTTCGTGCCCAACCTGACGTTCGGCCTCGAGACCGTCTCGGCCCTGGCCCGGACCACCGGGCAGCCGCTCGACTGCCACCTGATGATCGAGGACCCGGACCGGTGGGCGCCGGCGTACGTCGAGGCGGGCGGGGCCAGCGTCACCTTCCACGTCGAGGCGGCGGCGGCACCGGTTCGACTGGCCCGCGAGATCCGGTCCCAGGGCGGACGCGCCGGGATGGCCCTGCGGCCGGCGACGCCGGTGGAGCCGTACGCCGACCTGCTGGGCGAGCTGGACATGTTGCTGGTGATGACCGTCGAGCCCGGCTTCGGCGGCCAGAAGTTCCTGGACCTGTGCCTGCCCAAGATCCGGTCGGCGCGGGCCCTGGCCGATCAGCGGGGCGTCGAGCTGTGGCTGCAGGTCGACGGTGGCGTCTCGTCGGAGACGATCGGTCGGTGCGCCGAGGCCGGAGCCGACGTGTTCGTGGCCGGGCTCCGCGGTCTTCGGCGCCGACGACCCGGACGCGATGATCGCCCGGCTCCGCAGCGACGCCGAAGCCGCGAGGTAGGCCCTCAGCTCCTCGACACGGCCTCGGCGAGCTTGGCCACGGAGTCCTCGAGCTGCTGCTCGGACACCAGCGGGAAGCTCACCATCTTCAGGATCTCGGGGTCGGTCACCTTCGACCAGTCGTAGGTCAGCGTCACGTCGGTGCTGTCCGCGCCCTCGGACTCCAGCTCCCACAGCCACTCCCAGCCGGGGGGCTCCTGGCCGGCCGGGGCGGTCTTCCAGCCGATCATCTTGTTCTCGTCGAAGGCCGAGACGACGTTGTCGGTCTGGTACTCCCCACCCATGTGCTCGCCGGCCATGTTCATCCGGAACTGCTGTCCGGAGGCCGCGATCCGGTCGCCGCGCTCCAGGCTGCGCACGAAGCCCGAACCGTCGAGGTCCGGGTGCCGGTGCGGGTTGGACAGCACGTCGAAGACGGCGTCGGACGACGCGTCGATGGTGCGGTGGACGGTGGTCTGCTTCTGATCAGCCATGACTCCACCGTTGCTCGGATGCCACGGGGGACAACCACCCGCACGTACGGCGGTCACCGCACCGTGGCAGAATCGAGGTGACGAGTGAGAGCTCGCGTGCAACTGGGGTCGGTGAAAATCCGAGCCGGCGGTGAGAGTCCGCGACCCGGTCACCGCCAGTGACCGGTTGACCAGGTGGAACCCCTGGACCGACGGTCAGAGTCCGGATGGGAAGTCGCACGCGCGTGGTCCGCGCCGGTCAACGGTCGCGGGTGACGTACGTCGGGCCCCGGGTGAGCGTGTCGACCGGAGGCGGAGCGATGAGCGGGAACAACGACGCGGAGCGCCGAGCGATGCGTCGCGCGCTGACGCTCGCCGCGCACCCCGGGGGTACCCCTCGGTCCCAACCCGCGCGTCGGCTGCGTGCTCCTCGACGCCCGAGGGCGCCGAGATCGGCGAGGGCTTCCACCGAGGCGCCGGCACGGCCGCACGCCGAGGTGGCCGCCCTGGCCAGGCCGGCCCCGGGGCTCGGGGTGCGACCGCGGTGGTCACGCTGGAGCCCTGCAACCACACCGGGCGCACCGGCCCGTGCGCCGCGGCGCTGGTCGAGGCAGGCGTGGCCCGGGTGGTCTACGCCCAGTCCGACCCCAATCCCGAGGCGAGCGGGGGAGCCGAGACCTTGCGCGCGGCGGGCATCGCGTCGGGCCCGGGGCTGCTGGAGGAGCACGCGCGGTCCGTGAACCGGGCCTGGACCTTCGGCCTGGAGCACGAGCGCCCCTTCGTCACCTGGAAGTTCGCCACCACGCTCGACGGGCGCAGTGCGGCCAGCGACGGCACCAGCCGCTGGGTCAGCTCGCGGGCGGCCCGGACCGACACCCACCGGCTGCGCGCCGAGTGCGACGTGATGCTGGTCGGCACCAACACGGTCGCCGTCGACGACCCCTGGCTGACCGTGCGTGACGAGTACGACGACCTGCTGGCCCACCAGCCGTTGCGAGTGGTGATGGGGCTGCGCGACCTGCCGCCCGGACGCCGGGTCCTCGACGACGCGGCGGAGACCCTGCACCTGCGCACCCGGGACCCGCACGAGGCGCTGGCAGAGCTGTTCGGGCGCGGTCGTCGGCACGTGTTCCTCGAGGGCGGACCCGTGCTGGCGGCGTCCTTCCTGTCCGCCGGACTGGTCGACGAGGTGGTCGCCTACGTCGCTCCCAAGCTGCTCGGCGCCGGCGCCAGCGCCGTCGCGGACCTCGGCGATCACCACCATCGCCGACGCCGTCGACCTGCGGATCACCGACCTCGGCCTGGTCGGAACCGGCGACGACGCCAACGTCCGGATCACGATGACCCCCGCCGACCCCACGGTGGTTGAGGAGGCGCGTCAGCGCCGTCTCGAAACCGCTGACCCTGCGGTGGTTGAGGAGGCGCGTCAGCGCCGTCTCGAAACCGCTGACCCTGCGGTTAGGGCTCAGCGCGTCTGACCCGGACCGACCACGAAGGACGCAGCTGAGATGTTCACCGGCATCATCGAGGAGCTCGGCACCGTCGTCGCCGTCGAGGACCAGGGCGACGCCTGCCGGCTCACGATCACTGCGGCCACGGTGCTGGTCGACGCCGCTCTCGGGGACTCGATCGCGGTCAACGGTTGTTGCCTGACCGTGGCCACCCTCGATCCTGCTGGCGCATCGGCCGGCTTCACCGCCGACGTGATGCGCGAGACCCTGGACAAGACCGGGATCGGCGCGCTGCGCACCGGTGACCGGGTCAACCTCGAGCGCGCCGTCACCCCGCAGACCCGGCTCGGCGGCCACCTGGTGCAGGGCCACGTCGACGGCACCGGCACCGTGCGCCGGCGTACCCCCTCCGAGCACTGGGAGCTGGTCGAGGTCGCGGCGTCGCCCGACCTGCTGCGCTACCTGGTCCCGAAGGGCTCGATCACGGTCGACGGCACCTCGCTGACGGTGGTCGACGTGCTGGTCGACGGCTTCACGGTCAGCCTGATCCCGGAGACCCTGGCCCGCACCACGCTGGGCCTGCGTCGGCCCGCGGACGGGCCGGGGAGTCCGGTGACGTCGTCAACCTCGAGGTCGACGTGATCGCCAAGTACGTGGAGAAGATGCTGGCCCCGCATGCTCCAGGTGGTGCCGCGTGACGTTCCTGCACTGGCTCTACGACGCCCAGGTCCAGATCGGCGGTCACCCGATCACCTGGCGCGAGATCGTGGGCAACGGTTTCGGGTTCGCCTCCGCGGTCGGCGGGCTGCGCCGTCGGGTCTGGGCGTGGCCGGTGGGGGTCGTCGGCAACGTCTTGCTGTTCACCGTCTTCCTCGCCGCCACCGTCGACACCTCGGCCCAGGCGCCGCTCTTCGGCCAGGCCGGGCGACAGGTGCTGTTCGGCGTGACCAGCATCTACGGCTGGTACCGCTGGCGGCAGGTCCGCGCCTCGCGGAGCACCGGGCCGGAGGCCGGCGTGGCCGTCGTGCCGCGCTGGGCCCGCAGCCGGGAGCGTCTGGGCTACCTGCTGGTCGGGCTGGTCTCGCTGCTGGTGGCGCAGGGCGTGTTCAGCGTGCTCGGCGCCGGGTTCCCGGCCCCGCGCTGGTACTACTGGTGCGACGCGTGGATCTTCGTCGGCTCGATGCTGGCGACCTATGCGATGGCCCGCGGCTGGAACGACTTCTGGTTGCTGTGGATCGCCGTCGACGTGGTAGGCGTGCCCCTGCTCTGGCACTCCGGCTACTACCCGACGGCCGTGCTCTTCGTGGTGTACGCCGCCCTCGTCGTGTGGGGCTTCGTCGTCTGGCTGCGCGTATCCCGTCCCCAGGCCCCGGCCGCCAACGAACCGACCCTGGAGAACGCATGACCCAGCTCGAGACCCATCCCGACGACGGGGACCGGCAGCACGAGGGCGTCCGCCTCGACCCGGTCGAGCGCGCGATCGCCGACGTCGCGGCCGGTCGGGCGGTGGTGGTGGTCGACGACGAGACCCGCGAGAACGAGGGCGACATCATCTTCGCCGCCTCGCGGGCGACGCCGGAGCTGATGGCCTTCACCGTCCGGCACTCCAGCGGAGTGATCTGCGTGCCGATGCCGGGCGCCATGCTGGACCGTCTGGAGGTCCCGCTGATGACCCCGCACAACCGGGATCCGCTGCGCACGGCATACACGGTCTCCGTCGACGCACGCGACGGGGTGACGACCGGGATCTCGGCCGCCGACCGCGCCCACACCGCCCGGGCGCTCGCCGACTCCGCGACCGAGCCGTGGGAGCTCACCCGCCCGGGCCACGTCTTCCCGCTGCGCTACCGCGAGGGCGGGGTGCTGGTCCGGCGCGGTCACACCGAGGCCGCCGTCGACCTCGCCCGGCTGGCCGGGCTCACCCCGGCCGGCGTGCTGGTGGAGGTGGTCAACGACGACGGCACCATGAAGCGGGCGCCGCAGCTGCGGGAGTTCGCCGACGAGCACGACCTGGCGATGATCTCGATCGAGGACCTCGTCCGGTACCGCCGGCGCACCGAGTCGCACGTCGAGCGGGTGGCCGAGACGCGGCTGCCGACCCGGCACGGCGAGTTCACCGCCTTCGGCTACCAGAACACCGTCGGCGACCCCGGGGCCGGCGACGGCCACCTCGCCCTGGTGTACGGCGACCCGGCGGCGTTGAGCGACGGGCGCCCGGTGCTGACCCGGGTGCACTCCGAGTGCCTGACCGGTGACACCTTCGGCTCCGAGCGCTGTGACTGCGGCACCCAGCTCGACGAGGCCATGACGCGCATCGTCGCCGAGGGGCGCGGCGTGGTGATCTACCTGCGCGGCCACGAGGGCCGGGGGATCGGACTGCTGGCCAAGCTGGCGGCCTACGCGCTCCAGGACGGTGGGCGGGACACGGTCGATGCCAACCTCGATCTCGGCCTGCCCGCCGACGCCCGGCACTACGGCGCCGCGACGCAGATCCTCAAGGACCTCGGGGTCGCCTCGGTGCGTCTGCTGACCAACAACCCGGAGAAGACCGCCGACCTGGAGTCGTACGGCGTACCCGTCGCCGAGCGCCTCGGTCTGACCCCGCGTCCCAACGACCACAACCTGGCCTACCTGCGGACCAAGCGCGACCGGATGGGCCACGTCCTGGACCTGCCCGACATCCCGACCGACCCCTTGACCGACCCCCTGACCGACCCCCTGCCCGACACCCCGACCGGAGGCATCTGATGAGCGGTGCAGGCGCACCCGACCACGAGGCGACCGACTGCCACGACCTGCGGGTGGCCGTCGTGGCGGCGAGCTGGCACGACCAGGTCATGGAGGGCCTGCTCGGCGGGGCTCGCCGCGCCCTGGAGGAGCACCAGGTGGAGGCTCCGGTGGAGGTGCGCGTGCCGGGCTCGTTCGAGCTCTCGGTCGTGGCCGCGGCCCTCGCCCAGCAGGGCTACGACGCGATCGTGGCGCTGGGTGTCGTGATCCGCGGCGGCACCCCGCACTTCGACTTCGTGTGCCACGCGGCCACCGACGGGCTGAACCGGGTCGCTCTCGACACCGGTGCCGCGGTCGGCTTCGGCCTGCTCACCTGCGACGACGAGCAGCAGGCCCTCGACCGGGCCGGCCTCTCGGGCTCCAAGGAGGACAAGGGCTACGAGGCCACCCAGGCCGCCCTGCTCACCGCCCTGGCCCTGCGCCGCATCCGCCGCCGCGACCTCTCGTGAGGCGGCGGGCAACCCCGACGCCGCGCGCGCGGCGTCCGCGAGACTCACTATCCTGATCCCGTGAAGACGTTCGACGAGCTCTGGACCGAGCTGAACGACAAGGCCCAGACGCGCCCCGAGGGTTCGGGCACCGTGGCCGAGCTCGACGCCGGCGTGCACTTCATCGGCAAGAAGCTGGTCGAGGAGGCCGCCGAGTCGTGGATGGCGGCCGAGCACGAGGGACACGAGCGCACAGCGGAGGAGATCAGCCAGCTGCTCTATCACGCGCAGGTGCTGATGATCGCCGCCGGCATCTCCCTCGACGACGTCTACGACCACCTCTAGGACTTCCGATGACCACCTCCAGCCCCGGCCCCGAGCGGACCCGTCCCCTCCGCGTCGCCGTGCCCAACAAGGGCTCGCTCTCCCAGGCCGCCTCCGACCTGCTCCGTGAGGGCGGCTACCGCCAGCGCAACGACACCAAGGAGCTCTCGCTCACCGACCCGGAGAACGGCATCGAGTTCTTCTACCTGCGTCCGCGCGACATCGCGCTGTACGTCGGCGAGGGCACCCTGGACGTCGGGATCACCGGACGTGACCTGCTGCTCGACTCCGGGGCCAAGGCGGAAGAGGTGCTCACCCTGGGCTTCGGCGGCTCCCGGTTCCGGTTCGCGGCGCGACCCGGAACGGCGTCGACGGTGGCCGAGCTCAGCGGCAAGCGGATCGCCACGTCGTACGCCGGAGTGGTGCGCGCCTACCTCGAGCAGAGCGGGATCGAGGCGACGGTGACCCACCTCGACGGTGCGGTCGAGTCCTCGATCCAGCTCGGGGTCGCCGACGTGATCGCCGACGTCGTCGAGACCGGCACCACGCTGCGCGCCGCGGGTCTGGAGGTCTTCGGCGAGGTGATCCTGGCCTCCGAGGCGGTGCTGATCACCCGGGGCGGGGAGAGCCCGGTCGGCTTCGAGGTCTTCCAACGCCGGATCGAGGGCGTCCTGGTCGCCCGGACCTACGTGATGATGGACTACGACATCCCCACCGACCGGGTCGACGCAGCGGTCGAGGTGACCCCGGGGATGGAGAGCCCTTCGGTGTTCTCGCTGCACCGTGACGGGTGGAGCGCCGTGCGGGCCATGGTGCCCCGGGCCGGGGCCCAGTCGCTGATGGACGACCTGTACCAGCTCGGGGCCCGGGCGATCCTGCTCACCGACATCCATGCCTGCCGACTCTGAGCGGGCCCTGCCCCGGACCTGGCGCCCGCTGGCCACCCGGATGGCGGGGCTCGTCGCCGGGTTCGCCCTCCTCGCCCTGTGCGTGGGCGCCTGGATCGCGCTGGGCCCGGAGATCCGCGCGAGGTTCACCCTCTGGGAGCGGGTCACGCTGCTCGCGCTGGGCTGCCTCGGCGCGGCCGTCTGGTCCGCGGTCATCCGCCCCCGCCTGACCCTGAGCGACACGGGCCTGGTCGTGGTCAACGGCTACAAGCGCCGCGACCTGGTCTGGGCCCAGGTGCTCGCCGTACGCCTGCGCCGCGGTGCGCCGTGGGCCGAGATGGACCTCTCCGACGGCACCACCATCCCGGTGATGGCGATCCAGGGCTCCGACGGCGACCGCGCGATCCTCGCCGTGCGCGCCGTACGCCGCGAGCTCGTCGCGCACAGCCCCGGCGACTGAGGCCCTGATCCGGATGGTCCAGCACGCATGGCACCTCCGAGCCGGCGTGCCGGGGGCTTCGCGTCCGGGACTATCCGCCTGACGCGTCCCGGATGCCCCACGAGGCCGAGAACCCGGCGCCCGGCTCCAGCACGACGACGTCCTCGCCGGAGTTGAAGGCGTCCGGGGGAGCGGTGGTCGGCTCGATCGCCAGCGCCCGGCGAGCCACGGTCGGCTGGTCGTCGGCGGTGTAGGCCTGCAGCCAGGCGAAGCTCTCGTCGGCCCACAGCTCGACGCCGCGCCCCGACGGGGCGCCCAGACGCACCGTCGCACGGCCGTCGAGGTCGCGGGCCAGGTCGGTGAAGGCGTGGTCGACGACGGTGTCGCCGACCGCGCGTGCCTCCGCGGAAGTCGTACGCCGTCCCGGCCACCGGCTCGCGCCCGGTCGGCAGCTTGCGCTCGGCGTCGGTGAGCAGCCGCGTGGAGCCGGGCAGCCGCAGCTCGTCGTCGTCGACCGTGGCGGACCCCGCGGTGAGGTAGGGGTGGACGCCGCAGCCGAACGGCGCCGGGGACGCGGAGCGGTTCAGGGCGTCGAGCGTGACGGTCAGCCCGTCGGCGCCCAGCCCGTAGGTGACGGCGAGGTCCAGGGTCCACGGGTAGCCGGGCTGGGCCATCAACCGGTAGCCGAGGCGGCACGCGGGACTCGTCGCCGTCCTGCGGCTTCCACGACGTCCAGCGCACCAGCCCGTGGCTGGCGTTGTGCCGTCCGGCCTCGCTCAGCGGCAGCTGCAGGTCACGCCCGCCGAAGGTGTACGCCCCGTCGCGGATCCGGTTCGACCACGGCACCAGCACCTGGCCCCGCCCACCGGAGCACATCTGGTCCTCCTCGAAGCCGGCGACCAGGTCGTGGCCGTCGTAGGAGAGCTGACGCAGGGTCGCGCCGGAGCCGCTGACGACCGCGCGGTAGCCGTGTCCGGAGATCTCGTGCTGGTCGCCGCTGGGAGGAGTCACGTGGCGAAACGTATCGCTCGGTCCCGGACGGGGTCACCCGGTCGCCGGATAGGTTCGAGCGCATGAGCATCTCCGAGCGCATCGCGACCGAGGGACGACCCGCGTGGATCACCGCCGGCCTCGCCTCGGTCGCGTTCGTGGCCCTGCTCTGGCTCCTCGAGCTGGCCGACCAGGTGCTGCCGCACCACCCCCTCGACGACCTCGGCATCCGCCCGCGCAGCGAGGAGGGCCTGCTCGGCATCCTGTTCGCACCGCTGCTGCACGGCGGCTGGGGCCACCTGGAGTCGCAACACCGTCCCGGTCCTGCTGCTCGGCTTCCTGGTCCTCGCCTCGAACGTCGGCCGCGGTCTGGCCGCCACTGCGGTGATCTGGCTGGTCGCGGGTCTCGGGGTGTGGCTGACCGCGCCCGCCAACAGCATCACCCTGGGGGCCTCGGTGCTGGTCTTCGGCTGGTTGCTCTACCTCGTGGTGCGCGGGTTCGTGACCCGCAGCGTGCTGGGAGATCATCGTCGGGGTCACCCTGCTGATCATGTACGGCGGGGTGCTGTTCGGCGTGCTGCCCGGGCAGCCCGGCATCTCCTGGCAGGGGCACCTGTTCGGCGCGATCGGGGGGATCGTGGCCGCGCTGTGGCTGTGCCGCACGCGGGCGACGCGGACGGGCCGGCGCACCCTGACCGGGCCCACGCCGTACAGCTGAGCCCGCTCAGCTGACGTCGCGCCGGGCCAGCAGCCAGGAGCCGAGGCCCGAGAGCACCACGGCGTAGCCGAAGAAGATCAACCCGTTCACGACCGGGGAGAAGTACGGGTCGGCGCCGGCGCCACCGGTGGGGTCCGAGGTGACCAGCATCCCGACCGAGAGGTTGTCGGGCAGGAACTTCGGGGGCGTGTCCCAGCCGAGGGCCCCGAACACGATGGACAGCGCGATGTGGGCGATGAAGGCGATGCCGAGGGCCAGGAAGACCGCCGCCAGCTGGTTGCGGATCAGCAGCCCGAAGCCGAAGCCGAGCAGCGCCCACAGCACGAAGACCAGCAACGAGACGGCGAAGGTCTGCAGGATGTCGGTGTCCCCGAGGTAGGTCTTCTGACCCTTGAGCGCCAGCACGAGACCACCGAACCCGCCCGAGACGACATCATGCACGATCCCGTAGACGACGCCGACCGCGATCACCGCGACCACCTTGGCGAGCATCAGCTTCACCCGCTGGGGCACCGAGAGCAGGGTCGCGCTGATCGTCTGGTGCCGGAACTCCTGGGTGATCAGGATGACGCCCAGAGCGAGCGGGAAGAGCGGGGTCACGTTGAAGGAGAACCCGCCGGAGTAGATCAGCTGGGCGGTGCCCTTGCTCATCACCAGGAACGGGTTCTGGCTGCGGTCGCTACCCCCGGCGCTGGTCGAGCCGACCAGGGAGGCGAACAGGGCGGCCAGGCCGCCGGAGACCACGATCAGCCCCAGCATCAGTCCCCACCACAGCCGGGTGCTGAAGATCTTGCGGATCTCCGCGCGTACGGCCCCGATCATGACGCGACCTCCCGGTTGCGGTTGGCGTTCTCGGGCGACTCGGTGAGCTCGAAGAACAGCGCCTCGAGGTCGGCATCCTGCGAGCGCAGCTCGTGCAGGGCGACACCGGCGGCGAGGGCAGTCTCCCCGATCTGCTTCAGGTCACCGCTGCGCACGGTGAGCACGTCGCCGTCCCCGGCGGTGCTCTGCACGTCGAGACGAGCCAGGGCTGCGCCGAGTGCGGCCGGGTCGGCACAGCGCACCAGCGAGGTCTGCTCGCCGTGCAGGTCGGCCATCGTGGACTGCCGGACCATCTTGCCGTTGGCGATGATCAGCACGTCGTCGACGGTCTGCTCGATCTCGGAGAGCATGTGGCTGGAGACCAGGATGGTGCGCCCGTCCTGCGACAACCGGCGCAGGAAGCCGCGCAGCCAGCGGATCCCGTCGGGGTCCAGGCCGTTGGCGGGCTCGTCGAGCAGCAGCACCTGCGGGTCGCCGAGCATCGCCGCGGCCAGACCGAGCCGCTGACGCATGCCCATCGAGTAGCCGCCGGCCCGCTTGTTGGCCGCCGCCGGGATCCCGACGAGCTCCAGCATCTCGTCCACCCGCTTCGCGGGTACGCCGGCCGTGTCGGCGAGCACGCGCAGGTGGTTGCGTCCGCGTGCGCCCGGGGTGGAAGCCGGTCGCCTCGAGCGCGGAGCCGACCACCTGCTGGGGGTGCTTGAGGTCGGTGTACCGCTTGCCGCCGATGGTCGCGGTACCGCCGCTGGGCTGCACCAGTCCGAGCAGCATCCGCAGAGTGGTGGTCTTGCCGGCGCCGTTGGGGCCGAGGAAGCCGGTGATCCGGCCGGGCTCGACGGAGAAGCTGAGGTCGTCGACGGCGGTGAAGCCGCCGAACCGCTTGCTCAGCCGGTCGACGACGATCCGGCCGTCACCGATCTCACCGGTGGTCGTCCTGCTGGATCCTGCTGCGGGTGTCGGCACGTCCGCCTCCTTCGCGAGGTGTGGCCCCACCCTTGCGACCTGGCGGGAGCGGCGCAACTGACAAACGTCACCTTCGCGTGTCGAGCACGAGGTCGGCCCGGCCTCGCGTGCGCTCACGGGTGAGCAGCGCGTCCTCCTGCACCTGCCAGCGCCGCCAGTGCTCGCCCATCCCGTCGTCGCGCAGCAGGCCCCGGCGCAGCCGCTCGGTGCGTGGCGCCTCCACCCAGGCCAGGGTGGTGACGAGGGGCGCCCAGCACCGTTGTCCCGAGCCGACCCCCTCGATGACGAGCATGCCGCCCGGTCGCACCCGGTGCCACTCGGCGTACCGGCCGGCCGACCAGTCCCACCGCCGCCAGTGTCCGTCACCGCCGGCGGCCATCGGGCGCAGCAGCGCGCCGACCACTCGCGGGATCGCCGCGACGCCGTCCCAGCCGGGGAACAGCTCGTCGACCGCCAGCACCTGGGCCCGGTGCCGCGCGGCGATGGCGCCGGCCAGCGTCGACTTGCCGGAGCCGGACGGCCCGTCGAGGCAGACCAGCCGGGTGGGGCCGAGCCTCGGCGGTCGGGACAGGGCGTGCTCGAGCACCCGGGACGCCGCCACGAGCGGGGTCGACCCGGACTCATCGCGGATCGCGGCTCATCGGCAGGTGCGCGATCCCGTCCTCCAGGTACTCCGAGCCCGTGACGACGAAGCCGAACGTGGCGTACCAGCGGCGCCAGCGGGGCCTGCGCCTCCAGCCGGACCGGACCGTTGCCGATCTGCTCGAGCGCGGCCCGCACCATCACGTCCGCCAGCCCGCGGCCGCGGTGGGCCCGGGCCAGCACCACCCGCCCGATCCGGTGGGCACCGGGGTCGTCCAGGATCCGCAGGTATCCCACGAGCGCCTCGCCGACGACCAGCGTCAGGTGTCCGGTGCTCGGCTCCAGGTCACGTCCGTCGAGGTCGGGGTAGGGGCAGTCCTGCTCGATCACGAAGACGTCCTGGCGCAGGCGCCACACGGCGTACGCCGTCCAGGCGTCGAGGTCGTCGAACCTCCGCACCCGTACGACGGGCGGCGGGGTGGGGGCGCTCACCAGGCGTGCCCCAGTCCGCGGTACGTCGCCACCTGCGCGCTCAGTGAGTCCCCGGCGAGCAGGTGCACCACGTTGGTGTGCTCGGCGAGCTCACCGGCCTTGGCGTGGCGGAACCAGACCCGGTCGCCGATGGCGAGCCGCTCGGCGCCGGGCCCGGTCAGCGGAGTCTGCACCTCGCCGGCACCCTCGAGGCCGGTCAGGTGCAGCCCCGGAGGCGTCCACGGGATCGGGGCCCGGTCCTTGCCGGGCGGGCCGCTGGCGATGAAGCCACCACCGGCGACGGTGGCGACGGCCTCGCTCGGACGGCGGACGACACTCAGCGCGAAGAAGGCCGCGGGGCGGGGCGAGAAGGACTCGTAGTGGTCGAACAGCCCGGGCACCAGCAGGCCGGACCCGGCCGCCACCTCGGTGACCACGGGGTCGGCGACGCTGGACTCGACGCTGCCGGAGCCGCCGGCGTTGAAGAACTCGAGGTCCGCGAGCTCGCCCAGCGCCGCCGCGATGCGACGGCGCCGCTCCCCGAGCTGGGTGATGGAGGCCTGCTTGAGCTTGCGGACGACGAGCGACTTGGCCCGCTGGCCGGGCACGTCGTCGGGGACGCCGGCGACCTGGCCCTCGTAGGTCATCACCCCGACCAGGCGCACCCCGGGCCGTGCGGCGACGGCCCGCGCCAGGGCCACGACGTCCTCGGTGTCGTGCAGGGGCGAGCGTTTCGGCCCGACGTGGGACGCACCCATCCGCAGTCCGGCGTCGACGTCGACGGCGACCCGGACGGTGCCACCGCCGGTTCCGTCCCGAGCGGCGTCGACGGCCTCGAGGTGCGCGACGTCGTCGACCATCAGGGTGACTCGTCGGCGGGCGGCGTCGTCACCCAGGAGCCGGGCCAGGGCGACCCGGTCGAGGGTGGGATAACCCATCACGGCGTCGTGGGTGAGCCCCTGGTCGACGAGCCACAGGGCCTCGCGGAGCTGGTAGGCGAGCACACCGCGGAAGCCGGGGACGGCCAGGGCGCGCTCGATCAGTCCGGGCACGCGCAGCGACTTGGTCGCCAGTCGGATCGGCGTGCCGGCGGCTCGGCGCACGAGATCGGCGGCGTTCGCGTCGAACGCGTCGAGGTCGACCACCACCAGTGGGGGCTGCGGGTCGACGAGCCCGGCAACGGCGCGGTCCAGCCGGTGGGCGAGGCGGTAGCGCTCGGCCTCCTGGAGGATCTCGTCCATCAGGAGATGCCGTGCTTGCGCAGGATCTCGCTCACGTCGTCGTCGAGGCCGGTGCCGGCATCGGGAGCGGGCCGGGACCCGACCTCCGCGGGCCGCTTCCGGGAGGCTCGCGTCCGCTCCTGGGCGAGCGCGCCTGCGTCCTCCCCGCCGGCTGCCGGGCCGACGGCGCGTCGCCTGACCAGGGAGGTGGCGCCGAGCAGGACCACGCTGATCCCGGCCAGCACGATCCCGATCCAGACCACGGGACTGAACACCAGACGAGAGGCCCAGTGGCCGACGTCGGCCACGATGTCGCCGGCCAGCTCGAGCGTGCCGGTCAGCCAGGCCGCGACCGGGAGCAGCGTCCAGGCGATCCCGCGCACGCCGGCGGTGATCCCGCGCCGCTGGAAGGACACGTAGGTCCAGCCCGCCCCGAGGGCGGCCAGGACGAAGGCCAGAGCGGCCCAGGTGGTCGAGTCGAGGCTCACGTCGCCAGCCTACGGCGGTGCCGGGCGCCGCGGCGGTGGGCAGGCTCCGGTGACACCATGGATGGCGTGCGCACCATCCCCGACCCCGGCTTCGCGGGCGACGACGGCACGGCCCCTCCCGGGCTGGACGCCGCCCTGGACGCCTACGCCGAGAACCCGGCGAGCGGCTACCTGCCGGCCCTCGCCGCGCTGTCCTGGGCCCGGCTGCTGGTGCCCGTCGTGGCGGTGCTCGACGAGGTCGAGCGCGACGCGCAGGGCGGGGTGCACGAGAAGTCCTCCGACATGGCGGCCGTGCTGATGCAACGCCCGGACGGTCGTACGGCGTTGCTCGCCTTCACCGGCGCCGACCGGCTCAGCGCGTGGAACCCGGACGGCCGCCCGGTGCCGGTCCCGACCGCGACCGCGGCGTCGTCGGCGGTCCAGGAGAGCGCCGACGCGCTGCTGGTGGACGTGGCCGGCCCGGTGCGGTTCGTCGTCGAGGGCGACGATCTCGCGGCACTGGCCCGAGGATGGCAGCTGGTCGGCCTCGACGACGCGGGGACGGGTGCCGGCGGTGCCGGTTGGGGCTGGCTCACGGGCGAGGCCTGAGCCCGGATCCACCGCTCTCCGCCTGTTGCGCGCCACCAGCCAGGCACGCTGGCTGCGTTGCCGACGCTCGCCAGACACCCGGTATGCCCACGCGCCGGCGCCTGGCCAGCGCACCCGTCTGGTGACGCTCACGACGGCGGCCACCGGTGAATCCGGGCTGAGGCCGGCGACGGGACCGCTGACCGGGCCGGAGGCGTGATGTGCGTTTCGGGCCCGCGCCTTGTACCCTGATCAGTGACCGACCGGGGCCTGCACGGACCGGTCCACAAGCGGGATCCTGCCACCTGGCGCGATCCCCACCCGCACCAGCCGGAGCACGATCAGGTTGTCGGGTCCGGGTCAGCGCGAGATGCGATGCCGTCAGACGAGCGTCGTGCCGTGCGGGCTTCCGCTTGTGGCGGGAGCCCTTTTCTCGTTTTTGGGGCGCGACCCGGGTCGGACCAGTCGTACATCCCAGGAGGACACATCAGCACCGAGCTGCGCGTGAACGACCGGATTCGGGTTTCCGAGGTCCGGCTCGTAGGACCCAACGGCGAGACCGTGGGCATCGTTCCGACCGACCAGGCACTCAAGCTGGCGCAGGAGGCAGACCTCGACCTTGTCGAGATCGCCCCGCAGGGACGCCCACCGGTCTGCAAGCTGATGGACTACGGCAAGTTCAAGTACGAGAACGCCCAGAAGGCCCGCGAGTCCCGTCGCAACCAGACCAACGTGATCATCAAGGAGATGAAGCTCCGCCCGAAGATCGACCAGCACGACTACGAGACCAAGAAGGGTCACGTCGTGAGGTTCCTCCGGGCGGGCGACAAGGTGAAGATCACCATCATGTTCCGCGGTCGCGAGCAGCACCGCCCCGAGCTCGGCTTCCGGCTGCTCCAGCGCTTGGCCGAGGACGTCACGGAGCTGGGCTTCGTGGAGTCCGCCCCCAAGCAGGACGGGCGCAACATGGTGATGGTGCTGGGTCCGCACCGCAAGAAGTCCCAGGCCATGGCCGAGGAGAAGGTCGAGCGCGAGGAGCGCGCGGCCGCCCGCGAGGTCGAGCGGGCCGAGGAGCGCGCCGAGCGGGCCGCCCACGTCGGGCCGGTGGCGCAGAAGAAGGAGCGCGGACGCTCCGAGAACCTCGATCCCGAGATCGAGGCCTGAGCCACCGCACCACAGCGCGAGACCACCCAGCGGCTCCCAGTGAGTCGTCCGAGCGAGAGAGAACACGATGCCGAAGAACAAGACCCACTCCGGGGCGAGCAAGCGTTTCCGGGTGACCGGGACCGGCAAGATCCGGCGCCAGAAGGCCGGCATGCGGCACAACCTCGAGCGCAAGCCCTCGAAGCTCACCCGTCGTCTCTCGGGTACCACCGAGGTGGCCAAGCCCGACGTCGCCCGGGCCAAGAAGCTGCTCGGTCTCTGACCCTCATCCCTGACATCGTCGAAGCAACAAGGAGCATCACGTGGCACGCGTCAAGCGGGCGGTCAACGCCCACAAGAAGCGCCGGGTAACCCTCGAGCGCGCCTCCGGCTACCGGGGCCAGCGCTCGCGTCTGTACCGCAAGGCCAAGGAGCAGGTCACCCACTCGCTGGTCTACAACTACAACGACCGGCGCAAGAACAAGGGCAACTTCCGCAAGCTCTGGATCCAGCGGATCAACGCCGGTGCCCGGGCCGAGGGACTGACCTACAACCGGTTCATCCAGGGCCTGCGCCTGGCCGGGGTCGAGGTGGACCGCAAGATCCTCGCCGACCTCGCCGTGAACGACGCGCCCGCCTTCTCGGCCCTCGTCGCCACCGCCAAGGCCGCGCTGCCCGAGGACGTCAACGCCCCGGTCAACGCCTGAGACGCTCGGATCCACCGCTCCGGCCCGGTCGAGACTCGACCGGGCCGGACGCGCGTCCGAGGTCGGTCCAGCCATGACGACACCCCTGACCAAGACGAGCGGCCGGGTCAAGGCCGCACGCCGGCTCACGCGTCGTACGGCCCGGGCGGAGCAGCGGCTCTTCCTGGCCGAGGGCGAGAACGCCCTGCGCGAGGCGCTCGCGGTGCCCGACGTCGTCGTGGAGGTGTTCGCGACCTGCGAGGCGACCACCCGGCACCCGGACCTGTACGCCGATGCGGTCGAGATCGGCGCACCCTGGCAGCTCAGCGAGGTGGAGGCGCTGGCCTCGCTCGCCGACGCGGTCACCCCCCAGGGCATGGTTGCGGTCTGTCGCTTCCTCGACCGTTCGGTCGACTCGCTGCTCGACGCGGCCGCCAACGGCCTGGTGGTATGTGCCGACGTCCGCGACCCCGGCAACGCCGGCACGATCATCCGCACGGCGGACGCCGCTGGTGCGGGTGGGGTCGTGCTGAGCGGCCACAGCGTGGACCCGTACAACCCGAAGACCATCCGCGCGAGCGCCGGGTCCTTGTTCCACGTCCCGCTCTGCGTCACCGCGGGCACCGCAGCGGTGCTGGCCGACGTACGCCGGGCCGGTCTGCCCGTGCTGGCGGCCGACGGTGCCGGTGAGATCGACCTGTACGACGCCGACGCCCTGCTGGCGTACCCCGTGGCCTGGCTGTTCGGCAACGAGGCCTGGGGCCTGCCCGACCGAGCTGGCCGAGCTCGCCGACCACCGGGTGCGGATCCCGATCCACGGCCGGGCCGAGAGCCTGAACCTCGCCACGGCCGCCGCCGTGTGCCTCTACGCCGGCGCGCGCGCACGACGCCGAGCCTGACGCGTCCCGGCATCTGCTGGCTGCGGTCGGGGTAGCATCGGCGTCGCTCAGGGTTTCGGCGCGTCAGTGGTGGGGTGACGCGCGACGTCTCGTCCCCCGGAGCACCATGACCCGCACCTCGCCCGCCCCGTCGTCCGCCTCGCCCGTCTCGTCGTCCGGTCCCGGCTTGCGGACCCTCGTCCGCCAGGTCGACCGTTCCTACCTGGGGCTCGACGCCGCCGCCCGGCTGCCCACGGCGATGCTGCCGCTGGGCCTGCTGCTCTACGTCGCCGACCTGAGCGGCTCCTACGGGACGGGCGGGCTCGCGGTCGCCGCCCTGAGCATCGGGGGCGGGGTCGGCGGCTCCGCGGTCGGGCTGGCGGCCGACCGGTTCGGCCAGCGTCCGGTGCTGCTCGCCGCGACGTTCGTGCAGGTGGTCGCCCTCGCCGCCCTGCTGGGCCCGGTCGCCGGAGCACCGCTGGGCCTCGTCCTGACCCTCGCCGCGGTGATCGGCCTGGCCAACCCGCAACCCGGCGCGATGTCGCGCAGCCGGTGGGCCGACCTCGCGCGCCCCCGACCCGACCGGCGAGCGTTCGTGGGCACGGCGATGGCCTTCGAGGGCGCGCTCGACGAGACCTCCTTCGTCCTCGGTCCGCTCCTGGTCGGCACCGTCGCCGGGCTCGCGTCCCCGACCTGGGGGCTGCTCGTGGCGCTGGTCGTCGCGGCCCTGGCCCAGACCGGGTTCGCGCTGCACCGCAGCGCCCTCGCGGGGAGCCGGCCCTCCGCCCGCCGCGTCACGTCGGACCGGCGCCGGACGGCCCCGGTGGCCTACCTGGGCTGCCTGCTGGTCGCCATGGCGTCGGTCGGACTGGTCTTCGGAGCCACCCAGACCGGTGTCGCGGCCCGGATGGCCGAGACCGGCGACGCCGCGCTCACCGGTCCCGTGTACGCCGCCATGGGGGTCGGGTCCGCCATCACCGGACTGCTGACCACGCGGCTCGCGCAGGTCATCGCGCTCGAGACGCGGATCGCCCTGAGCGGCCTCGTCCTGCTCCTCGTCGGTGCGGGGGCTGCGCTCGCGTCCGCGCCGCTCCCGCTCGCCCTGGCCTGCCTGGTCCTCGGCGTGGCGCTCGCCCCGGCGCTGATCAGCTCCTTCGCCGCGGCCGAACGTGCCGCGCCGGCCGGTCTCGAGACGACGACGATGACCGCCCTGAGCACTGCGAACGTGGTCGGCGTCGCGGCCGGGGCGGCCCTCGCCGGGGTGCTCGTGGACCGGGTCGCACCGGGCGCCGCCCTGCTGATCGACGCCGGCGCCGGTGCGCTGGTGCTGCTCGGGGGACTCGCCGCCCGCTCCACCGCCGCCCGGTACTCGGCCCGGTTCTCGACGCCGGTCCGGGCCGGGGTGCTCGGCGCGGAACCTGAGCCCCAGCACGGATCCGCCGCCCCCGCCCAGGACGACCGGGTGCAGCCATGACCTCGAGCTCCATCAGCACCTGACCACGTCCGCCTTCTTCGCCTGGGCCGGCATCTCGTTCGCCATGGCGAACGGCCCGGTCGTGATCGGCATCGCCGGTCTCCCCGGCCGGAGGCGGATCCTGGCCGAGCACGACCCGATCGAGGAGCCGGTCTGGGTCCGTGTCCTGGCGGAATGGACCTGACGCCCGCCCGTCCTCATAGGGTGGGCGGGTGTCAGCACCAGTCGAGCAGTACGACGCCCTGCCCGACGGGCTGGTGGTGGCCGACGCCGAGGGCGTCGTCACGCTGACCAACGCCGTGGCGCGGGAGATGCTCGGCCTCGGGCACGACGGGGGCGAGACCGGCGTGGGGCGGCCGCTGCGCGAGGTGCTGGCGCTCCAGGACCGGGACGGGATGTCCTGGTGGGCCGGCAACGACCCGTACGACGGTCTGCGCACCCGGGTCGGGCTGACCGAGCAGTCCTGGATCCTGCCCGGCGGCGAGGAGGTCCTGGTCACGGGCCGGCTGGTGCGCGAGCGGGGCGGGCCGGTCCGCCAGGTCGGTCTGGTGCTCCGCTCGGCACGGGGCCGCGAGCGGCTCGACCGCGAGCGCTCCGACCTCGTCGCGACGGTGGCCCACGAGCTGCGCTCGCCGCTGACCGGCGTACGGGGGTTCGTCACGACCCTGATCAACCGCTGGGACGTGCTCAACGACGAGCAGCGCCAGCTGATGCTGGCCACCGTCAACCACGATGCCGAGCGACTCAGCCGGCTGATCACCGAGCTCCTGGACGTGGCTCGGATCGACACGGGCCGGCTGCCGCTCTACCCGCGCGAGGTCGACCTGCGGGCCACCGTCGACCGGGTCGTGACGAGCAGCCGCATCGGCACCAACCGCGACTTCGCCGTCGTCGCGCCCGAGGGGCCGGTGCCGATCTTCGCCGACCCCGACAAGCTGGTGCAGGTCGTCACCAACCTGATCGAGAACGCCGTACGGCACGGCGAGGGCCTGACCACCGTCACGCTCGAGACCGCTCCGAGCACCGGCAGTGCGGACCGCGAGGGCGGGGTGCGCTTCGCCCGGCTGCTGGTCGACGACGAGGGGGAGGGCATCCCGGAGGAGATCCGCAAGCGGGTCTTCACCAAGTTCTGGAAGCACGGCCAGCGCGGTGGCACCGGACTGGGGATGTACATCGTCAACGGCCTGGTCACCGTGCACGGCGGCACCCTCGAGATCTCGACCTCGCCCGCCGGGGGCGCTCGGATCGACCTGCGCTGGCCGGTCGCGGATCCCCGCTGACCGGGCAGGTTTTCACGTCGTACGACGCTGACCGGGCAAGTTTTCACGTCGTACGACGCTGACCGGGCAGGTTTTCACGGATGGGAGTGCCGCACGCGGGTGAAAACCTGCCCGGTCAGCAGTCCTGGCGGTGAAAACCTGCCCGGTCAGCGGTCCTGGCGGTGAAAACCTGCCCGGTCAGCGAGAACCGGTTCGCCCCGCGGCCCCCGGCCTTCCTAGACTTGGCCCGCCCCGTGCGCGCGGGGTCCCCGAGGAGAGGCAGTCGATGTCCGGCCCGAACACCGAGTACGACCCCGTGGAAGTCACGCCACTGCGGGAGGACCAGGTGTTCGCGATGCGCGACGAGGCGCTCGAGGCGGTGGGCTCGGCGCTCGACCTCGCCGCGCTGAAGCAGGTCCGGATCGACCACACCGGCGACCGCTCACCACTGGCCCTGGCCAACCGGGAGATCGGCGCCCTGCCGCCGCAGGCGCGCAAGGAGGCCGGCCAGCGGGTCGGCCAGGCCCGTGGCGCCCTCAATGGGGCCATCGCCGCGCGGCAGCAGGTGCTCGAGGCCGAGCACGAGGAACGGATGCTGGTCGAGGAGACCGTCGACGTGACGCTGCCCTGGGACCGGGCGGCGCCCGGTGCCCGGCACCCGATCACGATGCTCTCGGAGCGGATCGGCGACATCTTCGTCGCGATGGGCTGGGAGGTCGCCGAGGGGCCGGCCATCGAGGCGGAGTGGCTGAACTTCGACGCGCTCAACCTCGGCCCGGACCACCCGGCCCGCACGATGCAGGACACCTTCTGGACCTCGCCGGCCGAGCAGCACCTCGTGCTGCGCACCCACACCTCGCCGGTGCAGGCGCGCACGATGCTCTCCCGCACCCCGCCGATCTACGTCGTGTGCCCGGGCCGGGTCTACCGCACCGACGAGTACGACGCGACGCACAGCCCGGTGTTCCACCAGGTCGAGGGTCTGGTCATCGACCGAGGCATCTCGATGGCGCACCTGCGGGGCTCGCTGGACGCGATGCTGACCTCGCTGTTCGGCGAGGGGATCCGCACCCGGTTCCGGCCGTCGTACTTCCCCTTCACCGAGCCCTCGGCCGAGATGGACATGGTCTGCTTCGTGTGCCGCGGCACCGGCCTGACCGAGGCGGGGGACATGACGTGTCGGACCTGCCGGGGCGAGGGCTGGATCGAGCTCGGCGGCTGCGGCGTGGTGAACCCGCGGGTGCTGCGCGCCTGCGGGATCGACCCGGACACCTATTCCGGGTTCGCGTTCGGCTTCGGCATCGACCGGATGCTGATGTTCCGCTACGGCGCGCAGGACATGCGTGAGCTGTTCGAGGGCGACGTCCGCTTCACCACGGCATTCGGATCGGAGCTCTGAGCAGCGTGCGCGCACCCGTGTCCTGGATCCGCGAGTACGTCGACCTGCCCGCGGCGGTGAGCACCGCGCAGCTCGCGGCACGCCTGACCGCGCTCGGGCTCAAGCTCGAGGCCATCGACGAGCCCGGGCAGGGGATCACCGGCCCCCTGGTGCTCGGTCGCGTGCTGAGCCTCGTGCCGGAACCGCAGAAGAACGGCAAGACGATCAACTGGTGCAGCGTCGACGTGGCGGACGCCAACGGCACCGGCGAGCCGCAGGGCATCGTGTGCGGCGCGCACAACTTCGCCGTCGGCGACCTGGTCGTCGTGGTGCTTCCGGGTGGTGTGCTGCCGGGCAACTTCGAGATCTCCGCCCGCAAGACCTACGGCCACGTGAGTGCCGGGATGATCTGCTCGTCCCGCGAGCTCGGCCTGGGCGAGGAGACTCCGTCATCGGCGGGCGGGATCATCGTGCTGCCGCCCGACGCGGGTGAGCCCGGTGCCGACGCGCGCGAGGTGCTCGGCTTCGGCGACGACGTGATCGAGTTCGAGATCAACCCCGACCGCGCCTACGCGATGTCGCTGCGCGGGGTGGCCCGCGACGCCGCCCTCGCCTTCGGCTCGGCCTACTCCGACCCGGTCGAGCGGTTGCTCCCCCCGCCCGACGACGCCGGACACCCGGTGCTGATCGACGATCCCGAGGGTTGCCCGGTCTTCGTGGCCCGCACCGTCAGTGGCTTCGACCCGGGCGCGGCGACCCCCGACTGGATGGCCCGTCGCCTGCAGCAGGTCGGTCAACGCCCGATCTCGCTGGCCGTCGACGTCACCAACTACGTGATGTTCGAGATGGGTCGCCCGATCCACGGCTACGACGCCGACAAGCTCACGGGTGCCATCGGCGTACGCCGGGCCGGTGCCGGTGAGCGGCTGACCACGCTCGACGGGAACGACCGTGCGCTCTCGCCCGATGACCTCGTGGTCACCGACGGCTCCGGGATCATCGGCCTCGGCGGCGTGATGGGCGGAGCGGCGACCGAGATGTCGGCCTCGACCACCCGGGTGCTGGTCGAGGCGGCGCACTGGGACCCGGTCTCGATGTTCCGCACCGGCAAGCGGCACAAGCTCTCCTCGGAGGCCGGCAAGCGCAACGAGCGCGGCGCCGACCCGCTGAACTGCCAGGCCGCCGCCGACCGGGTCGTCGAGCTGCTCACGAGGTACGGCGGCGCCACCGCCGAGCCGGGGGTCACCGTGGTCGGTTCACCGGCGCCCCGCGTGGCGATCGAGATGCCGGCCGACCTGTCGGCCCGGATCTCCGGCATGCCGGTCGACGCCGCGACGGCGGTCGCCGCCCTGGAGGCGGTCGGCTGCACGGTGGTCGTCCAGGGGCACTCGGCGGGCGCGACGATCGAGGCCCTCCCGCCGACCTGGCGCCCGGACCTCAGCGACCCCTACGACCTGGTCGAGGAGGTCGTCCGCGTGGTCGGCTACGAGGAGATCCCGTCGGTGCTGCCGCCGGCACCGGGTGGCTCCGGGCTGACCCGCGAGCAGCGGCTGCGGCGCCGGATCGGGCGCAGCCTGGCCGGGGCCGGGCTCGTCGAGGTGATCAGCTTCCCGTTCGTCGGCGACGACGCCTTCGACGCGCTCGGGCTGGCGTCCGACGACGTGCTGCGGCACACGGTCCGCCTGGCCAACCCGCTCTCGGCCGAGGAACCGTCGTACACCACCACGCTGCTGCCCGGGCTGCTCCGCTCCGCGGCGCGCAACCTGGGCCGGGGCTCGGCCGGGGTGGCCCTCTTCGAGACGGGGCAGGTCGCCTTCCCCACCGACCGTGGCCCCGCACCGATCTACGACGTGCAGTGGCGCCCGAGCCGGGCCGAGCTGGACAAGCTGTTCGCGGCGATCCCGGACCAGCCGTTGTTCCTCGCGACGGTCTTCGCCGGGGAGCGGCAGCGCAAGGGCTGGTGGGGCGAGGGTCGCGCCGCGTCGTGGTCCGACGCGGTCGAGGTCGTACGCCGGCTCGGCACCGAGCTCGGTGTGCCGGTCGAGGTGCGATCCGCGGCGCGGATGCCCTGGCACCCGGGGCGCTGCGCGCAGGTGCTGGTCGACGGCGAGGAGTTCGGCCACGCCGGCGAGCTGCACCCACGGGTGTGCGCGGCCTTCGGACTGCCGGCGCGCACGGCGGCCTGCGAGATCGACCTCGACTTCCTGATGGCCCACGCGGTCGAGCCGACGGCGCCGGACTTCTCCACCTTCCCGCTCGCCAAGGAGGACGTCGCCCTCGTGGTCGACGCAGACCTGCCGGCAGCGGACCTCGAGGCCACCCTGCGCGCGGGCGCGGGCGCGCTCTGCGAGTCGGTGCGCCTGTTCGACCTCTACACCGGGTCGCAGGTCGGCGAGGGTCGCAAGTCGCTGGCCTTCGCGCTGCGCTTCCGGGCCCCCGACCGGACGCTGACCGACGCGGAGTCCGCGGCGGCCCGCGACGCTGCCGTCGCCCTCGCCGCCGAGCGGCACGGAGCCGAGCAGCGGGTCTAGACGATGCCTCCTGGGCCGGCCACCGCACCGGAGCTCGTGGTGCTCGACGGCGTGCGCTGGCGTGGCGAGCCGGTCCCGGGTGAGCGGGCGCAGGCCCTGCTCGCCGCCCTGGTGCTTGCGGCCCCGCACGCGGTGTCGGTGGGCGAGCTGGTCGAGGCGGTCTGGGAGGAGGCGGCGCCCGACCACCCGGAGAAGGCGCTCCAGGTGCAGGTCTCCCGGCTGCGCTCGCGCACCGGGGCCGAGGTCGTCGGCCGCGCCGCGACCGGCTACCAGCTGGGCCTGCGCGACCACGAGGTGGACGCGTTGCTGCTGCGCCGTCTGCTGGCCACCGCGCGCGACGCGTGGTCGGCCGGTGACCTCGACGTCGTGCGGCACTCGGCGGCGGAGGCGGTCGGCATCGCGATCTCGACCGGTCAGACCTCGGGGGCGACGTCGGGTGCGGTCCACGACGTCGCGACCCGGGCCCGGGCGGACCACGACGCGGCCGCTCGTCTGCTCGGCTCGGTGCAGCTGGCTCGCGGCGAGGTGGCTGACGCGCTGGGCCTGCTCGAACCCGCGCTGCGCCGGCGGCCCGACGACGAGGCCCTGCTGGCCGAGGTGCTCCGGGCCGAGGCGGAGGTGCGGGGTCTCCCGGCGGCCCTGGCCCGCTTCGCGGCGTACGACGCCCGGGTGCGTGACGAGGTCGGCGCCGAGCCGGGAGAGTCGCTGCGCCGGCTGCACGCCGAGCTGCTGGCTCGCGACGCGCCGGTCCGTGAGGGGCTGAAGTACGACGCCGCGCCGATGGTCGGGCGGGACAGCGACGTGGCCGCGATCCGGGGACTCCTCGCCCGCGCCCGGGTGGTCTCGGTCGTCGGGGCCGGCGGCCTGGGCAAGACCCGGATGGCCCACCTCGTGGGTCGACTGGCCCAGCAGCCGTCGGTCCACTTCGTCGAGCTGGCCGGGGTCGCGGCCCCCGAGGGTGTCCTGCCCGAGGTCGGCAACGCGCTCCAGGTCCGCGAGTCGGTCGCGATCCGGGCCGGTCAGATCGGTTCGGGACGCGGCACTGACCTGCGCGCCCGCATCGCCGAACGGCTGGGCGGAGCCCCGAGCCTGCTCGTGCTGGACAACTGCGAGCACCTGATCGACGCGGTCGCCGACCTCGTCGCCTTCCTGGTCGCGACCACGGACGGCCTCACCGTGCTCACCACGTCGCGGGCACCGCTCGGGATCGCGGCCGAGGAGGTCTACCTGCTGCCGCAGCTCGGAGGCGATGACGCCCACGAGCTGTTCGTGCGTCGCGCCCGTGCCGCGCGCTCCGGCGTACGCCTGGACCACGGGGAGGTCGAGGCCCTGGTCTCCCGGCTCGACGGGCTCCCGCTCGCGATCGAGCTCGCCGCCGCCAAGGTCCGGGTGATGTCGGTGGCGGAGATCACCGGGCGGCTGGGCGACCGGTTCGCACTGCTCACCGGCACCGACCGCTCCGCACCCGACCGGCACCGCACGCTCGAGGCGGTCATCGACTGGAGCTGGAACCTGCTCCGGGCCGAGGACCAGGCCGTGCTGGCGTCGCTGGCGGCGTTCCCCGACGGATTCACCCTCGCCGGCGCCGAGGCGGTGCTGGACGTCGACCCGCTGGCCTCCGTCGCCGAGCTGGTCGACCAGTCCTTGGTGGTGGTGCAGGAGGGCGACGACGGGATCAGCTACCGCTTCCTCGAGACGGTCCGTGAGTACGGGCTGGAGTCGGCTGGCGGCGGCCGGTGAGGTCGACGCGGTGCGCCGAGCGGCTACGGACCTGGGCCCGGGAGACGGCGCGCGAGCAACCGGGCTCGGCTCTACACGCCCGACCAGGTCGAGGTCATGCACGACGTCCGTCGCGAGGTGGGCAACCTGTCCGCGATCATGCGTTCCGCCCTTGACGACGGTGACGTCGAGACCCTGGTGCCGCTCCTCGACCTGCTGGCCGGCTTCTGGTCGATCGGCGGCGACCACCTGACCGTGCTCGGGGTGACGCGTGCGGCGCTCGACCTGCTGCTCGGCGCGCCGACGGGCAGCCGAACCGACCGACCTGGCGAGCGTGCTCACCGCACTGCTCACCAACGAGGCGATCTTCACCGGCAAGGTGCGACCCGAGGGCGTGCTGCTGCTGCGCTCGCTGCCGCTCGACCCGGGGCAGCCGGGTCGAGGTCCAGGTCCGGGTGCTGCTCGGTGTCTACGGGTCGAGCGTGACCAACCCCTACGACCGGCTCGACGCGCTCGAGTCGCTGTGCGCCGACGAGGATCCGCAGGTCGCCCGGCTCGCGCTGATGTGGTCCGGGCAGGCGCACGAGAACGCCGGCGACCTCGCGGGGGCGCGCAGCGCGGGGGAGCGGGCGCTGGCGCTCTGCGACGACGAGGACGGCCCATGGACCCGGGCCCTGATCCAGTCGCAGCTGTGTCGGCCTGGCCAGCCAGTTCGCCGATTGGGAGACGAGCCGACGGTACGCCGAGCAGGCGCTGCCGGTGATGGTCGCGCTGGGGGCGGTGGAGGACGATCCTGCAGCTGCGCGGCGTCATCGCGTTCGCCGATCTCGCCGAGGGTCGCCTCGACCGGGCCCGGACCGCGCTCGACGCGATCTCGCGCGACCAGCGCAGCGCGCACACGGCTCGGCTGGAACGTCGGCGTGATCGGTCAGGCCGAGCTGGCCTTGGCCGAGGGCGACGTCGACCGCGGGCTCGCGCTCTACCGGATGGCGATGGCCTCCGAGCGTGAGCAGATCCTCGAGCACTTCGACGTCGCTCTCGAGCTCACCCCCTGGGCGGTCTACGGCATCGCTGCGACCGCGTTCGCGGCCGTGCTGCACGGACGACGAGACGCTGGTCGAGGGTCTGGTCGCGGACATCGTGGACAAGCTGCCGCAGACCTTCCGGCAGGAGGGGATCACCGTCGACTACCCGATCGTCGGGCTGCGCACTCGTGGCGGTGGGTGCCTACTCCCTGACCGACCCCGGCGTCGACGCGACGGGGCGTCGAGCGGTCGCTGCGCTGCTTCGCCCTCGCCCAGCGCTTCGGCTACCAGCGGATCCTGCCCTCGATGGCCTGGAAGAACATCGAGCGGTTGGCCGAGACGCACGCGCCCGGGCAGCTCCCGGCGTACCTCGACGAGTACGCCGACCGGATGCCGCGCGACCTCGGGCCCGACGCCCTGGCCCTGGTCCGCTGACTCGTTGAGTTGGCCCTGCCGCCGGGTTGAGTTGGGCATGGCGCCGCCAACCGTCCGGCACGGGGGCCAACTCACACCGGCACGAGGGCCAACTCAACGGTGCGGGGTGCGTGTCACAGCGCCTTGTTGTAGGCCCGCACCGAGAGCGTCGAGAAGACCGCGACCACGATCGCGCAGGCGAGCAGCGCCCAGCCGACCTCGCCGGTGACCCGGCCGGTGTTGGCCAGGTCGCGCACCGCGGTGACCACGTGGGAGACCGGGTTGACCTGCACGAACTGCTGCAACCAGCCGGGCAGGGTGTCGGCCGGGACGAAGGCGTTGGACAGGAACGTCAGCGGGAACATGATCATCATCGACATCCCCTGCACGCTCTGGGCGCTCTTGCCGATGATCCCGATGAAGGTGAAGATCCAGGCCAGCGACCAGCCGGTGACGATCACCAGCAGCGCCGCCGCGACGACGAACGCCGACGCCGCCGCCGGGGCGGTAGCCGATCGCGAAGCCGGTGCGCGAAGGTGAGCACGGTCGCGATCGTGTAGCGCAGCAGGTCGGCGACCATCGGCCCGGCCAGCGGAGCGATCCGGGCGATCGGGAGCGCCTTGAACCGGTCGAAGACGCCCTTGTCCATGTCCTCGCGCAGCTGGACGCCGGTGGCGATGCAGGCGGTCATCGTGGTCTGGGCGAGGATGCCGGGGATCAGGATCGGCAGGTAGGTCGTGACGTCGCCGGAGATCGCGCCGCCGAAGATGTAGGCGAACATCGCCGTGAACAGCAGCGGCTGGACGATCACGTCGAAGAACTGCTCGGGGTTGCGGCGCATCTTCATGGTCGCCGCGCCAGGCCATCGTCATGGTCTGGGCGAACGGCCTCGCGCCGGGCCGATGTGGCGGCGCACGCCGGCGGTGGGGTCGCGCGTGGTCGGGACGGGTGCGGCGTCGGTGGGCGTGGTCAGGGTGCTCATCGGGCGACCTCCAGCTCCTCGTCGGTCGGGGTGGCGCGGTGGCGTCGTCGCTCGCCGGTGTCGTGCCCGGTCAGGGCGAGGAACACCTCGTCGAGGGTGGGCTGGGCGACGGTGACCGAGGCGACGCTGATCGCCTGCTCGCGCAGGGCGATCAGGGCCTCGGCGGCCTGGTCGGCGTCGCGCAGGGGTACGACGATCGCCCCGGCCTCGGGGGTCAGCGCCGGCTCCTCGTCGCAGCACGCGGCGCAGGACGTCGCGCGGCCGTCGTCGACCTGCGCCGGGGTCGCTCAGCCGCAGCTGCAGCGTCGAGCCGCCGACCTAGGCCTTGAGCTGCGGCGGGCGTGCCCTCGGCGACCTTGACCCCGCGGTCGATCACCGCGATCCGGTCGGCCAGCTGGTCGGCCTCGTCGAGGTACTGCGTGGTGAGCAGGATGGTGCAGCCCTCGGCGACCAGCTCGCGGATGGTGTCCCACATCTGGCCGCGGGTGCGCGGGTCGAGGCCGGTCGTCGGCTCGTCGAGGAAGATCAGCGGCGGGCGCCGGATCAGGCTGACCGCGAGGTCGAGCCGGCGGCGCATGCCGCCGGAGAACTTCGCGATCTGCCGGTCGGCGGCGTCCTCGAGCCCGAACTGGCGCAGCAGGGTCGTGGCCCGCTCGCGGGCCTCGGCGCCGCGACAGCCCGAGCAGCCGGGCGAAGAGCAGCGAGGTTCTCGGTGGCGGTGAGGTTCTCGTCCACCGAGGCGTACTGCCCGGTGACGCCGAGGAGCTGGCGCACCTCGTGGGGGTGCCGGCGCACGTCGACGCCGAAGATCTCGGCCTCGCCGCCGTCGATCGCGAGCAGGGTGGCCAGCATGCTGAGCATGGTGGTCTTGCCGGCGCCGTTGGGGCCGAGCACGCCGAAGATCTCGCCGCGACGCACCTCGAGGTCGATGCCGTCGACCGCGCGGTTGTCGCCGAAGACCTTCACCAGCCCGGTCGCCCGGACGGCGAGGCTGTGGTCGCGGTTGTGGAGTTCGTCATGGCACCACCGTGGGGCGTCCGCGGTTTCACGGCGGTTTCGCGGCGTCGCCCGCGGTTTCACCGCGCCGGCCGACCGGGCCCGTTCGAGCGGACATGCAGAACTCTGTATAGTCATGCACATGACGCAGGACGAGGTACGGGTCGCCGTCGCCGGGGCCAGCGGGTACGCCGGGGGCGAGGTGCTGCGGCTGCTGCTCGGCCACCCCGGCGTCGAGATCGGCGCGCTGACCGGCGCCTCCAACGCCGGCCAGCCGCTCGGGCGCGCTGCAGCCGCACCTGGTGCCGCTGGCCGACCGGGTGCTCGAGGAGACCACGACCGAGGTGCTCGCCGGCCACGACGTGGTCGTTCCTCGCCCTGCCGCACGGCCAGTCCGGCGCGGTCGCCGCCGAGCTCGGCGACGACGTGCGTGGTGGTCGACTGCGGGGCCGACTTCCGGCTCACCGACCCCGCGCTGTGGGAGAAGTTCTACGGCTCCGCCGCACGCCGGGCTCCTGGCCCTACGGCCTGCCCGAGCTGCCCGGCCAGCGCGAGCTGCTCGCGCGGCGCCAGGCGGATCGCCGTCCCCGGCTGCTACCCGACCGTGTCCACCCTCGCCCTCGCCCCGGCGGTCGCGGCCGGGCATCGTCGACCCGACCGAGCTGACCGTGGTCGCGCGGCCTCCGGCACCAGCGGCGCGGGCAAGGCGGCCAAGCCGCACCTGCTCGGCTCCGAGGTGATGGGCAGCGCCAGCGCCGTACGGCGTGGGCGGCACCCACCGGCACACCCCCGAGATCATCCAGAACCTCTCCGGCGCTGACCGACGGCGCCGTGCGGGTCAGCTTCACCCCGGTGCTGGTGCCGATGCCGCGCGGCATCCTGGCCACGGCCAGCGCGCCGACCGACGGTCGACGCCGAGCAGGCCCGCGCGACGTACGCCAAGGCCTACGCCGACGAGCCGTTCGTGCACCTGCTGCCCGAGGGCCAGTGGCCGCAGACCAAGTCGGTGCTCGGGCTCCAACGCCGTGCACCTGCAGGTCACCGTCGACGAGGACGCCGGCCGGCTGGTCGCCGTCGGTGCGGTCGACAACCTGGCCAAGGGCACCGGGGGAGCGGCCGTGCAGTGCATGAACCTCGCGCTCGGCCTCGACGAGACCACCGGCCTGACGACCGTGGGACTGGCCCCGTGAGCGGCCGACGAGCACGGTGCAGGACGGTCCAGCCGACGGTCCGGCGACCGCGACGTACTCCCTGGCGCGCTACCCCGAGCAGGTGGTCGTGGTCCGGCTCGGCCCGGGCGCCGAGCTGCCCGGCCTGGGCGGAGTCCTCCTCGGTCTTCTCGATCACGGTCGACCGCCACCGAGACCTCGGTCGTCTGCGCCTCGCGCAGCGTGCCGAAGAAGGCCGCGGCAGGCCGGCCCGTTCACCGCCTTCGAGGTCGCCGGACCGCTCGACCTCGCGCTGACCGGCGTGCTGAGCGCCCTGCTGGCGCCGCTGGCCGAGGCGGGGATCAGCGTCTTCACGCTCTCGACGTTCGACACCGACTGGATGCTGGTGCCCAAGGAGCGGGCCGACGACGCCGCCGAGGAGTGGCGACGACACGGCCACACCGTCGCCCCCGCCGTACCCGCCTGAGAACCGACCCGACCCGAAGGAAGCTCCTGATGTCCGTCACCACCCCCGCCGGCTTCGTCGCCGGCGGCGTCCACGCCGGGCTGAAGAGCAGCCGGCGACCAGGACCTCGCCCTGGTCGTCAACCAGGGCCCGTCGTCGGCCTCGGCCAGCGTCTTCACCGCCAACCGCTGCATCGCCAACCCGGTGATCTGGAGCAAGGAGGTGGTCAAGGACGGCAGCGTGCAGCGCGGTCGTGCTGAACTCCGGCGGCGCCAACTGCTACACCGGCCCCGACGGCTTCCAGACCACCCACGAGGTGGCCGAGAAGGTGCGCTGCGGCCTCGGGATCGGCTCCGGCGACGTGGTGGTCTGCTCCACCGGGCTGATCGGGCTGACCAACGACCGCGCAGCTGCTGCTGGCCGGCGTCGACGCGCTGGTCCCGGCTGCTCGCCGACGACGGCGGTGAGGACGCCGCCCAGGCGATCATGACGACCGACTCGGTGGCCAAGCAGGTCGTCGTGCACGGCGACGGCTGGAGCATCGGCGGCATGGCCAAGGGCGCCGGCATGCTGGCCCCGCAGCTGGCCACCATGCTGGTCGTGCTGACCACCGACGCCGCACGTCGACGCCGCCACCCTCGACGCCGCGCTGCGCGCCGCCACCCGGGTCTCCTTCGACCGGCTCGACTCCGACGGCTGCATGTCCACCAACGACACCGTCACCCTGATGGCCTCCGGCGCCTCCGGGCGTGCAGCCCGAGCGCCGAGGACTTCACCGAGGCGCTGACCCGGGCCTGCCACGACCTGGCCATGCAGCTGCTCGCCGACGCCGAGGGCGCCGACCACGAGATCGCGATCACCGTGCGCAACGCCGCCACCGAGGACGAGGCGGTCGAGGTCGGCCGCTCCGTGGCCCGCTCCAGCCTGTTCAAGGCCGCGGTCTTCGGCAAGGACCCGAACTGGGGCCGGGTGCTGGCCAGCATCGGCACCACGCAGGCGGCCTTCGACCCCGGCCGACCTCGACGTCGCGATCAACGACGTGTGGGTCTGCCGGGAGTCCACGCCCGGCCGAGGACCCGGCCAAGGTCGACCTCGAGCCGCGCCGGGTCACGGTCGGCATCGACCTCAAGGCCGGCTCGGCCAAGGCCACGGTGTGGACCAACGACCTCACGCACGCCTACGTGCACGAGAACTCGGCGTACAGCTCGTGAGCGCTCCAGCCGGAGCCGCGGCGCTCCGCCGTCCGGGACCCGCTGAGCGAGACGCCGACCGGCCGCAGCTCGACGCGGCGCGAGCGAGGTGCACGCCTCCGCGCTGGCCTGGCAGGCCGCGCAGGACAAGGCGGCCACGCTGGCCGAGGCGCTGCCCTGGCTGGAGCAGTACCACGACAAGGTGATCGTGGTGAAGTACGGCGGCAACGCGATGACCGACGACACGCTTGAAGAAGGCGTTCGCCGAGGACGTCGTGTTCCTGCGCTACGCCGGCTTCCACCCCGTGATCGTGCACGGCGGCGGCCCGCAGATCTCCGCGATGCTCGAGCGGCTCGGCATCGAGAGCGAGTTCAAGGGCGGGCTGCGGGTCACCACCGACGAGGCGATGGACGTGGTCCGGATGGTCCTGGTCGGCCAGGTGCAGCGCGAGCTGGTCGGGCTGGTCAACCCCCACGGCCCGCTCGCGGTCGGGCTCTCCGGCGAGGACGGCGGGCTGTTCACGGCCCGGCGCACCGGCACGGTCGTCGACGGCGAGGAGGTCGACCTGGGCAACGTCGGCGAGGTCGCCAGCGTGCGGCCCGAGGCGGTGCTCGACCTGATCGAGGCCGGCCGGATCCCGGTGATCTCCAGCGTCGCCCCCGACGTCGACGGCCAGGTGCACAACGTCAACGCCGACACCGCGGCCGCCGCGCTCGCGGTGGCCCTCGGCGCCGAGAAGCTGCTGGTGCTCACCGACGTCGAGGGCCTCTACCGCGACTGGCCGAACAGTCCCGACGTGATCGGCGAGATCAGCCCCGAGGACCTGGCCGAGCTGATCCCGTCGCCTGGCCGCGGGGATGGTGCCGAAGATGCAGGCCTGCCTCAAGGCGGTCACCGAGGGCGTCCCGCGGGCCACCGTCGTCGACGGCCGCGAGCCGCACGCCGTGCTCCTGGAGATCTTCACCGCCGAGGGGATCGGCACCCAGGTGATCCCCGGCGTCACCACCAAGCTGCGGGCCGCGCGCACGCTGCCGTCGAAGAAGAAGGAGGTCTGAGCCAGATGAGCGAGCACCGACGACGTGCACGAGCGCTACACCGAGCGCCGTGATGAACACCTTCGGCCCGCCCAAGCTGGTGCTCACCCGCGGCGGCGGGGCCCGGGTCTGGGACGACGCCGGCAAGGAGTACCTCGACCTGCTCGGCGGGATCGCGGTCAACTCGCTCGGCCACGCCCACCCCGCCCTGGTCGAGGCGGTGACCACACCAGCTGCAGACCCTGGGCCACGTCTCGAACTTCTTCGCCACCGAGCCCCAGGTCCGCCTGGCCGAGCGGCTGCTCGACGCTGGCGCTCGCCGGCCACCGGGTACCGCCCGCGACGGGCGGGTGTTCTTCACCAACTCCGGCACCGAGGCGGTCGAGGCGGCGTTCAAGGCGGCCCGCAAGACCGGCCGCACCCGGCTGGTCGCCGCCGAGGGCTGCTTCCACGGCCGCACGATGGGCGCGCTGGCGCTGACCTCCAAGCAGGCCTACCGCGAGCCGTTCGAGCCGCTGCCCGGCGAGGTCACCTTCGTCCCGTACGGCGACCCCGCGGCGCTCGCGGCCGCCGTCGACGACACCGTGGCCGCGGTGGTCCTCGAGCCGGTCCAGGGCGAGGCCGGCGTCAACGTGCCGCCCGACGGCTACCTGCTCCGGGCCCGCGAGATCACCCGCGAGCACGGCGCCCTGCTGTGGCTCGACGAGGTGCAGAGCGGCGATCGGTCGCACCGGTCGCTGGCTGGCCTCGGCCAAGGACCCGGGCCTCGACCCCGACCTGGTCACCCTGGCCAAGGGGCTGGCCGGCGGCTTCCCGATCGGCGCCCTGCTGGCCTTCGGCGACGCCGGCGACGCTGCTGGAGCCCGGCAACCACGGCACCACCTTCGGCGGCAACCCGGTGGCGGCGGCGGCCGCCCTCGCCGTGCTCGACACGATCGAGGCCGAGGGCCTGCTCGACCACGTCGACCGGCTCGGCAAGCACCTGCGCGACGGCCTGGCCCACCCGCACGTCACCGAGGTGCGCGGCGAGGGTCTGCTGATCGGGATCTCCCTCGACGCCGAGAGGGCCGGGCAGACCGTCACCGCCGCCCAGGACGCCGGCTTCATCGTCAACATGTGCACCCCGGACCGGATCCGGCTGGCCCCGCCGCTGGTGCTCACCGACGACGACGCCGACGAGTTCCTCGCGGCCTGGCCGGCCATCCTGGCCACGGCGTACGGCGAGGCGGGGGAGCGGCCATGAGGCACCTGCTGCGCGACGACGACCTCACCCCGGCCGAGCAGGCCGAGGTGCTGGCGCTGGCCGCCGAGATGAAGCGCGCCCCCTACGACGCCAAGCCGCTGCGCGGGTCCGCGCACCGTCGCGATGATCTTCGACAAGCCGACCCTGCGCACCCAGTCGTCGTTCGCGGCCGGGATCGCCGAGCTGGGCGGGCACCCGATGCTGGTCGACGGCAACCTCGCCGGCATCGGCACGCGGGAGTCGATCGCCGACGTCGCCCGGATCCTCGGGCGACAGGCCTCGATGATCGTGTGGCGCACCGGCGACCAGTCCCGGATCGACGAGATGGCCCAGCACGCCGGCGTCCCGGTCGTCAACGCGCTCACCGACCAGTTCCACCCCTGCCAGCTGCTCGCCGACCTGCAGACGGTCGCCGAGCGCAAGGGCTCGCTGGCCGGGCTGCGGGTCGCCTTCCTGGGCGACACCGCCTGCAACATGGGCAGCTCCTTCCTGCTCGCGGCGGCGACCGCCGGGATGCACGTGGTGGCCAGCGGCCCCGAGGACCACGAGCCCTCCGCCGCGGTGCTCGACCGGGCCCGGGCGCTCGCGGCCGGCACCGGCGGCTCGGCCCGGTTCGTCCGTGACGCGTCGGCACGCGGTGGCCGACGCCGACGTGGTGGCCACCGACACCTGGGTCTCGATGGGCAAGGAGAACGAGGCCGAGGGGCGGGGCGAGGTGTTCCGCGACTGGCAGCTCGACGCCGGACTCCTCGCCCGGGCGAAGCCGGACGCGCTGGTGCTGCACTGCCTGCCGGCGTACCGCGGCAAGGAGATCACCGCCGAGGTCCTCGACGGCCCGCAGAGCGTGGTCTGGGACGAGGCCGAGAACCGCCGGCACGCCCAGAAGGCCGTCCTGACCTGGCTGCTGGAGCAGCGATGACCACCCCACCACGCCACTCGCTTCGCTCGCGCCGCGTCGGGGGCCCCGATTCCCCGCCACGACCGCCCCGGAGTCACCCCACCACGCCACTCGCTTCGCTCGCGCCGCGTCGGGGGCCCCGAATGAGCATCCCCCAGGAGATCGGCCGTCTCGCCGGCAACAAGTCGGCCCGCCAGCAGCAGATCGTGCACCTGCTGGAGAGCCGCCCGGTGCGCTCGCAGACCGAGCTGGCCGAGCTGCTCGCCGCCCACGGGGTCAGCGTCACCCAGGCCACGCTCTCGCGCGACCTGCTCGAGCTCGACGCGGTCAAGATCCGCACCCCCGAGGGCGCCCTGGTCTACGCCGTGCCCGCGGAGGGCGGCGACCGGACCCCGCTCGTCGGGCCGCGAGACGGCCGGCTCCGGGGCCCGGCTGGCCCGGCTGGCCGGCGAGCTGCTGATCTCGGCCGAGGCCTCGGCCAACCTGGTGGTGCTGCGCACCCCGCCGGCCGCGGCGCAGCTGCTCGCCTCGGCGCTCGACAAGGCCGAGCTCGACGGCGTCCTCGGCACCATCGCCGGCGACGACACCGTGCTGGTGATCGGCCACGGGCCCGACGGCGACGCCCTCGCCCGACGACTCCTGGACCTCGCGAGCAACGCCGTCGCGCGGTCCTGAACCCACTCCTCCAGCACCCGACAACCGCCACGGTGGTCGAGGCCGGCCACCCGGTCCGCCCAGGAACCCCGGGCAGCAAGGAACTCACACGTGAGCAAGGTCCTCACCTCCCTCCCCACCGGCGAACGCGTCGGCATCGCCTTCTCCGGCGGTCTCGACACCTCCGTCGCCGTCGCCTGGATGCGCGACAAGGGTGCCGTGCCGTGCACCTACACCGCCGACATCGGCCAGTACGACGAGCCCGACATCTCCGGCGTGCCCGGCCGGGCCATGGAGTACGGCGCCGAGCTGGCCCGCGCCGTCGACTGCAAGGCCGAGCTGGTCGAGGAGGGCCTGGCCGCGCTGGCCTGCGGGGCCTTCCACATCCGCTCCGGCAGCCGCACCTACTTCAACACCACGCCCGCTCGGGCGGGCCGTGACCGGCACCCTGCTGGTCCGCGCCATGCACGAGGACGACGTGAACATCTGGGGCGACGGCTCGACGTTCAAGGGCAACGACATCGAGCGCTTCTACCGCTACGGCCTGCTCGCCAACCCCGAGCTGCGGATCTACAAGCCGTGGCTCGACGCCGCCTTCGTCGACGAGCTCGGCGGCCGGGCCGAGATGAGCGAGTGGCTGACCGAGCACGGCCTGCCCTACCGCGACTCCCAGGAGAAGGCCTACTCCACCGACGCCAACATCTGGGGCGCCACCCACGAGGCCAAGAAGCTCGAGCACCTCGACGTCTCGCTGGAGACGGTCGAGCCGATCATGGGCGTCAAGTTCTGGGACCCCGCCGTCGAGATCGCGACCGAGGACGTCACCGTCCGCTTCGAGCGGGGTCGTCCGGTCGCGATCAACGGGCAGGCGCTACGGCGGCCCGGGGCGGTCGCGCTGGTCCACGAGGCCAACACTGATCGGCGGGCGGCACGGGCTCGGGATGTCGGACCAGATCGAGAACCGGATCATCGAGGCCAAGTCGCGCGGCATCTACGAGGCGCCCGGGATGGCGCTGCTCTGGATCGCCTACGAGCGGCTGGTCAACGCCATCCACAACGAGGACACCATCGCCAACTACCACGCGCACGGGCCGCCGGCTCGGCCGGCTGATGTACGAGGGCCGCTGGCTGGACCCGCAGTCGCTGATGCTGCGCGAGTCGGTGCAGCGCTGGATCGCCTCGCTGGTCACCGGCGAGGTGACCCTGCGGCTGCGCCGCGGCGAGGACTACACGATCCTCGACACCTCGCGGTCCGGCGTTCTCCTACCACCCGGACAAGCTGTCCATGGAGCGCACCGAGAACGCCGCCTTCGGTCCCACCGACCGGATCGGCCAGCTGACGATGCGCAACCTGGACATCGCCGACTCCCGCGGCAAGCTCGAGCTGTACGCCAGCCAGCCGCTCGAGCAGGGCCAGGTCCTGGTCGAGCACGGCACCCTGCTCGGCGAGCTGGAGGAGGGCGGCGCCAACCGGATCGCGAGCAATCCCCGGCCGCTCCGTGCCGAGGACGAGGCCCTGGACAACGCCGCCATGGAGTTCGGGGTCGACTGAGCGAGCGCCGGCGAGCGACGAAGCAGCAGCCGAGTCGGCCGTTCCGCCCCCTCCGGCCGCAGGCCGCGACAGGTCGCAACAGCCGACCCGGCGATACCCAGGCGTGGCCGCAGGGAACCGCCGAGGTCAACCGCCACACTGAAGGAACCATGACCAAGGACCCGCAGCACCAACACCGGCGCCCTGTGGGGCGCCCGGTTCGCCGGCGGCCCAGCCCGGAGCTGGAGGCGCTCTCGCGCAGCACCCACTTCGACTGGCGGCTGGTGCCCTACGACCTGGCCGGCTCCCGGGCCCACGCCCGGGCGCTGCGCGCGCGCGGGGCTGCTCGACGACGACGAGCTGGCCGGCCTGATCGGCGGGCTCGACCGGCTCGGGGCACGCTACGCCGCGGGCGAGCTGCGTCCCGGACCCCTCCGACGAGGACGTGCACGGGGCCCTCGAACGGCTCCTGCTCGCTCGAGGTCGGCGACGAGCTCGGCGGTCGGCTGCGGGCCGGGCGCAGCCGCAACGACCAGGTCGCGACGCTGCTTCCGGGCCTACCTGCGCGACCAGCGCCCGCGGGTCGCGGCACTGGTGCTCGACCTGGTGGCGGCGATCGCCGACCAGGCCGAGACCCACCTCGGGGCGCCGATGCCCGGTCGCACCCACCTCCAGCACGCCCAGCCGGTGCTGCTCTCGCACCACCTGCTGGCCCACGCCTGGGCCCTGCTGCGCGACGTCGACCGGCTGCGGTGACTGGGACGCGCGCACCGCCGAGTCGCCGTACGGCGGCGGAGCGCTGGCCGGCTCCAGCCTCGGGCCTCGACCCGCAGCAGGTGGCCCTCGACCTGGGCTTCGAGCGGTCCAGCCCCAACTCCATCGACGGCACCGCGAGTCGCGACTTCGCAGCGGAGTTCGCCTTCGTGACGGCGATGATCGGGGTCGACGTGAGCCGGCTTGGCAGAGGAGATCGTGCTCTGGAACACCCGGGAGTTCGCCTTCGCCACGCTCGACGACGCCTTCTCCACCGGGTCGAGCATCATGCCGCAGAAGAAGAACCCCGACATCTCCGAGCTGGCCCGAGGCAAGGCCGGTCGGCTGGTCGGTGAGCTGACCGGCCTGCTGACCACGCTCAAGGGGCTGCCGCTCGCCTACAACCGCGACCTGCAGGAGGACAAGGAGCCGGTCTTCGACGCCGTCGACACCCTCCGGGTGCTGCTGCCGGCGTTCACCGGACAGGTCGCGACCATGGTCCTGCACACCGACCGGATGGCCGAGCTGGCCCCCCAGGGGTTCTCGCTGGCCACCGACGTCGCCGAGTGGCTGGTGCGCAGCCCGCGTGCCGTTCCGCGAGGCGCACGAGATCGCCGGCGCGTGCGTGCGCCGGTGCGAGGAGCGCGGCATCGACCTGCCCGACCTCACCGACGACGACTTCGCCGCGATCGACGCCCGGCTCACCCCGGAGGTCCGCGGGGTGCTCACGGTCGAGGGCTCGATCGCCTCGCGCGAGTGCTCGCGGCGGCACCGCGACGGTGCGCGTGGAGGAGCAGCTCGAGGAGCTGGCTGCGGCGGTCGCGGCCCAGCACGCCTGGCTGGGAGCCTGACCGGCCGTGGTGGCGCACAGCTACGGGCTGGTCCCGTGGCGCCGCGACGGTGCCGGCCTGGAGGTGCTGGTGGCGCACATGGGAGGGCCCCTGTGGGCGCGACGGGACGCCGGGGCGTGGACCTTCCCCAAGGGCCGGCCCGAGGCCGGTGAGGAGCCGCTGGAGACCGCCCGACGCGAGTACGCCGAGGAGCTCGGCCTGCCGGCCCCGACGGGCGGGTTCGTGTCGCTGGGGGAGGTCCGTCAGTCCGGGGGCAAACGGGTCACGGCCTGGGCGGTGGAGGTCGGCGTGGACCCCGGGGCCATCGCGCCGGGGGAGTTCGAGATGGAGTGGCCACCGCGGTCCGGGCGACGGCAGCGCTTCCCCGAGATCGACCGGGTCGCGTGGTTGGCCCCTGAGCGCGCGCGCGAGCTGCTGGTCACCGGCCAGCGCGGGCTGCTCGACGTGCTCCTGGAGCGGGTCGGTCCCACCGGATGACCGGGCCGAGCGAGCCCGTGAACGACCTGTCCCGGGCCCTGTCCGGGCCGGTGCTCGAGGTCGCGCCGCGGCTGCTGGGGGCGCGCCTGCAACACGGCGGTGTCGTCGTACGCGTCACCGAGGTGGAGGCCTACGCCGGTGCCAACGACCCCGGCTCGCACGCCTTTCGCGGGCCCACGGCCCGCAACGCGAGCATGTTCGGTCCGCCCGGCCGGCTCTACACCTACTTCACCTACGGCATGCACTGGTGCGCCAACGTCGTCACCGGTCGTGAGGGCGAGGCGAGCGCGGTGCTGCTGCGGGCGGGGGAGGTGGTCGAGGGCATCGAGCTGGCCCGTACGAGCGCGGTGCCAGCACCGATCGTGACCTGGCGCGCGGTCCCGCCAGGACTGTGCCGGACGCTGAATGTCGGTCGCGAGCAGGACGGTCTCGATCTCGCCGAGCACCTGGTCCTCGGGCGTACCGTCCGCTGCCGGGCGGGTGAGCACCGGTCCGCGGGTCGGGCTGCGACAGGCCGCGGAGCGTCCCTGGCGGTTCTGGCTGACGGGTGAACCTTCGTCTCCCGCTACGTGGCGGCCAGACCCCGACCGAGCGGGTGAGGCGGGGCTCCGCAGCGCGCGCCGCGCCACCGGTCGCGTCACATGGGGCAGGCTTGACCCTCCCCGCCGTACGACGAAAGGCCCCCCGTGCCCACGCCGGACCCCACCTTGCTCGACGACCTCGAGTGGCGCGGACTCATCGCCCACTCGACGGACCTCGACGCCCTGCGCGCCGCGCTGAGCGAGCCAGCGTGCGCTTCTACGTCGGCTTCGACCCGACCGCCCCCAGCCTGCACATGGGCAACCTGGTGCAGATCCTGACCGCGAAGCGCCTCCAGCTGGCCGGTCACACGCCGTTCGCCCTGGTCGGCGGCGCCACCGGGATGATCGGCGACCCCAAGGACTCGGGGGAGCGCACCCTCAACGACCTCGACACGGTCAAGGGCTGGGTCGAGCGGGTCCGTGCGCAGATCGAGCCCTCCTGTCGTTCGAGGGCAGCAACGCCGCGACGATGGTGAACAACTACGACTGGACCGCGAGCCTGTCCACGATCGACTTCCTGCGCGACGTCGGCAAGCACTTCCCGGTGAACCGGATGCTGGCCCGGGACGTGGTGCGGACCAGGCTCGAGGCGGGCATCTCCTACACCGAGTTCAGCTACGTGCTGCTGCAGTCGATGGACTTCCTCGAGCTGTTCCGCCAGCACGGGGTGACGCTCCAGTTCGGCGGTTCCGACCAGTGGGGCAACCTCACCGGAGGTGTCGAGCTGATCCGCCGCGCCGAGTCGGGGCGGGCGCACGCCTTCGCGACCCCGCTGGTGACGCGGACGGACGGCACGAAGTACGGCAAGACGGAGGGGGGTGCGCTGTGGCTCGATCCTGGGCTGATGTCGCCCTACGCCTTCCACCAGTTCTGGCTGAACGTCGAGGACGCCAAGGTCGGCGAGCTGTTGCGGATCTTCACCTTCCTGGGCCGGGAGGAGATCGAGGCCCTGGAGCTGCAGACCGCTCAGGAACCGTTCCGCCGCGCGGGGCAGAGAGCGTTGGCCGACGCCGTCACCACTCTCGTGCACGGGCAGGAGGAGACCGCACAGGCCAGGTCGGCCGCGGCAGCGCTGTTCGGTGGCGGTGACCTGACCACGCTGAGCCCGGGCACTCTCGGCTCAGCGCTGCAGGAAGCCGGAGCCGGCCAGGCGCTGCCGGGGAGCACGATCGTCGACCTGCTCGTGCAGGCCGGTCTCGCCTCGAGCAGGAGCGACGCACGACGCACGGTGAGCGAGGGCGGCGCCTACCTCAACAACGAGCGCGTGACGGACCCCGACCTGGCACCCGGTGTCCAGCACCTGGTCGACGGCTGGCTCGTGCTCAGGCGGGGGAAGAAGCGGCTCGCGGGGCTCCGACTGGGCTGAGGCCACGCGGCGTCCACTACCGGACCGAGCTCGTTCCGCACGAATCGAACACGCCCCGATCGTGGGTGAGGTGGACCACGGTCCCTCGATTTGACCCGCGCCGCGAGCCCCCTCTAATGTTCTGGATGTCGCCACGGAGCGGCGGAACACAAGGCCAACAGGCCGGGTGTTCGGCCCGAGGCGAAGCTCCTGAGCAAGACCCCCAGTCGGGGCAGGTCACATCATGCGGTTCGCCCGCGTGGACCGCTTCCGGAAGTTGGGTGGCGTCAGGAGCCCGGTGAGAGCCGGCCAGCTGGTCCGGGAACGGATTTGACTGGCTCAGCA